>JAVJRK010000010.1:0-1085660 GCA_040218445.1 Rhodospirillales bacterium | reverse complement strand
CGAAGCCGACAGCTCCTCGGCCGCGCTGGCCACGGTCTGCACGTTGATGGTCGCTTCCTCGGCGGCGCTGGCCACCGTCGACGCCTGCGAATGCGCCGACTGCGACAGGTCCGCCGCCATGCGGGCCGAGTTTTCGACCGTATCGACCCGCTCCTTGACCAGATCGACCGCCTTTTCGACCTCTTCTTCCAACGCATTGTTGAGGGCCAGGACTTCCGAGCGCAGGCGCCGCCTGTTTTGACGTTCCTCAAGTTCGCGCGCCGAGGCCAATCGTTCGACCTCGAGCGCGTTTTCCTTGAACACCTGAACCGCGCCGGCCATTTCGCCGACTTCCGTTTTCTCGCCAAGGGCGGGAATGGCGGTATCGAGCTTTCCACCGGCCAGATCGTTCATGGCCTGGGTAATCGCCTTGATCGGGTTTTCAACCCGAAAATGAAGCATCCAGTAGCTCCCCACCACCAGGGAACCAAGCAGGATAACCGTGACCCAAACGCCAAGTTTGACCAATTCCCGCACATCGCCGAGCGAATCCTCGACCGCCTGGGACTTGGCATCCAACTGCTGTTTGACCTCGTTCTTCAGGCCGTCCAGACCCGCGATCAAGGCTGTCGCGTCGATTTCCAGTTCCTGATCAATCTGCTGGGCGCTGGCCCCTTGGGCCGCCTGCGCCATCAGCGCTTCAACCGCTTCGTCGTAGGCCGCCATGACGGCGGAAATGCCGTCAAGCAGCTGCTTTTCCTGATCGGAAACGCCAAGCGCCTTATAGGCATCGGTGACGGCCGCAATCGCCGCCAGGTCGGCCTTGACCTTATCGACCGTAGCCGGATCCTTGCGGATCACCAGATTCTTGTAATGATGGATCAGACCGCCGAACCCCAGGTGCTCGCGCATGGCGTTCAGCAACTGGGACTTGGTTTTCTTGGCGCCGTCTTTTTTCTTGCCCTGTGCGATCTCGGCCAAGGTCTTCAAGGCGGCCAGCGCCGGGGCGGAATCGACCATCACTTGTTTGTCGATTTCTTCGGCCGGAAGGGCGTCATAGGTCAGGGATTCAATCTCGCCGCTTTGTTCCGCATAGGTCGTCACCGTTTGTTCCAGCGCCGTGACGGCGGCCTGTTCGGCCTCGTTCAGCGACAAGGTCCCATAGGTTTTGAGCACACTTGCAGCCTTGTCGGAAAATTTCTTGATCTCGCCCAGCTGTTCGTCCGACTGGCGCAGCATGTAATTCTTGAAATGTTCAATCAGTCCGCCATAACCCAACGCAGACCTAAGGTCGCCCAGCAGGCGGACCTTTTCATTCTGTGCTTCCTGAAATTCGCCCCAGGCATCGTCGATGGTTTCGACGTTATTGGTGATCCGCAGCACATTCATCACCTGGATCACACCCGTGACCACGATGGCGATCAGAAGCAGACGGCTCGCCATGCTGATCCGCAAGTTCTTCATATTTCCCCCTGTTGCCGGGTATCCGACCACATACCGCTTTTACGGTGTTTATATGTAAATAACCTGTTGGAACAGGATCGACTACCTGTCCAGATGGGTAGGTTTTGCATATTGCTCATACCTCTCCCGCATACAGCAATACACATGCCAAACCGTTCAGGCCGGCACCCACTGAGTGCCGGCAGATCGAAAGAAGGTGCTGTTTGTCCTCCCAGAACAAAAGCCTCCCAAACCGGTTACGTTTGATCTTATCGCCGCCCGGGTTATCCCCCGGGTCGATCACCGTGGCCGAACTATACCGCACAGGAGAGTCAGCCGCCTACTATCGAGTGCATCAACTATCCGTGCATGCTGCCCCATATCCTTAAACTTTCCGTCTGGCGGAAAAATAAAATGCCATGCGGCCTTATTTTCCAGTAGACATAAAGATATGTTTATATGTATATGAAGGCCTATGAGAACCCTGGATGACACCATGGCCGGCATGCGGGCGGCGGCGGAACCGACCCGCCTTCGCATTCTGGCCCTTTGCGCGGACGGCGATCTGACGGTTTCCGAACTGGTTCGGATTCTAGGCCAGAGCCAACCGCGCATCTCCCGTCATCTGAAGGTTCTGACCGCCGCCGGCCTGTTGACCCGTATCCCTGAAGGAAGCTGGGTGTTTCACCGCCTGGCCCAGGACGGGCCGCAGACGGACCTGGCCGCGCGCCTGGTCGACCTGGCCCCCCTGGACGACGAGATTTTCGCCCGGGACCGCCAGGGACTGGTTCAGATCAAGCGTGAACGGGCCGAAGAAGCCGCCCTTTACTTCCGCGACAACGCCGGGCAGTGGGATCGGCTGCGCTCATTGCACGTGGACGACGCCGTGGTTGAGGACGCTATTCTCAATCTGGCACCGGACCACATCGAACGGCACCTGGACCTGGGCACAGGCACGGGGCGCATTCTTGAACTTCTGGCCGACCGTACGGGCCTGGGGCAGGGCGTCGATCTGTCGCGCGAAATGCTTTCGGTCGCCCGCGCCAATCTGGACTCAGCCGGGTTGAGCCATTGCCAGGTGCGGCAAGCCGACATCATGCAGTTGCCGTTCCCGGCGGAAACCTTCGATCTGGTCACCTTGCATCAGATCCTGCACTTCCTGCCGGACCCGGCCCGCGCCATCGAGGCCGCCGCACAGATGGTCCGCCCCGGCGGAACCGTACTGATCATCGATTTCGCCCCCCACGAGGAAGAAACCCTGCGCCGCGACCATCAGCACCGGCGCCTGGGCTTTTCCGATGCCGAAGCCGAAACCTGGCTGAAAAGCGCCGGCCTGAAACCGGGCGCGATTCGCCATCTCACCGGTGAGCCCCTGACCGTGACCCTGTGGTCCGCCGTCAAATCGCCCGCCGCCGCAAACACCGACGCCGCGCCCGTGCTTTCCAAAAGCACCGCCGGACAAACCTTGGAGAAATCAGCCTAATGCCGACCGTACCGACCGATAACCTTCGACAAGTCGCCGCTTTCGGGCGCGCCGCCGTTGCCGGGGGCCCCGTTGCCGCCCCCCTGCCCGATGATGTCGAGGTGTCGTTCGAATTCTTCCCGCCGTCATCCGACGGCGCGGAAAACACCCTGTGGAACAGCATCCAACGCCTGGCCCCGCTGGGCCCGAAATACGTTTCCGTGACCTACGGTGCGGGCGGCACGACCCGTGAACGCACCCATGCAACGGTCAAGCGCCTGTTGGATGAAACGGACCTGCTGCCGGCGGCCCATCTGACCTGCGTCGACGCCACGACCCAGGAAATCGACACCGTCGCACAGGATTATTGGGACATGGGCGTGCGTCATATCGTTGCCTTGCGCGGTGACCCACAGGATTCATCCGGTATCTACAAACCCCATCCGGGCGGCTATGCCTTTGCCTGCGATCTGGTCGCAGGCCTGCGTCAGATCGGTGATTTCAACATCTCCGTCGGCGCCTATCCGGAAGTTCATCCGGAAGCGCGCAGCGCCAAGACCGATATGGACAACCTGAAGCGCAAGATTGACGCCGGCGCCGATCAGGCCATCACGCAGTATTTCTTCGACACGGACGTCCACCTGCGTTTCGTCGATCAGGCCCGGGCGGCGGGCATCTGGGTGCCAATCATCCCCGGCATCATGCCGATCCACAATTTCACCAAGGTGGCCAATTTCTCCAAACGCTGCGGAGCATCCATCCCGCGCTGGCTGTCGGACTTGTTCGACGGTTTGGAGAACGACCCCGAAACCCACAAACTGGTCGCGGCCTCGCTGGTCGCGGAACAGTGCCGGACGCTGCACGCCTTTGGCGACAAGCAGTTCCATTTTTACACCCTGAACCAGGCGGACCTGACTTACGCCATCTGCCACATGCTGGGTGTGCGGCCCAAGCCCCCAGTTGGGAGCAACGCCGGTGTCCGGACAACAGAACAAACAGGCTAATACAATGAATGATATGTCCGACCGCTTCCCGGCGCGCCACGTCCGGGACCGCAGCGACGAGCTGCGCGATATTCTGAACGAACGCATCCTGGTGCTGGACGGCGCCTGGGGAACCATGATCCAGCGCCATAAGCTGGAGGAAGAGGATTTCCGCGGCGACCGGTTCAAGAACCATGGCCACGACCTGAAGGGCAACAACGACCTTCTGACCCTGACCCAGCCGGAAATCCTGGCCGAAATCTATGACCAGTTCCTGGCCGCCGGCGCCGACGTGACGGAAACCAACACGTTCAATTCGACCTCCATCGCGCAGGCCGATTACGGCATGGAATCCCTGGTGTACGAGCTGAATTACGAAGGTGCCCGGCTGGCCCGCGCATCGGCCGACGCCTGGACCGCGAAGACCCCGGACAAGCCCCGCTTCGTCGCGGGCGCCTTGGGGCCGACCAACCGCACGGCCTCGATCTCGCCCGACGTCAACGATCCGGGTTTCCGGAACGTCACCTTCGACGCCCTGGTCGAAGCCTATACGGAAGCGATCCGCGGCCTGACCGACGGCGGCGTTGATCTTCTGTTGCTGGAAACGATCTTCGATACGTTGAACGCCAAGGCGGCGATCTACGCCATCCTGAAATATTTCGACGACACGGGCCGGCGCTGGCCGCTGATGATTTCCGGCACCATCACCGATGCCTCGGGCCGCACGCTTTCGGGGCAGACGGCGGAAGCCTTCTACAATTCCATCGCCCATGCCAATCCCGTTTCCGTCGGATTCAACTGTGCCCTGGGCGTCGAGGAATTGCGCCCCCACGTGCAGGCCGTTGCCGCGGCCACGCCGACCTTCGTCAGCGTCTACCCCAATGCGGGCCTGCCCAACGAATTCGGCGAATACGACGACACGCCGGAACACATGGCAGAACAGCTGGGCGAGTTTGCCCGGTCCGGCCTGATCAACATCGTCGGCGGCTGCTGCGGCACCACGCCGGATCACATTGAAGCAATCTGTGACGCGGTTACGGGCGTGACACCGCGCCAACCGGCGGAGCCGGACAACGTTCTGCGCCTGTCGGGGCTGGAGCCACTGACCTTCGACGACACCACCGGTTTCGTCAACGTGGGCGAACGCACCAACGTCGCCGGGTCACCCAAATTCGCGGGCCTGATCCGCGACGGCAACTTCGCCGACGCGCTTGAGGTCGGCCGTCAACAGGTCATGAACGGCGCCCAAATCATCGACGTGAACATGGACGACGCCATGCTCGACGGCGAAGCCGCCATGACCAAGTTCCTTAACCTGATCGCCGCCGAGCCGGACATCGCGCGCGTGCCGATCATGGTTGATTCATCCAAATGGTCGATCCTGCAGGCCGGCCTGCGCTGCATGCAGGGCAAGGGCGTGGTCAATTCCATCAGCCTGAAGGAAGGGCCCGAGCCGTTCATCGAGCAGGCCAGGGAAATCATGCGTTTCGGCGCCGCCGTGGTCGTCATGGCTTTCGACGAAACGGGCCAGGCGGAAAATTACGACCGCATGATCGAGATCTGCACCCGCAGCTACAAGATTCTGACGGAAGAGATCGGCTTCCCGCCGTCGGACATCATCTTCGATCCCAACATCTTTCCCATCGCCACGGGCATCGATGAACACGACAATTTCTCGAAGGACTACATCGCCGCCGTCAAAGCCATCAAGGAACAGCTGCCGCACGTTCATACCTCGGGCGGGCTGTCCAACATGTCGTTCTCGTTCCGCGGTAACAACGCCGTGCGCGAGGCCATGCATTCCGTGTTCCTGTACCACGCCGTCCATGCCGGCCTGGACATGGCGATCGTCAATGCGGGCCAGCTGACGGTCTATGCGGATATTCCGGAAGACCTGCGCGAACTGGTCGAGGACGTGGTCCTGAACCGCCGCAAGGAAGCCCAGGATGAATTGGTCGAAAAGGCCGATACGGTCAAAGGCCAGGCCAAGACCAAGAAGGAAGACCTGTCCTGGCGCGAAAAGCCGGTGGCCGAGCGCATGACCCATGCGCTGGTCAACGGCATCGCCGACTATATCGACGAAGACACCGAGGAAGCCCGCCAGAAGTTCGATAAACCGCTGGAAGTGATCGAGGGCCCCCTGATGGACGGCATGAACGTGGTCGGCGATCTGTTTGGATCGGGCCAGATGTTCCTGCCGCAGGTCGTCAAATCCGCCCGCGTCATGAAAAAGGCCGTGGCCTATCTGACGCCTTATCTTGAAAAGGAAAAAGCCGCCGCCGGCGACAGCCGCGCCAAGGGCAAGATCGTCATGGCGACGGTCAAGGGCGACGTCCACGACATCGGCAAGAACATTGTCGGCGTGGTGCTTCAGTGCAACAACTACGACGTGGTCGATATGGGCGTCATGGTGCCCTACCAGAAGATTTTGGAAACGGCCAAGGCCGAGAACGCGGACATCATCGGGCTGTCGGGCCTGATCACCCCGTCACTTGAAGAAATGTGCACGGTCGCCCGCGAAATGAAGCGCAAAAACCTGAACCTGCCGCTGTTGATCGGCGGGGCGACCACGTCCAAGGTTCATACCGCCGTCAAGGTCGCGCCCAATTACGACGGCCCTGTGGTCCATGTGCTGGATGCGTCCCGCGCCGTGGGCGTGGCATCGAACCTGTTGTCGGATACGCTGAAAGATGGCTACGTCAGCCAGATTTCGGACGAATACGACGGCATCCGCGAAAAGCATGCGAACAAGTCAAAGGCCGATAATCAGGCCAAGGTCGCAGAGGCACGGGCCAATGGCTTCAAGGGCGACTGGTCGTCCTATACGCCGCCGGCACCGACCTTTACCGGTATCCAGACCTTCGATGACTACGATCTGGCCGAACTGGTCACGCGCATCGACTGGACACCGTTCTTCCGCACTTGGGAGTTGTCGGGCACCTATCCGTCCATTCTGGAAGACGCCAAGGTCGGCGAAGCGGCCCGCAACCTGAAAAAAGACGCGGATGCCATGCTGCAACAGATCGTCGGCGAAAAATGGCTGACGGCCCGCGCGGCTGTCGGCTTCTTCCCGGCCAACAGCGTCGGCGACGACGTTGAGGTTTATACGGACGACACGCGGTCAGAGGTTCTCATGACCCTCAACTTCCTGCGTCAACAAATGAAGAAGGATGCGAAGCGGCCGAATTTCTGCCTCGCGGACTTCATCGCCCCCAAGGCGAGCGGCAATGTCGACTATATCGGGGGATTTGCCGTCACCGCTGGCCTTGGGATCGAACACAAACTCGCCGAGTTCAAGGCCAACCACGACGATTATTCGGACATCCTGTTGAAGGCCCTGGCCGACCGTCTGGCGGAAGCCTTCGCCGAACGCATGCATGAACGCGTCCGGCAGGAATTCTGGGCCTATGCCCCCGGCGAGGAGCTCAGCAACGACGAGCTGATCCACGAAAAATACCAGGGCATCCGCCCGGCACCGGGGTATCCCGCCTGCCCGGACCATACGGAAAAGCGCAAATTGTTCGATTTACTGGCGGCGGAACAGAACGCCGGGATCGAGCTGACCGAAAGCTTCGCCATGATGCCGACGGCCGCCGTCTCGGGCTTCTATTTCGCCCATCCGGACAGCCAGTATTTCGGGCTCGGCAAGATTTCCAAGGACCAGGTCGAAGACTATGCCAAGCGCAAGGGCCTGGACGTGGAGACCACGGAACGCTGGCTGGCGCCGAACCTCGCATACGACCGCTAGTTCGGCGACCGCCAATTCGGCGTTTCCACGGCTTGGATTTACGGGGCGGCTGGCGCATCATGGCGCCATGATTCGCCCCTGTCCTTGCCCCCCGACCCACCCCGCCGGCCTGCATCTGCCGTGACCCCGGCCGTTGCCCCTTTTCCGCAACTGCGCGACGTACCGGCCCTGGTGGTCGGCGTACGCCATGCGGCTTGGTTGTCGCCAGAAGGCGAAATCGAAACCCTGAGCCCGGCGGAAGCCGCCAGGCGCGTCCGCACGGCGGGTCCGATCATGGTCTGCCACGCCAAGGCGACGGCCCGGCGCCTGAACCTGCAAGGCATCCAGGCCCTGGACCTGCTGGAACTGTTCGCCTTTTGCCGGCCGGCCCGGTTCTGCCTGCCGACGCCGCGCGGCCTGGCCGAAGCCTTGAACCTGGCCCTGCCCGCATCCCTTGAGGCCGAGGCCGAAATCCTGGCCCTGGCGGCCCATCACATGCTGCGCGAATTGGCCCAGGAAGGGCGCGGCGACAGCGCCGCCATCGCCTGGTCCATGGACCGGGGCGGCTGGCCCTGGGCCCGGGCCGTTCTGGCCGCCTTGGGGGCGGGGGAAGAGCCCCATTCGTCCTCGGCCCGCCAGGGACTGCGCATTTGGCAGCGCCTGCCCGATTGGGAAGACGAAGCCCCACCGCCGCCGCCCGGCAATCATCCCGTGGCCGCCGGCGAAGCCCGCACACAGTTGGCAGCCCTTTTGGGCCGCAAGTCCGAACAACGCCCCCAACAGGCCGATTATGCCGCGGGCGCCGCCGCCGCCTTCCTGCCCCGCGACCGGGCGGGCGAACCGCGGTTCGTTTTGGCCGAGGCCGGCACCGGCGTGGGCAAGACGCTCGGCTATATCGCGCCGGCCAGCCTATGGGCCCAGAAAAACCAGGGCACGGTGTGGATTTCGACCTTTACCCGTAACCTGCAGCGGCAATTGGATGGGGAATTGGACCGCCTGTACCCCGATGCGGTGGAGAAGGAACAAAAGGTCGTCGTCCGCAAAGGGCGGGAAAACTATTTCTGCATCCTGAATTACGAAGAAGCCTTGAACCGATCCATGCAGACGCCGGGTCGCGACGCCATCGCCCTGGGCCTGCTGGCGCGCTGGGCTCTGGCGACCCGCGACGGCGACATGGTGGGCGGCGACTTTCCGGCCTGGCTGGCCGACCTGATGGGGCAAGGCTTGACCACGGATTTGACGGACACACGGGGCGAATGCGTTTATGCGGCCTGTTCCCATTATGGCAAATGCTTCATCGAACGCTCGCAACGCCGCGCCAAGCACGCCGAGATCGTGGTCGCCAATCATGCCCTGGTGATGATCCAGGCGGCCATGGGCGGCATCGGGTCGGACGACGGCGGCGGCCTGCCGCTGCGCTATGTGTTCGATGAAGGCCATCACCTGTTCAACGCCGCCGACGGCGCCTTTTCGGCTCATCTGTCGGGCTATGAGACAGCGGACCTGCGGCGCTGGCTGGTCGGCGCGGAAGAAGGCCAGCGGTCGCGGTCGCGCGGCTTGAAGGCCCGCATCGAGGATTTGATTTCCGACGACGACAAGGCCCAGGACGCCCTGGAAACAGCCCTGGGTGCGGCCCGCGCCCTGCCCGGTCCCGGTTGGCGCCAACGGATCGAAGGCAGCCCCCGCGGCCCGGCGGAAGACTTCCTTTCCCGCCTGCGGGCCCAGGTTCTGGCCCGGGCCGAAGATGCAGACGCCGCCTATTCCCTGGAATGCGAGCCCCACCCCACGACCGACGGCCTGCTGGCCGCCGCCGGCGAACTGGAAACCGCCCTGGGCAAGCTGGGCAAACCCCTGGGTGAACTGATCCAACGTCTGGCCGCCAAACTGGATGACGAGGCCGACAGCCTGGACACCCAGACCCGCAACCGGATCGAGGCCATGACCCGGTCGCTGGAACGCCGGGGCCTGACCCAGATCGCCGCCTGGCGCGACATGCTGAAGGCGCTGAAAAGCGAAACGCCCGAAACCTTCGTCGACTGGTTCGCCTTGGAGCGCATATCCGGGCGGGAAATCGACGTCGCCTTCCACCGTCATCACGTGGACCCGACCGTGCCCTTCGCGCGGGACGTGGCCGGCGAAGCCCATGGTGTTCTGGTGACATCTGCGACCCTGCGTGACATCACCAACGACGACCGCGATCCGGACGGCGACGGCTGGCCGCAGGCTGCCGCCCGCACGGGTGCCGTGCATATGCCGCGCCCGGCAATCCATGTGGCCGTGCCTTCGCCCTTCGATTACGGCAAGCAGACCCGCGTGCTGGTGGTCGGCGACGTCAACCGCAATTCGGCCGATCAGGTGTCGGCCGCATATCGCGAGCTGTTCACGGCGTCGGGCGGCGGGGCACTCGGCCTGTTCACGGCGATCCACCGGCTGCGCGCCGTGCATCAGCGCATCGCGGGCCCCCTGGAGGATTTGGACATTCCGTTATACGCGCAGCATGTAGAGCCGTTGGACACGGGCACGCTGATCGACATTTTCCGGGCCGAGGAAAACGCCTGTCTTCTGGGCACGGATGCTGTGCGCGACGGCGTCGACGTGCCGGGGCGGTCCTTGCGGCTGATCGTGTTCGACCGTGTCCCCTGGCCGCGCCCGGATATCCTGCACAAGGCCCGGCGCAATGCCTTCGGCGGACGCGATTTCGACGAAGCCCTGACACGCCTGAAACTGAAACAGGCCTTCGGGCGGTTGATCCGCCGGGCCGGCGACCGGGGCGTGTTCGTGATGCTGGACCGGGCCCTGCCGACGCGCCTGGCGGCGGCCTTCCCCGAAGCGGTCGAGGTTCAACGCATCGGGCTGAGCGAGGCCGTGGCCCAGGTGCGGTCGTTCTTAAGCGATTTGAATACGGAAGATTAAGGGCTCAGCAAACCCGCGACCTGCGGCAGGGCAAAGAACGCCCCGATGGTCACCACGGCGATCAAGGTCGAGAACAACGTCGCCGCCGAGGTCCGTCGGATGTAGACGTTCTGCTGCTGGGCCAGGACGAAGCAGCTGGCCCCGGTCGGCAGGGCCGCCAGCATGACCAGCACGATCAGCCAGTCCTCGCGCACATCGAATACGTAAGCCCCCATGACCCATGTTATCACCGGGTGGATCAGAAGCTTGATCACCACCATGGCTGAAACCTCGCCCATGCCTTCAGAGATCGGCTTGCCGACCAGGAACAGGCCCAGCGCGAACAGGGCCCCCGGCCCGGCCGCCGCGCCCAGGACCGAGGCATAAGTATCGACCGGCACGGGCAGTTTCAGCCCGCCCAGGGACCAGGCCATGCCGATGGCACAGGCGATGAACAGCGGGCTTTTCAACAGACCCCATAGGGAATCGACAAACACTTTTGCAAGAGCCTGGCCCGTGCCCTTGCTTTTGCCGGCGGCAATCAGAACCTCGGTCACGGTAATGAACACCAAGGTCTGGAACACGGTCGCTATGGCCGCGGGCAGGGCCGCATCGGGCCCGAAGGCGACGATCGCAAGCGGAATGCCCATGTAGCCCGTATTGGCAAAGACAGAAACCATGGCCAACAAGGATGATTGCGACATGTCGTTCTTGAAGGCGAAACGTGACAGGAAATAGGCCCCCGCGAAGGTCACGCCGTTGCCGCCCAGATAGGCCAGGATGAACGGCCAGTCGAAAATGGTCGCGGCATCAACCCGGGCCATGGAATGGCCCAGCAACACCGGCAGCGCCACGTAATAGACGAAACGGTTCAAGGCATCGGTCGATGACTGCCCCATGACACCCACGCGCCCGGCCACATACCCCGAAAGGATGATGGCGAAAACGGGCAGGACGACATTGATGACGGGTTCCATGAAAGCTCCGAAATTTGGCGTGAAGGCTTGACCGGCGAACGGCCCGCCTCCCATAACGGGTGCGCCGTTATATATAAAGGGGAGAAATCCGAATGACCAAACTTGCAGGCATGACCATCGGCTTTATCGGCTTGGGCCTGATGGGCAAACCCATGGCCCGGAACCTGAAGGCCGCGGGTGCCGGCGTGGTCATCAACAACCGTTCGCAAGGCGTGATCGAGGAACTGGCCAAGGAAGGCATGATCCCCGCCACCAGCCCGAAGGAGACCTGCGAGAAATCGGACGTGGTGATCGCCATGCTGTCCGATACCCCCGCCCTGGAAAAGGTTTTGGCCGGCGATGACGGCGTGTTCGCAGCCCCGCCCCGGGGAAAACTGATCATCGACATGGGCACGTCCAAGCTGCTGGTCACCCGCATGCTGGCCGCCAAGGCCCAGGAACTGGGTGCCGATTACGTGGATGCCCCCGTATCCGGCGGCACCCTGGGTGCGGAAGCCGGCAACCTGACCATCATGGCGGGCGGCACGGACGACGCGTTCGAACGGGCGCGGCCGGTCCTTGAGGTTTTGGGTGAAAAGATCACCCATGTCGGCCCGACCGGGGCCGGCCAGGTCGCCAAGGCCGCCAATCAGGTGATCGTGGGCCTGAACATCGGTGCCGTCGCCGAAGCCCTGTCCCTGGCCCAGGCAGCAGGGGTCGATCCCGGAAAAGTCCGCGAGGCCTTGGGCGGCGGCTTCGCCGACAGCCGCATTCTAGAAGTCCACGGCCTGCGTATGGTCGAAGGCAAGTTCACGCCCGGTGCGCGCTGTCCGATACAACGCAAGGACATGGACCAGGCCATGGAACTGGCCGACCATCTGGGGATCGAACTTCCCGCCACGGCGCTTAGCCGTGATTTGTACGACCGGGTGATCGATGCGGGTGACGGCGATCTGGACCATTCGGGCCTGATCCGTGCCATCCGCCCGGACTGGCCGGTCAACGAACAGTAAAAACCGGCGGATAGCGTGGGCGAGCCCCCGTATCAGCCCGCCTGGGCGGCCTTGGCCGCGGCGACGGGCAGGCTGAACGTCACCTTGGTGCCGTTCCCCAGTTCGCTGTCGATGTGAATTTCGCCACCATTCATTTCAACCAGGGATTTGGTAATCGACAACCCCAGACCCCAGCCCTTTTCGGTGGTGAATGGATTTTGCTGAACCTTGGAAAAGGGTTCCAACAGCCGGGCGACCAATTCCGGCGCAATGCCCGGTCCTGTGTCGGCAATGGAAACTTCGATGAAATTACCGTTTTGAATGGCCGAAATGCTGACACGGCCGGACGCCGGCGTGAACTTGATGGCGTTGACCAGAAGATTAAGGAAGACCTGCTTGATTGCGCGTTCATCCGCCATGACCCTGGGCAAAGACGCCGGGATCATGAGCGAAACCGCAATATTCTTCTCATAAGCCCGGTTGCGTGCCGCTTCGACGCATTCCCCGGCCAGGGGAAGAAGGTCGATTTCCTCCGGATCGAAATTGGCTTCTCCGGCCTCGATCGCCGATACATCCAACAGGTCTTCGACCAAAGACAACAGGTATCCGGCGCTGGAATGAATGTCCTTGGCGTATTCCCGGGATTTTGCGGCATCCGGCGGGCCGAAATACTGACCGGAAAGAACCTCCGAGAACCCGATGATCGCGTTCAGGGGCGTGCGCAGTTCGTGGCTCATGGTGGCGAGGAACTTGGTCTTGGCCCTGTTGGCATCCTCGGCCAACATCAAGGCGTCGCGTAATTCCTCCTGCACGGCCTTTTCCTCGGTAATGTCGACCATGATGGTGACCAGGGCCTGACCTTCGTCCGCCCCCAACCGGATGGGTATCTTATGATTCCTCAGACGCCTCAGCCCCGCCTTGGGGAACACCCGGGTCACTTCCTCGATGCTGACTTCGCCAGAGGCCAGCACCGAATTGTCCTTCGCGCAAATGGCGCGGGCCGTGGCTTCGGGAAAAACATCCAACAGCGTTTTGCCGGCCAGGGCATTGGGGGTGGAACCGACCCAGGCCGCATAGGTCGGATTGGCCAGCAGGATCACGCCTTCCTTGTTCTTCAGCGTCAGACCGTTGGGGGCGTTGTCGACGATCGCCTTCAGATGGGCCTCGCTGTTCAAAAGCGCCTTTCTGGTTTCGATCCGGTCATCGATATAGGCAAGGATCATCCCAAGGATCATCGTCGCCGGGGTAAAGGCAACGACGAACGGCAAGGCGACTGTTTTCATCACCTTTTCGACCACCGGCGGCGGCAGAAACGTGAACACCCCAATAACGGTGACATGAACCACCAAGCCGAAGACCAGCAATGTCAGCCAGTTCAATGGAATGCGTTTGGACGTATAAAGGGCTCGGAATCCAACACCCAACAGGACGCAGGCAATCACGACCGCCACCCCTACGGGCGCACCCCCACCGCCCAAATACGCACGGTACCCGCCGGCGATCACGCCCGCGATAACGCCGCCGACCGGCCCGCCAAAGACCCCGGACAGGCTGATGATCACCGATCGTGGATCGAAGATAACGCCCGGCGATATGGTCACCGGCGATTCCATGCCGATCACGCAGACAAGACCGAACAGCAGCCCGAAAAAAATCCGGCCTGTTATCTCATTGTTCGGCCAACGTTGCGCAATGAAAGCGTAAAGTAGACAAAGAGACAGCAACAACGACGCCGCTTTGGCGAATTCTGCGAACATCAGAACACAATCGTATTGCAATCAAACGGCGAAGATAATCTATCCATAAGTAAAGGGCGATGATCCCCTCCGCGGGAGAGATGGCGGCATCATCCGGCGGGATGGCGCGGCGCGCTTAAAAACCGCGTTCGGCTGCCGGTAATACGTTCCGTATGGCGGACATTCATGGGAACCTCGATGCTGTCACCGGATCGGCAGACCGTGGTTTCAATACCGCCACCCGTTTCCAACTCTAAGGTCATTTCGCCCGCGAGAACAAACACATAAAGACAGAAGGGATGGACATGCCAGTCGTTGACGTGTCCGGAATCCCAAGTCTTTTCAACGGGTAGATCGTAACCTTTGTCTTCGGCGGATGCCCGGAATTCGTCTTCTGTCACCCTGTGTCCTCCTGCGTGTCGGACGTTTTTCGCACCGATCCTATTCTACAATGAGCCTAGCGCTGGATGGCCCTGCGGGCCATACACGATGTGTTTCTACTGCTTGTCTTAATGATTATATTTTAACCATTAAAAAATTTTAGATTATTTTTTATGCAGAATTTTTGTCTGAAATTCTCCCTCAAAACTACAAGAACATCTAACTATTTGCAAATAAACGAGAAAATTTGCCCCGTAAACTTGGCACAAGACTTGCGTTTTGCACATGCGAAGTCTGGGCCTCAAGGCCCCAACGCCTGACAAAAACACAACAACAGAGGCAACGAAGAAAACGACGATGCGTGTAATGCTGGTTACGGATGTTCCTGACGCGGTTGAGGCCTTCACGGCCCACGCCCGGGGAATGAATGGCGCGGCGCACGAGATTGTTGCCCTCGCGGCCCCTCACGAAACCCTTACGGACAAAGCCCGTGACGCTGCCCCCGATATGGTTGTCGTTCGTGTCGCCAGGCCCGACGAATATACCTTCACTGAAATTGAAAGCCTGAACGCAGCACAACCGCTTCCGGTGATGTTCCTCGCCGATGATGAGCGGCCCGAAATCATGACCCAGGCGTCGCGCGCCGGCGTGTCGGCTTATCTTCCGGTCGAGGCCGGCCTGAAGGCCTTCCCCAGCCTGGCGGAATGGACCCGCGCCCAGTTTCTCAGCATGCGTGAACTCAAAACACGGCTTCAGGAAAAAGAAGAGAAATTGGCCGACCGCATCACCATCGAGCGCGCCAAAGGCATCGTCATGAAACTGAAGGGCTTGGAAGAAGACACCGCCTATCACGAGATCAGGAAGCTCGCCATGAAACGGTCACAGCCGATGCGCGTGATCGCGGAACAGATCATCGACACCGAAAGCTTGGTTCTGTGCAAGGGATGAAGCTTGAACGTTCTGTGATTTCCAACCCTCCAGGGATGCCCCCGGAAAACTGAAATCGATTTCTAAGTCCATCACCTCCCAAGACGGACTTAGGGAAGGCGGCGGGTCGGTAATGACAGCCACTCTCCTCGGGACCCGCCGCCTTCCTCCCCTTCATCCGAATCTCGGCGAAGACGATTATCCGCCAAGCTGCGGCATCGCAGGAACCCTGCGTTCAGGCGTCGGCCGGGTTCGCCACGGAAAGGGCCGCGATGTCGCCGGCCTCGATCCGGGCCATGGGCTTGGCGATCTTCCAGGTCAGCTGGGTCCGCGACGTCCCCATGATGGCAATAACCGTTTCCACATCGGGGCAGCCGTCTTCGTGGCACCGCAGTTCCGAGACCATGAGCGTCGCCTCGTCGCTCAGGCAAAAGCGCATGCGGACAAGGTCCTTTATGCGCCCGGCATTGCCGTCGGGCTTGCCGCGCGACAGGCCGAGAATGTCATCCATGATCTTGCCTCCCATTCAACAATGCGTGGCCTAAAACGGACGAGTGCCGTGCCGATGGCCTGGGTTCAGGACACCATCGGCTCCAACACCCGCATGACGGCGATTGCCCCGGCTTCATCGGTTGCGACCAGGACCGAGCCGTCGGCGGTCCAGACCAGGCCCGTCACCGGGCTGCCGCTGGCGGGCCGGGCGATCATCGCGGTTTCCTGCTCGATCGTGCCGATCAGTACCGTGCCGTCGGAATAGCCCCCGGCGACCACGCGGTCGCTTGGATGAGCCGCCACATGGCGGACAATGCCGTCATAGACATAGCCGAATTCCAACGGCGGCTTGCCTGATGGGCCCTTGCCCGCGCAATCCCAGGACGTGACCGTATCCGCACCCGACGCGGCCACATACTGGCCGTCGGCCGTCCAGGCGAGGGAGCGGATCTTGGACGGATAGCCGCGCATGCGCATGCCCGTCTTGTCCTTCCAGCGCCAGCAATGCATTTCCTTGTCCTGCATGGCGGTGACGATGAACCCGCCGCCCGGCGACCAGGCGACGGCCGTGTGCGAGCCATGCCATTCCAAACGCACGGGCTTCTGCTTGGTATCGGTCAGGGTCCAGACCGTTACGCCGTCATAATGGGCGCAAGCGATGCGCGTGCCGTCCGGGGAAAAGGACAATCCCGCGATCGTCGACGGATGATCATCGCTTGTCAGAACGGTCGCACCTTCGCCGTCCAGCACGGTCACGGCCTTGCCGGCGGCAAAGGCACGCAAGGCCTTGCCGGAATGAACCGCGATCTCGCCGACCCAGGGCCCGCCCGTTTCCGCCAGCTTGACGGTTTCCGAGCCGCCCAGACGCAATAGCTCGCCCCCGTCCGTGCCGATCAGCACGCCGTCACCGCCGATATCCGTGGCGGCGGCAATGGGCGTGGCCGGAATGCGGGTCAGGTCCGCCGGCTGTGCACCGTCCAGCACCAGACCAAGCCCCCGGATCATGCCGTCGCCATACCCCACGACCGCCCGCGCCTGGGCGGGCTCGATCACGGTGAAGGTCGGATGAACACCAACAGGGGTGCCTTCGCTGAGCTTGACCGAAGGCGAGATGACCTTGGCACCGACATCCGGGTTGCCGGTTGCGGCAAGCCCCATGGCCTGGGGGTCAAAGGCGGTGGTGTCCGTCATGCCGCCCCCCGTTCCGCTTCAACGGTGCAGGCCTGGAACGCCGCATTCAGTTCCGCTTCGTTCAGATTACGGCCGATGAACACCAGGCGGGACGACCGCGCGTCGCCCGCCCAGGGTGCCCCCCAGGCACTGTCCATCACCATATGCACGCCCTGGAAGACATACCGGTTTTCCTGGCCGCTAAGGTGGAGAATACCCTTGGTGCGCAGAACGTCGACACCGCGTTCCATGATAAAGCCGCGGATCCATTCGGAAAATTTCTCGGGATCGATCGGCGTTTCGGTCTTGAGGCTGACCGAAATGATGTCTTCGTCATGTTCGTGTTCGTCTTCTTCGTCCAGCAGACCGGGTTCGAATTCCAGCACGCGGGAAAGATCGAATGCGCCCCGATCCAGAACGTCGGATATGGGAACCTGGCTTTTCACCGTTTCGATGACCTTGGCCATCTTGTTCAGCGCCGCGATCTTGGCCTTCACCGCCGACAGCTTGTCCGCGTCGACCAGATCGGTCTTGTTCAAAAGGATGATGTCGGCGAAGGCGACCTGTTCAGCCAGTTCGTGTTCTTCATCGACCGCGTCCAGAAAATGGCAGGCATCGACCACGGTCACCACCGCGTCGAGCGATACCTTGGCCTGGACGTCTTCATCCACGAAAAATGTCTGCACCACCGGCGCCGGATCGGCCAGGCCCGTGGTTTCGATAATCATGCCGTCGAAATCGTCGGCGCGTTTCATGAGGGTCGAAATGATGCGGATCAAATCGCCGCGCACGGTGCAACAGATGCAGCCGTTGTTCATTTCAAAGATTTCTTCATCGGCGTCGACGACCAGTTCGTTGTCGATGCCTTCTTCGCCGAATTCGTTGACGATGACGGCGTATTTCTTGCCGTGCTCTTCGGTCAGGATGCGGTTCAACAGCGTCGTCTTGCCTGCACCCAGGTATCCGGTGATGAGCGTAACGGGCACCTTTGCCTGTTCCATATCCGTACTCTCCCTTGGGTCAGCGGCCCGACCGCCATTGGACGGGCCGCATCGTCGGTTTGATCAGTGGTGGAGCAGGCGTGTTGTCCCGCCACGCCATGCTCCGGCTGTGGGGCCGTCTGTGGCCCGGGTATTCGAAAGCCGGAAATTACAGAAGGGCGTCGAACACGATGCCTTCGATGTTTTCCAGGGTCAGGAACATGCCGACACCGGCGACCACGGCACCCGCCAGACGGGTTTCCAGGGCCGTCGATTCCGTGGCGTTCCACAGTTTCAGGGCAACCGTGCCGGCGGCAACGGCGATCCCGTACTGCAGGGCGCCCAGGCCGATCAGATAGCCGACCAGAACCGGCATGTTCACGCCGGCTTCCTGAGCGGCGATGGAATCACCGAAGGCCGAACCGTGGAACAGACCGAAGGCGGCGAACACCATCAAGGCCGGGATGATAGCCATGGCACGGCCGGACAGAACGACCGCACCCAGCGCCAGCAACGACAAACCGATGACGATTTCCTTGGCCGGCATCGCGACGCCCATACTCATCATCAGGCAGCCGGCAAGCATCGCGACGATGTAGCCGGCGGGGGCCGTAAAGCGATGACCTGTATAAAGGGCGGCAACGCCGACCATCAGCACGAAGAACAGATGGTCGAAGCCAAGCAATGGGTGGCCGATGCCCGACAGCACGCCATGGGCGAAGGTTTCCATCGGCATGCCGCCCAAGGGGTGGTGAGCCAGGGCGGGGTCGGCGGTGACGGCAGCCGCGGAGACCAGGGCCAATGCGGGAACCAGTTTGGTGAGTTTACGAACGTTCATGTTGGTACACCTCTCTGTCTGATGGTTTTGATTGCCGGCCCACCGCCGTTGATGGCTTTCCGGACTGTTGTTCTAGTAGACCTTGTAGGGCAGGAATTTGCCGTTCAGGGTGATGATCACGCGGTCGCCCTTGGGGTCGGCCTTGCGGTCGATGTCCATTTCGAAATCGATGGCGGACATGATGCCGTCGCCGAATTCTTCCTCGATCAATGCCTTGAACGTGGTGCCGTAGACCTGGATCAGTTCGTACAGGCGATAGATCAAGGGATCGGTCGGAACCGGATTGTCCAGCGAGCCGCGCGACGGCACGGTCATCAGCATGGCGATTTCTTCTTCCGACAAGTTCAGGCCCATGGCGTTGGCCGCCGCGGTCGCCTGGTCCTTGGTCATGGACATCTGGCCCAGCAAGGCGGCGGTCGTCCATTCCTTGGACTGGCCGACTTTTTCGGCCACGTCGGCCCATTTGATCTCTTTCATGATCTTGTGGGTGACGATTTTTTCGGTCAGTTCGGCGCGGGTCATTCGTTTTGTCTCCTTCGTTGATGACGCTTGCGTAAGCTGTGTGGGTGTCAGGCTTGGGCGCGCAGGGCGCCCGTGCCGGTTTCGCCGGCCTCGTCGGTGATGACGGTTGGGCGAACGACCGGCGGATGACGGGGGTCGTAATCAGGGGATGCCAATTCGTCCTTGAAGCCCACCGACCGGTTCACCAGGAATTCGATCAGATGGTTGCGGACGGGATAGTAGTTATCCTGAGTATGCATGTTGGCGCGGGTGCGGTTGCGCGGCAGCGAGTTTTCGACGATCTCGCAGATCCGTGCATCGGGCCCGTTGGTCATCAGGATGATCTTGTCGGCCAGCAGGATCGCTTCATCGATGTCGTGGGTGATCATGAACACGGTCTGTTCTGTCTCGGAACAGATGCTCAGAAGTTCGTCCTGCAGGGAGCCTCGGGTCAGTGCATCCAGCGCCGAGAACGGCTCGTCCAGCAGCATGATCTGCGGCTCGATCGCCATGGCGCGGGCAATACCGACGCGCTGTTTCATGCCGCCTGAAAGCTGCGACGGCTTCTTGTTCTCGGACCCGGTTAGATGCACCAGATCGATGAACTTCTGACAGTGCTCGTACAATTCCTTCTTCGGCATGCGCGGCCATTTGGACGACACCGCGAACGCGATATTGCCCATCACCGTCATCCAGGGCATGAGCGCATGGCTTTGGAACACCACCGCGCGTTCCAGCGACGTGCCGGTCACTTCCTGGCCCGACACGATGACGTTGCCGGAACTGGCCGTGGCCAAGCCCGCCAGGATGTTCAGCAAGGTCGTCTTGCCACAGCCGGAATGGCCGATCAGGCAGACGAATTCGCCGGGTTCGACGGAAAACCAGACATCTTCGAAGACGGTGGTTTCTCTGGTACCGTCAGGCGTTGGGAAGCGCTGCGCCAGGCCTTCGACCCGAATACGGGGCTGCGGCGTTTTAGTGCTCTCGATCATCTTCTGTGCTCCGTTTTTCATTTTATTCGGCGTAGGTGACGAGACGCGCCAGGTAGGAAAGCATCAGGTCCAAAGCCATGCCGATCAGCCCGATGAAGAAAATCGCGGCGATCACGTTGGTGATCGACAAATTGTTCCATTCGTTCCACACGAAGTAGCCGATGCCCGTACCACCCACGAGCATCTCGGCGGCAACGATCACCAGCCAGGCGATGCCGACGGAAATCCGCATGCCGGTCATGATCGTGGGTGCCGCCGCCGGCAGGATCACGCGGAAGGCCGTGCGCAGATGGCCGACCTCAAGCGTCTTCGCCACGTTGAGCCATTCCTTGCGCACGCTGGCGACACCGAAGGCCGTGTTGGTCAGCATGGGCCAGACCGAACAGATGAAGATCACGAACACGGATGAAATGATCGAATCCTTGATCGTGTAGAGCGCCAGCGGCATCCAGGCGAGCGGCGAAACCGGCTTCATGATCTGGATGAACGGGTCCAGCGCCTTGTAGAACAGGGGTGACATGCCGATCACAAACCCCAGCGGAATGGCGACCAGCACGGCGAAACCGAACCCGACCAGCACACGCAGGACCGAATATCCAAGTTGGATACCGATACCCTTGTCATTGGGGCCGGCGTCATAGAAAGGATCCAGGACATGTTCCCAGATCTGCGAGCCCACCTCGAGGGGCCCCGGCATTGCCGAGGCCCCCTTGGCAGTAGCCCCCATCAAGGCGGCGTAAGCGGGATCCATGCCCTCGGCAGAACCCGTCCCTTTTGGCAGGGCCAGTTCCCAGATCGCCGCGAAGGCGAAGAACAGGGCTATCGATAAAACGATGGCACGGGTTCGAAGTGATAAGGACATGGATTTTACCTCTTACGTTCTCTTGATGGCGAAGGACTGGACGTACTCTTCCGCTTTCGCGGGATCGAACGTCTTGCCCATGATGGTGTAGTTTTCGTAGGTCGATTTCGGCGGCGTGCCATACGGCCCGGTCAGGCTCATCTCGCTCATCAGCTTCTGAGCATCAGTGGCGAGATAGACCTCTTCGGCGACCTGCTTGTAGTCGACGTCACCCTTGATGTAGCCCCAGCGCTTCATCTGCGACAGGATCCACACGGCCATGGAATGCCACGGGAACGGGTCGAAATCGATCCGGTCCGGGACCTTCTTGACGTTGCCGAGACCATCCGCATAAGTCCCCACAAGTACCTGTTCCAGAACCGTGACCGGCTGGTTCAGGTAGTTCTTCGGCGAAATCGCCGCGGAGATTTCCTTGCGGTTGGACTTGACCGACGCGAAGTCGGTGGCTTCCAGGATCGACTTCCACAACGCCAGGAAGGTGTTGGGGTTCTCGTCGATGAAGCCCTTGCTTGCCGCGAAGGCGCAGCACGGATGCTTCTCCCAGATGTCCTTGGTCAGTTTGTGGATGAAACCGACGCCGTCGTAGACCGCGCGCTGGTTGAACGGATCGGGCGAAAGATAGCCGTCAACGTTGTCAGCACGCAGGTTGGCGACCATTTCTGGCGGCGGCAGGACGCGGATCTGGATGTCCTTGTCCGGATCAAGCCCGGCTTCCGCGACGTAGTACCGAAGCAGGAAGTTGTGCATCGAGTACTCGAAGGGAACGGCGAACTTGAAGCCCTTCCACATTTTCGGATCGTTCTTGTCGATATGCTTTTTCGACAGAACAATCGCCTGGCCGTTGATGTTTTCCACCGCGGGCATGGTCCAGGGCACCTTGGTCGAACCGGCACCCATGTTGATCGCAAGCGGCATGGGCGTGAGCATGTGCGCCGCGTCGTATTCGCCGGAAAGCGATTTGTCGCGGGACACGGCCCAACCGGCCGTCTTGATCACGGAAACATCAAGTCCGTACTTCTTATAGAAGCCCATGGGATGCGCCATGATGATCGGCGTGGCACAGGTGATGGGAACGAAGCCGACGTTCAGCTTGGTCTTTTCAAGCTTGCCGCCTTTCATGGCCATTTCAACGGCCATGGCCTTGGCTTCTTCCAACGGGAACATGGAAGCGATGGCGGCATAAGCCGTCCCCGCGCCCACGGCCTTGAGGAACCCACGGCGATGCATGTCGGTTCCGAACATGCCCTGCATGACGGCTGATTCCACCGCGCGGGACATGGTGCTTTCCAGGTCCGAAGCTTCCGGTTCCGCCAGCTTGGCTTCCTGTTCGGCCTGATGGGCCTGAACGGCACGCATCATATCGCCCTGACCACCCGCTTCGGCGGACTGACGCATGGAAACGCAAGCAGCTTCCTGGCAGGCCGGATCGAAGCAATTGGCGGGGCTGTGCCCGGAAGCGGCAGCCGAAGTGGCCTCCGCGCCGTCCACGTCTTCACACTGGAACCGCGACGCGTCCTTACCCTGCGCCGCAGCCATTGCCATGTTGTGCTCGATGATGGAGCGGTGCTGGCCACAGGGACAGCCGTTCCACAAGAGCTTGTCGGGATCAAACGGGTTTGCAAAAGCGCCCATTGATTTACTCCATTAAAAAACGCCCAACGCCGCGGACCACGGAATGGGTCCGGCCGATGGACGTCTTGGTCCTTGTCGGGGGCCGTCATCGTCCCCCTGTATGAGCCCGACGACCCCATCGTCGCCCGGTTCGGTTCTCCAGCGGTCGGGCGTCATCGTCCAACCACCAAACTGTTTTGCCGCCGTCGCGTATCTCCCTTTTTATCGGGGCGCGCCGGCCGGCGAATTCCTTACAGCTGCATGACCTCGGCAGCCTCGTTGACCATTTCCGCGACCACGACCAGCCGCACGCCGCGCTGCATGGCCCGGGTGCGCAGCAAGGTATAGGCCGCGTCTTCGTCCAGGCCGCGCTCGCGCATGATGATGCCCTTGGCGCGCTCGATCACCTTGCGGTCGCGCAAAGCGTTGCGCGCCTCGTCCAGCTCTTCGCGCAGGCCGCGGGTATTGGAAAAATTCGCCTTCGCAAGATCGATGGCGGAACGAATGCGGTTGCCGTTGACGCCGACCACGACACAGGCATTCACACCCGCTGCCACGGCCTCGTGGATGGCGTCGGTCGATCCGTCTTCGGTGATCAGAATGGTCGGCCGGCGCTGCTCCGTCGGCAGGGCGCGCAAGGCATCCAGTAATTCCTGATCGGGCTCGGCGGCATAAATCATGATGGCGTCGGCGGTGGTGCGGGCGGCGGCATCCGCGAACCGGCTCATATCGGTCAAAAGCTCGGTCACGCTGTAGCCCTGTTCGACCAGCAGACGCTTGGTCGCCTCGGCGCGCGGGCGGTCCCGCTCGACCACGAGGACACTGGTGCCAACAGGCGTCATTAACCGAATTTGCATGACTGTCGTCGCCCCGTATTCCAATCCAACCCACCGAAAGGGTCGGCGGCATTCAGCTAAAAACCCGGCACATGCCGGCATTTCAGCCCGTCATGGGGCAGAAGGCCTCTAAAGGATCACCCGTCATTGGGCGCAGAGGACACCGGACAGAGAACCATCCGGCTATCTCTCTACTACAATCCCCGTGCCAACTTGCAGAAAGCATCTAACTGATTGAATTCAAAGAATAATAGATCTCTGCATGGGGCACGGACAGGCAGCTATGCGCATAAATTTTACGCAGCCATACATTAATCGCATAATTTTTAATCAGAAATTTTGGCGAAGGTGTCGCCGGATCAGACTTTCGTCAAATACCCAGTTCCTGCGCCGTCAGCAGGCTTTCGGCGACCTCGATCATGCGCTTACCCTTGGACCGCGCGATCTGGCGGATGGCATCATAGGCATCCGGTTCGGTCAGGCCCCGTTTGTCCATCAGCACGGACTTGGCGCGCTCGATGGTTTTGCGTTCGGCCAACTGCAATTCCGCATCGGTCGCCCGCTGCTCCAGTTCGCGGTAAGATTCAAACCGCGAAATCGCCACATCGACCACCGGCTGAATGCGTTCGCGGCGCAGCCCGTCGATGATATAGGCCGACACGCCCGCCCGAATGGCCTGCTTGGTCATTTCCGGGTCGCTTTCATCGACGAACATGGCGATCGGGCGTTTGACCTCGCGCGACACGCGGAACATCTGTTCGACCGTATCGCGGTTGGGGTTTTCTAGATCGATCAAAATCACGTCCGGGTCGA
The DNA here is from genome assembly GCA_040218445.1 of Rhodospirillales bacterium. Classification (GTDB taxonomy): domain Bacteria; phylum Pseudomonadota; class Alphaproteobacteria; order Rhodospirillales; family Casp-alpha2; genus UBA1479. The sequence goes on along the minus strand of JAVJRK010000010.1, from coordinate 1,061,087 downwards.
TGGCCGCGATCCGGGGAACCAGGTCGCTCATATCCTGAAGATACTGGACCTGGGCATACCCGGCATCCTCAAGCCCCGCCAACAGGACCTGGGCACGTTCGGCACTTTCATCGATGACCAGAATTTTCAGGCCGGCACCCGGCATACTTCCACTCCAAACACATGCGTGTTCGCTTTTAATCAACCTTGCTCGGATGCGCCCCCGGGGATGGCTGTACGATATGCCGCCCCTCTTTGATCCTGACGGTAGAATTAGTTTGCCAACCTTTCAAGATGCATTCGTGCCACAGCTGTGCAATTCTTGATTGCCCGGCGAACGACCGTCGGCACAGCGCGAACGACCGCGACCCCGGGCCGAGACGCCCTCCCGACACTTAAATCAATCTGTTTCGAGAAGGAGTCTCATCATGGAGACGCGTCCCCCCCTGCCCCCGTTCACCTATGAAACCGCCCAACAAAAAGCCCGCATGGCCGAAGATGCCTGGAACCACCGTGATCCGGTCAAGGTCTCGCTGGCCTATACCCCGGACAGCACTTGGCGCAACCGCGCCGAGTTCTTTACGGGCCGGGACAAGATCGTCGAGTTCCTGACCCGCAAATGGGCGCGTGAACTGGACTATCGTCTGATCAAGGAGCTTTGGGCGTTCCACGAAAACCGCATCGCCGTGCGCTTCCAGTACGAATTCCACGATGATAACGGCCAATGGTACCGCGCCCATGGCAACGAACAGTGGGAATTTTCACCAGAAGGATTAATGCAGCGGCGCGAGGCCTCGATCAACGACGTGCTGATCGTGGAAGCCGACCGCAAATTCACCTGGCCCCTGGGGCCGCGGATGATTTCCCGGGCTTGACGGAATTGGGCCTTTAACGACAGCCGTTTGGCCGCCGGCTAGATATTCGCGACCTCGCCGTCCATCAGAACGTCCGCCAGATCGTGCGGATAAACGACGAAGGGCGAATGGCCGCAATCCATATCCCACACCCGCCGGGCCGGCAGGGCGCCCAGCATGGCGTCCTGCAGGGCCGGCGTAATCGCCCGGTCGCCCCGGCAGGAAATGTAATCCCGGGGCACGCGCCCGAAGTTTTCCGGCGTCAATGCCAGGGCCTGTCGGAAAATGGCGAGCGGTTCCGGGCGCAGATTGCCATAGACCCAATCCAGGTCTTCGGGTGTCGCGTCCTGATAGAAAGCGTCCCGCGTCATGTCCTTGGTCAGGGTCAGACAAGGAACATGTTCGTATTCAACCTTGTCAGACCGGGCCTGCGTGCCGACATCCCGGCGCGCCCAGTCGACGATGCTTTCCCCATCACCGGGGATATAGGCCGTAAGGTAGACCAGCCGTGATATCTGGTCCGGCACCCGTTCCGCGACTTCGGAAATAACCGCCCCCGCCATGGAATGGCCGACCAGAGTGACGCGGGCGTCTTGTGCGCGAATGAGCTCGGCGATCCGGTCGGCATAGAGCCCCAACGTCAAATTCTTGGTTGGCGTGGCATCCAGGCCATGGCCCGGCAAATCGGGGGCAATGGCTTCTACCCCTGCATCCTTCAGGCGCGGGACCAGCCGATCCCAGCACCAACCGCCATGATACGCACCGTGGACAAGAACGAAGCGCACCATGACGCCCCCCCTACAACGCGACCAGGTCGAAGGCGACGCTGATCCTGGTGCCGTCCCCTTCGAACGGAATGGTGCGGTGAAAATAGGCCGAAGGAAACAGGTACATGACCCCTTCTTCCGGCGCGAACAATTGCAGCCTGGGCGCATGGCGAAGCTTGAATTGTTCAGGGGCCTGGAAGAATTCGATGAACCCCTTGGTGTCGCCCGGGTCCGTCACCTGCCCGGGCAGCTGCGGGTAATAGACGCCCGACAGAAATCCCGACGGGTGAATATGCGGCATCTGATGGCCGCCCGCGTTCATTTCCACCGCCCAAAGGGTCAGGGAATATTCATCGGACCAGCGGGTGAACACGGGATGGTCGCTGTTCCGGTGACGCCGCCGGTAGACCCTGGCGGCTTCGGCGATCATATCCCTGAAATGCTGCATCGGCCCCCAGGGCTCGCACACCAGGCTGCCGGTATGGCGGCCCTGAACCGTGGCATGGCTGGGCGGTGACGGCACCAGGGAGGGATGATCCAGGATGTGGCGGACCATTTCCCGGTTGAAATCCGCCATGGATGCGAACCCGTCCGGCGCCATGGGACGATGGCCCATGATCAGATCAGGCGGCAGATAGGTTTCGGCTTGGTCCGCACGCCCCATGTCCGTCAGCACAACCGCCCGATAGGCCAGCATTTCCGGATCGCCCGGCAATTCCGCCAAACGTTCATCGCAAATACGAAGGGCCTGATCATGATCCCCGGCCTGAACCAAGGCATCGATCAAATTGATGCGGGCAAGCCTGTGGCCGGGCGTGGTTGCCAGCACGGCTTCGTAGCCGGCCTTGGCCGCCACGGCGTCCCCCGCGTCGAGTTTCAAGGTCGCCGCCATTTCTTCCAGGTCCGGGGACACGGCACCGGCAGTTGCCGCCTGTGCAATGATGTCGGCGGCTTCGTCCTTGCGCTTGTCCTGGATCACGGCCGCGGCCAATCCGGCCCAGGCCGTCGCTTCATGGGGGGCAAGCTCCGTCAGGGTGCGGTAAGCGGCCTCTGCCGCCGCCCGGTCGCCCATGTTCATCAGGGCTTCGGCATGCTGAAAATAGAATGTCGCGTTATCGGAAAACCGCGCCATACAGTCTTTCAGAAAGGGGATGACCGTCTCGTAATGTTCGGTCCCCATCATCGCCTGGACTAGGTTTTCCCAGGCGGGCTCCCAATCCGGTTTGGCATCGCAGGCCGCCTGCAGATGATGGATCGCCTCGGTCCATTGATGACGGCGCAGATACAGGCTTCCCAGGTTGTAATGAACGGCCGGGTTGTCGGGCGCTTGGTCCAGCGACCGATGATAGGCCCGCAAGGCAATGCGCGGCGTGCCCAAACGTTCCGCCGCGTGGCCCATCATCGCCCATTGGGATGCATCCAACGCGGCCCGTGCATCCAGGCGCGCGAACAGATCAAGGGCCAGATCATCAACCCCGGCCTGATAGGCCGCCTGCGCCCCAAGCCCCAGGGTTTCCGCATCGGCGCGCCCGGTTACCGCCGCCTGATAAGCCGCCTGCCCGGCGTCGCCCAGACGCCCCGCCTTGATCAGCTCCTTCACGCTGTCGGCACCGCTGTTGATGATGGTCATTCGTTGATACCCGGCCTGGATGGATCCCCTGCCGCATAGAGGGTGCCGCAGGGCTTAACAAACCGTAGCAAAGTTTCGCACCCGGCCATATAGCCGAGGCAGGGTTTTACCGCCCTTGATCCCGGGCACGCAGCAAATCCCGCACATAAGAAAAGGGCCGCACCCGAAGGCACGGCCCTTTCCCGAAAGTTTTTGGCAAAAGACGTTTGGTCTTCTTTCGCGCAAACCAACCTTCGCACCGCCGGGAAACCCCGACGGCACTTGGGTGTTGCGACTTAGAAGCCCATGCCGCCCATGTCGGGCATGCCGCCACCGGCGGGCATGCCACCGGCTTCTTTCTTCTCGGGCTTCTCGGCGACCATGGCTTCGGTCGTGATCAGCAGGCCGGAAACGGAAGCCGCATCCTGCAGCGCCGTACGCACGACCTTGGTCGGGTCGATGATGCCGGCTTTCAGCATGTCAACGTAGGTACCCGTCTGAGCATTGAAGCCCTGGGTCTTGGTCTTGCCTTCCAGCAGCTTACCGGCAACCACGGCACCGTCGAAGCCGGCGTTTTCGGCGATCTGACGGACCGGCGCCTGAAGGGCGCGGCGGACGATATCGATGCCCACCTTCTGGTCGTTGTTTTCCGGCTTCAGCTTGTCCAGAGCCTTGGTGGCATACAGCAGAGCCGTACCACCGCCCGGAACGACGCCTTCTTCAACCGCGGCGCGGGTGGCGTGAAGGGCGTCGTCGACGCGGTCACGCTTTTCCTTGACCTCGATTTCCGTGGCACCGCCGACGTTGATGACGGCAACACCGCCGGCCAGCTTGGCCAGACGTTCCTGCAGCTTCTCGCGGTCGTAGTCCGAAGAGGTTTCTTCGATCTGCGCACGGATCTGGCTGCAACGGCCTTCGATGTCTTTCTTCTTGCCCGCACCATCGACGACGGTGGTGTCGTCCTTGGTGATGATGACGCGCTTGGCCGTGCCCAGCATTTCCAGGCCGACGTTTTCCAGCTTGATGCCCAGATCTTCGGAGATCACCTGACCGTTGGTCAGAATGGCGAGATCTTCAAGCATGGCCTTGCGGCGGTCGCCAAAGCCCGGGGCCTTGACGGCAGCAACCTTAAGGCCGCCGCGCAATTTGTTGACCACCAAGGTGGCAAGCGCTTCGCCTTCGATGTCTTCGGCGATGATGATCAGCGGACGGGAAGCCTGAACAACCGCTTCCAGAACCGGCAGCAGCGGCTGAAGCGTGGAAAGCTTCTTCTCGTGAATGAGAATGTAGGGGTTTTCCATGTCGCAGGTCATCTTGTCGGCGTTGGTGATGAAGTACGGCGAGGTGTAACCCCGGTCGAACTGCATGCCTTCGACGACGGTCACGTCCGTGTCCAGACCTTTGGCTTCTTCGACTTCGATGACGCCTTCGTTGCCGACTTTCTGCATCGCCTGAGCGATCATGGCGCCGATGGCGGCGTCGCCGTTGGCCGAAATCGTGCCGACCTGGGCGATTTCATCGGAGGTCTTAACCTTCTTGGAGGCGGATTTGACGTCGGCGACGACGGCTTCAACGGCCATGTCAACGCCACGCTTCAGATCCATCGGGTTCATGCCGGCGGCAACGGCTTTGGCACCTTCACGCACGATGGACTGGGCCAGAACGGTCGCGGTGGTCGTACCGTCACCGGCTTCGTCGTTGGTCTTGGAAGCGACTTCCTTGACCATCTGGGCACCCATGTTCTCGAACTTGTCGGAAAGTTCGATTTCCTTGGCGACGGTGACGCCGTCCTTGGTGATACGCGGCGCGCCGAAGGCCTTGTCCAGGACCACGTTGCGGCCCTTCGGGCCCAAGGTGACCTTGACGGCGTCAGCCAGAATATCGACACCCTTCAACATCCGGTCGCGGGCGTCGGTCGAAAACTTAACTTCCTTAGCAGCCATCTTCTCTATCCTCTTTATTCAATCTTTTGGCGGATACCTTGCGGACAGTCGGTCTTAGCCGATAACGCCCAGCAGGTCCGATTCCTTCATGATCAGCAGCTCGTCGCCGTCGATCGTGACTTCCGTGCCCGACCATTTGCCGAACAGGATTTTGTCACCCTTTTTCACGTCCAAAGGCGTGATGGAACCGTCTTCGTTGCGGGTACCGGAACCGACGGCAACGATCTTGCCTTCCATGGGCTTTTCTTTCGCCGTGTCCGGGATGATGATGCCGCCCTTGGTCTTTTCATCCTGTTCGATGCGCTTGACCAAGACCCGGTCATGCAGAGGCCTGAACTTCATTGTCTGCTCTCCGTTAAATAGTGGAAACGTAAGGGGTTTTTTGCATTTGTTAGCACTCGACCCAAGTGAGTGCCAGCGATGTAGTCCGCTGGCGCCCTGCTGTCAAGGGGAATGGGGGAAAATGCACGGAATCAACCGGGTTTTCTCCGCCCGGCCAGACTGAGGAGATGAGATTCCCCGGCGTCACCTGCTGGGAAGTCCGCCATAGATTAGCCGCCCTTTGTGAAGATCACGTTGACATCCATATCCGCACGCTGGATACCGCGCCTGGCCTCCGTGAAGCCGGCTTCGGCCAGCAGGCCCGGAATTTCGGCATCGTCAGGCGCAATTTCGATCAGCACCGACTTCACCCGGCCGCTTTTCAGCACGCCCATGGCGCCCCGGATGATGTCCGGCTCGATACTGTCGACATCAATCTTGATGTGCTGGGGCGGGGTGAAACCAAAGGTCTCGATCAGGCTATCAGCGGACAAGGCGAACGCATCGACGGCGACATCCGCCCGGGCAAACCCCAAACGCGACAACTCACTGTCATAGAGGGACGAGCCCGAGGTGCCTGCTTCGAACGACGGCATGTAGAACCGCCCCCGCCCGTTTTTGTCCGAAAGCCCCAGGCAATGGGCGGCAACGGCCTCGCCGACGCCGTTTTCAACGATGTTGCGGGCCAAACAGTGGAATGAGAACGGGTTGGGCTCGAAGGCAACGGTGGCGATCCCGCGCTTACCGGCATAGACCGTATATGGCCCGACGCTGGCACCGATGTCCCAAAACACGTCGCCGGCCTGGAACCCATCGATCCATTCAACGGTTTCCGGCTCACGCGTGAAGGCATGGCGCGCGAAATAAAGAGCGCTTTTCCCCGGAGTATAAAAGGTAATGGGACCTTGTGGGGTCTCCACGGGTATGCGCGGCGTAACTGCATCAGCCAGGCGGGTCAATGTGGCAAGGCGGGGCCAGCGCGACATGGGTGCCGCCAATCCCCGGACCAGCCCGGTCAGAAATGCCGAATATGTTTTGCTCATGTCCTCTTGCCGCCGTCCTGGCCAAGAACGCGACCATAGATCCCTTCCAACTGCCCGACCACGGCTTTTTCGCCATAGGTTTCAAGGCAATTGCGGCGCAGTTGCTTCCGATCAAAATCCCTGCCCCGCGCCAACATATCGCTCAGACCCGCAACCAATGCCGCATGATCCCGGACAGGCACCAGAATGCCGCTCTCCGGTGTCAGGATGCCTTCGGGGCCACCGGAAACGGTCGCGATCACGGGCGTTCCCTGGGACAAGGCTTCGATCACCACCACGCCGAACGTTTCCACGAAACTGGCCAGGACCACGGCAAAGGCTTCGGCCATGCGGCGGCGAACCTCATCGGGCGGCAGAACACCCAGTATTTTGACCCTGTCACCGATCCCAAGCGTATTGGCCAGACTTATCAGAGCCTGCCCATCGCCGGAGCCGATGAAATGCAGTTCGTGTGCGGATACGGCATCGTCCTGCGGCGGAAAGGCTTCGGCAAAAGCGCGGATCAAGCCGTCCTGGTTCTTTTCCGCGGAGATGCGGGCAACGCACAGAAACACAGGCTTGGCCCCCGGCGACCTTTCCGCAGGCGCTTCCTTTTCGAACGCCGGCGTCAGGATATTGGGGATGACCGATACCGGTTCAGCGCGCCGGCCATACTGCCGGACGAGCAAATCACGCAGTTCTGGGCTAACTGAAATACGCACATCCGCCGCCGAAAGAACCCGCGATATCAGAGACTTTTGCCACCATCGGTGCTTCCCCTGGGCAAAATCCGTGGAATGTTCCGTCAGCACGAAAGGAACGCCCGATCGCTTTTTCAGGCTTGCTGCAAGCACGCCCCCGTTCAAGGTGGCATGGGCGTGCAGAATATCGGGTTGGCCTTCGGCCGCGACATAGGCATCAAAAAGCTTCTGGCCCGCCCGGGTGAATGCAGCCGCGTCGCGAAAAGGCACGCGCGGAAGGCGGTGCAGGGTATCGAGCCGATACAGACGCACCCGCCCCTCGTCTTCGTTTCGGATGACGTTCATGTCCGGCAACGGACCGGCGCGATAATCACGAACTCCCCAGACCTTGGGATAAACCATACCGACCTTATGTCCGGCCGCCGCCAGGGCCTGCGCCTGATCACGGAAAAACGATCCCGCGCCGACGGACCGCAAATGGGAATACCAGGAAGGTATAAGCAGGATATGCATGACAGCCCCCCCGGGCCTAACAGGCCGCTGTCTTCACGGTTTCAATCCGCCGTCTTGGGATTGGCGTCGTCGAATTCCGCATCAAGATCGTCGTCCAAAATCTTACCGTGGCGATGGCGGCGATAAAGATAGACGCCAAGAATACCGGACAAGGCAAACAGACCGGCGGCTAGGGCGATATTGGCGGCCGGATCGACTTTGATGCCCGTGCCGATCAATGCGAAAATCAGCGTCTGCGGCACATAGCCGATGGCCGAGCCCGCAAAATAAGGCAGCCCGGGAACACTGGAAACACCTGCCGCCAGGTTGGTCAGCAAGTTGCTGCCGAACGGCAAAAAGCGGATCAGAAGCGTCATGGAAAACGGATTTTCCGCGAGGAACCCGTCGATCCGCTTGACCTTACCGGGAAAACGGCCGGCGATCAGGCTCCGTCCCATGAAGCGCGCGTAATAGAAGGTGAAAATACACCCGACGACGGTCGCCAGAACCGCCAACGCCGTGCCTTCGACAATGCCGAACGCATACCCCCCAAGAAAGGCAATCAGTTGGCGCGGCAGGCCGATCCCGGTGACCAGTCCACCGGCCACGACGAAGATCAGTACGCCGAGAACGCCTTTGCCGCGCACATAAGTATCGATCCAGGTCTCATCGAGATGCGCATCCAGCCCCGTGGCCCGGATCAGAATCACCACCCCGATCAGCGACAACAGCAGCGTCCCGCCGCGCAAGACGAGCTTCAGGCTCATCGGCCGGCGCTTTCCGTGCCGTCGGAATCGGGGGTTTCTTCAACAACTTCCGGTTTGGAGCCCCGGCTTTGCAGCCACATCACGCCGAACAGATCGACAATGCCGACCCAAAGACGGTTCCACACACCGTATTTGGAGGTTCCCCGCTCGCGCGGGCGGTGATTGACCGGCACGGACATGACACGGCCGCCCAGGCGGATCATCAAGGCCGGCATGAAACGGTGCATATGATCGAACCGCGGAAAATCCAGGAACGCCTGACGCGGAAAGACCTTGAGACCGCAGCCCGTATCCGGCGTATCGTCCTGCAACAAACCGGAACGAATGCCGTTGGCGACGCGTGACGACAGACGGCGGATATAGGTATCCCGCCGTTTGGCGCGAAGGCCCGCGATCATCAGGCGCTCGCCCCCGCCTTCGCTGTTGTATTTAGCCAGCAAGGCCGGGATATCGGCGGGATCGTTCTGTCCGTCCCCGTCCAGGGTCGCAATCGCAGGCGCGCGCGCGCCGCGCACGCCGGTCCAGATGGCGGCACTTTGCCCGCAACAATTGACGTGCCGCAAAATCCGAAGTTCCGGCACCCGGCCGGCGATGTCTTTAAGCTTGGCCAGGGTTTCATCGGTGCTGCCGTCATCCACGTAGATGATTTCATAGGCCGAACCGCCCAATGCCGCCCGGATTTCACCGATCAACGGGTCCAGGTTCTCCGTTTCGTTATGCACGGGGACGACCACGGCAAGGGCCGGGTGTTTGCTGTTGTTCTTGGAGCCGGTCATTTGGAAACTTCGCGCTTTTCCGTCGTCGCGATGCCGCAGGCACTGTGGCATACGGGCATGCGCGACCGCTTATTGCACCCACATAAGCAAAGGTCAAATGTCTTGCATTCCCACGATGATCCCACCAAGGGTGGAAAGTAGAGACTTCCCAAGGTGATTTGAGCCACTGTGGCTTTAAAGACAGACCAGAACCGAAGACCGAAACAGAGGTTGATATGATCGGCAACCACCCCCCCTCGAACCCGAATACCAATAAGAACGAAGCCGCAGACGCGGCCCCTATCGTGCACCGGGAAATGGTTCAGCCGGATTGGATCGACTACAATGGCCATATGAACCTGGCCTATTACGTTTTGGTGTTCGATCACGCGACCGATGCCCTGCAGGACATCGTCGGCCTGGATGCCGACTACCGCGAGGCGACCGGGGGATCGATCTTCGTGGTCGAAGCACATCTGACTTACGACAGCGAGATCATGCTGGACGAGGAAATGCGCATCCGCACCCGGGTGATGGATGTCGACGCCAAGCGCCTGCATCTGTTCCATGAAATGTATGCCGGTGATGACAACAGCGGCGAGGGTCGGCTTGCCGCCACCAACGAACTGATGATCCTGCATGTGGATCTAAAGACACGGCGCACGGCACCGTTTCCCGAGCCGGTTTTCAGCACCCTTGAACGGATGAAAGCGGACCAATCCGCCCTGCCCCGCCCCCCGCAAGCAGGGCGACATATCGAAATAAAGAAAAAGGTATGAATTCGACATATGGGGTATGGTAGATAATATGCTGATGAAATGACGGCGACAAACGACCGGCAGGCATCAAAAAAGGTGAGAACGGTGATTCCGAAACCTTTGGAAGGCAGGCCCGTTGTCCAACGACACTAAATCAGAAAGCAATCCCAACGCTTACGCAAAGTCGGCGCTCCAGATGATGGAGAAAAAAGGGATTCCGCCAAAACCAAACAATTTCGCTGTTTGGTATCGATACTTTTCGGGCGCCTATCCCGAATTGACCCGTACGCTCGACGTTATTCTTGAGGCCGGCTTACCCTTCACCGAGGAACGCAACGCGGAAATTTATGACCGTTTCCTGGGCGTGACGCTGGACGAGGATTTTCTCAACGACGCTACGCTCCGTGTGGAAACGGAGTTGAAAAAGCTGATGGTCTACCTGGATGAGGCCGGCAACGACGCCCAGGCATATGGCGACACGCTGTCCGTCGTGACCGGGCAGTTAACATCCGAAGCCGGCCTGAAGGACCTGCGCGGCGTGTTGGAGAAAGTCATCGCCGCCACCCGTACGATGGAAGACCGGAACAAGGTACTGGAAGACCGGTTGAAGGATTCCGCCGGCGAGATTCAAAGTCTCAAGGAAGACGTCGAATCCCTGCGCCACGAAGCCATGACAGACGCCTTGACCGGGGTCGCCAACCGCAAGCTGTTCGACGAGGAAATCCGCATCGGCGCTGCCGAAGCCATGGACCGCGGCCAGCCCCTGACCCTGCTGATGATCGATATCGATCATTTCAAGGCCTTCAACGACAGCCACGGCCACCAAGTGGGCGACCAGGTTCTGCGGTTCGTCGCGCGTATTTTGAAAAGCTGCGTACGCGGCGAAGACCTGACCGCACGCTACGGCGGCGAAGAATTCTCCATCGTATTGCCCAATACGACGCTGGAAAACGGCGCCAAGGTCGGCGAACACGTCCGCACCCAGGTATCGAAAAAAGCCGTCATCAACCGTGCCACGGGCAAAAGCCTGGGCACGATCACCGTTTCCGTAGGGGCCGCGGAATTCCAACCCGGCGAAAGCGTGGAAAGCTTGATCGAACGGGCCGATGAGGCGCTGTACCTGGCCAAGCACAATGGCCGCAACCGGGTCGAAATGGGCATTTCCGACACCACACCCCCACAGGATGCACAGCGCGCGCATACTTAACAGCCGTTCCGCCCGGGCCCGGCTTGCCTCCATAGGCAACCGACTGTCGCGGAACCGTTTCTTGACTTTTTCCGCTATCAACCCCATCACGCCGGGGAGCCCGTGGTGTTTTGGCTGCGGCTTGCCGATCGCGCGAACAGGCAGGGAACCTGATGCATGGTCCCTTTGACCGACCGCATTCTTGACCATTTTCCCGACCCGACGATCCTGTTGGATGGCCGGCGCGCCGTGCTGTACGCCAATGGTGCCGCGCGCGAGTTACTGGACATCACCGGCGTGGGCCAGGATTTGGCCATGTCCTTGCGACACCCCCGGGTTCTGGACGCGGTCGATCAGACCATCGGCCGCAACGAAACCCGTACGGTCGATGTCACCCTGCCGGGCAACACCACGCGAAACTTCGAAATGCATGTCGCCGGCGTGCCGAAAGACGCCGACCCGCCGACCGAAGGCCGCAAATCCGTCGGCGCCGTCCTTGTCCTGCGCGATCTGACGACCGCGCGCCGCGCCGAACAGATGCGCGCTGATTTCGTGGCCAATGCGTCACATGAACTGCGCTCTCCCCTGGCGGCCCTGTTGGGATTCATTGAAACGCTGGAAGGGCCGGCGGGCGGGGACGAGGAAACCCGTGGGCGGTTCCTTGGCATCATGCTGCGCGAAGCGCGCCGCATGGCCGGCCTGATCGATGATCTTCTGTCCCTGTCCCGGGTTGAAATCAACGAACATGTCCGGCCGACCGCACCGGTCGATATCGCCGGTGTGCTTCTGAACGTCACCGAAGCCCTGGGCGTTCAGGCCAAATCGCGCAACATGCCGATCCGGGTCAACTACGGCAGCACCCTGCCGACCATCCACGGCGAGGCCGATCAGTTGTTTCAGGTATTCCGCAACCTGATCGAAAACGCCATCCGCTACGGTGCCGAAGGCGAAGCCATCGATGTCCGCGTGGAACACGCCCAACGCATCCCCGGCACCAACCGTGCCGGTGTTGCGATCAAGGTCACGGATCATGGCGACGGCATTCCCGAAGACGCCATCCCCCGTCTGACCGAACGGTTCTACCGGGTCGACAAGGCGCGGTCGAAAAGCGTCGGCGGCACAGGGCTCGGCCTTGCCATCGTCAAACATATCATCAACCGCCACCGCGGCCATTTGGCGGTGGAAAGCACGCTGGGCACGGGCTCGACCTTTACGGTCTATCTGCCGGCCGAAACACATCAGCAAGGAATATTGGCGGGAAGCAGCGAAGCTGTAGCCACGCGCTCCTCTGATGTGTCATAAATCTGTCACAAATTAACTTCTCATCGGAGACGTCGGCGCCCATTCCCGCCCGCGCGGACCGTATCGTCTGCGCTTCGTCTCCTGAACGCCCGCCAAAGGCTTAATTTTCCCGTATGTATAAAGAGACTCTCAGCAAAGACCTCAGCAAGCTGGCTGCCGTCGAACATGCGACCCAATCCCTGTCGCGGCAATTCTCGCGCATCGGCTGGGCGTTGCTGTTCCTGGCGATCACATCGAACGTCGCGATGATCGCGACCGTCGGCATGGACCACCAGATGTTCATCGTCGCGGCGGGCGTCATCGGTGGGTACATGGCGCTCAACATCGGTGCCAATGATGTTGCGAATAATGTCGGCCCAGCGGTCGGCTCGCGCGCGCTGCCGATGGTCGGCGCACTGATCATCGCCGCCGTGTTCGAATCCATGGGCGCCATCGTCGCCGGTGGTGACGTGGTCAAGACGATTTCCAAGGGGATCGTCGACCCCAATCAGATCAGCGATCCGGACATTTTCATCTGGGCCATGATGTCGGCACTTCTGGCCGCTGCTCTTTGGGTCAATTTGGCAACTTGGCTGAGTGCGCCCGTATCGACCACCCATGCGGTCGTCGGCGGGGTCATGGGGGCGGGGATTTCCGCCGCCGGGTTCGCCGTGGTCGATTGGAGCGTGATGAGCGCGATCGCCGCCAGCTGGGTGATTTCACCGTTGCTGGGCGGTGTGATCGCCGCCGCATTCCTTGCCTTCATCAAATTCAACGTGATCTACCGCGAAGACAAGATCGCCGGCGCCAAGCGCTGGGTGCCCGTACTGGTCGCCCTGATGGCCGGGGTGTTCTCTTCTTATTTGGTCATGAAAGGCTTGAAGAGGGTCTGGCGGGCCGAGCCGGAAATGATCGTCCTGATCGGTGTCGCTGTTTACATCGTAACCTACGCCGTGGTCCGCCCCCTGATCCACCGTAAGGCAAAGGGCATGGAGAACCGCAACAAGTCCGTGCGCTCGCTGTTCACCATGCCGCTGATCTGCGCTGCCGCCCTGTTGTCCTTCGCCCACGGCGCCAACGATGTGGCCAATGCGGTCGGCCCCCTGGCCGCCGTCGTGGATACGGCCGCCACCGGGGGCACACACGGCAAGGTCGGGATTCCCACCTGGGTCCTGTTCGTGGGAGCTGCCGGGATCACCATGGGGCTGTTGCTGTTCGGGCCGAAACTGATCCGCACGGTCGGCGCCGAAATCACCAAGATGAACCCCATGCGGGCCTTTTGCGTGGCCCTGGCCGCTGCCATCACCGTGATCATCGCATCGGCCCTGGGGCTGCCTGTATCGTCCACCCATATCGCCGTGGGTGCCGTGTTCGGGGTCGGCTTCTTCCGGGAATGGATTACCGGGCGGAAGACCCATATCAACCACGGCCGCTATACCAAAGAATCCCAGCCTGCGGAACGCGATACGGCGGAACGCAGCCGGCGGCGCAAACTGGTCCGCCGTCAACACTTCATGACCATCATCGCCGCCTGGGTGATCACCGTTCCATCGGCCGCATTGATCGGCGCGGGGCTGTTCCAGTTGTTCGCCTGGTCTTTTTCCTGACGGACCCGAATACGGCGGGCAGATGTCACCCCGACATCACCGGCTGCATCTTCTTAGACGTATTTAATGTGACATCCGCAAAGGGTGTCATGTAACGGAAACCCGAAAAACCTTGGGTTTCCGCCATTTTTTATGTCGCGATGTCATAAAAGTGCAACATACATGTCATAAATACGACGTGAGGCGAGCCTAGGTTGGCGGCGATGAAATTCGGGGGCGACGCTTTCCGAAGTAACGAACAACCCAGTATCTCTCATGACACGTAGGAGTAACCCATGATTCGCAAGACTCTTGCAGTCGCCGCTGTTGCCGGCATGGCTCTTTCCATGGCCAACGCCGCCGAAGCGCGCGATCAAATCCGGATTGTCGGCTCGTCGACGGTGTTCCCGTTCTCGACCGCCGTTGCCGAACAGTTCGGCAAGACCACCAAGTTCAAAACCCCGGTCGTCGAAAGCACCGGTTCCGGCGGCGGCCTGAAGCTGTTCTGTGCCGGCATCGGCGCCCAGCACCCCGACATGACCAACGCTTCGCGCCGGATCAAGAAATCCGAAGTCGAACGTTGCGCCAAGAACGGCGTCACCGACGTCGTCGAAGTCAAAGTCGGCTATGACGGCATCGTCATCGCCAACTCCAAGGCCTCGCCGCAGATGAAAATCACGCGCGAGCAGCTCTTCCTGGCCCTGGCCAAGGACGTTCCGGCCGGCGAAGGCAAGCTGATCCCGAACCCGAACAAGACCTGGAAGGACGTTGACGCGTCCCTGCCCGACATCAAGATCGAAGTCCTGGGCCCGCCGCCGACGTCCGGCACGCGTGACGCCTTCGCCGAACTGGGTCTGGAAGGCGGCTGCAAGAAGATCGGCTGGATCAAGGCCATGAAGAAGACGGACAAGAAGAAGTACAAGGCCGTCTGTCATTCCGTCCGTGAAGACGGCGCCTATGTGGAAGCCGGCGAAAACGACGTCCTGATCGTGCGTAAGCTGGAAGCCAACCCGAACGCCTTCGGCGTGTTCGGCTACAGCTTCCTGGACCAGAACGCCGACAAGATCCAGGGCTCCCTGGTCGACGGCAAGGCACCGACCTTCGAAGCCATCTCCGACGGATCTTATCCGGTGTCGCGCCCGCTGTACTTCTATGTAAAGAAGGCACACGTCGGCTCGATCCCCGGCATGAAGGAATATGTCGCCGAGTTCACCTCGGAAAAGGCTTTCGGCCCCGATGGATACCTTGGCGACAAGGGCCTGATCTCCATGGGTGACAAGGAACGCAACAAGTTCCGCGAAGACGGCGCCAACCTGCGCAACAACATCGACCTGTAAGGTCGCCCGGACCAAGCCCCCGGAAGGATATTACCTTCCGGGGGCCTCCCGGTCCGCCGGGGTTTTCCAAATTCTTACCAAGTTTCCATTCGTTTTTTCATTTTCCCAATTGCCCGTATTTCGGGCGCCGCGACCGAAGGATCAGAAGCGACATGAGCTTCCCCGCATTGTTTGGCGTCCTCGCCCTTCTCACCGTTCTCGGCTTCTTCCTGGGCCGTTCCCGCGCTCTGTCCACCGCCGGCGGTCACACCCGGAACCTGCATTCGCTGCCCAATTACTACGGTTACTACATCGGCCTGTGGTGTGCGGCGCCGGGGTTCCTTTTGCTGATCGGCTGGATGGCCCTGGAAACATCGGTCATGGACAGCATGCTGATCGCCAATCTGCCGGCCTCCTTGCAAGAACTGCCCAAGGCCGAACTTTCCCTGCTGCTGAACGATGTGAAGAACCTTGCCAACGGCGACATCGTCAGCCGCGAGGTCATCGACGCCGATTTGCGCGACGCGGCCGCCTTTTACGCCAGCCTGACGTCCTCGTCGAAGTTGCTGGTGACCGCATTGATGGTGGTCCTGACCTGCGGCGGCATCCTGATCGCCCGCGGGCGCATCCAACCGGCCCTTCGCGCACGGAACAGCGTCGAGCGCGCCTTCATGATCATCATGATCATCTGTTCGACCATCGCGGTTTTGACGACGCTTGGCATTATTCTTTCCCTGGTGTTCGAAAGCCTGCGTTTCTTCCAAAAGGTCCATCCGCTGGACTTCGTATTCGGTTTGGAATGGAGCCCGCAGACCGCCCTTCGCAAGGATCAGGTCGGCGCCACCGGCCTGTTCGGGGCCGTGCCGCTGCTCGCCGGGACCATGCTGATTTCCTTGATCGCCATGTGCGTGGCCGCCCCGGTCGGTCTGATGGCCGCGATCTACATGGCCGAATACGCCCCGCCCAAGGTGCGCGGCACGGTCAAACCCTTGCTGGAAATCCTGGCCGGTATTCCGACCGTGGTGTACGGCTTTTTCGCGGCCCTGACCGTGGCCCCCTTCTTTCGTGATCTGGGGCTGGATTTCGGCCTGACGATCTCATCCGAAAGCGCGCTGGCCGCCGGCATGGTCATGGGCATCATGATCATTCCGTTCGTGTCGTCCCTGTCGGACGACGTGATTTCGGCGGTGCCGCAGTCCCTTCGCGAAGGGTCCTACGGCCTGGGTGCGACCAAGTCCGAGACCATCAAACAGGTGATCCTGCCGGCTGCCCTTCCAGGCATCGTCGGATCGGTCCTGTTGGCCGTGTCGCGCGCCATCGGCGAAACCATGATCGTCGTCATGGCCGCCGGTCTGTCCGCTAATTTGACAGCCAATCCGTTCGAAGCGGTCACGACCGTGACCGTACAGATCGTCACCCTGCTGGTCGGTGACCAGGAATTCGACAGCGCCAAGACGCTCGCCGCCTTCGCGCTGGGCCTCATCCTGTTCTGCGTCACGCTGGTGCTGAACATCATCGCCCTGACCATCGTCAACAAATATCGAGAGCAATATGACTGACGCGGCAACGACTTTGAACGGCCCTTCGGGCGGCGGGTTTACGAACCGCCTTTCCGACGAGACCGTGCGTAAAAACCTGAAGCGGAGGTATGCCGCCGAACGCCGGTTCAAGACCTATGGCATTCTTGCCATCGCGTTCGCCGTTTGCATGCTGGGCCTGCTGTTCTCGACCATCGTGTCCAAGGCCACCCCGGCCTTCACCCAGACGATGATCAACCTGGAGATCACGCTGTACCCACAGGATATCGACCCCGAAGGCACGCGCGATCAGGCCACCCTGTCCGGCGCCAATTACCGTTCGGTGATCCGCCACGCCTTTTTCGACCTGTTCCCCGACGTCACCTCGCGCCGCGACAAACGGCAACTGTATGAAATGATCAGCCCCGGTGCCGTCTACATCATCCGCGACATGGTCATGACCAACCCGAATTTGATCGGCGAACGGGTGACCGTGCAGATGCCCATGTCCGACGACATCGACCAGTTGAACAAGGGGCAGATATCGAAGGACGTTCCAGAAACGGAACGCCGCGTCAAAGACAAGCAGATCGGCTGGTACGAGCGGCTGGAAAACCGCGGCATGATCGAAACCGTGTTCAACACCACCTTCTTCACCGCCGGCGACAGCCGCGAGCCGGAATTGGCCGGCATCTGGGGTGCGGCGGTGGGCTCGTTCTTCACCATGTTGGTGACCTTGCTGGTCTCCTTCCCGCTGGCCGTCTGTGCTGCGATTTATCTGGAAGAATTCGCCCCGGTCAACAAATGGACCCAGACCATCGAGGTCAACATCAACAACCTGGCGGCCGTACCGTCCATCGTGTTCGGCCTGCTGGGTCTGGCGGTGTTCATCAACTTTTTCGGGATGCCGCGTTCCGCCCCCGTGGTGGGCGGGCTGGTGCTGGCCCTGATGACTCTGCCGACCATCATCATCGCCGCGCGCTCGGCCTTGAAGTCCGTGCCGCCGTCAATCCGCGAAGCCGCATTCGGCCTGGGCGCATCGCCGCTGCAGGTCATCCTTCATCACGTC
This sequence comes from Rhodospirillales bacterium, assembly GCA_040218445.1. Taxonomy (GTDB): domain Bacteria; phylum Pseudomonadota; class Alphaproteobacteria; order Rhodospirillales; family Casp-alpha2; genus UBA1479. Next base: position 1,043,164 of record JAVJRK010000010.1, on the reverse strand, counting down.
ATGCCGCTCGCCATGCCGGGCATCCTGACCGGCACGATCATCGGCATGGCCCAGGCATTGGGTGAAACGGCGCCGCTTTTGATGATCGGCATGGTCGCCTTCATCGTCGACGTTCCGCAGGGTGCGCTTGACCCGGCGACGGTCCTGCCTGTGCAGATCTATCTTTGGGCTGATTCCCCGGAACGGGCTTTTGTCGAACGGACCTCGGCCGCGATCTGCGTGTTGTTGGCCTTCTTGGTATTCATGAACGTAAGCGCGGTTTTCCTGCGCAAGCGTTTTGAGAGAAAATGGTAAGGAATACGCCGCAATGAACCAGAGCATTCCCCAGGAAACGGCCGGAGACACCCCTGTGACCCAATCCGACGCCGCCCCCGCCGTCAAAATCATGGCCCGTCAGGTCAAGGTCTTCTACGGCCAGAAACAGGCCCTGTTCGATGTCGACCTGGACATCAACGAAAACGAAGTGACCTCGTTGATCGGCCCGTCGGGCTGCGGCAAGTCGACCTTTCTCAGATCCCTAAACCGCATGAACGACACCATCGACATCTGCCGCGTCGAAGGCCAGATCTCGCTCGACGGCGAAGACATCTACGACCGCAACATCGATACCGTTCATTTGCGTGCCCGGGTCGGCATGGTGTTCCAGAAGCCCAATCCCTTTCCCAAATCGATCTATGACAATGTGGCCTATGGCCCGCGCATTCACGGCCTGACCAATTCCAAAACCGAATTGGACGAAATCGTGCACACGTCGCTGCAAAAAGCCGGCCTGTGGAACGAGGTCAAGGACCGGCTCGACCAGCCGGGCACGGGCCTTTCCGGCGGCCAGCAACAGCGCCTGTGCATCGCCCGCGCCATCGCCGTGGCGCCCGAGGTCATCCTGATGGACGAGCCCTGTTCGGCCCTGGACCCGATCGCCACCGCCAAGATCGAAGAACTGATCGACGAGCTTCGCTCGAACTACACCATCGTCATCGTCACCCATTCCATGCAGCAGGCGGCCCGCGTTTCGCAACGCACGGCCTTCTTCCATCTGGGCTATCTGGTAGAAGTCGATGATACCGAGAAAATGTTCACCAACCCGTCCGATGAACGGACCCAGGGCTATATCACCGGCCGATTCGGTTAACGGATCGATCTTTCTCCAATTCGGGAGACCCGCACGTCATGAGTACTGAACATATCGTCAAATCCTTCGACGAAGACCTGAAGAAGCTGGACAACACCATCGCCGAAATGGGCGGCCTGGCGGAAGTCCAGCTGGCCGATGCCATCGAAGCCCTGGTCCGGCGCGACACCGAACTGGCGGACAGCGTGATCGCCAGAGACAAGAAAATCGACGCGCTGGAAGCCGAGATGGACAACCACGCGACCATGACCCTGGCCCTGCGCCAGCCCATGGCCGACGATCTGCGCGTTACCATCACGGCCCTGCGCACGGCCAGCCTGATCGAACGCATCGGCGATTATGCCAAGAACATCGCCAAGCGGTCGGTGGTACTGTCTCAATCGCCGCCCCTGGGCCCGACCAAAAGCATCGCCCGCATGGCGACCCTGGTCCAGGGTATGATCAAGGACGTGCTGGATGCCTATGTCTCGCGCGATGTGGACAAAGCCGAAGCCGTGCGCGCGCGCGACGCCGACGCGGACCTGCTGCACACCAGCCTGTTCCGCGAAATCCTGACCTACATGATGGAAGATCCGCGCAACATCACATCCTGCACGCATCTTCTGTTCGTCGCCAAGAACCTGGAGCGCGTCGGCGATCATGCCACCAACATCGCCGAGAACGTGTATTATCTGGTCAACGGCGAACTTCCTTCAGACGAGCGCGAGAAAAGCGACGCGTCCAGCTTCACCGTCGTCGATCCCGACGACAAATAAGCAGGAGTGACAGGCCCCATGAGCAAAAGCATCCTTATCGTCGAAGACGACCCCTCGTTGGCCGAACTGGTCCGCTACAACCTGTCCAAGGAAGGCTTCAACGCGCTTGTCGTCGAAGACGGCGAAACGGCGGTGCTTGCCGTCGAAGAAGAAGACCCATCATTGGTCATCCTGGACTGGATGCTGCCCAACCTGTCCGGCATCGAGGTCTGCCGTCAATTACGGCGCAAGCCCGAGAACCGCAGCCTGCCCATCATCATGCTGACGGCCCGCGGCGAAGAAGCCGACCGTATCCGGGGCCTGGATTCCGGGGCCGACGACTATGTGGTCAAACCGTTTTCTCCCAACGAACTGATCGCCCGCGTGCGCGCCGTGCTGCGCCGCGCCGACCCGGAACATTCCGGCGAGGTTCTGACCTATGCCGACCTCAGCATGGATCTGGAAGAACACCGGGTCTACCGGGGCGAGGAACTGGTGCGCCTGGGGCCGACGGAATTCCGCCTGCTGCGCGTGTTCCTGGAAAAACCGGGCCGGGTTTATTCCCGCGAACAACTGCTTGATCGGGTCTGGGGGCGCGATATCTATGTCGAATCACGCACCGTCGACGTCCATATTCGCAGGCTCCGCAAGGCGCTGAACAACGAAGATCTGCCCGATTTGATCCGCACCGTACGTTCCGCCGGCTATGCCCTGGACTCCTCCCCGGACTGACCGCCGCCGAACTTCTTGGCCGGCTCCACGCCCAATCTTGAGCATCCCGCGCCATCAACCACATAACGTATTGTTGTAGAGACCTACTTAACTTTCTGGCCCTATCATACTGGCGGGAAGGTTATGGTAATTTCGCGCTTAAAATACGCCCGGCTTCTGCTGGCGGCCCGACGGGTGATTCGCAACGACCATCTGATTCTGATGGTCTTGGCCCTGGTCGTCGGCTGTGCCTCGGGTGCGGCCGTCGTCGCCTTTCGCGAAACGATCGAACTCGTCCAACATGTTTTCTACGGCACGGACCATGAACGTCTCAGCCAACATGCCGCCGGGCTGGTGTGGTGGCATGTCCTGCTGGCGCCCGCCGTGGGCGGCCTGATCGTCGGACTGTTCGTGTATTTCCTGATGCCGAACCGGCGGCCCCAGGGGGTCGCCGACGTGGTCGAGGCCGAACAACTGCACGGGGGATGGATGTCATCCCGGGTCGGACTGCTGTCGGCCATCGCCAGCGCCCTTTCGATCGGTGCCGGGGCATCGGTGGGCCGCGAAGGCCCCGCCGTGCATCTGGGGGCCTCATTGGGGGCCTGGCTGGCGCGACGCCTGCACCTGACCCGGTCCCTCAACCGTACCTTGCTGGGATGCGGGGTCGCGGCGGCCGTGGCGGCATCGTTCAACGCACCGCTTGCCGGGGCCCTGTTCGCCAATGAAGTGGTGATCGGCCATTACGCGCTGAAAGCCTTTGCCCCCGTGGTCGTGGCGTCCGTCGCGGGAACGGCCATTTCGCGCTACTGGTTCGGCAATTTTCCGGCCTTCGCTTTGGTCGACAATCCGCTCGCCTCGTTCTGGGAATTTCCGGCGTTTACCGGGCTGGGCGTGGTTTCGGCGGTTTGCGCGATCCTGCTGATGCATTCCGTCGTGACGGCCACGGAACTGGCCAAACGCACGCCTTTGCCATTATGGCTGAAACCGGCGGTGGCGGGACTTGCCGTCGGCGCCATGGCCCTGGTCGTGCCGCAGGTTCTGGGGGTCGGTTACGGCGTGACCGAAGACGCCATGCTGCATATTTACGGTTTCGGCACGTTGCTGATCATTCTCGCGGCCAAAATCATCGCCACCGCGATCAGCCTGGGATGGGGGTTTTCCGGCGGCATATTCTCGCCTGCCCTGGTGATCGGTGCGGTTGCGGGCGGGGCTTACGGCATCGTCGCGACGGCGATCTTCCCCGACCTGTCATCGGGCGTGCCGGCCTATACGGTGGTCGGCATGGGGGCGGTTGCCGCCGCAGTCCTGGGGGCACCGATCTCGACCACCCTGATCATCTTCGAAATGACCTCGGACTATACCCTGACGCTCGCCGTGATGGTCGCGGTCGTGGTCGCGTCGGAAATCTCCCATCATTTCTACGACCGTTCGTTCTTCGTCCGGCAACTGCGTGAACGGGATATCGACCTCAGGGAAGGTATCGAATCCGAAGTCATGCAGACCATCGCCGTCAACGCGGTGATGCGCTGCAACATCAGCACCGTCGGCATGAGCACGGATTTGGATTCGCTGCGCCATCTTTTGCAGGATTCGACCGTCGGCGAACTGTTCGTGGTGCGCGATGACGGCAGCCTGCACGGCACCATCACGCTTCAGGACCTGAGTGACCTTGCGTTCGATCACGACCTGGACGCCCTGGTCAACGCGGGCGACGTGGCCCGCCCCCATCCGCCGACCCTGGCCCGCCACGACGATATTGAAACGGCGGTCGCCCTGATGGACAAATCCGGTGAAAGCGTCATTCCCGTGACCGAAAGCGAACGGGACAAGACCCTGGTCGGCGCCGTCACCCATGACGACGTGATGACCGAATTCAACCGCGTTCTGATGGAACGCCGGCGCGAAGAACTGGGCCACGAATAACCCCTCAATGGTTTTCGGGCTGGCGCCGTCAATTCCGGTTGCCGAGATGGCATCCCCCGTCCGGGGAGGCTATAAGACGGGGTATGTCCGATCCCTCTGAAATACCCCCTGCGTCACGCCCCCAGGTTCCCGCGGCTCCGGCCCCCTATCTGGCTGGCCTGAACGACACCCAATCCCAAGCCGTGGAGGCCGTGGACGGCCCGGTTCTGGTCCTGGCCGGGGCGGGAACCGGCAAAACCCGGGTTTTGACCACGCGGCTTGCCCATATCCTGATGCAGCGCAAGGCCCGGCCCTGGGAAGTCCTGGCCGTGACATTCACCAACAAAGCCGCGCGCGAAATGCGGGAACGGGTCGGACGGCTGGTCGGTGCACCTGTGGAAGGCTGGTGGGTCGGCACCTTTCACGCCATCGGGGCCCGCATCCTGCGCGCCAACGCGGAACTGGTCGGCCGCAAACCCAATTTCACCATTCTGGATGCCGACGATCAGGTGCGCCTGGTCAAACAGCATTTGGAGGCCATGGAAATCGACGACAAGCGCTGGCCGGCGCGCATCGTTTCCGGCACCATCCAGCGCTTCAAGGACCGGGGCCTGACCCCCGATAAACTGCCCGAAGAAGAGGCCCAAAGCCTGTGCGACGGGCGAGGGTTGGAAATCTATCAAGCCTATCAGGACCGGCTGGAAGCGCTGAATGCCTGCGACTTCGGCGACCTGCTGCTGCTGTGCCTGGAACTGTTTCAGAACGAGCCCGCGGTCCTGACCAAATACCAGAACCAGTTCCGCTACATCATGGTCGACGAATATCAGGACACCAACGTGGCGCAATACCTGTGGCTGCGTCTGCTGGCCCAGTCGCATAAGAACATCTGCTGTGTCGGCGACGATGATCAATCGATCTATTCCTGGCGCGGCGCCGAAGTCGGCAACATTCTGCGGTTCGAAAAGGATTTTCTCGGCGCCACAGTGGTGCGGCTGGAACGCAATTACCGCTCGACCTCGCATATTCTGGCGGCGGCCTCGGGCCTGATCGCCCATAACGACGGCAGGCTCGGCAAGACGCTTTGGACCGAGGAAAACGACGGCGACCCGGTGATTGTGCGCGGCGTGTGGGACGGCGACGAGGAAGCCCGCGTGATCGGCGACGAGATCGAAAGCCTGCATGGGTCGGGCCACAAGCTGAACGAAATCGCCGTTCTGGTGCGGGCCGGGTTCCAGACCCGCGAGTTCGAGGAACGCCTGATCACCCTGGGCGTGCCCTACCGCGTGGTCGGCGGCCCCCGGTTTTACGAACGCCAGGAAATCCGCGACGCCATCGCCTATCTGCGCGTCATCGCGCAACCCGCCGACGATCTGGCGTTCGAGCGCATCGTCAACCTGCCCAAACGCGGCCTGGGACAGGCGACCATGCAATCCGTCCACCTGCTGGCCCGGGCCCAGGGCCTGTCCATGACGGCGGCGGCGCGGGCGTTGTGCGGCACGGACGAACTGAAACCGAAGGCCCGCCAGACCCTGACCGCCCTGCTGGATGATTTCGACCGCTGGCGGTCGCTGGTGTCCGTCACCGACCATGTGGACGTGGTCAAAACCGTGCTGGACGAAAGCGGCTATACGGACATGTGGCGGCAGTCAAAGGCCCCCGAAGCCCAGGGACGGCTGGAAAACCTCAAGGAAATGGTCGCCGCCCTGGAAGATTTCGACAACATGGCCGGTTTCCTGGAACATGTCAGCCTGGTCATGGAGAACGAGGAAAACGCAACCGACGACAAGGTTTCGTTGATGACCCTGCACAGCGCCAAGGGCCTGGAATTCGAAACCGTGTTCCTGCCCGGCTGGGAGGAAGGCCTGTTCCCCCACCAACGCGCCCTGGACGAAGGCGGCCTGCCGGCCCTGGAAGAAGAACGCCGGCTTGCCTATGTGGGGCTGACCCGGGCACGCAAACGCGCCGCCGTATCCTTCGCCGCCAACCGGCGGGTCTACGGCCAATGGCAGACGGCCTTGCCGTCGCGCTTCACCGACGAGTTGCCGACCGACAACATCAGCCGCCAGCAGGAACAGGGACTTTATTCCGGGTCCGGCTATGGCGGCCTGGGGGGCGGCGGCTATGGCGGGGACACATCGTTCCCGGGTGCCCTTAACCGCCGGCGCGGCCCCCGGGCGGCCCGCTTCGCCGGAAACGGCGGCGACGGCGATTGGCGGGTCGCGGACCGCACCGGCGACAGCGGCGGGCATGCCGTCGGCGAACGCGTGTTCCATCAGAAATTCGGGTACGGCCGGATCACCGCCAAGGACGGCGACAAGCTGGAAATCGATTTCGAAAAGGCCGGACGCAAGAAAGTCATGGGCAGTTTCGTCGAGAGCGTGTCGTGAACCCGCCCCCCGGCCGGTTTTACTGGTCCATCGCTTTTCGTGCGGACACGGCCGATGTGCCGTTCCTTGAAGCCTGTCTTGAGCCCATTTGCGCCGGTGTATCCGCCTTCAAGGACGAGGACCGGGGAGATTGGAAGGTCGAAGGCATCTCCGTCGACGAGCCCGACCGGCAACAGTTGCGCGCGGCCCTGAATTCGGCCTTTCCCGAGGGCACGGCACCGGCGCCGGTGTTCGACCTGATCCCGCCCAAGGATTGGCTGAAGGAAAACCAGTTCGAATTCCCGCCCCTGGCCGTTGGCCGGTTTTTCCTTCACGGCACCCATTACGACGGAGATTTCCCGCTCGGCATGGTGCCGATCCTGCTTGATTCGGGAACGGCCTTCGGCTCGGGCGAGCATGGCTCGACCGCCGGTTGTCTTCAACTTCTGTTGAAAATGGCGTCCCGCCATCGGCCGTCGCGCATTCTGGATATGGGGTGCGGGTCCGGAATTTTGGGCATCGCCGCGGCAAAGCTGTTTCGCGCCCCCGTGGTCGCCACGGACATCGACGAAGAAGCCGCCCGCGTGACGGCCTTCAATGCCGACCGCAACGGTGTCGGCCATCTGCTCACGGCGACTTCCGGCATCGGATATGCCTCGCCCATCGTACGCGGGGCGGGCCCCTATGACCTGATTTTCGAAAACATCCTGGCCCGGCCGATCCGCAAACTGTCCCGCACCCTGGCCCAGCATCTGGCACCCGGTGGGATCGCCATCATGTCGGGGCTTTTGGTCCGCGATGCGCAGCTGGTCATCACCGCCCATCGGCGCCAGGGCCTGAAACTGGTCCGCCATACGACCATCAACGGCTGGCGGTCCCTGGTGATGCAAAAACCGATCAGCCGCGCTTCAACGATTTGAATGCCATAAGCGCCCGGTCCCGCGCAGCCTTGTGGTCGATGATGGGATCAGGGTAGTCGCACCCCAAAACGACCCCCGCGTCCGCCAAGACATGATCCGGCGCCGTCCAGGGGGCATGCAGGTATTTATCGGGCAGGGCCGCGATTTCCGGCACCCAGCGGCGCACGTAGGCGCCGTCCTTATCAAACCGTTCCCCCTGCCGTATCGGATTGAAGATGCGGAAATAGGGCGCCGCATCGGCCCCACAGCCCGCGACCCATTGCCAGTTGAACGGATTGGACGCTGCGTCCGCATCGACCAGACAATCCCAGAACCAGGCCTCGCCCGCCTGCCAGGGCTGCAACAGATGTTTGACCAGAAAAGACGCCGCGACCATCCGCACCCGGTTGTGCATGCTGCCCGTGGCCCAAAGCTCCCGCATCCCGGCATCGACGATGGGATAACCCGTCCGCCCACGCTGCCAGGCCGTCAATAGCCGGTCATCCGGCCGCCAGGGAAAATTGCGGAACTTGGCATCCATGGGTTCCGACGCAAGTTCGGGAAAATGGAACAGGACGTGGCAGGCAAATTCCCGCCAGACCAGTTCCTTCAAAAACGTCTCTTGCCCCGCACCAGCGGCGGCATTCGACCTGACCGCGTGCCAGATTTGCCGGGGCCCGATATCCCCCCAGGCAAGATGGGCCGCCAGACCCGAGGTCGCAGGCTTGCCGGGAAAATCGCGGTCCACGGCATATTCCGAAACACCCGCATCAAGAAATCGGTTCAGCCGCTCCCGCGCACCGGCCGCACCCGGCCGCCAATGATCCCCGAAACTTGCCGCCCAATCGGGTCCATTCGGCGTCAATGCCCAGGCATTCAGATCATCGCTTTCCGGCCATTGATCCGGCGCCGTCAGGTCATCGGGCGCCGGGGCCGGCGGCGGAGGATCGCCCGCTTCGCGGCAAGCCTGCCAGAACCGGGTATAAACCTTGTAGCCGCCCCCGGCCTTGGTCTTGATTTCCCAGGGCTCGAATAGAAGCGACGCATTAAAGCTTTCCGCATGGACGCCACGTGCTTTCAGGCTTGCCTTGATGGCGGCATCCCGCGCGATTGCAGCCGGATCGTAGCGGCGGTTCCACAGGACGGTCTCCGCCCCCGTCTGTTCGATCAGGCTATCAATGACATTCGCCGCCTTGCCGCGACGCAGGATCAGGCGCGCCCCCAATGCCGCCAGATCATCCACCAGGGCTTTAAGGGAATGATGCAGCCACCAACGAGCGGCACCGCCGGGCATGCGCGGGGCGGCATCTCCTTCATCCAGGATGTACAGTGGTATGATCGCCTTTCCCATGGCATGGGCCCGCGCCAGGGCCGGGTTGTCTTCCAACCGCAGGTCGTGGCGGAACCAGACGATTACCGGGCGGGGTGAAGAAGATTGAGGCACGCCGGGAAATTCCTGCAGGCCAGACATCTGGCTTTCATGGGAAACCATAAGTATATTCAGGTGATTATTACCTGTTCTGCATAAATTGAATAGGCATTGCGCAGCTTTAAAACATGCAGCACCAGGGGGGAAATGAGCGCTTATTCTAAAACTTTCGGGTATGGGACCAGACCGTCCCCCATAAGGCGCCGCGTGGCATTAACCGCAGCGACGGCAAGCCTGTGCCTGATCGCTGCCTGTCAGACCACGGGCGTTTCCAACGTGGAAAGTACGCCGGTCGCATCCGTCATTCCCGCCTCGAAACTCACCACCGAACCCCGGCGGCTGACGGCCCAAGGTGTTGCCGAACTTGATGCCGGAAACTTTGAAGCCGCATTGGGGCTTTTCAATAAGGCACTTTATCTGGACGGCGGAAATTCCATGCTGAATTTCCTGACAGGAGTAAGCTATCACCTGATGGCGCTTGCCGGGGCCGATGCCAAATACGACCTCGCACGCCAGGGATACGATCGCGCCATCCGTCTGGATGCGTCCAATTGGTTCGCCCATTACCATGCCGGGCTGCTGGAACTGGACCTTAGAAATTACGACAAGGCACAAAACCATCTGGCCGAGGCGCTGATCCTCAATCCGCGCGACCCGGACCTGCTTTACTATATGGCGGCGGCATCCTATTACGCCGGCGACATGCCCACGGCCGACGGCGTACTGCGCCAATTGCGCCGGGTTGAACCGGACAGCTTGCGGGTTCAGCAGGCATCGGCGATCACGCTGGCCGCACTGAACCAGCCGGGCACGGCACTGGATTACGCGCAGCGCCTCAAGACCTTGAATCCCGCACCGGAAATCGAGACTCGGTTGAAGGACCGCCTGCACGATTGGACACGCTTCCACATCCGCAATCCTGTTCTTCTGGCACAGGGCCTACCGGACCCAGACGCGCAAGCCCCCGACGCGGTAGAGCCGGTCGTGACGGACACCCGGCCGCGTTCACCTTGGGCGGATACCCCGCGGACCGTCCCCAATGCGCCGAAAACAGCGCCCGTAGTGGCGGTCGAACAAGACAGCGACGCCAAATCTTCCGAAGATCAGGCATCGGATTCCGACACCAGCGCCGAAGCAGCCGCTCCCGATGCCAATCAGATGGTCATCGTCGACGTGGTCATCATCCGCACAGAAGAAGAATCGACCACGGCCAAGGGCGTCAACCTGCTGTCAAATTTGACACTTCAGTTCGGCAGCACGGACCTTTCCACGGCTGGGTTTTCCCTGTCCGACACGCGCACGACAACGGGTGATTTCACGCGGACGATTACCCGTGCTCTGAACATCCCGTCGATCACCTATTCCTTGAACATCGCCACCGCCACCGACACGCGAAGTGAAATTCTCGCCCGGCCGACGTTGACGGCGATGAACGGTCAGGCATCCGAATTCTTTTCCGGGGTCTCGATCAAGGCGCAAACCCTGCCATCGACCGCGGGCGGCACGGGCGAAGCCGTTTCCATCGAAGAAGATGTCGGCGTGAAATTGAACATCACACCGGAAATGCTGGATGACGGGCGCGTCAAGTTGGCGGTCGTAGCCGAACGCACGTTTCTGAATACGCCTAATTCTAAAGTGACGGGTTTTACCTCCAAGATCGAAACATCGCGCACCACGGTCAATGCCAATGTGACCATGAACTTCAATGAGACTTTGATTCTATCGGGCCTCAGCGAAAAGGAAACGGAGGAGACCCGGGACGGCGTGCCGCTTTTGCAGGATATCCCGATTGTCCAATATCTGTTCAGCCGGCAGACAACTACGGATTTCAACAAATCCGTGCTGTTGCTGATCACCCCCAGACTTCCCGAATACGTATTCAAGCAGCCAAGTAAATCAAAGGCGGGCACACCTTCTGAATCCGCCGTGACCGAATTCAAGGCCCGTCATGCGGATTGGTTCCGCACCTATCCCAACTGGGCCTCGGTATTTTCTCATATGCAGGACAATTCGCTTTACCGTGAATTCCGGACCGGCGATGTCGTGCTTGATCGTTGGGAAAACAACAACTCCTTTTCATCGCGCCTGAAACGCGCCTTGAACTTCCTGTTCTATTGAGGCCGGAACAATGAAACGCATTCGACAGTTCATTTTCCGCCGCCCGGTTTTTTCGACCGCAACGATCTTGATCGCCCTGGCGGTCATCCTGAATGCTCCCGGAACCGGATATGCTGCCGACCCTGCCGCGGTCAAAAAGATCGAACACAATCAATCTTGCCGATTTTGCGATCTGCGCTACGTCAAAATGGAACGCTGTGACTTGTCCGGCATTGATTTGAGCGGTGCGTTCATTATCAGCGCCGATTTTCTGGATTGCAACATGTCGGGCATCGACCTGGACAGCGCAAACCTGGCACTGGTCGACTTTCGCGGCACTGATTTGACCGGCGCCAAGTTGTCCCGGGCACAGTTGGAAAATGCAACTTTCGTGAACACGAAATTGATCAACGCAAATCTGTCCTTTGTGTTCGCCCCGGGGGCCGAATTCGATATCGTCGATATGACCGGAATTACCATGTCCGCCAGCGAACTGGCCGGCGTTAAATTCACCAAGGTCAATGCAGCCTGGGCGGACATGCGGTCATCGGACCTGCGCGGCGCCGACCTGCAAAGCACCAATCTTGCCAACGCGAATCTGGACGGTGCCGATTAAGCGGCGCCAACCTGCGGGGTGTCGACCTGACCGGTACCAGCGTTCAGGGTGCCAACCTGAGCGGCGCGGACCTGAGCGGATCCTTGCTGCAGTCGACGGATTTCAGCGACGCCAACATGACCGGCGTGAAATGCCATCGCTGCAAATTCATTTTGACGGATGTTCGTCATGCCGATTTCACCGGCGCGGACCTGCGAGAGGCGACGTTCGAGAGCGTGATCGACGATCAAACCAATGTTTGCGGTGCGAAATTGCCGGATGGAAACGTTGGCGAATGCGCAGCCGGGCAAAGCGCAACACAACCCACGAACTGACCGGACCACGCTCCACCCGGCTTGTTCACGCCGCCGCCGATTACCCCCGGACATCCGACGGCGATAAACCGAACAGCCGCTTGAACGCCGTCGAAAAGTTCGCCGGGTTCGAATAGCCCGCTTCGTAGGCCGCCTGAGCGACGGAAACGTCATCCCGTTCGATGGCTTTGCGTGCCCGCTGAAGGCGCAATTCCCGCAAATAGTCGGCGATCGTGCGGCCATAAATTTCCTTGAACGCTTCCTGCATGGTGCTGACGCTCATGCCCAGGTCCTTGGACATCGTTTTCAGGGACGGGTTTTCCGCAAGGTGGGTATTGATGTAATCCCGTACGGATTGAGCTTTCTTCTGTGTCTTTGTCGTGGGGCGATTGGGCGCGCGGTCCGGGGCATCGGCGATGATGCTTTCCAGGGCTTCACGCACGATTTCAATGGCCCTGCTTTCCACCGACATATTGACCAGGGTGGGTGCTGCACGTGACGGATTAACGATCTGTTCCGCCAGGGAAATGGCATGGGGCGATGGCCGCCAGGCCATATTGGCACGGTGCGATCGCGCGAAGGTTTCCAAGTTTTGATTGGGCAGGGCATTGTCCGCCAGGACCCGTTCGATCCATTCCCAAGGCACCGTGACGATGACCTTGCGCACGCGCATGCCCTTCTGTGACCGGCGGGTCAGACGGGCCGGTTCGGTGATCGACCAGATATGACCGGTCGGGCCGAGATTGCCCTCCTGGCCTTCGGGCCCCAGATGCATTGCGACATCGTCCAGGCAGACCTCCAGTTTTCCTTCCAGCATCACCGCTACGGAACAAGCCGGCGGCATGTCCCATTCGGCGGCAAGGTCGTGTGCTTCGACCGTATCCGTGGCGTGCACGTAAAGACCCGACCGGCACCGCACGTTGTTCAGGCGGCCGTGGATGGCCGTATCCTTGCCGCCCAAAGCCGGGGCAGAGATATTGAAGGTTCTGGCGTCGGTTTCGACCGCCATTTCGAGCAAATCCGCCTGGCTGACTGGTTGATCGCCAAGTCGTTGGCCCGCCCGAGCCCGAGGCGCATTCGTCGTCGAGAAATTGCGTTGTCCCATATGACCCCCGCACTCTGCCATCCGCGGGGCGCCTCGATACGCCCCGCGCTCACTGCAATAATAATAATAATTACTTGCAATTAGTAAAGCATGCCGTCCTTTTCCGTTCCTTAAACCCAAGCCAATCGATCACCCCCAGCTTCAAACACCCCTTGAATGACCGCCGTTTTCAGCCGATTCGGGTCGATTGCGATTTTTCACAAAAAATATGTGTTTTTTGAAACGGCAAGATCGTGGCTGTTCCGCGCATGGAGTGATAATGAGAAGCATTCTTAATTATAATGCAATGACCAACTCTTGAGGACCACCATGCCAACCATCCGATCCCGGGATGCCCATCATCCTGTACTCCGCACCCTTCTTCTTCAGGGCACCGCCGCCGCAGCGCTACTGGTGCCCTTGGGCGCCGCCGGAACCGCGATGGCGCAGGACGCAACCGTCCTGGCCCCCATTTCCGTCACCGCAACCGAGGTCGCGCCAGGCGGCTATCAGATCGGCGAGGAAGAACTGGAGCAGGCCAACCCGATTGATATCAAAGACGTGTTCCAGGGTGAAGCCGGGGTCAAAATCGGCGGCGGCGGTGATCTTGCGCGCAAGTCCTATATCAACGGTCTTGAAGACTCGAACCTGAACGTCAAGATCGACGGCGCCCGCCAGGTCGGCACGACCTTCCACCATATGGGGACGGTCATTATCGATCCATCGCTGCTGAAAAGCGTGCGCGTCGAAACCGGCGTAACGCCGGCCGATGTGGGACCCGGATCGCTGGGTGGTTCGATCGCCTATGAAACCAAGGATGCCCGCGACATCCTGGAGCCCGGCGAGACCTTCGGCGGCATGGCCAAGTTCCATTATGAATCGGACACGGACCTTTACAGCCCCAACCTGACCCTCGCCGGTCAGTCATCCGGGTTCGAAACCCTTATTCACGGCTCATACGACAACGCCAACAACTACCACGACGGCCGTGATGTCGAGGTCCTCGGATCAGCCCCCAAGATGAAGACCTTCCTGGGCAAGGCAGCCTGGACCGGCCAAGGGGGCGACCGGGTCGAGTTCAATTCCAGTTTCCTGCAGGACGAAGGCATCCGGCCGAACCGAGTCAACTTCGCCGCCCTGTCCAACGGCTCGCAGCCAATCCCTCATTCGTATCAGCGCAAGTCCTTCGGCATGACCTACAAGGACGAAGCGCCGACGGCCATGATCAACCCCGAGTTCGTCCTGTCCTACAATGAAATCCGCCTCGACATTGACGATCTGGCCCTGGGCGGCAATCACGATGTCAATTCCAAGACGTCCAGCTTCTCCGGGAAATTGGCCAATACCTTCACCACCAACCTGGGCGTGGCCCAAACGGGCAGCGTGACCGTCGGTGTCGATTTCTACCGCGACAAGGGCGAGAACAGTTTTTCTTCACGCCCCGGCTTCGGTCCCGCCAACGAGCCCTTCGGCAATAATGAAATTTCCAAGAACATCGGCGCCTTTGCACAGGCGCGGCTGAAGATGACCAACGATATCCGCGTATCGTTCGGTGGCCGTTTCGACAAGCAATGGCTGTTCGGCGTCAACGGCGATCACATCCAAACCAGCGGCGCCAGCGGCAATCTGAACGGCGAATACGATTTCATCAAAGGGATGACCGGCTATGCCGGTGCCGGCTCCACCTTCGGCGGCATCCCGTTGGGTGAATCATTGATCTACAACCTGACCGGCTCTTGGAACTATATCGACCTGGAGGCCTCGCGTTCGATCAACTCCAAAGTCGGGTTCAAGGGCGAAGAAGGTCCCTTCTCCGCCGACGCCCATATCTTCTTCACGCGGGTCATCGGTTCGCACCAGCGTGGTTCCGCCAGCCGGCAAAGCAACCTGAACCTGACGTCCAAGGGCTACAACCTGTCGGGCAAATACACCCACGACAACGGTTATCTGCGCGCCACCTTCTCGCAGCAGAACCTGCGCGCCAACGGAGAGGTGCTGGCCACGACATCATCCAGTTACCACGGGTTCAACATGGGTTCGATCCTGACCTTAGAGGCCGCCCATCTGTTCCCCGAATATGGAATCCGCGTCGGCACGACCAATGAATTCGCCTTCCGTAACGCGGATGACCCCGCCAATCCACGGAACAGTTACTTGGTGGTCAACCTCTATGCCCAATGGCAACCCGAGAACATCGGCAACATGGATCTGGGCAATCTGACGCTCCGGCTGGATGTGAAGAACTTGTTTGACCGAACCTATGCCGACCGTGCCACGGCCGGGGGCGATTCAACCAGCGCCTCGGCCTATTTCGAACCAGGGAGAACGTTTCTGCTGACGGCCAAAATGGACTTTTAGAACTTACGCCCGAACATCAGTTACTGCGCGGCGGGCCCGCCCCATATGGATGATCCTCGGATCGTCCGGGGCGGCGCCCGTTCCGCGCGTATGGCCGTTGCAGGAGAGCAATCAAGAAGGAAACCATGATGACGACGATGAAAACCCCAACACGGACAGCCGCCAAATGGGCGGCGGCGGCGCTGCTGGCCATCGGTTCGATGACCGCCCCCGCCCAGGCCGGTAAAACGATCACGGTCACCGATATCGCCGGGCGAACGGTCGAGGTTTCGGTCCCCGTCAAAACCATGATCCTGGGCGAAGGACGGTTCCTGCCGAATATCGCCGTCCTTAATAAGGAAGACCCGGTCAGCGGACTGGCCGGCATGATGGGCGACTTCAAACGGTTCGACCCGGCCGGCTTCGCGCAATACGCCAAGGTCTTCCCGAAATTGAAGGACGTGCCGCAGATCGGCCACGGCAGCGCGGAATCCTTTTCCCTGGAAAAATCCATCAGCGTGAAACCAGACGTCGCCATTTTCGGCCTGGGGTCGGGCCACGGCCCGGGTGCGCGGCACAAAGCGATCCTGGACCGGCTGGCCGATGCCGGCGTGCCGGTCGTGGTTGTTGATTTCCGGCTTGAACCCCTGGTCAACACGCCGAGAAGCATCACCCTTTTGGGCAAGATCATGGGCCGCGAGGCCGAGGCCGAGGCTTTCAATAATTTCTACGCGGCGGAGCTTAAGAAGGTTCAGGACGGCCTGGCCGGTGTGACTAAGAAACCCCGGGTCTTCATCGAAATCCATGTCGGCGGCCGTGAAGACTGCTGCGCCACCATGAGCGACGGCATGATGGGCCGGTTCATCGACTGGGCCGGCGGCGATAACATCGCCAAGGGAAAAATCCCGGGCGCCTACGGCCTGTTGAACCCCGAATATTTGCTGGTCGCGCAGCCCGACATCTACATGGGCACGGCCATCGGGGCCGCCGGGGTCAAATACCCGAAACCCGGGCGCATCATCCTGGGGCCAAGCGCCGATGAAGATTTGGCCCGCAAGACCCTGATCCAGGCCACCGGTCGGCGGACGATCAGCGGCCTGAAAGCCGTGCAGTCGGGCCATGCCTATGCGATCTGGCATAACTTCTACAACACGCCGATGAACGTGGTGGCCGTACAGACCATGGCGAAATGGCTTCACCCGGACCGCTTCAAGGACCTGAATCCCCGCAAAACCCTGGAAACCCTGTTTGCGCGATACCAGCCGGTGCCGCTGGAAGGTGCCTATTGGGTTGGCCTCGCGCCGGACGCCCCCGCCAAATGAGCCGGACAGAGGGCATGACGGACACGGGAGCCGCCCGCGAAGGCGACACCCCGACACTGGCCGCCGGATACCGCCGCTTCGTCACCCGGCGCACGGCCTGGCTGGTCATCCTGGCAACGGCGCTGGTCACGACCGTGGTGGTCAACATCATGACCGGCCCGGCCGGCCTGTCCCTTGCCCAGGTCGCAAACGGGTTCCTTCACCCCGATGCCTTGGAACCGGGATTGTACGTGATCTTGTGGGACGTACGCCTGCCCTTCGCCCTGATGGCCGTCGCCGTGGGGGCCTGCCTGGGCCTGGCCGGGGCCGAAATGCAGACGGTCCTGAACAACCCCTTGGCCAGCCCGCAGACCCTTGGCGTGATGTATGCGGCGACCCTGGGCGCGGCCCTTGCCATCGTGCTTAATCTTTCCGCCCCCCTGGGAATTCCTGAAAACTACGTGGTGCCCGTCTGCGCTTTTGCGGGGGCCCTTCTGTCGGCCTTTCTGATCCAGGTTCTATCCCGGGTTTACGGGGCGACGGTCGATACGGTGATCCTGTTCGGCATCGCCCTGGTGTTCGCCCTTCAGGCGATGATCCAGTTGATCCAGTTCGTCGCCGACAGTGACAGCCTGCAACAGATCGTGTTCTGGACCATGGGCACCCTGACGCGCGCGACCTGGGAAAAAGTCACCATCGTCGCCGTCGTGTTCGCCCTGTGCCTGCCCGCATCGATCCGCCAGGTCTGGGCCATGACGGCGCTGCGCGGCGGCGAGGATTACGCCCGCAGCTACGGTGTCGCCGTCGATCGGCTGCGCCTGACCGTACTGTTGCGGGTCAGCGCCATGACCGCCGTCGCCGTCGCCTTTACCGGCGTGATCGGTTTCGTCGGCCTGATCGGACCACACATCGCGCGCCTGGCTTTGGGCGAGGACCATCGCTTTTTCCTGCCGGGCAGTGCGCTTGCCGGGGCCGTCATCCTGTCCGGGGCGTCGCTGATCGGCAAATCCCTGGTGCCGGGGGTTCTCATCCCCGACGGGATCGTCACCGCCTTGATCGGTATTCCCTTGTTCCTGGGCCTGCTGATGTCACAGAAACGACGGGGGTAGTAATGGCATCCTTGATCATCGAAGGCATCGGCGTCGGCTATCCCGGCAAACCGGTTTTGACCGACGTCACCCTGCCGGAAATTCCCCCGGGATCGCTAGTCGGCGTACTGGGCCCCAACGGGGTCGGCAAATCGACCCTGCTGCGCGCTTTAGCCGGGTTGGGTCCATTCACGGGCCGGGCCCATCTGAACGGCGAGGCATTGGACCGCATGACCCATTTCCGCCGCGCGCAGCGTGTTGGATACCTGCCGCAGACATTGCCCCAGGAAACCTCCCTGGTGGCCTACGAAGCCGTGCTCAGCGCCTGCCGTGCCGTTCGCCCGGACATGCCGGTGCCCGATGTCGACCGCGCCGTGGAACGGGTGTTCGACGTATTGGATATTCGCGACCTCGCCTTTCAGGCCTTGAACAAGATGTCCGGCGGACAGCGCCAGATGGTCGGCCTGGCCCAGGTGATCGTGCGGCGGCCGGCGGTCCTGCTGCTGGACGAGCCGACCAGCGCCTTGGACCTGCGTTGGCAGATCACGGTTTTGGAAACCGTGCGCATGATCCTGTCCCGTCACGGCGGGCAATGCCTGATGGCCCTGCACGACATCAACCTGGCGATCCGCCATTGCGATTACATCGCCCTGTTCGGGGACGGCAAGCTGCTGGCCTTCGGCCCCCCGGCCGAGGCCATGACCGCGGATGCCCTGACACAGGCCTACGGCGTCGCGGGGCGGGTCGAAACCTGTTCCCGGGGCCTGCCCTTCGTCGTGACCGAACCCACATCCTCACCCCTTCCCCCAACCGGCCGCTAGGAGACATCCATGCCCATTTGTTTCGCCGCCGTCGAAACGGAAAACGCCAGCAAATACCTGGTGCAGCTCTGCAAACATTTTGCCCATAAGGTCGATGTCGATTACGACCAGACCCAGGCCCGTGTCGAATTTCCTCCGGGGCGCTGCATGATGACCGCCGAAGGTAGCACGCTTTCGTTCTATTGCCGATCGCACGAAGACAAGGGGATCGCGGTCATGCAGTACATCCTGACCGATCATCTGACGCGCTTTGCCTGGCGCGAGGACATCACCTTTGACTGGGCCGAACAGTTCCCCGAACCCACGCCCGAGGCCGTGCGCCTGGGCTTCGCCGACAGCTGATCCGGCCGTGGTGATCGGGATGAAGAGCGGATGAACAACCCAGGCCCCACGCAATGGATGGCGGCCGGCGTAACCGCGCTTGTCTTGCATGCGGCCGTGCTCATGGCCTTTCTGATGCAGCCCCCGCAGGACGGCGCCAAGGCGCCCGGGCTGGGCGGAATTTCCGTCGCCGTTTCCATGACGGCAACCCGCGCCGGGGCGGAAACAGAGGCCCGTGCGCAACAGGCCCTGCGCCCGCCGGAAACCCCGTTGGCCCCACCGCAAGAAGTCAGCGCCGTCACCCCGACCGCTGTTCAAGCCGTGGCCGAAACCGTTCCAGAGGCCGTCCCTGCATTCGAGCCGCCGCCTGCCGTCACACCGGAGCCCGCCGAGGTCGTCATCGCCCATGAGCCCCCGCCGCCGCCCGAACCCAAACAGTTGCCCAAGCCGCCGGTAAAGCCCGCCAAAGCCGTGCCGAAAGCATCCCCGACGGCCACCGCTTCTCCGCCACAAACCAGTCCGGCAAAGAAAGCCGTAACGGCCGACAGCACCCAGCAGGCATCGCGCGCCGCCACGGCCAGTCAGGACCGCAAGGACGACGGCCGCAAGGGACAGTCAGCCGATGAGCGTGATGCGATCGGCGGCGGGCCCGTCGGCACCCCCGCCCCCAATTACATCAACGTGCTGCGCTATTGGTTGGAACGCAACAAAACCTATCCCAAGAACGCGCGCCGCCACCGCATGCAGGGCGTGGTGCATCTGTACTTCCGGGTGACCCGCGACGGCCGGGTTTTGGCGCACGAAATCCGCAAGACCTCGGGTCATTCCGTTCTGGATCACGAGGCCGAGGCCATGCTGGAACGGGCCCAGCCCCTGCCCAAGTTCACCGACGACATGAAGGGCGGGTACCTGGACGTGGTGGTACCGGTACTGTTCTCTCTTCGGGGGAATTCCTGAATTTACGCGCCGGCCCGCGCGGCTTTGGACGGCACACGGCTGACCAGCAAAATCAGCGGAATGGCCGCGGCCGAGGCCAGGGTGTACAGCCCAAACGCGTTGATATAGCTGATCAACGACGCCTGATGGACCATTTCGGCCGACAGGCGCGCCAGGCCTTCGACCGAGCCCATGTCCCATTCGCCCATGACCCAGGGGAACTTGAGGACCGGATTGAATTCCGTGATGTGTTCCGTCAGATGTTCGTAATTGCGCGAGGCCGAGCGCACGATCTCCGTCACCGACATGGAAATGAAGAAGCTGGAGCCGATATTGCGCAGCAGGTGATAGACCGAGGTCGTTTCATCCAGATGCTTGGGATCAAGAGTTGAGAAGGTAACGGAGGTCAGCGGCACCCAGATGGTGCCGACGGCCAGCCCCTGCAGCATCCCGTTCAGGGCGAATTCCATGGGCGTGGTGTTCAGGTTGGAAGACATCAGCCACAGCCCGGCGATGACCTGCGCCAGAAAGCCCGCGCACATGGTCTTGCGCGGATATTTCGCGCCCACCCACATGGCGGTGAAGAACCCCATCATGGCACCGATCCCGCGCGAACCGACGACGTAGCCGATCAGCGAGTCGGGCAAGCCCACGTGTTCACGCAGCAGCCCCGGCAAAATCACCATGGGCGTGAAGTTGAGCATTCCATAAATCGTGACCAGAACAAGACCCAAGGCATAGTTACGGTTGAGCAGCAGCCGCAAATTCAGAAACGGCTTCTTGTGGGTCAGGCTATGGGCGATGAACATGTAGAACGCCAGGGCGGCAACGAAGACCTCGATCAGGATTTCCGTGGATTGAAACCAGTCCAGTCGCTGCCCGCGGGACAATGCCAATTGCAGGCAGGCGATGGAGGCGGAGATCAGGATGAACCCCGTCCATTCCAGTTTGACCTTCTCCTGGCGGCGCGTACGCGGCAGGGCGAAATAGACGCTCAGCGCTGCGCCGAAGGAAATCGGCACCAGAAGATAGAAGGCATAGCGCCAAGTATAGGTTTCGGCCATCACGCCGCCGACCATGGGGCCGATGAACGCCCCCATGACCACGCCGATGCCGTACAGCCCGATGACCATGCCGTGCTGATGTTTGGGAAAGATATCAAGCGCCACCGTCTGTCCCATGGGCGACAGGGGTGCGCCGGCGGCCCCCTGGACGATGCGCCAGAAGATCAGCGCTTCCAGGGAATTGGCGGCGCCGCAAAAATAGGTCGACAGCCCGAACAGGCCGACCGCCCCGACCATCAGGTTGCGCCGCCCGAACCGCCCGGCCAGCCAGCCCGTCAATGGCGTGGTCACGGCCGTGGCCAGGATGTTGAAGGTCATGGTCCAGGAAATTTCATCAGGCGTCGCCGACATCGCGCCCTGCAGCTGCGGCAGCACCGCCGCGACGATCAGGATCGAGGTCGAATAAAGGGTTACGCTCAGCACCACGGCGCCCAGAATGACCCAGCGCCGCGCCGGCGAGATTTCCGGGCGGGGCGGCGAATCAGCCATATCGGTGGGCGCGGTTGCCATGAAAATTAGTAACCCTATTGACAGTAAGGACCGCAATAGTAAGAATACTTACTAATTCCGCAAGGGTAATTTCACCGATGACCAAGATCGATATACAGCCCCTTTCCGAGGGGCGTTATCTTGCCTTTCTGCTGATGGAGGCCGCGCGCCTGCAGCGCACGGTGTTCGACCGGCGCGTCCGTAATCTGGGCTTTACCCGCACCCAATGGATCGCCCTGCGCCGGGTCGGCGACCAGCCCGGCGTCAGCCAGTCCGAACTGGCGGAATTGATGGAAGTGGAAAAGGCCTCGGCCGGGCGCATGATCGACAAGCTAGAGGAATTCGGCTGGCTGGAACGCAGGCCGGACGAAACGGATCGCCGCATCAAGCGCGTCTATATGACCGACCTGGGCCGCCGCATTCACGGCGAGGTCAGCCCCATCGCCGAAGCCATGGTCGAAGAAGAACTTTCGGGCCTAAGCCACAAGGAACGGGAAACCCTGACCGAACTTCTGCTGACGGTGAAACAGCGCCTGCAGGACATGGCCAGCGACAACGACCTTATCCAATCGACGGAACTCGAGAAAATTAATGCCGAATGAGCAATCCCCCATAAACCTGGATGCAACCGGGATGACGGCGGCCGAACAGCGGCCACGGCGCGTGTTGAATAAGCGCATGGCACTGCTCGTCCTGGTGCCGCTGCTCGCCGTGGCCGCCGCCGTAGCCTATTGGCTGCACGGCGCGCGCTATGTATCGACCGAAAACGCCTATGTGAAGACCGACATCGCCAAATTGGCGGCGGAAATTTCCGGGCGCGCCGTCGAGGTCCGGGCCAAGGCCCATATGAACGTCACCAAGGGCGACATCCTAGTCGTGATCGACCCACAACCCTTCCGCATCGCTGTTCAGCGCGCGCAGGCGGAATTGGACACCGCCCGCCAGGACGTCCGCACCCTGGCCGTAACGCTGACCGAAGCCCGCACCGAACTGCGCGATGCCCAGGACCGCGCGGTCTATTTCCGCAAGCGGTTCGAGCGCGAACGTGAACTGGTCAAGCGGGGTGTGACCTCCCATGCCCGCTTTGACGAAATGGAAAACGATGCCAATGCCGCCGCCGACCGTGTCACCATGGCGCGGCAAAAAGTGCAGCGTGTGCAGGCTTCGCTCGGCAGCGAGCCGGACCAGCCCGTGGACAGCCATCCCCTGGTGCGGACCAAGCTGGCGGCCCTCGATCAGGCCAAACTAGACCTGCAACACACCACCGTGACCGCGCCGGCCAACGGCATCGTCGTCAGCGTGCCGCTGGTCGCAGGCGAACAGATCACGGCGGCGGAACCGCTGCTGGCGATCGTCACGGACACCCCGCCCTGGGTCGAAGCCAACTTCAAGGAAACGGAGTTGACCCATGTGCGCGTGGGCCAGGCGGCGACGGTTGTGCTGGATATCTATCCGGACATCACCTGGGAAGCCGAGGTGCAGAGCATTTCACCCGCGACGGGGGCTGAATTCGCGATCCTGCCGCCACAGAACGCATCCGGCAACTGGGTCAAGGTGGTACAACGCCTGCCCGTGCGCCTTCGCCTGCTGCCCAAGGCGGACGCCCCGCCACTGCGCGCCGGCATGACCGCGACGGCGACGATCGACACCAAACGCGAACGCTCCCTCGCCGACCTGTTCGGCATCGCCCCAGCCAAGGCCGGGCATGCCGACTGACGGCAGCCGTCTTTAACCTTCCCCAGACTGCGCCCCCGGTCGGGGGCGCTTTTTTTGGGAATTCGAGCACAACCATGGCCGCGACACGAAAACGACGGAAACCAGCGGGATTATGCAAATACAGAGTACCGCGAAAGCAACACGATTCCTGTTGTGGCATTTACAGGGCTATCGTCATCTGACCAGCTCGAACTTTTCATGGAGATCAATGAAAACCAGAAAGCGGTGAGCCCAACTTTAAGGATCACGCTGGAGGAGGATTTGCTCTGGAATGCTGAACGCGCTGACTCTCGACTGAAGGCCCTTCGTTCATCAATTATTCGAGAATTGGGTGGCGATCAAACAGGCCCCCTTTATGGAAAAATTTCTTTAGGCGAAGATAAAGCCGTACTTGCCGCTAAGCCATTTGCAACTAGCCTTGCAAAATGCGGACTCTTGCCACAAGCAACCGGAAACAGATTTTTACCCGAAACAACTACGGCAGCCCTCTACGACATAAAGAATCAAACTCATGATGCAGAAATGCGCGCTTGCCGTAACCGAGCCGTTGAGCTTTTGAACCTCTGTTATGAATATGCGGAGGAGTGCATTAAAGACAGGGAGGAAATCTATGATAATTTTATCCTCTCGAACCGGGCTCTCTGATATGCCTATAGAAGACGAAGTTATGGTCGTGCTTGCAGATGGCTGGGAGACTGGGCGTTATCAACTCTCGTACCCTGCAAAGACGAATGAGATGGTCAATGGGCGCCCTGTCGGCTCTGATGTTTTCTATGCGATGCGAAGTGATAATTTGGACGGCCTTCAGGGCTTGGCATTAGTCAAAAAACTCGGAGGCGTTGACGTATCTTTGATCGACACGACTACAGGTCAATCCGTTCTAACTGATTAGGGCCAATACTCCTTAGTAATGGATAATCCTTATATTCTTCATATTCTCTCTAGCCTAATTCCTCTCTTCTGTATCCTAAGCCCCATAGACTTCAGCCAATCTTGGAATAATTGTAACTGACGTCTGTATCGTTCCGCCTTATTCGGTCGAACTCTGGCTCTATAATCTTCTTCAGCTTCATCTCGGCCTGGAACATTTGAGTATGGCATCCAGGTCATATTTAACCGTGTCCATATATCTTCTATTCGTTCGTTGCCCTCTTCCAGCGCTTCATACGACCCAGGCATCATCGGCACGCCCACTACTTTTTCGAACGCTTTCGCCATCGTTTCCCTGAGATAATCTTCGTGACCGACAGGCACGACAAAGCTGTCATGGACGCATAAGATCGGGATGCCTGTTTCTGTGAATTCGTCGATCACCATTCCCGCGATCTGAGCGTCCTTATTCATCAGCCAAACACCAGCATCCGCACCAAAATATTTTTTGATTTTCGGATGCTTGGCCTCGATGTCTCGCTGGATTTCGCCTAATTGTATATTCGTCAATCGTTTCTCGAATGATCCAGATTCGGCCTTGCTGCGGAAAGCCGAAAATGCCGATTTGTCTGGTGGATTGTTTAGTAGGACCAGCATCAATCCTTTTACGACGGACCTGCAATCCTCTTCGGTATCAATGAAATCAGGTTTATCGATTATGTACGTGTCTTCTTTCAATTCTTCCCAATAATTGATGCCCTCAATTCCGTAGAGCATGACAATGTGAAACCCGGAAAAATCGATTTCCGTTGTCGGTTGGTCGTTGATGAAGATATTTCCCCTGCATTCCTTTGAAGCACGTTGCCACCATCCTCCCCAAAACCTTCCGCCATATTCGAAGCTGCCTCTATTGAATATCCGCCGAACCAACTTCGAATGCTGATTGACCGGCAACTTACTCTTGCCAGACTCAAAGCGGATAAAAGGCTCCTCTAGATCGGGGATATCGATAAACGTATGGCGCAGTAGATCGTTGTACGCTGCAAGCCTCTTCTCCATGGCATCGGTCTCAGAGGTCGGTTCGTATTCAACGTCGTCATTCTCTACATCCTCGTCATCACGGTTTCGTAGGACGACTAATTTCCTGTCCCCGTGAAACCACACGTCGAACGGGCTGAACCGTGCCTTCTGAAATAGATGGATCAGCTTTTCGGTTGGCCATATTCGCGCAACGCGTCCCGATCCATCACCTTGGTTGTAGAACCCTTTTTCCTGCTCGACGAAACCAGCGTCGATCAAAGTGTCTACGACATCGATAATAAGCGGAGATATGTGAAGCTCGTTGTATACCGACGCAGCTTTGTAGGCATTCTTGTTTCTGTGAAACGCAGTTACCAGCGAAGGGTCGTTGCTCCAATTCACATACAGGTCCAGCAAAACTACCTTCAGGTGCTTCTTTGCAATGTTGACCTTTCGGGCTTGATAGTGATCGGCATAGATTTTATCGACGAACGAGTTCACCTCAGGATGCTCAGACCAAACATGGACATCTATCCGCTTTGAGTGATCAAGCCGCTCAGCTTTTTCCTTCAGCTCTTTGGCTTCAATTTCATCGTCCCAAAGCTCGTCACCCCGAGGCGCAAGGCGAGCATCTTCGAATTCATCTGCCATTTGTCTTCACCACCTGGAAATACTTTCGACAAAGATAACGGCTGGCAGACGTTTTTTAAGCCCCGATATATTCAACGCCCCAGAAAACCCGGGTTTCTTGGCTTTCGACCTAAAAATTATTTGGTCTGGTAAGCACTATGCCTCAAGTATTGCATTGCCCATCGTACCGCCCATCACATCCGGGTTATGCAGTCGGTACTCAGAATTTCCCCGAGAAATTTCCGAGCTGAAATGCATAAGAAGGCATACCCCCTAGCCCCCGGGGTCCCCCCTACCCACTCGCACAGCGTTTTAATGATGCACGCGCAGCTCAGCGGGAGAGCCTCGACATAGTCGAGACAGCACGTACTGACTTCCACGGCACAGTGCCAGAAATTGTGAATGAAGCTGGTTTTTGTGAACGAAATGGGATTGCCCATTTCAAGGTAGGGGCCTAGAATCTCATTGGAAACAAGGGCTTAAATGGTGGGCGCGGCTGGGATTGAACCAGCGACCCCTGCCGTGTGAAGACAGTGCTCTCCCGCTGAGCTACGCGCCCTTTGCGTTGCCCGGGCCGTAATCCCCGGGGCAAAGGCGCGATCATATAAGGGGCGCCCCCCAAGACTGTCAAGCCGGGCATGACACCATCGGATCGCCGTCCCCCGGATCGCGGCGTCTCCACGCCCAATCCGCGCCGAAAACAGGGCCCCGCCATGGACGAAACGGGGCTGGCTATGGCACTCTCTGGCCAACCTTTCCGACCCGGTCCTCGGCCTTTTTGGTTGCCGATCTGTTCCGCCCGCCCATCAGGAGACATCCTTGAAGCCTAAATCAGAAAAAGACGTCGCCCATCTGATGGAACGCGCTGCCAAGGCGTTTCGCGCGGGCAACCTGAAACGCGCGGAAAGCGACGCCAATTCCGTTCTCAAGGCCGTGCCCAACCACCCGGAAGCGCTCTATTGTCTGGGATTGGTGCGCCACAATCAGGGCCGGCCCGTGCAGGCCATCGAGCATTTGAAACGGGCCCTTGCCCAATACCCAGATTTTGCCCCCTGCGCCGTCACCCTGTCGAAGATGCTGCTGGAAGCCGGCGATGGCCCCGGCGCCGTGCAGGTCATGACCGATGTCCATGCTCATCTTCCGGACGATGCCAACATCGCGTTCGAGCTGGGCCGTACGCAGATCATCACGGGGAACCCCCAGGCCGGGGCCGAAGCCCTGGGCCGGGCCGCCGAATTGGCGCCCGAGGCACCGCCTGTGTTCGGCAGCCTGGGCGTGGCCTACCAATTGATGGGCGACGAGGAAAGTGCCCACGCCGCCTATGAAACGGCGATCGAGCTTGGCAGCCAGGACCCGGAAGATTTCTACAACCTGGGTACGGTCCATATGAACGGTCGGCGGCGGGAGGAAGCCATCGAGGCCTTCACCCGGGCGACGGAATTGAACCCCCGCCACCAACGCGCCTTCGCCAATATCGGCTTCCTGCATGGCCGAGGAACAGATTATGACCAGGCCGTCGCGCCGTTACAGCAGGCATTGGCGCTTGATCCTGAAGACGCCCGCTCCGTGAACGAACTGGTCTATGCCCTGGGTGTGCAAAGCCGCGCTGACGAAGCCGTTACCCTGGCCGAAACTTTCTTAGCCCGTCATCCCGAAGCCAAACACCTTTATGATCAGATTTCGTTTGCCTGGATGCGTGCCGGCCAACCGGAAAAGGCCATCGCCGCCGCCGACAAGGCGATTGCCGCGGGCAACCATCCCGTGCCGGCGCTGGCCATGAAATCAGCAGCACTGAACGACCTGGGGCGCGGCGCCGATGCGGGCAAGATTCTCGATTTCGACCGCCTGCTCAAAACCAAGGCCCACGCCACGCCCGCGGGCTATCACTCCATGTCCTCGTTCAACAAAGACCTGGTGCAATACCTGCTGGACCATCCCAGCCTGACCTATTCAAAGACCAACCGTTCGATGGAAAAAGGGCGCGGAACGCTTGAGCTGTTCGACGGCACGGAACACGGGCCGGCCGCAATGTTGAAACAGATGATCATGGAAACGGCCCGCGAATACATGGCCGAACGCCCGGTCGATCCGGACCATCCGTTTCTGGCATCCCCGCCCAAGTCGTTCAACGTCAGCTGCTGGGGCAATGTTTACGACCGTGACGGCCGCCAACTGGTTCATATCCACCCGACATCATGGCTATCGGGCGTGTATTACCCTGCCTTGCCGTCCTGCGTGAAAGACGCCGCCAAGGGCAAGACCAACAATGTTGAAGGCTGGATCGAGTTCGGCCGGGCGTTCCACCTGATCGGCGACAAGAACGAGCCGGCCGTCCATCTGGTCCGTCCCGAAGAAGGGCTGATGGTCATGTTTCCCTCATACTTCGGGCACCAGACCATCCCCGTGCAATCGAGCGATGAAAAACGCGTTTCCATCGCTTTTGATCTGGAACCGGACGAGATCTGATTCTTTGGCCAAGATCGGCGCTTATCCTGCGATTTTTGTGATCGCAGGGACCAATTCGTCGAAATGATCGATCAGCGCATCAGCCCCCAATTCCCCGATCGGGCAATGGGCATATCCGAAGGTCACGGCGACCGTGGGCATGCCCGCGGCCTTGGCCGCGCCGATATCGTTCTGGCTATCCCCGACCATGACGGACGCCCCGGATGCCACGCCCAGAGCATCCACCACATAAAGCGGGTGCCTGGGATCGGGCTTACGCACATCCGGCACCGTATCGCCCCCGGCGACGACGTCGAAATACGACAGCAGGTCCAGGGCCTGCAGAACCTCTTGGGTGGCCCCCGCCGGTTTGTTGGTGCAGATGCCCAAAAGACAGCCCGCATCCTTCAGCGCCCGCAGGGCCGCGACCGCGCCCGGATAGGGACGCGTCAAGGCAACGGCATTGGCTTCGTAATGGGCGGTGAAATCCGCGATCAACGCATCCAGACCGCTTGCGGGAAGGCTACCGGTCGCGATCAGGGCGCGTTCGACCAGTTTGGCGACACCGTCCCCGACCATGCCGACGACTTCCTCACGCGTGACCTCACGGCGGCCGTGCTGCGGCAGCAGCCAATTCAGCGCCGCCCGCAGGTCCGGCACGCTGTCAACCAATGTGCCGTCCAGATCGAATACGACGGCGCGGGGTAAGCGGTCGTTAACCGCAGACATTGCATATTTCCATTGCAAGATTCCGTAACAAACTGTGACTTGGACGGCACAAGATACTGTGGCACCTTGCGGCTCGACCCTCCAAATGTTTCGGGTGAGCTGTCCCGATTCCTCTTGAACTTTTAATGGCTTCTGCGTCTTTCATGCAAGCGGACGAAAAATCGACAATAACGACGGCGGTGGTATTGGCCGCAGGGCTGGGTACCCGCATGAAGTCGGACCTGCCCAAGGTCCTGCATCCGGTGGCGGGCCGGCCCATGGTTGCGCACGTACTGGCAACCCTGGGAGAGATCGCGGCGGACCATACCGTCGTTGTCGTCGGTGACGGCATGGACGGGCTGGTCCGGGCGGTTGCGCCCTGTCCGACCGCCGTCCAGACCGACCGCCTGGGCACCGCCCATGCCGTGCTGGCCGCGCGGGACTTCATTCAGGCACATCCGGCGGATGATCTGATAATCCTTTACGGTGACACGCCGCTGATCACGCCCCGGACCCTGCAAACCATGCTGGACGCACGGCGGACCGATGCCAAGCCGGGCGTCGTCGTCTTGGGGTTCGAGCCCGAAGACCCGGCCCCCTATGGCCGCCTGGTCCTGGATGACGACGGCGGATTGGAAGCCATCGTCGAGGCCCGCGACGCCACGCCTGAACAGGCCGCCATCGGGCTGTGCAATTCTGGCGTGATGGTGATTGATGGCACGCGTGCGTTGGACTGGCTGGACCGCATCGGAAACGACAACGCCAAGAGTGAATATTATTTGACCGACGTTGTCGCCATCGCCCGCGCGGAAGGCGCCCCGGCCAACGTCGTGATCGGTGATGCGGACGAAGTACTGGGCGTCAATTCACGCGCCGAGTTGGCCGCTGCCGAAACCATCGCCCAAAACCAGCTGCGGGACCGCGCCATGGCCGGGGGGGCCACCCTGACCGATCCCGCATCGGTGTTTTTTTCCTGGGATACGGAATTGGGCCGCGACGTGACCATCGGGCCCAACGTCGTATTTGCCCCGGGCGTGCGGGTTGCCGACAAGGTCGAGATTCGCCCGTTCTGCCATATCGAAGGGGCAACCATCGCCGCGGGTTCTGTCATCGGACCGTTTGCACGCCTGCGCCCCGGCGCGGACTTGGGCATCGGCGTGCGGATCGGCAACTTCGTCGAAATCAAGGCGGCAACCCTGGCCGACGGCGTGAAGGTCAACCACCTGTCCTATGTGGGCGACAGCGAGGTCGGCAAGAACGCCAATATCGGTGCCGGCACGATCACCTGTAATTACGACGGCCATTTCAAATCGAAAACGATCATCGGCGAAGGTGCTTTCATCGGCTCCAACACGGCCCTGGTCGCCCCCGTGACGGTGGGCGCGCGCGCCATTGTCGGGGCGGGCAGCGCCATTGCCAAGGATGTCGCCGAAGGCGCTTTGTCCGTGACCCGGGCCGAACAGAAAGAAGCCAAGGGCTGGGCCGACCGCTTCAACGCTCGGCGCCGCAAAGAAAAACAAGACCAAAAGAAAGAAGAGGGCTAAGCCAAACATGTGCGGCATCATCGGCATCCTGGGCCGGAACGAAGCGGCGCCGATCCTTCTTGAAGGGCTGAAGCGTCTGGAATACCGCGGCTATGATTCCGCCGGCATCGCGACACTGGTCAACGGATCCATCGACCGCCGCCGCGCCGAAGGCAAGCTTGCCAACCTGTCCGCCTGTGTGGGCCAACAACCCATTTCCGGCACGGTCGGCATCGGCCATACCCGCTGGGCGACCCATGGCGTGCCCAACGAAGTCAACGCCCATCCGCATGCCACTGACCATGTGGCCATCGTCCATAACGGGATCATCGAGAATTACAAGGACCTGCGTGCGGAACTGGTCGCCAAGGGCTGCAACCTGGCATCCGATACGGATACGGAAGTCATCGTTCATCTGATTTCACAAGAAGTGACCGACGGCAAATCGCCCCAGGATGCGACCGCCGCCGTACTGCGCCGGTTGGACGGGGCCTTCGCCCTCGCCATCATCTTTTCCGGCCATCATGACCTGATGATCGGTGCCCGGCGCGGCAGCCCGCTGGCCGTGGGCTTCGGTGACGGTGAAATGTTTTTGGGGTCGGACGCCCTGGCCCTGGCTCCCCTCACTGACCGCATCATGTATCTGGCAGACGGAGATTGGGTGGTACTGGACCCCTCGGGTGCCCAGGTCTTTGATGCCGAAGACACCCCCGTGGAACGTCCGGTACGCCTGACCGAATTGTCGGGGGCCGCCATCGGCAAAGGCGGTTACCGCCATTTCATGCTGAAGGAAATATACGAACAGCCCCAGGTTATCGGCGATACCCTGCATAGCTTCATCAACCCGGCGTCACGCACCGTCACCCTGCCCAAGCTGCCGTTCGATCCGGCCGATCTCGACCGCCTGACGTTGGTTGCCTGCGGCACATCCTATTACGCCTGCATGGCCGCCAAGTACTGGTTCGAACAGCTTGCCCGCATCCCGGTCGAGGTCGATATCGCATCCGAATTCCGGTACCGCGAACCACCCCTGAACGGCAGGGGTGCAGCCCTGTTTATCTCCCAGTCGGGGGAAACGGTCGATACCTTGGCGGCCCTGCGTTATGCACGGGATGCCGGCCAGTCAATCCTGTCGATCGTCAACGTGCCGGAAAGCGCCATCGCGCGGGATTCCGATATGGTGCTGCAGACCAATGCCGGGCCGGAAATCGGCGTGGCATCCACCAAGGCCTTCACCACGCAGTTGACCGTGCTTGCCTGCCTGGCCATCGCCATTGCCCGGGGACGAAATGCCATCGATGCGGATACGGAAGCCCGGTTGACCACGGCCTTGACCGAAGTGCCCGGGCGGGCCGCGGAAATTTTGAACCATGACGGCCGTCTGCGCGAAATTGCGCAGAATATTGCCGAAGCCCGCGATGTGCTCTACCTGGGCCGCGGCACCAGCTATCCCATCGCCCTTGAAGGCGCGCTAAAGCTGAAGGAGATTTCCTATATCCACGCCGAAGGCTATGCCGCCGGCGAGATGAAACACGGGCCGATTGCCCTGATCGACGATCAGGTACCGGTGATCGTGATCGCGCCCACGGATCCTTTGTTCGAGAAAACCGCGTCCAACGTACAGGAAGTCATGGCGCGCGGCGGACGGGTGATCGTGATTTCCGACGAAGCCGGTGCGGCGGCCCTGGCCGAGGGGGCGGAAGCAACCGTCGCCCTGCAGTCCGTAGCCCCCTTCGTGGCCCCCATTCTGTATGCCATTCCCGTGCAATTGCTGGCCTACCACGTGGCCGTCATCAAGGGCACGGACGTCGACCAGCCGCGCAATCTGGCGAAAAGTGTCACGGTGGAATAACCCCCTTCGGCCTGCGCCACAGCACCCCAGTATCGTTTCTTCCGTAAATCTTACGGGGCTGTTTGCACACGCCTTTTGGTCCCGACATTCCAGCCCCTTATCTTTACAATGGAAACAAGACAAAGAAAAAACGGCCGCCCCGAAGGACGACCGTTTTCTCACTGTAGTTCAATCAAACGGCGGGAAGCCTAAGCTCCCTGCCATAAACCTGATTAGAACTTGACTCTCGCACCCACCAAGAACGTCACTACACTTTCAAGCTGAGTAGAAGGTGATGCAACGTCGGCATCCCACCACATGAGTTGGCTGTATATATCGGTGCCAGCGTTTTTGATCTGCTGACTAATGCCGAGCCCAACTGCCTGACCATCGATACCCGCCGCAGCGATATCTTCGGTTCCAGCATAATGAACACCAATACCGGTTGCGCCCAAGGTATTCAAATTAGCCGTATACCCCAAAGTTGCGGCGTATGACACCCCATCATCGGAACGATCATCCCGGTCTCGCTGGCCGTAAAGCCCTGTCAGGGAAATGCCGCTATCGTGTTTAACGGAGGCGCCAACCTGCCACCGATCACCGGTATCCCCGGAAGCGCCTGTTCCATCTTCGCTGCTAAGATTCTCATAGAAGGCACGGCCACGCACCTTGAAAGAGCCATGCTTACCATCATATCTAGCGCCAATACCCCAGTTTCCGGAGTCATACAGCGAGGCTAAACCGGAGAACCCGTTCATGTTGGGCGTTTCGTACTTCAAAGCCTCTGAACGGCCACGGTCCATTGTGGTAAACACGTTACGGAGTGACGTGGTGGACAAGTTGCCTGTCGCATCGTCATTCCGGAACAAAATACCGCCTGTCCTCAAGGTAGGGTCCATACCAGAAAACGCAAGAGCAGCAAAACCAAGATCCAAGCCATCGGACATACCTTGGGAAACTGTCGACTGCTGCCCCAACGTCAACTTACCAAACAACTTATGATTGAAGGAAACCCATGAATGCCGGATATCATACTTGTCCCCTTCGACTTCATTGCTTTGATTGATATCGCTGGTTGGATCATTTGATTTAAAATCCAACTCCAATCGACCTTCAACCGAAACAGCTTCATTGATCTTGCCCGTGGCCTTAAAGCCAAAACGAGTGTCTCCAACAAAGCCATCCGTGTTAAGGTAACCAGCCTCTTCACCGTCATTGTAGACCATGAACTGTCTTGAAACTCGACCGTAAATCGTAAGATCGGTTGCAGAACCGTTCTTGATTGAGCCCGCTTCGACTACCGTTGCAGCCGGGGCACTTAAAACAAAAAGCGCAGCACCAGCGGCACTAGCCAGAAGTGTCTTCTTGAGAGTCATTCGTTTGCTCCTTAGATGAGATTCACTCTTACAAATCCACTTTGTCTTGAAACACATTAGGCGGGCCACGCGTTGGCAACCCCGTTTCAGACCGTCGCAGTTTAGCTATCCCTTCCTGTTACAAAAGGAAAATCCGAAATGACTGTAGATTTTTTGAAACAGTGTTGCGCAAAAGACACACAATCCTACGGTTTCGTTAAGTATACCGTATTCTCAACGAGGTTTTGCATCTGATGTCACCAATCCAAGGCCCCCGTGGCGCAAATATCACGCGTCCGGCCGCATCCGTCCGAATCGGCCCGATCCATAGAAACCAATATATCCCGGGGGTAGATTGATATATCCGCCTCTCTGAAACCGCGGTTGAACCCTACGTGGAACATGCTTAGATGGGGAGCGCCTGTTGCTTCCATCCACGGGCTCCCATGGTCGCAGCCTGGGTTCATCCGTAATTCAACCGACAAATCAACCAACCACCACATTAATTAGGAGCCCACCATGCCGCAGTATGACTACGACCTGATCACCATCGGCGGGGGCTCGGGCGGCGTGCGTGCCTCGCGCTTTGCCGCCGGCACCTACGGCACGAAAGTCGCGGTGGTCGAAAACCTGCGCATCGGCGGCACCTGCGTCATGCGCGGCTGCGTGCCCAAAAAGCTTTTGGTCTACGGCGCCCATTTCGCCGAGGATTTCGAAGACGCTGGTGGATACGGCTGGAATGTGGGGACGCCCGGGTTTGATTGGCAAAAACTGATCGCCAACAAGAATACGGAACTGGACCGTCTGGAAGGTGTTTATCATCGTCTTCTGCGCGATGCCGGAGTGGACGAGTTGACCGGCACGGGCCGCGTCATCGATGCCCATACGGTCGAAGTCGCCGGCCCGGACGGCACCAAGACCTACACTGCCAAGCACATCCTGATCGCCACGGGCGGCTGGCCGTCATTGCCGGACATCCCGGGCATCGAACACGCCATCACGTCGAACGAAGCATTGGATCTGGCCAACCTGCCGGACAGCATCGCGATCGTCGGCGGCGGCTATATCGCCGTGGAATTCGCCGGCATCTTCAACGGTCTGGGTGCCGAAACGCGCGTCATCATCCGCGCCGACAAGGTCCTGCGCGGGTTCGATCCGGCCGTGCGCGACACCTTATCTGATGAAATGACCAAAAAGGGTGTGGCCATTCACACGCAAACGACCGTCCAATCCATCGAAAAAACGGATGCAGGATATGTCCTGCACCTGGGCGACGGCGAGACCTTGGCCGTCGGCGCCGTGATGTATGCCACCGGCCGCGCGCCCAACACGCGGGGCCTGGGCCTGGAAGAAGCAGGGGTTGAGCTGACCAAGACGGGCGCTGTGGTGGTTGACGATCATTTCAAGACATCCGTCGACAGCATCTATGCCCTGGGCGACGTGATCGACCGGGTACAGCTGACGCCCGTGGCCCTGGCCGAAGGCATGGCCGTGGCCCATACCCTGTTCGGCGGCAAGCCGACGGCGGTCGATTACGCCAATATCCCGACGGCGGTGTTTTCGACCCCGCCCATCGGCACCGTGGGCCTGACCGAGGACGAGGCCCGCAAGGACCATGACGTGGAAATCTTTCAGTCCCGCTTCCGGCCCATGAAGTACACCCTGTCCGGCCGGGACGAGCAGACCATGATGAAAATGATCGTCGATAAGAAGACCGACCGCGTGCTGGGCTGTCACATGGTCGGCCTGGATGCCGCGGAAATGACCCAGGCGCTCGGCATCGCGCTCAAGGCCGGGGCGACCAAGGCGCATTTCGACGCCACCATCGGCATCCATCCGACGGCGGCCGAGGAATGGGTCACCATGCGCACGCCCGTTCGCCCGGCGGAAGCGGCCGAATAACCATTCCCAAGAACACCGCCCCATGAAAAAGCCGCTTGTCGAGGGCTCCCGACAGCGGCTTTTGTCTTTAGTGAGGCCGGGGCGCTAGATGATCTGCCGCTCACGCAGGTCGGCGATTTCCTCGGCGCTAAGGCCCAGGTCGCCCAGGATGGCGTCCGTGTGCTCGCCCTTTTCCGGCGGATGGACCACCAACTTTGAATCGGTTCTGCTCATGCGGATCGGCTGCGACATCATCTTGGTTTTGCCGAAACAGGTGGTTTCGCAGTCTTCGGCGATGCCCAGATGCTGGACCTGTTCGTCGGCGAACATGCCGGCCATGTCATAAATCGGCCCTGACGGCACGCCAGCTTCGTTCAAGGCATCGACCCAATCGGCGCTGGTCCGGTCCTTGGTCTTTTCCGAAATCAGGGCATTCAGATCGTGGCGGTTCTTGGACCGCTTTTCCGGTCCGTTGAAACGTTCGTCCTGGGTCCATTCCGGCGTGCCCAGCACGTCGCACAGCCGTGCCCAGATGCGTTCCCCGGCGGCGGCGATGTTGATGTGCCCGTCCTTGGTAGGAAACACGCCTGTGGGGATCGAGGTCGGATGGTCGTTGCCGGCCTGGCCGGGAACCTCGTCCTCCATCAGATAGCGCGCGCCCTGGAAATCCAGCATGAAGGCCATGGCCTGCAGCAGGGACGATTTCACCCATTGCCCCTCGCCCGATTTCTCGCGCTCGATCAGGGCGATGAACACGCCCATGGCGCAGAACAGCCCGCCGGTCAGATCGGCGATGGGAATACCCACGCGCATAGGCCCGCGGCCCGGCTCGCCGGTGATCGACATCAGCCCGCCCATGCCCTGGGCAATCTGGTCGAACCCGGGGCGCTTGGCATAGGGGCCGTCCTGGCCGAAGCCGGAAATACTGCCCAAGATGATGCGCGGATTAACGGCCTTGAGTGCTTCGTAATTGATGCCCAGTTTGTCCTTCACGTCGGGGCGGAAGTTTTCGATCACCACATCCACGTTCTCGACCAGACGCAGAAACAGTTTGCGGCCTTCTTCTTCCTTCAGGTTCAAGGTCAGGGACCGCTTGTTGCGCTGCAAGTTCTGGAAGTCGGCGGTATGGCGTTTGGCGCCAAGGGTGCCGTCGGGCTCGATGCTTTCGGGCAGTTCGACCTTGATCACGTCAGCGCCCCAGTCGGCAAGCTGGCGGACGCAGGTGGGGCCGGACCGAACACGGGTCAGGTCCAGGACTTTGATGTGATCAAGAGCGGGAGACGCCGGCGTAAACGCCTGTGAAATGTTACCGAGTGTTTGGTCCATGGGTTTCCTACCATTCTTGTTTACTGTGCCCTTGCCGTTCGGCGGCGAGGATTTTGCCGCATTGTATACATTTTAGCTGGGCCGGATACGGGAATTTCGGGGATATTTGTCAATCCCGGGCAATGAATACATCCATCAGGTCGCAAAAATCCTGGGCATATCGAGCCCCATCGGAAAGGGGCGAACGGGCGATGGCATCGCGCACTCCTGCCCGATCCAAACCTGCCCCGGCCATGATCTCGGCGAACGTCGCCGCGATTCGGACATAGTCGTCCGCATTTCTCGCCACGAACATATCGAGACCGGAAACGGACAAGTGACTGAGAGAATGGCGACGGGTGAAGGTCTCGCCGGGCAACGTGAGCACTGGCACCCCCATCCAGAGAGCTTCCAGTGTCGTGAGCCCGCCGGAATAGGCAATCGGATCGAGCGCTAGGTCTATTTCATTATACGTAGCAAGGAGGTCATCATGAGGCGAACTGGGCCTGAGATCCAACCGGTCCGGATCAACCCCGGCAGCGGCGAACCGGCCCGCAAAATCTCGCCGTACTCCTGCATCGCCAAGCGGCCCCGCCTTCAGAACCAAACATGCATCCGGAACTGCATTCAAGACCCGCGCCCATAGAGCGATCGTGCCATCGCAGAGCTTTGCCAGATTATTGAAGCAGCCAAAGATCGGGGGGCGGCCCGTCCGGTCGCTCTTGCCGCTCAATGCGGGTAGGTAGGATGGGGGAATGTAGGCCACATATCCTTCCGGCATGCGAAGAACCGTCTCTACGTAGCCGCCTTCAGCTCCTTCCGGGATGTGAAATCGATCGGCGAGAACCCCATCCATGGCAGACAGTCCCGTCGTACCCGTAAATCCGAAACCGACGATCTGCGTCGGCGCAAGACGGGCCGTGAAGCAGGTCAACAATCCTCCTTCTTCCAGCCCCGTTGGGGAGATCAAAAGGTCAAGTTCACGTCCGGCGACGTGGCTTATCAGATGCTCACGGCCTAACAATGACACATCCTGCCAACTGTCTGCCAATTCCTGGATTTCAGTCGATATCGCGTCTTGCTTTACATCACGGGCGATGATTTCGACCGAGACCCGCTCCCGTGCCCGGTTCCGAAGAAACGGCAAGAGGAACTGACTGCAAGGGTGGCTATGGAGCTTTCCAGACAATACGCCAAGACGAATCTTACCATCGGCATGCGGCCCGGCATTCGGTCTTTTGGGCAGCGCAGGCACGGCGAAAGTCGCTGCCCATTCCTTAGCCGCCGCCAAAAAGTCATGTGGGGTGATATCTGGTAGATAGTTACGACTGAGCACCCAACTCGCAGCCAAATCAGGTGAAGAACTCCCCGTTTGGTTCACCCTCGCAAGCACCGCCAAGGACTCGCGTACATTTCCACACACCAGGCGAATGGCTGCGAAGCACGCATCGACATTCGGATCAACCTCGTCAAACGTTCGCAAGGTTTCGAGCAGACGGCGGGCGTCTGTGAATTCGCAGGCATTGATATGAATTTTGGCCAGCGCAAACATGGCCTTGGCGTCTTCCGGATTCTGGGTCAGAAGTTCGTCCAGCTCTTGTCGCGCTCGCTTCTCGTCCCCCAAAGACACCAGATCAACAGCAAGATTGTGGCGGACTTCGGTCTGGTTCGGCGCCAGACTCAAGGATTGTGTATAGGCTTCGACCGCAAGCGACAGGTTTCCTGTGTCACTGAACGCATTACCAAGATTAGCGAGGATATCCGGACGGTCGGGCGCCATGGCGGTGGCCTGCTTGAATTCCTGGATCGCAGCACCCGCCTCGCCGGACCGGCGTAACGCCACACCCAAAGCGTTGATAACATCGATGTCGGCAGCGAATGAGGCCTTGGCCACCTTCAATGCGTTGATCGCCGCAGAATAATTGCCTAGCTCCAGCTCGATGAATCCGTTGAGATGCGTCAGTTGCGGCACAGCGCCAAGGGACTTCTCCAGCCGTAGAACTATTTTTTTTGCCTGTCTGAAGTCACCTTTCTGAAACGCTTTGATCGCCTGTTTGAGTTTGGTTTCGGCCTCTCCACCGCCACGCGCGCGTGCAGGTTTCCTCAACAATTTTCAGCCCCCCTTTTCGTTCCGTGCCCCATCGTCTTCGTCCACGCCGCGCGGATCGATGTTGATCACCTCAGGCGAAGCACGAGGCACCGCGACGAAGTCCTCTTTCTCCTCGTCCGGCGTCGCGTCCTGTTGCTGGATACGGAAGAAGGCGAAGGCCGCGGTCAGAAAATGAACCGCCGCCGAATAGGCGAAGAACGCATTGGGCCCGGCGTGTTCGACGATACCCGATGCCAGCATCGGCCCCGCGACGGCGCCGATTGCGAAAATCAAAATCAGGGTCGAGGCGATTTCCACGAAGTCCTCGGGTTCCGCCTTGTCGTTGGCATGGGCGATGGCAATGGCATAAAGAGAAAAGGAAAAGCCGCCATAGACAAAGGCCAATGCGAACATCGCGATCTGGGAAAATCCCCCGAACATCATCAGGGCCAGACCGCTGATGCCGCCGCCGATGCAGATCATGACGATCACCCAGCGCCGGTCGATGACGTCCGACCACCGGCCCAACGGCCATTGAAACGCGGCTCCACCGACGATCAGCAAACTCATGAACAGGGACAGTTCGGCGATGGAAGTGAACGCACTTTGCGCGAACAGCGGCACGATCGTCCAAATCGCGCCGTTGACCAGCCCCACGGTCAGGCAGGCAATAACGCCCACGGGGGAAATGGCGAACACCCTTGGAATGCGGATTTGCACCTGTTGCAGCGGCTGGGGTGCGACAGTCCTTGTAAGGGCGACCGGAACCAAGGCCAGTGACACCAAAACCGATGCAATCACGAACAACTGAAAGCCCGACGGGTCGTAAAGGTTCAAAAGCAATTGCCCGACGGTGACCGCACCCAGGTTGACGATCTGATAGACTGAAAGAATACGCCCGCGATGCTCTTTGCCCGACCGCTCGTTGATCCAGCTTTCGATCACCATATAAAGCCCGCACAGGCAGGCCCCGGTGATGAAGCGCAGAACCAGCCACGCGATCTCGTCCACCCAGACGACGTGCAGAAGCTGTGCCGCCGATGCGACCGTGCCGAATACGGTGAACGACCGGATATGCCCGGCCCGGGCGACCACCCAGGGCGCCAAGAAACAGGCCAGGATGTAGCCGACATAAAACGCGGCCCCCATGACACCGATGGCAAAGGGGGTGAACCCTTCCAGGCCCGCGCGCACGGGCAGCAAGGTGCCCTGCAATCCGTTCCCGGCCAGCAGAATGCCGAAGCTCAGGAACAAGGCCGCGACCGGCATCAGGATGGCAACCATGGCGGGCCTTCGTCTCTTTTCGTCATCTTGTGGCATGTCTGCGCGGGCGTCACCAATACCGCGCGTATTTTCTAAACGGCGGGACGCTACCATGCCGTGCCGTGCCTCGCCAGCAATCCGGTGCTGGTCTATAGTACCGGCCGTATCCGGACCAGGGGCGGGAGATACACGCGTGTACAAACGGCCACATCTGTTTGGTCTTATCCTATTGATATTCCTTTTTATCCCACACGCCGGGACGGCACAGGCCGCCTGCGACATCGACCGCCCGGTGGTGTTTGCTGACCTCAACTGGGATTCCAACCGTCTGCACAGCCGGGTCGCCCGCTTCATTCTGGAACAAGGCTTCGGATGCACGACGGACACGGTCCCGGGTGCAACCCTACCGCTTGTCCTGGCGCTGATCCGGGGTGATGCGGATGTCATGATGGAACTGTGGGAAGAGGACATTCAGGACAGCTGGAACCAGGCCGAAACGGACGGCAAGGTCCTTAAGGCCGGGATCAATTATCCGGCGGCCCTGCAGGGCTGGTTCATCCCCCGTTATCTGGCCGAAGGTGCTGCCAAGGGCCTGACCCATGTCACGGACCTGCCCCGGTACAAGCATCTGTTCCGCGACCCGGAAGAGCCCGCCAAGGGCCGTTTCACCAATTGCCCCGCCGGATGGGGCTGCGAGAACGTCAATACGCGCAAGTTGCGGGCCTACGGCCTGGACGATCACTTCACCAATTTCCGCACGGGCACGGGGGCAGCACTCGACGCCGCCATCGAGACCGCCTTCAAACGCCGCAAGCCGATCCTGTTCTATTACTGGGGGCCGACCTGGATCATGGGCAAACACGACATGGTCATGCTTCAGGAGCCGCCCTTCGACCCCGATATATGGCGGGCCTTGCGGTCCGATGAGGCCCCGACCAAGGCCTGTGCCTACCCCCGGCCCGAGGTCGAGGTCGCCCTTAACAAGGACTTCGCTGACAAAGCCCCAGCCCTGGCCCGCTTCTTCGCACAATACCGCACCTCCATGGACCTGACCTCGACGATGCTGTCCTTCATGCGCGAAACGGATGCCAGCGCCGACGAGGGCGCACGCCACTTCCTGAAAACGCAACAGTCGTTATGGCGAAACTGGGTCCCTGAAGACGTTGCCGGGCGCGTCCTGGCCGCATTGGACTGAGCCCCGCACGATGTTTCCCGAAAGCCTGACATTCTCCATCCGCAAGCCCGTCAACGACGCGATCGACTGGCTGGTGGTCAATATGGGCCCCGCTTTCGAAACCGTGAACGGCGGCCTGCTGGCCGTCCTGGTGCCGCTGGAACAGGGCCTGCGCCATTTGCCCTGGTGGCTGGTCCTGGCCGCCGTCCTGGCGCTTTCCTACCACGCGGGCCGCAATTGGAAGTTATCGGTGGGCCTGGGCCTGTTGACCGTGCTGATCGGGGTGCTGGGGCTTTGGGACCTAGCCATGCAGACCCTGGCCCTGATGATCGTCGCGACCGTGCTTTCCGTTGCCGCCGGATTGCCCCTGGGCATTGCCCTGGCGTCCCGCGACGGGCTGCGGCGTTGGGTTCTGCCGATCCTGGACCTGATGCAGACCATGCCGATTTTCGTTTATCTGATCCCGGCCTTGATGTTGTTCGGCCTGGGCAAGGTGCCGGCCATCCTGGCGACCTGTATCTATGCCGTGCCGCCGGTCATTCGGCTGACCGACCTGGGCATTCGCGAGGTCGATCCGGAAACGGTTGAAGCCGCCCGTGCGTTCGGCGCATCGGACCGCAAAGTCTTGTTCGATGTGCAGCTGCCCCTGGCCCTGCCGTCGATCATGGCGGGCATCAACCAAACCATCATGCTGGCGTTGTCCATGGTTGTCGTGGCTTCGATGATCGGCGCGCGTGGCCTGGGCCAAGAAGTCCTGTTGGGCATTCAGCGCCTGGATGTCGGGCGCGGTGCCGCCGCCGGCATCGCCATCGTGGCCCTTGCCGTGGTGCTGGACCGCATCACCCAGGCATATGGGCGCCGGGCGCAACCGCACCGCCGCGACAGCGATGCGGCAGGGGGGACCTGAACCCATGGCCCGGATCATGATCGACAATGTGACCAAGCTGTTCGGCACGGCGCCGGAAAACGCCCTTGCCCTTGCCCGGGACGGCGCCGGAAAAGAGCGGATCATGGCTGAAACGGGGCAGGTTCTGGCGCTTGACCGCGTGACGCTGGACATCAACCCCGGCAAGGTCTTCGCCGTGATCGGCCTGTCCGGTTCGGGCAAATCGACCCTGGTCCGCCTGATCAACGGATTGGTGCGGCCGACGGCGGGGTCGGTCACCGTCGACGGCGTGGACATTAACGCCATGGACAGGCTGGCCCTGCAGGCGTTTCGTCGCACAGGCGCTTCCATGGTGTTCCAGGGGTTCGGCCTGTTCCCCCACAAACGGGTCATCGACAACGTCGCCTTTGGGCTGGACGTTCGGGGAGAGCCCGCCGAAGTCCAGCGCCGAGCGGCGGAAAAGTGGATCGATGCGGTCGGGCTGAGCGGCTTTGCCGATGCTTTCCCGCACACCCTGTCGGGCGGGATGCAACAACGGGTCGGCCTGGCCCGTGCCCTGGCGACCGATGCCGACATTCTATTGATGGACGAGCCGTTTTCCGCGCTGGACCCCCTGACCCGCCGGGACATGCAAGATTTGCTGCAGAAATTGCAGTCGCGGCTGAACAAAACGATTGTACTGATTACCCACGATCTGGCCGAGGCTTGCCGCCTGGGCGATCGCGTCGCGATCCTGAAGGACGGCGCGGTCCGGCAATGCGCCACGCCGGAAGAGATCATGGAAAGCCCCGCCGACGGCTATGTCCGGCGGTTTGTCACAACGGTGCGGCACACATCCTGACGGACGGCATCAGCTGCTGAAGGGGCTGCCCACACCGCCGGCCAGCACGATGCCGACAACGATCATCCCGGTGCCGATCCATTGTGTGGGAGAAAGGTGTTCGCCGAACAGCATGACCCCGGCAAGCGGCACAAGGATAAAGCCCAGGGCGATGAACGGATAGGCCTCGGACAGCGGCATGGTGCGCAGGATCGTGACCCAGATGAACGTTGCCGTGCCGTAGATCGCAAAGGCCGCCAGCAGCCATTTGTTCAGGAACGAGTTGAAAATATTGTCCAGCCCGGCACCGGAAAGAGCCGCCTTTTTAAAGCAGATCTGGCCGGCAACGATCATCAACAGAAAACCGGCAAGCTTCAAATAGGCCATCATGAATGTTCCTTCGATTGACGTAGAGAGTCCTGGCCCCGGTCGAACAGATACACCAGAACCGTGGCCACGCTCATTGCGAACACGGCGATCAAGGGCACGTTGTAACGAACCACGTTGACGGACACAAACGCGTATAGGCCCAACATGAAGTAATGCGTCATGCAGATCATCAAAAACGGGCCAAGGCGGCGGTTCCGGGAAAGAATCCAACAACAGACAGGCAGAAACAAAAACCCGACCAGGCCGAAGTATTTACCGACCCATTGGCCGCGCGCCGCCAGCGAAACCGTCACCGCAATATGCTTTCCCAGATCGTTCCAAACATATTCCCGCAACAGGAACGCAAGCTGGTTTTGTTCCGCCGCCGCCAGATTTTTGACCTCGTGGTAAAATTCCCCCCGCCCCATGGAATACAATGAGGTTGGATCATACCAGGTCAGCCTGACCCATGATTCCTTGGGAAACAGCAACGCCCCCAGTCCGTCACCGAAATCAGGCAGCCAGTAAATGAAACTGACCCCCCATTCCCGCCATGTCATGGCGTTATAGGCCAGGCGTTCGATCAGCACCGAAACGCCGTATCCCCCGATAACGGCAGGCAGGTCATAGGTCGTATAATTGCGCAGCCACCACGGCGCCAACACGGCCATGACACCGGCAGCGAAAATCACCGCCGCGAAGACGGCATCTCTCACCGGCTGCCTCTGAACCAGCCAAAACCAACCAGGGATCAGAACCGCGATAAAATAGATCAGATAGATATAGGACTCGCGGGCAAGTGCTGCCCCGGCCAGGGCGGCCCCGGCCCCGAATATCTTTCCCGTCCGCGAAGAGGAGCTGGTCAGAATACAGGCGAACAGCCATCCGAACAGGGCGAGCAGAAAGAAGGTGATCGATTCCGTCAAA
The DNA here is from genome assembly GCA_040218445.1 of Rhodospirillales bacterium. Taxonomy (GTDB): domain Bacteria; phylum Pseudomonadota; class Alphaproteobacteria; order Rhodospirillales; family Casp-alpha2; genus UBA1479. The sequence goes on along the minus strand of JAVJRK010000010.1, from coordinate 998,735 downwards.
ATCAATGACGTGTAATTCGAAAAGGCCTTGGACGCCAAAACGATAACCAGCGTGAGCCACGCCACGCGCATATCGCGCATCAGCTGCAATGCCGTCAGGCAAACGAAGAACACCGTCAACGCGACAAGCACCCCTTGCGCCGCAAATAACGTGCTCAAACCACTCAAGTCGCAGACGGCACCGTCTTTTGCCACGCATTTCAATGCTTGCAAGAGTTCACCGTCAGCCGCCGCCAACAACGCCCCAAACACCGGATAAACAGGCCCGAAGTGCGTGCCCAACGCCAAATTGGCGTCCTGCAGGGACATCGCCCAGGCATCGGCAATACCGGCAATCACCCGTGCATAGCCCATGGCATCGGCGACCGGACGCCGGTATTCCGGCATCAATGTCTGGGCCAGAACCACGACAAGGCACAGGCCAAGCGCAAGTGCCATCTGCACACGTTCTGATTTCAGATCATGGGTAGGCGCCGAAACGTTCAGCACGGCGGAATCCCTTTCTGATGTTTCCCAACGATGCATTTCGTAAGCGAACGACTTGTATCGGGGAGGTCCCGGCGATGCAACTGGATGCCCGCTCTCCGCACCAGATCACCCATCAGGTAACGTCGTTGCACCACATCAGCCTGTCATGTATCCAACACGGACCAGGGTGGAAACACTGGCATGTCGGCACGCGCGAAGGTTTGTCGATCCGGACTTCTCCGTTATCATCGCCCGCGCTGATTACAGATGCTCGGCGCGAGGGAGGACCCCATCAACACCGCAGCCCCCATGTTCGATCCGCCGGAACGCCCCCAGTTCGCCAGGGGTGACCATACGCCGCTGTTTGCCTGCTACGATTCCGACGGTAAATCCTTTGAATTCTACTCCGCTGTCACCGGCAAGCCCGTGATCATGGTATTCACGGGCGGAACCGGTCTTAAGACATTGACCGCGGGCGGCCTGGACCCTGCGGCGCTGGCCCAACAATCGGCACAGGTCATCACCATCGTGCCGGGCGATCAGGCCGCTGCCGCCCAACAGAAAGAAGCCGCCGGTTGGCCGCATCGCGTCCTGACCGATCCGGGGGCCGAAATCACCAACGGCTTCGCCGGTATTTCCAGCACGGCGGCACCGGCAATCTACGTTCTGGACTCCAACCAGCGCCTGGTCGGCGTCCGCAATCTGTCCACGGGAACAGACGACCTGGCGGCCTGGATCGGCGACATGCTGACCCTGACCGAACATGGGCGCACCGAATCCGTCGTACAGCGCGGCGCCCCCGCCCTGATGATCCCCCGGGCCCTTGATCCCGAAGACTGCGACTGGCTGATCGGGCTGTGGCACAACGGCCCGCGCGAAGACGGCACGATCGCCGTGGGGTCATCCGCCGGCGGCGGTGTGCAGGTCGTGCCGACGGCAAAACGGCGCGAAGACTATTACATGCGGGACAAGGCGCTGGAGCAGCGATTGTTGAACCGGTTGATGCCGCGCCTGGTGCCTGAAGTCTCCAAGGCTTTTCATTTCGACGGATATGCGGTCGAAACCTTCAAGATCGGCTGTTACCAAGCCGAGAAAGCGGGTTTTTTCAATGTGCACCGGGACGATACCAGCCCCGCGACCAAACACCGCCGGTTCGCGGTGACGCTCAATTTAAACACGGACGAATACGAAGGCGGCGATCTGCGGTTTCCCGAATACGGGCCCGAGCTGTTCCGTCCGGAAAAAGGGGCCGCGGTGGTTTTTTCCTGTTCCATGCTGCACGAGGTCATGCCCGTAACCAAAGGCCATCGGTTCGTACTGCTGACCTTCCTGACCATACCGATCGCCAACTAAGCCCCGGATTCAGGCCGATATGGTGCAAGCAAGGCACTCGCACCGGCGCCAGGGCAGCTGAAAACTTGCGGAAAACAGGGAAAAACAGAGGGGAATGGCGCGCCCGGGAAGACTTGAACTCCCAACCTCCTGATTCGTAGTCAGACGCTCTATCCAATTGAGCTACGGGCGCTTCGACGGGGCCGCGGGCGGGCCCCCGCCGTGAAGGAGCCGGACACTACTCCAGCACTTCATCGTTTGCAAGCGCTAGGACGACCTATTGATAAAGGGTCGTCAAACGCCGAATCTTCGTATTAAAATAGGAACTTGTGGTGCTCCGGGCCATTGAGTACACTCGCCCGGAAACTGAGGGGTGGGGTATGTTTTTTTTCATACTCCCTGGGAATTTATAATCAACTCTGGTCTAGACCGGAGAAAAACCAAGGGCTCACGGACGAATGGGTTTTCCGAAACTGAGAGTTCTTTTGGCGGGGGCCGTGGTTTTCACGGGGGCGTGTTCATTCGACGAGGATCTGTGGCCTTCGTTGAGTGCGTCGGAACCTTCAGGCAAACCAGCGGCCCAGGCCGCACAACCGGCCGCTGCGCCGGCGCCCAGCGCCGCTCCGCAGCAGGTTGCCGCGACGGCAACCAGTCAGCCGGCTTTGGGTTCGTCGAGTTTCGTTCCTGCCGGAGTAACACATGGTGACGCAACTGGAACCTTCGTTGGTAAGAAGGTTCAGGAGTTGCGCAACGAGTTGCAAAAACTGCAAAGCTCGATCCTTCAACATAATGAACAGCTTCAGTCGGTGCGCTCGCGCATCGTCGAAAGTTCGCAGCAATATCACGGCACCATCGCGGCGGTAAAATCGCGCCTGCAGGTCGGTACGACCCGCGGCAACCCCGTTCTGGTACAGCAGTTCAACACGGCGCAGCAGGATCTGAACCGGTTGAGCCAGGACATCGGCGAGATGAACAAGCTGTCCACCGGTGTGGCCAGCGATTCCACGCTTGCGTCGTTCCTGACGGAAAGCGTTCGCGCAGCCTATAAGGTGTCGGGTGCTGTGGACGAAGACCACCGTCAGCTTGCGATCCTTGAAGACGAAGTGGATCAGACGGTCGTTCTAATCGACCGCCTGCATCGCGAAGTGACCGAGGATGTCCGCCGCCAGTCGACCTGGATCGGCGCCGAACAGCGCAATCTGGTGCAAATTTCGGCCGGTATCCGCCAGGGTGAATCCCTGGGATCGTCCCTGTTGGACGCGGCCGTCACCGGTCGCGGCCAAGGTGCCAGCCAAGTTGCCGCACCGGCCGATACGGCCGGCCGCCGCCCCTTGGTGGTGATCCGCTTCGACCGGCCGAACGTGCCCTATCAGCAAGCGCTGTACACGGCGGTCAGCCGGGCGCTTGAATCCCATCCGACGGCCGTGTTCGATCTGGTCGCCGTGGCGCCCAGCGCCGGTGGGTCCGCACGGGTTGCGATCAATACGAACAAAGCCAAGCGCCACGCCGAAGACGTGAAGCGTTCCTTGGTGGAAATGGGTCTGCCGCCGACGCGCGTCGCGGTTTCGTCCAAGACATTGGGTGCGGCCAAAACCAACGAGGTCCACCTGTACGTTCGTTAAGTACGGAGTTTCACTCCAAATCCGGATAACCGGCGCCAGCGCAGGCGTCGGTTTTTCCGTTTCTGGGCCCTTGTTTTCCGCCTAGAATACGCGGGCCATGACCGACACCTCTTTCCCTGAACGGGCCGTTTCCTGGTCTGAGATCCAGGCCGATGCACGCGCCCTCGCCAAACGCCTTTTGGCCGCCCCGCCGCCCGGTGCGTGGAAAGGCATCGTCGCCATCACCCGGGGCGGCATGGTGCCGGCCACCATCGTCGCCCGCGAAATGGGAATCCGCATCGTCGATACCCTGTCCATCGCCAGTTATGACGAAAGAAACCAGGGCACCGTCCGCCTGCTGAAGCAACCGGACGCCGCCGTCGCCGACAAGGGCGCCGGCTGGCTGTTGATCGACGACCTGGTCGATACCGGCGGCACGGCCCGGGCCGCGCGGAAACTTCTGCCCGAAGCCCTGTTCGTCACCCTTTACGCCAAACCCGCCGCACAAGACCTTGCCGATATTTTCATTCATGAAGTGGCGCAGGAGGTATGGGTTCATTTTCCCTGGGATACGGAAGACCGGGATGGCGTGCTGGCCTATGCCGCGCCGTTTGCCGGGGCAGAATCATGATCAGGATTTTCGCGATTGTCCTGATGGCGACCCTGGCCGCCAACAATGCCGGGGCGGCGGACCCCCTGCCCGATTTCATCAAGGTCCCGCCGGGATACCAAATCGAGCATTTCGCCGATGTGCCCAAAGCCCGGTCCTTGGTGCCCGTGCCCGAGTTGGGGGTGATCTTCGTCGGCCAGCGCGGCCCCCAGGTCCATGCCATCGTTGATGCCGATCAGGACATGCACCCGGAAAAAGTCGTGCGCGTGTTCAGCAATCTGAACGTCGCCAACGGTATCGATTGGAAAGACGGCTGGCTTTACATCGCCGAACAGCACCGCATCAGCCGTTGGCGCGCCCGGTCGCTTGAAGAACTGATGGCGGCGGAACCGGAAGTTCTGTTCGACAATCTGCCCGACGACCCCTGGCACGGCTGGCGCTATGCGCGGTTCGGGCCGGACGGCATGCTGTATGTCGCCGTCGGGGCCCCCTGTAACATCTGCCGCTTGAACGGGCTGGAAGGCTCGATCGTTCGCTTAGCGCCGCCCGGCACGCCGGGGCCGCGCCGGCCCGAGATTTTCGCCCGCGGCGTGCGCAATTCCGTCGGCTTCGATTTTCACCCCCGTACGGGCGATCTGTATTTCACCGACAACGGAGCGGACAACATGGGCGATGACGTCCCCCCCGATGAATTCAACCACGCGCCCCGAAAAGGAATGTGGTTCGGCTTTCCCCATTTCGGCGGCGGCACGGCGCGCACGGAAGATTTCGCTGACCGCCCCCTTCCCGCCCCCCATACGCCGCCGGTGGTCCCGTTCGGCGCCCATGTGGCGTCATTGGGCATGAGTTTTTACAAAGGAAAAATGTTTCCCGCAGACGCCCGGGGTGATGCCTTTGTCGCTCATCACGGGTCTTGGAACCGCAGTGTCCCCGACGGCTATCGTGTCGCCCGGGTGCGGTTCGACAAACAGACCGAAAAAGCCCTTTCCTGGGAGCCCTTCGCGACCGGCTTCCTGCGCCCCGACGGATCAAAATGGGGTCGCCCGGTCGACGTCAAGGAACTGACGGATGGATCGGTTTTGGTTTCGGATGACGCCCGCGGGGCGGTCTACCGCATCACCTATAAGGGTGCGGAATAGCGTCTCGGGCCGGCATTCGGGCGCGCGTGCCTACGTGTTCGGTGTCACGCCCTCGACGTCCTCGGCCAGGCGTTGTTCAAGCGCCACCAGATCCGAAGGCAGGTCCGCCCCCGTCGCCTTGAGCTGGTCCAACAATTCAAGCAGACGAAGATGAACCTCGTGCATGTCTTCGGGCTGTTCGTCCATCTGGACGAGCGCCATGTTGATGGCGGCAAGAAGTTCGTGTGTATCCATACCTGCAATCTAGCATAAAAGCGGGCCGCGCGGGCGATTCCCGTCAGCTGAGGTCAATCGTCGAATTCCGAATAATCGTCCTTCAGGGGCAGCGAAAAACAAAACGTCGCCCCCCCATCCGTTTCCTTGTTGACCCAAATCCGGCCGCCATGGCGTTCGATAATCTGCTGGCAGATGGCAAGGCCCAGGCCGTGCCCTTGGCGCTTTTCCCTGTCGCCCAAGCGGACAAGCGGCATGAACACCCTTTCCCGTTCATGGTCAGGTACGCCGGGCCCGTTGTCGGAGACGGAATAGATTGCCCAATCCCCGAATTGCGTCGAGGACAGATTAATTTGCGGCGCCCCCTTATCGGCGTACTGCATGGCGTTATCGATGAGGTTTTGAAACACCTGATGAATGCCGAGCGCGTCGCCCATGACCGTTCCCAGGTCGCCGACCTGAATCCGCGCGCCCGTATCCTGAATTTTCCCGGCCAGAACCTTCATCACGTCCTCGACGGTTTTTCCGACATCGACCAAAACAAGGCTGGCCGCTTCTTCCCCCGATTGCGCGTAAGCCAACAGACCGTCGATCAATGATTCCATCCGGCTGCAGGATTCCAGGACGAGATCCAGATAATCCCCGCGCGTGGTCTCGGAAATTTCGTTGCCGCCGAACTTGGTCAGCTCCGTATATCCTTTGACCGTCTGCAACGGTGCCTTGAGATCATGCGCGGCGATCGACGCGAAATATTCCAGCGCCTGAAGATAGCGTTGCCGTTCCTGACGGGCCTGGACACGCCCCACGGCTTTTTGGATGGAAGACTGCAAAAGGGTCGGGGTCAGGCCGTTCTTGGCGACGTAATCATCCGCGCCCGACCGGAATGACGTGACGGCAAGATGTTCGCTGCCTTCCCCGGTCACGATGATGAAGGCACAGGGAAAGGACATTTGATCGGACCGCAAGGCCTCGATAACACCGAACCCATCGGCATCGGGTAGGTTGAAATCGACCAGCACGCAATCCGGCGTGAACGTACGGAACTGTAATTTGGCATCACGCAAGGTTTCCGTATCGACCACATCAAACCCGCCGTCATTGGTCAAATATCGCCGGTACAGCGCCCGGTCTTCCGGGCTGTCTTCTATGACCAGCACCTTCATGGTTTCAAGCCTTTCGGCGGCGGAATGAGCACCGTCCGAAACCAGTATTCCATGACGGCCTCGGCCGTTTTCAGAAGGCTTTCGTAATCCACAGGCTTCTGCAGAAAGCTGTTCGCACCGGCTTGATATGAATCTTCTATATCCCGTTCACGTGACGACGATGTGAATACCAGGACCGGAATATCGGCCGTGTCCTCCGCCGATTTTAATCGCTTCAAGACTTCCCGGCCGTCGGTTCCGGGCATATTCAGATCCAACAAGATCAATGCCGGACGCCCGGCGTCGCCGCTGCGGATTGTATCGAAAAACCTGATCGCCCGGTCACCATCAGGAATGTGCGTAACGGGCTGCTCCAACCCGGCCTGTTTCAATGCGCGGACAATTGCCTCGGCGTCCTCCGGGCTGTCCTCGACCAGCAGGATTCCCCGATCAGCCATCGGTTTCGTCCTCCGATTGAACCGTATTCAGTGTGAACCAGAAGATGGACCCACCTTGCGGGGCCGGTTCATACCAAATACGCCCGTCATGTTGTTCGACGATACGCTTTACGATCGCAAGGCCGGCACCCGACCCGCCGCCATATTCATCCCGCCCGTGAAGCCGGTTGAACATGCCGAAAATCCGCTCGTCAAAATCGGCGGCAATGCCGATCCCGTTGTCCTTGACGAAGAATGTCGTTTCCGGCGCATCCATATCAGGCGGCAAAGCGCCGATCTCGACCCTTTTTTCCGCACTGTCATTGTATTTAAGGGCATTCGTGATCAGGTTGCGAAACACTTCGCGGACTCGTGTTCGGTCGCAATAGACCGTCGGCATCGCGTCTTGAACCACAACCCGAGCACCGTGCTCTTCGATCATGGGGTGGAGTTCATCCAGGATATCCTCGATCATCGGCCGCGCATCAACCGTCCGGAAACCCATTTTGGTGTGGCCGTAACGGGAATACGTCAGCAGATCGTTGAGAAAATTATCCATCCGCGCCGCCAGCCGGATGATGGTTTCGATCTGTTTGCGCGCGGCGTCCTTAAGCACGTCACCGTGGTCATCAAGGAAGAAGGTCGCCGTATTGGCGATGCCCCGGATCGGTTCCTTCAAATCGTGGGAAGCGACATGAGCGAAATCGTCCAGTTCCCGGTTGGACCGTTCCAGTTCCGCGGCCCGGTTGGCAAGCTGATGTTCCGCTTTTTTCTGCGCGTCCAAGGCGTATTCCAATTCCCGTGTGCGCTCCCGCACCCGCTGTTCCAGGCCATCGCGGGCCTGGATCAGTTCCTGTTCCGTGCGGCGGTGACGGGCTATCTCGTCTTCAAGACGGTGATTGACCTCGCGCAATTGAAACGGGCTCGGCATGGTCATTAGTTTCGGCAGCAGCGGCCAAAGGGAAATGGCGGTCAGAATGGACACCGTCGCCGTCGCCGCCTTAACCATGCCCTGCATGCCGTAATAGGGCTGCCACAAGGTCACCAGCCCCGCGATATGGGTCAATCCGCACAAGGCGATGAACGCGACGAACAGGACCGCCGTCCATTTGAATTCGAAATCGGATCGCTGCTTGATGAACAGGTAAATGGCGCCGGGTATCGAGAAATAGGCGATCGCGATCAAGGCATCCGAAATGGCATGCATGGCGACCAGATCCGGACGCCACATCAGACAATACCCATGGGGAACAAAAGATGCGGAACCGAATAGATATTCGACCAACGCGGCCATCGGCGATTTACTCCTCTGGCTTAACAAGTTCCTTGAAGTCTACCGATTCCCGGCTTTTTTAGGCACCTAGCAAGAAGTCATGGACGATAAGCACCGAATATGTCGGCCCATGTGATCAATGTCACATTTTTGAAGCATCGGAAAACTTCTTCAACCCCTTGCAAGGTCATGAGAATCGGGGAAATCCGGGGCGGATGAAGCTTGCGAGGCTGGGAATCGCGGCCTAGGCTCGTGCCACGAGGAGACACCGCACCATGACCGAGACCTATAAGCTTTACGCCATAAAATACGGCACCCACGATCCCCGCCCCCAATCCATGAACTTCATGCATCCGCCCGATCCGCACGACGCGCCTTATCCCATCGACTATTACGTCTGGGCCTGCGTGTCGGAAAATCGCACGGTGGTCATCGACACCGGCTTCAACGAAGAAGCGGGCTGCGGCAAGCGGGGGCGGACCATGTTCCGCTGCCCGGCGGAAAGCCTGAAACTGGTCGGCGTCGACCCGGCCGAGGTCACGGACGTGGTCGTGACCCACATGCATTACGACCACAGCGGAAATTTCGACAAATTCCCCAAGGCCATGTTCCATATTCAGGACCGGGAAATGTCCTATGTCACCGGGCGTTACATGCGCTATCCGGCGCTGCGCAATTCCTTCGATGCCGATGATGTCTGTCTTTTGGTGCAGGAACTGTACAAAGACCGGGTCGAATTTCATGACGGCGACGAGGAGCTGTTCCCCGGGCTGACCCTGCATCATGTGGGCGGCCATACCGAGGGCATGATGTTCGTGCGCGCCTGGACCGAACGGGGCTGGGTCGTATTGGCATCGGACGCCATGCATCTTTATGCCAACTGGCAGCACAAGAACCCGTTCCCCACGGTCCTTCACATCGGCGACATGCTGGAAGGCCACAAGAAGGTCGCGCGCCTGGCCGACAGCCCGGACCACGTGGTGCCGGGCCATGACCCCTTGGTGCTGGAATATTACCCGCCCGCGTCCGAAGACCTGAAAGGGATCGTCGCCAGGGTCGACCTTGCGCCCAATGTCCCGAACTGAGACATCGCGCCGCCGCCTGACGCTGGCATCCTGCTGTACGGCGCATAGCATTCAGGACGGCCTGACGGATGTTCTTTACGTCCTGCTGCCGGTGCTGGCACAAACCTTCGGCCTGTCCTATGCCCAGGTCGGCATCATCCGCGCCGCCAACCGCATGGCCATGACCGCGTTTGAACTGCCGTCCGGCATGTTGTCGGAACGCATCGGCGAGCGGATTCTGATCGGCTTCGGCCTGATCGCCGCAGGTGCCGGATACGTGGCCCTGGCCTGGGCCGACGGATTCACGGCCATCGTCGTGGTCCTTCTGATCTCGGGCATCGGCGGCGGGTTCCAGCACACCCTGTGTTCCGCCCTGGTCACCCGCATCTTCGGCAGCCAGGGCCGGCGCACGGCGCTGGGCACCTACAACTCGTTCGGTGATGTGGGCAAGCTGACCTTCGCCGGCCTGTTCACCCTGTCGATCGGGGCCGGCATCGTCTGGCAGGACATGGTGATCGTGTTCGGCGCCGCCGCCATATTGGGCGGCATCGCGGTGATCGGCGCCTTGGGCCGCGCCGATGCCGGAACCTCTCCCCGTCCCCATCAGGACGGCGAAGCCGTGGCCGCGCCGAAGGGCTGGGGGATCAAGGACAAACCCGCGTTCTCTGCTCTGTGCGGCATCGTCCTGGTCGACACCGTGGTTCAGGGCGGGTTTCTGACCTTCGTCGCCTTCCTGATGATCGAGAAGGAAGTCCCGACCGCACTCAGCGCTTTTGCCGTGGTTCTGACCCTGGCCGGCGGGGCGTTTGGGAAATTCGGCTGCGGATATCTGGCCGAACGCCTGGGCGTGGTCCGCTCCCTGGTGTTGGTGGAAATTCTCACGGCCCTGGGTATCGTCGCGGTCCTGCTGTTGCCGACCCTGGCCGCCTATTTTCTGCTGCCCGTTCTGGGCATGGTGCTGCAGGGCGGCTCGTCCATTACCTACGGTACGGTCGGCGACCTGATCGAACCGGAACGCCAGGCCCGCGGCTTCGCCGTGATCTATTCCATCGCCACAGGCGCGATGATCATCGGCCCCATGGCGTTCGGGCTGATCGGCGACAGCTTCGGGCTGACACCCGCGATGCTGGCCATGGCGGCGACGATCCTGATCCCCTTGCCGCTTTGCCTGTTCATGCGCCGCGCCGTCGCCGACCAATAAAGGAAACCATCCGCCCATGACCGAAACCTACAAACTTTATGCCATCAAATACGGCACCCACGACCGCACGGCGGCGCGCAATTTCATGAACCCGCCCGACCCCCACGACGCGCCCTATCCCATCGACTATTACGTCTGGGCCTGCGTGTCGGAGCACCGCACCGTGGTGGTCGACACGGGCTTCACCCGGGAAGCCGCCGAAAGCCGCGGACGGACCTGGCATCGCTGCCCCGTCGACAGCCTGGGACTGATCGGCATCGATGCGGCCCAGGTCACGGACGTGGTCATCACCCATATGCATTACGACCACGGTGGCAATCTGGACAAATTTCCCAAGGCAACCTTTCACGTCCAGGACCGGGAAATGGCCTTCATGACCGGCCGTTACATGCGCTACGGCCATCTGCGCCATTCCTACGACATCGAAGATGTCTGCGGTATGGTGCGCAAACTTTACAAAGACTGGGTCGAATTCCATGACGGCGACGAAGACCTGTTCCCCGGCCTGACCCTGCATCACGTGGGCGGTCACACCCAGGGCATGATGTTCGTGCGCGCCCGGACCGAACGGGGCTGGGTCGTGCTGGCATCGGACGCCATGCATCTTTACGCCAACTGGCTGGACAAAAATCCCTATCCCACGGTCGTCCATATCGGCGACATGCTGGAAGGCCACAAGAAAGTCGAACGCCTGGCCGACAGCCGGGACCACGTGGTGCCCGGCCACGACCCCCGCGTCATGGACATTTATCCGCCCGCGTCGGACGACCTGCAGGGCATCGTCGCGCGCGTCGATCTTGCGCCCATCGGCAAGCCGGCGTGACATAACGCCGAGACTTCCCGCATCCGCATGGATGCCCGTTCCAACGGCTCTTTGCCTCAGTAACCGGCGGGCCGTTTCTGTTCGATCTCGTAGTTGACCGCGATCATCCAGTCCGCATAAGCCGCATCCAGGCCTTTCAGCGATTGGAGGGCTTCCTGCTTGAAATTGGTTTCAATGGGAAGGCCGCGGCCCGGCCATATCCTGAACTTCAAACGCAGAAACCGGCGGCCGGACGCGGTCGTGGTAATTCCCTCGTCATCGGGCGGTGTCACCAAGATGCCCGGAAACTGCTCGTACGTCGCCGTGGCGATTTGCCGCACGACGGCTTCCATTCGGGATGACAATTCCGGATCGGAACTCAACGTCACGTCGGCCAGGCATCGCAGATAGCCCCGCGGGTAGTTGATCACGTTGGTGATCGTTCGATTGGGCACGAAGACCTCGGCCCCGAAGGCATTGCGCAACACGGTGAAGCGCATACCCAACCGGTCCACGGTGCCGATCTGCCCGCCGATTTCGACCATGTCGTCGACGTCGAACAGATTGGTGAAAATGATCGTCACGCCGCTGACCACGTCCTGAACAACCCCCTGCGATCCGAACGCGATCGCCAAGCCGATGATCGACGCACTGGCCAAATAGGCGCCGACGGGCACACCGACCTCGCCCAAAGCAACGCCGATGGCGCCGAAATAGATGGCAAAGATCAGGATGCTAGAAATCAGGCTGATGACCGTTCGTGCCTTCGGCAGTTTCGCATGGACGCGGGCTTCCATGATCCGGCGCGTCAAGGACCGGACCGCCATGACGATCAGATGCGCACCAACGGCAAGGCCCAAGGCCGCCAAGGCCTGAGAGGCATCGTTCAGGTCATCGTAAAATTCCAAAAACCCCATCGCCTCATCTGCCTGTATGGCTATACCGCCACATTGTCGATCAGGCGCGCCTTGCCCAGCCAGGCGGCAGCCAGCACACGCGCGGGTTTGGACGCACCATTGGCTTCTTCCAACGTGGCTGCATCGCGCACGGTGACGTAATCGACCTGCCAAAACCCGGCCCGTTCCAACTGCTCCCGGGCCCATTGTTCCTGGGCGCGCGGGTCTTCGCCGCGCCCGACCTGCTCCGCCACTTGGGCAAGCGTGCCGTGAAGCACAGGGGCCTGGGCCCGTTCTTCCGGCGTGAGGTAGGCGTTGCGGGACGACAGGGCCAGGCCGTCCTTTTCGCGCACGGTCGCAACCCCCGTGGCCGTAACGGGAATATCCAAATCGCGGATCAGCTTCTTGATGACCTGAAGCTGCTGATAATCCTTTTCTCCGAAAAACGCCTCATCGGGCAGCGACTGCAGCAACAATTTCGTCACCACCGTGGCCACACCGGTGAAGAAGCCTGGGCGGAATTCGCCTTCCAGCACGTCGCCAAGGCCATCCACATGAACCTTGGTCGAATGGCCGCCGGGATAGACCTCGTCCACGCCGGGTGCAAACAAAAGGTCCGCCCCTTCGGCCGCGACCATGGCCGCATCACGGGCTTCGTCGCGGGGATAGACCGCGAAATCTTCGTTGGGACCGAATTGCGCCGGATTGACGAACAGCGTCACCACGGTCTTGTCACAGGCCTGAACGGATTGCTTCACCAGGGCGATATGACCCGCGTGAAGCGCCCCCATGGTCGGCACCAGCCCGACCCGCAACCCGTCGGCCCGCCAGGCAGCGACCCGCGCGCGCAAATCCGCGATGGTGCGCACCGTGTCGAGCGGTAATGCCGCGCTCATGATGTTATTTCTTTTCGACGCCGAAGCAGTGTTCCAAGCCCGGGAACGCGCCGGAGCGGACGTCCCCTGCATATTCCTTGACCGCCAGTTCGATGGCGTCGCCCAGCTTGGCGTATTTGCGCACGAACTTGGGCGTGAAGTCGGCGAACAGGCCCAGCATGTCCTCGGTCACCAAAATCTGACCGTCGCAAACAGGCGAAGCACCGATGCCGATGGTCGGGATCGACACCTGTTCGGTCAAATCCCGAGCCACGGGCTCGACCGTGCCTTCGACAACCATGGCGAAAGCACCGGCGGCATCGATCGCCAGGGCGTCGGCGATCACCTTCTTGGCGCCTTCGTCATCACGGCCCTGAATCTTGAACGCGCCCCGATGTTCGGCCTTTTGCGGCAACAGGCCGACATGGCCCAGCACCGGCACGCCGGATGCCACGATGGCGGCGACCGTATCGGCCATTTCGACGCCGCCTTCCAGCTTGACCGCCTGGGCTTCGGTCTCGTCGATCACGCGCTTGGCCGAAGCCACGGCCTGCTTGGTGGAGTCTTCGTAGGTGCCCTGGGGCAGGTCGACCACGACCAGGGCCTGTTTCGCCCCCCGGGTCACGGCACGCCCGTGCGCGCACATGATTTCGATGGTCACGCCGCGCGTGGTTTCCAGACCGTAAACGACCATGGCCAGGGAATCGCCGACCAGCAGGAAATCGCAATGCGGGTCCAGGAACTTGGCCATGGGTTGGGTATAGGCCGTAAGCGACACGATCGGCGTCGCCCCCTGGGCCACTTTGCGGGATTTGATGTCTTCGACGGTGATGCGCGCCATGCCTGCCTCGGCAAGGTTGTTTGGTTGGAGCGCGGGACTTTACCAGACCCGCAGGGCCGGTCAAATAGGGGCGATGGACCCGGCTGTAGCCATGGGTTACATCTAGGAAATCATGCGACTTCACCGACACCTTCCCGCGATTTTCATGGTTTTGCTGCTGGCCGCCTGCACCGGCGCCGACATTGGCCGAAACCCGGTGCCCGCCCAGGATCCGGATCGGCCCTGGATCGGACGGCATTATCAGAACCATGCTGTTTCCGTCAGCCACCCCCTGGCGGCGAAGGCCGCGCTCGGCATTCTGAACGAAGGCGGCGGGGCGGTCGATGCCGCCATCGCGGCGCAGATGGTCATGACCCTGGTCGAACCCCAGTCCTCGGGCATCGGCGGCGGCGGTTTTCTTGTGCGTTATGACGCGGCGACGCGCGGGATCGAAACCTATGACGGGCGGGAAACGGCCCCCGCTTCGGCGACCGAGGATATGTTCCTGGACACCCGGGGCGGGCCGATCCCCTACCGCGACGCCATTCTGGGCGGTCGCGCCGTCGGCGTGCCGGGCGTTATCCGGATGCTGGAACTGGCCCATAAGGACCACGGCCGCCTGCCCTGGGCACGGCTGTTCCAAACGGCGATCCGGCTTTCCCGCGACGGCTTCCCCATTTCGGACCGCCTGGCGCGTCAGATCGCGGGCGACCGGCATCTGGCGAAAGTCCCCGCGACCAAGGCCTATTTCTTTGACGGCGACATCCCGAAACCCGCCGGCACGATCCTGCGGAACCCTGAATTGGCTGAAACCCTGACCCTGATCGCCGATCAGGGCGCCGATGCCTTCTATACCGGTGTCCTGGCCCAGGCCATGGCCGATGCCGTGACCCGCGCCCCTCATCATCCCGCGGTCATGACCACGACCGACATCGCGTTATACCAAGCCAAGAAACGGCCCGCCGTCTGCGCTGAATATCAAAGTTACAAGGTCTGCGGCATGGGGCCGCCGTCTTCGGGCGGGCTTGCGGTCGGGCAGACATTGGGCATCCTCAACCACTTTTCCCTGACCGATAGGAGCCCCAACGCCCCCCGATCCCTGCACCTGATTGCCGAGGCCGAACAGCTCGCCTTCGCCGATCGGGCAGCCTATGTGGGCGACAGTGATTTTGTTCCCGTCCCCGTAAACGGCATGGTCGACCCCGGCTATCTGGCAGAACGGGCCAAGCTGATATCACCCCGCCACGCCATTGAAGGACTGGTCGATCCGGGCATTCCGCCGGGGGCCAAAGAAGCCTATCTGGGCCCCCGAGACCCGTTGAAGGGCCTTTCGACCGCGCATATGAGCATCGCCGACCGGTTCGGAAACGCGATTTCCTTCACCACCACGGTGGAAAGTGCGTTCGGGTCGCGCCTGATGGTGCGGGGCTTTTTGCTGAACAACGAATTGACGGATTTCTCGTTCCGCCCGGAATGGCGGGGCAAGCCCGCCCCCAACCGGGTCGCCCCCGGCAAACGGCCAAGGTCTTCCATGTCGCCGGCCATCGTTCTGGACCGGGACGGCGGCTTCCTCATGGCCGTCGGCTCGCCCGGCGGCTCGCGCATCATCGGTTATACGGCGCGGGCGACCCTGGGCGTACTGGCCTGGGGACTGGACATGCAATCGGCGGTGGACCTGCCCCATGTCATGAACCGGGGCCGCGGCATGGAAATCGAACAACCGCTGGTTCCCGCCATCGCGGCCCTGAACGGCATGGGCCACCAGGTCGCGATCAACCGCATGATCAGCGGCCTGCAGGGCATTTTGAAAACACCCCGCGGTCTGACCGGCGGGGCCGACCGCCGGCGCGAAGGCATCGTCCTGGGCGATGCGGGGGATGAAGGCCAGGTCTCCTTCCGCCCCGCACGCCCCTATGTCTGCAACGACGGCTCGGTGCTGTCCCTTGCCTGGCCGGAAAACGCCCCGGGCGATTTCGTTCTGTGGCGGGAAGACGGCCGCGAACACATTTTCGCCCGGGTGATTTCGGCCTCGGGCGCGCGTTACGGCGACGGCCTGGCCGAAGTCTGGGAACACCAGGGCACGGCCAGGATTACCGGCGGTAATGGCATTACCCGGACCTGCAAACCGGCACGATAAGTTGACGGCCTACTTCACCGCGACGATGAACAGACGGCGGAAATGGAACAGGGTCTTGCCGTCGGCCCGTTTGGGATAGGCTTCCTGCATGCGCGCTGAATAGGCTTGGAAAAAGGCCGCGTTTTCATCCGCATCGGTCAGCGCATCCAACAACGGCTTCAAGGCCGAACCCTTGGTCCATTCGGCGATGGGATTGTCACCGTCCATGACCTGGGCATAGACCGATTCCCAAATGTTCAGGCTGGCCGCATGAGGGGCGAGGTAGTCGTAATAGACGTCCGGATCGTGGACGGGAAATTCACGCAATACCGGCTCCAGCTTTGCGCGCCAGGGGCCGTCTTCGGCCACTTCGCGCATGCCCGTATGGGACGGTGCGCCGTGATTGTGCGGCATCTGTACCGCCAGCACGCCGCCCGGTACCAATTGATCCATCAGGCGCGGAAACAGGGCCGCGTGATTGTCGATCCATTGCAGGGCCGCGTTGGAATAGATTAGTTGCGCCGGGGCGTCCGGTGCCCAGGTCGCGGCATCGCCCTGGACCCATTCGTCGTCGGGGTGCTCGATGCGCGCCTTGTCCAGCATCTCCGCCGATGAATCGATGCCCACATGGCGCGCCGCCGGCCAGCGGCCTTTCAGAAACGGCGTGATGTTGCCGGGGCCGCAGCCCAGGTCATAGACGGTATCCGGTGCTTCAAGGGCAACCTGATTCAACAGATCAATGGCCGGGCGCATGCGCTGGCCGGCGAATTTCAGGTACTGCCCGGGGTTCCAGGTCGGTTGTTTGGACGGCGGGGCCATATCGGCGAATCCTCCACTGCTACGTCAGATTGCGATGCCAGCCCCCGGCCGGAGACTTTAGTGGTGCCGTCCGATCCGCGCAACGGCGATCACGCCGCCGGCAGGCGCAGGCGGAAGGTCGTGCCTTCCGCATCCGTGCGCGCCAATTCGATATCGCCGCCATGGGCGTGGATGACCTCGCGCGCGATGACCAGGCCCAGGCCCGTGCCGCCCTCGCGCGCCGATCCGGCGAACGGCTGGAACAGATGTTCCTTGGCCAAGCCGGGCATGCCGGGCCCATCGTCGGTGACCTCGACAATCAAGGTGCCGTCATCGACAAAGGCCGCGACATGAACCGACGCAGCGCCGGCTTCCCGCGCATTGCGGCCCAGGTTTTCGAACACCCGCAGCATCTGGGCCGCATCGGCCGTGATCTCGATGACGTCGGGCACGTCGCTTTTCCATTCGAACCCGGTCGCCGCCGCTCCGTCATCGCCGGCATCTTCCTGGGTCAAAGTCTCGCCCGCCATGGTTACGATTTCCGCCAGGGAAATGCGTTTGAGCGCCAAGGTCGGCATGGTCGCCGAGGCATAGTCCAATGTCTGCCCGCACAGATTGACCGCCCGGTCCATGGCCCGGAACATGCGCGGCACCAGCTTCTGCACGTCGGGATCGTCGCTGGCCGCCAGGCGGTCGCCGATCAGCATGGCCGTGGCAAGCGAATTGCGCAGGTCGTGGTTCACCTTGGTGACCGCCGCCCCCAGCATCGCCAGGCGGTCCTTCTGGCGCAGCGCCAGACGCAGTTCCTGCTGCATCACCGTCAATTCGCGCTGGGCGATACCGATTTCATCCGGCCGGTCAGAGGGCATGAAGATGCGGGTTTCGTCCTCGGGTGCGCGGCGGAAACTGGCCATGCTTTGGGTGATGCGGCGCATGGGCCGGACCATCAACATCATCAGCGTGATGTACAGCAATCCCGCCGTGAACAGCGAAATCACGATCGACAGCTGAAAAATCCGCCCCGAATAGGCGTACATTTCCTGGCGCATGGGGGTTTCATCGATATAGACCTCGATCTGCACGCCGGGGCGTTTGGGCGTTTCGCCGACCACGCGCAGGATGCGGTTTTCCGTCTGGAACAGGGTCGTGAAGGCATCCTTGATCCAGCCCAGGAAGGACCGGTTCATCAAATTGCATTCCGCATCCACATGGGGCGGCATCTCGCCGCCCGCGATCAGAATGCGGCGGTCATCCTGCTTCAGGGAAATCGCGTAGGCATCCGTGTTTTTCAGAAGGGTCCGGCCCATTTTGTCGTCGGCGGCCTGGCCGGGCATGCTTTCCACGGCAAGGGTCGCCAAATGGGCGGCATGGATGCGTTCTTCCAGATAATTCTTGCGGAACCGGGCAACCGACGGCGTGTAGATGAACAATTCCGCCAGCATGACGAACACCACCGTCAGCACGAGAAGGCGCGCGGACAGGCTTTGGTGGGCCCGGGGCAGGTGCGGGTTTTGATCGGCCATGACGGTCAGGGTAGGCCTCTCGTTATCCAAGCTTCAAGAGGAAGCGAACGATGGCGCGCGTCCGATCACTGAACAGCTTGGGCGTGAAGAAACTGCCGGCGGCGCGCTTGGACACTTCGCCCAGGGTCGGATAAGGCACGATGGTCTGCGCCAGATCGCCCACCTTCATGCCCTTGGTCAGGGCCAGGCCCCAAACCTGGATGTGTTCGCCGGCCCCCGGGCCCACGATGCCGCAACCCAAAATCTTGCCCTTGGGCGTGACGACGGCCTTGACCAGGCCCGCGGTGGCGCGTTCCGCCTGGGCGCGGTCGTTTTCATGAAACGGCCAGCGCAGGACGTCGAACGCGATGCCCGCTTCCTTGGCGGCCTTCTCGCTGAGCCCGACCTGCGCCAGTTCGGGCGCGGTATAGGTTACCCAGGGCACGGTCGCATGATCGGCCTTGGCCGGAATGCGGAACAACGCATTCTTGATCACCACGCCCGCGTGATAGCCCGCGACATGGGTGAATTGCAGCCCGCCCGCCACGTCGCCGATGGCGAAGATTTTCTTGTTGGTCGTACGCAGGCGCCGATCAACCGTGATGCCCTTGGGTGAATATTCGACCCCCGCCTTTTCCAGGTCCAGGCCCGCGACATTGGCCCGGCGCCCGGCGGCGACCAGGATATGGCTGCCGTCGATCACGCGGTTTTGGCCGTTCTGTTCGACCGTGACCTTGATGCCGCCACCTGAATTTTCCACGCCATTGACCTTGATCCCTTCCAACAGCTCGACGCCGTCAGCGACCAGGGCCTGGCGTACGATATCGACCAGTTCCGGATCGTCATTGGCCATGATGGAAAACATTTCCAGCACCGTGACCTTGCAGCCCAATTGCGCGTGGGCCTGGGCCATTTCGACACCGATGGGCCCGCCGCCGATGATGATCAGCCGGTCCGGCAAGGCATCGCGGGAGAACAGGGTTTCATTGGTCAGATAGGGCACGCCGTCCAACCCGGGGATCGGCGGCGCGGCGGCGGACGAGCCGGTCGCGATGACGAACCGTTTGGCGCAAATTTCCGTCGACCCGGCCTGCACCCGGTCCCGGCCGGTGAAGCGGCCATGTTCGCGGATCACGGTCACGCCCAGGCCTTCGAACCGTTCCTGTGAATCCAGCGGCCGGATGGCATCGATCACACTTTCCACATGGTCGTAGACGACCTTGCCGTCGATGCCGCCGAACGTTGCCCGCACACCGAACCGCCCGGCATGGCGCACAGCCGCCGCCGCATGGCCGGCGGCCAGCAGGGCCTTGGACGGCACGCAGCCGTAATTCAGGCAATCGCCGCCCATTTCACCTTTTTCCAGAAGGACCACCCTGGCCCCCATCTGCGACGCCCCGGCGGCCACGGAAAGCCCGCCCGAACCGGCGCCGATCACGCAGATGTCGGTGTCGATCAAGGTAGGCCCCCCCTCAGCCATCGGACGATCCGTTCATATTCTCTCGGCGTTCCTTGAATTTGCGCAGAACCACCGGAATCAGCGCCAATACCGCCAGCCCCAAAAGAGGCCCCATGATGTGCGGCTCGAACACGATCGACAGGTCCGGCATTCCGCCCTGGTCGAGCACGGCGCCCAGGCCGTTGCCGACGCTGGCAAATACGACCGTCGCCGGCGCGATGCCCAATATGGTGGCGACGACGAAGGCCGTGGCCCCCACGTTCAGAAACGCCGGCACCAGATTGACCAGCCAGAACGGAAACAGCGGGACCAGGCGCAGGAACATCAGGTAGGAAAAAGCGTTCTTGCGGAACCCTTCCTCCATGCGCCGCACGAAAGGACCGGCCTTTTTATACAGAAGGTCGCCGATGGCATAGCGCGCGGCCAGGAACACGATCAACGAGCCCAGCGTCGCCGCGACGATCACCACGGCGGCCCCCAGGGCCGTGCCGAACACGAACCCGGCCAGCAACGTCATCCAGATCGCCCCCGGGATCGACAGCGCCACAATCACCGTATAGGCGGCGCCGAACATCAGGATCGTCAGCGCCTGATGCTGGGCGTAATAATCGAGCACGGCCATGCGGTGGGTCTTCAGCGCATCGAACGAAATATAGGTATGAAGATCGAACACGAAGAACAGGGCCATGGCCACGGCGATGACCGCAAGCGGCACCATGCGCTTGACAGGAAACCCGCCCGATGCGGCGCTATCGGGCGCATCGCCGGCCGCTTTCGGGTCGCGGTCAATGACCTTGTTCATGTGTTGCCCCTGTTTCCGGGATGACCGGAAAGCATCTTATCTTACCGGTTTCTATCCCCTGGATAGCCAAAGGGACAGGGAATTGCACTTCACGGGCGGGTCAATTGACCGTGATCGCCCGATCAATTGTTTGAAAAACCGGCTTTTTTCAGCGATTCGCGGCAAATCGCCCAGGCCCGTTGACTTCATGGGATCAAGGCCTTAAAAAGCGGGCTCATTTTCGTAAGGAGACGTCGCGTGAAACGCACATATCAGCCGAGCAAGCTCGTTCGCAAGCGCCGCCACGGTTTCCGTAGCCGTATGGCGACTGCCGGCGGCCGGCGGGTACTGGCGGCGCGGCGCGCCAAGGGCCGCAAGCGCCTGTCCGCTTAACAGCGCCCGTTCCCGTCCACAAGCCGGTAGCGAGCCGCCATGTCACCCACGGTGCCGAGGCTGAAACGCCGCGCCGACTTTCTGACGGTGGCGCGCAAAGGGCAAAAGTGGGCGGCGCCGGGTCTGGTGTTGCAGGCACTTAAGCGGGACGACATCGGCCTGGACATCCGGGCCGGATTTACCGTCACCCGCAAGGTCGGCAACGCCGTGGTCCGCAACCGGGCGCGCAGGCGCCTGCGGGCAGTTGCCGAACAGGTGCTGCCCGAATGGGGGAAAGCAGGACACGACTATGTCCTGATCGGACGCCAGGGCACCTTGGGCCGGGCCTTTCCGGCCTTGATCGGCGACCTGCGCAAAGCGCTGGAGCGGGTCGAGACGGGACACAAAGGGGGTGGTTCGGGCCGTGGTGGCCGGAGCCGCCGGGAGAATGCGGAGAACTGAGATGATGGCGCCGACGATTGCCGCTATTCCGGCCCGCCTCGCCCGCGCCCTGATCCGGGGCTATCAGCTTTTCCTGTCGCCGCTGGCGCCGGCTTCCTGCCGCTTTCATCCTACATGTTCGGAATATGCCCGGGACGCCCTGGAAACCCATGGGTTTGTCCGTGGCATGGGCATGGCCGTCCGCCGTGTTCTGCGCTGCAATCCCTGGCATCGGGGCGGCGTCGATCCGGTTCCGCCCGCCGTTTGCACGAAATCCCATAAACACACCCACATTCCCCAACCGCACGGGTCGTAGAAGAACAATGATTGAAAACAAAAATCTGATCCTGGCCGTGGTCCTTTCGGTCGCCGTCCTTTTGGGGTTCGAGCTTTTCTTCAAAAGCACCCAGCCGCCGCAGCCGCAGCAGGCCGCGCAAACGGCCCAGCCCGGCGCGCCGGGCCAGCCGGCGCAACCGGGTGCCAATCCGTCGAATACGACCGCCGTTCCGCCGCAGGCCCCGGGCACGCCGCAGATGTCCGCGCCCAACGTCTCGCCCAAGGCAAGCCGCGACGAAGTCCTGGCGGAAACCGCGCGCATCGCCATCTCGACGCCGCGCCTAACCGGCTCCATCGCCCTGAAGGGCGGGCGGATCGACGACCTGATCCTGGCCGACTACCGCGAGACCCTGGACAAGAACAGCCCGCCCATCACGCTGTTGAGCCCGCGCGGCGCATCCAACGCCTATTTCGCTGATTTCGGCTGGACCGCGGCGCAGCCGGGCGGCGGCGTCAAGGCCGCCAAGGTGCCGAACGCGGATACGGTCTGGACCCCTTCCGCCAAGGCCCTGACCCCCGATACGCCCGTGACCCTGACCTGGGACAACGGCGAGGGCCTGGTATTCGCCCGCACCTACGAGATCGATAAGAACTTCATGTTCAAGGTGACCCAGAATGTCACCAACAAGGGGACGAACGCGGTCGAACTGTTCCCCTACGGCCTGATTTCCCGCCAAGGCACGCCGGAGACCTCGGGCTTTTATATCCTGCACGAAGGCCTTCTGGGCGTGAACAGCGGCGAGCTTAAAGAAATCGATTATGACGATATCCAGGACACCAAGCTCATTTCCGAAACGGGCATGGGTGGCTGGATCGGCATCACCGACAAATACTGGCTGACCGCCCTGCTGCCCAATAAGGACGCCAACGTCACCAAGCGCTACGTCTACCGCAAGGCCGGCCTGATCGACACCTATCAGGTCGATTTTCTGGGCTCCGGCGTCAAGGTCGCCCCTGGCACCACGGGTGCGGCGGAAAACCGCCTGTTCGCGGGCGCCAAACAGGTCCGCATTCTGGATGCCTATGAAGAAGCCCTGGGCATCGAACGGTTCGATCTGGCCATCGACTGGGGCTGGTTCTACTTCCTGACGCGGCCGATCTTCTATGCCCTGCTGTGGCTGGAAAACCACATCCTGAACCTGGGCCTTGCGATCCTGGTTCTGACCGTCGGTATCAAGATCGCCTTCTTCCCGCTTGCCAATAAATCCTACGAAAGCATGAGTAAGATGAAGAAGCTGCAGCCGGAAATGACCAAGCTGCGCGAACGGTACGGCGACGACAAGGTCAAACTGAACGAAGAAATGATGTCGCTGTACAAGCGCGAGGGTGCCAATCCGGCCTCGGGCTGTTTGCCGATCCTGCTTCAGATTCCCGTGTTCTTCGCGCTCTACAAGGTTCTGTTCGTGACCATCGAAATGCGTCACGCGCCGTTCTACGGCTGGATCAAGGATCTGTCGGCGCCCGACCCGACGACCATTTTCAACCTGTTCGGCCTGATCCCCTGGAGCCCGCCGGACTTCCTGATGATCGGCGTGTGGCCGCTGTTGATGGGCATCTCCATGTTCCTGCAGCAGAAGCTGAACCCCCAGCCGACGGACCCCATGCAGGCCAAGATCATGATGTTCCTGCCGCTGATCTTCACCTTCCTGCTGGCCACCTTCCCGGCCGGTCTGGTGATTTACTGGACCTGGAACAACCTGCTTTCCATTGGCCAACAGTGGATCATCATGCGAAAGATGGGCGTCAAGGCCTGAGCCTCTTTCCCGCTAGGAGCACCAATCCATGAACCAGCCGGGAGACATAACACCCGGACTGGATTCCGGGGCGGCACCCGACGACACCCTGTTGGAAAACGGGCGCCTGCTGTTCGCCCGGGAGGCAACCTTCCTTCTGGGTGCGGCGAGCCTTGCCCAGGTTCCGGACAGTCCCCTTCCCGAAATCGCCTTTGCCGGGCGGTCCAACGTCGGCAAATCGTCGCTGATCAACGCCCTGACCGGGCGCAAGGACCTGGCCCGCACGTCCAACACGCCGGGCCGCACGCAGCAGATCAACTTCTTCGATCTGGGCGCACGCCTGATGCTGGCCGACTTGCCGGGCTACGGCTATGCCCGGGCCCCCAAGGGCCATGTGATGAATTGGACCAAGCTGGTCAATTCCTATCTCAAGGGTCGGCAGGAATTGCGCCGCACCTGCGTGCTGATCGACGCACGCCACGGCCTCAAGGAAACGGACCGCGAGGTCATGGCCATGCTCGACGCCGCCGCCCAGGCCTATCAGATCGTGCTGACCAAATGCGACAAGGTGAAGGCGGTGGACCTCGACAAATTGCTCGCCCGCACCTCCAAGGAACTGGCCAAGCATACGGCCGCCCATCCGGTGATCATGCAGACCAGTTCCTTCAAGCAGCGCGGGATCGAAGAACTGCGCGCCGAGTTGGCCACCCTGGCCCTGCCTGCTTAAGGGCTAAGTCTCTCTAAACGCTTCAATTACACGGGATAATGAATTAGGTTCGCCCCCCATGACCGATAATAAACCCACCATCGCCGACAAATGGCTGACCCAGGCCCAGGTCCTTTCCGAAGCGCTGCCCTTCATGCGGCGCTATGCCGGACAGACCGTGGTCATCAAGTACGGCGGCCATGCCATGGGCGACGACGAAATGGCCAAGCTGTTCGCGCGCGACGTGGTGTTGCTGCGCCAGGTCGGCGGCAACCCCGTGGTCGTGCACGGCGGCGGACCGCAGATCGGCGCCATGCTGGAACGGCTGGCGATCGAAAGTAAGTTCGTCGACGGCCTGCGCGTGACCGACGAGGACACGGTCAAGGTCGTGGAAATGGTTCTGGCCGGATCGATCAACAAGGAAATCGTCGCCCGCATCAACGAAGCCGGCGGCATGGCGGCGGGCCTGTGCGGCAAGGACGGCAACCTGATCCTGGCGGACAAACTGCGCCGCACCAAGAAAGACCCGGAAAGCAATATCGAACGCATTCTCGACCTGGGCCTGGTGGGTGAGCCGAAAGAGGTCAACCCGCACATCCTGGAAGCCTTCGAGGAATCGGACATCACGCCGGTGATCGCGCCCATCGGGGTCGGGCCCAAGGGCGAGACCCTGAACATCAACGCCGACACGGCGGCCGGCGCCATCGCGGGTGCGACCCATGCCAAGCGCCTGATCATGCTGACGGATGTGTCCGGCGTGCTGGACGGCGACGGCAACCTGATCCCGGAGTTGACCGTCACGGACGCCCGCAAGGCGATCAAGGACGGCGTCATCACCGGCGGCATGATCCCCAAGGTCGAAACCTGCATCGATGCGGTCGAAGCGGGCGTCGGCGGCGCGGTCATTTCCGACGGCCGGGTGCCGCACGCGGTGCTGGTCGAACTGTTCACGGAACACGGTGCCGGCACGATCATCCTGCCGGATTAGGGTTTTCCGACGGGTCAGCGCGCCTTTTCCGCATCGCCCCGTTATCGCCTCACTATCCGCTGATCGCCGGCGCCACGTTTTCCAGAATCCAACGCGCCAGCCCCGTGACCTTGGCGTCGTCGCCGGGCCTGCCCATGACCTGTAGGCCCACGGGCATGCCGCCCACGGCCATCATCGGGATGGTCACCACGGGGGCGAACAGCATGGACGACGGGTAGTTGAAGATCGCATCCCCCGTGGGGCGTCGAACGTCGTCCGCATCGGCGGCGGATGCATCCCATAAAGGTGCCGGCCCCGGACAGGAAAGCGTAATCGCCCCATCGGCCAATTGCGCGGCGTCCCGGTGTGCCGCCTGGGCCGCCGCCCGGCGGTCAAGCAGGGCCTCATAATCCGCGGGTATCATGGCTTCGGCCTTTTCCAGGCCCTTGCGCAGGCGGTGGCTGATCTTGTCGCCGTGTTCGTCCACCATGTTGCGCCAGCCCCAGCGATTTTCCCACAAGGTGATGTCCGTGGCGATTTCCTCGGCATCCAGGATGACCTGCTCGAACGCTTCGACGGCGGCATCGCCGCGCCGGTCGGCCAGTTCGATTCCCGATGCCTTCAGCCGGTCGAGAATTTCCGCGAAGGCCGATTTGGTGGCCGCGTCGACCCGTTCCCATCCGGCGGTTTCCAACACCATCAGGCGCCCGGGCTTGGCCGCCGCGGGGGCCGTATCCGGGCCCTGCAGCGCATGATAGTCGCGGTCGCCGCCCGCCCGTTTGGCGATTTCGATGGCGACCTGCCACATGTCTTCGATACAGCCCGCGTGCGGGCCGTGGGTCGACATGCTGGTCGACATGCGCTCGCCCCGGTTGATCGCACCCTGGCTGGGCTTCAAGGCCACGTTGCCGCAATAGGCGGCCGGGCGGATGATCGAGCCGCCGACCTGCGTGCCGATCGCCGCCGGCACCATGCGGGCCGCGACCGCCGCCGCCGAGCCCGAGGACGAGCCCCCCGGCGTGCGCGCCGGATCGAAAGGATTGGTGGTCGGCCCCGGATGGGTGCCGCCCAGTTCCGCCGTCACCGCCTTGGCCAGGATCACCGCACCTGCTTTGCGCAGGGCCCAGACCGCCGCGTTGTCGCGTTTGGGAAAGGCGTCCTTGAACGCGGCCGATCCCATCTGGGTCGGCATGTCCTTGGTTTCCAACAAATCCTTGATGGCGATGGGCAGGCCGTCGATGGGCGACAGCGGCTTGCCCGCCTGCCAGCGTTCCGTGGCGGCATCGGCCGCGGCACGGGCTCCTTCACGGTTGACGGCGGGGAAGGCCTTGACCACGGGCTCCCGTGCCTCGACCGTTTCCAGGCAGCGTTCCAGATAGGCCCGCGGACTGTCCGAACCGTCGGCGAAAGCCTGGGCGCTGTCATGCCAGGTAAGGGCGCGAAAGGTGCGCGGGTCGTAGGGGGTTTTCAGATGTCCGTCCATGGGGGTCCTCCCGGTCGTCGTTGCGCCCGATCATCGTTGTGATTATCCAGGCCCCCCTGAAAATCTTTGGTTATTTCACCCCAGATCGCGCAGAAAATCCAGCTGCCAGACCATTTCCGATTCCGACAGACCGTAGGCCGCGCCCGACGACGGGCGGATGATTTCCACGGGTGCTACGTTGCCCAGTCCCTGTTGCAGGTCGACGGACAGTTTGGGCGAACAGCCCGCTTCCCACACCAATGAGACGATGCCCTTGGCCGAATTGGTGGCGAAGGCCTTGACCACGGCGGGCATCTTGGTGTCCGACATCACGGCGAGTGCCGCCATCGCCATGTTGCGGTCCTTGCGGCTGATGGCGTCGTAGATCACCCCTTCGGTCAACTGGCCCTTCTTGTTCAATTCCCGCGCGGCTTCCAGGGCCTCGTCGCGGGTCAAACGTTCGGGTTCTTCCTCCAGGGCGCCCATACTGCCCGCCCCCAGGGCGTCGCTGCCGTCGGCCTTGATCGCACCCGGGGCCGGGCCGTCACCGGCCGCCAAGCGCGCCATGACCACGGCGCGCACCTGTTCCGCCATATCCGGGGACAGGTCCTTCCGCGCCAACAGGGTATCGACCAGGCTTTCGGCGACATATTCGGCCAGCCGCTTGGCGGCGCGGTCCGACAGGCCGGGCCTGGCGACCAGCGGCTCATGCAGTTCCGGCTTCTCCTCGGCCTGGTCGGCGACCTTGTCGAGGGCCTGTTCGGAAATATGCGCGCCCGGGTTTTTCAACAGTTCCGCCGTGGCTTCCACATCGCCCGTATCGATAATCGCGTCCGACACGGTTTCGGAAACGGTCTTGCGCCGGGCGATGGATTTCAGGCGCGCCGTATTCGCCCCCTCGCCGATGATCGTGACCAGATCCTTGTCCGTCAGGACGGGCGAAAATTCGATCACCGGGTTGGCGACCATGGCGTCCGTGTCGCGCGCCAACTGGCGGATCACGGCGGGCGGGGCCTGGGTCATTTCCTTCAAGGTATCGGCCAGCACATGGCGCACGCGCAGGGCCTGATCGCGCGCCATGTCTTCCAAGGTATCGGTCGCCCATTTGCGGACCTTGGTTTTCTGCTTGTCCGTCAGATCCGGCATCATCTGCGAGATTTTGGCGCCCAGGCTGGCGCGGACCTCGGGATCGTCGTCCTGGGCCAGCAGCGAATCGGCCTGAGAAGGCGTGGCCGTGTTGGCGGCCAGTTCGCGACGCACTTCCGGGTCGCCGTCCTTGGCCATGTAGTACAGGATTTCCGGCTTGGTGGTCATGCTGGCCGCCAGCCGCCGGCGTTCTTCCAGCTTGCCGTTCTTGGCCAGGTCCGCATCCTTGCCGTATTGGGTGGTCACGTTGCGTCTTCCTCCTTAGGCGTTGGGGAATATTACCCAACCGGCGCCGATAGCCAAGCGGCGAGACGACCGGAAAAAAGGCACTTGCGCCCATGATGCCCACGCAGCCTATATAAGGGCATGACGACAACCGGCCAAACCAATCCTACGCCTGCTGCCCTCGGCGCCCTTGCCGCCGCCGAATGCTGGGTGTTCGACCTGGACAATACCCTGTACCCCGCGACCTGCCGCCTGTTCGATCAGGTCGATTGGAACATTACCCGCTATGTGGCCGGATTGTTCGATCTGCCGCTGGAACAGGCACGGGCGCTGCAGAAAACCTATTTCCGCGAACACGGCACGACCATGCGGGGCCTGATGACCCTGCATGATGTCGACCCCGTGGCCTTTCTCGACGCGGTCCATGACATCGATCTTTCCCCGGTGGAACCGTCCCCCCGGCTGGATGCCGCCCTCGGCAGGCTGCCCGGGCGCAAGATCATCTTCACCAACGGCGACGTGCCCCATGCGGAACGCGTCATGGACAAACTGGGCATACGCCATCATTTCGAGGCCGTGTTCGACATCGTGGCCTCGAATTTCGACCCGAAACCGGCGCCCCATGTCTATGACCGGTTCACCGAAATCCATGCGGTTAATCCGAAAAACGCCGTGATGGTCGAAGACATGGCCCGCAACCTGGCCCCGGCCCATGCCCTGGGCATGACCACGGTCTGGCTGCGCCCCACGGGCGACGGGGATGTCAGCTGGGCCAGGGACGGCCACGACGGCGGGCATATCCATCACGTGATCGACGACCTGGTCGATTGGCTGGAAGGCGTCGCCCAGGCGGCCTGAACGCATCCTTTTGCCCTGTCCGTCTTGACTTGCATTTGGCCCTGTTTCATCTTCCGGGGCCTTTTTCATAAACCAACGCAAGAGATACCGGGATTTCAACATGAGCAATGACCTGCAAGCCGCCATCGAGGCCGCCTGGGAAGGCCGCGACGCCATCAATCCGCAGACCCAGGGTGAAACCCGCGACGCCATCGAGACGGCGCTGGACCAACTGGACAAGGGGCAGGCCCGCGTGGCGGAAAAGATCGACGGCGAATGGGTCGTTCATCAATGGCTGAAAATGGCCGTTCTGCTGTCCTTCCGCCTGAACGACATGGCGCCGATTTCCGGCGGCCCGGGCGGATCGACCTGGTGGGACAAGGTGCCCAGCAAATTCGAGGGCATGTCGGCCGATGACTTCAAGGCCGCCGGGTTCCGCGCCGTGCCGAACTGCACCGTGCGCCGCTCGGCCTTTATCGCGCCGGGCGTGGTCCTGATGCCCAGCTTTGTCAACCTGGGTGCCTATGTGGACGAAGGCACCATGGTCGACACCTGGGCCACGGTCGGGTCCTGTGCCCAGATCGGCAAGAACTGCCACATTTCCGGGGGTGCCGGGATCGGCGGCGTGCTGGAACCGTTGCAGGCCGGCCCGGTCATCATCGAAGACAATTGCTTCGTCGGTGCGCGGTCGGAAGTGGTCGAAGGCGTCGTCGTCGGCGAAGGTTCGGTCATTTCCATGGGCGTGTTCATCGGTCAGTCGACCAAGATCGTCGAGCGTGAAACGGGCAAGGTCCATTATGGCCGCGTGCCGCCCTATTCGGTGGTCGTGCCGGGCTCGCTGCCGGGCAAGGAAGCAGGGCAGCCGTCGCTGTACTGCGCGGTGATCCTCAAAACCGTGGACGAGGGCACGCGCTCCAAGACCTCGATCAACGATCTGCTGCGCGACTAGGCCTGCGGTTTCACCATGGCCATCGACGCGCTGACCCTGTCCGAAGAACTGATCCGCTGTCCCTCCGTCACGCCGACGGAGGGCGGCGCCCTTGACCTGCTGCAGGACCGCCTGGAAGGCCTGGGGTTCATCTGTACCCGCCTGCCCTTCACCCAGGACGGCACGCCGGACGTGGACAATCTTTATGCCCGCCTGGGGACCGAGGCCCCCAATTTCTGCTTTGCCGGCCATACGGACGTGGTGCCGCCCGGCAATCCCGAAGACTGGGCGTCGGACCCGTTCAAGCCGGAAATCCGCGACGGCCGGCTGTACGGCCGGGGTGCTTCGGACATGAAATGCGCGATCGCCGCCATGGTCGCGGGCACCGATGCGTTTCTGCAATCGGCCGGCACGCCCAAAGGCTCCATCAGTTTTCTGATCACGGGAGACGAGGAAGGCCCGTCCGTCAACGGCACGCGCAAGGTGTTGGACTGGATGGCGGCGAAGGGCGAGAAAATCGACGCCTGCCTGGTGGGCGAGCCGACCAACCCGGACAAGCTGGGCGATATGATCAAGATCGGCCGGCGCGGGTCCCTCAATTGCACCATCACCGTGACGGGAACGCAGGGGCATGTGGCCTATCCCCAATTGGCCGATAACCCGGTGCCCAAGCTGTTGAAGATGCTGGCCGCCCTGACCGAAAAGGCGCTGGACGACGGCAACGATCATTTCCCGGCGACCAATCTGGAAGTCACCACGGTCGACGTGAACAACCCGACCACCAACCTGATCCCGGCCCAGGCATCCGCCCGGTTCAATATCCGGTTCAACGACATGCATTCGGGCGCCAGCCTGACGGACCTGATCAAGGACCGTTGCGCCCAAGCCATGGCCGGCGAAACCGGGTCTTATGATCTGGATATCTCGATTTCCGGGGAGAGCTTTCTGACTCCGCCGGGACATTTGAGCGACGTGGTCGCCGGCGCGGTCAAGGCCGTGACGGGCCTGGACCCGGAACTAAGCACCACGGGCGGCACGTCGGACGCGCGTTTCATCAAGGATCATTGCGCCGTGGTCGAATTCGGCCTGATCAACGAGACCGCCCATAAGGTCGACGAGAACGCGCTTGTTTCCGAAGTCCACGACCTGGCACGCATCTACGAAGACGCCTTGAGGCGCTTTTTCGCGTGAATTGAAAAGACCGGGGCGGCTAGAACCCGGGAATACCGAAAAAGGCCGCGACCGCGCCCAGCCCCAACAGGGCCAGCAGGGTCGGCGAGGTCATCAGCCCGATCACCGACAGCACCAACCCGGCAAACCCCCAAGCCCCCTGCCCGGCGATCATGGCCGCGATGGAAAAGGCCAGTCCCATGGGCACGAACACGATGCCCCAGGCAAAGATCGCCATGACGCCGCAGATCACCGCCAGATATCCGATGACTGGCTGGTCCTTCAATTCGGCCTGGATGTCGGCACCGTCCGCAACATCGGGCTCTGCACCCGGGGCGTCCTGGCTGTCCGTTCCCTTCAGGGACAGGGGAATTTGCTTATCCATTTTTCAAATATACGCGCAACGGCGCCCCGAAACCATGGCCCGGTGATGATTTCAAGGGATTTGGCCCCTCAGTACCCCACATCGGTCAGATAAAGGCCGTCGGCCGGTGCCGTCGGCCCGCCGGCAGAGCGGTTCTGCGCCTCCAACGCCGCCTTTAGATCGCGGGCCGACCAGCGTCCTTCGCCGACCCATTTCAGGCTGCCGACCATGTTGCGCACCTGATGGTGCAGAAACGACCGGGCCTTGGCGCGAATATGGATTTCCTCGCCCGCCCGACTGACCTCCAGCACATCCAGGGTCTTTTTCGGCGATTTGGCCTGACAATGGGTGGCGCGGAAGCTGGTGAAATCGTGGGCGCCGGTCAGAACCGGGGCCGCATCGGCCATGGCAGCGGCATCCAGCGGGCCCGGCACCCACCACACCAGCCCCCGGTCCAACACGGGCGGCGGGCGGCGGTTGATGATGCGGTAAAGATAACTGCGGGAAACGGCGGAAAAGCGGGCGTGAAAGTCCTCATCCACGGCTTCGGCTTCAAGCACGCTGACGGCATGGTCCTTCAAATGAAAGTTCAGGGCATCGCGCACCGTATCGGCGGGCCAATCCTTCGCCAGATCGACATGGGCGACCTGACCCAGGGCATGAACCCCCGCATCCGTGCGTCCGGCCGCATAGACCAGGGTTTCCTCGCCGGTGAAGGACTGGACCGCCGTTTCCACCGTTTCCTGCACGCCCAGGCCGTTGTCCTGCCGCTGCCAGCCGACGAAACCGCGTCCGTCATATTCAAGTTTCAGCCGGTATCGCGGCATGGTCTATGTCCCCGCCCCGCCGCACCGGCAAGGTCTGTTGGCCCTGGGTTAACATTTGATGCTATAAAAGTTGTTTAAAATAGGTATTTTAACAGGTCAAATGAAGACAAAGGCCGAACGGCCAGGGAATATCCGGTTGGGCAGGCATTCATGAACGAAGCGGCAGTCGATCAAGACGTTCCCGAACCCGGTGTCCCCACCGGCGTTACTTCCGTTCAGCGCGACGAAGATCGCGACGCTTTGCATATCCTACCGCTTTCCATCCTGCCATTTCAGACCCCGTCATTGCATCGCGCACGCCTGATCAAGAACGCACGCCTGAACAGCGTGGTTGAGCTGTTCCAGGGCCAGGGCATCGGATCCGGTCAGATGGATGTGGAAGAGCTGGCCAAGGATTACGGCTGGTCCGGCAAGGGCCGCAAGCGCCATCCCGATCTGGTCATGCTGCGCAAGCTCGCACCCCTGCCCAGCTACGACGTCTATTCCCTGCGCATCCTGTTCCGCCAGGAAGGGATCGAAGTCAATTCGATCGAGGATCTGAAGCTGTCGGATCACAAGGTCGCCGAACTGACCCAATACATGACACAGTTCACGCGCCCGCTAATCCAGGAAATCTACGGCAAAGACGATCTGAACATTCAGACCTTCGACGACATGGTCAAACTGTTCGAAAGTCCGGATGTGGAGATGGTGCGCAAGAAACTGGACCAGATGGCCCAGAAACTGCGTATCAAGATGAAGGACGTGCCAAAGTTCCTGGAAGATTACGGCGACGTGTTTCTGTCGCTGTCCTATTTCCGCCAGTGCCTGGACGCGTTGGAGCCGATCATCGACGAATTCATGTCCTCCATGGACGAAATCCGCGACAATTTTCAGCTTAAGACCAATCAGAACATGATGAACACCTGCGATCAGATCGAAGGTGCCATCAACGAGCTGATGGCGGCGATTTCCGGGCGGTTCGAAACCTTCGACCGTTACACCAACGGCATGTGGGACGATTTGACCGCCGACCGCTTCAAGACGGTGAAGAAATTCGTCGAGGAATATCACACGACCATCGGCGGCTGCCTTTGCGCGCTGACGGTGAAGATGAACGCCTTTGCCGAACGCTTCCCGTCGCCGACCGTGGGCGGCCCGATCAAACGCGGCGAATTCATCATGTCGGAAATGAAACAGGGGATCGAGAAGGTCCGTGAAATTCAAGCCAACGCGCCCAAGATCGAAACGGTCGAGTGGGCGAAATAAGCGACAGATAAGGGGCGTTTTGTGAGCGGTAAAGACGGATTCACCTTCGGCGATCTCGACCTTGATAAAGATGTCGAAGACGAAGACCGGGATTCCCTGCACACCCTTCCCCTGGTGATGATGCCCCTTAAAACGGCCCCGCTGCGCCGGGCGCGCCTGATCAAGAACGCGCGCTTCGAAAGCATGGTGGAAATCTTCACCGACAAGGACACGGGCTCGGGCCAGGTCGATATCGACGGCCTGCCGGCGGAATTCGGCTGGGCCGAAGGGTTTCGTCACCCGGACATGGTGCTCATGCGCAAACTGGGCGACCTGCCATCCTACGATGTCTATGCGCTGCGTATCTCGTTGCGCGACCTGGGGATCGAGGTCAACAACGTCGAATACCTGAAGCTGTCGGAAGCCAAGACCGCCGAACTGACCGAATACATGCGCGAGTTCACGGGCCCCCTGATTTCCCAGATCTACGGCGGCGACGACATCGACGTGCAAAGTTTCCAGGACGTGATCAAGCTGTTCCGTTCGCCGGATAAGAAGAAGGCTCTCGAAAAGCTGCGGCTGATGGCGCAGAAGCTGAACATCAAGGTCGAAGACCTGCCCAAGTTCATCGAGGACTATGCCGACATCTTCATGTCGCTCAGCTATTACAAGAATATCCTCGACGACATCGAGCCGACGATCACCGAATTCCTGGATACCATGGATCTTCTGCGCCAGAACTTTGCCATGAAGAACAACCCCTCGCTGATGTCGACCATGGACATGATGACGACCACCATCAACGAGTTGATGGCCGCCATCACCGGCCGGTTCGAAAACTTCGACCGCGGCACCAAGCATATGTGGGACAACATTTCGGCCGAACGGTTCCGCCGGGTCGAAGCGGTGATCCGCGGCTATCACACGACCATCGGCGGCGTACTTTGCGCCCTGTCCGTCAAGATGGATGCCTGGGGCAACCTGTTCCCCAACATGGAAGTGGGCGGGCCCGGACGGCGCGCCGAATTCATCATGACGGAAATGAAGCAGGGCATGGACCGTATTCAGATGATCGAAGATTCGGCGCCCATGCTGGCCGCGCTGGAATAGCCCGGGGGGCACGCCGCAACAGCCGCGCGGTTTGAAATCAGACGGCGAAAACAGGCCCTCTGCCAACGGAAAGAAAGAGCAACCGCATGTTCGATCTTTTTGACCCTGTGCTTCTGGCCCGCTTTCAATTCGCCTTCACCGTATCGGCGCATATCGTCTTTCCCGCGTTCTCCATCGGATTGGCCAGCTTCCTTGCCGTGCTGGAAGGCCTGTGGCTGTGGACCCGTGACGACAGCTATCTGAAGGTCTTCAAATACTGGAAGGTCATCTTTGCCGTGACGTTCGGCATGGGCGTCGTTTCCGGCATCGTCATGAGCTACCAGTTCGGCACCAATTGGAGCGTCTTTTCCGACAAGACCGGGCCTGTTCTGGGCCCCTTGATGGGGTACGAGGTCCTGTCGGCGTTTTTCCTGGAAGCCGGGTTCCTGGGCGTCATGCTGTTCGGGTTCGACCGCGTCGGCCCCCGCCTGCATTTCATGGCGACCCTGATGGTCGCCGTCGGCACTCTGTTTTCCGCGTTCTGGATTTTGTCGGTCAATTCTTGGATGCAAACGCCGCAGGGTTACGGCGTCAACGACGTCGGCCAGTTCATCCCGCTTGACTGGTGGGCCGTGGTATTCAATCCGTCCTTCCCCTACCGGCTGGTGCATATGGTGTTGGCGGCGTACCTCACGACCGCCTTCGTGGTCGGCGGCGTCGGGGCCTGGCACCTGTTGCGCGACGCCCGCGACCGGGGGGCTCGGATCATGTTTTCCATGGCCATGTGGATGGCCTTGCTGGTCGCCCCCCTGCAGGTCGTGGCCGGTGATTTTCACGGTCTCAACACGCTCGAACACCAACCCGCCAAGATCGCCGCCATGGAAGGCCATTACGAGACCCGCCGCGGTGCCCCCCTGATCCTGTTCGGCATCCCCGACGACGAAGCCGAAACCGTCCATTTCGCCGTCGAGGTGCCGAAGCTCGGCTCCCTGATCCTGACCCATGATTGGGACGGCGAAATCAAGGGCCTGAAAGCCTGGCCCAAGGAGGACCGCCCACCGGCCGCGATCATTTTCTGGAGCTTCCGCATCATGGTCGGGATCGGCTTGGCCATGGCGGTGATCGGTTTGTGGAGCGGCTGGTGCCGATTGCGCGGCACGCTTCACCAAAGCCGACTGCTGCATTGGGCGGCCCTGGCCATGGCGCCGTCGGGCTTCGTTGCCGTGATCGCCGGCTGGGTCACGACCGAAGTCGGCCGCCAGCCCTGGACCGTCTACGGCCTGTTGCGCACGGTCGATTCCGTCTCGCCCATCGGGGCCGCCGCCGTGGGGGC
Source organism: Rhodospirillales bacterium (assembly GCA_040218445.1). Classification (GTDB taxonomy): domain Bacteria; phylum Pseudomonadota; class Alphaproteobacteria; order Rhodospirillales; family Casp-alpha2; genus UBA1479. Next base: position 963,044 of record JAVJRK010000010.1, on the reverse strand, counting down.
GTCGCTGTTGGCTTTCATCGTCGTCTATTTCACCGTGTTCGGCACCGGGGTGTTCTACATCCTGCGGCTGATGTCGAAAGCGCCCGACGCCGGCATCGACGACAACATCGGCCCGACCCGTGCCGCTGGCATCACCCCGGCCGCCGCCGTGCGCGCCGCCCGCGACCTGATCCGCCGCGCCGATCCCCGGGAACAGGAGAAATAGGCCATGGAATTCGACCTTGCCTTCATCTGGGCCGGCCTGATCGCATTCTCGATCCTGGCTTATGTGGTGCTGGACGGCTTCGACCTGGGCGTGGGCCTTCTGTTTCCCATGTTGCGCGACGAACAGCAGAAAGACCTGGCCATGAACACGGTTGCCCCCGTGTGGGACGGCAACGAGACCTGGCTGGTGCTGGGCGGCGGCGGTTTGTACGCCGTCTTTCCCCTGGCCTATGCAACCATCCTGCCGGCGCTTTACGCGCCCCTGATCGCCATGCTGATCGGCCTGATCTTTCGCGGCGTGTCGTTCGAATTCCGCTGGCGCACGACGCGCGGCAAATTCCTGTGGGATTGGGGGTTCGCGGGCGGATCGCTGCTTGCGACCTTCGCACAAGGCGTCACCCTGGGCGCCCTGGTCCAGGGCATCCATGTGGTCGACCGCGCCTATGCGGGCGGCTGGTGGGACTGGTTGACCCCGTTCAGCATCGTCACCGGGCTGGCCCTGGTGGCGGGCTATATGTTGCTCGGCGCGACCTGGTTGGTCATGAAAACCGATGGCGACCTGCGCGACCGCAGCCGCGACATGGCTGAACGGGCCGCCATCGTGACCCTGTTGCTGATCGGCGGAGTCAGCCTGGCGACGCCTTATCTCAACCCCGTCTATCTGGAACGCTGGTTCACGGGCCCGACGGCGGCGTTCAGTTTGATCGTGCCGTCCCTCGTGGTGATCTGCATCTGGCGGATATTCCAGGGCCTGCGCGACGGCAACGACACTCAGCCGTTCCTGGCCGCCCTCGGCCTGTTCGTGCTGTGCTATATCGGCATCGGCATCAGCTTCTACCCCTATATGGTGCCACCCGGCATCACCATCTGGGATGCCGCCGCCCCCGATGAAAGCCTGGCCTTCCTGCTGGTCGGGGCGGTCGTGCTGCTGCCCATCATCCTGGGGTATACGGCCTATGCCTATTGGGTGTTCCGCGGCAAGGTCGACCCGTCGGAGGGATATCACTGAAACCGGGCCTCAAACGGCTTGCCTGGTTCGCGGGCCTTTGGGTTGCCGGTGTTGCAACCCTGGGCGCGATCGCCTACGTGATTAGACTGTTCCTCATCCCCTGACCGGCGGCCCCGCCGGTTTTCCGTTCCCAAACAAGGCGCCTTCATGCTCTCCCTTTCCGTTCTCGACCAATCCACCGCCGTCCAGGGCCAATCCCCCGACCAGGCGATCCGCGATACCATCGCCCTTGCCAAACATTGCGAAGACCTGGGCTATGCCCGGTTCTGGGTATCGGAACATCACGACCATCCGTCCATCGTCGGCACGGCGCCGGAAATCGTCATGGCCGCCGTAGCGCAATCGACGGACCGCATCCGCATCGGCAGCGCGGGCGTGATGCTGCCCCATTACGCGCCGCTGAAGGTGGCCGAACAGTTCCGCGTGCTGGAAGCCATCGCCCCCGGGCGTATCGATCTGGGCCTGGGCCGGGCCCCCGGGTCGGACGGCAAGACGGCCTTGGCGCTCAACCCCGACGCGTCCCGGGATGCCGAGAACTTTCCCGCCAACGTGCGCGACCTGATGGCCTGGGTTTCGGGCAGCAAGCTGATGGACGGCCATCCCTTTCGCGGGGTCGAGGCCCATCCCATGTTTCCGGGGTCGCCCGAAATCTGGATGCTGGGGACCTCCGATTACGGCGCCCAGGTCGCCGCCCATTTCGGCATTCCCTATTGCTTCGCCCACTTCATCACCGACGGGCGGGGCGTGGAGCGCGCCCTCGACATCTACCGCGAACGCTATCAGCCGTCGGAACGCCACCCCGAGCCGCAGGCCAGCGTGTGCATCTGGGCCCTGGCGGCGGAGACAGAGGACGAAGCCGAACGCCTGTTCACATCGCGCGCCCATGCGCGGCTGATGCGTGAGACAGGCCGGCGCGGCCCCATGGAATCCCCCGAGACACTGGCGGATCATGAATACAGCGCACCGGAACAGGCCTGGCTTGCCGATTACCGCGAACGGGCCATCATCGGCACGGGCGAACAGGTTCTGTCGCAATTAAACGGGCGGGCCGACGCCTACGGCATCGACGAGGTTGTGGTCCTGACCTGGACTTATCATCAGGCCGACCGGCGCAATTCCTATGAGCTCCTGGCCAAGGCCGCGAGGATGACGGACTGACGGACTAGAACGGCACCAAGCCATTGGCCAGTTCGCGGCGGAACCGGCGATCGCGTTTTAGATGCCATTCGCGGGACATGGCCTCGCCCCGCAGACGAAACCTTTCCACGTAAAGCACCTGCCAAATTCGCCCGCGTGTCGATTTCGCCCCACGGCCGGAATTATGGGCCTCCAGCCGCGCCGCCACATCGGTCGACCAACCGACATAGGTGCGCGCCGCCCCGCCGTCCCAGGACCCCAGCACATAGACATAACAATGATGTGAGGCTTTCATCCTATGAATTCCGCCGTACCGCACCTAGATTGGGGCAATATCCGTTGAATAAGGAATACCCGCGATGGCCGACCCGATCACCCTTGAAGTCTTCTCCGATTACGTCTGTCCCTGGTGCTACCTGGGCGACAACCGGGTCAAACAGCTGAAAGACGCCTATAACGTCGACATCAAGCTGGTGCATTTCCCCCTTCATCCGGAAACCCCGGCCGAGGGCCGCACCCTGGCCGATATGTTCGGCGTGGGCGATGACGAGATCGCGGCCAAGAACGCCCGCATGCAGGGCATGATGCAGGCCGAAGGCCTGCCCTTCAAGGACCGCAGCCATACCTTCAATTCGCGTCTGGCACAGGAAGTGGGCAAATGGGCCGAAACCCAGGACGGCGGCGAGGCCATCCACGACAAGTTCTTCGAGGCCTATTTCGTCGATCAGCGCAATATCGGCGACGTCGAGGTGATCCTGGATATCGTCAAATCCGCCGGCCTGAACGTGGACGAAGCCGCCAAGGTGATCGAAGACCGCACCTTCAAGGACGCCATCGACGCCGACTGGGCCAAGTCCCACCAATACGGCGTGACCGGTGTGCCGACCTTCGTTTCCGCCGGGCCCGACGGCCAGCTTCACGGCCTGGTTGGCGCACAACCCCTGGAAGGCCTGATGCAGCTGATGGAAACGGTCGGGGCGGAGAAGAAGGCGGGTTAAAGCCGCGTTCCTTTAGAAAGATCAAAGCCCCGCAGAAAGTCCGCAGCATCCATCGCCCCCTTGCCGGGGCGTTGCAGGCGGGTCGGGCGTAGGGCGCCGTCGCCGCATTGAACCGTTGCCTGATCGTCGATCATCGTTCCCGGTGCGGCATCGCCGGATGCATCCACAGCCTCGGCCGCAAGAACCTTGATGCGTTCCTTGCCGACCTCGAACCAAGTGCCCGGCCAGGGGGTAAAGGCCCGCACGGTGCGGGCCAGTTCGCCCGCCGGCTTGCTCCAATCAAGCCGGCCTTCGCCGCGATCCAGCTTGGCCGCATAGGTCACCCCGTCTTCCGGCTGCGGCGTCGCATCAAGCGTTCCCGTCTGCAGGCCTTCCAACGCCGGCACGATCAATTTGGCACCCAGCGCGGATAGATCGTCGTGCAATATCCCCGCCGTGGTCGTGGGCGTGATCGGCAGCTTGCCGTCCAGCAGCATGTCCCCGGTATCCAGGCCTTCGTCCATCTGCATGATGGTGACGCCCGTTTCATCATCCCCCGCCTGGATCGCGCGCTGGATGGGGGCCGCCCCGCGCCAGCGCGGCAGCAACGAGGCATGAATGTTCAGACAGCCCAGGCGCGGGGCCTCAAGGATCGGTTTCGGCAGGATCAGGCCATAGGCGACGACAACCGCCGCGTCCGCATTCAGGGATGCGAACTCGGCCTGTGCCTCGGGCGTCTTCAGGCTTTTGGGTGTGCGGACCTCAAGCTCCTTATCGGCCGCGAAGGCATGCACCGGACAAGGCGTTTCCCTATGCCCCCGGTTGGCTGGGCGCGGCGGCTGGGCATAAACACATGTGACGCGATGGCCTGCATCCAACAACGCCTGCAGCGCCGGGATGGAAAAATCGGGAGAACCCATGAAGATCAGGTCGAGGGCGGTCATAACAGGCTTTTAGAGGCCCCCGCCGACGACGTAAAGGCAACTGTCCGCCAAGGGCAGAACCGTCAGACCGGTCAGGCCGTGGCTTCTTCCGCCTGCAGCTTTTTGAATTTCTGCAGCTTCTTGATGATCATGTTGCGCTTGAGCGACGAGATATGGTCGACGAACAGCACGCCGTCCAGATGATCGATCTCGTGCTGGATACAGGTCGCCAGGATGTCATCGGCATCGATGGTGCGGATTTCGTTTTCACGGTCGAGATAGCGGATTTTGACCGCCTCGGGCCGGACCACCTCGGCGAAATGGTCGGGCAGAGACAGGCAGCCTTCCTCATAGATACGCTCGTCCTCGCTTTCCCAGATCACTTCCGGATTGGCCATCTGCATGGGCTCCGGCTTGTCCGGGTCGCGCGATACATCAACCACGATGATGCGTTTAAGAACCCCGACCTGCGGGCCGGCCAGGCCGATGCCGTTGGCCGCATACATGGTTTCCAGCATGTCGTCCATGATTCGGCGAACCGCGTCGTCGACCTTGTCGACGGGTTCTGCCTTGCGCTTCAGGCGCGGGTCGGGGGCGACGATGATGTCCAGCTTGGCCATGTTAGAAAAATTCCAAAGTAATCAAGTTCCCACCAGATATGGCCTTGTGGCGCGATGGTCAAGGGTTTGCGCTAGCGCAACACCCGTACCGAATAAGTCACGACCGCCGAGCCCTTGGCCGGGACCGTGACCATAAAGCGCGCGGCGCCACCGACACGTTCAAACGCCTGCGATTTGGCGGTCACGGTCCAATCACCGGGCAGGACTTCGTCCAGGCGCAGGGCCGCCGGCATATCGCGGCCGTTCTTGACCTCGACCTTGAACGCGGCCTCGACCGTCCGGCCCTTGGCATCCAGTCGGTTGAAGGCCGTCTGCTCGCGCGTGACCGTGACGTCGAAGGCCCGGCCCAGGGTGACCTCGACCGTCCCGCCGTCAGGCGTGTCGGAAATCCGGTCCGCCCCGGCGAACAGGGTGCCGCCCAGGGCCCCTTCGCGGTAGACCCGCAACGCCCCCGCCGGCAGGGGCAGGCCGCCCGGAACCAGGGAAGTGTTCTTGAAGCTTAGACGCAGATCGGGGTGAACGGGTTCCGTCTCGCCCCGCTGGGGGCCGAACACCTGGGGATGACCTGCCGAAATCAGGGTTTCCGTCACCGGCACCTTGACCGGCCCCAACAAGGCAACCTGCTTGCGCCCGCCGGGCGGCAGGGCAACCGCGCCCGGCAGGGTATAGACATGCACGGCGCCGACCGCTTCCCGCATCGGCAGGCCCCCGCCCGCCGCATCCTGCGCGGCCTCGGGGGCGGACGTCATCATGCGCATGGCCTTGGGCAGGGGCCGGGGCGGTTGCACGCGGTTGACCTGGCCCGCGACCAGGCGCAGGCGATCCGCGTCAAGCGCGACCCGCGTGCCGTTGGCGATGCCGGCCCAGCCTTCAAGGTTGATGGTCGCCCCGTCCGCCGCCAGGGTCGCCGTATAGTCCGCCGACCAATCCAGACCCTCGGTCAGATAGGTCAGGGTCATCCCCGCGTTGGTGGGGCCCGTCTCGATCACGGCGCTTAAACTCGGGCGGGTCACCATGCCCGCCGTGTCATCGGGAAAGGCCAGCCGGCCAGGCATGCCCGTAACCAGCCGCCCATCCATGCGCAGCACCACACCGCCCGCCAGCGAGACCACCGTGGCCGGCACGATCTTTTCTTCTCCCGTGGTCGGGTGAACCTTGATGACCCCGATTTCCTTGCCCAGGTAGCGTTCCAGCAACCCCCGGGAACTTAGAAGATTGGTGTTGAGGGTCTGTTCACGCACGGCGAAGTCACCGCCCGTCCCGGCAAGGCGCAGGCTTTCGGGAATGGCCCGGTCGCTGATGCCGTCCAGCAGGATTTCACGCGGGCCTGTCCCTTTGGCCAGCCCCCGGCGCTCCCAGACCTGCCCCAGGCCGCCGGTGAATACGGTGACCACCCGTTCCTTCGCCCCGTCCGCTTGGGCGCGAATCGGCAACAGCACAAGCGGCGCCGCCAGGACGGCGGCGGCAAGGACGGCGGCGGGACGGTTCAGGCGGGACATGGCGGTCTCCTTGGGATTGCGGGCGGGATCAGTTCACTGTTTGTTTTCATGCGGCGATTGCGGCAAGCTTGGCCTCTATTTCCGCCGCGAACAAGACCCCCGAAACAAGGCGATATGACGTCATGGATGTGACTTTTTTGGATAACACGGGCGTGGTTCTGGGCATCGGGCTAAGCCTGCTGGCGCTGCTGATCGCGGCCGTTTTCGTCATGACCCAGCGCATGCGCCGGGAAAACCATGACCAGATGGTGCGCATCACCCAGATGGCCGAAACCCTGGGCCAGCGGCAATCGGAAATCTCGGGTGCTTTGCAGCAATCCCAGGTCACCATGAACGACCGCCTGGACGGCCTGGGCAAGCGGCTTGGCGACAGCCTGCACCAGCAGTCGGAACGCACGGGACAATCCCTGAAGACCCTTTATGAACGGCTGGCCGTGATCGACAGCGCGCAGAAGAATCTGACCGACCTGTCGCAGCAGATGGTGGGATTGCAGGATATTCTGTCCAACAAACAGGCGCGGGGGGCGTTCGGCGAAATTCAGCTGAACGATCTGGTGACGGCGACCCTGCCGCCCTCGGCCTATGATTTTCAGGTCGGCCTTTCAAACGGCAAACGGGCGGACTGCCTTCTCAAGCTGCCCAACCCGCCGGGCTCCATCGTGATTGATGCCAAGTTCCCCTTGGAAAGTTATCAGGCCCTGCGCGACGCCCCCGACGAAGCCGCCAAGGTCGCCGCCGGCCGCCGCTTCGCCCAGGATGTGAAGACCCATGTGGTCGCCATTTCGGATAAATACATCGTGCCCGGGGAGACGGCGGAATCGGCGCTGATGTTCCTGCCGTCGGAAGCGGTCTACGCGGAACTGCATGCCAACTTCGTCAACGTGGTCGAAGAAAGCTACCGCCGCCGGGTGTGGATCGTCTCGCCGACGACCCTGATGGCGACGCTGAATACCGTGCGCGCGATCCTGAAGGATTCCCGGATGCGCGAGCAGGCCCATGTGATCCAGGCCGAAGTTCAGAAAATGATGGAAGACGTGGGCCGCCTGGACGACCGGGTCGGCAAGCTGCAGACCCATTTCGATCAGGCCACCAAGGACATCCGCGACATCCGCATTTCGACCGACAAGGTCACCAAGCGGGGCGAGAAGATCGAAGACCTGCAGCTTTCCGACGAAAGCCCGGCCGAAGACCTGCCGCCGTCGGCCCAGCCCAACCTGCGGGTGCTGGGCGGCGAGGACTGATCTCCGCCTATCCGGTTTAGAATTACGAAAGCGGCCGGCGCGCCTTCATGGCGGCGCTGAGCGTGCCGTCGTCCAGATAATCCAGTTCCCCCCCCACGGGCACACCATGGGCCAGGCCCGAAACCGTCACCTCCCGGCCCAGGGCGGTGATGCGGTCGGCGATGTAATGGGCCGTGGTCTGGCCGTCGACCGTGGCGTTGGTCGCCAGGATGACCTCTTTGGTGCCGTCCTGCAGGATGCGTGAACAAAGGGCCGGAATGCGCAGGTCGTCGGGCGTGACGCCGTCCAGCGCCGAAAGCGTGCCGCCCAACACATGGTAATGCCCCTTGAACCCGGCCGTGCGTTCCAGCGCCCAAAGATCGGCGACGTCTTCGACCACGCAGATCTGCGCCGGATCGCGCCGCGTGTCGGTGCAGATTTGGCAGGGGTCGCGGGTATCCAGGTTGCCGCAGTTGGAACAGGTCTTGATGTTTTCGGCCGCCGCGTCCAACGCCCGGGCCAGCGGACCCATCAGGCTGTCCGAACGCTTCATCAGGTGCAGCACGGCACGCCGGGCCGACCGCGGGCCCAGGCCCGGCAGCTTGGCCAGCAGCGTGATCAGACGGTCGATATCGGATGTGACCATGCGTTCGATGCCCTGTTGGGGGCGCCTGCGATCAGAACGGCAGCTTGAAGCCCGGCGGCAGGCCGAGCCCGCCGGTCAAATCCTGCATGCGGGACTGCATTTCCTGTTCGGCCTTTGACTTGGCGTCGTTGATGGCGGCGACGATCAGGTCTTCCAGGACTTCCACGTCCGTATCCGCGCCCGACAGCAGGGAAGGGTCGATCTTCACGCCCCGGGCCTCGCCCTTGCCGTTGAGGGTGACCTGCACCATGCCGGCACCGGACGCACCGGAAACTTCCATCTCGGCCAATTCATCCTGCATCCGGGCCATCTTGGCCTGGATCTCCTGGGCCTGCTGCATCATCTTGCCGAGGTTCTTCATGGGTGCCGTCCGCTTTCCAAAGGGTGCCTTAGAGCTTTGGAGGAGTGTATAACAGGGGGCATGCAGCATAGAAACCTCTTCGTCTTCGACATCGAAACCATCCCCGACACCGACGCCGTGCCGGCGCTCACGGGCTTTGACGATGCGGACATCCAGGCCCGGCGCGACGAACTTGCGCGCTATCACCTGGAAATCACCGACGGGCGCAACGATTTCCACCGCCAGCCGTTCCACCGCGTGGTCGCGATCAGCTTCCTGGAAGCCGAAATCGAACACACACCGGGCGGCGAGATCTATCACCTGAAGGAACTGCGGTCCGGCGGCGAGGAAAGCTTCGGCGAGAAAAAATTGCTGCAGGGATTTTTCGGTTATTTCGAGCGCATCCGACCAAGGCTGGTCAGTTTCAACGGCCGGGGCTTCGACTTGCCGGTCCTGAAATACCGGGCCATGGCCCATGGCGTGCAGGCCCCCCTGCTGCACAATGCCGACAACAAATGGGAAAACTATACCGTCCGCTATGCCACGGACTGGCATTGCGATCTGATCGAGGCCCTGTCGGATTTCGGCGCTTCGGCGCGGATCAAGCTGAACGAGGTCTGTTCGATCCTGGGCCTGCCCGGCAAATTCGGGGTCGACGGGTCGCAGGTGTCATCCATGTTCGATGACGGGCGCGTCGGTGAAATCCGCGATTATTGCGAAACGGACGTGCTGAACACCTATCTGGTCTATCTGCGCTGGCAGCATCACCGGGGGGTGCTGTCGACCGAGGCGCTGAACCGCGCATTGGCCGACGTAATCTCATTGGTCGAGGCCGAGGGCGAGGCCCGCCCGCACCTGAAACAATTCGTCGAAGCCTGGGGCGAGGCCTGCAACAACAAGTTTTTGATGGATTAAATCCGGACCTCTTTCGTCACCCCCGCGAAGGCGGGGGTCCCGGAAGCGTTTGACCAGAAAACGGTTGCCCAAGAAACAACTAGGAAGATGGATTCCCGCCTGCGCGGGAATGACAATGGGGGAGTAGATTAGCCCTCGTCGCCCGGATGGCGGACGTCGGAGATTTCCGCCCCGGGAAAGGCCTCCATCACCGCCTTGACCAGGGGATGTTCGGACACCTCGGACTTTTCTTCCGCCTGGGCCTGGGCCCGCTGATCGCCCAAAGTCGCCTGACCGGGCTCGTTCGAAACGGTCACCATCCAGCGTTCGCCGGTCACGGATTGCAGGAACTTGCCAAGCTCGCCCGCCAGATTGTCGGGCGCACCTTCGGCCGGGCGGAATTCCATGCGGCCCGGCTCGAACGCGACCAGATGGACCTGGGTCAGCAACTGCGATTGCAGAATGCCTTCCTTCATGGCACCGGCCAGGGCGACCAGATCGTTGAAGGTTTCAAGCCGCGCCTGACTTCCTTCGCCCGCGTCGGCGGTGGGGGCCGGCTCCGGTTCGGGCCGGGGGTCGTAATCGGGATCGGGCTCGGCCTGCGGCACAGGTTCGGCCATGGCGCGCGCGGCCCCGCCGTCCGATGGCGACGACGGCGGCGGCGACAGTTGGGATGCCTGGGGCTCCGGGGCCGGGGCCGATGCCTGCGGTTGGGACGGCGCGGCGGGCACCGACACGGGCCCGCCCTCGGCCAGCTTGCGGATCGCTTCTTCCGGGCTTGGCAGACTGGCCGCATGGGCCAGGCGCACGATCACCATTTCCGTCGCCTGGATGGCGTTGGGGGCATGCTGAACCTCGCCCACGCCTTTCAGCAGCATCTGCCAGGCACGGGCCAGGGCACCCATGCCCAGGCCTTCGGCCATGTCCTTGCCGCGCACGCGCTCGATCTCGGGCACGGCGGGGTCGTCCAGGGTTTCCGCCACCAGCTTGGCGCGGGTCAGAAAATGCACGATTTCCAGAAGATCGTTCAGCACCGCCCCGGGATCAGCGCCGTCCTGATACATGGCCGCCAGCTGGTTGAGCGCCCCCGGCGTGTCGCCGCGGAGCGTCTTTTCCAGAAGATCGAAGCCCTGCGACCGATCAGCAAGGCCCAGCATGTCGCGCACCAGGTCTTCGCCGATGGCACCTTCGGTCATGGCAATGGCCTGATCCAGGATCGACAGCCCATCACGCACCGAGCCGTCGGCGGCGCGGGCGATCAGGTGCAGGGCCGGATCGGAAATGTCGGCCCCTTCCTTTTCGCAGATACCCTTGAAATGGTCGGCCAGGCGCTGCACCTCGATGCGGCGCAGATCGAAACGCTGACAGCGTGACAGCACGGTCACGGGAACCTTGCGGATTTCCGTGGTGGCGAAAATGAATTTCACATGCTCGGGCGGTTCTTCCAGCGTCTTGAGAAGCGCATTGAAGGCGTTCTTCGACAGCATGTGGACTTCATCGATGATGTAGATCTTGAACCGAGCCGAGGTCGGCCGGTAGCGCACGCCGTCGATGATTTCGCGGATGTCGTCGACGCCGGTGCGGCTTGCCGCATCCATTTCCATCACGTCGACGTGGCGGTCCTGGGCGATGGCCGTGCAGTTTTCACAGACCCCGCAGGGGTCGACCGTGGGGCCGCCGGTGCCGTCCGGCCCGATGCAGTTGAGCGCGCGGGCGATGATGCGGGCGGTCGTGGTCTTGCCCACGCCGCGCACGCCGGTCAGCACGAAGGCATGGGCCAGCCGGCCGGCGGCGATGGCGTTGGTCAGGGTGCGGACCATCGCTTCCTGGCCGATCAGGCTGGTGAAATCGGTGGGGCGGTATTTACGGGCCAGGACCTGATAGGCATCGGAGCCCGAGCCGCCGCCGGATGGGGCGGGTGCAGGCTGTTCCCGAGTTGCGTCCGTTTCGTCCATGGGCCGTCCGTGGCGGGAAAAGCCGGTTTTCCCGGCCGGGGGCGGCGCAACCGCCGGGGCACGCCGCGTCAATATTAAGCGGAGACTGGCACCGACCCGGGCCGAAACTCGTTACGGCTGCTTCCTTCCGGACCTGACCGGGTTGGCGAGGAAGCCCGTCCGGGCCAGTCTCCTGGCCGTAATATAGCAACTCTTTCCCAGGTTTCCACAAGCGCGGCACATGGCAAGCCTGGGGATAAATTGCAGCCCATCGCATTCAGCCCCCATACAGCGTTGCCAGGGCGCGCGGCTTATGCCAATTTTCCCGGATGCCGAAAAGATTGATGTATACGGGCGGTCCCCTGGACCGGGCCGGCGAACGGCGGCGCGATGCCGCTTGGCTGGCCGAATTGCTGAACCGTCCCGAAGCCAAGATCGTGCCCGTATGGCGCGACCGCAGCCTGGTGGAACCGGGCGACGGCGACACCCGCCAAGCCCCCCGCGCGGGCTGGCTGGTGGGCGATGCCGCCATGACCATTACGCAGCACGCCAGCGTTCAGGTCTTCCTGGGCATATGGGACGACACGCCCTATTTCGCGGTCGATCTGTCCCATCACGAAGAAGAACATCTGCCCGGTCTGGTCAACGGCGCCACGTTCGAGGATTTGCGCCAGGTCGGGCGCTTGCTGGCCGACGACGAGGCGACCATCCTGGCCTATGCGCGCGGCATGCTGCATTGGCACCGGCGGCAGAAATTCTGCAGCGATTGCGGCAGCCCGACCGAACCCCGCGACGGCGGCCATGTACAGGCTTGCCTCAACACCGATTGCGGGCGTTCGCACTTTCCGCGCACCGACCCGGCGGTCATCATGCTGGTCACCCATACGGGCGCCGACGGCGTGGACCGCTGCCTGCTGGGCTGGTCGACGCGCTGGGATTTTCCCATGTATTCGACCCTGGCCGGGTTTGTGGAGCCGGGCGAAAGCCTGGAAGAAGCCGTCGCCCGCGAGGTGTTGGAAGAATCGGGCATCCGCGTGGAAGACGTGACCTACCGCGGATCACAGCCCTGGCCGTTCCCGGCCTCATTGATGCTGGGTTTCCGCGCCAGGGGCCTGAACGACGATATCAACGTCGATCCAGCGGAAATTCGCGAGGCCAAATGGTTTTCCCGTGAGGATTTGAAAGATTTCGGTGAATTTTACGGCGAAACCGACCCCAACCGCCCGCGCCTGCCGCGCACGGATTCAATCTCGCGCCGGCTGATCAACGACTGGCTGGAAGAAGGGGACTGATCCCCGACCTTGCTTTGCCGCCACGTTGGGGTATCGGACGATCGCTCACGCGGCAACAAGCGGCAGGGTAAACCGGAACGACGTGCCCTGACCCTGGGTGCTTTCGACCATCAACTCGCCCCCCAGTCTTTCGACCATTTCCTTGCATAGCTGCAGGCCCAGGCCCGTTCCGGTCTCCCCCCGGGTTCCCTTGGTCGATGTTTTCATATCCAGGCGGAACAGCTGTTCAAGCTTCGACGACGGCATGCCGACGCCGGTATCCGTGACCTCAATGAGGCCGAAGGAATCCCTGCGATGGGCCCGGACCGTCACCGTCCCTTTGTCGGGCGTGAACTTGATGGCATTGTCCACCAAATTTCGCAGGATGGTGTTGACCATCTGTGCATCCGCCCGGACCCGAAGGGCGCGGTCGATTTCCCGGGTGATCGAGATTTGTTTGGCCCCGGCCATGAGCAACATCTGATCCATGTTCTGGTTGATGACCTGTTCCAGGTCCAGGGCCTCGGGCTCGAAATCCATCCGATCAAGCTGCAGGCGCGACCAATCAAGAAGGTCGACCAACAAATTATAGGCCTGTTCCGCCGTCCGGTTGACGACCGACACATACTCGGAAACCTGCTCCGGCGTCAGGGTCTTGGTTTGTGTTCTGATCACTTCGGAGAACCCCAGAAGGTTTGAAAACGGACTGCGCAAATCATGGGCGATGATCGCGAAGAACCGGTCTTTCTGGGTATTCAGTTTTGCCAATTCATCCCGCTGAACTTGAATTTCCTTTTGCGCGGCCCGCAATTCGGTGACATCGGCACGTATGCCGACGATCCCGCCGTCGCGTGTCCGGCGTTCTTCCACCCGGATCACACGGCCATTGATCAGGTTGAACTCAACCGGACCTTTCGGATCAAAATGCTTGGCCAGCGTAGCCTGAATCCAGTCTTCGACGCCCTGACCGTTCGTCGGCCCCCATTGGCCGACCTCCACACCTTTGCGAAGACAGGTTTCATAAGACACGCCGGGAACAAAGACTTCTTTAGCCAAGGGATACATTTCAGCGATCTTGCCGTTGACCAGAACCAGACGGTCATCGGCATCAAAGTAGAGTATCCCTTCGGACATGCCCTCGACCGCGGCCTCCAATATGGCTTCGGGCCGGCGATTGTCTGCAGGGGCGGTTCGGATCAATCGAGCAATACCAACCATGACGGCCACAGCCCCGGCCAGACTGGCGATCGCAATACCGGGCGCCAAACTGTCCCTTGCCGTCAATTGCAACACCGCCGCACAGAGAAACAGAAAAACGCCGCTCGACAGAAACGTCCAACCCATCCGGTCGAACACATCCCGTTTCCGCCCATAATAAAGGAGCGCGATCAGTACGATCACAATGCTGAGAAGCGGGATGGCGCCCATGAACAAGTCGGCCATGGCGGTCTGCCTCCGGTCTTCCGAAAAGAGCCCTCGATCGTGTTTTATTGGGCGCCATTTGCGCCTTTTATTGTATGCAACTCCAAACCATACCAAACCATCCCGGAAAGGCGAACCCTTTCGAGGGATTATACCTTTGATAGAAAAGGGTTATTTGGTCCGGCGGGCGCCCCGCACGGAGGCCTGTCATGGTTATTGGGTTTCGTCGCCGCGCAGGCCCAGGTGCCACATTAGGCCCAGGATCGCGCCCTTAACCCGGGGCAGCAGGGTCAGCGTCAGAGCCAACGCCACAGGCAGGGCGATGGAAAGCTGCACCCAGACGGGTGGCGCCAGGAACTGTTCGGTCATCAGCAACAGCGGCACCACCATATGGCCGACGATGGCGATGGTAAGGTACGGCGGGAAATCGTCCGCCCGGATATGGCCCAATGCCTCGCCGCAATGGGGGCAGTCCATGACCTTCAGGTAACCCCGGAAGCTATGGCCCACGCCGCAGCTGGGGCAGCGCCGGGCAAGTCCGCGCAACATGGCAAGGCCCAAAGGCGGGCGGATATCTTCGAATGTCATGGGGGTTCAGGCTCCTTGTTGGGCGGTCTTGCGGAACGGATGGGCCGGATAGGTGCCCAGCACCTTGATCCATTCCGAATAATGACCCAGGTCCTCGAAGGCGAATTTGACCTGGGGCGAATCCACATGGCCCTCGACCTCGGCGAAGAACTGGGCGGCGACGAAATCGGGGCCGACATAGCTTTCCAGCTTGGTCATGTTGACGCCGTTGGTCGCGAACCCGCCCATGGCCTTGTACAGGGCCGCCGGAACGTTGCGAACACGGAATGTAAAGCTGGTGATGAAGGCATCCGTTTCCGAATAGGCGGGTGTTTCCGCCGATTTCGACAGGATGACGAAACGGGTGGTGTTGTGTTCGGCGTCTTCGATGTTCCGGCGCAGCGAATTCAAATCATAGGTCTCGCCGGCCAGGGAGGATGCAATGGCGGCCTGCGTTTTATCGCCCCGGGCGGCAATATCCTTGGCCGCCCCCGCCGTATCGACATGCACCACGGGCGTCACACCCAGCTCGCGAATCAGGTTGCGGCACTGGTTGAGCGCATGGACATGGCTGTGAACATGGGTCAAATCGCCGATATCCGCGCCCGGCACGGCCAAAAGATGATGGTTCACCCGGTGGAAATGTTCGCCGATGATGTGCAGGCCCGAATCCGGCAGCAGATGATGGATGTCCGCGACCCGCCCGGCGACGGAATTTTCGATCGGAATCATGGCCAAACGGGCCTGTCCGTCATGGACGGCGGCGAAGGCATCTTCGAAGGTTCGGCAGGGCAATGTGTCCATCCCGCCATGGGCTTCACGGCAGGAAAGATGGGAATAAGCGCCGGGCATGCCTTGGAAGGCAATGGTATTGTCAGATGATGCCATGAAGTGTCGGCCTGAAGTCCGGGTCGGGAAGACCCGGAACAGACGGGCCTTTTCAAAAACGTGCGGAGTATCCTTTGCAAGGGTTGCGGTGTCAACGCGGGCTGTGGCACACAACGCGAAATTCGGGGGCCGAAGCTGCTTGAACATAGCGGCATGGGCGGCTAAATTCCCCGCAACAATCGGCAAAGGATAAGACCATGCAGTTCTCCCGAATGGAAAAACTCGGCTTTGGCGTGCTGGTGACGGCTTGGGTCGTCTGGGGCACCAATCAAATCGGTGATGTGCTCGTCCACGCGGACGAGCCCGAAAAGATGGGCTTCGAAGTCGCCGTCGCCGACGAAGGCGCGGCATCCGATGCCGCACCCAAGGAAGTGGAAAAGCCGGTCATGGAACTGCTGGCCTCGGCGGACCCCAAGCGCGGCGCCAAGGTGTTCAAGAAATGCACCGCCTGCCATTCGGCGGAAGCGGGCGCCAAGCACAAGATCGGCCCCAACCTTTGGGACATCGTCGATCGCGACCAGGGCAAGGCCGATGGCTTTAATTTCTCCGGCACGCTGGCCGGCCTGGGCGGCAAATGGACCTTGGAGGACTTGAACAAGTTCATCGACAACCCGAAGGAATACGCCCCGGGCAACAAGATGACCTTCCGCGGTATTTCCAAGAATTCCGACCGGGCGGCCCTGCTGGTCTACCTGCAATCCCTCAAGTAAGGCTTTCACGCCTTCTCGTTTCAGATCGGAGGACGGCGCCGTGACGACAATCACCACGGACGCCCTGACCGACGACTGCCTGGCCCTGGCCATGGACATGGCGGCGCGCGCGCGAAGCATCGTGTTGCGCCATTATGACGCCGCCCTGGAGATCGAAGACAAGGCCGACCTTAGCCCCGTGACCCAGGCCGACCGGGAATGCGAAGCCGCCCTGCGGGACATGATCGCGGCCAAGTTCCCCGACCACGGCATTTATGGCGAGGAATTCGGCGCCCAGAACACGGATGCGGAATTCGTCTGGGTGCTGGACCCCATCGACGGCACCAAGGCCTTCATCACCGGCAAGCCCCTGTTCGGCACCCTGATCGGGCTGCTGCGGGACGGGAAATCTTATCTGGGCGTGATGGACAATCCGGCATTGGACGAAGTCTGGGCCGGTGCCCCCGGCCTGGGCGCCACGCGCAACGGCATGCCCCTGCAGACCCGGTCCTGCCCGGACCTGGCCGAAGCCTGGCTTTACACCACCTCGCCGCAGATGCACCAAGGCCTGAACTTCGGCCGGTTCGAAGACCTGCGGCGGCAAAGCAAGCATGCCGTATACGGCGGCGATTGCTACAGCTACGGCCAATTGGCCCGCGGCCGGGCCGATCTGGTCTGCGATTCAAGCATGGAACCCTATGATTATGTCGCCCTGGTCCCCATCGTCGAAGGGGCGGGTGGACGCATGACCGACTGGGCCGGCAAGCCCCTGGGCCTGGACGGCGACGGCACGGTCATCGCTGCCGGCGATGCCCTGTCCCATGCGGCCGCGGTCGACGCGCTGAGTGGCTGACGCCGGTCATATCCTTGCCATATTGGCGGGCCACTCCTTGACCGTTATCCGTTAATCTCCATACTTCGACGCAACGAAATCTGTTTTCCCGGGGGACCAACGATGCGAGTTCTGAGCGCCCTTTTTCTGACCGCCGGCCTGATCGCCGCAGGCATGACCCTGCCGGGCACATCCACCCCGGCCCGGGCGGCGGACGCCGCCAAACCGGCGCACGGCCTCGCCATGCACGGCGATTTGAAATACGCCCCCGATTTCAAGCATTTCGAATACGTCAACCCGGCGGCACCCAAGGGCGGGACGGTGCGGATGGGCTCGGTCGGCACCTTCGACAGCTTCAATCCCTTCATCATCAAGGGCACGGCGGCAAGTGCTTCGGGCTTTATCTACGACACCCTGATGGATGACGCGGCGGACGAACCGTTCAGCCAATACGGCCGCCTGGCGGAAACCGTGACCATGCCAGAAGACCGGTCCTGGGTGGAATTCCAACTTCGCAAGGAAGCCCGCTGGCACGACGGCATGCCGGTGACGGTCGATGACGTGATCTTTTCCTTTAATATTCTGATCAAGGAAGGAGCACCCTTTTTCCGGTTCTATTACGGCAACGTCGCCGATGTGGCGCAAACCGGCGAACGGTCGGTCAAATTCACCTTCAAGCCCGGCGAGAACCGCGAATTGCCGCTGATCCTGGGGCAGCTGACCGTTTTGCCCAAGCATTACTGGAAGGACCGCGAATTCAACAAATCGACGCTGGAGCCGCCGCTGGGCAGCGGACCTTATAAGATCACCGAGTTCGAACCCGGACGCTTCGTCAAGGTCACGCGCGTCAAGGATTACTGGGGCAAGGACATCCCCACGGCCAAGGGTTTCAACAATTTCGACGAGATCATTTTCGACTATTACCGCGATTCCAACGTGGCGTTGGAAGCCTTTCTGGCCGGGCGCTACGACTACAAGTCGGAAAATTCATCCAAGGCCTGGGCCACGTCCTACGAGACGCCGGCGGTGAAGCAAGGCGTGCTGATCAAGGCCCAGGTCGAACACAACCGCCCGGCCGGCATGCAGGGTTTTGCCTTCAACACCCGGCGCGACCTGTTCAAAGACCGCAGGGTCCGCGAAGCCCTCGCCCATGCCTTCAATTTCGAATGGTCGAACAAGGCCTTGTTCTATGGACAATACGCGCGCACCCGCAGTTATTTCCAGAATTCGGAAATGGCGGCCACGGGGTTGCCAGGGCCGGACGAATTGAAATTGCTGGAACCGTTCCGCGCCGACCTGCCGCCCGAAGTCTTCACCCAGGAATACAACCCGCCCCGGGGTGACGAAAGCGGCAACATCCGCGGCAACCTGCGCACGGCATCGAAGCTGCTGCGCGAGGCCGGATGGGTGATCAAGGACGGCAAGCGCGTCCATGGCGAGACGGGCAAGCCGTTCCAGTTCGAAATGCTGCTGGTCAGCCCCCTGTTCGAGCGCATCGCCCTGCCCTTCGCCAAAAACCTGGAAAAACTGGGCATCGCCATGACCGTGCGCACCATCGACACGGCCCAATACCGCCGCCGCCTGGATACCTTCGATTTCGACATGGTGGTCGGCGGGTTCGGCCAATCCCTGTCGCCGGGCAACGAACAGCGCGATTTCTGGTCGGCGGATTCGGCCGACCGCGAGGGCGGACGCAACATCATGGGCATCAAATCCAAGGCCGTGGATGCGATCATCGAACAATTGATCGCCGCTCCCACCCGCCAGGACCTGGTCACCGCCTGCAAGGCGTTGGACCGCGTGCTGCAATGGGGCCATTACATGATTCCCAACTGGCACGCGCCCTATGACCGCATCGCCTATTGGGACAAGTTCGCCCGGCCCAAGATCACGCCGACGCGCGGCAACCAGTTGTTTGCCTGGTGGGTCGATGCCGCCAAGGCGAAATCCCTGCCCGAACGCAAGAAAGGTCTGAAGTAGACAGCCAAAGGTTCACCGCAGAGCTAGCCGCAACCGCAACCGCGACGTATCATCGCCGCCATGTTCGCATATATCCTTCGCCGCCTGCTGCTTATCCCGCCGACGCTGATCGGCATCATGGTGATCAACTTCGCCGTGGTGCAGGTGCTGCCCGGCGGGCCGGTCGAGCAATTGATCGCCCAGATCACCGGCGAGGATGTGGCCGCCACGGCACGGGTATCCGGCGATGCCGGGTCCGAGGTCATGGCCGCGAAGAAATCCGCCCAAGGCGCCGGCGGGGACAGCACGGTGACCAGCAAGTACCGGGGCGCACAGGGCCTGCCGCCCGAATTCATCAAAGACCTGGAACGCCAATTCGGCTTGGATAAACCGGCACACGAACGGTTCTGGCTGATGATGAAGAAGTACGTGACCTTCGATTTCGGGACGAGCTACTTCCGCGACCAGTCGGTGACCGAACTGGTGCTGGACAAGATGCCGGTTTCGATCTCGCTGGGTCTGTGGACCACGCTGCTGGTCTATCTGATTTCGATCCCGCTGGGCGTGGCCAAGGCCGTGCGCGACGGATCGAAGTTCGATATCTGGACATCGGGCTTGGTGATCTTCGGCAATGCCGTGCCGGGCTTTCTGTTCGCCATCCTGCTGATCGTGCTGTTCGCGGGCGGCCGCTACTGGGACATCTTCCCCCTGCGCGGACTGGTGTCGGAAAACTTCGCCGATCTTTCCACTTGGGAGCAGGTGAAGGATTATTTCTGGCACCTGACGCTGCCCATTGCCTCCATGGTGATCGGCGGCTTTGCCGGATTGACCATGCTGACCAAGAATTCGTTTTTGGAACAGATCAACCAGCAATACGTGGTGACCGCCCGGTCCAAGGGCCTGACCGAACCACAGGTGCTGTACGGTCATGTGTTCCGCAACGCCATGCTGATCGTGATCGCCGGGTTCCCGTCGGCCTTCGTCGGCATTCTGTTCACGGGCTCGCTTTTGACCGAGGTCATTTTCTCGCTCGACGGGCTGGGCCTGCTGGGGTTTGACGCGGCCCTGACCCGCGATTTTCCGGTGATGTTCGCGACGCTTTATTTCTTCACCCTGCTGGGCCTGCTGATGGGCATCATCGGCGACGTCATGTATCACATCATCGATCCGCGCATCGATTTCGACGCGAGGGACGTGTGATGCCGGACACCACCGCCATCGAACAAACCGCCACCCCGCCGCCCATGCCGGGCCGGCGTTTCCTGGGCATTCGCATCACCCCGCTGACGGAACGGCGGCTTGCCAATTTCCGCCGCAACAGGCGGGGTTATTGGTCGCTGTGGATTTTCGTCGTGCTGTTCGTGCTGTCCCTGGGGGCCGAACTGATCGCCAACGACAAACCGTTCCTGGTCTATTTCGACGGCGGGGTCTATGTCCCCTTTGCAAAGGAATATGCGGAAACTGAATTCGGCGGCGAATTCGCGACCGAAGCCGATTACCGCGATCCCTTCGTGCGCGACCTGATCAATGACAAGGGCTGGATGGTCTGGCCCGTTATCCCCTTTTCCTATGACACGGTGATCAAGAACCTGCCGGGCCCGGCCCCCTCGCCGCCGACGGCGCAGAACTGGCTGGGCACGGACGATCAGGGCCGCGACGTGCTGGCGCGCATGATCTACGGGTTCCGCATTTCCGTTCTGTTCGGCCTGATCCTGACGGTGATCAGCGCCGTCATGGGGATTTCCGCGGGCGCCGTGCAGGGATATTTCGGCGGCTGGCTGGATTTGCTGGCGCAGCGTTTCATCGAGGTCTGGTCCGGCCTGCCGATCCTTTACCTGCTGATCATTCTGGCCAGCGTGGTAACACCCAGTTTCTGGTGGATTTTGGGCCTGATGCTGCTGTTTTCCTGGATGGGGTTCGTCGGCGTGGTGCGCGCCGAATTCCTGCGCGCGCGCAATTTCGATTATGTCCGGGCTGCCCGTGCGCTGGGTGTCTCGGACGCGGTCATCATGTTCAAACACGTGCTGCCCAACGCCATGGTGGCGACCCTGACGTTCCTGCCGTTCACCCTGACGGGCGCGATCACCACGCTGACCTCCCTCGATTTTCTGGGCTTCGGCCTGCCTGCCGGATCGCCGTCCTTGGGTGAGCTTCTGAACCAGGGCAAGAACAACATCCAGGCCCCCTGGCTGGGTTTCACGGCGTTTTTCTCGCTCGCCATCATGCTGTCGCTGCTGGTCTTCGTGGGTGAAGCCGTGCGCGATGCCTTCGATCCCCGTAAGGTGTTTAAATGAGCAAGGTGTTCAAATAGATGACCAAGCTTCTGGAAATCGACGACCTGCATGTGACCTTCGGGGCCGGCCCCAATGCGGTCGATGCCGTGAAGGGGGCGAGCCTGTCGATCGAAAAGGGCGAGACCCATGCCCTGGTCGGTGAATCCGGATCGGGCAAATCGGTCACGGCGCTGTCGGTCATGCAGTTGCTGCCCTATCCCTTGGCGCGCCATCCCAAGGGTTCGATCCGCTTCAACGGCGAGGAACTGGTGGGGGCACCCGGCGGGGTCATGCGATCGATCCGCGGCAACCAGATCGCGATGATCTTTCAGGAACCGTTGACCAGCCTGAACCCGCTGCATTCCATCGAGAAACAGATTTCCGAGGTCCTGTTCCTGCACCAGCACATGACGCCCAAACAGGCCCGCGCGCGGGTGCTGGAACTGCTCGACCTGGTCGGGTTGACCGAGGGCGCGGCCGCGCGCCTGCAGTCCCTGCCTCATGAATTTTCCGGCGGCCAGCAGCAGCGCATCATGATCGCCATGGCGCTGGCCAACAATCCGGACCTGCTGATCGCGGACGAGCCGACCACGGCGTTGGACGTCACCATCCAGGCCCAGGTTCTGAAGCTGATGAAGGACCTTCAGCAGAAATTGGGCATGGCGTTGCTGCTGATCACCCACGATTTGGGCATTGTGCGGCGCATGGCCGACACGGTTTCGGTCATGAACGACGGCCAGGTGGTCGAACAGGGCGCGGCGCAAAAAGTGTTCGATACCCCCGGCCACGATTATACCCGCCATCTGTTGGCGGCCGAGCCCAAGGGACGGCCCGACCCGGCAGATGCCGCCGCCCCCAACATCCTGCAAGGTGACAACCTGAAAGTCTGGTTCCCCGTGAAACGCGGCTTCCTGCGCCGCACGGTCGGCCATATCAAGGCCGTGGACGGCATTTCGCTGGAGGTCAAACGCGGCCATACGCTTGGCATCGTCGGCGAATCCGGGTCCGGCAAAAGTACCCTGGGCCGGGCCCTGTTGCGGCTGGAACGGTCCGAAGGCGGCATCCTGTTCGAAGGGGCCAACATCCAGGGCTGGCAGTTCAAGGCCATGCGACCTTTGCGCCGGGAAATGCAGATCGTGTTCCAGGACCCGTTCGGCAGTTTGAGCCCGCGCCTGTCGGTCGGCCAGATCATCGAAGAAGGCCTGATCGTCCACGGCCTGGGCGGGGATGCCATGGCCCGTCGGCAACTGGTGGCCGAAGCCCTGGCCGAGGTCGGCCTGACACCCGAAATGCAGGACCGCTACCCCCACGAATTTTCCGGCGGCCAGCGCCAGCGCATATCCATTGCCCGGGCCCTGGTGCTGAAACCCAAATTCATGGTGCTGGACGAGCCGACCAGTGCCTTGGACATGTCCGTACAGGCGCAGATCGTCGAACTGCTGCGCGACTTGCAAAAGAAGCACGATCTGGCCTACCTGTTTATTTCCCACGATCTGAAGATCGTCCGCGCCGTCAGCCACGAAATCGCCGTGATGCGGAACGGCCGGGTCGTCGAATTCGGTTCCGCCGAACAGATCATCGACGACCCCAAGGATCCCTACACCAAGGCCCTGATGGCCGCCGCCTTCGAAATGAAGGCCGACGATAGCGGAGTAGTCTCGACATAATGGTTACCGTTCTCTACATGGCCGCCGAGGGAAAATCCGATCCCTGGCGGGACGCCTTTCTTGCGCAGATGCCCGATGCTGACTTCCGCGTGTGGTCCGACGATCCGGCCCAGGACCAGACCGGCGATAAGGCCGATATCGACTACGCCATGGTGTGGAAACCCAAGCCGGGGATCCTGAAACAGCTGCCCAACCTGAAGGCGGTCTTTTCCATGGGGGCCGGGGTCGACCATCTGTGGAACGATCCTGACCTGCCCGAAGGTGTGCCGCTGGTCCGACTGGTCGACCGCTGCCTGACCCAGGGGATGAGCGAATACGCCATCTATTGGACGATCCATTACCATCGCAAGATGGGCGTCTACGCCAAGTTCGCCGCCAACAATACCTGGAAGCGCATGCGCCAGGCCGATGCGGAACAGCGCCGCGTGGGCATCCTGGGCCTGGGTGAACTGGGCGGGGATGCCGCCAAAAAGCTGGTGCCCCTGCATTATCAGGTCGCCGGCTGGTCACGGTCGAAAAAGGAAATCCCGGGGGTCGAAAGCTTCCATGGGCAGGATCAGCTGATCCCCTTCCTGAACCGCACGGAAATCCTGATCTGCCTGCTGCCGCTGACGCCGGACACACAAGGCATCATCAATAAAGACACCCTGGCGGCCCTGCCCCAGGGGGCGTTCCTGATCAATTGCGCCCGGGGCGGTCATGTGGTCGACGCCGACCTGATTGCAGCGCTGGATTCGGGCCATATCGAGGGCGCGACCTTGGACGTGTTCCATACGGAACCCCTGCCCCAGGATCATCCGTTCTGGGCCCATCCCAAGGTCACCATCACGCCGCATATGGCGAGCCTGACCGTGCCGAATTCATCGACGGAATGGTATGTCACCAACATTCAAAGGATGGAAGCGGGCCAGCCGCCGCTGAATACCGTCGATCCGAAAACGAAGTACTAGACCGTCACGTAGCCATAGGCCACGGCCAGCAGGAACAGGCCCAGCACGATCCGGTAAACCACGAAGGGCGTGAAGTTGGCGCGCCGCAGCCAGGCCATCATCAGGGCGATGGCGATCAGCGCGGTGATGAAGGCAAGGCCCGCCGCCGTGAAGGCATCGGTGGTCAGCTGCGCATCGCCCGACTTCCAAAGCTCATAGCCTTTGAGCGCGCCCGCCCCCAGAATCGCCGGGATCGACAGCAGCATGGAAAAGCGCGCCGCGTCCGTGCGCTCCATGCCCAGCAGACGCGCCACCGTCATGGTGATGCCCGACCGCGAGGTGCCGGGGATAAGGGCCAGACATTGCGCAATGCCGATCAGCAACCCGTCCGAAATTTCCAGATGTTCGATCCGCCGGAGCGTCATGCCGACACCGTCGGCGATATACAGCAGCACGCCAAAGCCGAGCGTCGCCCAGGCGATGATTTCCAAGGAACGCAGGCCCCCAGGATAATAATGGTTGAGGGCGAAACCGGCACCGATCACCGGCAGGGTCGCGAGGATCACCAGGCCCGCAAGCTTGGCGCCCGGGTCGCGCCGGCCCTTGAGCATCCGCCCCAGGCCCGACACCATGTCCCAGATTTCCCGGTTGAGATAGAGGACCACCGCCCCCAACGTGCCGACATGAACGGCGACGTCGATCACCAGCCCCTGGTCCTGCCAGCCGAGCAGCTGCGGCGTCACCGCCAAATGGGCCGAGGAAGACACGGGAAGAAATTCCGTGACCCCCTGTACCAGCGCCAAAATCGCAAGATGTAGTGTAGGCAACCGTGACTCCTACGACTTTTGGGTCTTCTATCCGATCCCCGGGGCGCTGCCAAGGGGGCCTGCGGAGGAGATTACCGATTGTGCACCCGCGAATAAGGACCGAACCGGGCCAATTTTCAACGATTTTTGTGTCAGTTTGAGGTGGTTTTTATTTGGAGTCGGAGTTCCGGATTGCTATCTAAGGGGTCTCTCAAGGAACCCCGAATAGGAAGTTAACGCATGAGCCAGAACTCACGGCGCAACGGTTATGGACTGCCCATTGAGGAAGGGATGTACGACCCGCTCAATGAGCACGACGCATGTGGATTCGGCTTCATCGCCAATATCCATAATGAACCGCGCCATGAGATCGTTCATCAGGCGTTGGAAATCGTCCATCACCTGGACCACCGGGGTGCCATCGGCGCCGATCCGCTGGCCGGTGATGGTGCCGGCATCCTGATCCAGCTGCCCGATGCGTTCATGCGCAAGGTCTTCGCCAAACAGGGCGTCGAGGTCCCAGCCAAAGGAGACTATGCCATCGGCATGGTGTTCCTGCCGCGCGACCACAAGCTGCGCGACCTTGCCATCAAGGCGATCGAAAAGACGACCGCCGACGAAGGTCAGGTGCTTTTGGGCTGGCGCGACGTGCCGACCGACAACAGCGTGCTGGGCGAAAGCGTCAAGCCGAACGAGCCAGTCATCAAGCAGGTCTTGATCCAGCGCGGACCGAACACCCCCGACAACCCGGCGTTCGAACGCAAGCTCTACGTGATCCGCAAGCAGGCGCACCATGCGCTGTGGGACAAGGACGAAGGGTCCTGGCAGGACTTCTATTTCCCGTCCCTGTCATCGGCCACCATCGTCTACAAGGGCATGGTACTGGCGCCCAACCTGTCGAAATACTACGTCGATTTCCAGGACCCGGACTTCGCCACGGCGATCGCCCTGTTCCATCAGCGGTTCTCGACCAATACCTTCCCCTCGTGGCGTCTGGCGCAGCCGTTCCGCTTCCTGTGCCACAACGGCGAGATCAACACCCTGCGCGGCAACCTTAACTGGATGAACGCGCGCCGCCACAACATGTCGTCGAAAATCCTGAGCGACGACCTGGAAAAACTGTGGCCGCTGATCGGCGACGGGTCTTCCGATTCGTCAACTTTCGACAATGCCTTGGAGCTTCTGGTCATGGGCGGCTATTCGCTTTCCCACGCCATGATGCTGATGATCCCGGAAGCCTGGAACAACAACCCGCAGATGGCGCCCGAACGGCGCGCCTTCTACGAATATTTCTCGGCCATGATGGAGCCCTGGGACGGCCCCGCCGCCATGGCCTTCACGGACGGCAAGCAGATCGCGGCAACCCTTGACCGCAACGGCCTGCGTCCGGCGCGCTACATCGTGACCGACGACGGCCTGGTGGTCATGGCGTCCGAGGTCGGCGTGCTGCCCATCCCGGAAGAAAAAATCGTCCAGAAATGGCGCCTGCAGCCGGGCAAGATGCTGGTCGTCGACCTGGAACAGCACCGCATCATTTCCGACGAGGAAGTGAAGTCCGAATTGGCGGCCGAATATCCCTATCAGGAATGGCTCGACAACACGCAGATCCACATCGCCGATCTGCCGCCGGAAATCGGCCCCATGACGCCGGACCCCAAGACCCTGTTGGATCAGCAACAGGCGTTCGGCTACAACCGCGAAGACCTGAAATTCTTCCTCGACCCCATGGCGGAAAAAGGCGAAGACCCGATCGGTTCCATGGGCCGCGACATTCCGCTGGCCATGCTGTCGGACAAGCCGCGCCTGCTGTACGATTATTTCTTCCAGAACTTCGCCCAGGTCACCAACCCGCCGATCGATCCGATCCGCGAGGAACTGGTGATGTCGCTGGTCAGCTTCATCGGCCCGCGCCCCGACCTTCTGGACCTGGGGTCCGGCGGCAAGCACAAACGGCTTGAGGTCGATTACCCGCTGCTGTCCAACACCGACCTGGAGCGCATCCGCCGCATCGAGAACCATGTCGACGGGTCGTTCCGCACCCATACCCTGGACATCTGCTATCAGAACACGGGCCCCGCCCGCCAGACCATGGCGCAGGCCGTGGACCGCATCTGCAAACAGGCGGAAAAGGTCGTCCGCGAACAGGGCTATAACATCATCATCCTGTCCGACCGCGGCCTGGATGCGGACAACATCGCCATTCCGGCCCTTCTGGCGACGGGCGCCGTGCATCATCACCTGATCCGCGAAGGTCTGCGGACCGAGGTCGGCCTGGTCGTGGAAACGGGCGAAGCGCGGCGCGTGCATGATTTCTGCCTGCTTGCCGGTTACGGCGCCGAAGCCATGAACCCCTATCTGGCGTTCGACACGATTTCCAACATCGTGTTGGAAAAGGACACCGGCCTGACGGAAGAAAAAGCCCACGCCTATTACATCAAGGCGGTCAACAAGGGCATGCTCAAGGTCATGTCCAAGATGGGCATCTCGACCTATCAGTCCTATTGCGGGGCGCAGATTTTCGACGCGGTCGGCCTGTCCACGGAATTCATCGACGCCTACTTCACGGGCACCGCGACCAAGGTCGAAGGCGCCGGCATCACGGAAGTGGCCGAAGAAACCGAACGCCGCCACGCGCTGGCTTTCGGCGATGCGCCGATCTATCGCGACGACCTGGACGTGGGCGGCGACCTGGCTTTCCGTATCCGCGGCGAGGAACATGTATGGACGCCGGAAACCATCGGCACCCTGCAGCACGCCGTGCGTTCGGCCAATTACAAACAGTTCAAGGCCTATACGGCCAAGGTCGATGACCAGACCGCCAAGCTGAAGAACCTGCGCGGCCTGTTCGATCTGAAGCCGGTGGGCAAGCCCGTACCGCTGGACGAGGTCGAGCCCGCATCGGAAATCGTCAAGCGTTTCGCCACGGGGGCCATGTCGTTCGGCTCCATTTCCTGGGAAGCCCATACCACGCTGGCCATCGCCATGAACCGCATCGGCGGCCGGTCCAACACGGGCGAAGGCGGCGAAGACGAAGTGCGCTACAAGCCCCTGCCCAACGGCGACAGCATGAAATCGCGCATCAAGCAGGTGGCCTCGGGCCGGTTCGGTGTGACCACGGAATATCTGGTCCAAGCCGACGACCTGCAGATCAAGATGGCCCAGGGTGCGAAACCCGGCGAAGGCGGCCAGCTGCCCGGCCACAAGGTCGATGAATGGATCGCCCGCGTGCGCCATTCGACCCCGGGCGTGGGCCTGATTTCACCGCCGCCGCACCACGATATCTATTCGATCGAGGATCTGGCGCAGCTGATCCACGACCTGAAGAACGTCAATCCGAAGGCACGGATTTCCGTCAAGCTGGTGTCCGAAGTGGGCGTCGGCACGGTCGCGGCAGGGGTCTCCAAGGCCTATTCGGATCATGTCACCATTTCCGGCCATGACGGCGGCACCGGGGCCAGCCCCCTGACCTCGATCCTCAACGCCGGCGGCCCGTGGGAATTGGGCTTGGCGGAAACGCACCAAACGCTGGTCATGAATGCGCTGCGCGGCCGCATCGCCGTGCAGGTCGACGGCGGCCTGCGCACGGGACGCGACGTAGTGATCGGAGCACTTCTGGGCGCCGACGAGTTCGGCTTCGCGACCTCGGCCCTGATCGCCGAGGGCTGCATCATGATGCGCAAGTGTCATTTGAACACCTGCCCGGTCGGCGTCGCGACGCAGGACCCGGAACTGCGCAAGCGCTTCACCGGAGAGCCGGAACACGTCGTCAACTTCTTCACCTTCATGGCCGAGGAAGTGCGTGAAATTATGGCCGAACTGGGCTTCCGCACGATCAACGAAATGATCGGCCGGCGCGAGGCCCTGGACATCCGTGCCGCGGTCGATCACTGGAAGGCCCATGGCGTCGACGTGACGCGGTTGCTGGCCCCGGTCAAACCGGCCGAAGGTGTCGCCGTCTACAACTGCGAAACCCAGGACCACGGCCTGGAAAAGGCGCTTGATCATCAGCTGATCAAGGATGCCCAGGGCGCCATCGACGGCGGCGATCCGGTCAGCCTGGAATACCCGATCAAGAACATCAACCGCACGGTGGGTGCGATGATGTCGGGCGAGATCGCCCTTAAGCACGGTCATGCGGGCCTGCCGGAAGACAGCATCCATGTGAAGTTCACAGGCAACGCGGGGCAAAGCTTCGGCGCCTGGCTGTCCAAGGGTGTGTCATTCGAACTGGCCGGCGATGCCAACGACTATGTGGGTAAGGGCCTGTCGGGCGGACGCATCGCGATCTATCCCTCGCCCGACAGCACGTTGGTGCCGGAAGAAAACATCATCGTCGGCAATACGGTGCTGTACGGCGCCATCGCCGGGGAATGCTATTTCCGCGGCATCGCCGGCGAACGTTTCGCCGTGCGCAATTCGGGTGCCGCCGCGGTGGTTGAAGGCTGTGGCGATCACGGCTGTGAATACATGACCGGCGGGACCGTCGTGGTGCTGGGTGAAACCGGGCGCAACTTCGCCGCCGGCATGTCGGGCGGGATCGCCTATATCCTGGACGAAGCGGGCAACTTCGACACGCTCTGCAACCAGGGCATGGTCGAACTTGAACCCATCGACGCCAACGAAGCCGACGACGGCACCGCCGACGTCGCGTCCGATCCGATGCGCTATGACGCGCGTCGCCTCAAAGGTCTGATCGAGAACCATCTGCGCTATACGGGCAGCTCGCGGGCCAAGCACATCCTGGACAATTGGGACAGCTATCTGCCCAAGTTCATCAAGATCACGCCGGTCGACTATCGCCGTGCGCTCCGCGAAATGCAGGAACGCGCCGCCGGCACAGAAACGGCTGCTCTTGCCGGGGAATAAATAATGGGAAAACCCACAGGATTTTTGGAGATCGAGCGTCACGATCGGTCGTACCGGCCGGTTGAGGAGCGCCTCAAGCATTGGCACGAGTTCGTGGAACCACTTTCCGATGCGGAAGTGGCCGAACAGGGTGCGCGCTGCATGGATTGCGGCATCCCCTATTGCCACCAGGGCTGCCCGGTCAACAACATCATTCCGGAATGGAACGATTACGCCTATCAGGGCAAATGGCGCGAGGGGTTGGAGCTTCTGCACTCCACCAACAACTTCCCCGAATTCACGGGCCGGGTCTGCCCGGCGCCCTGCGAAGCGTCCTGTACCCTGAACCTTCAGGACGATCCGGTGACCATCAAGACCATCGAATGTTCGCTGGTCGACAAGGGCTGGGCCAAGGGCTGGATCAAACCGCATATCCCGGCACATCACACGGACAAGAAGGTCGCGGTCGTGGGTTCGGGCCCGGCGGGCCTGGCCTGCGCGCAGCAGTTGGCGCGCGCCGGACATAAGGTCGTGGTGTTCGAAAAGAACGAACGCATCGGCGGCCTGCTGCGCCTGGGCATTCCCGACTTCAAGATGGAAAAACACCTGATCGACCGGCGCATCGCCCAGATGCAGACGGAAGGTGTGGAATTCCGTCCCAACAGCAACGTCGGCGTAAACATTGACGCGGACGATCTGGTCAAGGACTTCGACGCCGTGGCGCTGTGCGGCGGCTCGGAAAAGCCCCGCGACCTGCCGGTACCGGGGCGTGAATTCGACGGCGTGCATTTCGCCATGGAATTCCTGACCCAGCAGAACCGCCGCGTGGCCGGATCGAATGTGCCCCAAGGCACGGAAATCATGGCGACGGACAAGCATGTCATCGTGATCGGCGGCGGCGATACGGGATCGGACTGCGTCGGCACGTCAAACCGCCACGGCGCGGCCTCGGTCACGCAGTTGGAACTGATGCCCGAGCCGCCGGAAAAAGAAAACAAGGCCCTGACCTGGCCCGATTGGCCCATGAAGATGCGCACCTCGTCTTCCCATCAGGAAGGCTGCGAGCGCGATTTCGCGGTCATGACAAAATCGTTCACGGCCGGCCCGGACGGGCGTGTTACGGCCCTGAACGGCGTGCGCCTGGAATGGAAGCCCAACGACAAGGGCGGCATGGACATGGTCGAGGTCCCGGGATCGGAATTCACCCTGAAGGCCGATCTGGTGCTGCTGGCCATGGGTTTCGTCAATCCGGTACATGAAGGCATGATCGAGGCCCTGGGCGTCGATCTCGACCCGCGCGGCAACGTCAAGGCCGACACGGACGCCTACGCAACATCCCTTCCCAAGGTGTTCGCCGCCGGCGACATGCGGCGCGGTCAGTCCCTGGTTGTCTGGGCGATCCGCGAGGGCCGTCAATGCGCCCGATCGATCGATGAGTTCCTGATGGGGGCGAGCGACCTGCCGCGTTGAGCGGGTCCCGTCAGCCCCCTTTTTCCGTAAAACCGCCGGGTGCCGTGACGTAGTCTACGAAGGCTTCCGGATTGTCGACGATGACCGCAAGGCTCACGATTTTTTCAACATGCAGACCGTCCGGTGACGTAATCGGCAGGCGCAGGGTGATGCAGGTCGCATTTTCCGCCGGCTTGAACGGATAAACGTTGCGAAACAGGACGGGCTTGCGCGCCTTCAGCGTTAATCCCAACTGCTCGGCGACAATCGGCCCCGATTTGTCCGGCAGGGCATCCCTGACTTCCTGTCCCATTGTTTCCTTGCCGTAAAGTTCGGCCCGGCGCGTGCCCCAGAACCGGTATACGAAGCGCGCTGCTTCCGGGTCCTGGCCGTCGACATCGACCACCACGGTCATGGGAATCATCTGCGGCGGCAGGTCGAACAATTTGAATTCTGACCACGCAGGGGCCCATCGATCGCCCCACTGACGATCCCAATAGGCCAGAAATTCCGGCATCTTTTGCGGCATGAGACCTGTTTCGACAGGGAGCAATTTGTACTCCAGATACCCCATCGAAGTGGTCACGGATTGTGCGTCGGGCATGTCTTCAGCCATTGTTTCCCTGGCTGAATGGTACCCATTCCCCACTCCCATGGCCATGTAGACGGATGGTATAGAGACGGCTGCATCCGGCTGGCCGGTTGCCCCTGGGCTCACTCTTGCAGGCGCCGGACCTCGTCCGCATGACGAATGAACTTGGTCGCCGCGACAATCTTTCCGATGCCCTGGCCCTCTTCAGCGGCAAGCGGCAACCGCAGGGTCTGGCATTCGGCGATCAGTCCATTATCGAGCGTCCAGGTGTTCTGCAGCAGAACAGGGCGGCCGGTGTCGTACACCTGCCGGTATTGAGCCAACACATCCGCCGCGTTCAATTCATTGAGCCCTTCAAGGACCGGCCGGCCCGTGGGATCCGGGCGGTTGCCGAGAAACAGGAAACGCCCCGATCCCCAGAACCGGTAAATGAAATCGCCCGGGGCAGGTCCCGTGTCCACAATCGTCAGAATTGAAAGGATGTCCGGCGCGATGTCGATCAGGCGGAACCCATCGCTCGCCGCCCCGCCCCAACGGGGCAATTCCGACGGACCGGCAAGGCCGTCCCAATATTCGAACAACTCCGTCAACCTGGGTTCCATCAACCTCAGGTCGACAGACAATGCTGTCGTCAGCGGCTTATGATCGACCATCCCTCTCCCCTTGGGGTATAACCCCAGGATTAGGTTAGGCCTCTAGCAGACGGGAGATCAACCGTTGACCGCAAATCTCACCGCCGCCAGGCCCGCACAACCATGACGGCGCGGCCCCTTATCGGCGTCCTGCTGGACTATCAGGAAGAGGGCACATTTTCCCGCCGCCCCCATTATGCCCTGCGCTGTGCCTATTTCGATGCGGTGTGGAAGGCAGGCGGCCTGCCCGTGGGCATGCCCTATATCAACGACGCCTGGGACGATTATCTGGCGGCCGTCGGCGGCGTGATCGTACCGGGCGGATTTTATCCCTTCCCTGAAGTCTATTACGGCGGCGAGATCGTGGTTGCCGAGCCGCCCCACCCGCGTCATGCGGCCGAAGTCCCCCTGGCCCGCGCGGCAATCGCACAGGACATACCCTTTTTGGGGATCTGTGCCGGACTGCAGGTTCTGGCCGCCGTCGAAGGGGCCAACCTGATCCGGGATCTGAAATCGGAAACAGACGGGACCATCGACCATTTGAACGAAAAACCGGCGGAAGAACCCGCCCATGCCGTTGCCATCAAACCGGATACCCTGCTTCACCGGATCGTCGGCAAGGACGAGATCATGGTCAATACGGCCCATAACGAAGCGCCCCGCGAATTGCCCGCGTCGCTGATCGTCAATGCCATTGCCCCCGACGGGGTGATCGAAGGGGCAGAGCGGCCCGACCGTAAATTCTGTCTGGGCGTGCAATGGCATCCCGAGTTTTTCCTGAAAGACGGCGATCCCAACCTGGCTCTGTTCCAAGCCCTGGTCGAGGCCGCACGATGACCGCCGCCGACACGGCCTTTTCCGGCACCGTGGGGATCGCCGGATGCGGCACCATGGGCCTGCCCATGGCGGAATGCCTGTTGTCGGCGGGCATCGATGTCTGGGGCCATGACGTCAGGAAATTTGACGAATTCGGCGCCTTCGCACCCCGCATGATCGCAGACGCGGGCGCGTTCGCCGACACATGCGACATCGTGCTTTCCGTGGTGCGCGACACGGATCAGACCGATACTCTGTGCTTCGGCGAGCAGGGCATTCTGCGGCGGGACGGCAGACCCGATATGTTTGTGACCTGCTCGACCCTGTCGCCGCGCTATGTGGCGGACCTTGCCGGCCGCATCCCGGCGGGCATCGCCTTTGCCGATGCGCCGATGTCGGGTGCTCCTTATCGCGCGGCCAAGGGAACCTTGACCTTCATGGCCGGCGGGGCCGATGACGTGATCAACCGGCTGATACCGCTGTTCCGCATCATGGGCGACACCATCCATCATCTGGGGGATGTGGGGTCGGGCATGACCTGCAAGGTGTTGAACAATTTCGTCGGCGTGATCGGCGTCGTCGCCGTGCGCAAGGCCCTGGCATCGGCCGCCAAGTTGGGGTTGGACCGGCGGCGGCTGCTGGACGTCATGCGGCTGTCTTCGGGATCGACCTGGTACGGCGACAACATCGACGCCATCGACTGGTCGCGCCAGGGCTATGATCCCGGCAACACCATCGGCATCATCGAAAAAGACGTGAAGGCCTACCTTGACGCCCTGGACGGTGCGGAAGGCCCGTTCGAAACGGCCCTACTGGATGAATTGCGCCGTCTGGAGCCCCTTGACCTTGAACCGGAGCCCGCAGCATGAGTTCCCCAACATGAACGCAAAGTGGTGGATCGTCCTGGCCGGAATTTCCGGCGCCTTGGCTGTCGGCTTGGGGGCCTACGGCGCCCATGGCCTGGAAGGCGACGAGGTCCTGAGGCGGCAATTCGATACGGCCAACCGCTATCACATGTGGCATACCCTGGCCTTGCTGGGCACGGCTTTGCTGACAGAACGCGGCGGGCGTTGGGCACATGCCGCCGCCGGGCTGTTCACCCTGGGCATGCTGCTGTTTTCCGGCGCCCTTTACGCCGCAACGGCGGCCGGGTTCTGGGGCCTGACCTTCCTTGCCCCTTGGGGTGGGGTGGCGCTTATGGCCGGATGGCTGGCGCTGATCGGGGCGGCCCTTCGCCGGAATCCTTGACCGCCGCCGCCCAGGCTTGCCCCCGAGGCGGCAGATGCACGAAGCGATGACCCTTGGCCGTAAAGGCCTTGGTCAGGGACGCCAGATCATCCAGCAACGGCTGTTGCCAGGACGCCCCCACCAATCGTAGAGCCATCGCCTGCGCGCGGTTCTGGTCGCCCGCCTGGACGGCGGCGGCAAGCGCCACAAGGGCGCGTTCATCACCGGTGGCCTTGCGGCTCCAGGCCTTGTGAAAGGCCATGGTCCGCCGTCCGCCGGAATTCAAAATCTCGATCACCCCGCGCAGCGCCATCAAGGCCTCGGTCGCCCAGGCCGGCCCGAAATGGGCACTGTACTGCATGCCCACAAGGTTCCAGTTCTCGGGCCCGTGCAGCCACAGGCGGATCGGCTTGATCAACAGGCATTCCGGCAGATCGAGGTCCGAAAAATCCAGGCGCCGGGGCCGTTCCACGGTTCGCTCTGCCGCGCCGGTCAAGGATGGTGCACGCCGCAGGGCCGCCGATGCGGGCGGTTCCACGGGCCCGGACGAGGTCCCGAAACAATCGTCGCCCCCTTCATAACCGATCGTGCAGGGCGCATCGCCGATGCCGACAAGGTCGGCAACGCCATTGTCGTTGTGGTTGCCCGATTGTCCCCGATATCCCGTATGTCCCATGGTGCCGTTCCGTCCGATGATGTGCTTTTCAATATTATGCGATTGCAAATCATTCGCAATAACATGTCAAGCAAAAACACCCTGCCGCCCGGAAACGGAACCGAAAGCAGATTTAAATCTTCAGATCGGAATATTCAGCTTGCCCGAAACAGGCACCGGTTACTTGCGGGTCAGAACGTCCGTCAGAACGTCAAGGATCAGGCCCGTGCCCTTTTCCAGCAGAACGACGTTGTTGTCGACGACAGCACGTTCCGTTCCGGCCTGCGGCGGCGGCAGGTTGACCACCGCTTCATAGGGCAGCGGATTTGCGGCCAAACCCGGTGGCAATGTGCCGTTGCGTTGCAGTTGTTTCTGCAGCCCCGGGGGAAGCTTGCCCTTTTTCACAAGCCCCGGCGGCAGGCCCTTGCCCCGGCCCTTGCCGGATTTGTCTTTTTTCTTGCCGTAGGCCTTACCGTCGCGGCCTTGTTCCAGGTCGTCATACTTCTTATCGTTCGAGGCCTTTTCATAAGTGCCGTCATCCTTGGCCTCGTACCGACCATTCCCCAGAACGTCCCGCAGCACGCGCTTTTCGATTTCCGAAAAGACGACGTCCGCAACCGTCTGTTGCGTGGTCGACTGTGCCTGCACCTGGTGCGGCACGAATACCGCGAAGAAAAGGGCTGCTGCCAAAACACGCATGATGTTTCTCCGTTGTTTGGACTTATTCGGCGACCAGTCTGCCTGAACAGCCCCTCCGGCCAAAGAAAAACCGGCGCCCCCATGACGGAGGCGCCGGCTTTCTGGAACGGAATGTCTTTAGATCAGGCGGCGGCGCGGATCGCCGCGGCCTTCACACTGTCGCCCACATGGCTTTCGAACTGTTCGAAGTTGCCTTCGAAGCGCTGGGTCAGATCGCGCGCCTGGGCATCATAGGCCCCGGCGTTGGCCCAGGTGTTCTTGGGATTGAGCACTTCCGTCGGCACATTCGGGCAGGCATTGGGCACCAGCACCCCGAAGTTGGGATCGGCGGTGAAACCGGCCGCGTGCAGCTTGCCGTCCAGCGCCGCGTGCAGCATGGCCCGGGTATAGGCGATCTTCATGCGTTCGCCCTCGCCATAGCCGCCGCCGGACCAGCCGGTGTTGACCAGCCAGCATTTGGCGTTGTGCTTGGCCATCTTTTCGCCCAGCAGCTTGGCATAGACGGTGGGATGACGCGGCATGAAGGGGGCACCGAAGCAGGTCGAGAACGTCGCCTGCGGTTCCTTCAATCCCCGTTCCGTGCCCGCGACCTTGGCCGTATAGCCCGACAGGAAATGATACATGGCCTGATCCGGGGTCAGCTGGCTGATCGGCGGCAGCACGCCGAAGGCATCGCAGGTCAGCATGACGATGTCCTTGGGTTGGCCGCCACAGCCGGTCGTGGATGCGTTATGAACCTTGGAGATGTCATAGCTGACGCGGCCGTTTTCGGTCAGGCTTGGGTCGAAGAAATCCAGCTCGCCCGTGACCGGGTCCATCACCACGTTCTCGATGATCGAGCCGAAGGTATGGCACAGATCATAAATTTCCGGCTCGGCCTCGTGCGTCAGGTTGATGGTCTTGGCGTAGCAGCCGCCTTCGAAATTGAAGACCCCCACATCGCCCCAACCGTGTTCGTCATCGCCGATCAGCGTGCGCGTGCTGTCGGCCGACAAAGTCGTCTTGCCGGTGCCCGACAGGCCGAAGAAAATGGCCGTGGAACCGTCCGCACCCTGGTTGGCCGAGCAATGCATGGGCAGCACGTCGCGCGTCGGCATCAGGAAATTCATGATCGAGAAAATGGATTTCTTGATCTCGCCGGCATATTGCGAGCCGCCGATGATAATCATGCGGCGCGACAGGTGCACGACGATGAAAGTGCCCGACGTGGTGCCATCGGCTTCCGGATCGGCCGTCAGGGACGGGGCCTGGATGACGGTGAATTCGGGTTCGAAATTTTCCAGATCCTGATGCTGCGGCTGAATGAACATGTTGCGCGCAAACAGGTTGTGCCAGGCTTCCTCGGTCACGACCCGGACCTTCAGGCGGTAATCCGCATGGGCGCCCGCGTAGCAGTCCTGAACGAAGGCGTCCTTGCCCTGGTAATGCTTGAGCATCTTGTCCAGAAGGCCGTTGAAATGGGCTTC
The DNA here is from genome assembly GCA_040218445.1 of Rhodospirillales bacterium. Taxonomy (GTDB): domain Bacteria; phylum Pseudomonadota; class Alphaproteobacteria; order Rhodospirillales; family Casp-alpha2; genus UBA1479. The sequence continues at coordinate 925,957 of JAVJRK010000010.1, read as the reverse complement.
CGAGATCGGGCGGTTGACGTTGCCCCACCAGATTTCATCCTTGGTGGCGTCTTCTTCGACGATGAAGCGGTCATTGGGGGAACGGCCCGTGTGCTGGCCCGTTTCCGTGACGATGGCGCCCCCGGCGGACAATTTGCCTTCGCCGCGGCGGATGGCTTGCTCGAACAGATGGTGGGCGTCGAGGTTCCAATAGGCCTGTTTGACCCCGCCCAATCCGTGATTTTCCAAGCCGAATTTTGAAATGAAGTGTCCTGCGTTCTCCACGATAAACTCCTTCAGGATGATAATCGCGCCCAATGCCGCCCAAAGGCAGCTTGCTCAGTTGAAATGTGATGAATGATCGCCGACCACCGCCCCCCGGCGGGTCGTCACGTTCATAGGTCCCTGGATTTTCCCTGCGCCCTGTTCATCAAGGTTCACGGCGGAACTTAACCTTACCGACCCAAAGGGGCAACATTCCTTTCACTTTTTTGCAAAACGGGACAAACCCGTTCAGCCCCGCGCCCGCGCCCTGCCCGCAAGGGCGACCAATTGGCCGCGCACATCGTCCGGCCCTTTGGCCATTTGATCGAATTCCAGGCGCGCCGGCATGTCGTTCCGCATCAGATCCAACCCCCATGGATCACAGGATACGGCCTGCCAGCCCGTACCCTTGCGGCGCAAAAGCGTGTTGGCATAAAGGTCCAATGCCGCGGCATGATCGCTGTTCATATGGGCCAGCACGTCCGCCTCGGCCTTGGCCACGGCCTGGACGGCGGCCCGGGGCGGGGCCAGTTCCGACGCCTTGAGCCATTGCGCGCGGGCGAACCCGCCGACCAAATGGATGCGTTCCGGCGTCATGACGTAAAAATCGAAATCCCCGAACCCGGCATAGCGCCCGGCACCTGGGTGGCGCGCCAGAAAGCGTGCCTGGTGGCGGGCGGTCTTGGTCCGTTTGATGGCGCCCATGACCGTGATACGGGGGCCTTGCTGCGGGTTCTTTTTGCGCAGCGCCTGTTCAATCAGAAGAGCCGCCTTGGGGTCTTTTTCCAGATTGCCCGTATGATCCGACAGGCCGGAAAACAGGAAGACCGGTGATCCGTCCGTGTCCGGTGCGTAAGTGACCAACGAGCCATAGGGCCAGCGTTCGCGCCCCCGGAAGGTGGTCGACAGCACGCCCGCGCGCCCGCCCATCAACAGGCGCCGTGCTTCGGCGATCAGGGTTTCGCGGGGAACGGAAGGGGGCCGGGCCATGGTCGGGTGCTCCTGAAAGAACAGGCGGCGGAACCAATCCGCCGCCTGCCTTCAAGAGTGCCGCATGGCGCGGCTGTCAATCAATGCGAAGTTCACGTCAGCTGAAAGCGCCTGGCCAAGGTGCCGGTGATCCAGCCCAAAAAGGCCCAGAACGCCGCCGCCGTCACCAGGGACGCCGCGACGAAATGGGCCGCCAGTTCCGGCGGCACGGGCCCGCCCATGCCGTCCGCATGAGGGGCACCGATCAGATGCGGCAGGATCACCATGGCCGCCCCGGCCCAAGGCATCCATCGGGCATGACCCAGGAACATCAGGGCCAACCCCGCCGCCGTCGAAGCCGCACACAGAGCCCACCAGCCCTGGCGGGCGGTGAGTTCCGCCGCCATGGCACCGGGAACCTCGGGCGGCAGGCCAAGCGCGGGCGCCAGCGAGACCACGCAGAACCCGGCAACACCCCAGGCAACGCCCCAACGCCCGTCAACGGGCGCACCGCGCATGAAGATCACCGCCGTCAGAACCAGGGCGAACCCCATCGCCGTCAGAACATTGGTCAATGTGGTGAAAAGCGTGCGTTCCAGGCCGTCCTCGGGTCCCCAGGCTTCGGCTTCATGGCCGTCCTTGGCATGTTCGCCGGTGGCATGGGCCAGAAAAAGCCGGGCATCGCCGAGCCCGCGGGCATCCAGATCGACCCGGGCGTGACCGCCCCCGCCGGAGCCGAGATCGGCCCCCTTGGTTTCGAACTGTTCGGCGTGAAGGATCAAGGGCGTGGTCGTGAAGTGCTGCAGCACGGATACGGCCAAGCCAGCCGCCAGCCCGGCCAGCAGCGCGACCGCAAAAATACGTCCAGTCATGTGAATGTCCCCCTAGTGGCAGGGGAAGGAAAAGGCGTGGCGCGTATCGTGGGCCGCGTTGTGGACCGTATTCGAATTGGCAAAGCCCGTGCCGAATATCAGGAACACCCCGAACAGTAGCGCCAGGGTCGCGGGAACAGCGCGTTCGCCAATCGTGGCATGAACGGACCGATGGGAAACGTTGGATTTAATGGTCATTGCGTGAAACCTCCGATTTGGAATCAAGTTACGTTCAAGGTTTCACCGCTGCGGCATACCGCCCCGCCAGGACCCCCGTCCCTTGGGTATCGCGGTGACAAGCGGCAGGTCTCCTGGCTTGCGGGTCATCGAACCGTCCGGCCTTCCCGGCACCGGGGGGCTTCTTGCGAAGCCGATCCGGCAGCCAGTGGCACGACATTGGACGGCACTCACCGCTCACAGTTGCGGGGGCAGCCACGGTTTTGGAAACGCCCGGCTTGGGTCCGCTCCGTTCCGTGTTCCCTCTTAGCCCCGGGGCCTATAGCCCTTAATCGGGGAACCACTTGATCGGACTATAAGGAACGGGGATGGGGCTGGTCAACGGAATGCGGCCGGTGGGATCATGGGTTTGCCTTAATTGCCCGCGCGGATTAGCCAAAGACGCCCCAATCGCGCTAAAATTCTGCCATAAAGGCGAACGACATTGGCCTTCCGCCGGATGGTTTTATGGAAAATCCGGTGCCGAGCCCTGAAATTCGTTCCCGATGCCTTCCGTCAGCGCCTTCAAGGAGACCTTCATGTCCAATTCCATCGCCCTGGTCGACGACGATCAAAACATTCTGACATCCGTTTCCATGGCGCTTGAGGCCGAGGGCTACAACGTCACGACCTATTCCGACGGGGAAGAAGCCCTGGCGGGCCTGGGCCGCGTGCCCGTGGACCTGGCCGTGCTCGACATCAAGATGCCGCGCATGGACGGCATGGAACTTTTGTCGCGCATCCGCGAACGCGACAACCTGCCGGTGATCTTCCTGACGTCCAAGGATGACGAGGTCGACGAGGTCGTGGGCCTGCGCATGGGGGCGGACGATTACATCAAGAAACCCTTTTCCCAACGCCTGCTGATCGAGCGCATCCGCGCCGTGCTGCGCCGCCGCGAGTTGGAGGGCAAAGAGCCCGATTCAACCGATGTCGTACGCCGCGGGGAACTGGTGCTCGACCCGTCGCGCCACCTGTGCACCTGGAAAGGGAAAGAGGTCAACCTGACCGTGACCGAATTCCTGATCGTCGAGGCCCTGGCCCGCCGGCCGGGCCACGTGAAAAACCGGGATCAGTTGATCGACGCCGCCTATGGCGAGAACATCTATGTCGACGACCGCACCATCGACAGCCATATCAAGCGCCTGCGCCGCAAGTTCCGGGCCGTCGATGACGAATTTTCGGAAATCGAAACGCTTTACGGCATCGGCTATCGCTACAAGTCCGAATAGCCCGCCCCCATATCAAGGGGCGCGTGAAGGGGAATAAGGGGGCCCATGGCCAAGGACGGTGAATTGCGGGAAGACGGGCAGGCCGTGCCGGATGACGGCGGGGCAGGGGCCCCGTTGGCCGAAGACATCCCCCATGGTGGCGGCGAACGGCGGCGCAAGCGGCGCCTTATCTCGCCCATTTCCGTCCATATCCTGGCCATCAACATGCTGGCCCTGTCGATCCTGGTCGCGGGCGTGCTGTACCTGGGCGATTACCGGCAGAACCTGATCCGGGCCGAACTGGCAGCACTCCGCACCCAGGCCCAGTTGTTCGCCGTGGCCCTGGCCGAAGGAGCCATGCATCTGGACCAATCTTCGGAACAACAGGTCGCGACCAACATCCGCAACCAGATGCTGCGCCGGCTGGTCGATGCCACGGGCACGCGCGCGCGCCTGTTTAACCGGGCCGGCGAACTGGCCGCGGACTCGCGCTATTTCGGCAAGACCCGGCAAGCCGTCGAGGTCGAACAACTGCCGCCGCCGGGCACCGCCCAAGGCGGCGCGGCGGATACCCTGTTCGATTTTTACGACCGCATCACCCGCTGGCTGCCGGGCAGCCTGCCGCTGACCCATTACCGTGAAATCCCCGACCCTTCGGCGACCGATTATCCCGAAGTCATTTCCGCGCTCATGGGTGACGACACCAAGGTCGTCCGTTCGTTCGAGCAGGACAGCATGATCTTGTCCGTGGCCGTGCCGGTGCAGCGGTACAAACGCATCCTGGGGGCGCTGATGCTGACCAAGCCGTCGTCCACCATCGACAATGCGCTGCTCGACGTCAGGCTGGATATTCTCAAGATCTTCGGCGTCGCCATCGCCATCACGACGATCCTGTCGATCTATCTGGCGCGCACCATCGCCCGGCCTGTCAAACGCCTGGCCGCCGCCGCCGACCGGGTGCGGCGCGACCATTCACGCGAAGAACATATCCCCGACTTCACCAACCGCAATGACGAAATCGGCGACCTGTCGCTGGCGTTGCGCGCCATGACGGCGGCGCTCTGGACGCGCATGGATGCGATCGAACGGTTCGCCGCCGACGTCGCCCATGAAATCAAGAACCCCCTGACGTCCTTACGCAGCGCCGTCGAAACCGCATCCCGGGTCAAGGACCCTGATCAGCAAAGAAAACTGATGTCGATCATCCAGGACGATGTCGGCCGCCTGGACCGGCTGATTTCGGATATTTCCGATGCCTCGCGCCTGGATGCGGAACTGTCGCGTTCGCATCGCGAGCCGATGGACCTTGCCGGCATGCTGTCGACCCTGGCCGACCTGCATGCCACGACCACGGCGGAAGGCGGCGGGCCCAAGCTTATCCTGGAAATCATGGACGGGCAGAAACTGTCGGTGTCCGGCATGGAAAGCCGGCTGGTTCAGGTATTCCGCAACCTGATCACCAACGCGGTGACGTTCAGCCCCGAAGGCGGCGCCATCCGCGTCACCGCCCAGCGCGACCGCAAGCAGGTGATCGTCACCATCGACGACGACGGGCCCGGCATTCCGCCCGGCAAGGAAGAGGCGATTTTCCAACGGTTTTATACCGAACGTCCGCAGGGCGAAAAATTCGGCACCCATTCGGGCCTGGGGCTTTCGATCTCGCAGCAGATCGTTGATGCCCACGACGGCACCATCCGGGCATCCAACCGCATGGGCGCGGACGGCCGTGTCCTGGGCGCACGGTTCACGGTCACCCTGCCCGCCGCCTGACGCTCAGGTTTTCTTCAAGCTCACCAGAATCGTATCCGCCGCCATCTGGCCGCCGACCCGTTCGCGGGCCCGGTGGTCGGCCAGCACCCGGCGGAACGTACCCCAATTGGCAAGCACCACGGGCAGACGGGCAAGGCCGCGCACCCGGCCTTCGCCCCGAACCGTGTCGCAGGTATGTTTCAAGGCCCGTTTCCAGGGCGCCTTGGCCTTGGGCATCCAGGTTTCCAGGCCCAAATCAAGAACCCGCGCCAGGCCTTCCAAAGCCCGGATGTTCCAGCGCGTCATATGATGCGGCGGCAGGTTCATGACGTCGTCGTGCAGGTATTCGCGGCTCATGGGGGAATAGGGCACGGAAAACAAAATCCGCCCGCCCGGCGCCAGCAGATTCCTGACCGCCCCCATAAGCGCCCCCGGCGTCGCGACATGTTCCAAAACATGGCTCAGCACCACGGCGTCATAACTTTCCGCGGCTTCGACGATGACCTGCTCGAGCGTCGCCTTGCGCACGGCCAGCCCCCGGGCCCGGGCCTTGGCGACGGAGCGTTCGGAAAGATCGATGCCTTCGGCCGTGACGTCGGCCAGATCGCCCAAGGTCGCCAGGAAATCCCCCTGCCCCGCGCCCAGTTCCAACAGGCGCAGCGGGCGGGCTTCGGCGCGCAGCACGTCCTTGATGCGGGCCCATTCCCAACGGCCCTGGGCATGGTATTTGGGAAACCCGGTCAGCCAGTCATACAGCGCCTGCCCGCCCGCCTGCATGGGATCGGCATAGACCAGGCCGCAATCGCCGCATTCAGCAAGGTCGAAATCACAAGGCACGGCTTCTGATGGCGGCGCGGCGGCGAACACGGCTTCCAGGCCCTGTTTGATTTCGTCCGCCGGAAGGTGGCGGACGATCTTGCCGGGGCCGGAACAGACCGGACATTTCGCGGGACGTGTGGCGTTCATGGCCGCCCTTATAGCGCAGGTCCGCCGATCCGTAATCAGCGGATCAGTAATTCACCGATTCGCCGGACCCGCCGTCGACGGCGATGCATTGCCCCGTGACCATGGCCGCCAGGGGCGAGCAGAAAAACAGCACCGCATTGGCCATGTCTTCGGGTGCGACCAGCCGGCCCATGGGAATTTCCCGTTCGCGCTTGGCCATGGCGTCTTGCAGGGAAATGCCCGCATCATCGGCTTCGCGTTGAAAAATCTGCATGACCCGTTCCGTCGCCGTGAACCCGGGGTGGACGCAATTGATGGTCACCCCGCCCTGGGCCGCGCGGGTCGCCAATTGTTTGGTGAAGTTGGCGACGCCCGCGTTGACCACGCCGTTGGTAACGCGCAGCGGTGCCACGATGCGCGCCGTCATGCCGCCGATATTGACGATGCGGCCCCAGCCCTTTTGTTCCAGATGGGGCAGAATCAACCGCGCCAGGCGGATATAGGCCATCAGTTTGACGTCCAGGTGATAGCGGAACAGCTCGTCCGTCTGTTCATCGAAAGGGGCCGCCGTCGAGGTCACCGCATTGTTGACCAGAATATCGACGCCGCCCGCCGCCGCCAGAGCGTCGCCCGCGAACCGTTCCACATCCTCCAGCTTGGACACATCGGCCTGAAACGGCCAGACCTCCACGCCCAGGCCGCGAATGTCGGCGGCCGTCGCCTGCAGACTGTCGAGGGTGCGCCCGCAGATCGCCACGTTGGCGCCCTGGCTTGCAAGCCTGAGCGCAATAGCCCTGCCGATGCCGCGTGAGCCGCCGGTGACGAAAGCCGTCTTGCCCTTTAATTCAAAATCCATGTTGCGGATCCTCCCATGAGATCTTTTTAAATGCCCCTTCGCCCCCAGCATGGCCGAGGCCGCGCGGCCCGTCCACGGGGCATCGGCACCTTTTTGCGCGCCTGCCGGCGTTTGGGCGAAAAGCGGGACAAAAATTGGCTGGACAGACACCGCCAGTCGTCACACCCTCCCTGCCTATGCGAATGGTTCACGAGCAAATCCACGCCACCTGCGTCGCCATCGACGGCGCCGGTGTTTTGCTGCGCGGCCCGTCGGGGGCCGGCAAGTCCGATTTGGCCCTGCGCCTGATCGACGGCGGCGGGCCGGACGGCCTCCGCCTTGTCGCCGACGACCGGGTCGATCTGACCTTGCAGGACGGCCGCATCTGGGCCCAAGCGCCCGAGCCCCTGCGCGGCCTGTTGGAAGTGCGCGGCGTGGGCATCATGCCCATGCGCCACGTGGCCGAAGCGCCCGTTGCCCTGGTCTGCGATCTGGTCGCCCCGCCGCTGGTCGAACGCCTGCCCGAGGACCGCACCACCCAACTGTTCGGTTTGAATGTGCCGTTCATCCGGCTGGCACCCTTCGAGGCCTCGGCCATGGCCAAGATCCGCTTGGCCCTGCGCCGCCTACCCTGGGACGACGCACAAGGGGACGATCTGACCGTCGCCGGCCGCATCGGGGAAAAAAGCCCATGACCCCCACGGACAGGCCGACCGATGCCGAAAAACTGCCCCTGGTTCTGGTCACCGGGGTATCCGGGGCGGGCAAGTCATCGGCCCTGAATGCCCTGGAAGACATGGGCTTCGAAGCCATCGACAACGTTCCGCTGTCGCTGTTGGGGCGCCTGGTCGGGCCGGGCGGTTTTCCCCATCCCATCGCCGCCGGGGTCGATATCCGGACCCGCGATTTCGGCGCCGACGCCTTCATGGAACAGATATCCCAATTGCGCGCCCGGGCCGACGTGGACGTCAAGGTCCTGTTCATGGACTGCGACGATCAGGTTTTGACCCGCCGCTATGCGGAAACCCGGCGCCGCCATCCGCTTGCAATCGACCGGCCCGTGGCCGACGGCATCCGCCAGGAACGCTCATTGCTCGCCCCCCTGCGCGAACAGGCCGACGTCATCATGGATACGTCCGACATGTCCTTGGGCGCACAGAAATCCGCCATGGAAGACCATTTCGCCGTGCAGGGCGACCCGGGCCTGCCGATTTTCGTGGTGTCGTTTTCATACCGAAACGGTGTGCCGCGCGATGCGGACCTGGTGTTCGATGTGCGGTTCCTGCGCAACCCCCATTACGACATGGACCTGCGCCCGCTGACGGGCCTGGACGAAAAGGTCGGCGAACATGTCGCCGGGGACGCCGGGTTCGACGAATTTTTCGGCCATCTGACGGCCCTGCTGGGGCCTTTGCTGCCGCGCTATGCGGAAGAAGGAAAAAGCTATCTGACCATCGCCGTGGGATGCACGGGCGGGCGCCATCGCTCGGTCTATGTGGCCGAACGATTGGGGGCCTGGCTGGCGGCGCGCGGAGAAAAGGCGCGGGTGCGTCATCGCGACTTGGACAAACGATGAAAATCGTACCAATATCCCCCACTCGGCCTTGTGCCGGGGCCGGGGAAAAGATGGCGCGGGCGGTACCGACAACAGCCGCCCGGCCGGAACTTGAGGGACACATACGCAAAATGGAACGCCTGTCATGATCGGACTGGTCGTCGTTACCCACGGTAAGCTGGCGACGGAAATGATCGCCGCCCTGGAACATGTCGTCGGCCCGCAACCCAATGTGGCTGCCGTCTGCATCGGACCCGAGGACGACATGGAAGAACGCCGTGCCGACATCATGGAACGCGTCGAACAGGTGGATTCGGGCCAGGGTGTGGTCGTCCTGACCGACATGTTCGGCGGCACGCCGTCGAACCTGGCGATTTCGATCCTCGACCGCGCCAATGTCGAGGTCATCGCCGGCATCAACCTGCCCATGCTGGTCAAGCTGGCCAGCGTGCGCAAGACGGAACCCCTGGCCCAGGCCGTCGAGGCCGCCCAGGAAGCCGGTCGCAAGTACATCAATATCGCATCGCGGCTGTTGACCCAGGAAGCGCATTAGCGCGCGCCCTGATCATGCCGTCCCGCACCGTCACAATCGTCAACATGCGCGGTCTGCACGCCCGGGCAGCCGCCAAGTTCGCCCAGATGGCCGGTGAATACGATGCCGACATCCAGGTTTCCAAGGACGGCCAGACCGTGGGCGGGCGATCGATCATGGGGCTGATGATGCTGGCCGCCGCCCCCGGAACGGAAATTCATATTTCCTGCGAGGGCAATGCCTGTGAAAGCGCCCTTGCCGCCCTGACCGAACTGGTCGAAGCCGGGTTCGACGAAGAACTGCACGAACCATGATGGCAAGCGGTGAAAAGCGTTACGAAGGCCTGGGCGTTTCGGCCGGCATCGCGGTCGGCCCCGCCTATGTGCGCGAGGCCGGCACCCTGGACGTGCCCGAATACAAAATTCCCAAGAAAAAACTGGCGGCCGAACAGAAACGCCTGACCGCGGCGACGATCCTGGCCCGCCGCCAGATCAAGCGCCTACGCACCCAGGCCCAAAAAGACGCCCTGACCGGCGAAATGCAGTTCCTGTTCGATGCCTATCTGCACATGCTGGAGGATTCGCGCCTGGTGCGCGGCGCCCAGGACCTGATTCAGGAACAGGGCCTGAACGCCGAATCGGCCGTGCAGAAAACCCTGTCCGATATCGTCCATGCCTTCCAGGCCATGGACAACGCCTATATCGCCGCCCGGGTCGAGGACGTGCGCGACGTCGGCAACCGCATCATCCGCAACCTGATGCGCGAGCCGCTGAAACCGTTCAGCCAGGCCCAGCCCGGGTCCGTGATCATCACCGACCAATTGTCGCCCGCCGACACGGCACAGCTCGACCCCGACCGCATCGCCGCGGCGGCCACGGCCTTGGGCGGAGCCGAAGGCCATGCCGCGATCATGGCGCGGGCCCTGGGCATTCCGCTTGTCCTCAACATTCCCGGCCTGACCGAAGCCGTTGTTCCCGGCACCAACGTGATCATCGACGGCACGCGGGGCGCGGTCATCGTCAACCCCACGGCGCGCACGCTGGCCGTTTACGAACAGCTAAAAAAAGACGCCCGCAAAGAGGCTGAACGCCTGGGCCATATGCGCGCCGTGCCCGCCGTGACGCGCGACAACGTGCAGGTTTCTCTTTTCGCCAATGTGGAACTGCCGATCGAGCTCGACATGGTCAAGCGCAACGGCGCCGCCGGGATCGGCCTGTTGCGCACGGAATTCCTTTATATGAGCCGCGACGACGTGCCCACGGAAGACGAACAGTACGAGACGCTCAAGGAAATCATCGAAGCCATGGACGGCAAGACCGTGACCGTCCGCACCCTGGACGTGGGCGGCGAAAAACCGGCCCAGGGCCTGTTGGGCGATCTCAGCGAAGCCGCCAATTCGGCCTTGGGCCTGCGCGGCATCCGGCTGTCCCTGAAACATACCAAGACCATGGACACGCAGATGACCGCGATCCTGCGCGCGGCCTGTCACGGGCCAGTGCGCATTCTGCTGCCCATGGTTTCGACCACGTCCGAAATCCGCCAAGCCCGCGCAGCCCTGCACAAGGCCGCGCGCAAACTGAAACGCCGCAAGCAGCCCGTGCCCGATCCTTTGCCGCCCCTGGGCGTGATGATCGAGGTCCCGGCGGCCGCCCTGGCCGCCGACGCGCTGGCCCTGGTGTCGGACTTTTTCGCCATCGGGTCCAACGACCTGACCATGTATACGCTGGCCACGGACCGCACCAACGAACATGTGGCGCATCTGTATGATCCATTGCACCCGGCGGTGCTGCGCCTGATCCAATTCGCGACCCAGGCGGCCCTGCGGTCGCGCATTCCCATATCGCTGTGCGGCGAAATGGCGGGCGATCCGCGCTATGCTCCCCTGCTTCTGGGGCTGGGCCTGCGCGAACTGTCGATGGTGCCGGCCAACATCCCCGTGGTCAAACAGCGCATTCGCGACATGGATCTGGCCGCCGCCCAACGCCGCGCAGATGCCATCATGGGCCAGGTCGATACGGGCCGCATCACGGCCCTGCTGGATGATTTCAACGGGCTGTCGTGACCTTCTGATGTCCGACATAGGACCCGTTCAGCCCTTTGGCGCGACATGTCCACAATGCCAATCGTCGATTTCGGCTGATGCTCCTTTGTGTGTCCTTTGCGGAATTGAACCCGAACGGACAGCTAGCAACCCGGCAACAGAAAAATTGAATTTGACAGCACGATTGCGGGGCAAGCATCCATCCGTTCGCGTGCACCTATCTGACTTGGCGCGAAAAGCGAACCTGCTTTTGCTGTTTTGCGTGACCTCAACATGTATTTTTATTTGGATTGAGCCCGCCCGGAATTTGCAGGCGTTAATTGATTATTTTGGCTGGAGCTTTCCTTTCATCTTCTGGGGGCGAACGCTCTTTCTCATTTGCACGGCGTATATCCTGTTCTTATGCGGGCCTTGGTTTCGGCACTACCTCCAGCTTGACCAAGATGCGCTAAGAATCGGCACGATCCGATACCGATGGAATGAAGTAACGGGCATTGGTGGCGATGAGAGAAGACTTGCCGTTCGCCGCACGGGCGCTGATCCCGGCTCATCGTTCCAGTGGCAGCCAATCCGCCACTTCATGCTACCGATCGGATTTCAGCCCAAGGCAGCCGAATTAGCGGCGCTCATCCACGATTTCGCGCACCACCGGGCCGGCAAGCCGGACATCGCCCGATTGCAACCACCGTTTTCATATCTCCCCTCAGTGAGATGGACCGGCGGCTTTGCACTGGTTGTCGTGATCGGCATTCCGCTGTTTTTTATGGCCCCTGGATTCGGTTTGGGTAAGGCCGAAGAAAGGGGGATTCAGGCGATCGCAAACTACCTGAACCAATATTCTCAAGGTGATCTTTCGGAAAGTCATCAAAGAATCGTGAATCTGAGCCGTCGGATCAACGTTAGCTTTGGCAGGGGAGCGCGGTTTAGAAGTCCCGAACGCGTAATTCATGCTGCCGAATGACTTTGGCCATCTTGCCAAAGTTTTCAGAGGGGCATGTCATCAACGCCCAGGAAGTTGTTCAAATAGCAAAGGTTCAATGCCTTCCAGACATTGAATGACCGCATGCTCGGTTAGTCGAGCCCGATGAACCATTCACCGATCAGGCTTAAGCATTCCTTCGGCGCTTCCATCGGCGTCATATGGCCGCAGTCCTCGATGATCTCCATCCGCGCGTTCGGGATGGCGTCGGCCATTTCCTGAGATTCCGCCAACGAGCGCAGCTCGTCCTGACGCGCCCAGATGACCAGGGCCGGGCAGGCGATGGCGGCGAGGTCGGGGCGGCCGTCACGGCGCTGAATGGACAGCTGCTTGATGAAGGCATCGACCCCCATCCGCAAGGCCATGTCCTTGACCTCCTGGATCAAGGCCTGGTCGTCACGCAGGTCCGGATGAAACGCCTTTTTCACCGCATCCGACGACAGACCGCGAAAGCCCTTTTCCCGCGTATGGCCGATCAGGAAGGCATTGCGTTTGGCGATTTCGGGGCGGGGCGGGCGGGCCGAGGAATTCATCAGCACCAGGCCCGAGACCCGATCGGGGGCGATACGGACGACCTCCCGGGCGACGAAGCCGCCCAGGGAAAAGCCGATCAGCGCGAAACGGTCGGGGGCCGTATCCAACAACTCCCGCGCCGTGGCTTCCAGATCGTCGGTGCGGCTGAGATCGGCGAAAGTGCAGGTGCCGAGCGCATTCAGGCCCGGCTCCATGCGCGACCACAGGGCGCGGTCGGTCATGAAGCCGGGGCAAAGGATCAATTGGCGGGAAGGCGTGGAGTCAGACGTCATCCACAGAGTGTATCGGCCATCTCCTTGAAGTTTTCAATGATCAGGTCGGGCTGTTCCGGCCAGGCACCGAACGGCCGTTTGCGCCGATCGATGAAGGCCGTGCGCATGCCGTAGCTTTTGGCGCCCACCACATCGAATTCATGGTTGGCGACGAACAGACAGGCCGTGCGGTCGAAACCGGTGATCTCGCAGGCCGTGGCATAGGTCTTCCAATGGGGTTTGAAGTATCCGGCGGCTTCGACGCTGATCACGTGGTCGAACTTGAACCCGATATGCGGGCCCGCGTTGGCCAGCATGTCCGGATCGCCGTTGGAGAGGATCGCCAATTGGTATCCGGCCCCCCGCAAATCGTCCAGCGCCTTGATCACGTCGGGGAAGGGTTTCAGCTTTTCAATCTCGGAGACCAGCCATTCGACCTCGCCCTGGGTATATTTGATCCCGGCCCGGTCCATCACCACGGACACGGCGCGGTGGCCGATCTGCCGATAGGGGGTATGCCCCCGGTCGCACAGCGCGTCGATCATGGAATTTTCGAAATGGGTGCGCCGCCACCAGGTGACGAAGCTGTGGGGATTGCCGTCCCAGCCTTTTTCTTTCAGGAACGGCGTGGCGATTTCCGTCAGGCCCTTCTGCATGTCGACGACGGTGCCGTACTGGTCGAACACCAGGATCTTGATTTCACGTTTGAGAATTTCCGGATCGGTCATAAGGGCCTCGTGGTTGTTTGTCAGGTTTTGAGCAGAACGCAGTATGGCGCGCTGAAGATGCCTGGAAAATCGCGAAATTCTAGAGCCAGACCATAGAATTTCTCGACCTCATGCAACACCCCATACAGGTTCTTTTCAGGGGGCCCCCTTGAAGAAAAGTCGCGGTACTGCTACATCCCCGGCACCACACATGGCCGGGCGCGCCTTCGCCCGGCACTTTATTTTTCATCCGCGCGCGCCTTTGAGCACCTGCTTTTCAGGGTGACGCGCCGAGTAAACACGGACATAGGAGTTCTATATGCCCTTCGACGATTACAAAGTTGCCGACATGTCGCTTGCGGATTGGGGCCGCAAGGAAATCAGCATGGCGGAAACGGAAATGCCGGGCCTGATGCAGACGCGCGAGGAATACCGCACCGCCCAGCCGTTGAAGGGTGCGCGCATCGCAGGCTCCCTGCACATGACGATCCAGACCGCCGTGCTGATCGAAACCCTGAAGGACCTGGGCGCCGATGTGCGCTGGGCATCCTGCAACATCTTCTCGACCCAGGATCACGCCGCCGCCGCCATCGCCGACGGCGGCACGCCGGTGTTCGCCCATAAGGGTGAAAACCTGGAAGAATACTGGGACTACTGCCACCGCATCTTCGATTTCGCGGAAGGCACCGCCAACATGATCCTGGATGACGGCGGCGACGCAACGCTGCTGATCCACCTGGGCATCCAGGCGGCGAAGGACCCGTCGGTTCTGGACAACCCGGGTTCGGAAGAAGCCGAATACATGTTCGCGTCGATCAAGAAAAAGCTGGCCGAAGACGCCGGCTGGTACGCCCGCCAGGGCGAAGCCATCAAGGGCGTGACCGAAGAAACCACGACCGGCGTGCATCGTCTGTACGACATGCAGAAAAAGGGAACCCTGATGTTCCCGGCCATCAACGTGAACGATTCGGTCACCAAGTCGAAGTTCGACAACAAGTACGGCTGCCGCGAAAGCCTGGTCGACAGCATCCGCCGCGCCACCGACGTGATGATGGCCGGCAAGGTCGCCGTGGTCGCCGGTTACGGCGATGTCGGCAAAGGTTCCGCCGAATCCTTGAGCAGCGCCGGCTGCCGCGTTCTGGTCACCGAAGTCGATCCGATCTGCGCCCTGCAAGCCTGCATGGAAGGCTATGAAGTCGTGACCATGGAAGCCGCCGCACCGCGCGGCGACATCTTCGTCACCACCACGGGCAACATCGACGTCATCACCGTCGACCACATGCGGGACATGAAGGACCGCGCGATTGTCTGCAACATCGGCCATTTCGATAACGAAATCGAAGTCGCCAAGTTGAAGAACTTCAAGTGGAACAACATCAAGCCGCAGGTCGATGAGATCGAATTCCCCGACCAGAAGCGCATCATCCTTCTGGCCGAAGGACGCCTGGTCAACCTGGGTTGCGCCACCGGCCACCCCAGCTTCGTGATGTCCGCCAGCTTCACCAACCAGACCCTGGCCCAGATCGAACTGTGGACCCGCGGCGATAAGTACAAGAACGAAGTCTATGTGCTGCCCAAGCACCTGGACGAAAAAGTCGCCATGCTGCATCTGGAAAAGCTGGGCGCCCAGCTTTCCACCCTGCGCGATGACCAAGCCGAATACATCGGCGTCGAGGTCAAAGGCCCGTTCAAGACGGACGCCTACCGTTACTAAACGGTCCTGCACGGCAAAAAAGGTTAAGAGGCGGTGCTTCGGCACCGCCTTTTCCTTTGTTTTCAGGGATTTCAATGATTAACATCCTGCCGTGCTAAGCGATATCACCCCAATCAATGCTTTCAGTACCGGCCTGCTTCTCGGCGCCGGGCTTTTGCTTGTCGTGGCCTGGATGTTCCGCCGCCGCACGGTCGAGGCCGAACACGAACGTGCACGCATCGAAGCGGTCGCCGTCAAGGCCCGGGAAATCCTGGCCGGATCGCCCGACGGGCTGTTTTTGTGGGACCGGGGGTCGGGCAGCATTACCTGTTCGCGCAAGCTGGCATCCCTGCTGTCCCTGGCCGACGGGACCAATGCCAAGTTCGAAGACGTCGCCGCCCGGTTCGACGGCGATTCGGCAAAACGGCTGAAAGCGTCTGTCACATTCCTGCATGAGGAAGGCCGCCGCTTCGAAATCATCCTGACCACCGCCGATTCGGGCGGCCGCCGCATGGTTCAGGCCGTGGGAGCGCGGGCCAGTGCCAAGGACGGCAAAGTCCTGGCCGACATGGTGTGGATGCGCGACATTTCCGCCGCCGCCAAGTTATTGATCGACCTGACCGGCGAGGGCGACCTGCCCGAAGCCCGCGACCTGCACCTGCGCGGCCTGCTGGATGCCCTGCCCTTTCCCATCTGGCTGCGCGACGGCGACCTGCGCGTGGTGTTCACCAACCAGGCCGCCTTGAGCCAGCGGGTCGCCGGCCCCGATGACGGCCAAGCGGAAACCGCCCGCGACGAAGCCCGGCCCGTGACCCGCATTCAGGAATTGGAAAATGCCGGCGAGGCCCGCAGCTTCGACGTCACCGAATGCCCCCTGGGCGTGGACGTGGACAGCGAATCAAACGACGAAACCGCAGATGACGAACCCCCGACCCCCACGGGCGGGCTGATCGGCTATGCCTTCCCCCATGGGTCGGGCGAAAACCCGGGCCCGCCGCCGGCGGCCGAACCGGCGGCCCTGCCGCCCGCCGCCATGATGACCGAAGCCGTCCTGCGCGGGCTGGGCACCGGGATCGCCATTTTCGACCGGTCGGCCAAGCTGGTATTCTCCAACGAGGCCTACCGCGACATGTGGCGGTTGGATGCGGACTGGCTGGAAGAGGGCCGCGACTTTCCGGAAATTCTCGAACACCTGCGGGCCGAACGCCGCCTGCCCGAAGTTCCCGATTTCCGCGCCTACAAGATGGAACAACTGGCTCTGTTCGAAGAAGCGGGCGATCCCATGGGCGACCTTATGCACCTGCCGGACGGCCGGACCTTGCGCGCGGTCACCTATCCCATGCCGTCGGGCGGGCTTGCCTTCGGCTATGACGACGTGACCGATCAATTGGATTTGGAAAGCTCCAACAACGCCCGCGACGCGGTCTACCGCGCCAGTTTCGAGCATCTGTCGGAAGCCATCGCCGTGTTCGGGTCGGACGGGCGGCTCAGGTTCTGGAACCCGGCTTTTACCCGATTGTGGGACCTGGGGCCCGACATCCTTAATACGGATACCCACGTCGGCGAATTCGTCGAAGCGACCCGTCCCCTGGCCGCGCCCGGCGGCGATTGGGATGCCAAGAAGGCTCATATCCTGGCCGCCATGACCCGCCGCGAGGTCACCCGCGACACCATCGAGCACGCCGACGGCCGCATTCTGGAGATCGTCAACACCCCCCTTCCCGACGGCGGGGTGCTGATCGCCTATGCCCGGTCCGCAGCGGAAGACAACAGCGACCCCTAACTTTTGGCCCACTTTGACTCAAGGCCACATGTCACTATATTGAGGGTGCACATGCGAACAAACGACCTCGGAAGAAGGCAATATGGACCACAAGGTCATGAGTAAATCGGTAGCAAAATTTCCCCTCGGCGAATTCGTGCGGCACCGTGTCTACGGTTTCCGCGGCGTGATCTTTGATATCGACCCCGAATTCAACAATTCCGAGGAATGGTACGACAGCATTCCCGCCGATGTTCGCCCGCGCAAGGATCAGCCCTTCTATCACCTGCTGGCCGAAAACCACGACAAGTCACCCTATGTGGCCTATGTGTCGGAACAGAATCTGGAATTGGAAGATTCGGACGAACCCATCGACCATCCGGACCTGCCGGATTACTTCACCGTCGATGACGAAGGCCGACTGGTCTACCGCCACCCCATGAACTGAGCCGCGCCGGCCCCTATTCCCGCAGACTGGGCAGGCCGATGCCCACGGCGTCGAACCCGCCGTCTACGGCCAAGGTCTGGCCGGTGATGTATTGCGCCTGATCGCCGGAAAGGAACAGGACCGCCGCCGCGATTTCCTGTTCCAGGCCGTAGCGGTTCAAGGGAATGGCGTCGTGATAACCGGCCCGAATATCCGGCGTGTGCACGGCCTTGGCCATGGCCGTATCGACCGGGCCCGGGGCGACCAGATTAACGCGGATGCCGACCTCGCCCAGTTCCGCCGCCTGCTGCTTGGTCAGATGCGCAAGCGCCGCCTTGGAGGTGCCGTAGGCCACTCGCAGGGTCGACGCGCGCAGGCCCGAGATCGATCCGATATTGACCACCGCCCCGCCGCCCCCTTCGATCATCAAGGGCGCGAACGTCTGGGTCATCAGAAAGGGTCCCGAAAGATTGACGTCCAACACGCGCTGCCATTCATCGAAGGTGGTTTCCAGGATCGGCTTGAACACGGCGATGCCCGCATTGTTGACCACCGCATCGGCGCGGCCGAACGCATCGCGCACCCGGGCTTCGACCGCCGCGACCTGCGTGGGATCTGAAACATCGGCAGGCAGGGCCAGGACCGCATCCGCCGGGGCCAACGACGCCGCCGCTTTGTCCAATTCCGCCCCATCGACATCGACCAGCACGGCCCGCCAACCCGCATCCAGGAACGCCCCGGCGGTGGCCAGGCCGATGCCCCGGGCCGCCCCCGTGACGACGGCGACTTTCATATCCGCCGTCATAGTCTAATCACCCCCACTGCCGGGCACGCCCTTGGTGGTGGAATATTCGAAATGCAGGATCTCGTCCGGCCGGGCCACGGCATGGGCCGCATGGGCGGCGGCGGCGGCTTCGGCGAAACCGGTCAAAATCAGCTTCAGCTTGCCCGGATAGGTCACGATATCACCCGCCGCGAACAGGCCCTTGCGGTCCGTCGCCATGGTCGCGGGATCGACGGCGATATGATTGTCCTGCAGATCAAGCTGCCATTCGGCGATCGGGCCCAATTGTTGCAGCATGCCGAAAAACGGCAGCAGGGTATCCGCTTCCAGGCGCTTTTCATTGCCGTCCAGATCGCGGGCAATCACCGCTTCCAGCGTGCCGCCCGCCCCTTCCAGGCCGCCCAGCTGGAACGGGATGACCAAATCGATCTTACCCGCGGCGGCCAGGGCTTCCATCTTGCGCACGCTGTCGGGGGCGGCGCGGAATTTGGGCCGGCGATGCACCACGGCCAGGCTGTCCGCGACCTCGGCCAGGCTGAGCGCCCAATCGACCGCACTGTCGCCGCCGCCGGCGATGACCACCCGGCGGCCGCGGAAATCTTCGACCCGGCCGACCATGTATTTCACGCCCAGGCCCGGTCCCCGGTCTTCGAAATCCTGAATGCCATCCAGGGGCGGGCGGTTGGGCCCGAACACCCCGACCCCGGCGGCGATGATCACGGCAGAGGTTTCGATCACGACGCCCGCCGCCGTGGCAACGGTCCAGCCCGCATCGGTCTGCGTCAGGCCCGTGACCGGACTGCCCAGGTGATAAACAGGTGCGAACGGTTGGGCCTGTTCCTGCAACTGCGCGACCAGATCGATGGCGCTGATTTTGGGATAACCCGGGATGTCGTAGATGGGTTTTTCCGGGTAAAGTGCGCTGAGCTGCCCGCCGGGCATTTCCAAGGCGTCGACCACATGGCACTTCAGGCCCAGCATGCCGCATTCGAACACGGCGAACAGGCCCACGGGACCCGCGCCGATGATGACCACGTCCGTATGTTCCGTTGTTGTTTCGGGCGTCTGGGACACCGGGAGATGCTCCTTAGGAATTTTAAAGAGGCCGACCAAGCGGGGTTCTTTACATGGCGGGCGCGGCGGATCAGGTCAAGCCTTGTCCCGACGGCGGAAATTTCGTTAAAAGAGCGGCAATGGATGCGATGGCCCAAGCAATCGACGACACAGCCGGATTGGTCCTGACCCTTGAGGGCGAGGATATGGCCCTGGCGCTTGGCGCCAGGCTGGCGCCGCTGTGCCGTGCCGGGGACATCATCGCCCTTTGGGGCGGGCTGGGCATGGGAAAGACCGTGGTTGCCCGCGGCCTTATCCAGGCCCTGACGACCGATGACGAAGACGTGCCAAGCCCCACCTTTACCCTGGTTCAACCCTATGACACGACGGATTTCACCATTTTTCATTTTGACCTGTACCGCCTGAACGATCCGGACGAAGCATTCGAGCTGGATATCGAAGACGCCTTTGCCGAAGGTGTTTCCCTTATTGAATGGCCCGAACGGCTGGGCCCCTATCTGCCGGACCGCCGGTTGAACCTGCGGCTTATGCCCGGCAGTGCTGAAACCGCCCGCCGGCTGGAAATTTCCGGCGGCGCCGACTGGACATCGCGGTTGAGCGAGGCAGGCATCCATGGCTGAACGCGATGATCTGATCGACCGCTTCCTCGACCGGCACGGCTGGTCCGGGGCCGCACGCAGCGTGCTGGCCGCCGATGCGTCGTTCCGGGGCTATCACCGCCTGGACGACGGCGGCCGCCGCGCCGTGCTGATGGACGCGCCGCCGCCCAAGGAAGACGTCCGCCCCTTCGTTTCCATCGCCCGCCATTTGATCAAAATGGGTCTGAGCGCCCCGGAAGTCTTCGCCGAAGACCCGGCAGCGGGCCTGCTGTTGCTGGAAGACCTGGGCGATGCGACCTATACCCGCATGCTGGCTGACGGCGCGGACGCGGAAGCACTTTATGCCTGTGCCGTCGATGTGCTGATCCATATTCATGACCGCCCGCCCGAAACGGCCGTGCCCCGCGCCCTGCCGCCCTATGACGAGCGCAAACTGATGGAAGAGGCCTGTCTGCTGGCCGATTGGTACCTGCCGGCGGTGATGGGCCACGAGTTGGATGACGATGCCCGCCAGGACTATTTCGAAGCATGGCGCCAGCCCCTACGTCAGGTTCTGGCCCAGCCCAAGACTTTGGTGCTGCGCGATTTCCACGTCGACAACCTGATCTGGCTTCCCGACCGCAGCGGCATCCAGCGTTGCGGCCTGCTGGATTTTCAGGACGCGGTCGCCGGCTCGCCCGTCTATGACCTGATGTCGCTGCTGGAAGACGCCCGGCGCGAAGTCGACCCGGTGCTGACCGCCCATATGCTGGCGCGCTATCTGGCAGCCTTCCCCGATCTGGACCATGATGCGCTCGGCGCCAGTTACGCCATTCTGGGCGCGCAGCGCCATGCCAAGGTCATCGGCATTTTCACCCGCCTGTCCCACCGTGATGAAAAACCCCAGTACCTGAGCCATATCCCCCATGTCTGGAGCATGCTGGAGCGCGCCCTGGCCCATCCGGCCTTGGCCGAGGTCAAGGCCTGGATCGATGCCGCCATCCCCCAGGAAAACCGCATCGTGCCGCCGCCGTCCCAGCCGGAGGCCGCCGCGTGACCACGCCCGGGGATGCGCCGGCCCGCCCGGCCCCCACCCCCCCGACCCGGGCCATGGTCCTGGCGGCGGGTCTGGGAACGCGCATGCGCCCGCTGACGGAAACAACGCCCAAACCCCTGATCCAGGTCGACGGCCGTGCGCTGATCGACCATATGCTCGACCGCCTGGAAGAAGCCGGCGTCGAAGACGCCGTGGTCAACGTGTTCCATCTGGCCGACCAACTGGAAAGCCATCTGGCCGGGCGCGCCACCCCCAGGATCACCATCGTGCACGAGGCCGAACGCCTGGAAACCGGTGGTGGGGTCAAGAACGCGCTCGACCATTTCGGTGACGATCCGTTCTATGTCGCCAATTCCGATGCCCTGTTGCTGAACGGCCCCCATGCCATCCTGCCCCGGCTGGTGTCCTGCTGGGACGACGAAAAAATGGACGGCCTGCTGCTGCTGCATTCCACGGTCGAGGCCTTCGGCTATGAAGGACGCGGTGATTTCTGCGCGGAACCGGACGGCCGCCTGACCCGCCGCCCGGAAATGGAAGTCGCCCCCTGGCTGTTCACCGGGGTGCAGATTCTCCATCCGCGCCTGTTCGCGGACACGCCCGGGGGGGCGTTCTCCCTCAACCTGCTCTACGACAAGGCCATCGAAGCCGAACGCCTTTACGGCGTCATGCACGACGGCGAATGGTTCCATGTCGGCACGCCCGACGGCCTGGCCGAAGCCGAAGACTACATGTCCGAACGGTTCGCCGGGCGGACCTATCGATGATCCCCGCCCGGGCGGGCAAAACGGTATCCCCCAAAGGCCCCGGCAGCCCAGGGCCCAAGGTCTTCACGATCCGGCCCGACCGGCCGTTCGTCGATGTTCTGGCGCAAAGCCTGCTGGATGAAACCGGCGGGGCACCGGAAAAGCTTGCCGATTATCGCATCCTGCTGCCGACCCGGCGGGCCGTCCGCGCCCTGACCGAGGCCTTTCTGCGCCGTGCCGGCGGCCGCACGGTCCTGCTGCCCCATCTGACGCCCTTAGGCGACCTGGACGAAGAAGACCTGGCCCTGGCCGGCGAAGATGCCGCCGCCGGCAACCTGGATATTCCGCCGGCCCTGTCCGGCATGCGGCGTCAGGCTTTGCTGGCGCGTCTGATCCTGGCCCGCAAGGACCGGGACGACACGCCGGATCAAGCCCTGCGTCTGGCCCAGGAATTGGGCCGCCTGATGGATCAGATCACCACGGAACGCCTGGACGCGGGCCGCTTGGCCGAACTGGTACCGACCAAGGGCGACTTGGCCGATCATTGGCGCATCACGCTTGAGTTTCTGGAAATCGTGCTGCCCGCCTGGCCGAAAATTCTGGAGGACGCCGGCTGTATCGATGCCGCCGACCGCCGCAACCGCGTGCTGGCGGCCCAGGCCGAACAATGGCGCACCACCCCGCCCGCAGGCCCCGTCATCGCCGCCGGGTCCACCGGGTCGATCCCGGCGACGGCGGATCTGCTGGCCGTGGTCGCATCCCTGCCGCAAGGGGCCGTGATCCTGCCGGGCCTGGACACCGTGATGACTGAAGACGCCTGGTCCGCCCTGGAGCCCCATCATCCGCAATACGGCCTGAAACGTCTGTTGCCCGTACTGGGCTGTACGCGCGCGGACGTGCGGGACTGGGCGCCGGAAACATCACCCGACACGGCGGGGCGGGGCAACCGTTTCACCCTGCTGTCCCATGCCCTGCGCCCCGCCGCCGTGACCGGCACCCTTCCGGAAACATCCGACGACAGGGCCGATGCCTTGCGTGGCGTCAGCCGCATCGATTGTCCGACCCCCGCGGAAGAAGCTTCCATCGCCGCCCTGTTGATGCGGGAAGCCCTGGAGACACCGGGGCGGACCGCCGCCCTGGTGACGCCGGACCAGAACCTCGCCCGCCGGGTCAAGGCCGAGCTGCAACGCTGGAACATCGCCGTTGATGCCTCGGCCGGCACGCCCCTCGGCGAAACGACGGCGGGCGCGTTCCTGCGGCTGACCGCGGCCATGGCGGCGGAAGCCTTCGCCCCTGTTGCCTTGCTGGCCACGCTTAAACATCCCAAGGCCGCCATGGGGCTGGCACCCGCCCGTCTGCGTGCCCTGGCCCGGCGGTTAGAAACAGAAAGGGTTTTGCGCGGTATCCGCCCGGCACCCGGGATCGCGGGCCTGCGGGCCGCCATTGCCCATCTGGACGGCGCCCAGGACCTGGATGACCTGATCAACCGCCTGGCGGAAACGGCCCAGCCGTTCTGCGATCTTTTGGCGGCGGGCGAGACCGATTTGAAGGACCTGGCTTCGGCCCATTTGCGCCTGGCCGAAGCCCTGGCGGCAAGCGACCGTGAGGCCGGGCCGGATCGTCTGTGGTCCGGCGACGACGGCGAAGCCGCCGCCCGCTTCATGGCCGAGGTGCTGGAAGCAGGGCCTTCCCTGGGCCCGATCCGGGGCCGCGATTATCCCGCCCTGCTGGAAACCCTGATGGTCGGGCAGGCCGTGCGCCCGGCCTGGGGGGCGCATCCGCGTCTTAACATCTGGGGATTGCTGGAAGCCCGTCTGCAACATGCCGACGTGATGATCCTGGCCGGGCTGAACGAAGGCACCTGGCCGCCCGAACCCAAGCCCAGCCCCTGGATGAGCCGCCCCATGCTGGCCGATTTCGGCCTGCCGCAGCCGGAGCGGCGGATCGGCCTGACGGCCCATGATTTCGTCCAGGCCGCCATGGCGCCCGAGGTCGTGCTGACCCGCGCCGAACGGGTCGAGGGAGCACCCAGTGTGCCCGCACGCTGGCTGTTACGCCTGGGCAACCTGATCGACGGCAGCGACGGCGAACGGGGTTTGAGCGAACGCGCCGGCATGCTCGACTGGGTCCGGACGCTTGATGATCCGGGCGCGTTCATCGCCCCCCACCGCCCGCTGCCCCGCCCGCCCGTGGACATGCGGCCCCAGGGCCTGTCGGTCACGCAGGTCGAAAAATGGGTGCGCGATCCCTATGCGGTCTATGCCCGCCATATCCTGAAACTCAAACCGATCGACCCGATCGATGCGGACCCGGGTGCCGGTGACCGGGGCAACCTGATCCATGAAGCGTTGGAGAAGTTCGTCGCCGCCCATCCCCGTGACCTGCCCGCCGATGCGGCGGAACGGCTTTTGGCATTGGGCGAAGCCGTATTCGCCGAACACGCCGACCGGCCCGCCGTGCGGGCCTTCTGGTGGCCACGCTTTCTGCGCATCGCCGGATGGTTTTTGGAAACGGAACGCAAACGGCGTGAACGGGGCTGCCGGCCGCTGGCCTGGGAAGCGGAAGGCGTGCTTGAGCTTTCAACCGCCGCCGGGTCGTTTCGCCTGTCCTGTATCGCCGACCGCATCGACCGCGATCCGGCATCGGGCGTCGAGATCATCGATTACAAAACCGGGCGCGCCCCGACCCGCCCGCAGGTCGAAACCGGGTTCTCCCCCCAATTGCCCCTGGAGGCCGTGATCCTGCGCGGCGGCGGGTTCGCCCAGATCAAGGCAGAGGACGCCCAGGGCCTGGCCTATTGGAAGATGTCGGGCGGACGCGAAGCCGGCCGGGAAATCACCATGAAGGACGTGCCCGCCTTGATCGATCAGGCAGCGGAGGGACTGGCCCGGCGGGCCGTTCTGTTCGCCCATGAGCACACGCCCTATGCCCCCCGCGTGAAGCCCATGTATGAAAGCGACACCGGAGATTACGACCATCTGGCCCGGGTGCGGGCCTGGAGCACCATGGGCGACGACGGGGACGGTGCATGAGCGAGCGCATGACCGAAACCCGGCGGCAAGCGACGGAAATCCAGCAAACGGCGGGACGGCCCGGCGATTCGTTCTGGGTTTCCGCCAACGCGGGCACGGGCAAGACCCATGTGCTGACAAACCGGATCGTGCGCCTGCTGATGAGCGGCGTGAAACCCCACACCATTTTGTGCCTGACCTATACCAAGGCGGCGGCGACGGAAATGGCCAACCGCCTGGGTGCGTTGTTGGGCAAATGGGCGGTCATGAGCAACGACGCCCTGATGGAAAGCTACCGCGACCAGACAGGCGTGCCGCTGGACCGCGACGATCTGTCCCGTGTGCGCAAGCTGTTCGCCGAGGTTGCCGATACCACCGACGGGCCCAACATCCGCACCATCCATTCGTTCTGTGAATCGCTGCTGGGCCGCTTTCCCCTGGAAGCCGGGGTCGCCCCCCATTTCGCGGTGATGGATGAACGCACGGCGGCGGAATTGCGATCGGAAGCCCGCGACCGGGTACTGGCCCGCGCCGCCGTCGACGCCCATGGCCCGGCCGGCCGCGCCATGGATCATCTGGCCGGGGTCCTGGGCGAAACCGGGTTCGACGACCTGGTCACGGAATTGGATTTCGCGCGTGGCAAACTGGCGGCCCTGTTCGCCCGCCACGGCGGGGCCCGTGGCCTGGCCGGCGTCACCCGAAATAAGCTGGGCCTGGCCCCCGATGCGGACCGGCGGTCGGTGATCCTGAACGCCCCGCCCGCGGACGAGGTCAATCTGCGCCGCGCGGCCAACGCCCTGTCCGGCGGGAAGAAGACGGACAAGGACCGCAGCCAGTTGATGGCACCCTGGCTTGCGGGCACGGACGACGAGAAAACAGACGGCTTTGACGACTATGCCCAGGCCTATCTGACCAAGACCCATACGGCCCTGGCCCGCCTGATCACCAAGGACGTGGAAAGTCAAAACCCCGGAACGCTGAGTGTTCTGGAAGCGGAACAAACCCGGGTGCTGGCCATCGACGAACAGTTGCGCGCCCTTGCCATCGCGCAGAACACATCGTCCCTGATGAATTTGGCCGAGGTTCTGGCCGTGGAATACGCGGCCCTGAAGGAAGCCCGGGCCCTGATGGATTACGACGATCTGATCCTGAAGACCCGGGCCCTGCTGGCCCCGGACAACCCCGCCCGCCGGGGGGCCGTCGCCTGGGTTCAGTACAAACTGGACGGCGGCATCGCCCATATCCTGGTCGACGAGGCGCAGGACACGGCCCCGGCCCAATGGGACATCCTGAAAGCCCTGGCCGATGAATTCTTCGCCGGTGACGGAGCCTGGGACGGCGATGAAAAAGGGGCGCGCACGGTCTTCGCCGTGGGCGATGAAAAACAATCGATCTACAGCTTCCAGGGGGCGGAGCCCGCCCGGTTCGAGCAGACCCGCGCTTATTTCGCGGCCCGGGCCGGTGATGCGGAGATCGAACACCGATTGGACAAATCCCTGGAAATGGCCGTTTCCTTCCGGTCCACCTGGCCGGTGCTGGATACGGTCGACCGCACGTTCGAGCCTGAGGACCTGCGCGCTTCCGTCACCACCACGGACCGGGCGATCCGCCATGTGGTCGACCGCGACGGCGATGCCGGGCGGGTCGAACTGTGGCCGACCCTGACCCCTGAAGAAGAGGACGAAGCGGACGCCTGGGACGCCCCCGTGGACAAACCGGGACCACGTGCCCCCTTGGTCCAGGTCGCGGAAACCATTGCCGACGCCATCCGGGGTTGGTTGGATGACGGCGAGGTTCTGCCCGCATCGGGACGCCCGGTAAGTGCCGGCGACATTCTGATCCTGGTGCGCAAACGTGGCCAGTTCATGGCGGAAATGGTCCGCCAATTGAAGCTACGCGACATCCGTGTCGCCGGGACGGACCGCATGATCCTGACCGAACAGATGGCGGTCATGGACCTGATCGCCCTCGGTCGGTTCGTGCTGCTGCCGGATGACGATTTGACCCTGGCGACGGTCTTGAAAGGCCCCTTGTTCAACTTCACGGACGACGACGACCTGACACCCCTGTGTTATCCGCGGCGCGGAACCCTGTGGGCAGAGCTGCGCGAGCGGGCAGGCGAGAACGCAAAATGGCGGCAGGCGGCGGACCGGCTGGCCGCGCTGCTGGCCGCCGCCGACCAGGCCCCGCCGTTCGAGTTCTTCGCCGATCTGTTGGGCCCGGGCGGCGGACGCAAGGCCTTCCACCGCCATCTGGGACAGGACGCCCTGGACCCGATCGAGGAATTCCTGGCCCTGGCCCTGCAGTTCGAGAGAGAACACCCGCCTTCCCTGGAAGGATTCCTGCATTGGGTCGGGGCCGGTGAAACGGTCGTCAAACGCGACATGGACCAGGCCGGCGACAAAGTGCGGGTCATGACCGTACATGGCGCCAAGGGGCTGGAGGCACCCATCGTGTTCCTGCCCGATACCTGCCAGGCGGGCGGGCGGGGCAAGCCCATCGGCCTGCTGTGGGATGACGAGGCCGTTTACTGGCCCGGGCGCAAGGACGACGACTGCGATTTGACGGCGGATTTGCGCGCCCGGGTTTCCGCCGCGCGGGAGGATGAAGAACGCCGGCTGCTGTATGTCGCCATGACCCGTGCCCGCGACCGTCTGTATATCACGGGTTGGGAAACCAAGACCGGCCGCGCCGACGGCTGCTGGTACGACCTGATCGCGGCGGGGCTGGAACGCGCGGGGGCCAAGGAACTGACCCATCCCCTGGGCATCGGGCTTTATTTGGATTGGCCGCAAACAGCCCCCGTGACGCCCAAGGACACCGCCCATGCGGGGCCCGGCATGCCGGCACCGGACTGGCTTTCCCGCCCACCTGCCGATGAACCCGACCCGCCCCGGCCGCTCGCGCCCTCCAAGCCCGAGGACAGCCCACCCGCGGCCTCGCCCCTGGGCGAAGACGACGGCGCCCGGTTCAAGCGGGGGCTGATCGTGCACCGTTTGCTGGAAAGCCTGCCCGACATAGAGCACGGCCAGCGCGCGGCAGCGGCCGGCCGTTTTCTTGCCCGCCCGGCCCTGGAACTGGATGACCGGGCACAGGCGGAAATCCTGGCCGAAACCCTGGCCGTTCTGGACGATCCGGCCCTGGCCGGCCTGTTCGGGCCCGAAAGCCGGGCCGAGGTGCCCCTGGTCGCCCTTTCCGGCGGACGCGTGATCACCGCCCGAATCGACCGCCTGCTGGTCACCGATGATGAGATATTGATCGCCGATTTCAAGACCAACCGCCCGCCGCCCACGCGCATCGAGGATGTGCAGCCCGCCTATATCGCCCAAATGGCCGGATACCGCCGTGCCCTGATGGACCTTTACCCGGAAAGGCCGGTGCGCTGCGCCCTGATTTGGACCCTGGGGGCCCGTCTGATGGTCCTTCCCGACGCCGTTCTGGATGCCGCAGGGGCGGTAAGTAGCGGGAAAACATAGGGGAAAATTCAGCCCTGCCCGGGCGGGTTGACGGGGCCGGGACGCGACCCTAGATTCAATCCCAGGGGGAAGACCCGGAGGTTATCCACCCGGCGCCGCATCGACGATCGGGCGGCATGTCCCAAAAACTGAGACTTCAAAAAACTGTATCCCGAAACAGACCCCAAGGTGAGCGATATGCCGAAACAGATAACCGACGATTCCTTCGATACCGACGTTCTTGGATCGAGTGAACCCGTCCTGGTCGATTTCTGGGCCGAATGGTGCGGACCCTGTAAGCAGATCGCCCCGGCGTTGGAAGAACTGGCCAGCGAGCTTGAAGGCAAGGTCACGGTCGCCAAACTGAACATCGACGACAACCCGTCGACCCCCGGCAAATACGGCGTGCGCGGCATTCCGACCCTGATGCTGTTCAAGAACGGCGAAGTGGCCGCGACCAAGATCGGTGCGCTGCCGAAAAGCAAGCTGCAGGAATGGCTGGAGCAGAACATCTAACCCTTAAGGGTTGGAGGTTCCCGAACCATGAGCCGTCTCGACGTTCATCAGATTCCGGTCCTGAACGACAATTACGTCTATCTGGCGCGCTGCCCGGAAACGGCGGCGACCGCCGTTGTCGATCCGGCCGTGACCGGCCCCGTTATGGACGCCGCGAAAAAGCTGGGCTGGGATATCACCCATATCCTCAACACCCATCATCACGGCGACCACACGGGCGGCAACCTTGAGATCAAGGACGCCACGGGCTGCACCATCGTCGGCCCGCGCGCCGATGCGGGGCGCATTCCCGGCATCGATGTGGAAGTGGGCGACGGCGATACCTACAAACTGGGCAATGCGGAAGCCGTGGTCTATGACGTGCCCGGGCATACCCGGGGGCATATCGCCTATTGGTTCGAAGGCTCGGACGCCCTGTTCTGCGGCGATACTTTGTTCGCCATGGGCTGCGGGCGCCTGTTCGAAGGCACGCCCGCCCAAATGGTGACATCGCTTGCCAAGTTCAAAACCCTGCCGCCGGAAACCCGCGTGTTCTGCGCCCATGAATATACTCAGGCCAACGGCCGGTTCGCCCTTTCGGTCGAGCCGGACAACGACGCCCTGGTTCAGCGCATGAAGGACGTGGACGCGGCCCGGGCTAAAAACATCCCGACCGTACCGTCCACCATCGGGATCGAGCTTGAAACCAATCCGTTTCTTAGGGCCGATTCACCGGACTTACAGAAGACCATCGGCATGGCCGGCCAGGATTACGTTTCCGTGTTCGCGGAAACCCGTCAGCGCAAAGATAATTTCTGAACCCCGGTAAAACTTAAATCCCAATCGGTCAGTCGCCGGCAGCTGGTGCCGCGGCTTGGCCCGACAAGTCCGCTTCCCGGCGCGCTTGGTGTAACTCGTCCCGGGCGCGGCGAATGACCTCGACCGAGGCGAACAGCGCCAGCCCCGCGATGATCGCGCCCACGGCCACATCCGGCCAAAACGTCCCGGTCAGCCACACACCGCCGCCCGCGGCGATCACCGCCACATTGGCGATGGCGTCGTTGCGCGAACACAGCCAGACGGAGCGCATGTTGGCATCGCCCTCGCGATAGCGGAACAGCGCCAAGGTCACGGCCACGTTAGCCGCCAGTGCCAGGACGCCGACCCAGGTGATGATATGGGCTTCCGGCACGCCACCCTCGGCAATGCGCCAAACCGTGGTGGCCACGACCCACAGGCCGAAGGCCCCCATGGACAAGCCCTTGACCATGGCGGCGCGCGCACGCCAGCGCAGATGCAGGCCGACCACGGCCAGCGATATCCCGTAATTGGCGGCATCGCCCAGGAAATCCAGGGCATCGGCCTGCAGGGCGACGGAACGGGAAAAGAACGCCCCCGCCATCTCGCCCAAGAACATCGCACCGTTGACGATCAACGCGAACCACAACACCCGGCGATAGGCCTGGGACGTCGCCGCATCCTGGAAGGGGCCGTTACCGCAGCAGGCGGACATGATCAAGCCTCCTCGTCTTGGATTTGATCGTGGTCATGTTCGGGCTCAGCCACGTGTTCCATCATGTCCAGCAGAACCGAGGTCACGTGGTGGTCATGGACGGAATAATGCACGAACTTGCCCCGGCGCTGTGCGCGCACCAGGCGCGCGGCCTTCAACAGGCGCAGATGGTGGCTGGTCAGCGATGCCGACATGCCCGTCAGCGCCGCCAGGTCGTTGACCGAACGCGGCCCGGTCATGCAGGCCGCGAGGATCGAAAGACGGTTGGGTTCACCCAACAAATGAAAGATCGAGGCGATTTCCTCGGCCCGGTCACGGTCAAGCCCACCGCCCGGCAACGCGGCCAGATCAGCGGCGGCAAGCAGCGGAGCAGACTTTTGTTTCGTCGTCATGGAACAAACATATGAACAAGTATTCAGATGTTCAAGTGTTGTCTCGCAACACCGTTCCCGCCAGATAAAGCGAGCCGCAGATCAGCACCCGCTGGGGGCCCTGTTCGCGGTCCAACAATCCCCAAAGGGCTGCCTGAACCGAAGGTGCCGTCGTGGCCGCAAGCCCCAATCCGGCGCCCGCAGCGGCGATATCCTCTGCCGACAGGGTATTGGGCTCGCCCGGGATCGCGACCCCGGTGATCGACGCCGCAACCGAAGCAAGCGATTCCAAAAACGTCGCCGGGTCCTTTGAATTGATCATGCCGCAGATCAGATGCAGCGGCTTTTCCCCCCAGGCCTCCCGCGCATGATCCGCGATGATGGCCCCGGCGGCGGCATTGTGTCCGCCGTCCAGCCACAGCGACCAGCCCGGCGCCAAACGGCTGATCAGCGGCCCCTTGGTCAGTTGTTGCAGGCGGGCCGGCCAGTGTGCCCCGGCAAGGCCGCGCAGGACCTGACCCGGCTTGGCCCGGAAGCCCTCCATGGCATCCAGACAGGTAAGGGCCTGGGCCGCGTTGATCAGCTGATGCCGTCCGGCCAGGGCCGATGCCGGATATTCGGATGTCTGCCCCCCCAGGGTCAGGAAGAAGCCCCGTCCATCATCGGCAGGCTCGGCCATCCAGTCCCGGCCATGGGCCAGGACCGTCGCCCCCACGGCGGCGGCGCGGTCGTCCAGCACCTGCAGAACGCTGGGGCGTTGCGGGCCGACCACGCAGGGCACCCCGGGCTTGAGAATGCCCGCTTTTTCCCCCGCGATTTCCTCGATGGTGTCGCCCAGGAACTGCTGATGGTCGAGCGAGATCGGCGTGATCGCCGTCAACAGCGGATTCTCGACCACGTTGGTCGCATCCAGCCTGCCGCCCAGGCCCGTTTCCAGGATCAGCACATCGGCCGGACTGCGCGCGAAAGCCAGCAGCGCCGCCCCCGTGGTGATTTCAAAAAAAGTGATGGGTTCGCCGCCGTTGGCGTCTTCGCATTCTTCCAACAAGGCCTGCAGGTCGGGATCGGGAATCAGATCCCCGGCCAAGCGGATGCGTTCGTTGAAATGCACCAGATGGGGCGAGATGTGGACATGCACCCGCTGCCCCGCCGCTTCCAACACAGCGCGCAGAACCGCAATGACCGAGCCCTTGCCGTTGGTGCCCGCCACATGAACCACCGGCGGCAGGTCCCGTTCGGGATTGCCCAACCGATCCAGCAGCCGATGCACCCGGTCGAGCGACAGATCGATGACCTTGGGATGCAGGGTCAGCAGACGGGCGAGAATTTCATCGCATTGCGCGGACGGATCGGTGTCCGCCCCGGGAAAATCAGTCACGGAAGGTCAGCCATGAATGGGGGTGTCCGACAACCAAGCCCTCAGTCGTCGGCGGGAACCGGCGCCGCACCGGCACGGTGATCGCGGGGCGGCGGCAGGATTTCGCCTTCGAGAATTTCCAGATCCTGGTCGGAGCCTTCGACCTCG
The DNA here is from genome assembly GCA_040218445.1 of Rhodospirillales bacterium. Taxonomy (GTDB): domain Bacteria; phylum Pseudomonadota; class Alphaproteobacteria; order Rhodospirillales; family Casp-alpha2; genus UBA1479. Next base: position 893,830 of record JAVJRK010000010.1, on the reverse strand, counting down.
CGTCCGGGTTCGGGCCGCAGCAGCATATCGATCACCCGGGCCAGGGTATCGCGCAGCTCGCCACGCGGCACCACCATGTCGACCATGCCGTGTTCCAACAGGTATTCGGCGCGTTGGAAGCCTTCGGGCAGGGTTTCGCGGATGGTCTGTTCGATCACCCGCTGTCCGGCGAAACCGATCACGGCCCCCGGTTCGGCGATATGGATGTCGCCCAGCATGGCATAGGAGGCCGAAACGCCGCCCGTGGTCGGGTCGGTCAGAACCACGATATAGGGCAGGCCCGCTTCCTTGACTTCCTCGACCGCGATGGTCGTGCGCGCCATCTGCATGAGCGACAAAATACCTTCCTGCATGCGCGCCCCGCCCGAGGACGGAATGACGATGAAGGCCGCCTTTTCATCGACCGCCTTACGCGCCGCCGCCAGCAGACCGGCGCCCATGGCCTGGCCCATAGAGCCGCCCATGAACTGGAAGTTAAGAGCCGCAACCACCGCCGGCAGGCCGTTCATGCGCCCGACGCCCGCGATCAAGGCATCCTGGTCGCCGGTCTTGGAGCGCGCGGCCTTGAGGCGCGAGGCATAGGTTTCCGTATCCTTGAACTTGAGCGGGTCCTGCGCCGGTGATTTCCAGGTGATCTTTTCGAACGAGCCGTCGTCGAACAGCATTTCAAGGCGCTGATGAGCGCTGATGCGCAGGTGATGGTCGCAGTGCTGACAGACGTGAAGGTTCTTTTCCAGATCGCGGTGGAAAATCATCTGGCTGCAACCGGGACATTTGTGCCACAGGTTGTCCGGCATTTCCTTGCCCGCGCCGACAAGGCGCTTGAGCTTGGGCCGGACGAATTCACGCAACCAGTTCATGTGATCAATTCCCTTGCAGGCAGACGAATCAACTTCTTGCGCCGCGAACCCCGTCCGCCAGCGCACGCACCAAGTCTAGCACCTTGTCCTTGGTGCCGGGTAGGGGGACACCGGCATCGTCGCGATTTTCGGCGATGATCCCGACCAGGGCCGAGCCGACCACCGCCGCATCGGCGACACGGGCGATTTCGGCCGCCTGATCCGGCGTCTTGATGCCGAAGCCGACCGCGACCGGCAGGTCCGTGTGTTTTTTGATGCGCGCCACACTGGCCGCCACATCGGCCGTATCGGCGGATTTGGTGCCCGTGATCCCGGTGATCGAGACGTAATAAACGAAGCCCGAGGCATGTTTGACGACCCTGGGCAGGCGCTTGTCGTCGGTCGTGGGCGCCGTCAGATAGATGAAGTTCAGGCCCGCCTCGATCGCGGGCAGGCAGAGCTCGCCTTCTTCTTCGGGCGGCAGGTCGACGACGATGAACCCGTCGATCCCGGCTTCCTTCGCGTCGGCCAGGAAACGGTCGACCCCATAGATATAAATGGGATTGTAATAGCCCATCAGAACGATCGGCGTATCATTGTCCCGCTTTCGAAACGAGCGCACGATATCAAGGGTTTTGGGCAGAGTCATGCCGGCCTTGAGGGCCCGCAGGGAACTTGCCTGGATGGCCGGGCCGTCGGCCATGGGATCGGAAAAAGGCATGCCGATTTCGATCAAATCGGCCCCGGCTTCGGCGATATCCAGAAGGATGTCCTCGGACAATTCCGGGGTTGGGTCGCCCGCGGTCAGGAAGGTCACCAATCCGGCGCGCCCTTCGGCCTTCAATTGGGCGAACTTACGGGTAATGCGGGTCTCGGGCCCGGTCTGCGTGGTCATCGGTTCAGTCCATCCCCAAATAACCGGCGACGGCATCGACGTCCTTGTCGCCGCGCCCGCACATGTTCATGACGATCAGGTGGTCCTTCGGCAGCTTGGGCGCGATCTTGGCGACGTAGGACAGCGCGTGGCTCGGCTCCAATGCCGGGATGATGCCTTCCTTGCGCGTGCATAGCTGGAAAGCTTCGAGCGCTTCCTTATCCGTGGCTGAAACGTATTCGACCCGGCCCGTATCGCGCAGCCAGGAATGCTCCGGCCCGATGCCGGGATAGTCCAGCCCGGCGGAAATGGAATGGCCGTCGATGATCTGCCCGTCCTCGGTCTGCAGCAGATAGGTGCGGTTGCCGTGCAGCACGCCCGGCCGTCCGCCGTTCAAGCTGGCGCAATGTTCGCCCGTTTCGATCCCGTGGCCGGCGGCCTCGACCCCGATCAGCTGAACGCTTTTATCATCCAGAAACGGATGGAACAGGCCGATGGCGTTGGAGCCCCCGCCGATGGCCGCAATACAGGTATCGGGCAGGCGGCCTTCCATCTCCTGCATCTGTTCCTTGGTTTCATTGCCGATCACGCATTGGAAATCGCGCACCATGGCCGGATAGGGATGCGGGCCGGCGGCCGTGCCGATGATGTAGAAGGTATCATCCACATTGCTGACCCAATCACGCAGCGCTTCGTTCATGGCGTCTTTCAAGGTGCCCGTGCCGGCGGTGACGGGCACGATTTCCGCGCCCAGCATCTTCATGCGCACCACGTTGGGGCGCTGGCGCTTGACATCGGTTTCGCCCATGTAGACGACGCAGGGCAGGCCGAACAGGGCGCAGACCGTGGCTGTCGCGACGCCGTGCTGACCGGCCCCGGTCTCGGCGATGATGCGGCCCTTGCCCATGCGGCGCGCCAGCAAAATCTGGCCGATGGTGTTGTTGATCTTGTGGGCACCGGTGTGGTTCAGCTCGTCCCGCTTGAAGTAAACCTTCGCACCACCGAATTCCTCCGTCAGGCGTTCGGCCAAATAGAGCGGACTGGGCCGGCCCACGTAATGCTTCATGTAACGATGAAACTCGTCCCAGAAGTCACTGTCATTCTTCGCTTTTTCCCAGGCCTGCTCGACCTCCAGGATCAACGGCATCAGCGTTTCGGCAACGTAGCGCCCGCCGTAGATATCGAAATGTCCCGTTTCATCCGGGCCTTCCCGGTAGGTATTGAGCTTAGACATGAAGCAATCCTCATATTGCCCTGGGATTCCGCCGTTTTAAAGTTAACCGCACGCTCAGGGCTGGGCGGCGCAAATAAAGCACAAGCCCCCGGGGAACCCAAGGACTAAAGCCCCGGGGAACCGAACATCGGGCGCCGGGATTTCCAGGCCACGGCCATGCCGGATGCGGAAAATCACGCTTCCCGGGCGGCTGCGATGAACGCCTGGATCAGGGCTGGATCCTTGTCACCGGGTGCGCGTTCCACGCCCGAGGACACATCGACCCCCGGCGCGCCGGACAGGCGGAGGGCGGCCTGCACGTTGTCCGGCGTCAGCCCCCCCGCCAACAGCCAGGGCAGATTCCATCGCGTGCCCGCCAGAAGCCCCCAGTCGAACGCCAGCGCGTTGCCGCCGGGACGGTCCGCATCCTTGGGCGGCTTGGCATCGAACAGCAGGCGGTCGGCCACGCCCTCATAGGCGCGGGCGGCCTCCACATCTTTGGGTTCGGCGATGGGCAGGGCCTTCATCACCGGCAGGCCCACCCTTGCCTTGATCTCTTGGACACGCGCGGGCGTCTCGGATCCGTGAAGCTGCAACAGATCGACCGCCCCCGATGCGACGATGACCGCAAGTTCATCATCCGTGGCATCGACCACCAGCCCGGTCTTGATCACGCCCTGGGGCACGTGACCGGCCAGGCCCGATGCGACCGGCGGGGTGACATAGCGCGGTGTTTTCTTGAAGAACACGAAGCCGACCAGATCGGCGCCGGCGTTCACCGCCGTTTCAACCGCGTCGACCGTCTTCAGCCCACAGATTTTTATAAGAACAGCCACACTATTCATTCCGCTTGTTTACTCGACTCGCCCATTGTTCTTAACCGTCAGACGATTTCCACCGGTTTATCCCCGTATTTCGTAGTGATTCTGTGGATAAAGCACCAAATATTGGGATGGGTTAGTTTTTCCAAACTGTAGATATGAGCGATAATTAGAGGAACGTATTGGCAACGCCAGTGAGTTCCAAATGAGTCTTGAAGGAGCAATTATTTCGCTCGGTGTCGTAGCAGTTATCCGATTGGTAGGGCCGTCTCTAACGTCGCTTGGAAAGAAGATCGAACAGTCTTTATTCCGAAAGCGAGGTTAGCCTAACTCGTCCGCGATGCGCGCGGCCGCCGCGATGGGGTCGTCCGCCTGGGTGATGGGCCGGCCGATCACCAGATAGTCGGCGCCGAGCGAGACCGCATCGCGCGGCGTGACCACGCGCTTCTGGTCCCCCTTGACCGACCATTCGGGTCGGATGCCCGGCACGACCAGTTTGAAACCGGGTCCGCAGACGGAGCGGATCACCTTGATTTCATGGGCCGAGCAGACCACGCCGTCCATGCCCGCGTTCTGCGCCAATTTGGCCAGGCGCGCGACCTGGGCCTTGGTCTCGTTGTTGATGCCGATATCAACCAGATCTTCATCAGACAGGCTGGTCAGCACCGTGACGGCCAGCAGCAACGGGCGCGGCCCGCCCTGGCTGGCATCATCTGCGGCCTGAACCGCGGCTTCCATCATGGCCCGCCCGCCCGAGGCATGGACGTTGAGCATGAAGGGCCCAAGCGGCGCCGAGGCGCGCACGGCGCCTGCGACCGTGTTGGGGATGTCGTGAAATTTGAGGTCCAGGAACACGGGCAGCCCAGCGGCGGAAACCTTGCGCACGCCCTGGGGGCCCTGGGCCGTGAAAAATTCCTTGCCCAGCTTAACGCCGCCGACGGCCCCCTTGATGCCTTCGGCCAGGGCCAGCGCGCGGTCCGCGTCGGTCGTGTCGAGCGCGACCAGAATGCGGTCGGCGGGGCGTTCAATGCCCGGCGTTTGGGGTGCGGTTGTCATGTGTCCAGATCCCAGGATCGATCAAATCGTGATCACGTCTTCATCCGTTATACTGGGGCAATCGGGACCGCGTCACCTCAAAAGGCACGACGCCTTCAAAGTAGAGACGGCGGCATTCAACCCATGCAAGAGAATCAGAGGATGGGCGTCGCCTTGCCGGAAGACCCGCCGTCCGCCGTGGCCGGCAGATTGGCCCCGTCGCGCGCGGCCTTGGCCTGAGTTTCGGCGGCCCGAAGTTTTTCTTCCAGAACCTCGACATCGGTTTTCAGGCGCTGGACTTCGCGTTCGGCCCCTTCGGCGCGGTGCGCTTCGCGCCGTGCCCGGCCACGGGCGACGCCGCCGGAAATCCACACGCTGACAGCCCCCCACAGAAAGCCCAGGAACAACCCGCCGACGCCGACCAGCGAGGCCGGGGCCGTCAGTTCGTAATCGAAGGGCCATAGCCGCAGGACGACGTCTTCGCGGTTGGAGGCCGCGAACAGGATCAACCCCAGGATAAGGGGGGTCACAACAATCCAGGAGAAAAGTCGGCCCACGCGCGTCACCAATGAGTAGAAGGGATCGGCCCCCAATAGCGGGGCCGGCCGGACATCAGCTGCCGTTCAGCTTTTCGCGCAGTTGCTTGCCCGTCTTGAAATAGGGAATGTGCTTGGAGGAAACCTCGACCGTCGCCCCCGTGCGCGGGTTGCGGCCGGTCCGGGCCCCCCGTTGCTTTACGGAAAACGCGCCGAAGCCGCGCAGTTCCACCCGGTCACCCTGAGAGAGCGCACCGGTGATTTCGTCAAAAATCGTGGAGACGATGCGTTCCACGTCACGCTGATAGAGGTGCGGGTTGTCCGCCGCCAGTCGGGCGATCAATTCGGATTTGGTCATGCTTCCAATCCCTGGCGGCACCGCATCATAGCGGTCGGCCCGGGACCTTTCCCTCACATGTGGTTAACTATAGGGAAGGGTGCCAAAGGGAGAACACGCCGTCAAGTCTAAGTCGTTCAGAAAACAATGCTTTTTGTAAGTACGATGTGAGGGCATCGCGCCACGGCAGGGGCTCTTCCACAAGCGGCAGGTCGCGCACGGGCAGATCGGGCGACAACCCATGGGCGGATTCCAGCCAGTCGCGGGCCGTGTCCTCGTCGCCCAAGGCATCGACCAGGCCGTTGTCCTTGGCCGCCAGACCGGAATAAACCCGGCCGTCCGCAAGCTTGAGAACCTGGTCCTTCGGCATGTTGCGGCGTTCCGCCACCATGTCGACGAACTGGCCGTACAGGCCCATCAGCATGTCCTGCGTCGCCCGGCGGGCGTTATCGCTCATCGGTTCGAACGGATTGGGCTGGGCCTTCATGGGCCCGCTTTTAAAGGTTTCAGGCTTGATCCCCAGCTTGGACAGAAGCTGCGTGACATCGGCGGTTTGCAGGATCACCCCGATCGACCCGGTCAACGTACCGCGCCGGGCAACCACATGATCGGCCGCGATCGCCACCATGTATCCGGCCGAGGCCGCCGTGCCGGCCATGACCGTGACGACCGGCTTGGCGGCGGCAAGGCCGCGCAGAGCCGAATAAAGCGCTTCGCCGCCGACGTAGGTGCCGCCCGGTGAATCGACCCGGATGATGACCGCCTTGACCTTGTCGTCATCGGCCAACGCCTTGATGGCGCGCGTGCGGTCCGGATCGTCGAAGATGATGCCGTCGATGGCAATGCGCGCCACATGATCCCGGCCCGAGATCACATCCAACCCGCCCAGGCGCCCGGCCCCCAACACCACCATCGCGGCCAGGGCCGCCAGGGCCAGCAGCCGCCACACGGTCAATTGCCGTTTCAGGCGGCGGCGGTCGAAAATCATATCGGCGTCCAGGCTCATGGCGATGCGGTCTGTTCCGTTTGAATTTAAGCAAAAGAAAACCGGGAGCCCTGATCGAGGGCTCCCGGCGACTTTATATGCGTGGCCCGAGGATGGGCAACGGCAAAGGCTGGATTATTCGGCGCCTTCGGCCGCTTCGTCCTTGGCTTCTTCCGAAGCTTCTTCCTTTGCCTCGTCCTTTTTGGCCGTCTTCTTCTTGGCGGCCGTCTTCTTGGCGGGCTTGGCTTCTTCCTCGGCGTCGCCGGCGTCCTGCGCCTGCTTTTCCTTCAGCGCGGCACCCAGGATGTCACCCAAGGACGCACCGGAATCGGACGAACCGTATTCCTGCATGGCCTTCTTCTCTTCCTCGACCTCAAGGGCCTTGATCGAGAGCGACAGCTTGCGGCCGGACTTGTCCATCTGGGTGATCTTGGCGTCGACCTTTTCGCCGGCGGCGAAGCGGTCGGGACGCTGTTCGGAACGATCACGCGACAGATCGGATTTGCGGATGAAGCCCAACAGAGCATCGTTGACCATGACTTCGACGCCACCGTCGTTGGTCTGAGTGACCGTGCAGGTCACGACCGAGCCCTTCTTGAGGCCTTCCATGGCACCTTCGGTCGGATCGTCGGACAGCTGCTTGATGCCCAGCGAGACGCGTTCTTTTTCCACGTCGACGTCCAGCACCTTGGCCTTGACCATGTCACCCTTGTTGTAGTCGGTAAGGGCTTCCTCGCCGGACTTGTCCCACGACAGATCCGACAGGTGGGCCATGCCGTCGATTTCGCCGTCGAGGCCGATGAACAGACCGAATTCGGTGATGTTCTTGACCTCGCCTTCGACTTCGGCGCCGACCGGGAACTTGACCACGAAGTCTTCCCACGGATTGGCGTTGCACTGTTTCAGGCCCAGGGAGATGCGGCGTTTGTCCGGATCGACGTCCAGGACCATGACTTCCACTTCCTGGCTGGTCGAAACGATCTTGCCCGGATGGACGTTCTTCTTGGTCCAGGACATTTCCGAGACGTGCACCAGGCCTTCGACACCGGCTTCCAGTTCCACGAAGGCGCCGTAATCGGTGATGTTGGTGACCCGGCCCGTGAACTTGGTGCCGACCGGATATTTGGCGGCGACACCATCCCAGGGATCGGCTTCAAGCTGCTTCATACCGAGCGAGATCCGCTGCGTTTCGGCGTTGAAGCGGATGATCTGAACCTTGACCGTCTCGCCGATGGACAGCGCTTCGGACGGATGGTTGATGCGCTTCCAGGCAATGTCGGTGACGTGCAGCAGGCCGTCCACACCGCCCAGATCGACGAACGCACCGTAATCGGTGATGTTCTTGACCACGCCGTCCAGAACCTGGCCTTCCTGCAGCGAGGAAATCAGCTCCGAGCGGGCTTCGGTGCGGGTTTCTTCCAGCACAGCGCGGCGCGAGACCACGATGTTGTTGCGCTGGGGGTCCATCTTCAAAATCTGGAACGGTTGCGGCATGCCCATCAGGGGCTGCACGTCGCGCACCGGGCGGATATCGACCTGGCTGCCGGGCAGGAAGGCGACGGCGCCGTCCAGGTCGACGATGAAGCCGCCCTTGACGCGGCCGAAGATCACGCCGTTGACGCGCTCGCCCTTTTCGAAGGCCTTTTCCAGGCCGACCCAGGCTTCTTCGCGGCGCGCTTTTTCGCGCGACAGACGGACCAGACCGTCACGGTCTTCATAGCGTTCGACATAAACGTCGACTTCGTCGCCGGCTTTCAGCGTTTCATCGCTGCCGGGGCTCATGAATTCCTTCAAAGGCACACGGCCTTCGGACTTCAGGCCCACGTCGACAATCGCGTGGTCGCCGTCGACATTGACGACGACACCGCGCAGGACGCGGCCTTCGAAGCCCTCGTCATCGCCGAGGGATTCATTGAGCAGTGCTTCAAAATCTTCTGTGGATTCGGGGGCCGCAGCAGCGGCATCGGTAGTGGCCATAAGTTTCGAACCTTTCGATTTTATCTGGCCGGCCGGTTGGTTCCGACGGTCTTGGGTTACACAAAATCCCGCGTCGCCCCACCTTATAACGGCGGTGGCGGGTGGGTGTTTAATCTCGAAAAAGGCGATGGTCGGGGCCGGCAAAGGCCCAGGCGAACCTACTTTTCTTTAATGATATCAAGGGCCTTTGCGAACACCTCATCGGCATTCAGGTCACTCGTATCAAGTAGGATCGCGTCTTCGGCCGGCTCCAGCGGCGCGACGGCCCTGGATCTATCCCGGGCGTCCCGCTCGCGCATCTCTTCGAGAACGCGCGCATATATAACGTCCGGGTCTTTTTCCTGCAACTCTTTGTGACGCCGGGCGGCACGGACTTCGTCAGAGGCCGTGACGAACAATTTCACGTCGGCATCCGGGCAAACCACCGTTCCGATGTCGCGGCCGTCCAAAACAGCGCCCTTGAAGCCTGCCGGCGGGGTCGCCGCGAAGGTCCGCTGAAAGTCCAGCAGGGCCGCCCGCACGCCGGGCACGGCGGAAACCTTGGACGCGGCCTGGCCGACGGCTTCGGTGCGCAGATCGGGGCGTTCCAGGTCCTTGGGCTCAAGCGCGCGGGCCTGGGCTTCGGCGGCGGCGGCGTCTTCCGGGTCGGCGCCCGCTTCCAGCACGCGCTTGCCCGTGGCCCGGTACAGCAGCCCCGTATCCAGATAGGCCAAATTCAACCGGTCCGCGACCCTGCGCGCCAGCGTGCCCTTGCCCGCCGCAGCCGGTCCGTCGATAGCGATGATCATGCCCCCATCCCTTTCTGTTCCCACACCCCGTTAATCACTGCCGGCACCCGGTTTAATGTCGGCGCCCAGGCCGTTCATCATATCGGCAAATCCCGGAAAGCTGGTCGCCATGGCATCGCCGTCGTCGATCGTGACGGGGTTCTCCGCAACCAGGCCCAGCACCAGGAACGCCATGGCGATGCGATGATCCAGATCGACCTCGACCGTGCATCCGCCACGGGGCGCGGAACCGCCCGAACCCTGGACGACCAGATAATCGTCGCCTTCTTCGACCGTGATGCCGGCGGCCGCAAGCCCCCGCGCCACGGCGGCCAGCCGGTCGCTTTCCTTAACCCGCAATTCCTCCAGCCCCTCCATCCGCGTTTCGCCTTCGGCCAGGGCCGCGGCCACGGCAAGGATGGGATATTCGTCGATCATCGACGGCGCGCGCGCTGCCGGCACGGTGATGCCGTTCAGCTTGCCCGCCCGGGCGATCAGGTCGGCCACGGGCTCGCCCGCTTCTTCGCGCGCGTTCGTGACCGTGATATCTGCGCCCATTTCCTGCAATGTGGTCAAAAGGCCCGCCCGCAGCGGGTTCAGGCCCACGTCCCGCAAGGTGACCTCGGAGCCCGGCACCAGCAGCGCCGCCACCAGGGGAAAAGCGGCCGAGGAAATATCGGCGGGAACCGACACATCGCGCGCAACCAGTTCGGGCCGGCCGACCAACGAGATGCGGCGTCCGCCGTCGTTGGTTTCCTGAACCTCCACATGGGCGCCGAACCAGCGCAGCATGTTTTCCGTATGGTCGCGGGTCGGCTGCGGCTCGATCACCGTGGTTACGCCGGGTGCGTTGAGACCGGCCAGCAGGATCGCCGATTTGACCTGGGCCGATGCGACCGGCAATTCGTATTCGATCGGCAGGGGTTCGGCCGCCCCCCGCACGGTCATGGGCAGCAATCCGCCCTCGCGCCCGGTGAAGCGGGCCCCCATGCGCTCCAGCGGGCCGGTCACCCGGCCCATGGGCCGGCGGCACAGGGACGCATCACCCGTGAAGGTCACGGTCATGTCGTGGCCCGCGACGACCCCCATCATCAGGCGCACGCCGGTCCCCGCATTGCCCATGTCGATCACGTTTTCCGGCTCTGCCAGGCCGCCGACGCCGCAGCCGATCACGCGCCAGGCCTGATCGCCGGTGCGTTCCGCCCGGGCGCCCATGGCATTCACCGCCGCCGCCGTGGCCAGAACGTCCTCGCCCTCGAGCAATCCTGTGACCCGGGTCTCGCCCACGGCCAGGGCGCCCAGCATCAGGGACCGGTGAGAAATGGACTTATCGCCGGGCACGCGCACGGCACCATTCAATGCGCCTGCGGCCCCCGCCTGAAGCGGTGTTTTGGAAGAGCTGGGAACGCTCACGGGTGCGGGGTCTCCTTGCGGGAAAAACAGTGGATGGCCGGCGTTTCGCCGACCCGGCTCTCTAGCATACAGGGGCCCCGGGCGCCAATCATCCCGGGAATGATAAATCAACCGCATTTTGCTTTTGACAGGGCGCGGCGTTCATGGCATTGGGCACCCAAGAGAAACGCAAAGAAACCATCGCCCTTGGGGGGCATCAGGACAACTTTAGAAAGCGGGAGGCAGCCCGTGGCTAAACCCGAATGGGGCCGCAAGGTTAGCTGCACAAGTTGCGGCAATAAATTCTACGACATGAAACGCGAACCGGCGGTCTGTCCGTCGTGCGGAACCGAGAACGATCCGTTGCAGGCGTTCCGGCCGAAGCGCGGCGCGGCACCGAAGCCGGCCGCCAAGGCCGAGGCCAAACCGAAAGAGGTCAAGGCCGCGGTCGAGGACGATGAAGAGGATCTCGATGCGGTTCTACCCGATGTCGATGACGACGACGTTGACGTGGATGACGCCGATGATTCCATCGAGGACGATGAAGACGACGACCTGATGGAAGATACGGCCGATCTGGGCGAAGACGACGACGACCTGGACGAGGTTCGCGAACACATCGAACCGGGTGACGACGTCAAGGAATAGGGTCTTGCGGGGAAATTTGCCCTGAATTCACGGGCATTGGTCATTTTCCCCTTGCCTTCCGATCCCAACCGTCTTTATGTTCCGCGTCCCGGTTGACCGGGGCACCCGGGGAACGTATTTTCCGGGTCCCGGCATGTGGCCGGGTATCCCAAGATTTTCCCGCACGGCGGATTGCCCGCGGGACCCCTGTGGGGCCGTAGCTCAGTTGGGAGAGCGCTACAATGGCATTGTAGAGGTCGTCGGTTCGATTCCGTCCGGCTCCACCATTCCAACCCCCTGTATTCACAGGGGGTTTTCTATTTGCACGCACCTTTACATTCTTTCCAACTAGCACGCTGTTAGCACGCAATTCGTCCATAAGAGCGGGATTAAGCGGCCGGCTCGTCCGCTTCGAAACTTCCTCCATATACTCGTCGATCGCTTGCGCCGCTTTGCCAAGGTAATCTGGCGCATATTTCGCGTAGATTTCTGTCGTCCGATAACCGCCAGACTTGTGGCCCAATATCCCTTGGACTTCCCAAGGCGGGACGCCGCGCTTACGTAGCTCGATCGCCATGGTGTGGCGGATTGCATATGGCGACACGTCCGCTCCAAGCCCAGCTGCGTCCCGAACCGCATTGAACCCCTTCCTGACTGATTTAATCGACCGACCCCAATACGCAATCAATGGCCCGTGCCCTATCTGCTCCAACCACGGATGTAATGTGGAGGTGATCGGGATGGTCGGACGGAATTTCTTCGTCTGTTTCCGGCCATCGGGGTTCAAGTTGATCAATCGATTTTCAAAGTCGATCTGATTGTGTTGCAGTTCGAGCAACGCGGTCGGGCGGGAGAGTGTGTTGAACGCCAACACCAGGAACAGAAGGACATGCGGCTCATCGCAGGCATTGAATAGGGCCGCACTTTCGTCGACGGATAGATACACGTCGCGGGGCTCGCCTGGCGCCAATGAAGGAATGAAGGGAACATTCTGTATTTCTTGTCGCTTCCGGGCCCGGTTCAATGCGGCGCGACCTACCGCAAGGGTCCGATTCACGTACCCGTCCGAATGACCTTTCCCTTTCAGCCAATCGATAAAAGCCTCTAGGCGATCAGGAGTTAGATCGGACACTCGCGATTCCGCAAAATAGTCAGACCAAAGTCGCAGACCTGTTCGGGCCTGAACTTCACTGGCTTGGTCCTTCGCCTGAAATTCATAGAACCGCACCAAGACCGTTTCCAAAGGAACGCCTTGCGGGTTCGCATCGACCATCTGTTGGTTCTTCGTGACCCATTCCGCGAGCTTCAACTCCGCTTCCCGAACGTCCGTTGTGCCAAGAGATGCGCGGCGTGTTTGTCGGGTATTTGGATCGAACCAGGTGCGGCACCAGACTGGGCTGTTGGGGCGCTGCGAAAGCCAGAAACCGCCAATTTGGCCAAAGCGTTGTTTTCGTGTTGATGACATGGTTCTTCCTGCTGGTTTCGTAAGTACTCGTTCAGAATGCCTGTTGTGTACCGTGGGCGCCTGCCTACGTAGGTGCAGCCAATCCGCCCCAGCCTCCGCTCTCGCCGGATCGTAGAAATTGAGCAACCGAGATACTCGGCGGCCTCCTTCTCAGTGAATAATTTCGGAAGTGTCTCAACCATGTGCGCTCCTTCATTGACCGCATTTGCTACCTCATTTACCATTTCCCATCACAAAAATTGGTAACACTACCAATTTTAATGTCAACGACTTTATTTTATTGGTAGCTACATGGATCAAAAAATCCGCGACCAGATCAAGGAAGCATGCTTCTTTTTTGGCCGACCAAAGACAGTGGCAGCGAGTGCCGGCGTCGATGTTTCTAATTTTTCGAAATGGCTGCGAGGTAAACCCACGTTGTCTGACGCCAATGTTGGCTTAGTACTCAACGCCATGGGGTTACCGAATCTCAGACCCGACATCACCCGTGTACACACATGGCACATCAGTTCAGTGCCAATGACAGGCATTACGAGCATAAACGTCGCGTCAGCATTTACCCTCTTCCTGCCAAACGGCGGACAGATTGCGCGATCCCCGTGGGGCAAGAGAGGGCTAGCGAACCTTAATCCATTTCAGGCGGAGGTCATTTATGCGCTGACGGACGGGCGTTTTAGGGCCGTTTTACGAGTGGTGCCTGGCGTGCAATTGCAGGCGAGTCAGATCAAGTCCCCCATTAAGTGGCGCGGTGGCACAGAGGCCAAGTCCCACTTGAACTTATCCGAACCGGGCGCACCGTGGTCTGAAGGGACACCTACCATCGACAAGTTTGATCGACTTTGGAATGACCACACTCCACCAGCGACCGTGGATGACATTCGCGCGGCCGCACGAAAAGTCGGAATTTCATACGCAGATGTCGTGGACCTGATCCGTAATTCCAAACCTAACCGGTAGACCAGAAGGCGCGGCGATGGCGACGAATAGAAAGCTGATTAAAGTCTACGGCACGGACGAAGAAAAGGCGCGGATCGCTGAAGTGGCCGCGCAAACGAAGTTGTCTGTCTCTCAATTCCTGCTGCGGCTCGGCGTCGGATACCCGATTCCGAACCCGCAAGATTTCGCGGCCTGGGAAAGCATTAGTGATCTATTGAAGGTCAATGCGGACCTGGCCAGGCTGGGCAATTTGCTCAAGCTCGCCATCGACGAGCGGCCGGAAGACACGGCTGCTTTTGCGAAGCTGATCGATTCAATTCAGACAACGCAAAACGACATCAAGAGCTGCGTGATCGAGATCCGCAATGCGGTGAAGCCGGCGCGCAAATGATCGCCAAAAAGATTCCGAAGCAGTCCGGCATTGGTGACAATTTCGAGCGGCTCGGCCGCTATATCGCTGCCGCAGACCACCCGGGCGAAAAGCTGCGGAATTGTTGGTTCGGAAACTGCAACGCTGGCTCAGGCATTGAAGATTTGGAAGTCGCCCTCATTGGAATCGAAGCCACGCGGATGATGCCGCCCGAAAGCGACGGATAAAACTTATCCCACGGGTGCTGACGTTAGACTACCCGCGAGTAGGGGGCTTTGTAAGTTCCGAAAGTAAGCAAATCGTAAGTATTGGAGAAGCTGTAGATCTCAAAGACATGAGCTTCCCCGTTTGCGTCGTAGAAGATGCTTTCTCCTTCGCCAACCGGTCCGCGTTTCTTCGTGGTCGCATGCTCGACCACAGCGGAGAACGCAATATCGTGTGTGAGCGAGGGAAACTGTTCGATCAGTCCGCGGGATCTCGGGAAGTAAGCTACGTTGTCGTTCCCTGCCTTCGAGCAGATGTCGGGATGGTAGGGATGGCGGCTGATAAGCCCGAAGGCTGGATGCTCGGGTGCGCGCTCACATACCATCTGCCAGAGAGTGGTGGTTAGCGTGTTGCCGTATCGATCCTTGAATTGCTTGATCGTTTTCCAGTTGAAACAACAATCCAGCGCCTCGCGCTGGAATTGATCGCCCATGAATATGAGACATCGTCCGCCATAGTTTGCCTCTGCCTCCATCGCCTGATGAAAAGTTGGATTAAGCGTCGACTCGTTATCACCGATAAGAAGGGAACGATGCCAGGGCAATAGGTCATGAAGAATTTCGTGTGCGATAACGAATCGCCGCTTGAGGGGAACGACATCGTCGTCGATGAAAATGCGCTTATCACCCTCTTTTAGCATGAGCAGCCCCTTCAGACCAAACTTGCTCACCACATCGCGCATGCTCGTTGCTGTGCTGGAGATACTGTGACCCGCCATCTTTGCTCGGTGCGCCATCTCATCGAGCAAGTTGAGATCCGACTTGCTATAGTACGTGAGATCCAGCTGCTGAAGTTCGCGTACGACCTCAAGACGGAGGGGTGGTTCCGGGTTACCTAGGTCCCGGAGGAGGCGGGCAATATGCTCATTGATATCCGACCGTTCGTAGTCGTCTATCATCGGCTCGATAACCGACATTCCCGCGTCCCTTCAGTTAAATGAAGCTAGGATTTTGACGAAATCATCAAGGCGTTTCTTCTCGGCCCTGGTTAGCTTCGACAGGTCATCCGAACTCGCCGCGAACCGATGAGCTGCTTCCGCCAAGACATTGTCTGGAGCATTCGCAGCAGATGTGAGTTGCTCCACCGCTTTTGTTGGAACGCCTATGTAATCCGCCAACTGGTGCACTGTTCTCGGTTTTGGCACGTATTCGGGTTGGGCCTCGATGGTCTCTATCTCGCGCGCATCAATGCGAATTTTCGCAGCCAGTTGTGCTCTCGTTAGCCCATCGCGCCTTCTGAGTTGTCGTACGAGTTGATATAGAACATAAGGCTTTTGTTCTGGCGACTCTTCCTGCGGCGCTTGAAGGTGAGCGCCAACGAATTGGCTTAGCGGCTCCGCACCAAGCAACGGGAATCCGGCCTCACATTCGATGTCTGGATCATTGTCGATGTGGCTACGGAGCCAATCGGACGTGAAATGCAGTTTCATGTTCAGCTCCTCTATCTAGTGTTGAGTGATAAGAAAGTCGGAGACCCGACTTTCCGGCAGTTCGAAGTATCGCAGCCCCTTGTGCGGCCCATCGTTGTCCACGCCAAGATCGGTCATGCCAATCGCATCACGGTAGAAGTCTTCAGCGCCTGGCAGAGAATGAAGACCGACTCTGCCGCCAAGATCTTCTTCGAGGCTTTGGCTCACGGCTGTGCCTATTAGAACTCTTCCCGCGCCCTTGTATGCCGGTTCTTTCACCAGTCTTGGCCTGTTCCAAGGTGCGGTGGCCAAGAACTCGACGTAGACCATGTCCGCTTTCGGGTGCTCAGGATGACGGCTGAAGCAATCCGTGCTTCCTTTGCACGTCAACAACAAAGCCTGGGTATTCCCACCGCATTCAAGGGCGAAGATATCATACAGAAAGGGGTCCGAAATCGCGGCGAGAGCTTTGCTACCCCAATTCCAGTGCCCATCCTCAGCGTTGATATCCGACATCGACTCTCCAGACGCTTTTGCCTGCGCCCGCCGCAAGTCGAATAAAGGCCGCCAGCGACCCTCTATGTGCGAGAGGTTGGTCTCATCGATGCCGTGGAACAGCTCAGCTGTTTCAAACTCGCCAGTGGCGCGGTTCAGCAAGAAGACCTTATCGAGCAGTTCCTTCATAGGACCATGAGCTCGGCCTTTTCAGACTTATCGGCGTTTTCCACGAACACCTTGTCTCCACGCGATAGCCGATCATCGACCGACTTGTAGAGTCGAAGCGATTGACGGACGAGGGCCGTCTTTGACAGGCCCTTCCGATCGCACATCTGCTCAACGGCATTCATTTCAGCCTCTGTGAGGTTGAGTGTCATTGTTCGCTTCATATCGGCCTCCTGCGCTTCAAAGCGAATAAAAGATACGCAAAAACCAAAGATTTGTCAATTATTTTAACATGCAAAATTAGCTAAAAAATAGCTTGTTATACGTAAACAATTAGCTATACTTAACCGCACGGTCAGCAGATTTGATCTGCCCTTCGAGCAAGAGGGGTCCAGGCAGACCATGGCCCTGGGGAGGTTTTGGCACCAAAAGGAGATTAGGCATGGCAAGAAAACCAAAGAAAACCGTCACCATCACAGTCAATCAAGATGACCATGAAGTGACGAAAGAGAAGATTTCGTACGAGGAAGTCGTCGCGCTTTATTTGTCCGATGGGGGCAGCGGTTCCAGCGAATATCTTATCAAATACTCGCGTGGTCACTCACGAAATGTGAGTGGCACCCTGGCCCCTGGAAATGAGGTAATGGTAAAAGATGGAATGCGGTTCAGAGTTTCGGGAACTGGCGAGTCGTAACGGCTTCATCCAGGATTTAGAAGATGAAGGTTACTCTGCGCCTGCGGTTGCGGTCATCGCATCACACTTATCGTTCCAGACAGTCATAGGGTTTGGGACGAAGGCGGCTATGCGACTATCCAACCGTCCGTTGGTGTGTTTGATGCGCCGTGCAAATCGCATGTCATAATTCGTGCCGGAAAGGTCCAATGGCTCCCCGCCTTTTCCGGTAGTCAGGCAACCAAGATCATGCAAGCGCAGATTGCACGCCATGTTGCTCATGACGCAAACGTGCAAACTCCGGCAAACTCATGCAAGCCCCCCATATTAAAGGGCCCCCTATGACCTGAGTCCCGATTTCTCCTCCATTTTTAGGTAGAGTCCATCGTCTCTTTGACTCTTTCCCAGATTCACCTCCGGCCGGAATGAGAGAATCCGGCCAACCCAGTTTCCTTCGTGAACCTGCCTACTGAATTAGAAAAATATTTTCTATTTTATGTATAAAATCACCAAGTAAGTTTTCTTGCCGAGGAATGACGGCGACAGCCCTCCTCCTTTTGACAACCGTTTTTGCCCGCTGTCACCCTGATCGAGAGCTGTGGCTCATGGAGTTTTCAATTGTCGAAGGTGATCGCCGCAAAGCAGAACGAGGGCTTAAAGGCATCTGCCCATTATGTGGTGAAGAAACCACTCCCAAATGCGGGAACATACGAATTCATCATTGGGCACATAAGCGGGGGAAAAACTGCGACCCTTGGTGGGAGCCTGAAACCGATTGGCACCGTGAATGGAAACGAATTTTTCCCGAACGCTGCCGAGAAGTGACCGTGACTTCGATTCGTGGAGAGAAGCACCGAGCGGATGTAAAAACAGATTGTGGTCGAGTGATCGAATTTCAACATTCACCTATATCATTCGCAGCACGAGAAGCGCGGGAAACGTTCTACGAAAACATGGCGTGGGTCATAAATGGCCTTCGTGTTAAACGAGAGAAAAAGCGTTTCGACCTTCAGCTGAGCCATGCGCGAGTGTTGCAAAACTCACCCCTCAAGCTGAGAATTCCTATCGGCAATTGTGTGCTGATAAGAACTTGGGTGAACAGCAAAGTGGGGGTCTACATCGATTTTGGCGACACCTTGTTTTCAGATATCCGTTTCAACTTTTCTATTCCCGCCCTTTGGCGACTTTTCCCTGGCCACCAGGAATCCCACGTTGAATTAGCCCCCGTCTGGCAGGCTGAATTTATCGACGCGGCTCTGAACGGCGGTTCCATAAACGGCATAAACGCTCCGAACATTGCGATCTCGCGCGACCGCGAGGACGCCGAACCTGAACTTAACCGTATCGGACAGCTTCCAAAAACGGTGGATATTTCTCCAAAGTACCGCCGTCAGAAATCAGAGTCTGACTTGGAGTACTCTTTGCGTGTCAGGGGTCTTGACGGGGACGGCTAGCCTCAGAGTCGCACCTGGCGAGAAAGTCGTTGCAGAAACGTTCGGCGAGAAACGAACTGAAAGCAGCAGAAAAAAGGAAGGCTGCCAACTTGTCGATTTATTCAGCCTGGCGGATGCCCAGGTGGAGCGAGGTTAAAACTCTATACCCATTTCGGGAGACTGACGTAGCTCTTTAGGGATCGCGGTTTTGACCCAGGCAGATAATGAACGATTGACGAATCTGGCTGTCTGATGTTCGCAGACAAGCATCAATCGAAATCGGTCGCTGGTGTTGTCGATGACAAACGATCGGTGAGCTGTGCGCATGGCATCGGGAAGGTGGGAGAGGCTTCGGGAAAATCGCCGCTCGATGTCAGCCAAAGGAATAGAGTGACCGCCGGCCTGGACGCGACCGACGACACGGCTATAAGAATCCTCGGGGCGGGCAAGGCCGATAAAAACGAGATTGACCTTGTAACCTGCGTCACGAGCAGCGCGCATGAAGCGCAGCTCCCCCTGTCCTGTCAAAGTGGTTTCCATCGCGAAGGTGGTGCCGGCATTGATGAAGCGGCCGCGTTGCTCGATGGCAAGCCGACCGGCGCGTAGCAACACAGCGGTGCTGGTTGGGCCAGGCGCGATTTCTTGGGCAATGAAATCAGGGTTCACGATGGGAATCCGAGAGGCGACGTGCCGGGCGGCGAATGTCGATTTGCCGGCACCGTTGGGTCCAGCAAAAACCCACAGTTGGGGTTTCGAGGTCAAAGAACGCGGATAACCTGATCGCCGGCAGGGTCGCAGCGGACGAGTTCACGGCGGCCGCAAGGATGGCGTTTGATGACAAGGCCGGCAGGGGTGTCGGGTTCGCTGTAGTAGATTGGATAGCCGGCTGCGAGACGAGCAAGGGCGGCGCTGCCATCGCCTTTGCGCAAGGCGCGGCCTATTTCGCGCCAGATAGTGTCACTCGGGTCTGCTACGTCCTGGCTATGGATTGGATCGTGCACCCTGGCCTTATTCGACATCTGTGCCTCGCTAAATTACTCCCGTAAATTCTACTGCTCTGAACACGGTGATTCAATTTTTCTATCCACCCCCCTACGACAAAGGAAAAAAGAAAATTGTCGAAGATGCTCCGCAAAAAGGCGTCAAAGTAACGTAAGAACTGCAAACGAGAAAACGTTACGTGCGAAGGGGCTCATACTATGGGTGCCCCTTAATCGTCAATTTACTCGAACCTATTCCCTCGGGTTGTCGGAGCTTTTCAATGGCTCAATCAGCAGATCGCTCAATCCTTAACGCCACGCCCAAGAGAGACACAGTCGTCAGGCGCCGACCTAATGCGTGATCTTACTTTTAGTCGCTGCCAGGTATTTCCCGATGCTGTCAAACGTCGGCGAGAACAAGTTTCCCTGCTTAAAGAGCGGAACGGGCTGTGTCAGGTTGCTCTCAATCTGAAGCGCTCCACCCTCCTTCACCCACTCGTCGATCGACATTACGGCTTCTCGGGCTTCACTTGGATTCATTCCCCCTCTCACCAATTCAGTATCGTTAATAGCTGCGACACGAGGGGCCGCCGACCCGCCATCCGGAGGGATGTCCGCAATTGGAATGTCGTTGCTACGCTGAAAATAGTCGGAGTTCTCCAAGCTTAAGCTCGCCTCTACAAGCGTCAGCTTCGTAATTGCCTCTGCCCCCTTAATGGCAATCTCTAGGAACTTCTGAACAACCTCTCCACCAGTCGATTTCGTAATCTCATACAAGGAGTTCAAGGTGCCGCCGTCAAAGCCTCCCAGTTTCAATCTGAGTTTCCAGCTACCTGCCTCGTCGGCATCTCCAGAAGTGTCAAGGGACAGAACCCCTTTTTCGTCGTCTATACGAAAACTAATGTCGATGCTGCCATTTAAGGTCGTGTAGCCCAGACCGATCGCATGGTGGAGGCTGTTATCTCGCGGGTTGTCCTGAGCCAACTTCAAGAGTGGAACTTCAACCGATTGTGCCGTGAGTCGGAGGCCTAGAATCATGTCGCCGTCCATGTCGATTTCAGAGACGGTCAGCGATCCAGCCTTGGCGACCGCGGAAGGCGACATGGTGATGCGAACATCACTGAGGGTGGCGAACCCAAACGGAGATCCGGAAACGTCGCCGTAGGCAACAGTTCGACGCAAGTCATGACGGATCAGAAAGCCGTCGATCCTGTCTTTGGCGGTAATGTTTGCCTGGTTCTTAGCAAACAGCCAGCCGCTTCCAGCCAGCCCCACCAGCGCTATCACGCCGACCGTCAGCCTTTTGCCTGTCCCACCACCCACGGCATTGCCGGCTTCCTGCTCGCCAGCACCCGCTTGCGGCGCCGCGCCGGAATCAGTCGTTTCGCTCATGACCTAATTCCTCTGTAGATCTTTCTCAATTCGACGCGGCCAGGCTGGCAAGCTTACGATCGACAATGGTTTCCGGGTCTGTGGCATCCGCACATTTCGGCTCCGCGCAGTTAAAGACCTTGCTTGCCAACAATTGAGCCGGCGGCACGGAATTGCCTTCAGGCACGGTCAGCAAGCCCTGGACCAGATACCAGCCAGAGTCGCGCAGGTCGGGCTGCCCATCACCGACGGTGACCTTCAGCATTCCCGGCCATTTGGTGCCAACATTATTCCGGCCACCGTCATCGACTTGGATCAGCATGGAAACATCGACCGGTTTCCCACTAACCAGAGCGGCAGCCCTTGCCGTTCGCAGATTGTTCAACCTCGTATAGATGTCGATCTGGCCATCCGATATCCAGTTGGCCAGCTTCACGCTTGCCGGCGCTGACGACAATGCCTGGATGTACCGGTCCCGTTGCGCAAGCATCAGCCGTCGCCGCTGTTCGGCCTTGCGTCTTTCTTCAGCCTCAGCAAGCGCCGCCTTCTCCGCTGCTCGGGCCGACCGCCTTCTTTCCAATTGCGCTGACGCCATCCGATATAATGGCTGCTTTGCATCAGAGTCTGCGAAGATCGCCACGTTCTCTATGGTGCCGGAAGTCTCCATCTGACCCCAGGCCCCTTCGACAAATCCACCGCGATCCACCTTGATCATCATCGCGATCGAAATGCGGCGATTGACCGAGCCGTACCGTGTCCGCTTGGCGACGAACGCCTGGGCGGCATCCTTCTCCATCGGCAGGCCAGTAATCGCATCCAAGTCGGGTACTTTGACCATGAATGCGTTCGGCACAACGTCGGATCGCGCGTGGCAGTTCTTGCGTAAAGTGATCTTTTCCGCCTTCAGGGAGATGGGAAACTGCTGGGTTTTGAAATCGTATCTATCGAAATTTGCGGTGATGACCACAGTAATGTGCTGGCCATCGTTTCCCGCCAGTGCCGCCGCTAGGTCCTCCTGAGCCTTCTTTAGTACTGGCTGGAGCTTGAATTCCTGCCGCCTGAACCGCGAAAACTCTTTTTCAAAACGATATTCAGCCCAGCACCGAAGAAAATCATCGTTCTGAGCAAGTGACAGCTTGTCCTTCACCATTCGCAACATCGCGCTCGCGTAATCGACGTCGCGGGGCAGCGGAGTAAGCGCCGCCGATTTGGGCAGCAATGGTACGATCGAATCTTGAGACACATTACCTGGAGTAGTCGCTGCTGGGGCAGGTGACTGGGGCACAGCAGTCGAAGCCTGATGCGGTTCCGACTTTGAGACCGAGGGCGACGGCGGATATTCCTTCGCTATAGCCTTCTCTTGGGCGTCATTGGACGTCGCCTGCTGCTCACCAGCGCCGACGTTAAGTGGATGCGGGACCCAACGGTCAGCCTTGCTCGTTTTTCCTTGATAAATCGCAGCACTGCCATCAGCGCTCATGCCTTTCAGCAACGCCGTTTCCGCTTCGGAGCAATCCTTCTCGACCAGCTTACCCACCTGGCTCATGAGCCGAGTAAATTCATCCCGAATGAACAACTGGCGGTCTTGGGCGCGGACCTCCAGATCGAGCGCTTCCCGGCACCAGTGACCGTTCTGCATTCCTGCCAGGATTTCGACTCCCAACCGCTTGGAAAAGGCGAGACGGTGTTGAGATTGTTCAGCGGCATGGATGCTGGGGGCGGCACTGACCAGGGCCGCCACCAGTACCAGGTGGCACCGACGCATCACAAGATTTCCCAGGCGCCGTCGCTGGCTCGGCAGGCCTCGAACGATTTCTCTGCGCGGGATCCCTGTTTCTCAACCTCCATGGCCACGACACGACATTCTTGCGTCGCCTGGACCTTATCAGCGACATACCCTTCTGCGTTAAGGGCCGCCGTGTCGAAAGCGGCCTTGTCGATATCCACAGCCTCTCTCAATTCGGACTCCTGATCCGTTACCGGCATGCACATGCCGTTTGGTCGCGCATCGAAGCCGACACAATGACGGCAAAGAACCTGCCCTTCTTCAAGAACCGTATGCGCGAGATTTCCAAAGAACTCTTTATGGAGAACGACTGGACTATGCCGCGCGGGCTGATGGATAGTGAAGCCCGTGACCTATGCATCGGCGCGAGGCACCATTGACGATTTCAGGCAGCGTATGAATGAACGGCTGCAAAATCTCGAAAAGCGCATCGAAGCGCTTGACCAGAAACTCGAAAACCTTGCTCCTGGTTCGCCTGAATACAAGCGATTAACCAAGGAACGCGATGAAGCCCAACGCAAGCAACAAGACCTATGGGATTACAAAAACGATGTGATCCGTCCAATGGAAGATCGTATGAACGACCCCGATAACCCGCCCTCCAAAGCGGACCTCGATATGTTCAATGATCGGGTTCGACGGGATATGGATACCATCTTCGCGCCAGTAGTAACTTCGCCTGATTCCAAACCGGACGAACCGACCGGAATTGATACGGCGAACCTGGATATTCCCAAGCTTTAGAACTGCGGCCTAATTGAATAACCGTCCACACTGTTTGCGAATTACCGCAAATATGACGGCCTGTGGATTATAGGCTGGGTATTTGTTTAGCGTTTTACGAATTTCCCCGTTTCGTAGCCGCCGTGTGTTGTCGTCTCCAGAGTACCAGCGATCAATGCAGTGCGCGGCTTCACGGCGATTTTGAGAAGCGATCACACCAGCCATGGTGACAGAAGACCAGATGTAAGAATTCTGGTTAGCCTCATTCCATTTCAGGAAATCCGCGCTCGTAAATTCGGTCCCGAAAGAAGTCTGTGGATAGATTGAACCTATTAACACGGCAGCCATTGCGGTGCGCCGAAAAATCGATTTGAACATAAGGGAAGGGTTTTGTCGGGAAGGATATTTTATAGAAATTTGCCAAATTACGAGTTGAAAAATCGCGCAAAGCCGCAGAAATTGGAGATGCGTAATCGCTGCTCGCGGCGCTCCTGTTCTCCAACAGAAGGGTTCCCTTATGTTATCGACAGGAGGCTGTTATGAGCCCATGGCCAGAGATAGAATCCCGAGGCCGCAAAATCGGCTATGCGCGGGTTTCCACGAAAGATCAGAAGCTTCGAATGCAGCTCGATGCGCTGAACGCCATCGGCTGCGATCCCATCTTCAACGACCACGGCGTCTCGGGCGCGAAGGCCAAACGTTCCGGTCTCGATCAGATGCTGGAAGAATTACAGTCCGGCGATACCGTTGTGGTGTTCAAGCTCGACCGTCTAGGGCGTTCAGTTCTTAATCTCTCTGATCTATTGGTGCGCTTTGAGCGCGAGGGGATTGATTTCTGTTCAATGTCCGAGGGGATTAATACGACCAGCCCGAGCGGCAAACTTGTCTTCCACATTTTTAGCGCTGTCGCCGAATTTCACCGAGACTTGATTGTTGAAAATACCATCGCTGGTATGGAAGCCGCGCGACGGCGCGGAAAGCATTTAGGAAGACCGTTCGCTCTTAATCTCGACGAGATTGTCGGTGCCCACGAGCTGATATGCCAGCGGAAAGGGTCAGTCGCAGAAATTGCCAAGCGCCTGCGGGTAGCCCCCATCACCTTAACTCGCTCATTTCAGAGAAATGGACTCGGTTTTAGTTAAATGAAAATTTATTTACTTAATTAAAACAGTCGATTATGTGAAATATTAAAAATATTCTACTAATTGTGATATAATGGCCTCAAAAATAAAAATAGAGCGAGGTTATTTTGTTAGATGAGGAATTTTCAAAACAACATTTAAAAGAACATCCTGTAAGCACATTCGAAGGCGTTTGGGTTGGGGATGACGATGATGTACAGGCTATTTTCATCAATCCAATGGTTCGTCCTCACCCGTTTGCCGTTGGAGAAATAGTTATGTTTCAAGAAATTATGCGTTCCCGACACCATCAAACAATATGCCCCCAAGACACGAGAGATGCGGCGGAACTTGCGGTATACACAAAGGCTCTACGAGCAGTTCAGAAGTTAAAGCTTCGACTCGGAGTCGAACTACAAGCGCCTCTTCTAGACTCAATTCCACATCTGCAAATCATTCAAGGTGGATTGAATGAAAATTTAGACTGCGAAAGGTAGGAGCGCGTCATAATGGTCTCGTACAACCTTTTTAATCGCATCCGGAGCATCACGCCCCAGCTCAAAATATCGATCATCAAGTTCGTCTCTGCTATACGGTCGAGTTAGATCATAATGTCTTAGCGCCTTATCCTGCGCGTCACTCCATCGAATATCATTGCCTTCTAGTCCCTTCTCAAAAGAAATAGATGGTTCCGCTTTGATCGAGAAAAATTCTTCCACGATTTCTGGCTCGGGATCATCTGAAATGAGCCCTTCTTGAAGGGCTTGCTCTTCGGAGACCGCATGAAGGATATTTCGATTTTCAACTGCATCTGAGGTTACTCCAGACGCAAATGCTGATAGTTCATCTGCACTGGTCGTCCGAACCAATGCGGCGACAGAACGAGTTGGCGCCCCAAGATCTATGTACTTATGAAAATTAAAATTCCATGCGACCACACGGTTGTCACCGCCGAGGGGACGGCTGATTCTACTGTATTCCCACTTAGTGTTTGCCGACCACATTCGCGTATACGGGCCACCCGACAGAAACACGTGTTTGAGTATCTCAACTTGCTCCATGTAGTCTTCAGAATCATCAATCTGTATACTTCTAAGCTCCAAAGCGGTCGGGAGACGCCAATCAGAATGTCCGGCGAATTCCACCTTACATGTCCCTCGTGTATAACCCTGATCGTAAGCCGTCTTGGAAAAATCTTCTTCTGTCAGAAAACACTTTCCCTTAACACCATGTACTGTGGTTCCTCGGCCAAATAATTCAGATGCCTCAAACCACGTGAGCATGGTGGCTTCACCCTCAAACTCACACCCATTCCAATTCATACCCCATGGGGCTTGAATCCACGTGAGGCCATTTTCAATATCAGTAGCGGTTCCATTCCCGTTTATCCGCCAACGTCCAATCTGAGTTACTGAAGCATTGGCAAGCGATGGATCAGACTCGTCAGGTCCAAAACCCGCTCGGTCAGTGTGTTGCGCAAATTCAATTGGGGTTTGCCCGTTCAAATAGTCGTCTGAATTGCCTTTCTTGATTTTTTCTTTGAGTAACATCACGAATTTCTTGATGTCCTCCGGACTAGCTATGTTTTCCCAGCTAAACGGATCACTATCCGGCACTCCAGAAGCCCGGAATATCAGTGTTCCGTAGTTTAGTGGCCGTTTGATTAAACTCGGCTTGTTAACGTTAATGTCGGTGATCTCGGCTATGTCGACGGTTCTACTGCCACCGCCTAAGCGCCGATGTATTTGTAATTTTCTTCGGCCCAGTATTTCATATCGCGTTGTCGCCCCGTGAACGGGTCCAGCCAACGTAAAGGGCGTAATGGAGAGCACCTCCTCACCATTCCGAATTGTGCGACTAAAAAGGTGTTCGCTCATCCTGTCGTTCCAACACTATCAACTGGGCAACAAATTGCGCGAAACGATAACAAGGGAATTAGTAGAGGACCAGCCAACAAATTAGTGGCTTGAGGGTTACAGGTCGAATTGTCGGATTATTGCCCTCTAGGTGCGAACCGCGGGTTTGTCATGGGATGACCTGACCCGTTCCACAGTCGTGAACCGCAAGATGTGTGCTGTGTAGTACAGCACAATCTTGTCTCGCTGCGCTCGGGAAGGGGCCCGCTGCACGCCCCGTTCCATCCCCCGGCCTGTGGCGCTTCCGGGCATCGAGCCCGATCAGCGCCAGATAAACGTATCGCCGTTTTAATCACTCGCATCGTTTGGCCGGTGCATCGCCATTCAGGGGAGCGTTCCTGCTCCCCTATAAAACCCCATGACAATTTCATTGAGACCGACCCTACGCCGATTGGATGCGCGCCAGAACTTTCGCGTTCTGGACCACGACCGATGTTTCGCCACCGGCTTCGACCATAGATCGTCTTGCTGGTTTTACACTCCTAAGACGCGTTTCAGATTTTCGACCAGAGCCGCCTGTGCCTGATCGTCCAGCTTGTCCAGATTGATCTGACGCCAACGCACCGCCGGGAGTTCCTCGGCGTGCTCAAGCCCCAGAAGCGGCCAGTCGGGGTTTCCCCGTTCGAACGAGACGAGGAACTGTCGGTGGTCGTCAGGCATGTCGCCGACGATGGCGTTGATTGTATCTTCCCGCGCGGCCAGCAATTCTTCGAGAGCGACAGGCTGTTCGGTCATGCCGGCAAAGCCGCGCTCGTATTCCTGAGAGATATCTCTCCGACGGGCCGTCAGGACTTCGTGCATCGGGCGGTCATGGCTCAGGAGGTAAACGATGAAGGCAGTGCGCAGTCTGTCGTCAATTCCCTCGTTCGCCAGTAGATCGCGCATGTCGAACAGATCGCGGGGGTGCTGGCGGTCCAGCGCGGCCATGATCTTGCCGCCATAAAGATCGGCGAACGACACCACCTGCATCTCAGCGAAGCCGAAACTTTCTTCAACCGATGCCGATACGGCTCTTAGTTCCGGCTCGAACACACAGCCGCGCAGGACAGGCGTTACCTCGATCTTGATCTGAGCGCCGTTGCCGCGCGCGATCAGGCGTGTGACCACGCCTTCATCGTTGGGGGCGGTTGGAACGATATCCTCGGCCGGAGAATTGCCCTGAGCTGACTGGGCGATTCGTTTCATGGCGGCGTCAATTTCCGCGAGCGATTCCGGCCGCGACTGAACGGGAACATAGGTGAGGTCGATATCGACCGACAGCCGTGGCATATCGCGGATGAACAGATTGATGGCCGTGCCGCCTTTGAGGGCGAAGCATTCCTCCTGCGCCACATAGGGAAGGATGCGCACCAGGAGAGAGACCTGCCGGTGGTACTGATCGCTAAACGGCATTCAGATCCTCCGGTACGGTGATCCGGTAGACGGGATCGAACCTGCCGCCGCGCACCAGCATCCGGTCGCCCGTGCCGAGATCGACATTCTGCCGATCGATGCGCTTGAGCCAGGTATGCTGGTGACGGTCGGCAAAGAAGAAGAAAAGCCGTTTGACCTTGATACTGTGACAATCGGCCAGCAGCTTGTTTAACCGTCTGGGGCTCAGGCTGGCCAATCCTTCCATCAGCCTGTCCGCCATCTGGAAGCTTTCACGGTTCGGCAATTCGTCGAGCAGTTCAAAGAAGGCCCGTTCCGGGGTGGATAGTGTGAGCGGCCAGTCCCATTGACCCCACGGCATGACGTTAAACCCGCCATGCAGGGGATCGGCGCTCTGGCTTTCATTCGTTTTGACGTTCCAACTCAGGCTGGTCAGTCCCCTTGCGATGGGATCGTTGCGAAACAGCCGCTCGCTGTTATGAAAGATGAATTTTTGTTTGAGCGGAAGTTTGTTCATCCAGCCTGGAAGGCGCCTGCGACCGTAGAGATGCACTTCACGCAATTCCTGTGAGAGGAAATGCGCATATCCATGCAAGTCCAGCGCCGTCCGGCCACCGACCACGACAGGAAATTCAAGTAGGGTCTGGAGGGAGATCACCACCTGCTCCCAGCGCAACTCACCGCGCTGGCGGCGGAAGACGCTGCGGGCTGGCTGGTCGAGCCATCCGGCTTCGACGTATTGAGACCGCAGGGAGCTCGAATAACCGTTCTTTTGAAGCCACGCTGCCGTAACGATAAGCCCCTCGGGAACCTCTCGCTCAAGCCACTTTAACTTTGATTCTTTTCGCTGAACCATGCTTAGTAAAA
This sequence comes from Rhodospirillales bacterium, assembly GCA_040218445.1. Lineage (GTDB taxonomy): Bacteria > Pseudomonadota > Alphaproteobacteria > Rhodospirillales > Casp-alpha2 > UBA1479. Next base: position 865,080 of record JAVJRK010000010.1, on the reverse strand, counting down.
TAGCATATTTTCAAAGAACAATCAAATGTGTCTTTGCAAATTATAGATATTGCATAGTTAAGCTATGTATAATTCACCTTTCTCAAAGTGAGTAAAGCCGGTGCCGCTACCACGCAAGGACATCCCATCCTAATCGCTCGCGCCATTACGCTGGTGCATTGCATCCGGATAAGCGGCAATCGTCCTACGCGGTGAGTTTCCGAAAATACCTTACGAGATCGGCCATATCACCGGAGCCTTTAACGACCGAACAGTAGTAACAGTCTTTCGTCGATGCGGTCATTTTGCGAGATACCCACCCTAAATCTCCACGATATGTCTGAAACGAATAAGATAGTTTCATTCCAGTCACCAGAGCCATGAAGGCGGTAACGCCCAGCGAAGCTACTACGCCGTTAACGGAAACTACCGACGGACCAGTCTCCGACAGTGCGTTGGCTTCTATTCCGTAAACGGCAGCTTCGTTTTCGATAAATTCGGCCGATGACAAAAATTGCCGCACTTCTTTCTGATCAAGTAAATCGAGGCAGTGGAGGCAGCCATGGTCACCTGACACAATGGCGATATGCCCGCCAAAAACACCTTCTTCAGGAACATCTGACGCCATATCAATCAGCGGCTTCCCGTATGCCAAGCAAGCTTCGTTCAGGAAGAAGCGGACACCATCGCTGTCAACGCAGCCCAATACATAGTCGGCCCTCTTGATCGCGCTTAAAACCGTTGGGGATAGGATATCGTCATTTATGGCGACAACTTCGATCTCTGGATCGATCAAGTTTATGTGGCGTTTTGCGAGCTCGACTTTTGTCGAGCCCGGCATGGGATCATTGTGCCACGCGCCGATGTAACGATTGCGATTGGATAGGGAGAGCTCTTCCTTATCTGCCACGTCGATTTTACCGACGCCCAGCAACGCTGTTTGCGCTGCTACGTGACTTCCAAGACCGCCGGCACCCGCAATCAGGATACGCGTAGCGCGAAGCTTGTCCTGTCCGTCTTTCCCAAAAAGACGTTCATTCCGATCAAAGCGATTGTCATTCATCATTCCAGCCCTCCAGCGAGGCATTCGTCGGGTGCATCAAATGCCCGCCCACTTCAATGCCTGCCAAGGCTTCGGGAATCTTGGCGTCGCCGTTCCAAACCAGCGCGTCATACCCCGATGGCGCTACGACAATGGCCATGTAGGGGCGTTTCCTTAAACGCCACCGCATATGGGGCACCGTTTCCCTCAACCCGTTCCTGTCTGAAAACGAGAACGCGGCAGGCCATGGCCCGGGATGAGAGTGCATCTCAACCAGCGAAGCATTCAGATTGTGTGCCCGCTTGATAAGCGATATCCGCGTCTCATCGGTGAGTTCGATATAATCACAATATTGCGCGGCAAAGTCTGTAGGACTTAAGAGAGCATGATCCATGGCCTCGAATACGAGGCTGTCATCATCAGAAACTGTCGTACAAAACAAGAACGCAGCTTGTTCCTTCTTGGTGTCCTTCGGTAGCAGGTGTGACCACAGATGTGTCTGCAAGTCCTTTTCCAGCTTTAATATGTTCCTTGAGATCATAGTCCCTCGCGCAGTCTGTGATGAAAGCTGCGTACCCAGCCCCAAAGATTCGAACCTGTGCGCACATCGCCCGTTGGCCGCCATTCAACTGGTTGCCATGACAAAAACCGCCACTCGCCCTTGAAAGGTGGTGGATGTGGTGCTGGATTCTCGGACGGCGGCTTGCCGTTGAGCGACAGGCTCATTGGGACAAAAAACCCGTAAGGTTGAGCGCCCGGATGTCCCTCTGTGACGGCGAATACCATGGGCACTTTTTCCGGCATCCAACCCTCGGGGGTTTTAACGCACGGCACACTGAACCAATGCATGCCATTTTCTGTCCGGTGCTCCACGTCAGCATAGTGCTGCCGGAGAAGAGATAGCTCGGCATCGATGCGCGCGCTCATGGTCAGCCCCGCTTGAAACAGAACTTCTTGCCGAACGACAAGCCAGGCCGAAGCGTGATTTCTTCACCGGGTTCGAGATTGCGCTCGTTCTGATCCTTGTCGACCTCAATAACGCCCTGCGAAACGTCCCAGCCACCGAGGGCTGCAATTTCCTCAGTCTTGATCGTTTTGCGCGGCCACGGAAAGAATTCGTCCTCAATGCAAATACGGATGAGCAGGTCGATGCGGAACTTCTCCACACCCTTAGGGGAGAGGTTGGCCGTATCGTCGTTGCCTATCAGAAGATCGGGTTCATCCTCGCGCTCCAGCCATACGCCATACTCTTCCGGATCGACTTTCGCCATCCACTTCAACGTAGAGCCGGAAATCTTGCGCGCACCCCATTCAAAGCGCTTGCGCTCCAGCATGCCACGCCATGAACGGTCACTCTTGAAGATAAGGAACTGTTCTTTGCGGCGACCGCGAAGATTCGTTGTCTGGTCCAACTCCAGTTCTTTCAGGCGTCGCTGCGGCGTAACCTTGAAAACGAGATAATCCTCCGCAGGCCGGAAAAAACCGGCCGCATCGATAATCTGTTCTGCCGTAGGGACGGGATCGGTGATTGTGATCGTCCGAAAGCTCAGGTTCTTATCACCGACTTCGATCAGGAATTCGTCCTGCGCCGGGTCGTCTTTGGCGACCGCGCTCCCGCGATCAATTACATCATCAGTGCTCATTTGTTGTGTACCTAACTATTTAGTTGCTGCGACGCCCCATGCGCCGCTTTCGATTCTCAATATGACAGAGGGGGCGCAGAATGTCAATTATACAAAATAACTGTTGTCAATATTGCAAACATTTATGTTTATCAGGTTGACACGAGGCCCGTTTGTCGTTAAGAATCAATCATGACACCTGACGAAATTTATGAAGCTGTCGGGAAAAATATCCGGCGCCTTCGCGAAAAAGATCACCAAACCCAAGCACAACTTGCCGCGCAGATTGGCATCTCGCGCGCTTCGCTGGCGAATATCGAAGCGGGCCGCCAAAAGGTCTTGCTGCACCATATTTTTGCGATTGCTGAGACGCTTTCACTTGATTCGCCGATAAGCTTGTTGCCGGTCGAGAAATTACACGCAGATCAAGCGGAAGAGTCGTCGGACCTTCCGCTGCCCGAGAAAGGCCTCACCGCAAAGCAGCGTTTGGAAGTGATGCGTTTGATGGGCGGGCCGCAAAAAGAGGAAAATAAAAATGAAGTTCTGGAGGACGAATGAAAACGACCAAGAAGGCGATTTGTGAAAGAGCGAAATCTCTTTTGGATGAAAACAAAGTTACGGCACCGCCCGTATCTGTTGAGCGAATTGCAAAAAAACTTGGTGCCCGCCTTAGATTTTCTCCCTTAGACGATGAACTCTCTGGAATGATTTATGTGAAGGATGGTGAGCCGATTATAGGGGTGAACTCATTACATCACCCTAATCGTCAACGATTCACCATTGCCCATGAATGCGGTCATCTTCTGTTCCACAAAGAGGAAATAACTAAGGAAGTTCATATAGATAAGGGTTTCCCGATGTTAATGCGCGACTCTGTGTCAGCGGCGGGGATCAATGAAATGGAAATCCAGGCAAACTTGTTTGCGGCCGAGTTACTTATGCCCGTGCCCCTACTCATTGAAGCTATCGGCAACCAACCATTCGATATCGATGATGAAAGTGCGGTCAGTACGCTCGCTAAGACATTCAAAGTAAGCCCATCGGCGATGAGATATCGATTGGGAAATTTGCTGGCCTAAAGACGAAGGAGGGGCGCAATGAGTTTTGTGTTCTACGATACAGAAACGACGGGGGTTGATACGAGTTTCGATCAAATTCTTCAGTTCGGGGCCATTCGCACCGACCACGATCTTAATGAGTTAGAACGCTTTGAAATACGTTCCCAAATTCTACCTCATATTGTTCCCTCTCCTGGGGCAATGCGCGTTACCGGCGTAACGGTCGCGCAGCTTACCGATACATCGCTTCCGACCCATTATCAGATGGTGGCGGCCATTAAAGCTAAATTAGATGAATGGTCGCCTGCGATTTTTATCGGGCACAATTCACTTGGCTTCGACGAGCACCTCTTGCGACAAGCATTTTTCCAGAATCTCCATCCTCCATACCTCACCAATACCAACGGCAATTGTCGCTCTGATAGCCTCCGTATTCTTCAAGCAATCGCGCTTTATGAACCCGGAATCATAACCGTTCCGATCAACGAGAAAGGGAAACCTTCGTTTAAGCTCGATCAGTTGGCTCCTATTAACGGCTTCGCGGATATGGACGCACACGATGCTATGGGCGATGTCGAGGCCATGATTCACATGTGCAAAATTCTCGCCGAGAACTCTGATATTCACTGGTCAAACTTCGTCCGTTTTGCTCAAAAAGCAGCCGTCTCTGATTTTATTCAGGACGAAGAAGTATTTTCCCTAACTGATTTTTTCTATGGAAAACCTTACTCATGGATGGTGACGACCATTGGGCAAAACCCCAATAACGGGTCGGAGTCGATTGTGTTCAATCTGTCCGTCGATCCGGGCGAACTCATATCCTTAGATGATGATGAACTAGCCAAACGTCTTGCTAGCCAGCCCAAGCCGGTCAGAAGCCTGCGAACGAACGCTTGCCCCTGTATTCTGGCATACGATGATGCCCCGGATAATTTGAAAGCTGCGGGCCCCGATCTGGACGAACTTGAGCGCCGCGTTTCTGTTTTGACTTCGGAGGAAGGCTTTCGCGAACGCTTAGTGAGTGCATTTCTCAGCACCCGCGAAGATAAAGAGCCGTCGCCACATGTTGAGAAACAAATCTATGACGGATTTTCGGGAAATGGGGATCAAGCGCTCATGACGCAATTTCATAGCGTCGAGTGGGGGCAAAGATTCCAACTTTTAGATCAATTCTCTGATAATCGCCTCAAGCCTCTTGGAGAACGCTTGATCTATGCTGAGGCCTCAGAAGCGATGCCGCCGGAAGCCAAAAGCAACCACGAGATAATGATTGCGCAGCGCTTGATGGCCGACGACGACAGCGTCCCATGGCTAACCCTTCCAAAGGCAATCGCCGATACTGACGACTTTCTCGCCATGGCCACTGGCGATGAAGCGGCGTTGCTGGGGGATTTGCGGAATTATCTCGCCGACCGAGCAGAGCGCGCAGCATCTCTGATAACCTGATAAGCAACTTCGACCAATGGCGTTTAATTCCTCCATCGAATACACCGCAGCGTTTTTGCTCTATCGAAGGCTAATTTTTGGAAGAGTCGGGTCATTCGCATCGGATCGTCGCCAATAATCCTGGCACGTCGACTTTCCCAGATCGGTAAGCTGAAACACGCGTGCGCCATGATCCAACGCTTCCAATAGCTCCATCTGTATAAGGGGAGAAACACCGCCATGTGCGATGGTTCTTTCGTTTTGGCGTTTTTCCCCATCTTTCGTCAGACGCCAGCGTGGGCGCGGTTCGTCAGAAAGGCGTTCGATATTCCACAACCATCCATCTGGTAGCGGCACAAGCTCGCTCATGCTGAAACTCATACTCATCAGCGTTTCTCTCCCGCGCGGGGGAATGGTCGTCCAATCGACGATGCGGGACGAATGCGGCGTACCGGGCATATCAGCATAACCCAAGCCTTTCTGGCCCATTGAGTATGCTTGCGCGATAGCGGTTGTGATCTCGCCAATCGTATTCTGCGAAACACCGAACTTTCGCGCTTGTCGGTCACGAGCCACGATATTGCGAGCGATTTCCTTGAAATGAGCTCGTAGTTTGGGATCTAACCGGGTACTCACCTAGAGTTCCTCCTGCGCAAGTGCGTGAGAATATAACCTCTGATTTTTGATTATACATGTGCGATCAGAAGTTAGTTGTATTGACGCGCCCTTCGGATCGGGCTCTCGTGAACCAAGCCCGCTTAGAGCGCGGTCTTGGCCTGCGGGCTTCGATCCCTCGCGCAATGTAAAAGATAATGTGCCCGTCGCCGGGGGCCGTCGGTCCCGTGTCTGCCGTTTCGGGCACCGCCATGCTGACACTCCTGCGGCGGCCCGGTTAACCGGTCTTACGGGCCGCAGTCGGTTCCGCGATCGCTAGGGCTGATCGCTCCTGCGGCTGCGTCATTTGCGCAAGTCTTAGGGGCCAGCCCCTCGGCGCACTTCGAAAAAAATAGACGGTCTCCCGAGGCTCGCTTTGCTGCGCCCGCCGTCGATTTTTCCCTCCGTTTGCACACCCCGTTTTCGCCAAAGGGCAGGGTTTCAGAAGCGAAACCCCTACCGAAAGGAGACGATGGAAATGACACCAAAACTATATGCACAGCCTTTCGATATTTCAGCTACCGGCTTTTATTTCGAGAAGGTGGAACAATACGAAGAGCTTGCGGCCAAGGCCCTGAACGATTTCGGGCAACCGGTCGAGGAATTCGAAATCCAATTCATCGATGGTGAGCGGATCGATTGCGAACTTGCGAGAGCTTGGGAACTCAATCAGGTCAATTTCGAGGAGTTTCTAGAATCGGCGGCGGATTGGGACGACGAGCGCAAGCGCCACTACATCATCGCGGTCGGTGAATGCGGTTACGGTCATTTCGATGTGATGGACGATCCCGAAAGTGTCGAGATTGATCTTTATGCGGTCAGTGGCTTGCGGGACTTGGCGGAGCAGTTTGTAGAGGAAGGTCTGTTCGGAGAAATCCCTGAAAGCCTGCAATTCTATATCGACTACGAGGCCATCGCCCGCGACCTAGCAGCCGATTACTCCGAAACGCATATTGCCGGTGAGGATTTTGTTTATGCCTGCCGGTAAACCAGATGAAAGTTCAATGGTCGCTCATGCCGAGTGGCGCGGGATCGCCTTGAAAATCGGATACATCCCGAAGCGCTTCGCAGGGATGGACCATATCGAGGTCAGAAGTGCCGAGAGCGTTCCGCTGCCGATTACCGAAACGGGGTACAGGTCACTGTTTATCCTGCCCGAGCGCTTGGAGGAATACGGCGACCCTGCGACCTATGTTTTGGCATGGCTGGACCATGAAGCACAGAGCGCCGCGTGGAAACGCTATGAGGCGGACAGGAAGCAGTTGGGCTTGTTTTAAGGAGGATACGCCGCAAGATAGTAGTTCGGTTTCTTCCAGCTACGTAAATAGGATCAGAGGCGGTAGCTTAGCTTGATTATTTATGCAGAATCAAACAATTGGCTCACTCGGTCTTTCCGGTTTTACAGCCTTCGCCTGAAACAGCAGGTTAAGATGGTTGCCCTCCGGCTCCACCATCCTGCTTCGCGCCAAGGCGCTTCGCAGGATTTCCAATCTTCTCAAACGCGAAGCAGGATGCCCTCCGAAGCCTCGGCGAAGGAGGGTTGCTCGGTGCATTACGTCTATTTGCTCCAAAGCAAACAATTCGGTGATCACCGATACGTTGGGTGCACCAAAGACCTGAAGCGGCGCCTAGCGGACCACAATGCCGGAAAATCTCCTCACACCGCCAAGTTCCGACCCTGGAAACTTGTCACCTACTTGGCATTTTCCAATGAAGAACAAGCTTCTGCGTTCGAGCGATACCTGAAATCCGGTTCCGGCCACGCCTTCGCAAGAAGACGGTTGTGGTAACTTTCGGACCACGTCCGCGCCGCCCCTACGGCCGATGCCCGTGGGCTTCGGGTGCGTTTTTGTAATGACGGTGCAGGTCGTCGCGGCCGAAATCGTTCGCCGGATCGCGCCACAGGCTGTGGATATGGTTGCCGCCGCCCTGCGAATTGTCGAATTCGATCAGAATCCGGGGGCCGTGGACGCGGTAATAGAACGCGGCCCCTTCGGCCATGGGCCCGGCCCAGGCGAAGCGGGTATCCGCCCAGCCCGCACGCACCAGATCCATATAGGGGCGGCCGATGTCATCGCGGGCAAGGCCCACATAGGCCGTGATCAGGTTGATCAGGACGATCTGCTGCTCGGCGTTGAGAGACGCCACCGGCAAACCTTGCGGTGCCTTGAGGGCATCGCCCCGGCCCGGTCCCGCAACCACGTTGCCGAGGGACCGGTCCCCAAGCAGGGCCTGTTTACGCTGATCCGCGCCGAGGCCCGCCGCCAGACGCAGGGCCAGGACGTATTCATCCTGTTGAACCCGCTCTCCCTTTCGCGGGCCCGCCGGGATGCGGGCCGGGTTGGTGCCCAGGAACGTGGGCGTGACCGAGACCTCGCCCGCTGCCGCGACCGTGACGTTGATGGAAAGGTGATGGCCTTCGAGCCGCCAGCCCCAGGGATAGCGGCCCGGCGCGCCGAACACCGAGATGTAATATTTTTCCGGGTCCCGGTAGCTGAGGGACGAGCCCTCGACCTCGGCCAGCACGGCCTCCAACGCCATGACGGCTTCGGCCTTGTGGACGCCCGGCGCCGAGAGGGTGCTTTGCATCAAGGTTTTGGCGGCACGGCGCTGAGCCGCCGTCATGTCGCGGAACACCACGCCGTTGCGGGAACCCGGCGTGTAATGCCAATCGAACCGTTCGTCATCGGCAAACGGGAAAGATGCATCCGCTGCCTTTCCGCCCATTGCCTGTAACCAGGCCTGGGCAGCCCTGGCCATGACGGCATCGACATCGTCGGCCCGGGCGGGCGACAAAACCGCCGTCGCCGTCATTACCGTGAACGCGAGAAACCATCGCTTCATCATCCCGTAAAAATAGGCGACCTGGGCGGCACCTTCAATCGGCACGGCCATCGCACCGCCCCGCGGCAGATCACGTTCGCGCGACATCGCTGCATCCGGTGCCACTGACCTTGATCGCCCCATCCGCCATCCCTATCGTCATCTGACGGGGGGCGTCACTAAAAGCGGCGGACTTGTTCCGAATATCGAGGAGCAGGCAATCGAACGCAGCCGCAGGGGAGGACAGCAATGAGCAAGAAAGTTCAATTCGGCATTCGCCTGACCGTTCAGGGTGAGATGGGCGCGACCTCGTCCGGGTTTGAGTATGCCCTGGAAATGGCCCGCGTGGCCGAGGACTTGGGGTTTTCATCGGTCTGGATACCGGACCATGTGGAGAACGCGCACCTGGACCGGTCCAAGCCGATTCTGGAGTACTGGACGGCCATGACCGCCATTGGTGCCCTGACCAAGCACGTGCGCCTGGGTGGCCATTCCATCAACAACACCTTTCGCCACCCGGGCCTGACGACCAAGATCGCCTGTACCCTGGACCACATCACCGGCGGGCGCGTGATATTGGCCCCCGGTTCCGGCTGGTTCTCGGCCGAAGCCAAATCCTACGATTTCAAGGAATGGTCCGATGACGGGCTGGAGCGCATCGCAAGGCTGGACGAAAGCCTGGCCATCTATCGCGGCCTGATCGAATGCGAAGACCCCGCCGGGTTTTCCTTCGACGGGCGATTTTATCAGCTGCAAGACGCCTTCTGTTATCCGAAACCGATCCAAAAACCCTATCCGCCGATCTGGATCGCCGGCGATTCCCCGCCGACCCAGGAGCTGATGAAAAAGCACGGCGACGTGTGGTTCATGTATTCGAAAGCCCCCCAAGTTGTGAAGGGCCTGGTCGACGGCATGAGGGCAGAGTTGACCGAGCGGCCGTTCGAGGTCGCGATTTCGGCCGTCGGCCTAGCCGACAAGGGGCCCGATGAAACCCGAAAATGGGCAGAAATGTACGCGGAAGAACGCAAGCACCGCTTTCCCATCCCACCCACGGTCGACGACGTGATGGACTCAAACCTGATCGGCGACGTCGCCCAGGTCCGCGACCGCATCGACCAATGGATCGATGCCGGTGTCGATCATATCGTCTTTCAGCCCATGCCCCCCATGGAGGGCACGCGGTTCTTCGGTGAAAAAATCATCCACCATTATATGTAAACATGAACTGGCCTATTGGGCGGCACGGGCGGCAACAAGGACCCGCTTCGGCGGGAAGCGCACGGTCACCTTCGTGCCTTCGCCGGGCTGGCTTTCAATCGTCAACTCGCCGCCATGTTCTTCCGTGAAGGATTGCACCAATGACAGGCCCAGACCGAACCCTTCGTGGGCCCGGGTAAAGGCACGATGGGCCTGGCCGAACGGGGTCAGGATTTTGGGAATGTCCTTCGGATCGATGCCGATGCCGGTGTCCGTCACGCAAATCACATGGCCCGCATCCGGAGACAGGGAAACCGCAACGCAAACGGACCCGTCCGGTTCCGTGAACTTCACCGCGTTGGTCACCAGGTTCAGCAGGATCTGTTTGATCCGCGTCAAATCCGCCTGGATCATGGGCAGGTTTTGTTCGATTTCTTTCGTCATCGTGACATTCTTCGCGGCCGCCCGCTGCGCCACCATGGCCGCACATTCCTCGACGGCGCGCGCAAGATCGACCGGTTCTTCATGCAACGCCATGGCCCCGGCTTCGATCCGCGAGACATCCAGAACATCGTTGATCAAGTCCAACAAATGGCGGCCCGAACGAATGATGTCTTCCGAATATTCCTTGTATCGGGGCGCGCCGAGCGGCCCGAAAACCTCGCTTGCGAGAATTTCCGAGAACCCGATGATGCCGTTCAGCGGCGTACGGAATTCGTGGCTGACGTTGGCCAGGAAGTCCGTCTTGGCGCGGCTGGCCTGATCCGCCAGTTCCTGGGCCCGGCGCCGTTCGGCAACCTCGACCTGAAGTTCCTTGGTCCGCTCGTCAACCCGGCGTTCCAGGTCTTCCTTGGCTTGCACCAATTCCCGTTCCGCCTGGCGGGTCGCGGTGATGTCCGTGCCCGCCCCGCGGTATCCGGTGAAATTACCGTTTCCGTCAAACATGGGCCGGCCGCTAAGGCGGACCGATAATTCAACCTGATCGCGGCCGATGAAATTGTATTCGAAATTGCGGAACGGGCGGTGCGCTTCCATATCGGCGCGGTGGGCATCTAAGCGCCGGCGGTCCTGTTCAGGGATGTCATCGCCCGCGAATTCCCAACGGGTCTTGCCGATCAGCGCGCTGCGTTCCAATCCCGAAATTTCGAAAAACCGGTTCGAGATATAGGTAAACCGCAAATCCTGATCCATTTCCCAGAACCAGTCCGAAGCCGATTCCGCGATGTCGCGCAACCGTTCCTCGCTTTCGCGCCAGGATGCTTCCGCGACCTCGCGCACACGGATTTCGCTGCGCAGTTCCCGGGTCCGGTCTGCGATCAGTTTTTCCAGTTCCTCGTGCGACCGGCGCAGGATTTCCTCGGCCTCTTTCAGTTTACTGATATCCGTAACCGCCGTGCCGAGTGCGACCGTTTCGCCCGCATCGTTGGTGATCGGGAATTTGGCAACCAGAACATGACGCGGCACCCCGTCGGGAAACGGGCCGTAGCGTTCCTGCTGCACGGGAACACCTTTAAGAAGCACCTGCTTTTCCAGCTCTTCGATCCGGCCCGAAGTCCCCGCACGGTCGCCATGGACCTCACGTTCAGTTTTGCCGATAACGTCCGAAACAGGTGTCCGCGCCCATTCGCAGAACTTGCGGTTGACCTTCAGATAACGGCCATCCGTGCCTTTGATGTTGAGGGATGACGGAACATTGTCGATCAGCGCCGAGGCCATGGTTTCGCTGGCGCGCAGTGCTTCATGACGCGACAGGAACATGGCCATCAGGATCGACAGGAAAAGCGACGCGGGCAGTCCCAGCGCCAGGATAACGATATGCGCGTTGCCTGTCTGCGCAGCCAGAGTCGCCGCAGACGGCCATAACGTGACCTTCCACCTTCGCCCCAGGACAAGGAAATCGGACGCCGCCATGAACCTTGGGCGGGCAGGTTCCGCACCTTCTGCATGAATCAGTTTGCCGTCGTAATGGACCTGAACCTGATAGCGTTTGGGAATTTCATCCCCCAGCGCCTGCGCGATAACCGAGACCGTATGGAAAGCCACGCCGATGTAACCCATGCGCTGACCGTCCCGGTCCAAAGGATACAGGTCCACGAAGCCGGTGCCGCCGGCGAAAAATTCAAACGGCGGACTGGCGGAGCCGACACCTTCCCGGGAAACATAATCAAAGGTCTCCCGCGCCCCCGGATTATCCCGCAGGTTCAGGTCGATCAGGCTTGAATTGCCGATCTCCGGCTCGATCCAGGTGAATTTCCCGTCCGTGTCCAGCCACGAAATGAACCGGATGCCCTGATAGTTCCGATGCAGGAATCGCGCATGTTTGCGGAATTCCCTTTCAGAGGTAATAACGCCGTCCTTCCAGATTTGCTGTAAATGCCCGCCAACGCCCAGGCGCGACCCGATCAAAAGATCGATCTTGGCGCCCACCTCGTTCGCAGTCTGCGCGGCGGTCACCAGGGCCTGTTCTTGCTGGCGCATGTAGACCGTATTCGACACGACGGCAACCACCGCCCCGAGCGATAGCCCGAGCGTCAGCCCGACCAGCAGATGCCGCATCGGCGGCTTCACCGCGCCACGCCCAGCACGGGGCCCGACACAGGGAAAGCAGCGAGCTTATACGGATCCATGGACCCTCCCAGAAAACGCGCAAGGATTGTACAATTCCACCGCGTTTTTTCACTGCTTACTTTAGTCTAGGTGGCACTGCCGCCGAAAACCGGCACAACGCCTCGATCAAACCCGTGAACAGGTCCTTGGTGGCCGGATAGCCGGCCTTTTTCAGGATTTTATCTTCATCCATATAGATCCGCCGGCTGATTTCGATCTGCAGGCTATGACGCCCGGCCCCCGGATTGCCGGCCAAACGGACAATTTCGACCCCTTTGTACCAATGGTCGACCCGAACCTCGTAGCCGCGATCCGTGAAATACCGGTGCACGCAATCGGCCAGTTCCGGCGAACAGGACGTGCCATCCCGCGTACCCAGAACGAAATCGGGGCGCACCGTGCCCGTCGGTTCGGCCGACATGTCGTTGGCAAGAGACGGCATGGAATGACAATTGATGTGATAATAGCCGCCGAACCGGTCCGCCCAGGCATCCAGCACACGGCGCAGAGCTTGATGATAAGGCCGGTGGCAGGTTTCGATGCGCCGACGCAAAGCCGCCGCCGGAAGCTTGCCGTCATACAGCGGCGGGCCCGGTGGATAGCGGGTCCAGGCGACGCCTTGGCCCAAACGGGCCTTTTCCCCCGGCTTAAGCGGCGGGCCGTCCCAATCGCCGTCCAGCAGGTCCGGGTCCATATCCGTTTCCGCCCGGTTGGCATCGATGTAAAGCCGCGGAAACAGCGCCGACAACAAGGGGGCGCCCAAATCCGGCGCCGCCCCGTATAGATCATCGACGAAGGCATCCTCGGCCGGGCGCAGGGCTTCCAGGGGAACCGCCGCCCCGAAATCATCGGGATATTCGCATCCGCTATGCGGCGAATCGAAAATCAGCGGCACGGCCGGGGCCCTCGGCGCCCGCAGCCGCAGCACGCCCGGAATTTCCAGATCGGCGATATCCGTCATGGGCCGTCGTTCAAATGACAGGCAGCGATGCGTCCGGGCGCGATTTCCCGCAACTGGGGGCGTTCCGCGCGACAGCGCGCGGTGGCATGCGGGCACCTGGGATGGAAATGACAGCCCGTGGGCGGGTCCAACGGCGACGGAATCTCACCGGAAATCGGCTGATAATCCAGCCCCCGAACATCCAGGCGCGGGACCTCGTTAAGCAAGGCCTGCGTATAGGGATGATTGGGCGATGCGAAAATATCATCGGTCGCGGCCGCTTCGACCACCCGGCCCAGGTACATGATCACGACCCGGTCGGAAATATGTTCGACCACCGACAGATCGTGGCTGATGAACAGATAGGTCAGGTCCAGGTCTTCGCGCAGGTCCATGAACAGGTTGATGACCTGGGCCTGGATGGACACGTCCAACGCCGCGATCGCTTCGTCACAGACCAGGAATTCCGGCTTCACCGCCAAGGCCCGGGCAATGCCGATGCGTTGGCGCTGGCCGCCCGAGAACTGATGCGGGTAGCGCTTGCGGTATTCCGGGTCGAGCCCCACACGCAACATCACTTCGGCCACGTAATCGGCCACATCCTTTTCCGATACCACACCGTGCAGCACCGGGGCTTCGCCGATGATGTCCTGAACCCGCATGCGGGGGTTCAGGCTGGCGAAGGGGTCCTGGAAAATCATCTGGATGGCCAGGGCCGTTTCCTGGCCGGCGGCCTTGTCCATGGCGCGAACGGCTTGCCCCTTGTAATGGATTTCACCGGCGGTCGGCTCCAGGATGCCCGCGACCATGCGGCCCAGGGTCGATTTGCCGCAGCCCGATTCACCGACCAGACCGACCACTTCGCCCGGCTGGATCTGCAGGCTGACCCCATCGACCGCGTGCACGACCTCTTCCTTCACGTTAGCACCCAGCCGCTGCGCGATCCGCGCCGCCGCATCCAGATGCTTGACGAAATTCTTGGTAACGTCCCTGAGCTCGAGGATCGCGGTCATCGCACCTCGCTTCCCGCACCAAGCTGCGGATGGATGCAGCGCAGGGCTCGGCCGGGCAACGGCGTGGTGATGTCCGGCGCCGCTTCACACGCCGCATCCGCATGGGGGCAGCGTTCCTTGAAGGCACAGCCTTTCGGCAGTTTCAACAGCGACGGCGTCATGCCCGGAATCTGATACAGCCGCTTGCCCCGCGTGTTATGGCCGGGGACCGACCCCAAAAGTCCGCAGGTATAGGGATGGGCCGGCCGGTCGAGCACGTCGCCAAGCTGTCCCTGTTCGACGATGCGGCCCGCGTACATCACACTGATGCTGTCGGCCAGCCCCGCAATGACCGCCAGGTCATGGGTGATCCAGATCAGCGCCGTGCCCGTTTCGCGGCACAGCTTCTGTGCCTCGTACAAGATCTGTCCCTGGATGGTGACGTCCAACGCCGTGGTCGGCTCGTCCGCGATGATCAAATCGGGCTTGTTCAAAAGCGCGATGGCGATCGCCACGCGCTGACGCATGCCGCCGGAAAATTGATGGGGATAGGCCTTCAAGCGTTCATCCGGGCTGGGAATGCCGACCTGGCCCAGGGCATCGCGGGCACGGGCGCGGGCGTCGTCCTTGGACACCGACGCGTCATGGGCCTGCACGGTTTCGATCATCTGGGTATCGATGCGCAGGACCGGATTAAGGGTCATCATCGGGTCCTGGAAAATCATGGCGATGCGGTTGCCGCGCAGCCTGCGCAGGCCTTCCGGATCGAGGGCCAGCAGGTCCGTTCCTTGGAACAGCACGCGCCCGCCGACCACCCGGCCCGGCGGGTCGACCAGGCCCAGGACCGAGAATCCGGTAACCGACTTGCCCGACCCGGACTCACCGACCAGGCCCATGATCTCGCCCCGGCCGACGGAAAAACTGACCCCGTCCACGGCCTTGGCCACGCCGTCCTTGGTGAAGAAATGCGTTTCCAGGTTTTCCACCCGCAAGGTCGGTTCCGTGCTGTCGGTCATCGCCTGCCCCCTATTTCTGCAGGCGCGGGTTGAGCACGTCGCGCAATTGGTCGCCGACCAGATTGATGACGACGATGGTGACCAAAAGCGCGACGCCGGGGAAAAAGCTGATCCAGTAATAACCCGACAACATGAAGTCGAAGCCGTTGGAAATCAGCAGACCCAGCGACGGCTCGGAGATCGGCAATCCGACGCCCAAGAAGCTGAGCGTCGCTTCCAGGGAAATGGCATGCGCCGTCTGGATCGTGCCGACCACGATCAGAGGCGGCAGGCAATTTGGAAACAGATGCCGGAACACGATGCGGTTATGGCCAAGCGCCAGGCATTGTGCGGCTTCGATATATTCCTTGTTGCGTTCCACCAAGGCCGATCCCCGCACCGTGCGCGCGTAATAGGCCCATTGCGCGATCACCAGGGCGATGATGATCTTGTCCACGCCCTTGCCCAGGATGGCGAGCAAGATCAGTGCGATCAAAATCGCCGGGAACGACAATTGGATATCGACGATGCGCATGATGAAGGCATCCACCCGGCCGCCGAAATAAGCCGCCGTCAGCCCGACCGTCGCCCCGATGCACAGCGCGACCACACCGGACATGACGCCCACGCCAAGCGAGATGCGCAGCCCGTAGATGATGGCCGAAACCAGATCGCGCCCTGCCCCGTCCGTGCCCAGCCAGAAGGTCAGGCCGTCCAGGGATTCCGCCCCCGGCGCCATCTTGGCATCCAGTATGCTGACCCGGGCCAGGTCATAGGGATCGGTCGGTGCGATCCAGGGGGCGAACAACGCCACCAGAACGATCGCCACCAGCAGAAAGAACGCCCCCGTGGCGATGTGGCTGTCGGCGTAATCGCGGCAGAACCGGCGGAACGGCGTTTCAACCGCGGGTGCGTCGCCGTCATCGGCGACGGGGTTCAAGGAGGTCGCTTCGCCGCTCATGATTTCACGTCCGACAAACGGACCCGAGGGTCGAGAATGGAATACATGACATCAACCACCAGATTGATGACCACGAAGATCAGCACGATGATCATCAGATAGGCGACGATCACCGGGCGGTCCAAAGACTGAATGCTGTCGATGATCAGTTTGCCCATGCCGGGCCAGGCGAAGACCGATTCCGTAACCACGGAAAAGGCGATCAGACCGCCGAATTCCAGACCCAGAACCGTGACCACCGGGATCATGATGTTCTTCATCAAATGCACCAGCACGACCCGCCGGTTGGTCAGCCCCTTGGCCCGGGCGAATTTGATGTAGTCCTGGTGCACGACCTCGCGCGTGCCCGCGCGGGCCAGCCGGATCACCATGGAAATCTTGAACAGCGCCAGGTTCAGCGCCGGCAGGAACAAATGGGCCAGACCGTCCATGGTCAGGAAGCTGACGTCGATGCCCATCAGCGGCACCGTGTCGCCGCGCCCGGTCGACGGCAGCCAGCCCAGGATGACCGCGAAGATCATGATGAACATCAGCCCGACCCAGAAGGTCGGCAGGGAGAACCCCAGGATCGAGCCCGCCATGATCGTCTTCGATGCCGCCGTGTCCGGTTTAAGCCCCGCATAAACACCAAAAGGAATGCCGATCGCGACGGCAAGGAACAGCGCCGCCAGGGCCAGTTCGAAGGTCGCCGGAATGCGGTGAACGATAATCTGAAGGGCCGGCTCGCCATAAACGAAGGACTTGCCCAGGTTCCCTTCCACGGCGCCCGCGATGAAGCGGCCATATTGCACGTACCAGGGCTTGTCCAGGCCCATGGATTTGATGACCTTCTCGCGTTCGGCCTGATCGGCCTCGTCCGAGACCATCATCTCGACCGGGTCGCCCACGATATTGACGCCCGCGAACACGATGAACGACATCACCAGAACGACGATGACGCTTTGCATGAACCGGCGGATGATGAATACGGTCATGGATCGGATTCCGACCGGATAGGGCGGCAGGCGAACACCCGCCGCCCCTTATATTCCGGTGCTGCCCTTATTCAGGCAGGATGTCGTAGGCGACCGTGCGCTCGTCGGTGCGCGCCAGATACTTGAGCCCCTTCTTCGCGGCCCAGGTGTTGACCTGATAATGCAGCGGGATCAGACCCACGTCCTCGGCCAGGGCGATTTCCGTCGCCTCGGCCAGCAAGGCCGCCCGCTTGGTATCGTCGACCGTGGCCAAGGCCTGTTCCAGAACCGCATCCATCTTGGGATTGGAATGCAGGCCTCGGTTGGACGAGCCCCAGCCCTTTTCCTTGGAATAGGTCGCCAGCAACGAGCGCAGCGGCGACGAAGCCTCACCCGTGCCCGAGCCCCAGCCGACCAGCATGAACGAGAATTCGGGCGGCTTGGCCGGCCCGCCGTTCTTGCCGCGCTTGAAATAGACGCTCTTGGGCATGGTATCCGGCGTCGTCCGGATGCCGATGCGCGACAGCATCTGGGCCACGGCCTCGACGATCTTGGCGTCGTTGATGTAACGGTCGTTGGGACCGTGCAGCGTGGCCATGAACCCCTTGGGATAGCCGGCTTCGGCCAACAGCGCCTTGGCGCCCTGGGGATCATATTCTTCAGGTTTAAGCTTGTCCGACACACCGAAGAACCCGTCCGGCAAAAGCTGGCCGGCCTTGACGGCGATGCCTTCCATCACCCGTTCAATGATCAGGTCGCGGTGAATGGCCTTGGAAATGGCGCGACGCACGCGCACGTCCTTGAACGGGTTCTTGATCTCGCCGCCGTCCGTGCCCTTGGCGAAGGGCGTGACGTCGCGATACTGATCCAGATGCAGATAGATGACCCGGTTGGAAATTCCCTGGCTGAGGGAAATCTTATCGTTCTTCTTCAGGCCCGCCACATCGACCGTCGGCACCTGGTCGATGAAATCGACGTCCCCGGCCAGCAACGCCGCCAAGCGCGAGGGGGCTGATTTGATCGGCTTGATCTGAACCGATTTCCAGTGCGGCTTCTTGCCCCAATAGTCGTCGTTGCGTTCGAATTCCAGGATTTCACCCTTGATCCATTTGACGAACTTGAACGGACCGGTGCCGGCGGCCTGGCTGCCGTTGTTGAAATCGCCTTCCCAATGGCCCTTGGCCTTGTCGGACACGATATGCACGTTCGACAGATCGACCGCCATCAGGGGATAGGGCTCGGGCGTCTTGACGTGCAGCGTGTGGTCGTCGACGCGGATGTATTCCTTGCCGCCGCCGTGCGAGAAGACCTTGAAGCTGGATTTGGCGTTGGGATGGGCGGCCGCGCGCTCCATGGAAAAGATCACGTCGTCAACGTTGAATTCGGATCCGTCGTGGAACTTCACGCCTTTGCGCAGCTTCAGTTCCCAGGTCGTATCGTTGATCGGCTTCCATTCCGTCGCCAGACCGGGAAGCAGGCGTTGTTTGTGATCCTGCTCCATCAGGCGGGAAAAGATGTGCTGGGCGATTTGGTTGTTGGGGCCCAGGTTGTGATAGTGCGGATCGATCGAGGTCGGCTCGGTACCAAGGCCGATCGTGATGGTTTGGGCCTGGGCACCGGTGCCGAGGCTCACGGTCAGGCACGCAAAGGCGGCTGCCGCGATCATCGATTTACGGACATGCATTTCGCTAAAACTCCCTGCTGAGTCCGGGTCAGGTGCCCGGTTGGAAAAATCATGTTGCATCAATCTCAGGCCGCCGACAAGCAAGAGCTAATGCATGCCTTCACACTTGACCTTGGCGGGCTTTGATCGTTCGATATCCGCACCCTTATGCAAAGCCCGCATACCGCGTCACACCCACCCGCCGCCCAAGGACCGCCATGACCCCGCCCGCCGACAATGAATACCCCGTCCAGCTGACCGCCCCTGACATCAGCCCCTATGCAAAGGGCAATACGGGGATCGATTACATCACCACCTTCGAAGGTGCCGAGCCAGGCCCCCACGTGATGATCACAGCCGTGGTCCACGGCAACGAGGTTTGCGGCGCCATTGCCCTTGATTGGCTGATGAAGCTGAACGTGCGGCCCAGGCAAGGCCGCCTGTCTTTGGGATTCATGAACGTTGCCGCCTATCAGCGGTTCGATCCAGCCGACCCCTTGATGTCGCGCTTTGTCGATGAAGACTTCAACCGGCTGTGGAACGCCGAGACCCTGGACGGCCCGCGCAACAGCACGGAACTGCGCCGCGCGCGCGAAGTCCGCCCGTTCATCGACACGGTCGACCGGCTGCTCGACATTCATTCCATGCAGCACGCCACCGGGGCCTTGATGCTGGCCGGCCCCTTGGACAAAGGCCGCAAACTGGCCGAAGGCGTGGGCGTGCCCGAACTGGTCGTGATGGACGAAGGCCATGCCGCCGGCCGGCGCATGCGTGATTATGCCGCGTTCCGCGATCCGGCAAGCCCCAAGGATGCCTTGCTGGTCGAATGCGGCCAGCATTGGGAGCCTTCATCCGAAACCCTGGCCAAGGAAACGGCGCTGCGTTTCCTTCTGTACACCGGGGCGGTCGATATGGATTTCGCCGGCCCCCACCTGGGCCCGCCGCCGCCTAAACAGAAAATTGTGGAAATCACCCAGCCCGTGACCATCGAAACCGACCACTTCCGTTTCGCCGAAGATTACCGTGGCCTGGAAGTCATCCCCCAGGCCGGCACGGTGCTGGGCCATGACGGTGATACACCGGTCACGACGCCCCATGACGACTGTGTTCTGATCATGCCGTCACGGCGCCTCAACCGGGGGGCCACGGCGGTGCGCCTGGGCCGCTTCGTCGGCTGACTCTTACGCCCGGCGAAACGTTCTCCGGCCATTGACAGAAGGGCTTTTCCTGCCAAATTAAGAGGTGACGAAAGGTGCTGCGCAAAAGCGGGCCTTTCGGCCGTTTTCGCTCATAGATTTACAGAGGAGAACGCCCATGTCACGGCTCGGCGCCTTCAACAGCCCCCTGCTCTTGGGTTTTGAACATTTCGAACGCATGCTCGACCAGGCCGCCAAGGTCTCGGGCGAAGGCTATCCGCCCTATAACATCGAGCAGATCGGCGAAAACCAACTGCGCATCACCTTGGCCGTGGCCGGGTTCACAGACGACGACTTGTCGGTGACCGTCGAAGAAAATCAACTTGTCATCCGCGGCAAACAGCAGGATGACGGGGCGGAACGCATTTTCCTGCATCGCGGCATCGCCGCCCGCCAATTTCAGCGCAGTTTCGTCCTGGCTGAAGGCATCGAGATCATCCGCGCCCATCAGGACAACGGCCTGCTGCACATCGATCTGGAACGCCATGTGCCCGAACCCGAGGTCAAGACCATCGCCATTGAAAAGGGTGCTGCCAAGAAGGCCGGCAAGACGATCGACGTGGCCCCCGACGACTGACGCCTAATTTCCCGGCATCCGCCCCCGCCGCCCGGAGGCCGGCGCCAAACCAGGCGGCGCATCACGAAATCCCATGCCAGCGTGCCCGGAAAACGGGGCGCCCGGCGGATAAAGGAGTTTCAAGCGATGAACGCCAATCCTTCCGACATCCGATTCCGGCCGGACCCCAGCCATCTGACGGCCGAGGATTTTCTGGCCCTTGGAGCGGAAACCACCGCCTTCGTCAAATCGATCGAGATTGAAGGCAAGCCCGCCTATGGCATCTTTTCGGCCCTGGGCCAGCCTTTGGGCTATGCCGACACCCTGGCCGTGGCACAGATCACCGTACGCCAGCACGACATGGAGCCCTATTCGGTTCACTGACAGGCGGGCGCCGCCATTTTGTCATTTTGTTCGCGGGATTAAAGGATCGGTTAACCGTTTTTCCCGACAATAGCCCCTGCATGCGGCTTCCCTCCGGTCCTAGAAAGGGCTCAAGAAAGGCCCATCACGGGCCCCGCAGAACACCGGGGAAATTGGGAACCGCCCGTCGGGAGAATGACTGATGACGGAAAGAACACCTGGCAATTACAAGGCCATGGCCATGCGGCGCATGTCGGGACAGGATTTCCTGGCACTGGGCGCTGACAAGATCGTATTCGTGAAGCCGGTCAAGGCCGAAGGCGCCATGTCCTACGGCGTGTATTCTGCGTCCGGCGAGGAACTGGGTTGGGCTGACAGCTTTGAGCTTGCCGAAGCAACGGCGTTCAAGAACGACTTTGCAATCGCCCCGCTGCACTAAGCACATTTTCATGTACAGAAACGCGAACGGGGCCGTATCCGGCCCCGCTTCCGCCTGTCTGAATGTCGGAGTTCCGGCGCTGTTCAGCCGCTTTTAAGCCGCCTGAACGTCGGCCGATTCGCTGAGAATGGCGTAAAGCGCTTCGGCATCGTCCGTGCCGCGCAGCTTGTCGCAGGTCGATCGATCGCGCAGCAGACGCGACACGCGGGCCAGGGCCTTCAAGTGGTCCGCCCCGGCTGATTCCGGCGCCAGCAGCAAAAAGATCAGGTCGACCGGCTGCTCATCAATGGCCTGGAAGTCGATGGGCTTTTCCATGCGCACGAACATGCCGTAGAGCTTTTCCAGCCCGGGCAGTTTGCCGTGCGGAATGGCGATGCCGTTGCCGACCCCGGTGGTGCCCAGCTTTTCCCGTTCCATCAGAACGTCGAATACGGCGCGTTCGTCCAGATCCGTCAGGCGCGAAACCGCGCTTGCCAGTTCCTGCAAGGCCTGTTTCTTGCTGGTCACCCGCAAGTTGGCGATCACACTGTCGGAGGAGAGGAGGTCTCGGATTTCCATAACCAGTCCTTAAGTCCTTCGTCCCGGGCGCGCTCAGGCGCGCCACGCCGCCCAATCAGGCGTCGGCGGCCTTGCCGTCAACGGGGTCAATCCAGCCGATGTTGCCGTCGTCGCGACGATAAACAACGTTCAGACGCCCGGAACGGCTGTCACGGAACATCTGTACCCGTGCATCGGCCAAATCCATACGCATGACGGCCGCACCGACCGTCAGGGTCGGAATATCCGTCGCCAGTTCGGCAATAATCGTCGGCTGCCCTTCTTCGGGCAGTTCCTCGTGGTCCGGCTCCGCCTGAACCACGAAATGCTGCGCGCGGAAAGATTCCTGAGCCGCCATGTTCTCGTGATGACTGGTCAGGCGCCGGTGATAGCGGCGAAGCTGCTTGGCGATGCGCTCCGACGCCTGATCGAAGGCGACATAGGCATCGTCGTTGGCGCCGCGGCCATGAACCAGCACCCCGGCCATCGGATGGACGGAGATTTCCGCGTGGAACTGATGGCCGACCTTCGACAGCACGACACCTGCTTCCAGGGCGCGGTCGAAATATTTGGTAACCGTGTCCGCGAGCTGCGCTTCCGCATGGGTCCGCAATGCGTCCCCCACGTCCAGGTTCTTTCCCTTAACGGTGATATTCATGTCCCGGTCTTAGCCGTTTCTTCTTTCAAATATCCAAGCCGCATAGTCGGTGCGGTCCGGCCAGGGTGCCCATATCTGCAGGCCAATTGCCAACCGGGCCCTTCCCTGGGCTCGCACAAGGCCACCTTCGTGGCCGGAGGACATTGGGCGGGAACCGGACTGAACGGCCGCCGACCCATCTCAGCGAAGGCCCGGAAGGTAGTTCCGAGACCGCCCCGTGTCAACCACCCCATTAGCCCAGGGGACCGGAAGCCCTTGACCGTGTTAACCTTTGTCCCCGGGCCCTGTTTTCAAACCCCGCTCCCAGCACCCTATGACCCCGCACTTTTTTGCCGCCGGCGCTGTACCGATGATGGAATTCCCATGGCTTCACGATACTTCGCGACCGTCCGGCGGGCGATGTCGACATCGTCGGCACGCAACATCTCGACGATTTTGTCATCGGACAGAATCTTGGCCGGGGGTTCCGCATCGATCAGTCCGCGAATGCGGGCCTTGACCGCCTCGGCGGAAAAGGCCTCGCCGCCGTCGGACCGCGAAATGGACGAGGTGAAGAAATACTTGAGCTCGAAGATGCCGCGCGGCGACGCCATGTACTTGTTCGCGGTCACGCGGCTGACCGTGCTTTCATGCATGTCGATGACGTCGGCGATATCGCGCAGCACCAGCGGCTTCAGGTGCTGCACTCCTTTCAGGAAAAAGGCGTCCTGCTGGCGGACGATTTCCTTGGCCACCTTAAGGATCGTCGTCGCCCGCTGATGCAGGGATTTCACCAGCCAGTTGGCGGACTGATACTGCTCGGTAACGTACTGCCGGTCGGTCTTGGACGCCGTCTTGGCCGAGCTGATTTCCGCATAGTACTGATTGTTGACCAGAACGCGCGGCAGGGTGTCGGAATTGAGCTCGATGTGCCAGCCGCCCGACGGCCGGGCCCGCATCAGCACATCGGGGATCACCGGCTGGGCGACGTCGCCGTCGAACGCCAGGGCCGGTTTGGGGTTGAGGGATTTAAGTTCCGCCGCCATGTCGGCGATGTCTTCCGCATCGACGCCGCAAACCTTGGCCAAGGCCTTGAAATCGCGCTTGGCGACGAGATCCAGGTTCTCGATGAAGGCCGCCATGGCCGGATCAAGGCGGTCGCGGTCGGCCAGTTGCAGGGCAAGGCATTCCTTGAGATCGCGCGCGAAAATCCCCGGCGGATCGAATTGCTGCAGATGCTTGAGCACCGCTTCGACCCGGGCCGGCTCGCAATCCAGGGCGTCGGCCACGGTGTCCAGTTCGACGGTCAGATAACCGGTCTCGTCCAGGCTGTCGATCAGGTAGGAGCCGATCAACCGATCAACCTGATCCTCCAGGTCCATGCCCAACTGTTCCATCAGATGGTCGCGCAGCGTGACCTCCGATGACAGGGTCTGATCGAACCCGGGCAGATCTTCGTCATAGCCGCCCGAAACGGATGTCGGCAGGGTACGTTCGAACCCGGCGTCGGGTGCCGCCTGAACCGCGTCGGCCTGACCGTCCTGGGTATAAAGATCATCGAGGGCGATATCCATGTCGCCGTCGGCCGGGCCGCCATCACCGTCGTCACCGAAGTCCATGGACATACCGTCGTCCAGGCCTCCATCGTCTGGGCCCCCATCATCCGGGCCGATGCCATCTTGCCCCGCGTCACCCTGACCTCCGTCGGCGGTGATGTCCGCGGCCTCGCCGCCATCGCCTGCGCCGCCGTCGTCCGCATCGCTGTCGGCGGTGCGGCTTTCGCTGTCATCGCGTTCCAGCATGGGGTTCTGTTCGAGTTCCTGTTCAACGAACTCGGCCAGTTCAAGATTGGACAGCTGCAGCAGCTTGATCGCCTGCTGCAATTGCGGCGTCATGACCAGAGACTGGCTCTGGCGTTGGTCAAGGCGGGGGGTTAACGCCATGGCCGGCCCTTCCGGCACCCAGCACCGGTCCACTGCCCTACGGCAGGGGTGGCGTTACAGACTGAAACGGTCGCCCAGATATACACGGCGCACGTCCTCGTTGCCGACGATGTCGGACGGCTGCCCTTCCATGAGCATCATGCCGTCATGAATGATATAGGCCCGGTCGATGACATCCAGGGTCTCGCGCACGTTGTGATCGGTGATCAGCACACCGATCCCCCGGTCCTTCAGGTGCGCGACCAGATCACGGATGTCGCCCACCGCAATGGGGTCGATCCCGGCGAAGGGTTCATCCAACAGAACGAAATGCGGGTTGGATGCCAGGGCGCGGGCGATTTCCACGCGCCGACGCTCGCCGCCCGAAAGGGCAATGGCCGGCGTGCGGCGCAGATGGGTGATGGAGAATTCAGCCAAAAGCGCATCGAGGATGGCCTCGCGCCGGTCCCGGCTTGATTCCACGACCTCAAGCGCCGCGCGGATGTTCTGTTCAACGCTAAGCCCGCGGAAGATCGACGCTTCCTGCGGAAGGTAGCCCACGCCCAACCGTGCGCGGCGGTACATGGGCAGGGCTGAAATGTTCTGACCATCCAGGAAGATGGTGCCGTAATCGGGCTGCACCAAACCGGTGATCATGTAGAAGCAGGTCGTCTTGCCGGCGCCGTTGGGACCAAGCAGGCCGACCACCTCGCCGCGTTGAATGGCAAGGCTGACACCCCGCACGACGGGCCGCTTCTTGAAGCTTTTACCCAGGTTCTTGGCGACCAGGCCCTGGTTATCCGTGACCAGGCGCGGCGTGGTGCCGGACATTTCGGGGTGGTGATCAAATTCGCTCATATTCTTTTTCTTCCCCTTGGCCCCCCCGGGACCCTGAAAGTGTCTACTTACCTGATTTCTCGGCACTGTTAGGCATCAACGTGCCCTTGGTCCGCCCCCCCGGGCAGCTGAACAACCGGCTGATACCCGTGTTCAGATTGACCTCGGCCTTGCAGCCCTGCAGTTCGTTCTTACCGCGCTCGATCCGGACCGACCCGGTCAAGGTCACGATCCCGGTTTCCACGTTGTAGACCCCGCGGTTGCCATAGGCACGATCCCGGTCCGTCAGGACAGATACATTGTCATAGGCATCGACCCGGTAGACCTTGGTTTCGCCCGACTTGGCCTTGCGGAAAAAGGCGGCCAGCACATCGGCGCGTACGCGGCGTTTATCCTTGATTGCCTCGGCCTTGCCCCGGGCCACCGCCATCTGGCGCTGCTCCCAATATTCCAACTGCTGGTTTGCGGTAATGACCGTATCCGGGGTCACCAGATTGGGTTTGCCGCCGGACAGCACCAGGGTTTCGCGGGTCACGTCATAGACCGCCTTGTCGCCGCTGGCGACCTGATTGGTGGACTTGATCTTGACCTTACCGTCGGCATCCAGGCGATAGATGTCCGTGGTGCCGTCGGGGCGTTCCGTATAGAAGGCCGTCAACTGATCGGCCAGCACGGTGACCTGACCACGGATTGCCTTGGCGTTGCCCTTGGCCAGGAAGACCAGGTTGTCCTGCTGCCATTCGATGCCGTTGTCGGCGAAAATTTCGATCGGCGTATCGCTGCCCGATCCCAGGTTCAGCGACTGCGCCGCCGCACCGCCGGCCAGCCCTGTCAGACCAGCCAGCACCACCGTCATGGCCAGCCCCGCGCAAACCGCGCGGCGGCCTTTCCACAACCGGGCAGCCGCACCGATCATTTCGGGGCCTTCGCACCAGGCTGCAAAAGCATCCTGGATTTGCCGGTGAATACGATGGTGCGGCCCTTGTTCAACAGACGGAAGCCTTCGGCATGCAGGGTGCCGAACGGGCCCTGACCCTTGACCGGCACATCTCCGCTGGCCAGTCCCTGGGACAGATCCACGGTGGCTTTTTCCGTGCGGAATTCGTAGCCGGAATCGTGAAACAGGTTGACCGATCCGGCCAGATCCAAGGTCTTGTCACTGCGCGCGTAAATGCCGTTTTCCGCCGTCAGCACCAGCCAGGTCCCGTCCTTGAGCGTGATATCCGCCTTGGGCAGTTCCAGGCCGATCCGAACGTCCATCCCTTCACCGTCCAATTTCTTGGCGATGTCGGCGGTCACGGCAAAGGGTTGGTTGTCTTCGTCGGTGCCCACATAACGCGGGTTCAGAAGATTGGGGTCGCCGTCCACGTTCGACTGAATGGCGGCGAAGCCGATACGGAAACGCAGGTCTTCGGTACGAAGGTGCGGCCACAGAATCACCAGGGCGATCAATCCGACCGCCGTGACCGGTAACATGATCTTGGCGATCTGGACGAACCCTGAATACGAGTCCATGGCCATCGTGCTCACGCGACCCCCGCCCTTAGACAATCGTGGATATGCAGGATGCCGACGGGGCGGCCGTCTTTGACCACGAACAGATTGGTGATCGATCGCGTGTTCATGATGCCGAGCGCTTCCGATGCCAGGCGATCCGGCTCGATCGTGGCCCCGCCCGCCGTCATGGTGTCGCCCGCCGTGCGCGCCAAGACGTTGTCGGCCATGTGGCGGCGCAAATCGCCGTCGGTGATGACGCCCATCAGCCGCCGGTCGCCATCGACCACGCCCAGGCAGCCGAACCGCTTGGCGGTCATCGTCAGAAGGGCTTCGCTCATGGGGGTTTCAGGGGCCACCAGGGGCAATTCCTCGCCCGCGTGCATGATGTCCGAAACCTTCATCAGGCGGCGGCCCAGTTTGCCGCCCGGATGCAGGGCATGGAAATCGTCGGACGAAAACCCCTTGCGCTCCAACAACGCCACGGCGATCGCATCGCCCAGGCCCATCATCACGGTGGTCGAGGTCGTGGGCGCCAGGCCCATGGGGCAGGCTTCGGGGGAATCGGGATAGACCAGGGCCACATCCGCATTATCGGCAAGCGAGCTTTGCCCCTTGCCGGTAACCCCGACCAGCGGAATGGAAAAACGTTTGGCATAGGCCACCAGGTCGGCCAGTTCCGCCGTCTCGCCGGAATTGGACAGGGCGAAGATCACGTCGCCTTCGGCGATCATGCCCAGGTCGCCGTGCGAGGCTTCGGCCGGATGCACGAACAGTGCGGCGGTGCCCGTGGACGACAGGGTCGCCGCGATCTTGCGGCCGACATGGCCGCTTTTGCCCATGCCCGTCACCACGACCCGGCCGGTCGCCGCCGCCATGATGTCCAGTGCCCGGACGAATTCGGCGCCCAGGCTGGCGGCCAGGGCTTTCAGGCCGTCGCTTTCCACCGACAAGACCTTGCGCGCGACATTAAGATCATCGGCTTGCGCCGGGTTCCCGCCTGCGGCGGTCGCCTGTTTGTTGATTGATTCCGCGCTCATATCCCGTTCTTGTTCTTTGCCGGTCCGGTCTGTCGCCGGGATTGGGTCTGCCGGCGGATCCATTCCCGGGCGGCACCAGGGATCGAGGCCCGGGCGCCAGCAATCTTCATGCCAATATGTCTAATATACTGGCAAATCGTAAAAAATACGTTGTTTTAATATGCGCCGCCGCAATGACAGCGTCAACCGACGCCGCGCCATGTCACAGGGCCGCGGCAGCCTTGCGGCATCAATGATGGAAGATATCGACGTCGCCCCAACCCGCCAGATCAAGGGCGACCCGCGTGGGCAGGAAGTCGAAACAGGCCTGCAACAGATCCTGGCGGCCTTCGCGCGCGATCATTTCGTCCAATTGCCGGCGTACGCGGTGCAGATAAAGAACGTCATTGGCGGCATAGCCCTGTTGCGCCGGCGACAGGGTTGCCCGCGCCCAGTCGGACGATTGCTGCTGCTTGTCCAGATCAACGCCGACCAGTTCGCGGACCACGTCCTTCAGGCCGTGGCCGTCCGTATAGGTGCGCACCAGCTTGGATGCGATCTTGGTGCAATAGACCGGTGTGCAATTGATGCCCAGGCCCTTTTTCAGGGCCGCGATATCGAACCGGGCATAATGGAAGATCTTGACCAAGGACGTGTCTTCCATCAGCGCCTGCAGGTTGGGTGCTGCGGTCTGGCCCTGGGCGATCTGCACCAGATGACAGACCCCGTCGCCGCCCGACAACTGAACCACGCAGAGCCGGTCGCGGTTGAGATCCAACCCCTGGGTTTCGGAATCGACGGCGATCGCGTCGCTGAACGTCAGGCCGGCGGGCAGATCACCCTGATGGAGATGAATGGTTGGTGTTCCGGATTGACTTGGCGCGTCCATGGCACTGCCGCCCTTGTGTTCATCAATCTGTTGCCGTGCCCCGCCGTCAGAGGGGAGATGGTGCCCAGGAGAAGACTCGAACTTCCACGACCTTGCGGTCACTGGCACCTGAAGCCAGCGCGTCTACCAATTCCGCCACCTGGGCCCGGGTTCCGATCTGACCTTCATCGCAATGCGGGCCTATCCGGAAACACCGTAAAAACGGCTTGGAACCTGATACGCCGGACGCGATGTCCGGCGTGAGCGGCCTTCGTTAAAGATGCGGAAAAGACTTGTCAAGCATCGCCTTGCAACGCGGAGCCGCCGCACCCTGCCCAAGCCCCTATATAAGCCCGCAATGCCGCTATTTTCAGCGCCAAGGCAATCGACACATCCGCTTGACGTTGCTATGTTTTCCTCGCAGTTTCACCCGCGCTTCGGCCCCATGGGCCGGGCCGCTGCCTCCCCCCAGGAGGACCACCCCTTAGGAGGACTTTTTCGATGGATCGACGCATCGCCACGGTATTCGGCGCTTCCGGGTTCCTGGGCCGTCATCTGGTGCAGCGCCTGGCCGCCGCCGGCTATATCATCCGCGCCGCCGGACGCGACACGGAATCTGCGTTGTTCCTGAAACCCATGGGCGACGTCGGACAGGTCGTGCCCTGGCCCGCCGATATCACGCGCCCTGATACGGTCGCCGCCGCCGTCAAGGATGCCGACGTGGTCGTCAATCTGGTCGGTATTCTGTACGAGCGCGGCCGCGCGACGTTCGACAAAATCCACGTGGAAGGGGCTGCCAATGTGGCCCAGGCCGCCGCCAAGGCGGGGGTCGGCCATCTGATCCATATGTCCGCCCTGGGTGCCAGCGCCGATTCCCCCGCTAAATATGCCCGTACCAAGGCCGCCGGCGAGGATGCGGTGAAGGCCGCGTTCAAGAAAGCAACCATCCTGCGTCCCAGCGTGGTGTTCGGGCCCGAGGACGATTTTTTCAACCGCTTTGCCGGAATCGCCAAAATCTCGCCGGTCCTGCCCGTGATCGGCGCGGCGTCTTCAAAGGAAGGCGGGCCCAAGTTCCAGCCCGTGTTCGTCGGCGATGTGGCCGACGCGGTCATGACGGCGATCGGCATGCCGAAAGCCCAGGGCCAGACGTTCGAACTGGGCGGGCCCGCGGTCTATTCGTTCCGCGACATCATGAAGCTGGTCACCGCCCAGACGGGCCGCAAACGATGCCTGGTGCCGCTGCCCTATTGGGCGGCGGAAATGCAGGCCGGCATTCTGGGATTGCTGCCCACACCACCCCTGACGACGGATCAGGTCCAGCTGCTGAAATCGGACAACGTGGTCGGCGAAAAATCCAAGGGATTCAAACAATTAGGCCTGACGCCCATCGCCGCTGAGGCGATCCTGCCGACCTATCTCATGCGGTTCCGCAACAACGCCTGGCAGGGCGTGCAGAACGCCTAAGCCCGCATCATTCCGTCCTGGAACGGGGCCTGAAACAGGTTCGATTTTAT
This sequence comes from Rhodospirillales bacterium, assembly GCA_040218445.1. Classification (GTDB taxonomy): domain Bacteria; phylum Pseudomonadota; class Alphaproteobacteria; order Rhodospirillales; family Casp-alpha2; genus UBA1479. The sequence goes on along the minus strand of JAVJRK010000010.1, from coordinate 834,787 downwards.
ACCGATTTGAACAGAAGCCCGTCGATCCCGAGGCGGACCGAAACCCTTACGCGAGAGGTCCGGTCGCGATCAGTATCCGGGTGGCAGACCGGTCTTATCCGATGCGGCATCCAGTTTGGCGGCGGCGGCGATCAGTTCACCGAATTCCCGCAGGAATACCGAGCCCGGCACCGTGCGCTGGATCAGCACGCTGCGCCGGTCGTTTTCATCGACCTTGCGGCGTACGAAATTCAGTTCGGACAGGCGGTCGACCGCACGCGTGACCGCCGGTTTCGAAACTTTCAGGATTTCCGCCATGCCGCGCACCGTATGCGGCGGCGGCGTCAGGTAAACCGTCAGCAACAACGCCATCTGACGTGCCGACAGGTCCGGCGCATCCAGGCGTACGCTCGACACGATTGCCCGGCGCCAGATATCCAAAGCCTGAAGTTCGTTTAATTCCATGGACTTGCTTCCCCTATCCGGCCCTTTCCCGACCCATGTACCGGAGCGGTCCAGGATCCCGTTTCCTCGCCTGCTGCAGGCCGGTTTTCATTACGTTCCTGAAACTTCTAATTCATTCGCCGGGACCTGACAAGCCCGGCCCCCAAGCTGATCCAAGGCCCTACTCCCCTGTTTTGCCGTACCGGTCAAGGATCGCCCGCGCCATGGCGCGCAGGCCCATGGCTTCACCGCCCGTAGGACGGCCGGGGCGGGACGACCGGTTCCAGGCCATCAGATCGACATGGGCCCAGGGAATGGGCTTGCCCTTTACCGGGGTCGCGAAATGCTCCAGGAACAGCGCCGCCGTGATGGCGCCCGCATAGCCCCCTTCGGGTGCGTTGGTCAGGTCCGCTTGGGAGCCTTCGACCATGGACCGGTAGCCGTCCCACAGCGGCATCCGCCACAGCGGATCTTCCACGGCCGTGCCGGCAGACAGAATATCGGCGGCGAAACCGTCGTCATTGCAGAACAGTGCCGGCAGTTCCGTGCCCAGGGCGACGCGCGCCGCCCCCGTCAGGGTCGCGTAATCGATCAACAGGTCCGGGGCCTCGGCCACAGCTTCCCACAGGGCGTCCGCCAGAATGACCCGGCCTTCTGCATCCGTGTTGCCGATTTCGACCGTGGTGCCGCGCCGCGTCGGCACGATGTCCAAAGGCCGCATGGCGTTGCCGGAAATCGAATTTTCCACCGCCGGCACCAGCACGCGCAGGCGGATTTTGGCCCCCGCCGCCATCAGCACATGGGCGATGCCCAGAACATGAGCCGCACCCCCCATGTCCTTTTTCATGTACTTCATACCCACGGCCGACTTGATATCAAGGCCGCCCGTATCGAAACACACGCCCTTGCCGACCAAGGTCACCTTCGGTGCGCGGGCGGGGCCCCAGGTCAGGTCGATCAGGCGAGGCGCCCGGTCCGATGCCCGGCCGACCGCGTGGATCGCCGGGAAATTCTTTTTCAGAAGATTATCGCCTTCGATCACCCGCACCTTGGCCTTGAACGCCCGGCCCAGGGCCCGGGCGGCATCGGCCAGATCGGCCGGCCCCATGTCGTTGGTCGGCATGTTGATCAGGTCGCGGCACAGGAACGTGCCCTTGGCTTCGCGTTCGACCTTGGCGCGGTCGGCCGCCGCCGGCCAGACCAGCTTGGCCACGGACTTGGCCGGGGTTTCGGCCCCGGCCTTGTAGCGCGCGAACTGATAGCTGCCGAGCGCCCAGGCAAGGGCGGCAGCCGTCGCGCCGTCCTGGTCATCCTTACCGTCGAATCCTTCCAGGCTGTAGCGCCCGGCGGGCAGGGCCTTGGGCAGGTCGCCGAAATCCCACATGCTGGCGTCGTCACCGCGGCCCAACACGACCAGACCGATGCGCCCCTTGGCATTGGGCACGGCAAGGTGACGGCCGGCTTTGGGCGAAAATCCATTGGCATTAATCCAGGCCCGGGTCGATGCATCTCGGCCGGCAAGCCAGGACTTGAAATCCTTGGCGGCAACGGCGGCGATGGGGACGGCGGCCGCCCCCGGTTTGGCGAAACAGTCCATCATGGTTCTTTCCGTAAGGTTGATTGTCCGTCCGCCGATTGCGGATCCTGGGCGGCAAGGGCTTGGTCGATGGCCGCTTCATAAGCGAACAGCGCCGGCAGGCCGCCGGTGTGAAGATACAGCACCGTGCCACCGTTGGGCCCGATATCGGCGGCGGCGGCAAGAGCGCCGGCAAAGGATTTGGAGGTATAGACCGGATCCAGCATCAGGCCCTCGTCGCGGGCGGCGGTCAGAAACGCCCCCCAGGTTTCCGGCGAATTCTTGCCGTACCCGGGGCCGAGGAATTCATCCGTGACCTGAATGTCATCCGGCTTGACCAGATCCGGGCGGCCGATCAGATGGCCCAGGTTCTTACAAACCTGGGTGATGCGCGCATGCTGCTGCGCCGCATCACGGCGCACGCAGATGCCCGTCACGGGCAGACCCGAGCCCGCCAGCCGCAGCCCGGTCAGAAGCCCCGAATGAGTTTGCCCGCTGCCCGATGCCGTGACGATGCGGGTCACGTCTATATTCATGGCATCGATCTGATCCAGGATCTCCCGTGCCGCCAGGATATAGCCCAAAGCGCCCCGGGGCTCGTACCGGGCGCCCAGATGGATGACATAGGGATTCCATCCTTCGGTCCGCAGGCGATCGGCGATGGCATCCAGGTTGGCGTCCGCATCCGCTTCCGTAGCCTCGGCCGGCAGATAATGCAGGGTCGCGCCCAAAATCCGGTCGAGCAGCACGTTGCCGCCGCGCCGGTATCCATCGTCCATGTCGGCAACCCGGTCTTCCAATTGGATATGACATTCAAGCCCGGCCGCGCGCGCCGCCGCCGCCGTGACCCGCACATAATTGGATTGCACCGCACCGGTGATGATCAAGGTATCGCACCCCTGGGAAAGCGCCTGGCCCGTATAGAATTCCAGCTTGCGGACCTTGTTCCCGCCCATGCCCAGGCCCGTCAGGTCGTCACGTTTGACGACCATGGGGGCCGATCCCGGGCGTGCCGATAGGTTGACCAGTCTGTCCAGGGGCGGCACCCCGGAAATCAGGCGCCGGCGCGGAAATTCGCCATTACCGATACGGATGGTTTCGATCATGGCGGTTTTCCTTAAGGCAGCATTTCCGGCTCGGGCAGGCCCATCATCTTGGCCGTGGTCTCGCCCGCCTTGATGCGGGCGATGGTCGCTTCCTCGTCAGCGATCTTCTGGATCGAAGCCGCAAGCAATTCAGCCTGCCGGGACAGCGGCACGACGGCCACGCCGTCGTCATCGGCAACGATGATATCCCCCGGCGAAACACGCGCCCCACCGCAGGAAATGGTGCCGTCGATCACACCGCCGAAGCCCTTATGCGGGCCTTGCGGCACATGGGCCGCGCAAAACGCCGGCAGACCCATTTCGGCGATTTCGGCAACGTCGCGCATGGCACCGTCGATAACGATCCCGCCGGCCTTCATGGCGACCGCACCATGGGTCATGATGCCGCCCCAGACGGCAACGTCCTCATATCCGCCCGCATCGATCACCAAAATCTCGCCCGGTTTCAACAGTCCGATGGCGTAATGGGCCGCCGCATTGTCACCGACCATGCAGGTCACCGTGCGCGCCTGGCCGCAGATCGTCATGCCCTTCGCCACCGGTTTGATGCGCCCGGCCATGCATTGGGTGCGGTTCATCATGTCGGAAACGATGGCCGGCGGAATGTCCCGCCATTGGGCGAGAACGTCGCCGGAAAGCTGTTCGAAGGATACGTCGTGGCGTTGGATGGCCATGGATGGGCTCCCGTTTGGTGGTTTCTTGGGGCCGCCCCGCGTGGACGGCGCACCCCGTCACTTAAACCGACGCGCCCGGGCCTGCCAACCGCTATTTTGTCCCGATACGGGCCCTGACCTAGTTGGGAGCCGGTGTCACCGGCGTTACCGGCGCTGCCTTGGGCACGGGCGGGCCGTCGGCGGGTGCGGCGGGTTCCGGGGCATTAGGCGCATCACCCGGCGCGGGGAACGCGCCCGGAGCTTCGGGTGATTGCAAGGTTCCGGCATCCGGGGCGCCGTTGCGTTTTCTAAGCACGATGTCCTGCCCGCTGGCGATCGTCCCGTCACCTTCGATGGTCATACGCCGGACACCGTCCGCCACCAAATTAAGGCGGGTCAGCTGTTCGGGATTGACGCGCACGGTGTAGTCGCCGGGCGGCACGTATTCCATCAGATAAAAGCCGTCGAACGCCGACCGCAGTTCGCGCACGACCTTGCCGCTGCCGTCCAGCAATTGGAGCTCGGCGCCGGATATGGGAAACACCTTGGTTTCTTCGACCTTGAATACCGTGCCATCGATTTCACCCGTGGTGACGACGGGAAAATCGACCCGCGCCGTGCCGCCGGGATGGGCGACGATGGAGACACCTTTTTTTATCGGCACCAGGAACGGGTCGCCCAGGCTGTCCGTATCGACCTTGACCACGAGGTTCCGATTGGGTGAGACGGAGGGGATGTAAATGAACCCCTCTGCGTCCGATTTATTGCGCAGGATGCCACGGTCGACTTCCAGCCGCACGCCTTCAAGCGGCGTGTCCCCATCGTCGAACGTGCCGTTGCCGTTGCCGTCAAGGAAGACGCGGCTCATCAAGGCCCCCTGGGTCGCCGTCCGTTCCGGCGTCACGACCGGCCGGCCCGAAACCGGGTTGACGCCGAACGACATGGCCATGTTGACGCTGGCCTGAAACACGGCACTGTCCGAATATTCCAGATCAACCCCCCAGGCCGACCAATCGGTCAGCTTGTTGATCCCGACGCTATAGGTATTCACCGGCGACGGCGGCGCGGTCCGGTCCAATCCAATGCTGAGTTCCAGGTCCTTTGATATGCGTTTGTCCGCCGTCAGCGTGATCGCGCCGTAGTCCTTATTCGGCAGCAGGTTGTAGCCGACCGTGCCACGCAGGCGGACACCGCCAAGGCGGCCGCCCAGAAGGAATGTCCCCGAGGCCGTCTTGCTTGTCCCCGTCGAGGTCTTGTTTCGCGCGTAATCAAAGGTATGGGTCACCGACAACCGGCCGATCGGCACGGTCGTCCGCCCGGATATGGTCGTCGTTCTGTCGCCATTGACGAAGCGGTCGTGATCCAAGGTCACGCTGACCGGCATTTGCGGCAAATCGAATACGGCAATCGTCCCATCGACACGCAGCGTGGTCGAGGAATTCAATTTGGACGTCCCTGTTCCCGTGAACTGTTCGCTTAGAAAATTGCGGGTGACATTGTGTTCCAGGATGGTTGAATACCCCAGGATCGAGGTCTGCGCCGTAAGGCGCGTCGCCCAGCCGCCGTCCTGTTGATCGACAAGATCGACCTTGCCGAACAGGTTGCCGAACGAGGTCGCCAGTGTCGTCCCCAGATAGGTATCGCGGCCGCCGTCATCACGGGGGATGGCGACCACGTTGGCGCCGACGGACAGTTTATTGGTCAACCCCGTCTGCACCCGCGCCATCACACGCGGCTGATCGCGCCGGGTATCCGTGCCGGACAATACCTGATTGGAAATCAGGCGGTCGTCGTGCAAACCGGCCGACACTTCGTATTTCACCTCGCCCGGTTTGATCTGATCCAGGCCGACACGAATCTGGCGCGATTCTTCCCGGACCTGGCCTTGCGGCCCGTAAAACACAAGCCGCAGCACATTGACCCCGAACAACAGCGGGACATCGGTGAATTCGTAACGCCCGTCGGACCGGGCTTCGGCGAAATCGATCAAGGTCTCGTTGCGGTAAAGCTCCATTTCCCAGCCAAGCGGCAGATCGCCGGTCAACGTGATGCGATCAAATTCGTCGGGCGTGCCGCCGACGGGAAAGTTGGTGACGGTGGCGCCATTGGTCACCTGATTGCGCGTGGTCAGCGCAAACTGCGGCGTAAAGATATCGCCGGCGCGGATTTGGGTCGCGCCATAGTCACCCAGAATACTTTCGCCCAGACCCCCTTCCAGGTCCGTGCGCTCGAACGTCGTGCGAATGTCCGACACGGCCTGGCCATTCTGACCACTGACGAAGACGCTGGCATTGGTGCCGGCCACATCGGCGGCCCCGGTCATATTGTAGGAATAGCTATATTTCTTTTCAGCCGATCCATGGGTTGCGCGCTGTCCTTGAACATAAAGGTCGGCGCGCGGGATCGATATCAAACCGGGCGACTGATCTTCCTTAGGATAATCACGGTCAGGGCCGCGCTGACGCAGGACCCGTTCGCGGGCATCCTCACGGGCCAGACGGGCCTCGATCGGCATGGGTTCGCGCGAGGTCAGGGTCGCGATCAGGTTCGGCAAATCGAAGGCGATGTCGATCGGAAACCACCGCGACAACAAACGCACGTCGACATAGATATCCCCGTCGGCAACGTTGACCAGCGCGGGATCGAAGGTTGACGATTTGCCGGCGATGATGACTTCCTTGCGCCCCAGCGACAAAGAGAACAGCCGGTTTTCCGAAAGGAACCACCCCCCCGCCAAACCGGCCTGGGCATCGGCCGTGATGGAAAAGTCCAGGGCCCGCGCCAAATCTCCTAGGGGCAGTTCCAGGGACGACCCCGACAGCATGGCGGGAAAGGTGTCGCTGAGACGCAAATCGCCCAACCGCAGTTCAAGGAACAGTTGTTCGCGAAGATCAAGGCGATGGCGATTGTCGCCGCTTTGCGCAAAGGCGCAATTGACCGACGCCGGAACGAACAGGCAGGTCAGCAGGATAAAAGCGGCGGCGCGTTGAATAATGGTGCCGTGCCTTCCGAATATCAGGCCGCGCATCACAACGGAAACGCTGGCCCGGATTCTCCCGGATGCGTTACCGCTATGGGTCTTCGGCCCGGTTCCGGGCCTTCGCGCGTACCCCCACAAGGGCACAGCCGTGATGTTATTGCAGCGTGACTTCACCCGAGGCCAGTGTCGTGTCTCCGTTTACTTCACGATAAAAGACCTTCAAGGTCCCTTTGCCCAGGGTAACGCCCGGCGGCACCGTCAACGGCACCTCCACCCCCCGGTCGGTATTCGGTGTGAACACAGCAAGGCGGGTGACTTCTCCGACCACCACCGGCGCGCCGCCGCCGGCAGGCATGTATTCAACCTTCACGTCACCATAGGCCGACCGGCTGCCCTCGCGGGACAGTTTGAAGGTCAGCTTCTTCTTGTCCTTATCGGGCACGACTTCGAACCCCGACATGGCAACCTTCAAGTCCGTGTCGCCGTGGCGGACGATGACCGGGATCGTGATCCCGAAGATCGGCGTCAACTTGACCGACACGCCACCTTGATTACCTTGGTCCGCGATGCTGCGCCCGGCATCTTCCGGCGGCACGGCCCGAAAGAACATGTGCGAACGGTATTCGCCGTCGGCAAGGTCCGTGGGTTTGCGCAGAACCAGACGCACGGTCTGCGTGCCGCCGGGCGGGATGTTGACCTGGCGCGGCGCATAGCGCACCAAGGCTTCGGCGGTCTGCGTGCCGGCCGCGGGCTGATCAACGGCCTTCAAATTGCCCCTGGCGTCCATGTCCATGGCGACCAGAGAAATACGGAACAAGGCCGATTCCGACCCCCGATTGGTCAAGGTCACCGTGGTCGAACGGGTTCGGCCTTCAAGTTCCACACGGGTCGGTGAAACCACAAGATCGCCGAACCCCTGTGCATTCGCCTGTTGCGCGAAACCGCCGATACCGGCAAGCACCGCCAGCAAGGCAATTCCTTTGATCAGTCTCATCGGACGCATTCCGATTTCTCCCCTAAACCTTTGATTTGGCTACCGCGTTTCCTGCACTAAAGGTTAATCTGAACCATCAGTTGTAGGAAACCAAAACGGTAAAAAACTTTTCTCCGAAAATGGTCGGGCCGAAACTGTCGGGCCGCTGAATCCTGAGGACTTGCGGACCATCTGCCGTTTGGACCGTTACATTGATAATATTGGGGTCGATGATGGCTTCACCCGCCGGGTCGTTGCCGCCGGCATTTGTCGCCAAATCCTGTAGCGTGGCCGGCGAGCCGCCTTGCGATTTCGCCCCGATCGCGATTTGCGCGGCCCCGTCTCCGCCGATGGTCGGATTGTCCCCGGCATTGTGATCGAAACTCGTGACCACCAGTTCACCCTGATCCGTCACGACCACCAGGGAATCCGTGATGGCCAGGGAAAAGGTCTGATTGGGGACACCCGAAATGGCGATCGCCGCGGCCAAGGCGCCACCGGACGACGGCGGAGCCACCCTGGGCCGCGCCGCAGGGGCCGCCGCCTGTGTCAGCGGGTCGGATGATTGCGACGGTGCGGCAAGGAACCCTTGCGCGTTCGACAATTCCTGAACGCCGATGACCCCGGCCGGACGCACGATCCGGACCGTTGCGTTCGACGATACGCTGGACCCGGCCTGGACCGGCGACACAGCCGTCATACCGCAAGCCATCCCCGCGAGTACGAGGGCCCCGGCAATCCGCCGAAAGGCGTTGGATTTGATCGCAAGTACCATCATCTCGTTATCGGGCCTTCAAAGCCGGAACGGGCATCTGCACAGCATACCATAAATGGCTGCCGATCATCCCTTTGACGACAACACATGGCAATACATGTCGGGATGGTGCGGATCATCACTGTATATCCACATAAACCGTGAAGTTGCCTGTGTAATCCGCGGCTGGAAGGTTGGTTCCCAGGTTAAGCGTCGCGCCAACGGTTATGTTGGCGCGTCCCCGCCGGCCCAGGTTGATCGGATTGGGCGGATCCATCACGAAATTGCTCAGCGTGCCGGAACCGCCACCGCCGGTAACCGTGGCCGTGGTCGGCAGGGTCACGATAACGATCGCATCGTCGGGGCCGGTGATGCGGAACCTTGCCTCGCGGTGGTTCTTGCCCAAATCGATCACGCCGCCGGTTGTCGATTTCCCGCCAGACGGTGAAATGGTGACCGTGCCGGGGGTGCTCGACGTGGCGACCTTGCCGAAATTAAGCTCGCGCCGCTCCGTGATATTGACCGATTGCGCCTGGGCCTGCCCCCATCCCGGCAACACATGGCCGACCGTCCCGCCGACCAACGAAGGCGACAGAACAAACGCGGCTGCCAACAAGGCGACCGCGCATATATGTCTAAAAGGGGCGCAGGTGCGGGTCATCGAGACCTTCAGCCTAGCACGATCTGTCGGGGTTATCATCCGCACACAGGGCCGGCCCCGGTGCTATCCGGGACCGGGCCATGCGCTGCGGAGTTACTGATAGTTGACGGAGACCGTGTAGGTGCCCGTGTAGCTGCCGGCGGCCTGGCTGACGCCGACCGCGAGCGTGCCGCCCACGTTGAAGCTATCGGTCCCGCCCGTAAGCGTGCCGCCACCATCGTGGGTCAAGGTTGCGATCATCGCCGTGCCCGGACCGGTCAGGCTGACCGAGGCCGGAACCGTGACACCATAGGTCGCGCCCGAAGCACCGGTCACGGAAAAGGCACCGGCAGCGGTCGTACCGCCCAGGGCCGAAACACCACCGGTCACGCTCTGACCGCCACCCAAGGCGATCGTCACCGTACCGGCAACAAGGCTCGGGCCGATGGCGCCGAAGGCAAGGGCCGTGTCCTGCGTGATCGAGACCGGAGCCGCGATTTCAACGCTGGCGCCGGCGTTCACGGAATCGGCAGCCTGCGCCTGGCCTGCAACAAACATGGCAGCCACGGCCGCACCGAGCACACCGATTTTATTCATATTGATAACCATCTTGATTCACTCCGCTTGTATTCATGGTTGGTATCTAAATCCGCGCCAATCAACTTCGGCATGTTTGGTCTGCCTTTTGACCGTTGCGTTTGTGCGGATGTTGGTTATTGACCTTCCCATCAAGAAACCCGCTTCTGATGCACGAGCACAGTGCCTTCGGAAACGGTGCGATCATCTGTGCAGACCTTATGCCAGATTGTCCTGACGCCATCCTGACGCAAACCTGACAACTAGCTGACAAAGCCATTGAATTTATTAGCAAAATTCAGGGGGTGACATCTTATGATATGCATGCGGAAAACGGCGCTTTTCCGCGCCTCCCCACCCCGCAAAGGATCGCCCAGACACCTCAAAGGGGCTCGGCCGGCCGCACCGTGCGAATGATCACGTTTATTTAATGCCTGTCATCATTGTTCAAATTGATGTGCAATTTGCGAATGCGACAGATACCGGCGTGGTCAGCGTAAGGGCACCATGGGGCGTCTGTATTTCGGCGCCAGAACCAATTGCGGCGGCAGGTCCGCATCGGCATCGGGGGCCTGGCGTTCCTGAAGCTCCCGCAGGATACGGCTGGCCCGGGCCCAGGAAACCTCGACCTGGGCAGGCAGGGCGGCGGGCGGCGGCGGGGTCGGCCTGTCCGCCCGCAGGGCACGCACCGGCGCCGGGGCCGAGGGCCCCACAGGCTCAATGTCCGCAAGACCATGCGGCGCAGGCAGCAATGCATGCGTCGATGCCGTCTCCGCATGAGACGGCGCCGGACTTCGGACACCGGGACGCGGCACCACATCCAACACCAAACGCCACAGCCCCATGCCGCCGGTCTTCGGTGGTAATACGAATGTACGGCGGATGAAGGCATCGAACCGGCTTGCCACCCCGAACCGCAACGGCCCCCCATCATTCCTCGCCGGACGCAGGATCAAATCAGGCGCCAAGGGATCCGCCGCCAATGCCCTATGTCCTTCGGGCGGCAGGGACGATTTGGGCAGAATCACTTGGAACGTGCGCGCACCGGTCGCACGGGCGCTGAATTCGGGCCGCGCGGTCAGATCGAACACAAGCCTTAGAAAATCGGCATGGCGGCCGAGGCGCACGCCGGTCACCTCGGATTTCGACGCCGTGATTTCCGAAGCCACGGCACCACGGCCCGCAACGACAGCAAGACAGGCCGCTGCCGATATCAACAGCAACAACACGGGAAGGCGTGCGATGCGCGCCGACCCACAGCGGGAATATTGCCCAGAATGCCGCATCCTGCCTTGCCTTTTAAGCCGCGGCGGCCTCCTTTCGCAAGAGGGCCGGGAACTTATCAACATCGACATGAGAAGCCGTTGGAAACAATTGTCTTTTGTTGACCTGTCAGTTGTATGTCAGGAATTGCCGGTATAAGCTTTTCGCCTACGGACCGCTTACCGGAGAATCGGGGAAATCGGCAAGCAGCCCATCCATGGAGCACGCAAGACATCGGGATACTGCATCCTGAGCAGAGCTTCATGCTGCGGGGCCATACAAAGGAGGTCACGGTGGAAATCATCAAACAAATGGGATGGCTCCCCACACTTATTCTGTTGACGATCGCAACGGTTGTCGCGGGCATCATTCTGAAGGTCACGTCACCCAAAAAGCCGGACATGGACAAACTGTCCGACCGCGACAAATGGGAAAAGTACGGCATTGGCGAAGGGCCCAAGCCCGGCGATGACGTCGAGGAATACTGGCGCGATTACGAGCTTCTGAAACAGGGCGGCGGCCGCGACGACGAATATTTCCGCGACGATCAAATCTGATCTTTGCCGCAGGGCGGGTTCGACAAAAACGCCCGAATTCATTGCCCCGTAACATCACTGTGAACAAATAATCCACACAGGCTCCAGCTGGTCAGCTAAGGTTGGGGGCGTAAATTGCTGTCCGGGGGCGCCTTCGCGCGTCTCCGTTTGCACGACACCACGCCGAAGGAAACACAGCCCCCTCGTATCGATGACATCCGCAAACCGAAGCGCCGGACTGGAAAGAACCGCGGCGGCCGAGGCGTCTGAAACGATGTTACGCCGGCTGCGGGCCGTTCGTGATGAGACAATGGCATTGGCGGAAGGCCTGTCCGACGCGGACGCCACCGCCCAATCCATGGAAGACGCCAGCCCCGCCAAATGGCACCTGGGCCATACCAGCTGGTTTTTCGAAGCCCTGGTCCTGCAGCCCGCCTTGCCGGGCTACGAAACCTTCAACGACCGCTACGCCTATCTGTTCAATTCCTATTACGACAGCGTCGGCCCGCGCCAACCGCGGCCGCAGCGCGGCCTGCTGACCCGCCCGCCCCTGAATGACGTGGTCGCCTACCGCCGCCACGTCGATGCAGGGCTGGAAACCCTGATGGCATCGGACGCCGTGGACGACGCCCTGCTGCGCACCATCGAACTGGGCATGCATCACGAACAGCAGCATCAGGAACTGTTTCTCACGGACATCCTGCATCTGTTTGCGCAAAACCCGTTGAAGCCCGCCTACCGCCCGCCCGAACCCCTGTCTGCCGATCGCGCACCGGCCCCCGCCGACGGATGGGCATCGTTCGCGGGCGGCATCCGCAAAACCGGGGCGGATACCTTTGCCGGCACACCCCTTGATGGGGCCGGCGACGGGTTTTCCTTCGACTGCGAAACCCCCCGCCATGACGCCCTGATACAGCCGTTCCATCTGGCCGTGCGCCCCGTCACCAACGGCGAGTGGATCGATTTCATTTCCGACGGCGGATATCGCGATCCCCTGCTGTGGCTGTCGGACGGCTGGGCCACGGTCCAGGCCGAGGACTGGTCCGCCCCTTTGTATTGGGAAAACCGGGACGGCGAATGGTGGACCATGACCTTGAAAGGCCCCCAGCCCGTCGACCAGGATGCGCCCGTCTGCCACGTCAGCCTGTTCGAAGCCGATGCCTTCGCCCGCTGGGCGGGCAAGCGCCTGCCGACAGAGTTCGAATGGGAGGCCGCCGCCGAAGGCCTGCCGATGACCGGCAACATGGCGGCGACCGGCCGCCTGCGCCCCGCCCCCGCAACGGGAACCCCCGTCAAGAAAGCCGACGGCACGGACAGCCCGCTTGAGCAGATGATCGGCGACGTCTGGGAATGGACCGCCAGTTCCTACGCCCCCTATCCCGGGTTCCGCGCGACGGACGGGGCGGGCGGCGAATACAACGGCAAGTTCATGTCGGGTCAGAACGTTCTGCGCGGCGGGTCCTGCGTCACACCCCCGGGCCATATCCGCGCCACCTACCGCAACTTTTTCTACCCCCATCAGCGCTGGCAGTTCACGGGCCTGCGCTTGGCAGAGGACGGATAATCCAATGATGGATGGTTTCGCCGATATCGAAGATACAGGCCTGGACGAAGACGGCCGCGAGGCCTTTACCCGCGACGTGGTCGACGGCTTGTCGAAGGCCTCAAAAACACTGCCCTGCAAGTGGCTCTATGACGTGCGCGGCTCTGCCTTGTTCGAAGAGATCACGCATCTTGAAGAATATTATCCGACCCGCACGGAACTGGCGCTGCTGGCCGATATCGCCCCCGATCTGGGTGCGGCCCTGCCCGCGCAATCCTGGGTGATCGAATTCGGATCGGGCTCGTCCCGCAAATCGGATCTGTTCCTGAACGCGCTCAAGGAGCCCTTGGGTTATGTGCCCATCGATGTCGCCGCCGATTTTCTGGATGCCGCCGCCGAAGCCCTGTCGGAACGCCTGCCCCATCTGCTGGTCCGGCCCGTGGTCGGCGACTTCACCGATGACATCGACCTGCCCGCCGGTCTGGCGGCGGAGATGCAAGGCCGGCCCCGGGTCGGGTTCTTTCCCGGCTCCACCATCGGTAATTTCGAACCAGCCCAGGCCGCAAGCTTCCTTGCCCGTGCCCGGCGCATGCTGGGAGACGGATCCTATATGGTCGTCGGCGTCGATTTGAAAAAAGACGTCAACATCCTGCTGGATGCCTATGACGATGCGCGCGGCGTGACCGCCGATTTCAACCTGAACCTGCTGGACCGCATCAACCGGGAAATCGGCGGCGCCTTCGACCGCGCCCGGTTCGTCCATATGGCCCGTTACGACGAAGACGAAGGGCGCGTCGAAATGCACCTGCAAAGCACGGTCGATCAGACTGTCCACGTCGACGGCCATGCTTTCGAATTCGCCGCCGGTGAGACCATCCATACGGAAAATTCCTATAAATACGGGATCGACGATTTCGCCCGCGTCGCCGGCGGGGCAGGATGGCGCCATGCCCAATATTGGACCGATGGGGACGACTTGTTTTCGGTCCATCTTCTGGCGGCCGCTTGACGAAGCCTCTACGCGGCACGGCCGCTTGATGCTAGGCTGATCCCCACCTTATGTTTTCCCTTTGGGCATTTTCACGTTTGGGGGTATCGGCATGCGTTCGTTCCCATCTGCCCTGTTCCTGGCGGCCGGCGTGCTTGCCGCCACCGCGATCACCGCGCCGAAACCGGCGGCGGCCTGCGGGCCGGAAGTTATCATCCAATTCATCGATTCCGGCCCCGACGTTTTCATCATCGACAACAAAAGCCGGGAAGACTGGACGTTGCTGAGCCTGGAATTCCGGTCCGCCAATTCCATCGGCCGCGTCGTATTCGATACGGACTTCGGCGGCCAGGGCTCGTCGGAGCCCTATCAGTTCGAAGTGGTGCCGGGCGAGGTCAGCCTGATGAAAGAGCCCGTGGTGGCTGATGGCGCGGAGGCCCTCGACCTTCACTTCGCCAATTTTTCGGCCGGGCGAAAGTTCATGTTCACCATCGACCTGGACGACCGGCTGGAAAGCTCGCCCATGGGACAGGCGCATGTGACCGGCGAGGAAATCGCCGGCGCCGAGGTCTCGGGCGTGTTCTCCCATCCGAAAATCGGAAAGGGCAGCGCACATGGAACGTTCGGCTCCGACGGCAAGGCACACCTTCGCGGCGCGACCTGCGCATAAGCACAGCCCCCGCGACACGCCGTCGCCGGCATCGGCACCCAAAAGAAAACCACTGAGACAGTGAGGCGGTGAGACAAGGAAGGCGTGGTCAGGTCAGCTTGACCAACTGCTTGCCCAGGTTCTTGCCTTGCAGCATGCCGATGAAGGCTTCGGGCGCGTTCACGATCCCTTCGGCAATCGTCTCCCGATGCTTCATGCGCCCGTCCGCGACCATGTCCTCAAGCTCGGCCCGGGCGTCGGGCCAGACATGCTTGTGGGCATTCAGCACGAAGCCTTCCATCTTCAAGGACTTGTCGAAGAACAGATACATGTTCCTGTTGCCATAGGCTTGGCCCGTTTCGTTGTAGCGCGCCAGCACACCGCAGACCGGGATGCGCGCCAGGCGGTTGCACTGACCCATCACCGTTTCCAGGATTTCGCCGCCCACGTTATCGAAATAGACATCGACGCCGTCGGGCGCGGCCGCCTTCAACTGCCCCGCCAGGTCCGGCGCCTTGTAGTCGATGCAGGCATCGAAGCCGAATTCATCCGTGACCAGCTTGCATTTATCGGGCCCGCCCGCGATGCCGACGGCACGACAGCCCAAATCCTTGGCCAATTGGCCGACGCAACTGCCGACCGATCCGGCGGCGGCGGAAACCACCACCGTCTCGCCCGCCTTGGGCTGGCCCGTGACCTTAAGCCCGACCCAGCCCGTTACACCGGTGGAGCCACAGACGCCGAGATAGGCCGACAGCGGCACGCCCGGTTTGGCATCAACCACGAAATCCAGGTTCGTGCCATCCGACACCACATGGGTCTGCCAGCCCAACCGCCCGACGACGAAGGTGCCTAGGGGGAAATCCGGGTTCTGCGTTTCCACCACCTCGCCCAAAACGCGCCCGACCATCAGGTCCCCTGGCTTCAGCATGTTGGGGCTGTAGGTCCAGCCCCCGCCCATCAGCATGCGCTGGTAAGGGTCAAGCGACAGGTAATGGTTCTTCAACAGAAACTGCCCGGCACCCGGTTGCGGCACGGCGGTTTCGACGATCTTGAAATTCTCCGCCTTGGGCAGGCCTTCGGGCGCGCTGTTGAACAGCACCTGGGTATTGGTTTTGGTCATGGGCAGGCTTTCTGTTTTCTTATTTCGTCAGTTCCGCGCGGACGATGGCGGCGCCATCGGCCATGGCCTTCATCTTGCCGAAGGCGACGTCGCGGGGCAGGTACTTGAGGCCGCAATCGGGGGCAACGATGACTTTTTCCGCCGGGTGATGGGCGAGGCCCTTGCGGATGCGTTCCGCCACCGTTTCCGGGCTTTCGATGTCGTGGGTCGACAGATCCAACACGCCCAGGATGATGTTCTTTTCCGGCAGGGTTTCCAGCACCGCGCAATCCAGTTCCGACTGCGCCGTCTCGATCGAGATATCGCACACCGTACAATCCGCCAACTGCGGCAGGAAGGAATAGCCTTCGGGCCGTTCGTGGATGATCGCCGCATAGCCGAAACAGATATGCACGGCCGTTTCGCCCTCGATCCCGTCGAGCGCGCGGTTGAGGGCATCCAGCCCGTATTCGGCCGCCTTTTCCGGGCGCGCCTGCATGTAGGGCTCGTCCAGCTGCACCACGTCGGCACCGGCGGCGAACAGGTCGCGGACTTCCTCGTTCACGGCGGCGGCATAGTCCATGGCCAACTCGGCCTCCGACGCATAAAAATCGTTCTGCGCCTGCTGCGACATGGTGAAGGGGCCGGGCACGGTGATCTTGATCTTACGGTCCGTGTTGGCGCGCAGGAACTTCACGTCTTCGACCTCGACCGCATGCATGCGGGTAATCTTGCCGACGATGCGCGGCACCGGGTTGGGGTGGCCCGACCTGTCGAGGGCTTCGCCCGGATTGTCGATGTCGACCCCGGACAGCGCCGTGGCAAAACGATTGGAATAGCTTTCGCGGCGCATTTCGCCGTCGGTGATGATGTCGAGCCCGGCCCGTTCCTGATCGCGGATCGCCAGGATGGTGGCATCGTTCTGGGCTTCTTCCAGGTATTCCTCGTCCACGCGCCACAGCTCCTTGGCCCGGGTGCGGGGCGGAAAGCGCCCGGCCAGCTTGGCGCGGTCGAGCAGCCAGTTGGGCTGTGCGTAGGAACCGACCAACGAGGTCGGCAGCAGGGTGTTGATGGTGGTCATATTGGTATCCTCCCAAAAATGTTTTGCCGACCCTAGCACGCGGACAGGCGCGCCGGTACAGATCCCGCCCGGCTAGTCCGCGACGCGCATCTGCCCCTGGGCATCCAGAACCAGGGTCTGGAAATGGCGCGGCACGAAGACCTCCGTCTGCGGGGCCGCGGCCTTGACCTCTTCGATGAAGGCCGCCGTATGGGTCAGGGCGTGATCCTGCGCCGCACCAAAGGGCAGACCCTGGTCGTCCCAATGGGTCGCGACCACCAGCGGCGGGCGGCCCAGGCACCGCATCAGCCGCGCCGTGTAATCATGGATATCCAGGCGCGGCGGGGCCGAGGCGATAAAGGCCACATCGGGGCGCAGGCCGTCGACCTCGCGCTCGATGAAATTCATGGAACCGAACAACAACACCTCGCGCCCGCCGATGCGGATCAGATAGGCGAGGGTGCCGCCCTCCACATAGTCGTCCAGGCAAAGCGGTTCGTCCTGCACCGGGATGGTGCCGAAATCCTTGTACAGCTTGCAGGACAAAGCGGAATGCAGGCTTGGGATCACGCGGATCGAAAACTTTTCGTAAGCGTAATCCTCGCCGCCCCGCACGGCATGGATTTGTTCGTCCGGCACGCCGCCGTTGATGGCGATGTTGCACGTACTTTCCGTGCCGATCACCACCGCACCGGTCTTGTTGGCGATATAGGGCACGTCCATGGCGTGATTGAAATGGGAATGGGACAGGATGATGAAATCGGCCTTGGGTACGTGGCGGTCGATGGTCGCCGCGTCGCTGGGCGCCGGCTCACTCATCTTGACCACGGGGCGCGGATCGTCCGGAATTTCCGTCGCATCGTTGGGGCCGTAACGCCGGCCCTGAAAGCGCACCCGCGACAGATAGGGGTCGAGCAGGATGACCGTCTCGCCGTCCGTGATTTTCCAGCCCGCCGCCCCGAAATGGGTGAACTGCAACGGGCGTGTGTTGCCGCCGTCGGTCACCCAAGCACCTCAAGCACCTGTTCCGCCGAGGACACGTTGAGCCCCGGCTCCGTTTCCAGCGCCAGATGGGTGACCGTGCCGTCCTCGACGATCATGGCATAGCGTTTGGACCGCTTGCCGTAGCCCTTGGCCGACATGTCCGATGCCAGGCCCATGGCCTCGGTCAACGCGCAATTGCCGTCGGACAGCATGGTGACCTTGCCGGGCGCTTCGTGGGACAGGCCCCAGGCGGTCATGACCATGGCGTCGTTGACGGACACGCAGGCGATTTCATCCACCCCCTTGGCCAGGATGGCGTCAGCCTGGGCGACGAAGCCCGGCAGATGCTTGGCCGAACAGGTGCGGGTGAAAGCACCCGGCAGGCCGAACACCACCACACGGCGGCCCTTGAAATAATCGTCGGTGGCAACGGCTTCAGGTCCGCCGTCATCGCCCATCTTGAAGATGGTCGCACTGGGCACGCGGTCGCCTTGCTGGATGGTCATAGATTAATTCTCCCGTTGGTTTTTTGATTTACGCCTTGTCCGCGCGGTCGCGGATCAGATTGATGATGCCGGAAAAATCCTTACCCGCCTCGCCCGCATCAGCATAATCCTGATAGATCGCAGCCGCCTTTTCGGCAACGGATACATCGGCACCCGCGTCCTTGGCCGCCTGCAGGGCCAGGCCCATGTCTTTCAGCATCAGGGCCGTGGCGAAACCCGGCGTGTAATCACGGTTGGCGGGCGACGTCGGCACCGGACCCGGCACCGGACAATAGGTCGTCAGCGACCAGCACTGGCCCGACGCCGTGGACGACACGTCGAACAGGCGCTGCGCGTCCAGGCCCAGCTTTTCCGCCAGCACGAAGGCTTCGGAAACAGATGCCATCTGAATGCCCAGCATCATGTTGTTGCAGATCTTGGCCGCCTGGCCCGTGCCCGGCCCGCCGCAATGAACGATGGTCTTGCCCATCTTTTCCAGGATCGGCTTGGCACGGACGAAGGCCTCGTCTTCGCCGCCGACCATAAACGTCAACGTCGCGGCTTCGGCCCCACCGACCCCGCCCGATACGGGCGCATCGACCATGGGGAAGCCACGCTCCTCGGCCGCGGCCTGGACCTCGCGGGCGGTCGCGACGTCGATGGTCGAACAATCGATCAACAGCGCGCCCGCGTCCAAATCGCCGAACAGCCCGCTCACCACGTCCTTCACATGCGTGCCGGCGGGCAGCATGGTGATGACGACTTCGGCGCCCCGGACCGCCTCTGCCGCACTGCCGGCGGCGGTGGCCCCTGCGTCGGCGGCCTTGGCCAAAAGGTCGGCGTTCAGGTCGAAGGCAACGACGGCATGGCCGGCCTTGATAAGGTTCTGGGCCATGGGATTACCCATGTTGCCGACGCCGATGAATGCGATATGTGTCATGGATCACGTCCTTGGAAAGAGCCGCCCCCGGGCAAGCCGGTTGCCCCGGGCGAAGAATAGGAAGGGCCGAAGACTAGCAATCCCGGGCGGGCGCCGGAAGGGCCTTACACGTCTGGGCGGCAGGATTCGAACCGTAAGGCATCCGGTAATCCAAGGGCTGCCCGCCACATCAGACGGGTTCAGTGGAAATGGAAGTCCTCGGCGATAATTCGTTCCCGGGGAATGCCTGCTTCCGTGAACTGGCGAACCATATCCCGGACAAATTCCGGCCGGCCGCAGAGCATGACCGCGACACCTTCCAGGGGGCGGGTTGCCTCCAGCAGCGCTTCGGCCGACGGCCGGCCGCGGTCAGCGGTCTGCCATAGTTCGTAGTCGATGTATGAATCCGCGATCGGCACCACTTCGCGGATTTCGGCGTCATAGGGCGCATGCTCCGCGTCTCTGACAACATAGTAAAGCCAGATACGGCGGAAATCGTCGTTGGTTGCTTCGAAACGGAGCATGCCGAGAAACGGCGTGATGCCGATGCCCGAGCCGACACAGATCAAACGGCGGTAATCAGGATAACGATGGGGCGTGAACCCGCCGAACGGGCCGAAGACCTCGATCGGGTCGCCGGGGTTCAGGTTCGGCAATTCACGGGTGAAGTCGCCGACCATGCGGACCGAAACCCGAAGATCCCGTTCCGCGGGCGAGGAGGAAATCGAAAAAGGATGCAGTTCGCGCCGGTCAATATTCGGCCGGTTTATGAACACGAAGGTGCCCGGCTCGTAAATCATCCGCCGGGACTTCGGGCGCATCACGAGGTCCACCGTATTTTCCGATGTCCGGTCCACCCGCAGTACCGAATAGTGAAAGCGCGGGGCGACCCAGCGGTAAAGCACCACCCGGTAGAGCCAGGCGCCGGATCCGACCAGAACCAACAGCCACATCCAGAATCGCAAGGGCTCGAACGCATTGATCGTCGGCCCTGCCATTAAGGCATGTACGGAAGTCAGGATGAAGATCGGACCGAACAGACCGTGCAGGGAGAGCCAGCGTTCGTAACGCAATCGCTTCGTATAGGCGAGCACGGTCCAGGCAAGCACAAGCCATAGGATGAGAGCATTGAATGCTTCGCCGCCCTGGGGCGAATGAAACGGGATCAGCAGGTCGGCGACCGATCCCTCGATACCCAGTTCGGGGGGAATATAGAGCGCCACGTGGATCAGGATCAACCCAACCGCCAACGGACCGAGTTGCCGGTGCAGGCGAACGGCCCTGTCCAGGCCGCCGAAAAACGGCTCGATCTTCCGTGACCGGGTATTGGCGAGGAGCAGAAGGGTCAAAAGGGTGATCGACCAAGCGGAAATTAGAAGACTCGGCCCAAGCCAGGGAAAGAACGGTGCACCCGCAGGCATGGCGGCCCGCCCCATGAACCAGAGTACCGTGGTGACGGTGAGCGCCGAGAGCACCAGCCACCAACCCGGCGACACCGCGGTAAGCCGCCCTTGCAGGCGGCGGACAAAGCTTGGGCTTTCCGGCGCTTCGGCCCTATCGAGAGGATTGATGCTCAATGGTTTGTTCTCCCCCTTCCGTGTGGCGCCATGATAATGGCAGTCGATCTATCGGCGTTGGGGGAAGTCCGCATTTTTGGGAAAGATGACGAGTCTGAGAGGTCTTTCCTGGAAGCGATTCAGCCATGTTACCTTGGTCCCCGGGCTTCCCCTGTCGCAGGGAAGCCTTTTGGGCAGTTTGGCTTAGTCAGGTTGGGTGTGCAACGGGACCGGGCGCGCGCCCTTCCTGCAGCTTCGTGGCGGCTCCTGTGTAGCAAGACGCCTGGAGCAGCCTAAGGAGGCCCTCAAAGGGTTCATAAGGCTGGACTTAAGGGGGGCTGGCGGAGGGAGGGGGATTCGAACCCCCGATAGAGTTGCCCCTATACACGCTTTCCAAGCGTGCGCCTTCAGCCACTCGGCCACCCCTCCGTCGACGCAAACCCCAAGCGGGCCACCGGCCCGCAACGACGCGTTTGCGCAAAAGTCATGTTCTCGGCAGTGGGTGCGGGCACCCCCTCGGAACAGGGGCCGGAAAATAGCGGGGGTCGCAGCCCCTTGCAACGGTTAAAGCGGCATCGCCCCCACTTCGGGCACACGCAGTTGTGTGGCGATAAGTATTGCCCGGGCGCGGGGGCGGGCTCATAAGGAATGCATGATGGGAGGCTCGAACGCCAAACGGCTGTGTTTTTACCTGGGCTGGGTTCTGCTGGCGGCCGCTTTCGCCGCCGGGGCGGCCGAGGGCCTGGTCAAGGCCACGCCCGGGCGCGGCCTGCATCTCGTTTCCGCCCACGACCTTTGGTACACGATTTGGCCGGGCAATCTGGTGGTCACGCAGATCCGGGTCGAGCGCCTGTCCCCGGAGCTGTGGTCCGCCGTCATCCGCCCGCTGTTGAATGTCCCCGCCTGGGCTCTGACCGGGATGCCGGGCGCGGCCCTGGCCTGGTTCTGCCGGCCCAAGCGCCCGCTGACGGCCGACGAGGAACAGGATTTGCGCGAGCGCGAGGAATCCATGTTCCTGTACGACGAGCTTTCCGAACAGGCCATGCTGGACGGTTACGGCGAGGACGACGACATGGCCCCCAGCCACGAAAATCAGCATTTCCTGGACGAGGCCGGGCTGACCTATGCGGAATCGGAAGATGATTACGATATCGATATAGATAGCCTGCCGCCGCCCGGGGGCGGGCGCTAGGCGATCAGTCGCGCGGCCCCAGGCGGTGGCGGGACCAGCGGATGATCAGCGCCGACAGGATCGGCAGCGCCAAGGCGCCGAAAATCAGCCCGTACCAAACCAGCCCGTTCAACAGGAAATCCACCGTCGGCCGGCACACGCCGTAAAGATCGCCGCCATCCGGCACGCAATACTGCTGGCCGCTTTCCTGGCGCAGGGTCCAGACCATCAAGGCCCCCGTGACGGCCGCCGCCAGGAACACGCATCCCGTCAGGAACGAGCGAACCGGGGCTTTCGGGTTAATGAACATGGCGCAAATCCGCCCGCGTCATTCGCCGGTCTTCAGCGCCGCCAGAAACGCCGATTGCGGAATTTCCACATTGCCGAACTGGCGCATGCGTTTCTTGCCCTTTTTCTGCTTTTCCAGCAGCTTTTTCTTACGGGTGATATCGCCACCGTAACATTTTGCGGTGACGTCCTTGCGCATGGCGCCGAGCGTTTCGCGGGCAATGACCTTGCCGCCGATCGCGGCCTGGATGGCGATCTTGAACAGCTGGCGCGGGATCAGGTCCTTGAGCTTTTCACAGATCTGGCGGCCGCGGGTTTCGGCATGGGTTTTATGGACGATGAAGGCCAGCGCATCCACGGGCTCCAGATTGACCAGGATCGAAACCTTGGCCAGGTCCCCTTCCTGATAGCCGTCCAGTTCGTAATCGAAGCTGGCGTAGCCGCGGCTGACTGATTTCAGGCGGTCGTAGAAATCGAACACCACTTCGTTGAGCGGCAGGCGGTAAACCGCCAAGGCCCGGTTGCCCACATAGGTCAGGGTGATCTGTTCGCCCCGGCGATCCGTGCATAGTTGCAGCACGGCGCCCAGATATTCGTCGGGCACCATGATGTTGGCCTTGATCCAGGGCTCTTCCATGTAATCGATGGCGACCGGATCGGGCATGTCGACGGGGTTGTGCAGCTCCTTCATGGTGCCGTCCGTCATATGAACCTTGTAGACCACGCTGGGCGCCGTGGTGATCAGGTCCAGATTGAATTCCCGCTCCAGCCGCTCCTGGACGATTTCCAGATGCAACAGGCCCAGAAACCCGCAGCGGTAGC
Source organism: Rhodospirillales bacterium (assembly GCA_040218445.1). Taxonomy (GTDB): domain Bacteria; phylum Pseudomonadota; class Alphaproteobacteria; order Rhodospirillales; family Casp-alpha2; genus UBA1479. Next base: position 811,740 of record JAVJRK010000010.1, on the reverse strand, counting down.
CGAAGCCCAGGGCCGCCGATGTTTCGGCCTCGTAATGGAAGCTGGCGTCGTTAAGGTGCAACTTTTCCAGGGAATCGCGCAGATCTTCGTATTCGCCCGCATCCGTCGGAAACAGGCCGCAGAACACCACGGGGATCGAGGGCTTGAAGCCCGCAAGCGGTTTTTCCGCCGGCTTGCGGTCGTCGGTGATGGTATCGCCCACGTTGGTATCGGCGACGCGCTTGATGGCGGCGGTGAAATAGCCGACTTCGCCTGGGCCCAGTTCGTCGACCTTGGTCGGCTTGGGCCGCAGATAGCCGACCTGATCGACCTGATAGGCGGCGTCCGTCGCCATCATGCGGATGCGCTGGCCGCGCTTCAACGTGCCGTCGACGATCCGAACCAAAATCATCACGCCCAGATAGGGGTCGTACCAGCTGTCGACCAGAAGGGCCGAGAGCGGCGCGTTCGGATCACCCTTGGGTGCCGGCAGGCGGGTGACGATGGCTTCCAGCACCGTATCGATGCCGATCCCCGTCTTGGCCGAAATTTCCAAAGCGTCCGAGGTATCCAGGCCGATCACGTCTTCGATCTGCTCTTTGACCCGTTCCGATTCGGCCGCGGGCAAATCGATCTTGTTGAGCACGGGAACGATTTCATGGTCGACGTCCAGCGCCAGATAAACGTTGGCGAGCGTCTGTGCCTCGACCCCCTGTGTCGCGTCGACAACCAGAAGCGAGCCTTCGCAGGCCGCAAGCGAGCGCGAGACTTCATAGGTAAAGTCCACATGGCCCGGGGTGTCGATCAGGTTGAGGACATATTTCTCGCCATTGGCGGCCGTATAGTCCAGGCGCACGGTCTGGGCCTTGATGGTGATGCCGCGTTCGCGTTCCAACTCCATGTTGTCGAGCACCTGTTCCGACATCTCGCGGTCGGTCAGTCCGCCCGTCGCCTGAATCAGCCGGTCGGCAAGGGTGGACTTGCCGTGGTCGATATGGGCGATGATCGCGAAGTTGCGGATATGGGACAGGTCGGATGTCATGGCGGGCGTGATGTAGCATCGGCGGCGCACCCGCGCCAAGGGGAATCGCATTTACGGGGGGTGCTGCCTTTGCTAAAGCAAAATCCCATATGACCGGATAAGGACAAACCCGCCATGAACTGGACCCTGTTTTCCGCCTTCGTCGGCGCCACGGCGGTGCTGATCATCATCCCCGGGCCGAGCGTGCTGTTGATCACCAGCCAGGCCACCCGGTTCGGCATCCGGGCCGGTCTGACCGGCGTGGCCGGCACCAGCTTCGCGCAGATGCAGCAATTGGCGGTGACCGCGCTTGGGCTGACCACCTTCATGGCCGTCATGGCCGACGGCTTCGAGGTCCTGCGCTGGCTGGGTGTCGCCTATCTTGTTTTCCTGGGTATCCAGGCCTGGCGGGCAGAGCCGGCGGCCCCCGACGAAGCGCCGTCCGCGCCGGCCAAACCGTCGCGCATGTTTTGGCAGGGATTTTTCGTATCCTGGACCAACCCCAAGGTTTTGGCGTTCTACGCTGCCTTTTTCCCGCAGTTCATCGACCCCAATTTACCGGCCGGGCCGCAGCTTTGGGCCATGAGCGCCGCCTATATGGCCGTCCAGATCACGTTTGATTCAGGTTATGCCCTGTTCGGGGCGCGCGTGCTGGGGGCGATGAAATCCCTGCGCGCCCAGCGCCTGCGCAACCGCATCACCGGCGGGCTGTTCATTGCCGCCGGCGCCGGATTGGCCTTGGTTCGCAAAAACTAGGAACGTCGCAGCGGCACCACGTTATCGCCCGTTTTGCCCCGGGCCGCCGCAATATCGTCGAGACCGGCGAGGTAATCTTCGCGCGAGAAATCACGCCCGCAGACCATGCAGGTCACGGGTCCGAACGGCACCCGATCGGGATCGAATCCTCCCGGCAGGACGTTCTGTGCCTCCCCACAATTGGGGCAGGACACGGGATAGAGGTCTCTGGCCATGGGCCGAACACTCCCAATATCATCAATCGACCGGCACAATACAGAAGGGTGGGTGCCGCGTCACCACGGCACCCCTTCTGAACAAAACTTTCCGTCTGCGCCCGGCATACCACCAGGAACAGCCGCCGCCCAGCCGAACTTTTGCTATCGGGACGGTGTCAGGAGAGCCTTAATCAGCGGCCTTCAAGTTCGCGGCCGCTTCGCGGCCATCACGCCCAGGCACGAGTTCAAATTCCAGCTTCTGGCCTTCGGCAAGGCTTTCCATCCCAGAATCCCGAACTGCCGAGATATGCACGAACGCGTCTTTACCTCCCTCGTCGGGGGTAATGAAGCCAAATCCCTTGGTCACATTGAACCACTTCACGGTTCCAGTAGGCATCGTATATCAACTTCCTTTGTCGAGTGGAGATCGCAGCCCCCAGGATCTTCGCCTTTTAGGACTGTGCCATTTACATGGCGAGCCTGCCCGGGGCCGGTTAGCCCAACGAAAGATACCCCCCTTCGCCGCCCAACCCGGGAACCCCCAAAGCAATGCCACATTCATCATCATACGGTAATGAATGAAACGCAACCGAAACTCGCAGATGCCGTAACGGCATCCGGGGCCGCCCGGGGCGGCGGTCGCATCGATTTTGGAACGAATAAACGGCTGTCTAAAGGTCCGGGGCGTCAAGCCCGGCCTGCCGGCAGGCCGCAACCACCGTGTTGCGCAGCAAACAGCAGATGGTCATGGGGCCGACACCGCCCGGCACGGGCGTGATCGCTCCGGCCACGGCCTTGGCCGTCTCGAAATCCACATCGCCGACAAGGCGCGTCTTGCCCGGTCCTTTTTCGGGCGCGTCGATGCGGTTGATGCCGACATCGATGACCGTTGCCCCCGGCTTGATCCAGTCGCCCGGAACCATGCGCGGCCGGCCCACGGCGGCGACCAGGATATCCGCTTCGCGGCAACGTTCGGCCAGATCGCGGGTGCGCGAATGGGCAACGGTGACCGTGCAGCTTTCGCCGATCAGAAGCGCCGCCATGGGCTTGCCAACGATGTTGGATCGGCCCAGGACCACAGCCCTGGCACCCGACATATCGCCCAGGGTTTCGCGCAGCATCAAAAGGCAGCCATAGGGCGTGCAGGGCACCAGGGCGCGCGCATCGCCCGACCATAACCGGCCCACGTTGACCGGATGAAACCCGTCCACGTCCTTGGCCGGGTCGACGGCCGTGATGACCGCCCCTTCATCGATATGATCCGGCAGGGGCAATTGCACCAGAATACCGTGCACGTCGGGATCGCCGTTAAGGTCCGCGATCAGGGCCAGCAGATCCGCTTGCGGCGTGGTCGCCGGCAGCCGATGTTCGATCGATTCCATCCCTGCGGCGACGGTCTGCTTGCCCTTGGCGCCGACATAAACCTGACTTGCCGGATCGTCACCGACCAGCACGACCGCCAGGGCCGGCGTCACGCCATGGCCGTCCTTCAGGCGCACAACTTCGGCCGCGACCTTTTCCCGCAGCCGTTCCGCATGGGCCTTGCCGTCGATGATCGCTGCTTCCGTCATGTCACTGTTGGTCCTTCTTGTCTTTGTCTTCAAACCAGCCATTAAGGCTGCGCATTAATACGGCCCCGTCGCCCCGGATCAAGAGAGTCTTGGTCCTGGATACAGCGCCCTGGATGATCTCCAGGTCCGATTTCGCAAGCCCCCATTCCTTCGCCAGTAGGCGGACAACCGCAGCATTGGCCCGGCCCTTGTCCGCGGGGGCGGTGACCGCGACCTTCAGGAAAATACCCCCGTCCGCTGCCTCGGCCAGACCGCCGATGCCTTGGGACCGCGCCTTGGGCGTGACGCGCAGAAACACCCGAAGCCCATCTGCCGAAATCGTGAGGGGAAGGCGGGTGTTGGGCCCTGCCCGATCAGACAATCTTATGGGCAAGACGGATCAGGAATTCCTTGAGGAAGATGATCCCCAGGATCAGCACGATCGGTGAAACGTCCAGCCCGCCCAGGTTGGGCAGCACCCGCCGGATCCGTCCCAACAGCGGTTCCGTCGCCCGGTAGCAGAAATCACCGACCATGTAGACGAACTTGTTCGATGTGTTGACCACGCTGAAGGCGACCAGCCAACTGAGGATCACGCCGATGATGACGACCCACATGTAAAGGTCGAGGGCGATCAGCAGGATCGAAATGACAGGGCCGGTAATGACGTCCATGGTGGTCTCCGAATGTGCTTGCACGGGCCGCACAAACGTAGGGGCAAGCTCCCGCCGCCGCAAGGTTTTAGGGTGAAACCGTGGCTTGACAGGCCGCCATGCCGGAAGCATTATCCGGCCTCCCAAATCGGCCGCCCCGCGGTTTTCACCGCATCAGGGCGACCAACCCGGGATACCCGCCAGCCAAAGACGTTCAGGCCGGGATCATAAGGGGCCGTAGCTCAGTTGGGAGAGCGCGTCGTTCGCAATGACGAGGTCAGGGGTTCGATTCCCCTCGGCTCCACCATCAACTTCAACGAACAAACAGCCCTTGGGGGCTGTTTTTCGTAAGTTGATCCCCCGGAGGGCGCCCGCAACACGACAATTCCACCGAACCCCTGATTCTACCGTTTGCCCGCGCATCGGCGCGGGACGATTCGATTCCCCTCCGCTCCACCATCAACTTCAACGAACAAACAGCCCTTGGGGGCTGTTTTTCGTAAGTTGATCCCCCGGAGGGCACCCGCAACACGACAATTCCACCGAACCCCTGATTTACCGAAATGGGAATTCCCCTTCCCGATTGCATGCATTCCCCTGTAACCCCTACTACCCCTGACTTTCGGCCTATATGCGGCCTGTTCGCAAATGCAATATAATGGGCGAATCGTGATTGTTTCAGCCGCACCGGGGTCGACCCTCAGGGATGCGGCAACAAGGGGAATGCCAGATGCCCGCCGTCCTGGTTGTCGATGACAACGAACTCGCCCGCAACCTGATCGCCATGCCGTTGGCGGAAGTCGGCTTCAACGTGGAAACCGCATCGGGCGGCCGTGAAGCCCTGGAAAAATTCAAGGCCGGGCATCATGAAATGGTCATCACCGATATCCTCATGGCCGAGGGCGAAGGCATCGGATTGATCCGCTCGTTGCTGGCCGACAATCCGGACTTGCCGATCGTCGCCGTATCCGCCGACCCCGGCACCAATGAGGCCTCATCGTTGTCAATGGCCGCAAAAATGGGCGCCAAGAAAACCCTGACCAAACCGTTCACGGCCCATGATCTGCTTTACGCCGTAGGCGCCCTGTTGGGCGGCGATGGCGACCGCGGGTCCGAAGCCCAAACCGCCTGACCCCGCCCCGATCTGCACCGCCTATCCGTCTTCGCGCTGTCCTTCCTGCACCCCGTCACCGGACAGGCTTTCCGCCATGATCGCCGGCTGCACCCCCTGCAGCATCTCCACGCCGGCACCGCGCAGGGCCTCCAGCACGGCATGGTTGACCTTGTAGCGCAGCGCGTAATAGCGGCTTGACGGCACCCAGAACCGCACCCCCAGGACCAGCCCGCCGAAGGTAAAATCATGCAGGCCGATCTGTGCATCGGGCCGGACGGTTTCACCATCATCCTTCGGCAGGGCCGATGCCACGGCGCTGCGCACGGCCTCGACCGCCTTGTCCAGATCCACGCCCGCGGCCAGGGCGATCTTGGTCTGCACCACGCGGCGGGTTTCCGAATTGACGATCACCCGGCCGACGATGTCCTTGTTGGGGATGGTGATGATTTCACCGTCTTCGCCCAACAGGCGCGTGTAAGCCATCTTGACCTCGTCGACCACGCCCGAGGTCTGACCCACGGTGATGGTATTGCCGACCACGAAGGGCCGGGCCAGGATGATCGACAGCCCCGCCCCATAGTTGGACAAAGGCCCCTGCAAGGCCATGGTCGCCCCGAATGCCGAGGCCCCGGCCAGGGCGATCAGGGGGGCGATGGAAATCCCGAAATTGCCCAGCGTGATGATCGCCAGCACCGTCAGGATCAGGATCTTGACCACATTGCCGATGAAGCGCGCCAGGGTGACGTCGATGCCCTTGGCCTCGCAGGCCGCCTGGATACGGCGCGACAGCCAGCCGCCGGCCTTGAGCCCGACGAACAGGAACAGCAACGCACCCAGCAACTGAAAGCCGTAATTGATTCCAAACTCGATCAGCACGTCGACCCATTTAGCGACCTGTTCGACGTTCTGTTCCAAGGTTTTCTCGACCTCGTTCATGAAAGCCCCCTTGCCGCGTTATCGCACCCACCCTTGCGGGGGCGCCGGAAACTTCATCGCGGGAAAAAATCATAGCGCAATTCCTCCCGGGGTTAAGGAGAAACAAACCGCCCGTTCAATGCCCGTCATCCGCATCGGCCATTTCTTCCAAGGCATCCATATCCGCATCGGAAAAGCCGAAATGATGGCCGATCTCGTGGATCAGCACGTGGCGGATCAGATGGACAAGGTCTTCGCCCGTTTCGCACCAGTAATCCAGGATCGGCCGGCGGTAGAGAAACACCATGTCGGGCTCGCCCCCGGGGTCCAACACGCTTTTGTCCGTCAGCGCGATGCCGCGATACAGCCCCAACAGATCGAACGGACTTTCCAGGTCCATTTCGCGCCCGGTTTCCTCGTCGGGAAAATCCTCGATGCGGATCACTACGTCCGCCGCCAGGCGGCGCAGCTCGGCCGGGATCAGGCCAAGGGCTTCATCGGCCATGACCTCGAAATCGGCAAGGGTGGGTGCGCGCATGCTCATGCGTTAAGCTAGCGTCAAACGACGACGGGTCAAACGCAAACAGGGAGGCCGAACATGACCGACAAACTGACCGGCGATGCCCGCACCGACGCCATCGCGGCGTTGGACGGCTGGGCCCAGGTTCCGGGCCGCGACGCCATCACCAAGACCTTCACCTTCAAGGATTTCAACGCCGCTTTCGGGTTCATGGCGCGCGCCGCCCTGGCGGCGGAAAAAGCCGACCACCATCCCGAATGGTTCAACGTCTACAACCGGGTCGAGGTCACGCTGGCGACCCACGACGCGGGCGGCGTGACGCAAAAGGACATCGACCTGGCGGCGTTCATGGACAAGGTGGCCGGCTGACAAGGCTGATCGGCTTTTTTAATTTCGCGCAAATCGTCGTCGCGGGCCTGATCGGTCCGCTCGGGATTTGCGTCAGATCGGCTGCATGCGCAGCGCGCCGTCCAGGCGGATGACCTCGCCGTTGAGCATGGCATTGGCGCAGATCGCCAGCACCAGATCGGCGTATTCCGCCGGATCGCCCAGGCGCGGCGGGAACGGCACATTGGCGGCGAGGCTCGCCTGAACCTCGTCCGACAGGCCGGCCACCATGGGTGTTTTGAACACGCCGGGTGCGATGGCCATCACGCGGATGCCCGATTTGGCGAATTCGCGCGCCGCCGGCAAAGTCATGGCCGCGACCCCGCCCTTGGACGCCGCATAGGCGGCCTGGCCGATCTGACCTTCGAACGCCGCGACCGAGGCCGTATTGACGATCACGCCGCGTTCCCCGCCCGCAAGGGGTTCCGCCCCCTGCATGGCCGCCGCCGCCAGACGCATCAGGTTGAAGGTGCCGATCAGGTTGATCTGGATAGTCTGGGCGAAGGTCTCCAACGGCTGCGGCCCGTCGCGCCCGACAATGCGCTTGGGCGGTGCGATCCCAGCACAGGAAACAGCGATACGCGGCACACCCAGTTCGTCAATCGCGGCCTGAACGGCGGATTCGAGCGACCCCGCATCGGCCACATCGGCCTGATACGCCCGGCCGCCGATGGCCCTTGCAACATCCTCCGCACCGGCCAAATTAAGATCAAGGCAGGCGGCCTTCGCGCCTTTTTCGGAAAGCGCGCGCGCGGTCGCAGCGCCCAGGCCCGAAGCCGCACCGGTAACCAGCGCCGTGTGACCGGTAATGTCCATGGATGTTCTCCTTCGATGACGATGTTCCGGGGGAAGCCTTCTGTGGGCGTCTGATAAGATGATCGACTTCTATCAAAGCAGGGATGTGCAAACAACGTGGGACGCAGACCGGAAGACAGAGACGACGGCGACGAAGCCCTGGTCAAACAGGACCTGGGCGCCAAGGTCCGCCAAACCGCCGGCAAGGTGCCCTTTGCCCGCGATGCCGTCGCGGCCTTTATCGCCGCCCGCGACCCCGCCACGCCCACGGGCGTGAAGGCCGCCGTGATGGCCGCCCTCGCCTATTTCATCGTGCCGACAGATCTGGTGCCCGATTTCATCGCCGCCCTGGGATATACGGACGACGCCACCGTGTTTTATGGCGCCTGGCGGCTGTTGGCGCCGCACCTGAAACCGGGCCATGAAGAAAAAGCGCGGCAGTTCTTGTTGCAGGAAACGGGCGAGGCCCCGCCCCCGCCGGAAAACTAGCCGAACGCGGTGTCCAGCGCCGCCATGTCCAAGTGGGCTTCCAAATGATCCGCCAGGGCATCCAGGGTGTCGTCAACCCGCAGTTCATGGGACCGGTCCGCATAGGCACCGTCCTTGACCGCCGCAAGGAACGCCCGTCGGAATCCGTCCGCCACGAACAGGCCGTGCACATAGGCCCCCATGACCCGCCCGTCGGCGGAAACCGCGCCATCCGACCGGCCCCCGCCCAACATCAGCCAGGGACGGTCCCGCCCCGCACCCGTGGTCGCTCCCATATGCATTTCGTATCCGGCGATGTCCTGCCCATGCACCGCATCCTTGCCCTGGGCAGGCTGCAGCGTCTTGGATCGGCCGATCACCGTGTCCACATCCAGCAGGCCCAGGCCCGGCACTTGGGCGGCAGCCCCTTCGATCCCGTCCGGGTCCGCCAGGGTGCGGCCCAACATCTGATAGCCGCCGCACAGCCCGATCACGATCCCGCCCTGCCGATGATGGGCCAGAATATCGATGTCCCAGCCTTCGGCGCGCAACGCCGCCAGGTCCGACAGCGTCGCCTTGGAGCCTGGGATCAGCACGATGTCCGCCCCGGCCGGGATCGGCCGGCCCGCGTCAATAATGCTGACTTCGACATTGTTTTCGCCCTTCAAGGGGTCCAGGTCGTCGAAGTTGGCGATGCGCGGCAGGCGCGGCACGGCGATACGCAGGCGGTCGCCTGAAGCGCTCCCCCCCAGCGCCGGCCTGTCAAGCGCCACCGCGTCTTCCGCCGGCAGAAAATGAGCATCGGCGAAATGGGGCACGACGCCCAGACAGGCCATGCCCGTGCGGTCCTTGATGATATCGATGGCGTCATCGAACAAGGTCACGTCGCCCCGGAACTTGTTGATGATGTAGCCGCGCACGCAGGCGCGTTCTTCATCGGTCAGCAAGTCCCAGGTGCCGACCAGGCTGGCGATCACGCCACCCCGGTCGATATCGGCGATCAGCACGACCGGCACCCCGGCTTCCAGGGCAAAGCCCATGTTGGCGATGTCCGATGCCCGCAGGTTGACTTCGGCCGGGCTGCCCGCCCCTTCGACCAAGACCCTGTCCGCCCCGTCCCGGACAATGGCGAAGCTTTCCTGCACGGCGGCCATCAGTTCCGGTTTTAATGCGTGATATTCCCGGGCCTTGGCATTGCCCCGCACCCGGCCCTGAACGACGACCTGGGCGCCCAGGTCCGTCTGCGGTTTCAGCAGCACCGGGTTCATATGAACCGACAGCGGCTGACGCGCGGCCCGGGCCTGCAGCGCCTGGGCGCGGCCGATTTCACCGCCGTCATCGGTCACAGCGGCGTTGTTGGACATGTTCTGCGGCTTGAACGGGCGGACGGACAGGCCCCGGTTCGCAAACACCCGGCACAGTCCCGCGACGATCATGGATTTCCCCACGTCCGAGCCTGTGCCCTGGAACATCAGGGCCTTGGCGGACGCCGGGCTGGCTGCGTTATCGTTTTGGCGCGCCAAGGGCCTGGATCAAGGGATCGGCGACCGGGTTCGACGGCCCGCCCGCAAGAATGCTGTTGGGTGTCGTGCCCGGTCCGTAAAAAGCTTCGTTCAAATCGCGGCGGCGGATGAACACCGCCCCCTCCAACGAAAACCCGGCATAAAGCCCTGATTTGGAATTGGCGAAGGCGATGATATCGGCCCCGGCGTTGGTCGTCACGGCGCCTTCGATCCCGGCGCCGTAGACCGCCATGGTGATGCCGCTGTCGGCGCCGATCGAGCCCTGATTTTCAAGCACGGCCTTGAGCGCCCCGTCGGAACGGATGATCAGAATGACCTCGGTCTGCTGAATACCTGCCTGGATGCCGACACTGGCGGCCCCTAAGGACAGGAACACGGGCTGGGACCAGCCCCCATCGGCACTGCGCGCCAGAAGCACCCCGTTGCCGCCTTCGCCCCCGGCGATGAACCCCGCCTTGACCAGGTCGGGAAAGACCACCACGGCCCGGGCCGTGGGGATATGCTTGGCCGCTTCGGCCAGTTGCTTGACCGTGGTGAACCGTTCAACCGTCGCCGTTGCCGAATGAATGATGTGGCGGGCGGCCACGGGCGGATCCGATTCCAACCGCGTGCATCCGGTGACGGCCGCCGCCATCAGGAGAAAAACCGCAATCTGACGTAATCCGTTCACCATGGCTTTATCCTTCGGCCCGATCAGAACTCGATGCCCGCCTGGGCCTTCACGCCCGCACGGAAGGGGTGTTTGACCATGGTCATGTCGGTGACCAGATCGGCGACCTCGATCAATTCATCCTTGGCGTTGCGCCCGGTGACGATGACGTGCATGTCGCGGGGTTTGTTCTTCAAGGTTTCGACGACTTCGTCCAGCGGCAGGTTGCCGTAGCGCAGCACGATGTTCAACTCGTCCAGCAGGACCAGCTTGTAGCTGGGATCGTTGATCAGCTCCTTGGCCGCGTCCCAGGCCTGGCGCGCGGCGGCAAGATCGCGCTGCCGGTCCTGGGTTTCCCAGGAAAAGCCTTCGCCCATGGCCTGGATGGTGACCAGGTCCGGGAACTTGGCCAGAACATCGCGCTCGCCCGTTTCCCACACGCCCTTGACGAACTGCACGATGGCGGTGCGCATGCCATGGCCGACGCAGCGCATGACCATGCCCATGGCGGCGGTCGATTTGCCCTTGCCCTTGCCCGTATGAACGATCAAAAGCCCGCGCTCTTCCGTCTTGGTCGCAATGATCTTGTCCCGCGCGGCCTTTTTCTTGCGCATCTTCTCGGCGTGGCGCGCGTCCAGTTCGGCTTCGCTCATCGTATCCTTGGTTTTTTCGCTCATGCCGGGGCTCTCCGTGTTCGGCTTGTCATCACTTATCCTGGGTATGGGCCCATTCCGTCAACACTAAGGCATTACCGGCCGGCGGTCTTTTCCGGCGGTCCCGCCAGGCGTTCCAACAGCGCCCGGGTGGAATTCAGGCGCGAGCGCCACAGCCCCCGGTCCTGGGCTTCCAGGAACCGGTCCGCCATTTCGCGCAGGGCGTCCGGATTGTGGTCCTCCAGAAATTCGCGCACATCCGCATCTTCCAGATAGGCCTGGAACACGGCATCAAAGTGATGATCAGCGACACAGCGCGCCGTGGCGGCAAAGGCGAACAGATAATCGACCGTGGCCGCCATTTCGAACGCCCCCTTGTAGCCGTGGCGCATGACGCCCTTGATCCATTTCGGATTGGCCGCGCGGGCCCGGACGACCCGGCCGATCTCGTCCTCCAAGGTCCGCACCCGGGGCATTTCCGGCCGCGCATGGTCGCCGAAGTAAACGGCCGGCTGTTCGCCCGACAATGACCGCACGGCGGCGGTCAGTCCGCCCTGGAACTGGTAGTAATCGTCCGAATCCAAAAGGTCGTGTTCGCGGTTGTCCTGGTTCTGCAAAACCGCGTCGACGCCTTTCAGACGCGTTTCGAACAGGCCGTGCGCGGCCTGACCTTCCGCCCCGGCCCCATAGGCATAGCCGCCCCAGGCCACGTAGGCCCGGGCCAGGTCGTCTTCGGTCTCCCAGCCCTTTTCGTCGATCAGTGCCTGCAGACCGGCACCGTAAGCCCCCGGCATGGAGCCGAAGACCCGGTAGGCGGCGCGGCGGAACGCGGTTTCTGCATCCCCTCCGTCGGCGGCGGCCATCTTCGCCGCTTCCGCCTTGACCCGGGCGGCGAGCGGATTGTCGGCCTCGGGCTCATCAAGAGCAGCCACCGCGCGCACGGCGGAATCGAACAGATCGATCAGCCCCGGAAAGGCATCGCGGAAAAAGCCGGAAATGCGCAGGGTCACATCGACCCGCGGTCGGCCCAGGACGGACACGGGCAGAACCTCGAACCCGGTTACCCGGCGGGACGGGCCGTCCCATTGCGGTTTGACCCCCAGCAGCGCCAGGGCCTGGGCGATGTCGTCGCCGCCCGTGCGCATGTTGGACGTCCCCCAGGCCGAAACGGCGATGGATTTGGGCCAATCGCCGTGATCCTGGGCATGGCGTTCAGCCAGCAGCGATGCCGCCTTCCAGCCCAGCTGCCAGGCCGCGGGTGTCGGCACCGTGCGGGTATCGACGGAATAGAAGTTGCGCCCCGTGGGCAGCACGTCGGGCCGGCCCCGCGTCGGCGCGCCCGAGGGCCCCGGCGGAACGAACCGCCCGTCCAGGCCCGCCAGCACGCCCGCGACCTCGGCCCGGCCCGATGCCGTGACCGCCGGGCGCAGACGGGTTTGAATAAAGTCCAACACGGGCGCCGTGGCCTGCCAGCCGGGATCGGCCGCACGCTCACCCGCGACCAATTGGGCCGCCAGAATTTCCAGCCGTTCGACCGTATCGCCCGCCGTGCGCCAGGGGGCATCGATGCCGTTCAGCGCACCCGGCCTGGGTCCCGACCAGGGAGCCGCCATGTCGCAATCCAAGGGATCGAAGCTGCCCCCCAGCCCCAGATCCCCGGCAAGGCTGCGCAGCAACGATGCGTCTTCGGCCCCACCGCCTCGGGGTACGCGGGCCAGGGCAACCAGCAGGTCCGTCAGCAGGCGGCCTTCGGGTGCGATGCCCAGAACATGCAGGCCGTCCCGGATCTGCATTTCCTTGAGCTCACACAGATAATTGTCGAGCTTGGCCAGCGCGTCGTCCGAGCCTTCGTCCGCCGCCATGCCGCAGTCCGCATCGATGCCCGTGGCCCGGCAGAGCGACAGGATTTCCGTTTCCAGAACTTTCAGGCGGCGGCGGTCGACACCGGCCGCTTCGTAGTATTCATCGACCAGGGCTTCCAGGTCCTTCAGGGGGCCATAGCTTTCCGCGCGGGTCAGCGGCGGGGTCAGATGATCGACGATCACGGCGGCGGCCCGCCGCTTGGCCTGGGTGCCTTCGCCCGGGTCGTTGACGATGAAGGGATAGATATTGGGCAAGGGGCCGAGTGCGGCTTCGGGGAAGCAGTCCTGGGACAGCGCCAGGGATTTGCCCGGCAGCCATTCCAGATTGCCGTGCTTGCCCATGTGCACGGCGGCGTCGGCGCGGAAGCTTTCGCGCAGCCAGGCATGAAAGGCCAAATAGCTATGCGGCGGCACCAGGTCCGGATCGTGGTAACTGGACTTGGGATCGATGTTGTAGCCGCGCGCCGGCTGCAGGCAGACCGCGACCTTGCCGCAGCGAAAGGCCGCGATGGCGAAATGGCCGCAATCGATCTCGCCCGGGCGGAAGAAAGGATCGGTTTCCGCCGGACCCCAGCGTTCCGTCACCGCGGTCTGCACGGCGCGGGGCAGGCTTGCGAAGAAAATTTGGTACTCGTTGAAGGGCAGGGTTTCGTCCCAGGTCCGCTGCGACAGGGCCCGCACATCGTTGGTCGGCCCGGCCAGCAGGCGGCGGACCAATGCGTCGCCGTCCCGGGGAACGTCGGCGACCGCGTATCCCGCCCCCTGCATTTCGTCAAGAATTTTGACGGTTCCGGCGGGCGTATCCAGCCCGACACCGTTGCCAATGCGCCCGTCCCGGTTGGGATAATTGGCCAAAATCAGCGCAATTCTGCGATCTTTTGCGGGTTTGCTGCGCAGCATGGCCCAGGCGGCGGCAAGCCGGGAAACGAACTCCACGCGGTCGGCCACGGGCTCGTAGCGCACGATATCCGTCTGCGTCGCGTCGTCGCGCCGGGCCCGGCCCTTGAACGATACGGCGCGGGTGAAGACCCGCCCGTCCACTTCCGGCAAGGCCACGTTCATGGCGATGTCGCGGGGACCCAGGCCGAAGGTTCCGTCCTGCCAGCCTTCCAGGTTGCCGCCGGAAAACACCGCCTGCAGCACAGGGGCCCCCGGCGCATCCAGCGGACTGGCCGTCCGTTCCCCGCCCAATTTATCCGTTCCCGGCGCGGCCACGGCGAAGCCCGTGCAGTTGACGACCACCGCCGGCGGCGCCTCGGCCATCAGGCCGTCCAGCGTTGCCGCCGACACCGGGTCCTTCAGGCTTTTCACGTAGACCGGCAGCGCGTTGAGCCCGGCCTTGCCCAGGGCCTGGATCATCGCGTCGACCGCATCCAGATTGCCCGATTGCACCAGGGCCCGGTAGAACACCAGGGCCGCCACCGGGGCCCCTTCCACCCAATGGGCACGCAAGGCATCCAGGCCGGGGGCCGGATCGCCGGGCCAATAAACCCCGGCCGACAGCAGGGGGTCCGGCTCCAACCAATCATCGCCGCCATCCAGCAATGTCCGGCAATAGGCCAGGAACCTGTCCGCGTTTTCAGGCCCGCCCTGCACCAGGTATTGCCACAGGCGGTGCTGCGCACCCTGCGGCAGGGTCGACCAGTCGGCCAGTTCCGCATCGGGCGTATCGTCGCCCGGCAGAAAGGCGATGGGCGTGCCGGCGGCCTGGGCCGCCTCGGCCAGTTGTTCGACCCCATATGGCCAATAGGCCCGCCCGCCCAACAGGCGCACGACCACCAGCCGCGCCCGGCGGATCACGGCGTCGACATACAGGTCGACGCTCATGTTGTGAGAAAGGTGCATCACATTGGCAAGGCGCAGCGAGGGCGCCGCCGCGTCGCCGTCCAACGCCCGCGCCTGGGCCTGGGCCAGGGCGGCCAGTTCCGTATCGGCGGCGGACAGCACGATCACGTCGCCCGGCGTCTGCCCCAGATCAATGGCTTCCGTTCCGTCGTCGACGATACCTGGCTGGGCGGCAAGAAGATGCACGATGGGCTCCGCTGTTTCGAATGCTGCGGTCTTTTATATAGGTGTTTTGCGGGAGATGCCCGCGCGGCAAGTTATCCCTGCAGCGCGCGCGCGATGGCGGCCTGGTCCAGGCCCCGCTGGCCGATCACGACCAAGCGGCTTTCCCGTGCTTCGCCGTCCATCCAGGGCCGGTCGTAATAGCCGTCGATCCGCCCGCCCACGCCCTGGATCACATGGCGGCGCGGTTTGCCCGCCACATGGACGAAGCCCTTCACCCGCAGGATATTATGGTCGCGGGCGGCGGCTTCGATCCGCGATTTCAAGGCCTCCGGGTCGGCATCGCCGGAAAGCTGCACTTCGAAGCTTTCGAAATCGTCGTGATCATGGTCGTCATGATCTTCGTGGTGGGACGGCCGTGCATCCAAATCGTCCTCGGCCCCGGCCTTGAGGCCCAGCAGGATATCCGTGTCCAACCGACCGTGGCGGGTTTCGACGATCTTGACCTGACGCGGCAGTTCGGCCTCGACAATTCCCCGCGCGGCGGCAAGGCCCGCGGCGTCGGTCAGGTCCGACTTGTTCAACAGCACCATGTCGGCGGACAGAAGCTGGTCTTCGAACACTTCTTCCAGGGGGGAATGGTGGTCCAGGTTGTCGTCCGCTTCGCGCTGTTTATCGACGGCGGCGGGGTCATGGGCGAACCGGCCCGCCGCCACGGCCGGGGCATCGACCACGGCGATCACGCCGTCGACGGTGACGCGGGCGCGGATTTCCGGCCAGGTGAACGCCTTGACCAGTGGCTTGGGCAAAGCCAGGCCCGAGGTCTCGATCACGATGTGGTCCGGCGGCTCGGGCCGGTCCAGCAGCATTTCCATGGTCGGCAGGAAATCGTCCGCCACCGTGCAGCCGATACAGCCGTTGGCCAGCTCGACCACGTCGTCTTCGGCGCAGCCTTCGATGGCGCAGCCGTTGATGACTTCGCGGTCCACCCCCAGGTCCCCGAACTCGTTGATCACCAGGGCAATGCGCCGCCCGCCCGCGTTTTCCATAAGGTGGCGGATCAGGGTCGTCTTGCCGGCGCCGAGAAAGCCGGTGATCACGGTGGCGGGAATTTTCATTGTGTGAGGGGTATCCTGTTCAGCATTAACGTCAAAGGGGGCGACCCTTGAGCACCAGGGGCAGCCCGGCCGCCGTGAATAGCACACGGTCGGCCCGCTGAGCCAGCCGTTGATTGACCCGGCCCGCCGCATCGGCGAATTCCCGCGCCAAGGCGTTGGCCGGAATGACGCCGAGCCCGACCTCGTTGGAAACGAACACCACCGGCCCGGCAAGCCCGTCGAGCCCGCGGGCCAGGGATTCGGCCTCCTGGTCCACATCACGGCCCGCTTCCATCAGGTTCGACAGCCAAAGGGTCACGCAATCAACCAGCACGGGCCGATCCGCGGCAGCGTGCTCCCTGATCTGTTCCAGAATATCCAGAGGCTCCTCGATGGTGTCCCAATCGGGGCCACGCCGCGCCCGGTGAGCGGCAATGCGGTCGGTCATTTCGCCGTCCCGTGCCTGGGCCGTGGCGAGATACAGCCCGCCGCCGGCCGCGTCCTCGATCAGGGTTTCCGCCAACCGGCTTTTGCCGGACCGCTGCCCGCCCAAGATCAAGGTAACAGGTGTCAGGCCGCCGTCCATGTTAATGCCCGCCCTTAACGGTGACGCCGAGCGCATGGGGCGGCGTGTTGACCCGCACGATACGCCAGGCCCCGCCGCGCCCCCGCAGCAACCCACCCGCGACATGTTCCAGACAGGTGACCGACAGCGTCGATACCGTGAAGGACATGCCGCCTTCCGGCGCCAATCCCAGGGAATGGGCCATGGCCGCGCGGATCGTGCCGCCATGGGTCACGGCGACGATGTCCTGGCCTGCATGGCTTACCGTATACCGGTCGATCACGCCCGAAACACGGGCCATCAGATCGGCGAAGCTTTCGCCGCCCGGCGGGCGGGACCGGGCCGGCGTTTCCCAGAATTTGGCGAAAGCATCCGGATCGCGGGCTTCCATTTCATCCCAGGTCGACCCCTGCCAGTCGCCGAATGACTGTTCGCCCAGGTGTTCCTCGATAACAGGCGCGGGAAATTCCAATCCTTCCTCGCGGATCGCCTGGGCCGTCTTATGGGTGCGCGACAGATGGCTGGTCAGCCATAGGGCATCGGCGGGCAAGGCCCCGGCCAGGGCGCGGAAGCTCTCCCGGTCCGATACATCGCAGGGCACGTCGTTGCCGCCGTATATGGTGCCGACCACCGAGGGCACGGGCGCGTGGCGCACCCACCACCAGCGGGTCACATCGTTTGTTGGTTTTGTCGTCAAAGGCTGATCTCCGCCGTGGCCGCGGCGACATACACCGCGATTTCCACCAATTGTTGTTGGGCGCCCAGGGTGTCGCCCGTATGTCCGCCGACCGCCGCATTCATGGCCCAGCAGGCGAACAACCCCGCCGCCAGGCCCGCCGCCGCAATCGTGATCACATCGCCGCCGACCAGCGGCCATAACGGCATCAGTGTCACAAGACCCAAGGCAATTGCCAGACCCGCCACCCATAGAGGCGGGCGGCCCGCCCCCTGGGCCAAGCCGTCCGCGCGCGCCGGCGACAGGGCGAACATCGTCGGCACCATGACCGCGCGGGACAGACCCGCCGCCGCGATCAGGACCAGGGCCGCCATACCCGGCCCGGCCAGGGACGCCAACGCCGTGACCTTCAGACCCGTGGCGAATACAAGGGCCAACACGCCGAAGGCGCCGATGCGGGAATCGCGCATGACGTCCAACCGGCGGTCGCGGTCCGAAACTCCCAGGCCATCGGCGAAATCGGCCAGGCCGTCTTCGTGCAATGCACCGGTCAGGATGGTCATGGCGCCCAGGGCCAAAAACGCGGCCGCCAAAGGGTGCAGACCCGATCCGGCCGTCATCATGATGACCGCTGCCCCCACGCCGCCGACAAGCCCCCCCACCAGGGGAAACGCCCATCCCGCGCGGGCCAAATCGCCCATCCCTTGGCCGAAGCCAGCCGGAACGGGCAGGCGCGTCAGAAAAGCAAGCGCAACCCCCACATCCGACCAGGGCCGCCAAAGGGCCGATGCTTGGGGTTCGGTCTCGGGTTCCGGATGTTCCGCCGCCAACGAAGCGCTCCTTGCAAGAACGGCCGGGAAATCCCGCGCCATCGACTGTCGATTGCGTTATATGTGACCGACGCCGCGCAAGGACACAAGTCCCTGCCCCAAACTCACCCCGACGACGACGATAATCCGGATATCCTGATGCCCGAAGACACGACCATGGCCCTCTCCCAACTGTCCGCCCACGACATGCTGAATGACCTGCCCGGCCCCGATACCGACGCCCAGGCGGCGGTGCGTGCGCGCGAGGCCCAATTGACCAAACCGGCGGGCTCCCTCGGCCGGTTGGAAGAATTGACCGAATGGCTGGCCGGGTGGCAGGGACGCCCAATGCCCCGGGCCGAGGCAGTTCAAGCCCTGGTATTCGCGGGCAATCACGGCGTGGCGGCGCAGGGCGTTTCCGCCTTTCCGCCCGAAGTGACGGTCCAGATGGTCGCCAACTTCGAAGCGGGCGGAGCCGCCGTAAATCAGTTGTGCCGCGCGTTCGGCGTGGACCTGGCCGTCGTGCCGCTGGATCTGGACCGGCCCACGGCCGATTTCACCCAAGGCCCCGCCATGACGGAGGAAGATTTCGCGGCCACGTTCCGCATCGGCGCCGAAACCGTCGCGGCGGATGCGGACCTGCTGTGCATCGGCGAGATGGGCATCGCCAACACGACCGCCGCCGCCGCCGTCTGCTTAAGCCTGTTCGGCGGCAAGGGGACAGACTGGGCCGGGCCGGGCACGGGCCTGGAAGCGGGCGGTATCGCCGTCAAGGCCCGCGTGATCGAACAGGCCCAGGCAATTAATGCGGCTGCGTGCACGGATGGCTTAAGCGTGCTGCGCACCCTGGGCGGGCGGGAGCTTGCCGCCATGGCCGGTGCCGTCACCGCGGCCCGCCGCCAAAATACACCCGTGCTGCTGGACGGGTTCGTCGCCTGTGCCGCCGCCGCCTGTTTGCAGAAACAACGCGCCGATGCCTTGGATCACTGCCGGGCCGCCCATATGTCGGCAGAGCCCGGCCATGCAGGGTTGTTGGAGAAAATGGGCATGGCGCCGCTGTTGCAGTTGGACATGCGTTTGGGCGAAGCCTCGGGTGCTGTTCTGGCGGTCGGTCTGGTGCGCGCGGCCCTGGCCTGCCATCAGGGCATGGCGACGTTCGAATCTGCGGGGGTCAGCGGCAAGGATGCGGAAGAATAACGTGCCGGCTACCTGAAGATTAAGCCACCGCAAAATCAGGGCGGCCGTTCAGGTTATCTGGTTCGCGCAAAACAACTTTCACGGCCGCCGCAAAATCAGGGCGGCCGTTCAGGTTTTGCGGCTTATTCCACCATTTCCTCTTCTTCGTCGTCGGGCGAGGTGCCGCGCTGAATGCGGTGCTTCAATTTCAGCAGATCGCGGCGCCGGCCGTCTTCGGCGATCAAGCCTTCAACGTACCGGCCCTGGAACCGGTCGATCCCGACCGAGCGGCCGAATTCCACGGATTCGCGGGTATCGCAGCGGCACATGATCATCTTGCCGCCCCCCCCGGATTCTGCCATTTCCCGCAACCGGTCCTTGACC
The DNA here is from genome assembly GCA_040218445.1 of Rhodospirillales bacterium. Classification (GTDB taxonomy): domain Bacteria; phylum Pseudomonadota; class Alphaproteobacteria; order Rhodospirillales; family Casp-alpha2; genus UBA1479. Next base: position 791,984 of record JAVJRK010000010.1, on the reverse strand, counting down.
TCTTCGCCGGAATCGGCGAGCGCCGGGTTCCAGATCAGCTTGGCATGGTCACAGCCCAGTTTTTCCCGATCGACCAGCGACATGGTCTGCATGGTCAGCCCGTCCAGCAACACACGATAGCCGCGTTCCTGCACGTATTCGCGCGCGATCAGAAAGGCCGACAGGTCCGAGAAAATATCTTCCTTCTGCAATTCGATCACCATGGCCCCCCGGCGCGAGGCCGAAACGTTGTCGTCGAATATCTGAAAATCGTCGGACAGCAGGGTCTTGACGTTGGCGTTGATGGAAATCTCGCCCGAGATGGTGATCGCGTCGGTTTTGGACAGCATGGACAGCATGCGCTTATCCAGCGTTTCCGTCAGGTGATAGAACAGCCAACGGTTGGAAGTCAGGTTGACCCCCGGCATCAGGGTTTCGCGCAGGTCGCTGATGGAGATGAACAGCTCGGAAAATTCCTGTTCCGGAATCAGTTTTTCATCGACCCGGCAGACGAACTGCCGGCGCACGTAGTTCGATAAATCGGCCCGGCCAAGCGCATCTTCGACCCGGGCCAGCACGTCCGGCGTGAGCGGTTCGCCCTGCTGCTGCTTGGCGCGAAGCTGGGACCGCGCATCCATGCGCGAGCGCACCTTGGTCTGGCGTTCTTCTTCTTCTTCGGCAAGGTCCCGCGCCACGCGCAGAACCTCGTCATATTCCTCGCGGGCGTCATACCAGGTCGCGAAGGGGCGTTCGTGGGTTTCCGCCTCGGCGATCAGGGGGTCGTCGGAAAACAGAAAGCGCACTTTCTGGACCACGGTTTCAACCTGCGGCTTGGCTTCCGATTTGAAGACGAAGATCAGATCCGCATTGCGCAGGGCAAACAACTGGCCCGACATTTCACTGATCAGGGGATCGAAGCTGGAGGTTGCCGCCCGAATATGCTGTTCACGGCGGTTGAACGGACGCAACTGGGACAGATGGACATGCACGACATGGCGTTCGTCGCGGTGCTTTTCCAAACGGCGCACGTAGTCCAGCAGGAGATTCTCCTGACTGGGCATCGATTTCTGGGTTTCGGGCGCCGTCGCCATGTATCCGCTCTGTCCTGTTCCGTCCTAAATGTTGCCCGGGCTTAGCCCGCCGCCTGGGCGCGTTGTTTCTTGATCCGCGCGCGCCGTCCCTGCGAGCGCACGGCGTCGATCAGCCGGTCCATCAAGAACCCCTGGAACCGGGTGATGCCCAGGTTCAAACCCCACTGAATGGCGTCTTCGGAATCGACCCTGGACAGAATGATCGATTCCTTGCCGGCATCGCGAATAATGCGGCGCAGGTCCTCGACCTTGCTGTCCTCTTCGTCTTCGTTGACGAATTCCTTGCCCCAGCCGATCTTGATGAAGTCGGCTTCCAGCACCGCCGGATCGAAGAACTGCATGGAAACGGGCGAAATGCCGTCGACCAGCACGCGGTAGCCGTTCTGTTGCAGCATGTTGCGCGCGATATGAAAGGCATCGACATCGGAAAAGATGTCGATCACCTGCATTTCGATCACGACCTGTTCCTCGTGGCCGGAAACGGCGCGGTGGAAATTCTGAAAATCGCGCGACAAAACCGTGCCGACATTCAGGTTCAGGCTGATCGGCTCGTTCATTTTCTCGAAATTGCGCCCCGACATGTTCGACAGGATCACCCGATCCAAGGTTTCGGTCAGGAACTGAAACAGCCAGATGGACGAAAACAGGTTGACCCCGGGGGCAATGCGCTTTTTCAGGTCCCCGATGGAAATGAAATGTTCGCGGAACAGCACACCCTCGGGCCCGTTGGCACCGATGTGCAGGCACAACTGTTCGCGGATCAGGTCATCGATCGGAACCTTGGGCAGAACCTGGGACAGCGCCGTCAGGTGCTGTGCCGTAAGCGGCTGGCCCACGGATTTCTGTTGCGCGACCTGCTCGGCCGCTTCGCGCTTGACGGTTTCCTCGGCCTCCAGCACCAGGGTGCCCAGAACCCGCACGAAAGATCGGAAATCGTCCTGTTCCGACAGATCATACCATGTCGACAGGCGGTCTTCGGCCAGTCCCGTCTCGTCGATATGAGACAGCGGGTCTTCGGAAAACAAGGCGCGGATCTTTTCGACCGGCACCTCGGCCTCGTTGACCGGCACGTTGTGGCACAACAGGATCTGATCCGCGTTCTTCATCTGGAACAGGGTCGCTTCGTGCTGATTGGTCAAGACATCGAAATTGCGCGCCGCCAGGCGGATGAAATGGGGCTTGCGATTGGCGCTTTTCAGATCGGAGAGATGCAGATGCACGGCATAATAGCCGGTGCCGCCCGCCTCCATGCGGTTGAGGCGGTCCAGCAGAAGTTTTTCTTCGAGGTTATCCGGTGAAGGAATCTCGGCCATGATGCTCCCGTACGCCCCTGGGCCCCGACCTTGGCGGACGCCCGATTTCGGCGGCCCGTACAGGTTCCCCACCCGATACGTGCCGTTTTTGCCCTTATGGCAAGTCCCGGCATGCTAAAAGGAAAACGTTAAAAAAGTCATTTCATTTCCGGTGCTTGGAATGGCCGCCCGCCCGTGCGGCAGAGTTTATCCCTGACGGCTTGACCTGACGGGTGATTGGGCGCCATAAGCGACGGTTTCTTAACACTTGCAGGGCTATAAAATGCGCGGAGTTGGCGGTTTTTAGCCCCAAAAAGCGGCTAAATCAGAACGGATGACCCTTTAATGGCCCTACGCAAAACCATCCTCGTCACGGGCGGGGCGGGATTTATCGGCTCGCACCTTTGCGCACGCCTGCTGGAATCAGGCGCCGGCGTGATCTGCGCCGATAATTTCTATACCGGCTCCAAGGACAACATCCTGGACCTGCTGGACCATCCTCATTTCGAGGTCATGCGCCATGATGTGACCTTCCCGCTCTATGTCGAGGTCGATGAGATCTACAACCTGGCCTGCCCGGCATCGCCCGTGCATTACCAATACGATCCCGTGCAGACGACCAAAACCTCGGTCCATGGCGCCATTAACATGCTGGGCCTGGCCAAACGCACCAACGCCAAGATACTTCAGGCCTCGACATCGGAAGTATACGGCGACCCGGAAGTCCATCCACAGACCGAGGACTACCGCGGGCGCGTCAATCCGATCGGCCCGCGCGGCTGTTACGACGAAGGAAAGCGGTGCGCGGAAACGCTGTTTTTCGATTATTACCGCCAGCACAACCTGAACATCCGGGTGGCCCGCATCTTCAACACCTACGGCCCCAACATGCACCCCAACGACGGGCGCGTGGTCTCCAACTTCATCGTGCAAGCGCTCAAGGGTGAAGACCTGACCCTATACGGCGACGGTGGTCAGACACGGTCATTTTGTTATGTTAACGACCTGGTCGATGGGCTGATGCGCCTGATGAACGCGCCGGACGAGGTCACGGGCCCCGTCAATCTGGGCAACCCGGGTGAGTTCACGATCCTTGAGCTGGCGGAAATGGTGATCGAAAAAACGGGCGCCAAATCCAAGATCGTCAAGATGCCCCTGCCCCAGGACGACCCCATGCAGCGCTGCCCCGACATTACCCTGGCCAAGAACAAGCTGGGGTGGGAGCCGACCATCGCGCTTGAAGACGGCCTGGATAAAACCATCGATTACTTTCGCTCCATTCTTTGAATAAAACACGAAGCTTTTGGACGTAGACACGTGGATTTAGGCACTTTTTTTAATAGCGAGATGGAAGAGCACGACGCCGTCGCCCAGGCGACGCGCAAGGCCTTGTCCGACCCTTTCCGCGCCCTTGTCGATGTCTGCACCACGTCCTTGAAACAGGGCGGGAAAATTCTGTTTTTCGGCAACGGCGGCAGCGCCGCAGATTGCCAGCATTTGGCGACGGAACTGACCATTCGGTACAAAACAGACCGCGCACCGATCGCCGCCGTGGCCTTGACGACGGACACCTCCGCGTTGACGGCCTGCGGCAACGACCTTGGCTTCGATCAATTGTTTGCTCGCCAGATTCAGGCGATCGGGCGGCCCGGTGACGTGGCCCTGGCCATCTCCACCTCGGGCCAAAGCCCCAACATCTTGGAAGGTTTAAAGGCGGCCTCGGCCGAAAGGTTGATTCCAACGGGCCTAAGCGGCAAGGGCGGCGGCCAGATGGTCGGACTGGCCGATCCACTGTTGATCGTGCCGTCCGATACCACGGCCCGCATCCAGGAAATGCATATTACACTTGGTCAGATGCTTTGCGGCGCCCTTGAGATAGAATTGGGCCTGGTAACGGCGGACAATTGACGATGACGGAACGCACGGACCTGATCCCCCTGGTCGAATCCCTGGCGCACGCGCGGGTATTCTGCCTGGGCGACGTGATGCTGGACACCTTCGTTTACGGCCAGGTCGAACGTATTTCGCCCGAAGCCCCGATCCCCGTGCTGCGTGTGACGGACGAAGCCCGCATGCTGGGCGGGGCCGGCAACGTGGTCCGCAATCTGTCCGCCCTGGGGGCATCAACCCGGTTTCTGTCCGTCATCGGCGACGATGCGGCGGGGGAGGAAGTGAAATCCCTGTTGGCCAAGGAAGCCGGCGTTGACGGTGAATTGCACACCGACCCGGGCCGCCAGACGACCATCAAGACTCGGTTCATTGCCGGAACGCAACAAATGATGCGGGCCGACCGGGAATCCAACCTTCCCGCCGTAGATTTGCAGGAACGCCTGGCCGCCGCCGCCGAAGACGCCGTGCGCGACCACAAGGCCGTGGTGCTGTCCGATTACGGCAAGGGCGTGCTGTCCGACGCGACCCTGGCCCGCGTGATCAAGGCCGCAAAGGCCGCCGATGCCAGCGTCATCATCGATCCCAAGGGGGACAATTACAGCCGCTATGCGGGGGCCGGCATTCTGACCCCCAATCTGAAGGAACTGGCAGCCGCCACGGGACGGCCCGTGGCAACGGACGACGACGTGATTTCAGCCGCCCGGGGACTGGTCGAAGGCCTGGGGCTTTCGGCGGTTCTGGTCACCCGGTCCCGCGACGGCATGACCTTGGTAACGGCCGACGGCAACGCCACCCATTTGGCTGCCGAAGCGCGCGAGGTTTTCGACGTCTCCGGCGCCGGCGATACCGTGGTCGCCACATTGGCGGCCTGCATCGCCGCAGGTGCCCCGCTGACACGGGCCGCCGCCCTTGCCAATCTGGCTGCGGGCATCGTCGTCGCCAAGGTCGGCACAGCCGTGGCCTATGCGGGCGATCTGATCGCCGAATTGCACCACCAGGATATCAGTGCGGCGGAAGCCAAGGTTTTGACCCTGGAACAGGCCGCCGATAGGGTTACCGGATGGCGCAGGCGCGGCTTCACCGTCGGCTTCACCAACGGCTGTTTCGATCTGTTGCATCCGGGGCATGTGTCCCTGCTGCGTCAGGCGCGCGGGCAATGCGACCGCCTGGTGGTGGGATTGAATTCCGATGCCTCGGTCAAGCGCCTGAAAGGTCAGGACAGACCGGTCCAGGGCGAAGCCGCGCGTGCCGCCGTGCTGGCATCCCTGGCGGGCGTCGATGCGGTGGTACTGTTCGCCGAAGACACGCCGCTACAGGTGATCGAAGCCCTGACGCCGGACGTGCTGGTTAAAGGGGCCGATTACCGCATTGACGAAGTCGTCGGCCGCGAGGCGGTCGAAGCCGCCGGCGGGCGCGTTCATCTGGCGGAGTTAGAGCCCGGCCACAGCACCACGGCGACCATCGCCCGGCTGGCCGGCCAGGGCTAATCGCCCGCGCGGTTTTCCTCGGTCGGCGTGTCGGCGCCGTCGCCGTCGCCGGTATCAAGAATGCGTTTCAGGCGGTTCCAAAACGACCCCGTCGCGGGCGCTGCATCGCCGCCCTCTTCACCGTAATCCACAATCGGCAAGCCCTGATGGGCCGTGCGCATGAACCCGGCCCAGGTTCGGGCCGGCAGGCCCCCGCCGGTGACACGGTTCATGGGCGCCCCGTCGTCATTGCCGAACCACACACCGGTCACCAATTGGGGTGTGAAGCCGACGAACCAGGCATCGCGGTAATTTTGACTGGTGCCCGTCTTGCCCGCTGCCGGTCGGCCGATATCCGCGTTCTTGCCCGTGCCGCCGTCGATCACCTTGGCCATCATCCCCCGCAAGGTGCGGGCGGCAGCCTCGGGCACGGCCCGGCCGGGGCCGGACCCTTGCCGTTTGTAAAGAACCTCGCCGTTGGGGCTGGAAATTTCCACGATGGCATAGGGCCAAACTCCCATGCCGCCGCGCGCGATCACGCCGTAAGCCGCTGTCATTTCCAGCAGATTGACCTCGCCGCTGCCCAATGCCAGGGCCGCATCCCGGGGCAGGTCGGAGGTAATACCCAAAGCCCGCGCGCTTTCAATGATGCGGCCTGCACCGACTTTCTGGGCAAGTTGGACCGCGACCGTGTTGACCGAACGCGCCAGGGCCGTGCCCAGGGTCATGCGGCCTTCGTATTTTCCCGAAAAGTTCGAGGGCTGCCAATCACCCAGGCGCACCGGCCGGTCGACCACCGGGCTGGCCGGTGTCATACCGCTTTCAAGGGCCACCAGATAGACAAATGGCTTGAACGCGGAGCCCGGCTGGCGCTGCGCCTGAACGGCGCGGTTGAACTGGCTTTTGGCGTAATCCCGCCCGCCGACCATGGCGCGCACGGCCCCGTCGGGCGCAAGCGTCAGCAAGGCCCCCTCACCCGCTTTCATGCCGGCACGGTCGGATGCGTTGAACGCCCGGCCCATGGTCGTTTCCGCCGCGCGCTGAAGGTTCGCATCCAGGGTCGTCTTGACCGTCAGATCGCGGCCGCCGGCCGTGACGTAATCGTTGAGCGCTTCCAACACCCAATCAACGAAATGGCGGGCATTGCCCGTGGGTGCTGTCATGGTGGCGACCTGAATGCCCTTGGCGGCTTCCGCCGCTTTCGTTTCCGTCAGGTATCCGGCCGCGACCATGTTCGACAGCACGGTCCGGGCCCGGGCATGGGCGCGCTGCGGCGAAGCCGCCGGGTTGTAGCGCGACGGCGCTTTCAACAGCCCGGCCAGGACCGCCGCTTCATAGGTATTGACGCGCGCCGCCGGTTTCCGAAAAAATCGTTTTGATGCCGCATCGACACCGTAGGTGCCGGCCCCCAGATACACCCGGTTGAGATAAAGCGTGAGGATCTGGTCCTTGGAAAACTCCCATTCCAGCCACAGCGCCACGGCCATTTCCTGCATCTTGCGCAGATAGGTTCGGGCCGGTGTCAGGAACAGGTTCTTGGCCAATTGCTGGGTGATCGTCGATCCCCCTTCGACGATCCGCCCCGCCCGGACATTCCGGTACATGGCCCGCGCAAGGCCAATTGGATCGATGCCAAAATGAGAATAAAAACGGCGGTCTTCCGTCGCCAACACGGCCTGGGTCAGATGGGGCGGAAGATCGTCCAGGGCCACGGCCTCGCCCACCAGATCACCCGCCCGATACAATTCCGAGCCGTCGGCCGCCAGAATCGTCACGGTCGGGCGGCGTTCGGTCTTAAGCGCGTCTTCCAGATCGGGCAGGCCGACGGATATCCACACACCCACCGCCAGCATGGCGATCACCGCCCAGACGGCCAGCACCCCGGTCCATTTTAAAACACCAGACCAAGGCCGCCCCCGGGGCCGTCCAGACAGCCGCTGACGCGGCGCCGGTGCCGTGGGGCGCGGCTTGCGGGAAGCTTGGGATTTCGGACGCTTGGGTCGGGCCATCTGCGTCTTATGACGAGGGTCGGATTAGTATTTCGTTAACGCAAAATAGGCAGACGTTTCATCGGGTTCGCGGCAATCAAGCAGGCCATGCAGAGTGATCGGATCGATCACCGCGCCCTTCAGGTTGGCGCGCCACATGTCGACCCCATTGAGTGAGGCCCCCGTAAAGTTGGCGCCGCGCAGGTCCGTGTCGGTCATATCCGTGAAATCAAGCAGGGCATTGGTGAAATTGACCCCGACCATGACCGAAGACACCAGGGACGAGCCCCGCAAATCCGCGCCGGACAGGTCCGAGCCCGTCAAATCGCATTCCCGGATATTGGCATTGGCCAGGGCGGCACCCCGCAAATCCAGGTCGCGCATATTCAGGCGCAACATCTCGCCCCGCTGGCCCGTATCGCCGCCGCCGCGCAGCCAGGCTTCATGGGCCTCGATCATACCGAGAACCGACGTATCAGCTTCCGCCATGGGAACCCCCCGAATGAATCCAGTTCATTTTCTGCCCCGCCGTTCCGCCGGTTTGACCTCTGGCTGGCCTGGACGCGTGTTTCTTTCAGGCGATCATAGGCGGAAGGCCGCAACGGAGTAAACCATGCCCGATGGCCATGTTCCGGTGCGGTCGGAGCCGAAGGCTCTGCCCTAGATGTCCAGGTTCGCCACCTTCAACGCGTTTTCCTGGATGAATTCCCGCCGCGGTTCGACCAGATCGCCCATCAGGGTGGAAAACACCTCTTCGGCGCCATCGATATGGTTGATCTTAACCTGCAGCAACGAGCGCGCGTTGGGGTCGAGCGTCGTTTCCCACAGCTGGTCCGGGTTCATTTCGCCAAGGCCCTTATACCGCTGCACACCGATGCCTTTCTTACCCGCATCCATGATCGCATCGACCAGGGACACCGGCCCGGTGATGACGTGTTCCTTGTCCTTGATTACCAGTCTGCCGTGGCGGGCGTAGCGGGCCTGCAGTTCCGGCGCCTGGCTGTCCAGGCGGCGGGCTTCGGAGGAGCGGATGACCTTGCCGTCGATGACGTGGCGTTCGGACACGCCGCGCAGCATGCGGCTGACCTCGAACCCGCCTTCCGGCAGGGACGCACCGACCCAGCCGCGCTCGGCCTCGGGCACCAGGGCGTCCAGGCGCTTGGCGATGTATTCGGCCGTCGCCTGGGCGACTTCCTGATCGGACAGAATCTGCGGATTGAAGGCCCCCAGGATCGCCGCTTGTTCGACCAGCGGCACGGGCACGTGCTGCGCCAGACGCAACAGCATGGTCTTGACGTCGCGGGCTTCACGCACGACGTCGTGCAGGTCGGGGCCCGCGCTGTCGGCGCCGTCATGGGGCTGGAACACGGCCCCTTCGTCGATCGCGCTGGCGAACAGGTATTTCTCCATCGCCGGATCGTCTTTCAGATAGACCTCGGAATTCCCGCGCTTGGCCCGGTAAAGCGGCGGCTGCGCGATATAAAGATATCCGCGCTCCACCAACTCAGGCATCTGGCGGAAGAAGAACGTCAATAGCAAAGTGCGGATGTGGCTGCCGTCAACGTCGGCGTCCGTCATGATGATGATCTTGTGGTAGCGGCATTTTTCGACGTTGAAATCCTCGCGCCCGATGCCGGTGCCGAGGGCCGCGATCAAGGTGCCGATTTCCGCCGACGACAGCATTTTGTCGAACCGGGCGCGTTCCACATTCAGGATCTTTCCGCGCAAAGGCAGGATCGCCTGATTGGCGCGATGGCGGGCCTGTTTGGCGGAACCACCGGCCGAATCACCCTCGACGATGAACAGTTCGGACAAGGCGGGATCCCGTTCGGAACAATCGGCCAGCTTGCCGGGCAGGGATGCGATGTCGAGCGCCCCCTTGCGGCGGGTCAATTCGCGGGCCTTGCGCGCGGCCTCTCTGGCGGCGGCGGCCTCGACGATCTTGCCGATCACGTTGCGGGCCTCGGTCGGGTGTTCCTCGAACCACTGATCCAGGCCTTCGGACACCAGGCTTTCGACCACCGGGCGAACCTCGGACGACACCAGCTTTTCCTTGGTCTGGGACGAAAACTTGGGGTCCGGCACCTTGACCGACAGCACGCAGGTCAGGCCTTCGCGCGCATCGTCACCGGTGATCGCGATCTTGGCTTTCTTGGCGATGCCGGAAGAATTGGCGTAGTTGTTGATCATTCGGGTCAGCGCCCCCCGGAAACCGGCCAGGTGGGTGCCGCCGTCTTTTTGCGGGATGTTGTTGGTGAAGCACAGCGTGGTCTCGTGATAGCTGTCGTTCCACTGCATCGCCATTTCCACGGTGATGCCGTCCTTTTCGCTCAACACGGCGATTGAATCGGGCAGCAGGGAATTCTTGGAGCGATCCAAATATTTGACGAATTCCTTGAGCCCGCCTTCATAGCGGAGCTCTTTTTCCACGGGCTCGACACCGCGGGCGTCAGTCAAGGTCAGCCCCACGCCCGAGTTCAGGAACGCCAGTTCGCGCAGGCGGTGTTCCAGGGTGTCGTAATCGTAATCCGTCTGGGTGAAGATCGCCTTGTCGGCCAGGAAGGTGACTTCCGTGCCGGAAACGGGCTCTCCGTTTTCGTCCCTGGGCGCATCGCCGACGATTTCCAGCGGGGATTCCGCCTCGCCGTTCTTGAACCGCACGAAATGTTCCTTGCCGTCGCGCCAGATGCGCAGGTCGAGCGTTTCCGACAGCGCGTTGACGACCGACACGCCGACCCCGTGCAGGCCGCCCGACACCTTGTAGGAATTCTGGTCGAACTTCCCGCCGGCATGCAGTTGGGTCATGATGACCTCGGCCGCCGAGACGCCTTCTTCGTGATGGATATCGACCGGAATGCCGCGCCCGTTATCGGAAATGGTGGCCGAACCGTCGCCGTTGAGCGTCACCCGCACCGTATCGCAATGACCGGCGAGCGCTTCGTCGATCGCGTTGTCGACGACTTCGTAGATCATGTGATGCAGACCGGACCCGTCATCCGTATCGCCGATATACATGCCCGGGCGCTTGCGCACGGCTTCCAGACCGCGCAGAACCTTAATGGAATCAGCGCCGTAATCGTCTTTGCCGTTGACCGGCGCGGCGCCGTCACCTTCGATTTCGGGAATGTCGTTTTCGTCGTTCATCGTTTTCACGCTCTTCAACTAGGGGCTGCCGGATGCAGCCCGGAAAATTCCGTTTGTCCGGTCACTTATCCCGGCGTTCGACCGCGGCATCCGCCACATGGAAAAAGCCGGCCCGCCCGGCCAGGGGGGCGAACAGCTCCGTATCCGTGCCGGTCATCCAGGCCTGCAGACCCAGGGCCTCGATCTCGGCGAACAGGGCCGTGCGGCGGTCCGCATCCAGATGGGCCGCCACTTCGTCCAGCAGCAGAATGGGGGCCCGGCCCTGTTCCGCCGCCTGCAGGCGGGCCTGCGCCAGAACCAGCGAAATCAACAGCGCCTTTTGTTCGCCCGTGGAACAGTCCGCCGCCGGCCGGCCCCGGCTTTTGTATTCAACATACAGGTCCGAACGATGCGGCCCATGGGCCGTCCGCCCCGTATCGCCGTCACGCCCGCGCGCTGCCCGCAAGGCATGTTTCAGGCGGTCTTCGGCATCAAGCGCCGAGCCGTCTGAAAGCCAGGCTTCGACCTCGCCTTCGACCGCCAGGTCCGCCGCCGGAAACGGCCCGTCGCCGGCCGCATCCAATTGGCCGGCCAAACGCCCGGCCATGTCCAATCGTGCCGCCGCGATGGCGACACCGCGTTCACCCATGGTCGCTTCCAGGGCCGAAAGCCAGGCATCGTCGCCCCCGCCCGAGGTCAGCAGCCGCAGGCGTTCGCGCATGGCCTGCTCGTATGATCCCACGCGCCCCGCATGAGCCGGGTCGCGGCCGTAAACCAGGCGGTCCAGGAACCGCCTGCGGGCCGAGGCCCCATCCAGGAACAGGCGGTCCATCTGCGGCGTCAGCCATTGCAAAGAAACATGCAGCGACAGAGCCGCCTGGGCTCGCTGGGCTTCACCGTCAACGCGCACCAGGCGTTTTTCGCTTTCGCCCCCGGCGGTCGTGCCCAGGCCCGTGCCCAGATCCGTTTCGCCGTCGGGTCCCGCCACGGTCGCCGCCACGGCCCAGGCGCGGGGCGGTCCGTCGGATGCTTCGCCGGGATCGCGGCGCGAGGCTTCCGACAATCGCCCGCGGCGCAGGCCCCGGCCCGGCACGAGAAACGACAGGGCTTCCAGAATATTCGTCTTGCCCGCCCCGTTGGGCCCCGCCAGCACGACCGGCCCGTCGGGCAGATCAAGCCGCAAGGAGGTATAACAGCGGAAATCCGTCAGAGTCAGCCGGCGTACGGCAAGAGCACCCGCAGCGGCGGTTTCCGGATAGGCCGCATCAGCGGTCAATGTGGGTTGGGCGTACAGGACCGTTCCTTAAAACCCGTTCAAACGCGCATGGGCATCAGCACGAACAGGGCGCTGTCGTCGCCCGATTCACGCAGCACCGTCGGCGAGGCCGCGTCGGCCATCGCCAGCGATGCCGTGTCGCCTTCGATCTGGCGGGTGATGTCGAGCAGATAGGCCGAATTGAAGCCGATCTCCAAACCATCCCCGTTGTAATCGATTTCCAGTTCTTCCTCGGCCAGGCCGTGTTCGGGGCTGGAGGCCGAAAGCTTAAGTACGCCGGAACCGAGGGTCAGCTTCACGGCGCGGGATTTTTCGGAAGAAATCGCCGACACGCGGTCGACCGCCGCCGCCAGAAGCTTGCGATCCACGTCGAGCATCTTGTCGTTGTCGCGCGGAATGACCCGTTCGTAATCGGGGAAGGTCCCGTCGATCAGCTTGGAAGTGATGACGATATCATCGACCGCGAAGCGGACTTTGGTTTCCGACAGGCCGATGAAGACCTCGCCGACGCTTTCATCGGTCAACTTGCCCAGTTCGGTGACGACCTTGCGCGGCAGGATCACGCCGGGGATGCCGTCGGCGCCTTCCGCCAGGGGCGCTTCGGCCGACGCCAGGCGGTGGCCGTCCGTGGCCACGGCGCGCAACACCTTGGTGCCGTCCCGTTCGGCCACATGCAGATAGATGCCGTTCAGGTAATAGCGTGTTTCTTCGGTCGAGATGGCGAAGCGGGTGCGGTCCAACAGGGTTTTCAGGTCATGCACCGGCAGTTTGAACTGGTGAGGCAGCTCGCCCGAGCCGAGCACGGGAAAATCCTCCGTCGGCAGGCAGGAAAGGGCGAATCGGGACCGGCCCGCCTTGATCACCAGCTGGCCTTCGGGCTCTTTGGTCATCTCGACCTGCGCCCCTTCGGGCAGCTTGCGGACGATGTCATAGAGGGTATGAGCCGGGGCCGTGGTCGCCCCCGCATCGGTCACGTCGGCAGCGACGCTTTCGACGATGTCCAGATCCATGTCCGTGGCGTTCAGCGCCAGCTTGCCGTCACCGGCTTCGATCTTCACATTGGAGAGGATGGGGATGGTATTGCGGCGCTCCACAACGCTTTGCACGTGCCCAAGGCACTTCAACAAGGCGGCCCGCTCGATTGTCAGTTTCATATGTGCCGTCTATCGCCGTTCTAAAAATTCATGTCGTTTTCGCGCTTTCGGAGAACGCCTGAGGCCCATCGCCGGCCCCTTCAGGCCGCCGCACACCCCGGGAAATGGACCGGAATCCACCGCCTTGATCGGGCCTGAAAAGCCCGCCGAAGCGCCCCACCGAGAGTCGCATGAAGGCGCCCGGCCGGGCGCCCTCAGACGTATGGATTATTATAGCAGAAGGCCTTGAATACCGAAGCCTTTTCCCGGAAATTCCGGGGCTTCGAACGGCCCCGGACGGGGGTTTAGCCTTCAAGCATCCGGCGCAGCAGTTCGACATCCTCGTTGAAGCTGGAATCCTGCTCGCGCAGCTCCTCCACCTTCTTGACCGCATGCATGACCGTGGTGTGGTCGCGGCCGCCGAACTTGCGCCCGATTTCGGGCAGCGAGCGCGAGGTCAGCTGCTTGGACAGATACATGGCGACCTGACGCGGGCGGGCGACGGAGCGCGCCCGGCGGGCCGAATGCATGTCCGATACGCGGATGTTGAAATGCGTCGAAACGCGTTTCTGGATTTCCTCGATCGTGACCCGGCGTTCGGACGCCTTCAACAGGTCGTGCAGCACGTCCTGGCTGGTTTCCAGGGTGATGTCCCGGCCGACCAGCTGATGATGGGCGACCACCCGGTTGAGCGCGCCTTCGAGCTCGCGCACGTTGGAGGTGATCTTATGGGCCAGGAATTCCAGCACCTTGACCGGCACCTCCACGCCCATCTGCTCGCCCTTGGCCTGCAGAATACCCAGGCGCAATTCATAGGTGGTTGCGTGGATATCGGCCACCAGCCCGCAGTTGAGGCGCGAGATCAGACGTTCTTCCATGCCTTCCAGGTCGTTGGGCGATTTGTCCGCCGAAATGACGATCTGGCGCCCCTGATCGACCAGGGAATTGAACGTGTGGAAGAATTCTTCCTGGGTCGATTCCTTGCCGGAAATGAACTGTACATCGTCGACCATCAACACGTCGACGGAGCGAAATTGGTCCTTGAAATCGACCGTATTGTGTTCCCGCAGGGCCCGCACGAAGCGGTACATGAACTTTTCCGCCGAAAGATAGATGACGGAACGGTCAGGACGCGTCTTGCGCAGGTGCCAGGCGATGGCATGCATCAGGTGCGTCTTGCCCAGGCCGACCCCGCCATACAGGAACAGCGGGTTGAACGGCACGATCTCCGCCTCGGCCACGCGCCGGGCGGCGGCATAGGCGAATTCGTTGGGCTTGCCGACGACGAAGCGGTCGAAGGTATAGCGCGCATCCAGCGGCGCGCCGATGTCGTCGCTGTAGACGCTGCCATTGCCGTTGCCGTTCGACACCTTGGCGGCGGCCGGCGCATCATCGCTCTTGCGCGCTTCGGCGGGTTTGCTCTCCGGCTTGCCCGGCGCGCCATGTTCCTGATGGATGACCACATCCAATCCGCCCTTGAGGCCGCGCCCGCCCAACAATTCGGACAAGCGGTCCTGATAATGGGCCTGGATCCATTCGCGCATGAAGCGGGTCGGTACGCCGGTGCGCACGGCATCGCCTTCCCGCCCAATCAGGCGCATGGGCTTGATCCAACTTTGATAAGAGGCCTCGCCGATTTCGGTGCGGAGAGATTCACATATGTCTGTCCAGGTGTCCCGAAGGTCCTGATTAGGCTCTACTTCACGGCCTTGCTGTTCCGTCATTTTGCCACCAACGCTCCTCCTGCCCGAAGGCAGGGTCGTTATCGTTATCGGGGGAACCGGCGAACGAACGTTCTTGGCACCCCCTCCCTGAGTTTTGGGAGGCGCTTTATCCCGGCGAAGAAACCACCGGCCGGCGTCGTCGCGAAAATATCTGTCTGATGCTCCAGCACGCTTGGGGCCGTTGTTCGGCCCCTTTGCGCCACCGTCTCTTTAGAGCCGCAAGAGACGACGCCGTAATGATGGGCAACAGTTCAGACTCAATCCGCGACACACCCCCCTTGGGTTTGGCTTTTTAGCCAATTATTAAATAACGAATACGTTTTTACTTAAATTGCAAAAAAGAATATTTGGAAATAATCAAAGACAGGCAGGCGTTTTAAGAAAAAGATTGGTCTTGTTTAAAACTCCTTTCTCTTTTCGGTGGCCCGCAATGGCCGAATGTGAATCTTGGTGCCGCCGGGCGGGACACGAAGCCCCCAACGACGACGGGGATATTACGGACGTGTTTCGCCGATGGCAATGAGACGAATCGCGAACGCAGCCCAAATTTGCAAAATAATTCCCTTGACAAAAATCGCCCTGAGAGTCCCTCCGGCCCCCTCTTACAGAGAGTCCCGAACGGAGTCCCTGCAATGAAAAAGGCCGTGCAACAGCACGGCCTTTTCGAAACTCAAAAGCGGTCAGAGACAGGCGTTAGGCGGCCATGCCCTTGATGCGCTTGACCAGACGCGAAAGCTTGCGCGACGCCATGCTGGTGTGCAGGACGCCCTTCTGCGCACTGCGCGCGATCAGCGGTTCCGCCTGCTTCAAGGCTTCCTTCGCGGCGGCCTGATCGCCACCTTCGATGGCGGCCTCGACCTTGCGGATCGAGGTGCGCACGGCGCTCAAACGCGTGCGGTTGATTTCAGTGCGCCGTTCGGTCTGGCGAATACGTTTCTTTGCCGAGGCATGATGTGCCATCTGGACACCCTTTTCACTATGGGTCTGTAAGAGGAAGGCGCGGTTATATCGGGGGGCCGGGGCAACGTCAAGCCCGGAAAACGGCCCCCGAAACATGGGCTGGCCGGGCCTGTCCAGGGCCCCGGGCCCGCCGGTCGTCAGACAACCGTCACCGGTTCTTGAATTCGGGCTTCCGCTTGTCGGCGAAGGCAGCCATACCTTCCTTCTGATCTTCCGTCCCGAAGGTCGCGTGGAACATGCGCCGTTCGAACCGCACGCCTTCGGAAAGGGTCGTCTCGAACGCCCGGTTGACCGCTTCCTTGGCCAGCATGGAAATGGGCCGGGACATACCGGCGATGGTGGCCGCCGTCTTGATGGCGTCTTCCACCAGATCGGCCGCCGGCACGATGCGCGCGACCAGGCCGGCGCGTTCGGCTTCTTCCGCATCCATCATGCGGCCCGTCAGGCACATTTCCATGGCCTTGGCCTTGCCCACGGCGCGGGTCAGGCGCTGCGTGCCGCCGGCACCCGGAATGGTGCCGATGGTGATTTCCGGCTGACCGAACTTGGCGGTGTCGGCGGCGATGATCAGATCGCACATCATGGCGACCTCGCAGCCGCCGCCCAGCGCATAACCCGCCACGGCGGCGATCACCGGCTTGCGGCAGGTGGCGATGCGCTCCCAGTCCTTGGTGATGAAATCGCTTTGATAGGCGTCCATCCAGCTTTGGCCCTGCATTTCCTTGATGTCGGCCCCCGCGGCAAAGGCCTTTTCCGAGCCGGTGACGACGATCGCACCGATCGCGTCGTCGGCTTCGAAGGCGTCGAGGGCATCGCGCATTTCGGCGACCAGGGCCTTGTTCAGCGCGTTCAGCGCCTTGGGCCGGTTAAGCGTGATCAGCCCGACGGCATCGCGGGTTTCGACAATGATGTTTTCATAAGCCATGGGTATTGCGTCCGTATCTGTATCTTGAAGTTAACTTTAAGTGAGCCCGGGCGGGCGGGGTCAGTCCCCCGGGGCAAGGCGGAACCGCACGGAGGGCACGGGGCCTTCCGGGAATTCCAGGATCAATGTTTCCCCTTCGCGGCCGTATTGTCCGCGTTTGACCCTGGTCCAGCCCAGCTGCGGCAGGGTCGCATCATAGAAGTCGAGAACCGCGTCCTTATTGTTCGTGCCCGCAAGCGCCTGGGCCTCGACAATACGTCCGGCCGGGGTTTCGAACACCACGCCGGCGTCGGGAATATCGGTCAGGCCCGGCATCAGGGGCAGGTCCTCGATCCCGCCGACGAACTGGGCCAGGGCAGGCACCGTCGCCAGCCACAAAACGGCGGCAACGATGCCCGGGTATAGCCGGGCCAACAGGGGACGGGTCAACAGGGTCATGGCCCGGTGATACCTTACCTCTGGCAACGAGGACAGAAGAAAGTCGACCGCCCGCCCTGGGGAATCTGCTGGACCGGCCCGCCGCAACCGTCATGGCGGCAGGCCTCGCCCGCCCGCCCGTAGACGTCGAAGGAATGCTGGAAATAGCCCAGTTCCCCATCGGGGCGGATATGGTCGCGCAGGCTGGACCCGCCCGACTTGATGGCATCCTGTAGAACCGCCTTGACCGCCGCCGCCAATTTGTCGGCGCGGCCGCCCTGCACCGTATGGGCCGACCGCTTGGGCGAAATGCCCGACCGGTACAACGCCTCGCAGGCATAGATGTTGCCCACACCGGCCACGACCTTCTGATCCAGCAGGGCGACCTTGATCGATGTCTTGCGGCCCTTAAGCCGCGCAGCCAGCGCCTTGCCGTTGAAGGCCTCGTCGTCCAACGGCTCCGGCCCCAGCTTGGCCAGCATGGGATAGGACGCCAGGTCCGCCGCCGCCCAGATATCCATGAAGCCGAACCGGCGGGGGTCGTTGTAATGGGCTTCACCGCCGCCCGACATTTTGAAGATCACATGGTCGTGCTTTTCTTCCGGAAAGGCCGTCTTGCCCAGCCGAAAACTGCCCGACATGCCCAGATGCGCGATCAGCACGTCGGGGCCGTCCAGATCGAAGATCAGAAACTTGGCACGGCGCCGGATATCCGTGACCGTGCGGCCCGTCAGGCGCTGGCCGAAGCCGTCGGGCAGGGGAAAGCGCAGGTCGGGCCGACGCGGGATCACGGCGTCCAGCCTGCGGCCCTGCATGGCCGGGATCAGGCCCCGGCGGACGGTTTCGACTTCGGGTAATTCGGGCATCGTGTTGGTCTTCGGTAAGGCCGGCAAAAGTAGAGCGAGGAACGTAGCCTGTCCCGGCCCATTAGGCTATGTTCCATCGCCATGAATAAAGACACGCCCGAAACCCCTGAAAAGGCGGACACATCCGCCCCCGTGGACAGCGCGCCCGGCACCACGCATTTCGGCTTCCGCGAAGTTGCCGAGGACGAAAAGGCAGGCATGGTTCGCGACGTGTTCGACAGCGTGGCTTCCAAGTACGACCTGATGAACGATCTGATGTCGCTCGGCATCCATCGTCTGTGGAAGGCCGCCATGATGGACTGGTTGCGCCCCCGGCCGGGTCAGACCCTGCTGGACGTGGGCGGCGGCACGGGCGACATCGCCTTTCGTTTTCAGGCACGCGGCGGCGGGGCGGTCACGGTCTGCGACATCAACGAGGAAATGCTGCGCGTCGGTCAGGCCCGCGCCATCGACAAGGGCATGTTGAAGGGCATCGAAGACGGCGGCATCGATTGGGTCACGGGCGACGCGGAAGCCCTGCCTTTTCCCGACAATTCGTTCGATGCCTATACCATCGCGTTCTGCATCCGCAACGTGACCCATCCCGAACGGGCCCTGGCCGAGGCCCATCGCGTGCTGAAGCCGGGCGGCCGGTTCCTGTGCCTGGAATTTTCCAGGGTCGTGCTGCCGCTGCTGGACGACATGTATGACCGCTGGTCGTTCGACGTTCTGCCCGTGCTGGGGGAAAAAATCGCGGGCGACCGCGCGTCCTATCAGTACCTTGCCGAAAGCATCCGCCGCTTTCCGCCCCAGGACGAATTCAAAACCATGATCGGCCAGGCCGGCCTGTCGCGCCCTGCCTACCGCAACCTTTCGGGCGGCATCGCGGCGCTGCATTCCGCCTGGCGCACGTAACTTAAGCCCATAGAGACGAAACAGACATGAGCGGATCCCTCGGCAACCTCTGGCGCCTGTTCGCCATCGCCCGCCTTCTGGCGCGCCACGACGCCCTGTTTCCCCTGGAAGACCTGGGCGTGGCCCCGGCCATCGCCAAGACCGCCAAGCTGTTGTCCAAGCGGTCGGTCCCCGGCCGTCCGGGCGAACGGCTGGCCCGGGCCCTGAGCGAAGCCGGACCCAGCTTCATCAAGCTGGGGCAGGCCCTGTCCACCCGCCCGGATCTGTTGGGCGAGGAAATCGCCGAGGACCTGGCCCTGTTGCAGGACGACCTGCCGCCTTTTTCGGGCGAGGAAGCCCGCCAGGCTCTGGAACAGGAATTTCAGGTCCCCCTGGATGAGCTGTTCAGCACCTTCGATGACACCCCCGTGGCCGCGGCCTCCATCGCCCAGGTGCATTTCGCCGAAACGACCGAGGGCGAGCAAGTCGCGGTCAAGATCCTGCGCCCGGGGATCGAGGCCCGGTTCCGCCGCGATTTGGACCTGTTCCGCTGGGCCGCCCGGGTGATGGAACGCGCCCGGCCCGACCTGAAACGCCTGAAACCGCGCGAGGTCGTGGAAACCATCGCCCAATCGGTCGAAATGGAAATGGACCTGCGGTTCGAAGCCGCCGCCGCCGCCGAAATGGCCGACAATTTCGCGGGCGACGCGACCTTCATCGTGCCGCCCGTCGATTGGGCCCGCACGGGGGCCCGCGTGCTGACCACGGGGCGCATCAAGGGCCTGCCCATCGGCGACCGTGATGCCGTCATCCAGGCCGGGATCGATCCCAAAACCGTGGTCGAAAACGCCGCCCGGGCATTTTTCAACCAGGTGTTCCGCGACGGTTTTTTCCATGCGGACCTGCACCCGGGCAACCTGTTCGTGCTGGAAGACGGAGCCATCGGCGCCGTCGACTTCGGCATCATGGGCCGGGTCGACAAGAAGACCCGCCGCACCCTGGGCGAAATGCTGCTGGGCTTCCTGACCCGCGATTACCGCCGCGCCGCCGAAGTCCACTTCGAAGCCGGATGGGTCCCGCGCCATAAATCCGTCGATGCCTTCACCCAGGCCTGCCGGTCCATCGCCGAGCCGATTTTGGATAAACCGCAAAACGAAATTTCCGTCGGACGCCTGCTGGGCCAGCTGTTCCAGGTCACGGAAACCTTTGCCATGGAAGCGCAGCCGCAATTGCTGCTGTTACAGAAAACCATGCTGACCGCCGAGGGCGTCAGCCGCAGGCTGTACCCCGACACCAACATGTGGGTTCTGGCACGGCCCCTGATCGAGGACTGGATGCGCGCCAACCTGGGGCCCGAGGCCAAGATCATGGACACCATGCAGGGCCTGGCCCAGGCGGCGGAACGCCTGCCCCATGTCATGGAAGACCTGGAAATCGGCGCAAGACGCCTGGCCGAAGGCCGCCTGACCCTGGATCCGGAAACCGTGCGCCTGCTGCGCGACGGCGAGGACAAACCCCGCACGCCCGTCGTGCTTTGGGCCGTGGTCGCGATCCTGGCGGCGGTCTTTATTTACAATTTGATGTCCTGAACGCCCCCCAAACACCACAAGCGCTTGCAAACCACCCCCTGCGGGCCCATCCACGCTGCTCGCGCCCGGCCTTGCCCGGGGGGTAAATTTACTTTAAGTACACATTCTCTGCGTATTTTTGTTTACGAACTTGTGTTCAAAGGCCGCGGTGCCCGGCTTCAGGTGGAAAATCAGGGACATGCTCACCGGAAAACGCATCCTGCTGATCGTCACGGGCGGCATCGCCGCCTATAAGACGCCCGATCTGGTCCGCCGCCTGCGCGAACGGGGGGCCCAAGTGCGCTGCGTCCTGACCCAAGGGGGGGCTCAGTTCGTCACGCCCCTGGCCCTGGGGGCTGTCTCCGGCGACAAGGTCTATCAGGACCTGTTCGACCTGACGGACGAGCAGGAAATGGGCCATATCCAGCTTTCCCGCGACGCGGACGTCATCCTGGTCGCCCCAGCGACGGCCGACATCCTGGCCAAGATGGCCCAGGGCCTGGCCTCGGACCTGGCGACCACGGCCTTGCTGGCGACGGACAAACCCGTGATCGTCGCCCCCGCCATGAACGTGCGCATGTGGCAACACGCCGCGACCCAGGCCAATATCCGCACCCTGACATCGCGCGGCGTGACCGTGATCGGCCCCGACGAGGGCGACATGGCCTGCGGCGAATTCGGCCCCGGGCGCATGTCCGAGCCGCTGGAAATTTGCGATGCACTGGTCGAATTCTTCAACGGCGGCCGGCCACTCGCGGGCAAGCATGCCCTGGTGACCAGCGGGCCGACGCATGAGCCCATCGACCCGGTGCGCTATATCGCCAACCGGTCATCGGGCAAGCAAGGCCATGCCATTGCCGAGGCCCTGGCCGCATTGGGTGCCCGCGTGACGCTGGTGACCGGGCCGGTCGCCCTGAAAGACCCCATCGGCGTCGCCACGGTGCATGTGGAGACGGCGCGCGACATGCTGGCCGCCTGCGAAGAGGCCCTGCCCGCCGATATCGCCGTCTGCGCCGCCGCCGTGGCCGATTGGCGCACCATGGACGCAGCGGCCGAAAAAATGAAAAAGGACGGCAGCGGCACCCTTCCGGCGCTGAGCCTTGCCGAAAACCCCGACATCCTGGCGGCCCTGTCGAAAGCCGAGACCCGCCCGGCCCTGGTGGTCGGTTTCGCCGCCGAGACGGAAAAGGTCGTCGAGCATGCCCAGGCCAAACTGGCGAAAAAGGGCTGTGACTGGATCTGCGCCAATGACGTGTCACCGGAAACGGGCACCTTCGGCGGCGACAGCAACCGGGTTCATCTGGTCACCGACGCAGGTGTCGAAGACTGGCCCGCCCTGTCCAAGGCGGAGGTCGGCCGCAAACTGGCCGCACGCATCGCCGGGCATTTCACGGGCCAAACCCTTGATGCGGATACGGTCACCGAATGACGGCTGTTTCTGTTCCCGTCACGCGCCTGCCCCATGGGGCGGCCCTGCCGCTTCCGGCCTATGCGACCGGGGATGCGGCGGGCCTGGACCTGCTGGCCGCCGTGGACGCCCCCCTGGTTTTGGATCCCATGGCCCGCACCCTGGTGCCCACGGGCATCGCCATCGCCCTGCCCCGGGGATATGAGGCCCAGGTGCGGCCGCGTTCGGGCCTGGCGGCCAAGAACGGGGTGACGGTTCTGAACAGCCCGGGAACGGTGGACGCCGACTACCGGGGCGAGGTCAAGGTGATCCTGATCAACCTGGGATCGGATGCCTTCACGGTCGAGCCGGGCATGCGCATCGCCCAGATGGTGATCTCCCCGGTGACGCGTATCGCCTGGGACGAACAAGACGATCTGGACAATACCGAACGGGGGGCCGGCGGCTTCGGGTCGACGGGCACAAAAGCGGGAACCGGGACTGAGACGGGGGGAAACTGAATTCATGCTGCGTTTGTCGAAAAAGACCCTGTATGCGATCGAGGCCGTGCTCGACGTGGCCTATCACATGGGCGCACAGCCCGTGCAAAGCCGCGACATCACGCGCCGGCAGGGCATTCCCCGGCGCTATCTGGAACAGGCCCTGCAACAATTGGTAAAGGCCGACATCCTGGTCGGCGTACGCGGGCCCAAGGGCGGATACCGCCTGGCGCGCGAGCGGCGCCGCATCACCGTGGGCGAGGTCGTCCGCGTCATCACCGGGGCCGAGGGATCGGACGATGTTCTGGAAGAAGCCGAAGGCTCGGACCTGGGCCTGCAGGTGGTCCGCCCCCTTTGGGCCGAACTGCGCGAGGCCGCCATGGTCCGCCTGGACGAAACGTCGATCGACGACCTGTGCATGAAGGCCAATCAGGCGGGCGTCGAAAGCGAAGGACGGCCAAACCTGGACTTCACGATCTGAAGACCACATCTATCAAGTCCGGCATCAAGATGGGCGGCTGAGCGGAGGAGACGCAGAACATGGACACGGCGAAGGACGCCCAGGCAGGCAACGGCGAATTCTCGGGCGAGTTCCGGGGCCGCATCTACGACAGCATTGTCGACACGGTCGGTGCCACGCCGCTGATCCGCCTGAAACGCATGGCCGAAGACGCCGGTGTTACCGCCGACATCATCGGCAAGTGCGAGTTTTTCAACCCGCTCGCCTCGGTCAAGGACCGCATCGGCCTGAACATGATCGAAGCCGCCGAACGCGAAGGCCGGATCAAGCCGGGTGCCACCCTGGTCGAACCCACGTCCGGCAACACAGGCATCGCCCTGGCCTTCGTTGCCGCCGCAAAGGGATACCGCCTGATCCTGACCATGCCGGAAAGCATGTCGTTGGAACGGCGCAAGATGCTGTATCTGCTGGGGGCGGAGCTGGAACTGACGCCCGCGACCCTGGGCATGCGGGGTGCGATCGAGCGGGCCCATGAAATCGTTGACGGCACGCCCGGCGCCATCATGCTGCAGCAGTTCGAAAACCCCGCCAATCCCGAGATTCACCGCACCACCACGGCCGAGGAAATCTGGAAAGATACCAACGGCCAGGTCGATGTGCTGATTTCCGGCGTCGGCACGGGCGGCACGCTGACGGGCTGCGCCCATGTCCTGCGGCCGCGCAAGCCGGACTTGAAAGTCATCGCGGTCGAGCCCGAAGACTCGGCCATTCTGTCCGGCGGCCTGCCGGGCCCGCACAAGATCCAAGGCATCGGCGCCGGGTTCATCCCACCCAATCTGGACATCAAGGAAATCGACGAGGTTCTGCAGATCGGCAACGACCGGGCCATCGAGACGGCGCGCAAGATCGCCCGCCTGGAAGGCCTGCCCTGCGGCATTTCATCGGGGGCCGCTGTCGCCGCCGCCCTGGAACTGGCCGGGCGGGACGCCTTCAAGAACAAGATGATGGTCGTGATCCTGCCCAGTTTCGCCGAACGGTATTTGTCGACGGACCTGTTCGCGGGCCTGGGGGAATAGGCGCGCCATGGATTTCACCGACTTCACGGAAGACCAGGTCAACCGCTACGCCCGGCATATCCTTCTGAAGGAAGTCGGCGGCACGGGACAGGCGACGCTTCTGAACAGCAAAGTCCTGGTCGTGGGGGCGGGCGGTCTGGGTTCGCCCGTTCTGATGTATCTGGCGGCCGCCGGCGTCGGCACCATCGGCGTGGTCGACGGCGACACGGTCGACCTGTCCAACCTGCAGCGCCAGATCGTCCATCAGACGGCTTCGGTCGGCACGCCCAAGGTCGAAAGCGCCAAGCAGACCCTGGCCGCCATCAACCCGGATGTGACCCTGGTCCCCCATTTCGACATGATCGGGCCGGACAACGCCATCGACCTGATCTCGCAATATGATCTGGTGGCCGACGGGTCCGACAATTTCGAAACCCGGTTTCTGATCAACGATGCCGCCTATTTCGCGAAGCGCCCCCTGGTCAGCGCGGCGATCCTGCGGTTCGACGGCCAGATCGCGACCTTCAAGGCTCATGAATTGGATGAAGATGGCCGGCACGGCCCTTGTTACCGCTGTATTTTCCGCGAACCGCCGCCCCCGGGTCAAATTCCATCCTGCGCCGAAGCCGGGGTACTGGGCGCACTTTGCGGCACCATGGGGTCGCTGCAGGCGACGGAAATCCTGAAGGAACTGCTGGGCACGGGCGACAGCCTGTCCGGACATCTGATGGTCTACGAAGGGCTTGCCGCCACGTTCCGCAAGATCAAGGTCAAGGCCGATCCGGGCTGCCCGCTGTGCGGTGAAAATCCGTCGATCACCGATCTTTCCATTCACCAGGGGGCAGCCGATGGCCGAACCTGCGCCGCCGGATAAGCTGTCGGTCATCGTCTATGCGGGCGAGTACGACAAAATCCATTATGCCCTGGCGACGGCCGCCGCCGCCGCCGCCATCGGCCGGGCCGCGACCCTGTTTTTCACCATGGATGCGATCAAGGCCCTGGGCCGCGATGAAGCTTGGCGCGAGCTACCCGTCAGCCAGGGCAACACCAAGAACGGCGGCATCATGGACGACCGGTTCGACACCCAAGGCGTCGCCACCTTCGAAACCCTGATCAGCGCCTGTGTCGAAATGGAGGTCACTTTCATGGTCTGCGAGATGGGCGTTCGGGCCCGCGGCCTGGAAGGCATGACCATCCGCGACGACGTGCCGGTTGCGTCAGGCGGACTGGTGACGTTTTTGAACGACGCCTCCAAAGACGGCGCCATCGTTTTTATCTAGGAAAGCGGATCAGCCGACCAGGGCCTGGGCCTTTTGGGTCATCGGGCCGGGCATGGGGGCCAACATCCGCCCATCAAGCACGCCCACGGGGCGCACGCCAAAGCTGTTGGTGAGAAACATTTCATCGGCGCGGGCCAAGTCCGCGGGCAGAAGGCTGTGTTCGGCCCCGTCCAAGGCGTCCAGCACCCGGCCCCGCGTGATGCCCGGCAGGGGACCGTCGGCCAGCGGCGGCGTGACCAAGCGCCCGTCGATCACCGCGAACAGATTGGCATAACAAGCCGAGGCCACGCGGCCCGCCGTGTTCAACAGCACTGCGTCCTGCGCCCCTTGGGCCTTGGCTTCCTCCAGGGCGATGATGCTGTCCAGATAAGGCGTCGCCTTGACGCAGGAAAAGGGCGAGTGCTCGTTACGCCGGGTCACCGTCGCGGTGATCATGCCGACGACGGCGCTTCGCGTCGGCGGCAAGGGATGAAGGGAAATCACCACCGTCGGCTTACAGTCCTCGGCCTTGGGCGCGGCGACACCGCGCGCGGCGGCACCGCGGCTGACGGTCAGGCGCAGCGCCGCATCGGGTAAATCATTGGCCCCGGTCAGCCGCGCCATGCGCGCCAACGCCTGTTCTTCGGTGAACGGCAGGGGCATGCCCGTGACCTTCGCGGCCTCGGCCAGGCGTGACAGGTGCCCGGCCGCGAATTCCGGCGTGCCCCCCTTGACCCGCAGGCTTTCGAAGATGGCATCGCCCAGGGTGAACCCCCGGTCGAAGGGATCCAGGCGCGCATCAGCCGCCGCGACCAGCTCGCCGTTCAGATCGATGATCATGCCCCTTCCCCCCTCATGGCAAGGCCACCCGCTCATCCAAGGACGCGAGCAACGGTCTGATCTTGGTCATGCTTTCCTCGTACTCGTCCGCCGGGTCCGAGTCGGCGACGATGCCGCCCCCCGCCTGGGCGGCGACCACCCCGTCCGCGTAGGTCATGGTGCGGATGGCGATCGAGGAATCCATGGCTCCGTCGAAGCCCAGCCAGGCCACCGCCCCGCAATAGGGGCCGCGCGGCACCGGCTCCAATTCATGGATGATTTCCATGGCGCGGATTTTGGGCGCACCGGTGATCGAGCCGCCGGGGAACGTCGCGCGCAATAGGTCCACCGCGTCCAGGCCTTCGGCGATGTCGGCGCGCACTTCCGACACCAGATGATGGACCCGGGAAAAGGTTTCCAGTTCGAACAGCTTGGACACCTGAACCGAGCCGACCCGGGCGACCCGCGACAGGTCGTTGCGCAATAGATCGACGATCATCAGGTTTTCCGCCCGGTCCTTTTCCGAAGCGATCAATTCGGCCGCCAGGGCGCGGTCTTCGTTTGTGGTCACGCCGCGGGGGCGGGTCCCCTTGATCGGCCGGGTTTCGATCACCCCGCCGGGTCCCAGGGACAGATAGCGTTCGGGCGAGGCGGAAATCACGGCGCGGCCTTCGCCGCAATTGAGGAACGCCGCGAAGGGGGCCGAGGAAATGCGGCGCAGCCGGCGGTACACGTCATAGGGCCGGGTGTCCGCCGGCAGGTCGGCCAGGAACCGCTGCGCGATATTGGCCTGGAAGATGTCGCCCAGGCGGATGTAGTCGATGGCCCGGGCGATGCGGGCTTCCACTTCCGCCCGTGTCTGATCGGCCCGCCAATCCAGCGCCAGGGGGGCGGGCTCTGCCCGGGGCTGGGACGACGCGATGCGGGCGGCCATGGCCCGGGCGCGGGCTTCCGGTCCGGTCCGGCGGCGCCCGCCCGCACGGGCGGCGTCGCTGGCGACGATCCAGGCCTTGTGCAGTTTCATGTCGAACACGGCAGCCGTGTCGTAAAGCCCCATGATCATGTCGGGGAACACAAGGCCCCCCGGCTTGCGGTCGGGCAGGCGTTCCAGGGCCGTGCCCAGCTCGTAGCCCAGCACCCCGATCGCCCCCGTCTGGAACGGCGGCAGGCCCGGCACGGTTTCCGTGCGGGCACGCGCCATTTCCTGCGCCAACAGACCGAACGGATCATCGCCCGCGCCCGCTTCGATCACATGGTAGGGATCACCCGCCAAAAAGGCATAGCGCCCGCGCCCGCCGACCGCATCGGCGCTGTCCAACAAAGCCGCGACCGGGTCATCAGCGAAGGCTTCGAAGGCATCCACGGGGTCCATGAAGGGGATCGGCTGCACGTGGACGGGTTGGATGGTGTGCATGGCGGATGTCCGCGGCTGTCATCGGCGCGCCCGGCAGGGCGCCCCGGTTTGGATGAGGGCGTTATCTGTCCGGCCCGCCGGCGGGCCGGCCGACATCAAAAGCTGTCGCCGAGCACGCGGTCCGGCGGTTTATGCCCATCGACGAAGGTCTTGATGTTGATCAAGACCTTTTCGCCCATATCGATGCGCCCTTCGAACGTCGCACTGCCCAGGTGGGGCAGCAGAACCGTGTTGTCGAGGGCCAGAAGCTTGGGATTGACGGCCGGTTCGTGTTCGAACACGTCCAGGCCCGCGCCGGCGATGTCGCCCGCTTCGAGCATGCGCGTCAGGGCGTTTTCGTCGATCACTTCGCCGCGCGCCGTGTTGACGATGATGGTATGGGGCTGCAGCAGCTGCAGACGCCGCGCCGACAACAAATGATAGGTCGCGGGCGTATGCGGGCAGTTGACGGACACCAGATCGACCCGCGCCAGCATCTGATCCAGGCTTTCCCAATAGGTCGCCTCGAGCTCGTTCTCTACATCCTCATGCACGCGTTTGCGGTTGTGGTAATGGACCGCCATGCCGAAACCGCGCGCCCGGCGGGCAACGGCCCGGCCGATACGGCCCATGCCGATGATGCCCAAGCGTTTGCCGTTGATGCGGTGGCCCAGCATCCAGGTCGGCGCCCAACCCTGCCAGTCGCCCGTGCGCATGACGCGTTCGCCCTCGGCGATGCGGCGCGACACGGCCAGGAACAGGGCCATGGTCATGTCGGCGGTATCTTCGGTCAAAACGTCGGGGGTATTGGTGACCGTCATGCCCCGCTGGCGCGCGGTCGCCAGATCGATATGGTCGACACCCGTGCCGTAGTTGGCGATCAGGCGCAGGCGCTCGCCGGCCTGGGCCAGGATCGCGGCATCGATCCGGTCCGTCACCGTCGGCACCAGGACATCCGCGTTGGCGACGGCTTCGATCAGCTGCGCCTTGGTCATGGGCTTGTCGTCCAGGTTCAACTGCACATCGAACAGTTCCATCATTCGGGTTTCGATGGCATCGGGCAGTTTGCGGGTGACGACGACGCGGGGCTTCTTGTTGGGCATGGTGGCTCTGTCTCCGTTCATCGGGGGCCATAGCAACTTATCATAGCCCTTGTCTATAGCATGTTGAAACGTAAGGGAGGCCCGGAGAATGGGGCCCCGGGGCAAGGGTCTTGACGGGTCGCGGAGGGATGGCGATAAGACCCCACGCGCGACGTCATTAAAGGCGTGGAGCCGTCCCGCATTCGGCGCCGGCCCCAAGACCCGAGGACCGCATGATCCGACCGTTCATCACCGGCCCCAGAATTTTCAGGACATGCAGGCTGATGCTGGCCTGTTTGCTGGCCTGGACCTGTGTCGCGCTGGTGCCCGCGGCCCCCGCATCGGCGCAGCAGCAGACGACCGCCCCTTCGGGCCTGCCCCTGCCCCGGTTCGTGTCTTTACGCGCCGGCGAGGTCAACATGCGGTCCGGCCCCGGTGTGCAGTATCCGGTCGACTGGCTGTACAAGCGCCGCCACCTGCCGATCGAGGTCATCGCCGAGTTTCAGACCTGGCGCAAGGTGCGCGATCATCAGGGCACCCAGGGCTGGGTCCATCAAACCATGCTGGACGGGGAACGCACGGCCATCGTGCTGGGCCGCACGCGGACCTTGCGGGCCGAGGCCGACAGCAATTCCCGCGCCCTGGCACGGTTGGAGCCGGATGTGATCGTCCGCATCGCCGTCTGCCCCCAGGGCGCCGGTTGGTGCCGGGTGCGCGCCGCCGGGTTCGAAGGCTGGATCCGCCGGGTCGAATTGTGGGGCATCCGCAAGGACGAAGCGATCGAGTAGCAAAACCCGGGCACCCGGACTTCGGATGCAGCCGCTGTTTCGCGCAAATCACCAAGGTTGAAAATTCACGGTTCCGCAAACTGCCGTCGCGGACGCCTGCACCGGTTGCATCCGCTTGGGTTTGCTAATCGAAATCGCCTGCCAGCGCGTCGCGGACCGCTTCGGGCAGGATTGCGATATGGCCGTATTTTTCGTGGGCGACCTTCAATTGCACCTGGGTCGCGGGGTCGCGGAACTTGGCGACCTGATCGTCGGTGAAGGGGAAATGCAGAAACTGAATGCTGGACGCCTTGCCGTCGGCGGTGGTGCGGTCGATGTCGTCTTCGGGCACGCCCTGGACCGTTTCCCCGGCGAATTCGAAGCTGATGGTTTCCTCGACCCCGCCCAGACCGTTCAGGAACCGCGCACGGCGCACGAGATCGTCGATTTCGAACATCAGGGTCGCGACCAGTTCCCGACCCTTGGGGATCAAGGGATTATAGGCTGAAAGTTCGTCCGCGATCTGTTCTTCGCCGCCCCGTTCGATAAACAGCATTTCGTGCACCTGATGGAACATGGTGTCGTAGCTTTCGAAATAGAACGTCGCATCGGGGCCGATGGACAGGCGGCGGTTGCGCTTGATCTCGGTCACGCGCTTGCGCCGCTCCGGGCGCTCGCGGCCGTAATCGTCCATCGACAGGATATCGGCGGGCGTGATTTCGTGTTTGTTGGGCATTCGGGTCTCCCGGGGGGATGCGGGGGCGGTCCCGGTCATGAAGAGCCATCCTTCAGACCGTAGGAGATCGCCATCAGTTCAATGGGATGCTGGGCGTGGTTGATGCCGGAAACATCCGTTTCCAGCTTTTCCATGCCCTGCACGATGTGGTCGCGGGCCAGCGGACATTCGGACACCACGAAAGGTGTTTCATTCTTGGACGCCTGACGGGCGACCGGCTTGCCGACCTTGATCCCGACCTCGAAGAATTCCTTGGTGATGCCCCAGGACCCGCCGTGGCCGGAGCAGCGCTCGATTACCTTGACCTCGGTGTCGGGCACAAGCTTGAGCATTTCCGCCCCTTTCTGGCCCATGTTCTGGGCCCGGGCATGGCAGGCGATATGCGCCGTGACCCCGCCGGACAGGGCCGACATGCCCTCGGCCAGGCCTTCTTTCTTGGCGATGGAAACGATGTATTCGGTAATGTCCGACGTATGAGCCGACAATTTTTTCACGTTTTCGTCGTCGGGCAGGATCAGCGGCCATTCGAATTTCATCATCAGGGCGCAGGACGGCACCAGGCCGATGATCTCATACCCCTTGTCGATCCATTGGCAGAGCTCGGCCGCAACTTCCCTGGCCGCCTCGGCAACGGCCGCGATATCGCCCTGTTCCAGCTGCGGCATGCCGCAGCAGCGGGGATAGACGGCTTCGGTTTCGACCCCGTTCTTGGCCAGCACGCCCTGGGCCGCTTCGCCGATGGTCGGGTTGTTGTAATTGGCGAAACAGGTCGCATAGAGCACGGCCTTACGGCCAAAGGCCGGGGCATCCGCGTTGACCTGGGGGGGTGATTCCGCCCGGTCCATGAAGGTCTTGGCGTGAAATTCCGGCAGTTTGGCATCGCGGTGGATGCCCGCCGCCGCTTCCATCGCCGGGCGGGTCAGGCCGTTGTCGCACTTGCAGGCCCAGTTGACGAGCCCGGACACGCTAGAGGCCAGCTTGCCGTTGCGGTCGGTCTTGGTCATTTCCCGGGCGGCGAAGGGAACCTTGCCCTTTTTCTGTTCGATGGCGCGGGCGCGCAGCATCAGATGGGGGAAATCCAGATTGAATTCATGGGGCGGAACGTAAGGACATTTTGTCAGAAAGCACATGTCGCAGAGCGTGCAGGCATCGACGATGGGCTTGAAATCCCGGCTTTCGACCGTGTCCAGTTCCCCCGATTCCGATTCATCGATCAGGTCGAACAGACGCGGGAAGCTGTCACACAGATTGAAGCAGCGCCGGCAGCCGTGGCAGATGTCGAACACCCGGCGCAGTTCGGCGTCGAGCTTTTGTTCGTCGTAGAAATCCGCATCCTGCCAGGGAATGGGATGGCGGGTCGGCGCTTCAAGGCTGCCTTCGCTCATGTCTTCGTCCTTAAATGCTTAAGTCCTCTGCCGCCGGAGAAACCCGGCATGGAGCGACATGGGCCGACGCGCAGAGAACCGATGCCGGCCTGCCGGAAATACGGTGCCGTTTTATGCGTGGGATACGGGCGGCGCGGGCGCAACGAAATGGCCCGCGCCGGGCCCGGTCCGGACTTAGTCCAGGGTGTCGAGCGCTTTCTGGAAGCGGCCGGCATGGGACTTCTCGGCCTTCGCCAAGGTTTCAAACCAATCGGCGATTTCGTCGAACCCTTCGTCGCGGGCCGTCTTGGCCATGCCCGGGTACATATCCGTGTACTCGTGCGTTTCACCGGCGATGGCCGCTTTCAGGTTGGCGTCGGTCGCGCCGATCGGCTCGCCCGTGGCCGGGTCGCCCACTTCTTCCAGAAATTCCAGATGGCCATGGGCATGGCCCGTTTCGCCTTCGGCGGTGGACCGGAACACGGCGGCGACGTCGTTGTACCCTTCAACGTCGGCCTTCTGCGCGAAATAGAGATAACGGCGGTTGGCCTGGGATTCCCCGGCGAACGCGGCCTTCAGGTTTTCTTCGGTCTGGCTGCCTTTGAGGCTCATGGTTTAACTCCCTTGGGATGTTTGGTGGACAAGAATTTATGCGCGAAAAATTATCAAATGACAGTGTTTTGCTGTCAAGATTAGAATTATTTTAATGTGATATGTGGCGGGCTGTACGGCCCGCGCCCACCTGGCAGCAACGGGATGCGGCGGTGTATTCAGGCCGAAACCGGCAGACGGCCCAAGGGCTTAGTCGGCGTCAGCGGGGCGAACACGCACGACCACATCAATGCTCGACACAGCCATGCCTTCCGGTGCCGGCGGCAGGATCGAGACCTCGACCTGATCCCCCGGAATATCCGTCAGCTCACCGCTTTGATCGTAATAGAAATGGTGATGATCGGACATGTTGGTATCGAAATAGGTGCGTTGGGAATCAACCACGATTTCGCGCAGCAGCCCCGCGCGATGAAACTGATGCAGGGTATTGTAGACCGTGGCCAGCGACACCCGGACATTCGCGCCTTGGGCATCGGCATGGAGCATTTCCGCCGTCAGGTGGCGGTTGCCGCCTTCGAACAACAGCTTGGCCAGCGCCATGCGTTGGCGGGTCGGACGCAGACCGGCACCGCGCAATTTGTCCAGGATCTGGCTGAAGGGCCGGGAATCTGGGGCAGGCTTGGCTTTTCGCATCGGACTCATTGGGTGCTCACCATGAAAATTCACGCCGAACCGGCGCCTATATAAGAATTAGAATTATTATATGAAGATGCCTAAGGTTTTTTCCAGACTTAATTTACAAGCCTGGATTGCCGGATAACCGCCCGCCCGGGGATCAGTCCTCGGCCATATCCTCGGGATTGGGCAGGCCGATGATATTATAGCCTGAATCCACATGGTGGACCTCGCCGGTGACCCCGGCGGACAGGTCAGACAACAGGTACAACGCCGATCCGCCCACGTCTTCGAGCCGCACCGTACGTTTGAGAGGCGCGTGGCGCTGATTCCATTTGAAGACATGGCGTGCCCCGCCGATGGCACTGCCGGCAAGCGTGCGCATGGGCCCGGCCGAAATCGCGTTGACCCGGATACCCTGGGCCCCCAGGTTGGACGCAAGGTAACGCACGCTGGCTTCCAAGGCCGCCTTGGCCACGCCCATGACATTGTAATTGGGCATCACCCGGGTCGACCCCGTATAGGTCAGAGTGATCAGCGAGCCGCCCTCGCCCATCAGTTCGGCCGCGGCGCGGGCGATGGCGGTGAAGGAATAGCAGCTCACATCCATGGTGCGCAGGAAGTTGTCGCGCGATGTGTTCAGGTACTTGCCCTTAAGCTCGTCCTTGTCCGAATAGGCGACCGCATGGACGACGAAATCAAGCCCGCCCCATTGCGATTTCAATTCGCCGAACACGGTGTCGATGCTGGCCTGGTCCTCGACCTCGCAGGGCAGCACGATGCTTGATCCCAGCTCGGCGGCCAGCGGCGTGACCCGCTTGGCGATGGCGTCGTTCTGATAGGTGAAGGCAAGTTCGGCCCCGTGCTGGCGCAGCGTGCGGGCGATGCCCCAGGCGATGGAATGGTCGTTGGCCACGCCCAGGATCAGGCCGCGCCGACCGGCCATGATGTTGGATTGCAACACGGTCGCATCGGGGGTGTCCGCCGGGGGCACGCCAGATCCGTCAACAGGGCCGTTCATTGAAATTCTCCTGGGAGGCCGGTGTCGGCCCCTCGCCTAGGCCTCAAGCCGCTTGAACGCCAGGGTGGCATTGGTGCCCCCGAAGCCGAAGGAATTGGACAAAACGCAGTTCAGGCCGGCGTCATCGATACGCTGGGTAACGATGTCCGCGTCACCGGCTTCCGGGTCGAGGTTTTCGACATTGGCCGAGGCCGCGATGAAGTTGTTATTCAGCATGATCAGCGAATAGATCGCTTCATGGGCACCGGTCGCCCCCTGGGAATGGCCGGTCAGCGACTTGGTCGAGGAAATCTTGGGCTTATGCGCGCCGAATACTTCCTGGATCGCCTTGAGTTCGGTCATATCGCCGGCCGGCGTCGAGGTGCCATGGGCGTTGATGTAATCGACCTTGGTGTTGCCGAGGGCTTCGGTCGCCATGCGCATGCAGCGCTGCGCGCCCTCGCCCGAAGGAGCGACCATGTCGACCCCGTCGGAGGTCGCACCATAGCCGACCACTTCGCCGTAGATCGTCGCCCCCCGGGCCTGTGCGCGCTCCAACTCTTCAAGCACCACCACACCGGCGCCACCGGCAATGACAAAGCCGTCGCGGTCCACATCAAATGCCCGCGACGCCCGTTCGGGCGTGTCGTTGTATTTGGACGACAAAGCCCCCATGGCGTCGAACAGCACGGTCAGGGACCAATGCAGTTCTTCCCCGCCGCCGGCGAAGACCACGTCCTGCTTGCCCCATTGGATCAATTCCGCCCCGTTGCCGATGCAATGGGCCGAAGTCGAACAAGCCGACGAAATGGAATAGCTAAGACCCCGCATATGATAGGCCGTGGCCATGTTGGCTGACACGGTCGAACACATGGCCTTGGGAACGGCATAGGGGCCGACGCGCTTGGCGCCGCGGTCGCGCGCCGTATCGACAGCGGCGATCTGGGCCGAGGTCGACGGCCCGCCGGAACCCATGACCAGGCCCGTCCGCTCGCTCGATACTTCGGCTTCGGACAAGCCGGCATCCTTGATGGCTTCGCCCATGGCGATATAGGAATAAGCCGCCCCGTCGCCCATGAACCGCCGCAGCTTGCGGTCGATCAATTCATCCATATCGACCTTGGGCGCGCCATGGACATGGCTGCGGAACCCGCGTTCGGCATATTCATCACAGAAAACAATGCCCGAGCGCCCTTGGCGCAGGCTGTCGGTCACCTCGGCAACATTATTGCCGATGGGCGACACAATCCCCATTCCGGTTACGACGGCGCGTCTCATGGGCCTCTCTTACTACCCTTCGGGGTCAGTGAACAAGGTTACGCGCATATCCTCGGTCTCGTAGGCGGTTTTCCCGTCCACGAGCATCACCCCGTTGGCGATGCCGAGGGTGATCTGGCGCGACATAATGCGCCGGATATCAATGCGGTATTGGATCAACTTTGCATCCGGCTGGACCTGTTCGGAGAACTTGACCGAACCGACGCCCAAGGCACGGCCGCGGCCGGGAGCCCCCGTCCAGCCCAGGTAGAATCCCAGCAACTGCCACAGGGCGTCCAGGCCTAGGCAGCCCGGCATCACCGGATCGCCCTGGAAATGGCACTGGAAGAACCACAGGTCCGGTTTGACGTCGAATTCGGCTTCGGCATAACCCTTACCGTTGGCGCCGCCGTCTTCATGAATGGCCGTCACCCGGTCCAGCATCAGCATCGGCGGCAGCGGCAATTGGGCATTGCCCGGCCCGAACAGCTCGCTTTTGGCGCAAGCGATCAGGTCGTCATAAGAATAGGCGTTTTTCTTGGTCACGCGCTTGCGGCCATTGCTGCCCGCCTCCCTTGGGCAAGCCGTTTTAAATGCGGGCATCCCCCCGGCAATACGGCTTCAGTTTCTATTATATCCGGGCCGTTTAGGGCCGGATGCTTAAGTGTGTTCTCAGGCGCACAATAGCCAGAGACACCGCCCCAAAGCAACCATAGCGAACAGCCGGACGGCAAAGGGCGGCGCCTGGTTCGGCACCGCCCTTCACATTGTGGTTTAAGCAACCAACCGGGTATTACGCCGGCTGCTTTTCGCGCGGCTTGCCGCCCCGGCCACCGCCGCCGGACCGCTCACCGACCTGTTCGGTGATGTCCTCGCCGGTTTCCTGGTCGACAACGCGCATGGACAGCTTGACCTTGCCCCGGTCGTCGATGCCGATCAGCTTGACCTTGACCTCGTCGCCTTCGTTGACGACATCGGTGACCTGGCCGACCCGCTCGTTGGCGAGCTCGGAAATGTGGACCAGGCCGTCCTTGGCACCCATGAAGTTCACGAAAGCGCCGAAATCGACGACCTTCACGACCTTGCCGTTGTAGATCACGCCGACTTCCGGTTCCTGGGTGATCGACTTGATCCAGTCGACGGCTGCTTCGCCGGCCGAGGCATCGACGGCGGCGACACGCACGGTACCGTCGTCTTCGATGTCGATCTTCGCACCCGTTTCTTCACAGATTTCGCGGATCATCTTGCCACCCGGGCCGATGACTTCGCGGATCTTATCCTTGTTGATCTGGAACTGGGTGATCCGGGGGGCCATGTCCGACACGCCTTCGCGCGCCGAGGTCAGGCCCTTGGACATTTCGCCCAGGATATGCAGACGGCCGTCCTTGGCCTGGGCCAGGGCGATCTTCATGATTTCCTCGGTGATCGAGGTGATCTTGATGTCCATCTGCAGGGACGTGATGCCGTTTTCCGAACCGGCGACCTTGAAGTCCATGTCGCCCAGGTGATCTTCGTCACCCAGGATGTCCGACAGGACCGCGAATTCGTCGCCTTCCTTGATCAGGCCCATGGCGATACCGGCCACCGGACGCGGCAGGGGAACGCCCGCATCCATCAGCGACAGCGAGGTGCCGCAGACCGTGGCCATGGAGGACGAACCGTTGGATTCGGTGATTTCCGAGACCACGCGGATCGTGTAGGGGAATTCGTCCTTGGACGGCATCAGCGGGTTCAACGCCCGCCAGGCCAGCTTACCGTGGCCGATTTCACGCCGCCCGGTAAAACCGAAACGTCCCGCTTCACCAACGGAGAAGGGCGGGAAGTTATAGTGCAGCATGAAGGTGCGGCGATGGTCGTTGGCCAGGTCGTCGATGATCTGTTCGTCCTGGCCGGTGCCGAGCGTGGCAACCACCAGGGCCTGCGTTTCACCGCGGGTGAACAGGGACGAACCGTGCGTGCGGGGCAGAATCCCCACTTCGGCGGCAATCGGGCGCACCGTCTTGGTGTCGCGGCCGTCGATGCGGTTGCCGGTGTTCAGGATGTCGCGGCGGACGATGTCGCTTTCCAGCTTTTTCAGGATACCGCCCAGGGCAGCCCCGACCAGTTCCTGGTCCAGGCTGTCGTCGGCGGCCAGATCTTCGGACACCTTGGATTTGACGGCGGAAATTTTTTCCTGACGCAGCTGCTTGACGGTTTCACCGTAGGCGGCACGCAGGCCGTCTTCGGCCATGGCCTTGACCTTGTCCGCCAGGGCGTCGATGCCTTCGGGCTTGCTCGGCAGTTCGAACGGCTCCTTGGCGCAGGCTTCGGCCAGTTCGATGATCGCGTTGATCACGTCCTGGTTGGCCTGGTGGCCGAACATCACCGCACCCAGCATGTCGTCTTCCGACAGTTCGTGGGCTTCGGATTCGACCATCAGCACACCTTCCTGGGTGCCGGCGACGATCAGATCCAACTTGGTGTCGGCCATCTGATCCAGGGTCGGGTTCAGGACATAGGCGCCTTCGACCATGCCGACGCGGCAGCCCGAAATCGGACCGAGGAACGGTGCACCGGAAATGCACAGCGCTGCACTGGTGCCGATCAGGGCCGGAATGTCCGGGTTGTTTTCCAGATCATGTGTCAGAACCGTGCAGATGACCTGCACTTCGTTCTTGAAGCCTTCGGCGAACAGCGGACGGATAGGCCGGTCGATCAGGCGCGAGGTCAGAACCTCGTTTTCGCCGGGGCGGCCTTCACGCTTGAAAAAGCCGCCCGGGATTTTACCGGCGGCATAGGCCTTTTCCACGTAGTGGACGGCCAGCGGGAAAAAATCGATGCCCGGGCGCTGGGTTTTTTCAGCGACCACGGTGCACAACACCTTGGTTTCACCATAGGTGGCAACGACGGCACCATCGGCCTGACGGGCCATCTTGCCCGTTTCCAGGATCAGCTTGCGCCCACCCCAGTCAATTTCCTTACGAAACTCTTGAAACATATCTTTCTACTCTTCCTACAAACGTACGTGGGACCGGATATCCGCGCATCTTGCGCGCACGTCCTGCCCGTTGGACCGGCCGGCACCCTGCCGGCGGCCCGTCCCCGAAGCGCTTTCCGCAATGATCGTCGGGGCCATGCGGAAAGCGGCGGGGCATAAAGGCGGCGTCCGTACCTTGGCCGCCCACGGAGAACATCCAATTCAGTTTTGAGGATGCACGCCTTACAGACAAATTAGCGCCGGATACCCAGACGCTTAACCAGCTCTTCGTAACGCCCGTCGTTTTTCTTTTTCAGATAATCCAACAGACGGCGGCGCTGGCCGACCATCATCAAAAGACCACGGCGGGAATGGAAATCCCGTTTGTGGGTCTTCATGTGTTCGGTCAGATTGGTGATGCGTTCGGTCAGAATGGCGACCTGAACTTCCGGCGACCCCGTGTCGCTTTTTTCGGTCTGGAACTCACCAATAAGTTCCTGCTTCCGCTCAGCGGTAATCGACATCGTCATACTCCTGTTCTTGATTGTTAAAGATCAGGCCACGCCCCTTCCGGGATCACGACCCGTCCAGGTTCATCACCCGGACCGGGCGGATTTCTCCGCCCTTGATTTCCGCCAAAGCCACCAACCGGTCACCGAGCATGGCCGAAACCATGTCGCCTTGGCTGATGTCCTTGAATGGCGAACGGCTGGCAACGGGGAGGGCCGCAACGGCCTGTCCCTGGGCCAACCGCCGGGCCTCGGTTTCCGTCAGGGCCAGCGCCGGGATGTCGTCCAGCGCGGTCTCGACGGGCAGGAGGTGCCCGGAATCGCGCGCACTATGCCCCAGAGCCTCCAGATTTTCTAGCGAAATCGCATTGTTTTCCGAGAACGGCCCGACCATCGTGCGGCGCAACTCGGAAACATGTCCGACCGTATCCAGGGCGCGCGCAATATCGCGCGCAAGCGAGCGCACATAAACCCCCTTGCCGGAACGGCAGCGGATCACCGCATGGTCAGGATCGGGCTGGGCCTCGACCGCCAGGGAATGGACCGTGACCCGGCGGGACTGAAGCTCGAATTCTTCGCCGCCCCGGGCCAGATCATAGGCCCGGGCACCGGCCACCTTGATGGCCGAATAACGGGGCG
Source organism: Rhodospirillales bacterium (assembly GCA_040218445.1). Classification (GTDB taxonomy): domain Bacteria; phylum Pseudomonadota; class Alphaproteobacteria; order Rhodospirillales; family Casp-alpha2; genus UBA1479. The sequence continues at coordinate 753,003 of JAVJRK010000010.1, read as the reverse complement.
GGATCTGGTCGATCTCACCCATGAAGCGGGGCAGGACGGCCGTGATATCGGCGGCCGTCGGGCGCACGTCGCTTTCCGCCGTCACAGCCCCCTCGCGATCGCCGGTTTCCGTCTCGGCCCCGAAACGAATGGTGAAGACATATTCCTTTTCGCCGTCCATGGCATAGGCGACGGTCTTGGTCGCCTCGCCCAACGCAATCGGCAGAATGCCCGTGGCCAACGGATCCAGGGTGCCGCCGTGACCGGCCTTGGCCGCATTCAGCAGCCGTTTGACCCGGCCCACGGCCTGGGTCGAGGTCACATCAAGCGGCTTGTCCAGGTTGATCCAACCGTGGATGGGCAGGCCCTTGCGGCGGCGCGCCATGGGTCAGTCTTCTTCCTGTGCGTCGGCGGGATCGCCAGGGTCGGCAGGATCGCCCAAATCCCGCTGCACCCGGGGGTCATGCAGCAGCGCGTCGATCCGTCCGGCATGTTCAAAACTGTGGTCCATGCGGAAGGAAAAGGCCGGCAGGAACTTAAGCCGGACTTCGCGGGCGACCTGGCGGCGGATGTAAGGTGCCGCATGGTTAAGGGCCGAAAGAACTTGTTCCGTTTCCGCATCGTTTATGATGCCACCGCCCAACGGCACCACGAACACGGTCGCCCGGCGCAAATCCGGGCTGGCATCCACGGCGGTCACGGTCAGGGTCGCCATTTCCAGCACCGGATCGCGGAAATCGTGGCGTTCCAGAATCCGCGCCAGGACATGGCGCAATTCCTCACCGACGCGAAGCTGGCGTTGCGACGGCGGTTTCGGGCCTTCGTGCCGTTTGCGGGATTTATCTGACATGGCGATGCATTACCAATAGCCGGCCGGCGGGACCCCCTGGCCCCGCCCAGCGACGCAGCGGTGCGGCCCGAGCCCTAAAGCTCGCGGGCCACTTCCTCCGTCTCGAAACATTCGATGATGTCGCCGACCTGGATATCCTGGTAATTGGCCAGCGCCATACCACATTCCGTGCCCGACTGGACTTCCTTGGCGTCGTCCTTGAACCGCTTCAGCTGGCTCAGGTCGCCTTCATGGATGACCGTGTCGTCACGCAGCAGCCGCACCTTGGCGCCGCGCTTGACCGTGCCTTCGGTGATCATGCAGCCGGCGACCTTGCCGACCTTGGACACGCTGAACACTTCGCGAACCTCGGCATAACCCAGGAACGTCTCGCGGACTTCCGGTGCCAGCAAACCCGACAGCACGGACTTGATGTCGTCGGTCAGGTCGTAGATCACCGAATAATACCGGATTTCCAGACCGTCCCGCTTGGCCAGGTCACGGGCCTGCGGATTGGCGCGCACGTTGAAGCCGACGATCAGCGCACCCGAAGCACGGGCCAGCGTGACGTCGCTTTCGTTGATGCCGCCGACGCCCGAATGGAGCACCTGGACCTTGACCTCGTCGGTCGCCAGTTTTTCCAGGGTGCCGACGATCGCTTCGACCGACCCATGAACGTCCGCCTTGATGACCAGCGGCACGGCCTGGGCCTCGCCTTCCTGAATCTTTTCGAACATCTGTTCCAGCGTTCCGCGTCCGCCGGCAGCCGCCACACGGTTGCGTTCCTGGCGCTGACGGAATTCCGTAACCTCGCGGGCACGGCCTTCCGATTCCACCACGACGAAATCATCCCCTGCCTGGGGCGTGCCGTTCAGGCCCAGGATTTCCACGGGCACCGAGGGGCCCGCTTCTTCCAATTGCGTGCCGTGGGCATCCATCATGGCGCGCACCCGGCCCCATTCGGAACCGGCGATGAAGATCTCGCCGACCTTCAGCGTGCCGCGCTGGATCAGCACCGTGGCGACCGAGCCCTTGCCCTGTTCCATGCGGGCTTCGACGATGACGCCTTCCGCCGCATGATCCGGGTTGGCCTTGAGGTCGAGAAGTTCCGCCTGCAGCAGAATGCCTTCTTCCAGCTTGTCCAGGTTGGTTTTCTGCAGGGCCGAAACCTCAACGGACAGCACGTCGCCGCCCATTTCCTCGACCTGAACGTCGTGCTGCAGCAGTTCCGTGCGCACCCGATTGGGGTCCGATCCCGGCACGTCGATCTTGTTGATGGCAACGATGATCGGCACACCGGCGGCCTTGGCATGGTGGATGGCCTCGATGGTCTGCGGCATGACACCGTCATCGGCGGCAACGCACAGCACCACGATATCCGTGACCTGCGCACCGCGCGCACGCATTTCCGTGAAGGCCGCGTGGCCCGGCGTATCGATGAACGAAATCTTCGCCCCCGACGGCGTCGTGACCTGATAGGCGCCGATATGCTGCGTAATGCCGCCGGCTTCGCCGCCGGCCACGTCGGTCGCACGCAAGGCGTCCAGCAACGAGGTCTTGCCGTGATCGACATGCCCCATGACCGTGACCACGGGTGCCCGTGCCTGCAAATCCTTGTCCGCGTCTTCGTCGCGGCGCAGGCCCTGTTCAACGTCGGCTTCGGACACGCGGCGGATGCGATGGCCGAATTCCTCGACCACCAGTTCGGCGGTGTCGGCGTCGATCGTCTGGGTGATGGTCGCCATGACGCCCATCTTCATCAGCGACTTGACCACGTCGGCGCCGCGTTCGGCCATACGGTTGGCCAGTTCCTGAACGGTGATCGCTTCAGGCACGATGACTTCGCGCAAGACCTTGGCCCCTTCCTGAAGCAATTCACGCTGTTTCTGTTTTTCCCGTTCGCGCGCGCGCTTGACCGATGCGATCGAACGTTGACGGTCTTCTTCACCTTCAAGCGCGTCGGAGATCGTCAGCTTGCCGCGGCGACGCTCGTTGTAACCCTTGGCCGGGGCCTGACGGCGCGGCTCACCGCCACCGCCGCTTTTCTTGCGGCCCTTGCCACGCGGACCATCGTCCTCTTCCTGCACACGGGGGGCCGGGCGGGGTTTGGCGGAACGCTGTTCTTCGGCCTTGGGGGCCGGTCCGGCATCGGCCACGGGGGCCACCGGTTCAGGCTGCGCTTCCTCGACCGCTTCGGCGACGGGCTCTTCCTCGGGCTCCGGCTCGGGTGCCGGACGCTCGACGGGCGTCGGGCCCAACGGCCGGGCCGGCATATCCTGGGGTGCTTCGTCCTTGGTCTGCTTGGCCGTATCCAGGGCTTTCTGGCGGGCCTCGCGCTCCTGTTCCGTGAGCTCACGGATCGGCGCGTCGCCGTCATCCTCGACCTGCGCCTCGGGGGTGGCGTCCTGACGGACCTCATCCTTGCCAGGCGAGATGGAGCGGCGCTTCTTGACCTCGACGGTGACCATCTTGGAGCGGCCGTGCGAGAAGTTCTGGCGCGTCTGGCGTTTTTCCACGGTCTTGTTCAGCGACAGCTTTCCGCCACCGCTTGACAGGCCCAGCTTGCCGCCGCCGCGATCCTTGTCCGCCTTGTCTTTTTCAGTCGTCTCAGCCATCAATACCTTCCGATCGGCGCGATCCGGAGCCCCGGATTTTTCCGGGCTCCATGGAACCCGGCCTATTCATGCGAGGGGGAAGTTCCACCGGCCGGGGCACCCTCGCGAAACCCCAAAAGCCGGCTCTGCTCGTAAACCAGACGATCCGCAAGACCGCCGGATGCGACCGCCGCGTGGACCACGTGATCCCGGCCCAGTGCACGGCCCAATTCGGCGGCGTCCAGGACCGTAAACTGTGCCAGCCCCGGTGCCAGGGCCCGCAATTTGGACTTGCCGTCCTCACTGCCGTCCCGGGCCGCAACCAACAGACCGCGTTTGGCGGCCCTCAGCCAGGCGTCGGTCTTCTCGAACCCGGCGACGACCTGACCCGCACGACGCGCCAGACCCAGCGCATCCATGCAGCGGCGAACCATCTGCGCCTCGATATCGTCCGCCAACCGGGGCGGAACGGTGACCTTACGCTTGGCCGCCTTGGCGAAAAGCTTCTTTTCGCTGGCTGTATTTACCACATCGCGGCTTGCACTCAACCATAATCCCCGACCGGGCAGGTTGCCCGCCAGGTCCGGAACGATGGAATCGTCGGGGCCGACGACGAAACGAATGAGCTGATCGGTGGACTTTTGCTGCCCGGTGACGACACAACGCCGGACCGGTCCCGCCGCCTCTTCAGACGGGAAACCGCCCCCGGCATCGGCCGGGGTAACGTCCGCGTGGTCTGTTGCGCCACCGGTCATGGGGTCCTCTTCTTCAGCTCATCGTCGTCACGGTATTCATGGTTGCGGGCATACCCACAGCCTTATTCGGCCTTGGCGTCGCCGCCGGCATCGGCCGCATCGGCCTCACCTTCGGCTGTTTCGCCCTCGACACCCTCGCCTTCGGCGCCTTCTTCGTCGGCGAACCAATGGGCGCGGGCGGCCATGATGATCTGGTTGGCGGCGTCCAGCGTCATCGTGCCCTGGGGCGCGATTTCCTGAAGCTCGTCACCGGCCAGATCGGCCAGATCGTCGCGGGTCTTCACGTCGTTTTCACCCAGCGCCACCATCAGTTCGTTGGTCACGCCTTCGATCTCGGCAAGATCGTCCTCGACGCCCAGCTCCTTACGCTTGGCCTCAAGTTCCGCATCGCGGGTTTCCAGATAGGCCTGGGCCCGGGCCTGCAGCTCGCCGGCCACGTCTTCGTCGAACCCTTCGATGTCCGTCAGGTCCTCGATCTGGACGAAGGCCACTTCCTCGACCTTGGAGAACCCTTCCGTCACCAACAGGTGGGCAATGACGTCATCGACATCAAGCGCCTCGACGAACAGGGCGGAGCGGGCGCGGAATTCCTCGTTGCGGCGCTCGGATTCTTCGGCCTCGGTGAAGATATCGATATCCCAGCCGGACAACTGCGAGGCCAGACGCACGTTCTGGCCGCGCCGGCCGATGGCCAGGGACAGCTGATCGTCGGGCACCACGACCTCGATGCGGTGGGTGTCCTGGTCCATCACGACCTTGGACACCTCGGCCGGGGCCAGGGCGTTGACGATGAACGAGGCTTCATCCGGCGACCACTGGATGATGTCGATCTTTTCGCCCTGAAGTTCGCCGACCACGGCCTGCACGCGCGAGCCGCGCATGCCGATGCAGGGGCCGACCGGATCGATCGAGCTGTCATGGGACAGCACGGCGATCTTGGCGCGCGACCCCGGATCACGGGCCACGGACTTGATTTCAATGATGCCGTCGTAGATTTCCGGCACTTCCTGTTTGAACAGGGCCGACATGAACTGCGGGTGGGTGCGCGACAGGAAGATCTGCGGGCCGCGGGCTTCTTCGCGCACGTCCATGATATAGGCACGCACCCGGTCGCCGTTGGAGAAATGCTCGCGCGGGATCGATTCATCCCGGCGCAAAAGCGCTTCGGCACGGCCCAGGTCGACGATCACGTTGCCGTATTCGATCCGCTTGACCAGGCCGTTGACGACCTCGCCGATGCGGTCCTGATATTCGTCGTATTGGCGCTTGCGTTCGGCTTCACGCACCTTCTGGACGATGACCTGTTTGGCGGTCTGCGCCGCGATGCGCCCGAAATCGATGGGCGGCAGGGGATCGACCAGGAATTCCCCGACTTCGGCATCGGTCTTGCGCTGCTTGGCCTGGTCCAGGGTCAGCTGGGTGATCTCGTTTTCGACGTCGTCCGCACCCTGCACGACTTCCAGATAGCGGGCCAGCGTGATCGCGCCCGACACACGGTCGATGACCGCGCGGATATCGTGTTCATGGCCGTATTTGGACCGGCCGGCTTTCTGGATCGCCTGTTCCATGGCTTCCAGCACCTCGTCCCGCTCGATGCCCTTGTCGCGGGCGGCCTGATCGGCGGCGGCCAGCAGTTCCGGGCGGGCGTGGACGGCTTCGCTTTGCATGACGTCGCTCATTTCTGACTTTCCTTCAAACTTTCAACTTGCGTCGAACTTCGTGCGTTAACGGTTTCGTTCGGCCCCCATCGGGGCCCGGGGCGGCCTATCCGCCCGCCTGCTGATGGGCGGCGATCAATTCGTCCGTCATCAGCAGCTTGGATTTCTGAATATCGGCGAAGGGCAGACGAACTTCGCCTTCTTCCACGTCGATCACAACTTCGTCGCCGACAACACCTTTCAGGCGGCCGGAAAAGCGGCGCCGGCCGTCGATGGCGACGTCCATTTCGATGCGTGCATCGAACCCGGCGAAGCGTTCGAAATCAGCCAGCTTGACCAGCGGCCGGTCGATGCCCGGTGATGACACTTCAAGGGTGTAGGCGTCGTCGATGGGATCATCCACATCCAAAAGGGCCGAAATCGTGCGCGAAATGACCGCGCAATGATCAACGGTCATTTGCGAACCGTCCAAGGGTTCGGCCATGATCTGCAGCTTCTTGCGGCGCTGGCCGGACATCAGGACACGCACGAGCTCAAAGCCCAGGTCCTCGATGGACGGGCCGATGATTTCGGCGATGCGCTGTTCCAAGGTCACGTGGTCTAAGGTCCCCATCGTCCGCGCCGCCGGGGCGGCTGCGATGCATCTGGTTCAAAAAACACAAAAGGCGGGCCACCGGCCCGCCCCATCAATTCCGGTATCGGACTTAACGAAGCGCATTTCCTTAAATGAAATGCGGGGCTTATATAGTCCTAATCGGCCCCAATGACAAGCGCCGATGCGGGTTCCGCACTCATCCGTCCCGGCGGCGGAATTCCAGATAGACCGGTGTCGGGCCGGCCAGGCCCTTTTCCTCATAGCGGGTGGCATAGCCGTCGGCCCAGCGATCCCGCCAATCCCGGGGCTCCCGCGCCGTCCATTGCAGCCCGGGATGATTGGCCGCCAAGCCCAGGGCCCAGCGCGCATGGCCCATGTGATCAGTGGCAAAGCGGAACAGCCCGCCGGGCTTAAGAATTCGCGCGATCTGATCCAGGGTGTCGGTCTGGACGAAGCGGCGGTTCCAATGGCGTGTCTTGGGCCAGGGATCGGAATACAACAGGTAGAACCGGCCGATGGAGCCCGATACGATGCTTGGCAGCAGTAACCGGGCGTCATCATCATGCAGGCGGACATTATCCAGGTTCTGGGCATGGATTTGGGCCAGCAGGGCCGCGACCCCGTTGACGAAGGGCTCGCAACCGATAAAGCCGATGTCGGGATGGGCGGCGGCCTGGGCCGCCAGATGTTCACCCGCCCCGAACCCAACCTCGAGCCAGACGTCCGATACCGCCGGATCGAACAAATCCGCGGGATCGAGTTGCCCGTCACCGGACGGCACGCGCAGTTTCGGCAGCAGGCCTTCGATTAGGGCGCGGCGGCCGGGGCGTAGTTTCTTGCCCCGGCGCCGGCCGTAAAATCGGGGGCGTTCCTCTGGGTCCATATCCGTTGCCTTTCGGCCGGGACAGGCCCGTTCGGACCGCCAGCCTTCGGGATCAGGCGCCGAACGCGGCCTTCAGGCCGTCGGTCAGATCGGTTTTCTCCCAAGAGAACCCGCCGTCCGCATCGGGCTTGCGGCCGAAGTGGCCGTAAGCGGCGGTGCGGGCGAAAATCGGCTTGTTGAGCTCAAGATGCTCGCGGATGCCGCGCGGGCTCAGGTTCACCATTTCCTGCAGCTTGGCGGAAATCTGCGCTTCATCGACCCGGCCGGTGCCCTGGGTGTCGACATAGACCGACAGCGGCTTGGACACGCCGATGGCATAGGCCAGCTGGATCACGCATTTGTCGGCCAGACCGGCGGCGACCACGTTTTTCGCCAGATAGCGGGCACCATACGCAGCCGAACGGTCGACCTTCGTCGGATCCTTGCCGGAAAAGGCGCCGCCGCCGTGGGGCGCCGCACCACCGTAGGTATCGACGATGATCTTGCGGCCGGTCAGGCCGACGTCGCCGTCGGGCCCGCCGATCACGAAACGGCCGGTCGGGTTGACGTAGAATTCCGCGTCATCGCACATCCAGCCTTCGGGCAGAACGTCTTCGACGAAGGGGCGCACCATTTCGCGCACCTGATCGGTCGAAAGGTCTTCCGTGTGCTGGGTGGAAACGACCACCGAGGTCGCGCGCACGGGCTTGCCGTTTTCGTACTGCAGGGTGACCTGGCTTTTCGAATCCGGCAGCAGGCCCGGCGTCTTGCCGGAATGGCGGGCGTCTGCCATCTGCTTCAGGATTTTATGTGAAAAATCGATGGGGGCAGGCATCAGTTCTTCTGTTTCCGTGCAGGCGAAACCGAACATGATGCCTTGGTCGCCGGCGCCTTCATCCTTGTTGCCGGCGGAATCGACGCCGACCGCGATGTCGGCGGACTGGCCGTGCAGATAGACCTGAACCTTGGCCGTTTCCCAATGGAAGCCGTCCTGTTCATAGCCGATGTCCTTCACGCAATCGCGCGCGATGGTTTCGATCAGCTCGGCGTCGGCATTGCCGTCGCCATCGAACACCGGACCGCGGCCGTCGTCGCCGCAGCGGCCTTCGCCGCCGACGATGATGCGGTTGGTGGTGGTGAAGGTCTCGCAGCCAAGCCGGCAGTTTTCCGGGTCGCGGCGGATCAGTTCATCGAGAACCGCATCGGAAATGCGGTCGGAAACCTTGTCCGGATGTCCTTCGGAAACGGATTCGGACGTAAAGAGATAGTTGGAAAGAGTCACAGGTTGATGCCTCCGGTAACGTCGTTAACAGATGTAGGACTATGAGGACGAAACGTTCGGGGGCGACGCTCGTCCGCTTAGCGCGTTATTTTTCGTGGCGGCAAACGGTCCAAATACGCCACGCTCGGGAACCTTGCGGCCCGGGCGAAGGTTTGTGACAGCGTTCCGGGGACGCGTCAAGGGCGATATATGCGGGAACCTAGGTGATGTCGGGACCAGACGCACCTGCCCGCCGGACCACGACAACACGGCCCGCAAGCAGCGCCAAGATCGCCATAATAAGCGCCGGAGCATTGCCCAAACGCGAAAAAAGTGTCCTGTTTTCAATTGGTTCCGGCAAGGGCGCATCGACCGTGCCGGCCCGGTCCAGGCCCAGGGCCGCGACCGTCCGGCCCCAGGGATCGATGATCCCGGAAATGCCCGTATTGGCGACACGGACCAGGGGCAGGCCTTCCTCGACGCTGCGCAGGCGCGCCGCCGCGAAATGCTGATGGGGCCCCGGCGTGACACCGAACCAGGCATCGTTCGTGATGTTCAACAGCCAGCGGGCGCGCGGCTCTTCGCCCGCCGCATCAACCGGCGGCAGAACCGCCCCCGGAAAGATCACTTCGTAACAGATCAGGGGGGCAAAGGGCGGCAAACCCTGGACCTCCATCACCCGGGGGCCCGGCCCGGGGATGAAATTGCCCCGGCCTTCGGTGATTTTCAGAAACCCCAGCCAGTCCTGAAACGGCACGTATTCCCCGAACGGCACAAGATGGTGTTTGTCATAGGTCGCGGCGACCCGGCCAGACGCCTCGAGCGCGTAAAGGCTGTTGAATACCTGGGGGCTGCCATCGGCGGTCGCTTCGAACCGCAGGGAGCCCGTCAGCAAGGCCCCCGCCACCGGTGCCGCATGGGCCAGGGCGCGGATCAGGGTCGGCTCACGCCCCAAAACGTAAGGCACCGCCGTTTCCGCCCAGATCACATGCGTCGGTTCAGGGGCGACTTCCGGTTGTTGTTGCGATTCCGGTTTATTTTCTGTTCGCGCAGGAACAGGCGCCAGGCTCATGTCGATCTGCCGGGCCACATGCCCGGGGCGCAGGCCTTTCCGCCACTTGTCCGCTTGTGCGATATTGGGCTGAACAAGGCGCAGATGAACCCCCGGCGCAAAAACTGTTTCGGCCCCGGAAAGACGGTACGTGCCGCCGCCCCAAACACCGGCCAGAAACGCCGCCGCGAAAGCGGGGGCCAGCCAGGGCCGCCCATCCCGGCGGGCCAGGGCAGCCGGCGTTGCCGCCGCCCAGACCGTGAACAGGCTCAGGCCGAACACACCCAGGGCCGAAGCCGGCTGTATCATGGCGTCGGCGAAGGCCCAGACCGTGCCCATCAGGTTCCAGGGAAAGCCCGTGAACAACCAGCCGCGCAGCCATTCCGTCAGCACCCAGGCCCCGGCCAGGATCAACGCATCCCCGCCGCCGGGCAGCTTATCCCGGGACCTCAGCCGGTAAAGAACCCAGGCCGCACAGGCCGCGAACACGCCCAGAACCAGGGCAAAGCCGATCACGGCAATGGGGATCAGCCAGCCATGGCGCGCGAGATCGATGGTCAGGGAATGGGAAATCCAAAACGTGCCGGCCGCCGCATGCCCCGCGCCGAACCACCAACCTTCGGCGAAGGCACGGCGACCCCGCCCGGCCGAGGCAACCAGCCAGACCAGCCCTGAAAACGCCGGTATCAGAAGAAATACCAAATGCAGCGGCGGCAGCGCCCCCGCCGCCACAATGCCGAGGCCCAGCGCCAGACCCCGCCGACGCCAGCCGGTCAGCCCGGCAACGGCCGCGAAGCCGCGCCCGGCCCCCGCCGGAACGCCGGTCATCCGGCGGCCGCGTCCATTTCTGACGGTGTTCGGCGGCGCACCCGAATCCGGTGCACCCGGCGCGGATCGGCCTGCAAAATTTCGAATTCCAGACCGTTCGGATGCGTGACCAATTCGCTTCGGATCGGCACCCGGCCCGCCAGGGCGAAAACCAGACCGCCCAGGGTATCGATGTTTTCACGCTCTTCGGGTGTGGCGATGGGGCCGAATTTTTCTTCCAGCGCCGCGATCGTCACCCGGGCATCAGCGGTGAAAGAGCCGTCGGGATTTTGCCGCAGCACCGGTTCCGCCGCGCGGTCGTGTTCGTCCTCGATCTCGCCGATGATTTCCTCGACCAGATCTTCAATGGTGACCAGACCGTCCACGCCGCCGTATTCATCGACCACGATCGCCATGTGCGACCGGCGGGCCCGCATTTCCAACAGCAATTCCAGAACCTCCATCGAGGGGGCCACGAACAGAATGCGCCGCAGATGTTCCGCCAGATCGAAGTCCTGGTCGCGGCCTTCCCACAGGAACAGGTCCTTGATATGGGCCATGCCGATGACGTCGTCGAGGGTGCCGCGATAAACCGGCAGGCGCGAATGGCCCTGCTCGCCGATGATGGTGACGATTTCCTTAAGCGGCGTTTCCGCATCGACGGCGACGATATCGACCCGCGGCACCATCACGTCGGCCACGGTTTGCCCGCGCAAATTCAGGATATTGGACAGCAAAAGCCGTTCATCATCGCCGATGGGGGCGGCGGGCTCGGCCCGTTCTTCGATGATTTCCTCAAGCGCTTCACGAACGGATTCGTGCTGACCGTTGCGGAAACGCTTCGTCAGGCGCTGCCAAACGGACGCGCTGCGCGGTTCCTGCGATGAAGAATTGGGTTCCTGCGATGAGGGTTGGGTGTCGGCCCCGGATTCCCGGGGCGGGGGACTCGATGATTGATCGTTCATGTCACCGTGATTGGTGCCCGACGGTCGGGCTGTCACCGCTCCTTTCCATATGGATCGGGAACACCCAGGTCCCCGAGAATTCTTGTTTCCAATTGCTCCATGCGCTCGGCCTCGGCTTCATCCTCGTGATCGAAGCCCAGCAGATGAAGCATACCATGGACACATAAATGAGATAAATGGTCCGCAAGGGGGCGGCCTTGGTCACGGGCTTCGCGGTCGGACACGCCGAAAGCGACCACCACATCGCCCAGCAGATCGGGCTGGCCGCTCACCGGTGATTGGCCGTCATCTTCGTGCATGGCGAACGACAGCACATTGGTCGGCCCGTCCTTGCCCCGGTAATCCTTGTTCAGTTCGGCCACCATGTCATCACCGGCCAGAACCAATGAAACTTCGGCCAGGCCCCCACCCGCCGGAGCCGCATGGTGAAAGGCCGCGGTCAGCGCGCGCGCCGCCAGGGCCTCCGCATCGGGCAAAGCCGATGTCCAATCGGAAGAGGCGATCTCGATCGCGACCTCCAGCGGCCGGGGTGATGTCACGCGCGGGGCCTCATTCGTCTTCCTGCTCGCGTTCGCTTTCATAATGCTCGTACCGCGCACCCGCCCGGCGCGCCGTTTCCACGTTTTGGTAGGCATGTACGATGCGCGATACCAGGGGATGGCGGACAACGTCCTTTTCCGTGAACTCGACGAAGCGGATGCCCTTGGTGCCGGCCAGAACTTCCTCGGCATCGCGCAGGCCGGAGCGCGTACCGCGCGGCAGATCGACCTGGGAAAGGTCGCCGGTCACGACCATGGCCGAGTTTTCGCCCAATCGGGTAAGGAACATCTTCATCTGCACGGGCGTGGTGTTCTGGGCCTCGTCCAGAATGACGAAGGCGTTGGCGAGCGTGCGCCCACGCATGAAGGCGAGCGGTGCGACCTCGATCTCGCCGCTTTCCAGGCGTTTGACCACCTGCTGATCCGGCAGCATGTCGTACAGCGCGTCGTATAGCGGGCGCAGGTAGGGATCGACCTTTTCCCGCATGTCACCCGGAAGAAAGCCCAGTTGCTCGCCGGCTTCGACCGCCGGGCGCGACAGGATGATGCGGTCGACCCGCCCCTGGACCAAACGTTCCACCGCCTTGGCCACGGCCAGATAGGTCTTGCCCGTGCCGGCCGGGCCCAAGCCGAACACCAGGGGGTTTTCGTCGATCGCGCGCAGATAATCCGCCTGAGTCGACGTGCGCGCGGTGATCATCTTGTTGCGGGTCTGCACGGCCACGCCCGCGTCCTTCAGACCTTCCTTGGGATCGCCGGCCGCCGCCGCGCCGCCGCTGGACATGCGCAGCATGGCATCGACCTCGGGCGTGTCCACGTCCAGGCCCTGCTGCAGCCGGTCATACAGCGCCGCCAGGATCGCCGCCGTGCGGTCCACGGCGGCACCCTCGCCGGATATCGTGACCTCGTTGCCGCGGGCATGAACGGTTACGCCCAGGCCCTGTTCGATCTGCGCCAGATGGGCATGGTGCGATCCGAACAAGGCCGCCGCCAGGCCGTTGTTGGCAAACGTCATCTGCTGTGAGGAATTAGCCCCGTTGCCGGCCCCCGGTGCGGCGCTCAACGCGACCGCGGGCTCACCGTTGCCGCGCGCGTTGCGCCGGGATCGGCCGCGGCTCATGCACGGATCCTTTGTTGGGGCCGGGGCGCATCGCCCACAACCGCGCCCAAACTGTTGCCGCCGGCCGACACGACCGTCAGATCGACGATCCGGCCAAGCCAGTCTTCGCCCAGGACACCGTCGGGCAGATCGACATGCACGGCCTGCATGTAAGGACTGCGGCCGGCAAGCTGGCCATCGTGGCGGCCGGGCCGGTCCAGCAGCACCGGCAGGCTGCGCCCGACGCAGCTTTCGTTGAAGGCCCGTTGCTGCGCATTCAAAATATCCTGCAATTCCTTCAAGCGCGCGTCCTTTTCGTCCTCGGGAACCTGCATCTCCATGGCCGCCGCCGGCGTGCCCGGGCGCGGCGAATACTTGAAGGAATAGGCCTGGATGTATTCGACGTCGCGGACCAGGGACAGGGTGTCCTGGAAGTCCTTGTCCGATTCACCGGGGAACCCGACGATGAAATCGGACGACAGCGCCAGATCGGGACGCGCATCGCGCAGACGCCCCACCAGTTCAATGTAAAAATCGCGGCCGTGGCGCCGGTTCATGGCCTTCAACACCCGGTCCGATCCGGACTGCACCGGCAGATGCAGATAGGGCATCAGCTCAGGCACGTCGCGGTGGGCCGCGATCAGGGCGTCATCGACCTCGGCCGGATAGGACGTCGTATAGCGCAGGCGTTCGACCCCTTCGACCCTGGCCAGCCTGCGGATCAAGCCGCCCAGACCAAGTTCGCCGCCGCCCGCGTCCAGGCCGTGGTAAGCATTGACGTTCTGGCCCAACAAGGTGATTTCGGCGGCCCCCGCGGCGACCAGCGCCCGCGCTTCGTCCAGGACCTGATCGACGGGGCGGGAGAATTCCGCCCCACGGGTATAGGGCACGACACAGAAGGTACAGAACTTGTCGCAGCCTTCCTGCACGGTCAGAAAGGCGGAACGCCCTTCGACCCGCGCGGTCTGCGCCATGTGATCGAATTTGGATTCCTCGGGAAAGTCCGTGTCCAGCTGGGCACCCTTTTCCCGATGCAGGCGCGCCACCATTTCCGGCAGACGATGATAGGTCTGCGGGCCGAACACCATGTCCACATAAGGTGCGCGGCGGAGGACTTCCTCGCCTTCGGCCTGGGCGACGCAGCCGGCAACGCCCAGGATCATGGCGCCCCCATCGGTACGCCGCGCCTGTTTGATCTTGTTGATGCGGCCAAGCTCCGAATAGACCTTTTCCGCCGCCTTTTCGCGGATATGACAGGTGTTCAAAAGGACCATGTCGGCATCGTCCACGGCATCCGTGAGCGCATAGCCAAGGGGCGCCAGAAGCCCCGCCATACGCTCGGAGTCGTAGACGTTCATCTGGCAGCCATAGGTCTTGATATGAAGTTTCTTGGGGGTCGCGCCGGTCACCGGTTACCTCGCCCCCAGCCGGTTGCCGGCCCCGAAAGACATGTTCAGGGAAATGTCGCGTGGGGTCATTCTTATTTATCGGCGCCTTTCTTCAGGGGCACGCCATACAATTCCAGCTTATGGCCGACCAAACGCATGTTGTGATCGCGCGCGACGATCTCCTGCAGGCGTTCGATTTCCCCGTTCTGGAACTCTATGACCTCACCCGATTGCACATTGATCAGGTGGTCATGGTGTTCTTCGGTGACTTCTTCATAGCGCGCCCGGCCATCGCCGAAATCATGGCGTTCGATGATGCCCGCTTCCTCGAACAGGCGCACCGTGCGGTAAACCGTCGCGATGGAGATTCGGTCATCGGTTTCCGCCGATCGGCGATGGACCTCCTCGACGTCCGGGTGATCGTCCGATTCGGACAGCACGCGCGCGATAATGCGGCGCTGGTCCGTCATTTTCATGCCTTTTTCGATGCACAACTGCTCGATTCGTGATTCCGACATTTTCTCCCCACGGATTGCTTTCGGGCGCTTGATTCTGCCCGATTACTATACCCCCATCCGGCCGGACGCCAAAGCCCGAGGTGCCATCCGGGAAATCGGATCAGCGTTTGCGCCGCGGCTTGGTTCCCAGACCGATCTTCTTGGCCAGGTTGGAGCGGTGCTTGGCGTAATTGGGCGCCACCATGGGATAATCGGCCGCAAGGCCCCAACGCTCGCGGTATTCCTCGGGCGTCATGTTGTAGGCCGTGTTCAAATGGCGCTTCAGCATCTTCAGTTTCTTGCCGTCTTCCAGGCAAACGATATAGTCCGGGAACACGGATTTTTTCGGCGGCACGGCCGGTTTGGGACGCTGTGCCTGCTGCGGAGCGGACCCGACATTGGAAAGCGCGTTGAAAACCTCGTTGATCAGATTCGGAATGTCCCCCGGCGCGGTCGCATTATTGCCGACATGGGCGGCGACGATTTCCGTGGTCAGTTCGATCAGATCGGATTGGTTGGGTTTCTCGGTCATGAGGACGCGGTCTCCTTGAAATAGTATTGGCCGCCAGGGACCGGCGGTCAGCCTTTCCCGGCGCCGATGGACAAACAGGTGGTTGCCCCGTCGTTGCGGCAAAAAATAAAGGGTCAAAATATTTCATTTGACCCGGCGGCGCCTATATAAAGTAGGCAACTATTGTACACAAGAGTATTCAATGAAAAAACCCGAAGAATTGAGCGCCCCGGAAAGTAAATCGCATTTTCTGGATATTTCAAACGACATTTGTCCAATGACTTTTGTTAAGACCAAATTGTTCCTGGAGCGCCTGGACCCGGGCGCCGTTCTTGAGGTTCGCCTGAAGGGGCCCGAACCCTTGGACAACGTCCCCCGGTCCGTCCGCGATCACGGACACGACGTGCTCTCGCTTGCCCCGGAAGATCCGCAACAGCCCGAGCCGCATGCCCCGCACCGCCTGGTGATCCGTAAATCGCCATGACCCGGTCGGCCCCGGTTATTGACGCCTAGGGCCGGAGCCGCCCGCCGTTGCGAGGCCGCACCGCATCGGGCGGACGCAGATAAATCGGGGCCGGGGCATCGCCCACGGCCGGCAAAGCGCGGGCCAGCGCGATTTCCCCGACCCGCACCGCATCGGGCACGCCCGGGGCCTCGGCACATGATGCCTTCCGCCCGGCGGCGGCCAGGGCATCGGCCGCATTGCCGGCGGCATCGCCCATGATCACCAACGGCCCCGCAGGACAAAACCCAGCAAGGCTTTCGGCCATGATTGCGGCGGGATCGGTCACCGGTTCAAGCTTGTCGTTGAATACTTGCGCATAAAGATCCGCGCGCTTGGAATCGAGGGCGACCAACACATGTCTTCCCTTCCCCGCGCCCGCCGGCAATGCCCGCGCGACCGCTTCCAGCGTGGTCACGCCGGCACAGGGAATATTGAGCCCCAACGCCAGACCCCGCGCCGCGGCAAGCCCGATGCGCAGGCCCGTGAACGCCCCCGGGCCCATGGTCACGGCCAGGGCGTCCAAATCCGCATAGGCGCAGCCCGCTTCATCCAGCACGTCCGCGATCATCGGCATCAGGGCTTCGGATTGGCCGCGCGCCATGGCGGCGGCGCGGCGTGACGCCAGCCGACCGCCCACGAAAACCGCCGCCGAACATCCCGTTGTCGCCGTATCGAACGCCAATAATTTCATGACCGGATCGAATCCCCCACCGTCATCAGGGAATACCCCCCAATTTCCAATACGCCGTGGCAACCGCCGCCACGACCAGGCCGCCGCTCAAGGTATACAGAGGGGCGCGCCGCCAGGCGAGACGGAAGCTGCTTTCCCCGGTCAGACGCCCGACCACCAAGGTCGTGCCGGATACGGGCGACGACGTGGTCGACAGACCCCATGTGCCCAGCATGACCAGCGCCATGACGATCGGCGGCATGCCGAATACTTCCGGCGGCAGGACCGACCCGACCAGGATCACCAGCACCACGGGATGCAGGCCGATCCCGCCGACGAAGATAATGAAAGCCGCCAAGGCCACCGGCTTGGCCAGGTCCGGCCAGGCGCCGATGTTCAGCAAATCCGCCACCGCCGCCGGATCCATCACCCGCGACACCCCGGTGCCGAACAGGTTGGCGCCGATGAAGATCAACGCTTCGCCCCGCAGGCTTGGCAGGGATGCCACGACCCGGCGCGGTAGGCCGGGGGCTTCGTGCTGACGGCCTTTGGAAATGAACAGCCAGATGACGGCGAAGGGCGGAGCCAGCAGCCCCAGCACGACCGGGATCGACAGATGAAAATAGGATTCCAGGGCGACAACGGACACCATCAGGGTGCCCAGCAACAATGACAGTTTGCGCCAATTTGCGTTCTCGACCCGGGGGCCCTTGGGCGGGCGCGGACGGGTGCCGCGCACGAAGATGCGGTCGATCAAGGCTGTGACCGCGACGATCGTGATGCCCATGACCAATCCCGGCAGGGCGATGTCGACCCATTTAAGGCCGGGCAGGGCCGCCAGCACGACGGTCACGCTGACATAGAACGGCGACCAGGACGAGGCCGCGGTAAACCCGACCATGAGCGAGACCGCAAGGCGATCCTTCAACCGCTGATCCTTGGGCCGGGCGACCATGTCGGACAACAGGGTCAGGGCCGAAAGATTCAGGAATGCGCCCAGGAAATGCGCCGCATATCCCAGGATCAGAAACCGCCGGCCCGCCGGCTGATCCAGCACGAATTGGCGCGCCGCCACCAGGGTCGGGCTGGTCTTGGCCGGAATCTGCATCCAGGCGACGGCGAAGAACACCAACAGAAACTTCAGCGACGACGCGATGCCGTCGAGCAATACCCCCGTCCCCTGATCGGCCATGAAGCCGAGCAGCAAGCCACCCCCGGCGAGCGTATAGCCGACCAACCGCTGGGTGGTTGAGGTGTTGCGGAATTCCAACGCCAGAAACGCCGCCGCCAGAAACGTCGCCACGACCTGCCAGCCCGCCGGCTGCCAGAACACCTGCATGATGGCGACGCCGCACAGGGCCAGATAGAGCCAGGCAGCGATGCCGGGGCGGGGCAGGTCGCCCTCGGGGGCGCTGCCCGCAGGCGGATTGGCGAGGTCGATATCGGGCATGAAACGGCCGCGCCCGGATCAGGCGATCTGGCAGGCGTCGTCGAAATCGAACCGCGGGCTGCGGGGGAACAGATCTTCCGTCGTGCCATGGCCGATGTTGCAGAGGAAGTTCGCGGTCACGGTCGTACCTGCGAAAAACGCCGCATCGACCTTTTCCGCATCGAACCCGGACATGGGCCCGCAATCCAGGCCCAGGGACCGCGCCGCCATGATCAGATAGGCACCCTGCAGGGTCGAATTGCGGAACGCGGTCTCCTTGATCAGGTCGTCGTTTCCGACAAACCACGACCGTGCATCCGTATGGGGAAACAGCTGCGGCAGCTTTTCATAGAATTCCATGTCCTGGCCGATGATCACGGTCGCGGGGGCCGACATGGTTTTCGCCACATTGCCGTCCATCAGACAGGGTTTGAGCTTTTCCTTGGCCGCATCCGAGACCACGAAGACCAAGCGCGCGGGCGAACAATTGGCACTGGTCGGGGCCATTTTCATCAAATCCCACAAGGCGCGCAGCTGGTCTTCGCCGACCGGCGTGTCGCGCCAATTGTTGCAGGTTCGGGCATCGCGGAACAATTGATCCAGGGCCGATTCGGCGATTTTATCGGGCATGATGAGGGGCCTTTCGATCGATTCTAGGGAAGGGTGGGGTTGCCTCCGACCCTAGGACACTTGTGCTGCAGCGCGGAAGAGGGAAATATTGGGGCATAACCCGGAAAAACAATGCAAATCGGGGGTGAGGAATATGAAAAGCTGTCCCTTCATGACCGGCGGGCGTCCCACCGCCGTGGATTGGACCGGCATCCGAAGGGCCCTGACCGGCCCGGCGGCGGGGCTGATGCTGGCGGTGCTGATGCTCTGGCCCGATCTGGCCCGGGCCGCCGATCACGCCGTGATCATCATGTATCACCGGTTCAACGAACAGGAATATCCGTCGACCAATATCCGTCTGGATCAGTTCGACGAACATCTGACCGAACTGACGTCCGGCAAATACACCGTGATGTCCCTGCCCGACATCGTGGCGGCTTTAAAGGCGGGCAAGCCGCTGCCCGACCGCACGGTCGGCATCACCATCGACGATGCCTATGCATCGGTCTATGACCACGCCTGGCCGCGCCTGAAAAAGGCCGGGCTGCCGTTTACCCTGTTCGTCGCCACGGACCCCGTCGACCGCAAGCTGGGCGGGATCATGACCTGGGATCAGATCCGCGAGTTGAAAGCGGGCGGAGTCACCATCGGCCACCATACCGTCAGCCATTCCCACATGGCGGCTTCGGACGACGACCGGAACCTCCGGGAATTCACCCAGGCAAGCGACCGCTTCCAGACCGAGCTTGGCAATGTGCCGAAGATTTTCGCCTATCCCTACGGCGAGGCCACGCGGGACCTGGAAGCCACCGCCAAGGCGCAAGGCTTCGACGCCGCCTTCGGCCAGCATTCGGGTGTCGTCCATCCCTCGCTCGGGTTTTATTATCTGCCGCGCTTCGCCATGAACGAAAACTTCGGCGGGATCGGCCGGTTCCGCCTGGCCGTCAATTCCTTGGCCATGGCCGTCACCGATCTGACCCCGGCCGACCATCTGGTGACCGGGGCAGGCAACCCGCCGGCCATGGGCTTCACCCTGATCGAGCCCAAGCCCAAGGGCCTGGACCGGCTGGCCTGTTTCGCCTCGCACGAGGGCCGGGCCATGCTGGAAAGCCTGGGCAATGTGCGGTTTGAAATCCGGGTCAAAAATCCGTTTCCGGCCGGCCGCGCACGCATCAACTGCACCCTGCCGGGACCGGACGGCCGGTGGTACTGGCTGGGCCGCCAGTTCTTCGTGACGAAATAAGCGGGATCAAACCACCGTTCAGGCGGTTTAGGCTTCCGGGTCCTGGCCTTTGATCAGGCGGGCATCGTCCAGGCGGTCCAGGCCGTTGGCCCGGATCATCGCGCGGATGGCGTCCACATAGGCATCGCCCCGTTCCGAATAGCGGTGCAGGAACCGCGACAGGGACAATCCGTTGAGCGGCAGGCCCGACCGGCGGAAGGTCGCGCGGGCACGGCGGAATTCGCGGTAAGCCCGATGCGTGTTCAGGTTCAGCATATAGGCCTGCACGGAATCGATCAGCTTGCCGAAGGCGCGGACCTTATGGCTCTTGTCCTCTTCGCGTTCCAGCGGCACAAGACCGGGACCGTCCGACGTGGTCCATTGGCCGAAAATGGCGTTGCCCTGACGGGCAAACCGCGAGGTCCCCCATCCGCTTTCTTCCGCCGCCTGGGCCAGCGCCATGGACGGCGGCACCACATCGACGCGACGGATCAGAACCGCCAGGCCGGCGCCCGGCGCCTTGTACCGTTCGCCCAAGACGCGCAGCCACAACCGGTCGGCGGGGGCAAGTCGGCGGCCCAGGCGCTGCTCCGCATGAAGCCGCCACAGGCGTTTGCGGTCGGCCAGAATTTCCTGATTGGTGCGCAGGATCAGCGGCAGCACGGCCTGGAAGAACAGGCGCTTGCGCTTGGCCGTTTCACGCACCTTGCCCAGATCCGGCGGCAGGGACGCCAGATAGGCCGGCGGCACATGGGCGCGGCCGTCGCGGATATGTTCAAGGTCGTAATTCAGTTCGGCGAACCAATCATGCAGCGCGGTCACCGAATCCTTCGGGTCGCGCTTGATGTCCGGGCGCCGGGGCGGGATCAGGGCGGTCGCACGCAATACTTTTTCTTCTTCCGAACTTGCGGAAGGAGACGGGATTTCCAGATGCGGGACCAGCGTGAGCGATGCCGCCGGCACGGAAGCCTGGGGGCTGCGTTCAACAGCAAGATATCCGGCGGTAACCGCAACCGTGAAAACAGCCGCCATCACCGAGCGTTCGAGAAACTTGTTCATGACAATTTTGAATCGCTCAGGGTCGTCTTCCGCACCTATTACGCAGCCTTGCCCAGGGTGCTTGGATGGAAGAACGTTTCTGTTTTTATCTTAGAAAAGGAGACCTTTTGCGAAGGCCGCCCCTGACAGCGATTGTCAAATTCTCCCTCAAGGATTCGACAAAACCCGGTCCGGTCGTCAGGGCGCCGGTTGGTCCGGGATGGGCGTTTTCACCGCGTTCACATAGTTAACGGCGCGCCTTATATCACTAAAGTCATAGGGGCGCCAAAAAAATTTATCCCCACCCTGGGCACGGCTGTGCGTATCCCAGGCTGGCGGCCGTTACATGACGGCCTGGACTTCCTTCACTTCGGGAACGTAGTAGCGCAGCATGTTCTCGATGCCGTGCTTGAGCGTCGCCGTGGATGACGGGCAACCGGAGCACGCCCCCTGCATCTGCAGGTAGACGATGCCTTCCTCGAACCCGTGATAGATGATATCGCCGCCGTCCTGGGCCACCGCGGGGCGCACCCGGGTTTCCAACAACTCTTTGATTTGCGTAACGATTTCCGTGTCATCGGCGGTCGAGGCCGCCGCATCCTCGGCATCTTCGGTGATCACCGGCTTGCCCTGGGTGAAATGTTCCATGATGCCGCCCAGAAGGCGCGGCTTGAGCGTATCCCAATCCTTGTCCTCGGCCTTGGTCACCGTAATGAAGTCATGGCCGAAGAAAACGCCGGTCACACCCTCGACCTCGAACAAGGCGGTGGCCAGGGGCGAGCGCCCGGCGGATGCCTGTTCGGCGAAGTTGGCCGTGCCTTCTTCCATGACCGTACAGCCGGGCAGGAACTTCAAGGTGGCCGGATTCGGGGTGGTTTCCGTTTGAATGAACATGGGTCGATAACTCCGCGCTTTCGGCCGGATGGCCGCTTTGATCTGCCGGGGCTCTGTCCCGGCGGTGCTTGGCCCTAACATGGGGCCCAAGGGGCCGGGAATCAAGTCCGACCGGATGGGTCAAGTATACCTGATTTTCGGCCGTCAGGGCCGCAGGAATCCGATGATGTCGTGAACCTCGGCCATGATCGGCCGGGAAATGTCCCGCGCTTTCTCGGCGCCGCGTTTCAACACGCCGTCGATATAGGCAGGGTCGTCGGTCAGGCGGCGCATTTCCGCCGTGATCGGCTGCAGCTTGTCGACCATCAGGTCGGCCAGATCCTGTTTGAATTGCGAAAACTGATGGCCGCCGTGATCGGCGATCACCTGCGCCAGGTCCTGACCGGACAGGGCCGCATAAATGCCCAGAAGGTTCGCCGCCTCGGGCCGGTCGTTAAGGCCGTCCTTGGTTTCCGGCAGGGGTTCAGGGTCGGTCTTGGCCTTGCGCACCTTTTTGGCGATGGCGTCCGCGTCGTCAGTCAGCGTGATGCGCGACTGTTCGGACGGATCGGACTTGCTCATCTTTTTCGAGCCGTCGCGCAGCGACATGACCCGCGTCGCTTCGCCGAAGATCAGGGGTTCGACCACCGGGAAGAAATCGACCCCGAAATCGTTGTTGAACTTCTGGGCGATGTCGCGGGCCAGTTCCAGGTGCTGTTTCTGGTCGTCGCCCACGGGCACGTGGGTGCCCTTATAAGCCAGGATGTCGGCCGCCATCAGGTTGGGATAGGCGAACAGCCCGACCGAGGCGTTTTCCTTGTTCTTGCCGGCCTTTTCCTTGAACTGGGTCATGCGGTTGAGCCAGCCCATGCGCGCCACGCAATTGAACACCCAGGCCAGTTCCGCATGGGCGGGCACCTGGCTTTGGTTGAAGATCACGGATTTTTCCGCGTCGATGCCGGAAGCGATCATGGCGGCGGCGACCTCGCGGGTCGAAGACCGCAGCTGCGCCGGGTCCTGCCATACGGTGATGGCGTGGAGGTCGACCACGCAGAACAGGCAGTCCTCGTAGTCCTGCTGCAAATGCACCCAGTTGCGGATCGCGCCCAGGTAATTGCCGAGATGCAGGTTCCCCGTGGGTTGAACGCCTGAAAAGATGCGCCGCATGGTCGTTCCGTTTCGTGGTCTGATTGAAAAAATATGGGCCGGAAAATCAGGCGCCGGTTATCGCCCCCCCAGTCCTATTGGTCAAGGCTCCCTAGATATCCTTACCGCGCAGCATGGATTTCGCGTCTTTCAGGCCCGCTGCCCTGAGGGCCAGAGCAAAGCCCGCGAATGACGCAGCCCCGGCGCCGATCAGGATGGCGATCCCCAGCACCTGTTCGCCCGTATTGCCCGTGGTCAGGAATTCAATGTTCTGGCGAATGATTTCCAGCACCCCGACCATGCCGGCCGCGGCCAGCAAAATGCGGGGCAGGCGCCGGCGGAGCCGCGCATCCATCGCAAAATCCCCGCGCCGCACCAGCACCACGCCCAAAAGAATGGTGTTCAACCAAGCCGAGGCCGAGGCCGCCAGCGCGATCCCCACATGGCCCATGGGTTTCATCAGCACCAGCATCAGGACGATATTCACCGCCATCGCCGCGATCGCGATGCGCACCGGCGTGGTCGTGTCTTCGCGGGCATAGAACCCGGGTGCGAGCACGCGGATCATCACATAGGCCGGCAGCCCCGTGGCATAGGCGAACAGGGCCGCCGCCGTGGCTTGGGTGGCCTGGGCGCTGAATTCGCCCCGTTCGAACAGCACGCGGATGATTTCTTCGGGGATGATCAGGCAGGCGGCGGCGGCAGGCAGGGTCAGCAGCAACGCGAATTCCAATCCCCGGTTCTGGCTGTTCTGGGCGGCGGCATCTTCGCCGGCCTTCAATTGGCGCGCCAAAAGCGGCAGCAGCGCCGTGCCGACGGCGACGCCGACCACGCCCAAAGGCAATTGCGTTACCCGGTCCGCATAATAAAGGTAGGACACGGCCCCGTCCGACACATAGGTCGCCAGGATCGTGCCGATCAGAAGATTGACCTGATAAAGCGAGGCGCCGAACACCACGGGCAGGATGCGCTTGATCAAAAGGGCGACCTTGTCCGTCCAGCGGGGCCGGACAAGGCGCAGGGGAAAACCGTTCTGGCGGCAATGCCAGGCCAGCCAAGCGAATTGCACCACGCCGGCAGCGAACACCCCCCAGGAAAGCGCATGGCCGGGCGTTTCCATGCGGTCGGCGAACACCAGCAGGGCCGCGATCAAAGTCAGGTTCAACAGCACCGGCGCGGCGGCGGCGGCGGCGAACTTGCCGAGCGAGTTCAAAATTCCCGACTGCAGCGAGACCAGCGAAATGAACAAAAGATAGGGAAAGGCGATGCGCGACAGGTCCGTCGCCAGTTCCATCTTGCCGGGCACGCCTTCGAACCCGCCCGCCAACACGACCATGGCCCAAGGCATGATCACTTCCATCACACCGACGAAGGCGATCAGCACCAGGGCCAGCAACGCCATGGACTGATCGGCGAATTCCCGCGCCCGGGCGCGGGCGGCCTCGACCTGTTCCCGTGCTTCGGTATTTCCCGGCTCCAACTCGCGCGCGAAGATCGGCACGAAGGCGGCGGCGAATGCCCCTTCGGCGAACAGGCGCCGGAACAGATTGGGCAGGCGGAAGGCCACGACGAAGGCGTCGGCGACCATGCCGGCACCCAGGAAGTTGGCGATCAGCATGTCGCGCACGAAGCCGAACACCCGGCTCAGCATCGTGAAGCCGCCAACCGTCGTGATGGCCCGCAACAGGTTCATGAAACGCTGTTAATGGGGCAAGGGGGCGAAAACAAGGCTTTTGCTGGCCGGGTCCTGCCTTACTCGGCGGCTTCCACCGGTGCGCCGCCTGACTTTGATTTGGGCTTGGCCGCCGGTTTCGGCTCTGACTTCGGCTTGGCTTTGGTCTTGGCACCGGTTTTCACCGGGGTCTTTCCGGGTTTTACGGCCTTGGATTTCGATTTGGCGGGGGCTTTCTTGGCGCCGCCGATACGGTCCAGCAACCCGGCTTCGATGGTTTTCAGTTTTTCCGCATGGGAAACCTTCAGGCCGAACACATCCTTCACATAGAACACGTCGACCACGCGCTCGCCGTAGGTCGAAATCTGGGCCGAGGCGATCTGCAGGCCTTCCTGGGTCAGCACCGAAGTCACATCATGCAGAAACCCCAGCCGGTCGCGGCCGTTGATTTCGATCACCGTATGGGTGTTGGACGCCTGATTGTCGATGATCACGCGCGGATAGACGGCGAAGGCACGCGATTTATCAAGCAGCGCGATCTCGGGCTCTTTTTTCAATTCGCGGGCCGGGTCGCGCTTGCCGCGCAGGGCGTCTTCGATGCGCTGAACCATGCGGCCCATCTGGCCTTTTTCAGCGATCGCCTCGCCGGCGGAATCGTGCACCCAGAACGTATCCAGCGCCATGCCATTGGTCAGGGTCGAAATCTTGGCGTCCAGCACGGACACGCCCGCCAGCGACAGGGCCCCCGCGATATTGGCGAACAAACCCGGGTGGTCGGCCGTATAGACCGTGATTTCGTTGGCCGCCCGTTCCATGTCGACGGCCATGTCGATGGTCAGGTCGGCCTTGTTCTTTTCCGCCTTGCGCACCAGTTCGGCATGGCGGACCTGGGTCGCCGTGTCGGCGCTAAGCCAATAGGTATCCGTGCCGCGCGCGATGTGGTCTTCACGGTCTTTTTCCGGCCATTTGGCCAAGGCTTGTTCCAGGGCCTGTTTGGCGCGCTCGACCCGGGTCTTGCGGCGGTCGGCCCCGGCATCACCGGTCAGCTGTGCCTTGGCCAGCCAGTACAGTTCACGCAGCAGGCCCGCCTTCCAGTTGTTCCACACGTTGGGCCCGACGGCGCGGATATCGACCACAGTCAGGCACAACAGCAGGCGCAGGCGTTCCGGTGATTGCACCACGTCGCAGAAATCCTGGATCGTCTTGGGATCATCCAGGTCGCGCTTGAAGGCCGTCGCCGACATCAACAGGTGATAGCGCACCAGCCAGGAAACGGTTTCCGTCTCCCATTCGCTCAACCCCAGGCGCGGACAAAGCTTCAGCGCGATCTCGGCCCCCAATTCCGAATGATCGCCGCCCCGGCCCTTGGCGATATCGTGCAGCAGGACGGAGGCATAAAGCGCTTCGCGGGATTGGATTTCGCCGATCACTTCGCAGCTGACCGGATGGTCTTCCTTCAGGCGCCCGGTCTCGATCCCGTTCAACAGGCCGATGGCGCGGATGGTGTGCTCGTCGACCGTGTAGACGTGATACATGTCGTACTGCATCTGCGCCACGACACGCCCGAAATCGGGGATGAAGCGGCCGAACACACCGGCCTCGTTGAAGCGCATCAGGGTCTTGACCGGATCGGCCCCCGTCAGCATTTCCACGAACATACGGTTGGCCTGCTTGTTGCGGCGCAGTTTGGCGTCGACCAGTTTCAGGTTCTGGGTCACCAGACGCAGGGCTTCGGGGTGGATGTCCAGTTCGTGCTTTTGCGCCGCATGGAACAGGCCGATCAGTTTGACCGGATCATCCGCGAAGGCCTTCTTGGTTTCGACCGTCAGGCGCCCGCCGTCGACCTTGAAGCCCGGCACGTCCGGTTCCGAAAAGCGGAAGAACGGCAGGCGGAAACGCTTGGTCGCTTTTTTCTGCTGATGTTCCAGCACGGCGCACAAGATGCGGGTGATGTCGCCCACATCCTTGGCGATCAGGAAATAGTGCTTCATGAAGCGTTCGACGCCGTTGGTGCCCGCGTGATCGCGGTAGCCCAGCCGCTGGGCGATATCCTTCTGTACGGAAAAACCCAGGCGTTCTTCGGGCCGGCCGATCAGATAGTGCAGATGGCAGCGCACGGTCCAAAGAAAATCTTCCGATTTCTCGAACAGCTTCAAATCGTCCTTGGTGAACACGCCTTCATCCACCAGGTCGTTCATGTTGTTGACGCGGTATAGGTATTTGGCGATCCAGATCAGGGTCTGCAGATCGCGCAGGCCGCCCTTGCCTTCCTTGATATTGGGCTCCAGCACATAGCGGGTGTCGCCCATCTTGTCGTGGCGGTTGTCGCGTTCGGCCAGTTTCTGTTCCACATAGGCCATGCCCGACCCGTCGGCCACGTCATCCCAGAACGCCTGGCGGAAGCGGTCGAACAGGGATTGATCGCCCCATAGCCAGCGCGCTTCCAAAAGCGAGGTGCGGATGGTCAGGTCTTCCTTGGCAAGCTTCACGGCCTCGTCGACCGAGCGCGTCGCATGGCCGACCTTGAGCCCCAGATCCCACAGCATATAAAGCGTGAATTCGACGATCTGTTCCGTGCGCGGCGTCATCTTGTAGGGCAGCAGGAACATCAGATCGATGTCGGAAAAGGGCGCCAATTCACCCCGCCCATAGCCGCCCGTGGCGATGATGGTCAGGGTTTCGCCCGTGGTCGGATTGGCCGAGGGATAGACCCATTTATCGGCGAAATCGTGAACCGTGCGAATGATCTGGTCCATCAGCAGGGCATGGGCACGGGTCGCTTCCGGCCCGGTCAGCTTGCCCGCTTCGAACCGGGTCTTGACCTCGTCCCAGCCCTTGGCATGGGCGTCCTTGAAGATCGCCAACACCTCGCCCTGGGTCTTGGGCGTATAGCCGGACCAGCCGGCCAGGTCGTCCAGCTGCTTGGTCAGCGCCTTGCGGTCGATGATGGCGCGCGGGTTTTTGACGGTCGAACGGCTCATGCGGCCCTTATACACCAGGGGGGATCAGGGAAACACCCGCGCCGTTGGGGCGTTCTTTCAGGAATTCGGCGGCCTTCAGTCGTTTTTGGGCGCCAAGTTCTTCAGGTTATATAGGAAATCCAAAGCCTGACGGGGAGTCATTTCATCGGGATTCATCCCGCCGACGGCCGCGTCCACGGGCGAGGGGCCTTTTTGTCCCCCTGCCCCCCCGGCTTTGGGGGGCGTGGCGGAAAACAGCGGCAGGTCGTCGGCCAGATCGGCGGCGCGGGGAGAACCGTCGCCCGCTTCCAGTTTTTCCAGCACCTGTTCGGCCCGCGCCGTGACGGCGGCGGGCAGGCCCGCCAGCTGGCCCACATGGATGCCGTAGGACCGGTCGGCCGTGCCGGGCGCCACTTCGTGCCGGAACACCACGTCGCCCTGCCATTCCTTGACCCGCATGGTATGGGGCGCCAACTGGTCCAGCCGCCCGGCAAGCTGCGTCAGTTCATGATAATGGGTTGCGAACAGGCCCCGGCAGGTATTGACGTCGTGCAGATGTTCGACCACGGCCCAGGCGATGGACAGGCCGTCATAGGTCGCCGTACCACGCCCGATTTCATCCAGGATCACCAGCGCCCCCGGCCCGGCCTGATTAAGGATGGCGGCCGTTTCCACCATCTCGACCATGAAGGTCGACCGCCCGCGGGCAAGGTCGTCGGCCGCACCGACGCGGGAAAACAGCTGATCGACCGCGCCGATATGGGCCGATGCGGCGGGCACGAAGGCCCCCATCTGGGCCAGCACGGCGATCAATGCGTTCTGGCGCAGAAAGGTCGATTTACCCGCCATGTTGGGCCCGGTCAGAACCCACAGGCGGCCGTCGCTGTCCTGATCCTCGTCCGCCGCCGAAAGATCGCAGTCGTTGGCGACGAAGGCGCCGTCGCCCTGGCGCTGCAGGGCCGCTTCTACCACCGGATGGCGGCCGCCTTCGATGCGGAAGCTGCGCGAGGCATCAACCACCGGGCGCACGTAACGCCGGTCGCGGGCAAGCGCGCCCAAGGCCGAGGCCACGTCCAGGCGGGCCAGGGCATCGGCGGCGAGCGCGATTTCCCGGGCCCGGGCCGTGACTTCGTTGACCAGTTCGGCGAACAGCTCCAATTCCAACGCCAAGGCCCGGTCGGCGGCGCGCGCGATGCGGGTTTCCAGATCGGCCAGTTCCACCGTGGAAAAGCGCATGGCATTGGCCATGGTCTGGCGGTGGATGAAGGGACTATCGCTGCCGTCCTCTGTCTTATTGGTCGGGATCTTGTCCGCCTGTTTGGCCGGGACCTCGATGAAATAGCCCAGCACGTTGTTGTGCTTGACCTTCAGGGTCGTGACCCCCGTCACCTCGACATACTTGGTCTGCAAACCCGCGATCAGTTTGCGGCTGTCGTCGCGCAGCTGGCGGTGCTCGTCCAGCGCCGGGGCATAGCCCGGGCGGATGAAGCCGCCGTCGCGTGCCAGCATGGGCAACTCATCGCCGAGGGCCCGGCCCAGTCGGTCGGTCAGCGTCCCGTGTTCGCCCAGATCGCCCATGGCCTGGGTCACGGTGGCGGGGACCAGCCCCTTGGCGCCGGCCAGAAGACCCCGCAGGGCGGATGCCTGAACCAGGCCGTCCCTGACGGCGGCCAGGTCACGCGGCCCGCCCCGGCCCAGGGATATGCGGGACAAGGCCCGGGCCACGTCCGGCACCTGCGACAGGGCGGCGCGCAGGTCTTCGCCCAGCCGCCCATCGTCATAAAAGAATTCGACCGCGTCCAGGCGTTCGGCAATGGCGGCGGGATCGGTCAGGGGGGCGGCCAGCCGCGCCGCCAAAAGGCGCGCGCCCGCCCCGGTCAAGGTGCGGTCGATCACATCCAGCAACGAGCCCCGCCGTTCGCCCGCCAGCGTGCGCGTGAGTTCCAGATTGCGCCGGGTCGCGGCATCGATCCCCATGACCGCGCCCGCACTGAGCACCCGGGGCGGGGTCAGGCGCGGCACCTTGCCCTTCTGGGTCAGCTCCACATAATCGACCAGCGCCCCGGCGGCGGCCAGCTCGGCCCGCGAAAAGGCCCCGAAACTGTCCAGCGTGCCGACATGGAACAGATCCTTCAGACGCTTCTCGCCATTGGCGCTGTCGAACCGGGCCGACGGCAGGGGCGTCAGGCGTTCCTTCCACTCACCGAACACCTCGTACAGATCGGGCGTATCCAACAGCCGGTCCGGCGTCAAAAGCTCGCCCGCGTCGATCCGCGCCAGGGCCGCGCCCAATCCCGGGGCCGTGACCGGCTGGGTCTGGAAGTCGCCGGTCGACATGTCGATCCAGGCAAGGCCCAGGTCCGATTGGGCCGAGGCCACGGCACACAGATAATTGTGCGACCGTGCATCCAGCAGCGTGTCTTCGGTGATCGTGCCTGGGGTGACGATGCGCTGCACGGCCCGCTTCACGACCGATTTCGAGCCGCGCTTCTTGGCTTCCGCCGGGTCTTCGACCTGTTCGCAAATCGCGACCTTGTGGCCAGCCCGGATCAGCCGCGTCAGATAGCTTTCGTGGGAATGCACGGGCACGCCGCACATGGGGATGTCGTCGCCCAAATGCTTGCCACGCTTGGTCAGCGCAATGTCCAGGGTCTGGGACGCCTTGACCGCATCGTCGAAGAACAGTTCGTAGAAATCACCCATGCGGTAAAACAGCAGGGCGTCCGGATGCGCCGCCTTGATTTCCAGAAACTGGGCCATCATCGGCGTAACGCCGGCTTCGCCGGCAGAGGGGGTAACGGCCCCGGCACCATCATTGGGCGCGGGTGCGTCCGCCCGGTTCAGGGCGTCTTCTTCGGGATCGGAAACAGGCGCGACGTCGTCGGGAGGCATGGCTCGCCAAATCATATCTATGCGCCCAGGATGAGGGGAGCCTACCACATCTTGGCCCATCCGGCGCAAGCAATGGCGGATGAGAAGTTGTGGAAATCTGTGCCCCTGCGGGCATTCCGACAAAACCGGGCAGCGCCCGCCGAATCAACACAATACTTTCAAATTTAACTTTGCAAATGAAATTTAATTACGTAAAAAGACGTAACGACAACACGAAAGACCTTTGAAGCAGGGAGCACCTGGGCCACAAGGCGGCGCTGCGGACCGCCGTCCTCATCATTTGAAAATTCACCGCCGGTATAGGCGCCACCGTCCCATGGGACGGAGGCAGGGCCGGGTGCACCCTGGGTGCAGCCCCTGGCCTATCCCGGCGACGACACACGATAAAGACATTTGGGAAGAAACGACGGAACCATGAAAAAACAAGCCGACGACATGATGTATCAGGACGCCTTGCGCATGCATGCCCGGGGCCGCCCCGGCAAGATGCAGATCAGCGCGACCAAGCCGCTGACCACGCAACGCGACCTGACCCTGGCCTATTCGCCCGGCGTGGCCGCACCCTGCCTGGAAATCCAGAAGGACGAGGCCAAGGGGTACGAATACACCGCGCGCGGCAACAAGGTCGCCATCATTTCCAACGGCACGGCGGTTCTGGGCCTGGGCAATATCGGGGCCGCCGCCGCGACCCCGGTGATGGAAGGCAAGGCAGTGCTGTTCAAACGCTTCGCCGACATCGACGGCATCGATCTTGAGGTCAATACGGAAGACGTGGACGAATTCGTCGACTGCGTGCGCCATCTGGGCAAGGCCTTCGGCGGCATCAATCTGGAAGACATCAAGGCACCCGAATGCTTCATCATCGAAGAAAAGCTGAAGGAACTTTTGGACATTCCCGTGTTCCACGACGATCAGCACGGCACGGCGATCATCACCGCCGCCGGGCTGATCAACGGCCTGCATCTGACGGGGCGCAAGATCGAAGACATCACCATGGTGGTCAACGGCGCCGGGGCCGCGTCCATCGCCTGTGTCGAGCTGTTCCAGTCCATGGGCCTGCCCGCCAAACAGGTCACGATCTGCGATTCCAAGGGCGTGATCTATGAAGGCCGCACCGACGGCATGAACCAGTGGAAATCCAAACATGCCGTCGCGACCGATGCCCGCACCCTGGGCGAGGCCATGAAGGGGGCCGACGTGTTCATCGGGCTTTCCGGCCCGGACACGGTGGCAAAGGAAGACATCGCCGCCATGGCGCCCAAGCCGCTGATCTTCGCCATGGCCAACCCGGTGCCGGAAATCTGGCCCGAGGAAGTGCGCGAGGTACGCAACGACGCGATCATCGCCACCGGCCGGTCGGACTATCCCAACCAGATCAACAACGTGCTGGGCTTTCCCTATATCTTCCGCGGCGCGTTGGACGTGCGCGCCCGCACCATCAACGAAGAGATGAAAATCGCCGCCGCTCATGCCCTAGCCGACCTGGCGCGCGAAGACGTGCCGGACGAAGTCGATGCCGCCTATTCGGGATCGCGCCTGACCTATGGCCCCGACTATCTGATCCCCACGCCGTTCGACCCGCGCCTGATCTGGGCCGTGCCCCGCGCCGTGGCCCAGGCCGCCATGGACAGTGGCGTCGCGCAAAAACCCATCGCCGACATGGGCGCCTATGCGGGCGAACTGGCCGCCCGCCTGGACCCCACGGCCGGGTCCCTGCAGGCGATCTTCGATCAGGTGCGCGCCCACCCGAAACGCATCGTGTTCGCCGAGGGCGAGGAAGAAAAAGTCATCCGCGCGGCCTATTCCTTTTTGGGACAGGGCTACGGCACGCCGATTTTGGTGGGCCGCGAAGACGCGATCCGGGGCAAGATCGCCGAACTGGGCCTGCCCGCCCCGGACGGCATCGAGATTGCCAACGCCCGGTTGTCGGACAAGAACGAAGGCTATACCGACATGCTGTACCGCAAGGAGCAGCGGAAGGGTGTGCTTAGGCGCGACGCCCAACGCCGGGTCAACAACAACCGCAACGTGTTCGCCGCCTGCATGGTCGAAGCCGGCGACGCCGACGGCATGGTCACGGGCCTGACCCGCCATTACACGGTGTCGCTCAAGGATATCTCACGCATGCTGGAAGTCGGCGGCGGCACAAGTGTGTTCGGTGTGTCGATCGTGCTGACCCGCGACGGCCGGGCCCTGTTCATGACCGACACGGCCGTGAACGTGGCCCCTTCGCCGGAACAGCTTGCCGACTTCGCCGAAGGCGCCGCCCAGGTCGCCAAGGCCATGGGCCATGACCCCCGCGTCGCCATGGTGTCCTTCGCCAATTTCGGCAACCCGGACCTGCCCCATGCGGATACCATGCGCGATGCGGTCGGCGTGCTGGACCGGCGCGACATCGCGTTCGAATACGACGGGGAAATGAGCGCCGGCGTGGCGCTGAGCCCCGATTTGATGGCCAATTATCCGTTCTGCCGCCTATCGGGGCCGGCCAACGTGCTGGTCATGCCGGGCCTGCATTCATCGCGCATTTCCGCCCGCCTTTTGTCGGCGGCCGGGGGGGCAACGGTGCTGGGCCCGATCTTGCTGGGCTTTTCCAAGCCCGCGCAGATCGTGCAGATGGATGCTTCGACCTCGGACATCACGATCATGGCCGCCCTGACCGCCCATCAGGCCAACGTCGGCTGATATCCCGCAACGGGCCCCTGGAAAACAGGGGTCCGACCGCGAAACCGTCATATCGTCACACAGCCGTCACCGCGCGGTCACCGGTTTGTCGTGCGGGGGGCCTAGCGTCTGCTCATCAGATTGCTTGTTTGACGCACCCCCCGCCGCTGCCATTTCAGCGGCTCCCCTTGAAGGCGGACCCAATGGGCCGCCTTTCTTTTACCGGCCGGGGGGGGGGGCGAAGGCCGGGGTTTGAAGCCGAAGGGCGGGGACCGGAAAAGCAGGCTTAGGCCTTGCCCTTTTCCTTGGCGCGATCCATGGCGTCGCGGATCAGCTCCATGGCCTGTTCGGCCTCGCCCCAGCCCTTGATCTTGGCCCATTTACCGCGCTCCAGATCTTTGTAATGCTCGAAGAAATGGGCGATCTGTTCGAGCATCACCGGGCGCAGGTCGCGGTAGCTGCCGACATTGCCGTAATAGGGATGCAGGTCATCGACCGGCACGCTGAGGATTTTTTCATCCAGACCGGCTTCGTCTTCCATCATCAGCACACCGATGGGGCGCGAGCGGATGATCACGCCCGGCTGCACGGGCACCTGGCCCAGCACCATGACGTCGGTCGGGTCGCCGTCGTCGGACAGGGTATGCGGGATGAAGCCGTAGTTGGACGGATAGTACATCGCCGTATGCAGGAAGCGGTCCACGTACATGGCGCCCGATTCCTTGTCGAGCTCGTACTTCACCGGATTGCCGCCCATGGGAATCTCGATGATGACGTTGATGTCGTAGGGCGGGTTTTCGCCGACGGGAATTTTATCCAGGTTCATTGCGGTGCCCCTTCCTTGGCCAAGTCGCGCCAGTAATTAAGGGGGCGGAGTATATGTTGCAGCGCACAAAAATCAATGGGGGAATGGGAAAAGGATGAAAGGGTCGAATTCTTCCGTACCCCGCCCCTCGTCCCCAACATGAAAACGGCCCCCGAAGGGGCCGTTCTGCAAGGGGTTTTCGCGGTTGATAGTTTTGCACAGAACAACCTGCACGGCCCCGAGACGGGCCGCTTGGGTTTTGTGGAGGCTATTCCATTTCCCGCACAAAACAACCTGCACGGCCCCGAGACGGGCCGCTTGGGTTTTGTGACTAGTCACCCCCACCCGGCTGGAAGCCGACGGAATCCTGGTATTTCTCCATCTCCGCCTCGTCCATATAGGCTTCTTCCCATTTCATGATCTGATCGAACCCGGCGAAGGTGTGGAAATCGCCGACCGGATGACCCTTCAGGCTGTCGAACAATTCGGCCTCGACCATTGGCCCCCGCTCCTTCATGTCGGCGGCGAAAGTATAAAGCGCCTTGAGCGTCGCGCGGTGGGCGGCACCCGGCAGAATGGTCAGGGCGATGCCAAGCGCCGTCATCTCGTCCGAGGTAAAACGCGGCGACACACCGGTCTGGTTGTAGAGGATCGGCCCATCCACTTCCTTGCAGATGCGTTCCACTTCCTCGCGCGAAGTCGGGCCTTCGACGAAGGCCACATCAGCGCCCGCTTCCAGATAGGCGTTGGCGCGTTCAATGGCGATGTCCAGGTTGCCGCCATGGGCCCCCCGGGCATCGGTGCGCGCGATCAGCACGAAATCGGGGTCCAGCTCGTCCCGCACGTCGGCGGCGGCGCGGTACTTGCCGACGGCTTCGGCCATGGGGATGACCCGGCGCCCGGCGACATGGCCGCAGCGTTTGGGAATGGCCTGATCCTCGATATGGATCGCGGCCGCCCCCGTCTGAATGTATTCACGCACGCAGCGGATCACGTTGATGGCGTTGCCGTAGCCGTTGTCCGCATCGGCGATCACCGGCACCTTGACCGCGTTCGCCATGTAGCGCGCATTCAGATGCATTTCCGTCATGGTCGCCAGGCCCGCGTCGGGCATGCCGAGCAGCGCCAGCGAGGTGCCGTAGCCGGTCATGTAGACGGCGGGAAAGCCGACCAGTTCCATGACCTTGGCCGACATGGCGTCGTAACAGCCGGGAACGACCAGGGTTTCGTTGGATTTAAGAAGTTCGCGCAGGCGGGTTGTCGGGCGCACGGGTTGGGTCCTCCGGGATCAGGGGTTGGTGATTGTTGTCCCGGATTTTGGACGCATCACGCCCGCAAGTCAGGTGATTTTGTATACAAGCTGACTTGAGCCTACCTAAAGTGGCGGTCCTTGTTCATCAGCCATAGCAACAACAGAAGGGCCGGCAGGGCCGCCAAGGTGGTGCCCACAAAGTACATCTGCCACCCCAACGCCTCCGCCGCCTCGCCCCCGCCGGCAACGAAAATCTTGCGCCCAAGCGCCGCAAAGGCCGACAGCAGGGCGTATTGCGTGGCGCTGTAGGCGCGGTCACAAAACCCGGACAGGTACGCAACGAAGGCCGATGTCGCCATGGCCGAGGTGAAGTTTTCAAGCGCGATGGTCACGGTCAGGGCTGGGATCGACGGCCCCTGCCCCGCCAGCCAGGCAAAGGCCAGATTGGCCAGCGCCTGGGCCAGGCCACAGATGAACAAGGCCCGCAACAGCCCCAGCCGGGCAACCAGGATACCGCCCGCGACGGCGCCGGTGATGCTCATGGCGAAACCCCAGAGCTTGGTCACCAGCGCGATATCGGTCTTGGTGAACCCCATATCGAGATAAAACGGATTGGCCATCACGCCGAGCAGGCCCTCGCCGTATTGGAACAGGGTGATGAAGATCAGCACCATGGCCCAGTTGCGCCGGGTCATGAAATCGCGGAACGGCTCGACCAGCGCGGTGCGGAAGGGCGCACCCTCAATCAAGGGCGGGCGTTTCGGCTCGGGCGCGGTCAGCGTCGTCATCACCCCCACGGCCATCATCCCGGCCATCACCGTATAGGCCGCGGACCAGCCCCACTGATCGGCGATCAACAGCGCCCCCGCGCCCGATACCAGCACCCCGATCCGATAGCCGTTGACGAAGTTGGCCGTGCCGGGACCTTCCAATTCCCGGTCCAGGCTGTCGATGCGGTAGGCATCGGCGACGATGTCCTGGGTCGCCGAGGCCGCCGCCAGAAGCACCGCCCAGAACGCGGTCAGGGCCAGATTGGCCGACGGATCGGACGTACCCAACAGCAGAATCGCCGCCGCGACCGTGACCTGCGACAGCAGCAGCCAGGACCGGCGCTGGCCGAACCGGCGCGTTAAAAAAGGCAGGGACACCTGATTCACGATCGGCGCCCAGGCGGGTTTGAACACATAGGCGGAGCCGGCCAGCGCGAACCAGCCGATGGCGGCAACGGAAAGGCCCGATTCCCGCAACCAGGCCGAAAGCGTGGAAAACACCAGCAAATAGGGCAGGCCGCTGGCGAAGCCGAGGAACAACTGCCGCAACGCAGGCACCGCCCCATGGGCAGCAAGTGCACGGCCCCAGCCGGGCCGCATGATCGTGCGGTTCACCTTATTCCCCCCTTGGCGGCAGACAGACCTAGCGGTCAGCCGACCGTTTGGAACTTACCCTGGGCACCATCATAGGTGGAAAGTTCCCCGGTCGCGATATCGATGTACCAGCCATGCAGGGTCAGTTCCCCGGCTTCGACCCGTTCACGCACCCAGGGGAAGGTCGTGAGATTTTCAAGCGAGACCAGAACGGCGTTCTGCTCGCAGGCCCGGGTGCGGGTTTCTTCGTCCGCCCCCGACATGGTCGCCAGCACGCGCCGGTGGGCAGCGGCCAGCATGGACACCCAATGGGCAACGAAGGTGAATTCGCCGGTGTCCGTATCGGCGTTCATCATGGCCTTGACCCCGCCGCAGTGCGCGTGACCCAGAACCACCACATGCTTGACGTTCAGGCCCTTGACCGCGAATTCCAGCGCCGCCGAGGTGCCATGGAACTTGCCGTCTTCTTCCAGGGGCGGAACCAGATTGGCGACGTTGCGGATCATGAACAGGTCGCCCGGATCGGTCTGGAACAGGGTTGCCGGCTCGACCCGGGAATCAGAGCACGCAACGACCGCGACCTGCGGCCGCTGGCCCTGGGCCACCAATTCCTGAATCAGGGGTTTGGATTCCTGGAATGCGCCGGTGCGAAACCTGCGATACCCTTCGATAAGCTTGTCCACGCCGGTCGTCATCTACCCAGACTCCTTTTTTGGAATCAGGCGGTTTCGGCCTCGCGGCGCTTTTCCGCCTTCTTGCGTTCGTTCGGGTCCAGGATGGCCTTGCGCAGGCGGATCGCCTTGGGCGTGACCTCGACCCGTTCGTCATCGCCGATGTAGCTGATGGCCTGCTCCAAGGTCAACCTTCTGGGCGGTGTCAGCTTGATGGCGTCGTCCTTGCCGGCGGCGCGGATATTGGTCAGCTGCTTGGATTTCATGGGGTTGACCTCAAGGTCGTTGGACCGCGAGTTCTCGCCGATAATCATGCCTTCATAGACCGCTTCGCCCGAGCCGATGAACATGATGCCGCGTTCTTCCAGATTGGCCAGGGCGAAGGCGACGCTTTGGCCCGGCGCGTTGGAAATCAGCACCCCGGTGCGCCGGCCGGGCACGATGCCGCGGAACGGGCCGTAGCTGTGGAACAGGCGGCTCATCACGCCGGTGCCCCGCGTTTCCGTCAGGAAATCGCCGTGATAGCCGATCAGGCCCCGGGTCGGGACCAGGAATTCAAGGCGCACCTTGCCGCCGCCCGACGGGCGCATGGCCAGAAGCTCGCCCTTGCGCAGGCTCAAGGATTCCACGACGACGCCGGAATATTCCTCGTCCACGTCGACCACGACTTCTTCAAGCGGCTCTTCCCGCTGGCCCGTTTCCGGGTTGCTGCGGAACAGCACGCGCGGGCGCGAGATCGACAGCTCGTAGCCTTCGCGGCGCATCTGTTCGATCAGCACGCCAAGCTGCAATTCGCCCCGGCCCGCCACGTCGAACGCGTTGTCGTCGGGCGTCTGGGTGATCTTGATGGCGACGTTGCCTTCGGCTTCGCGCATCAGACGTTCCAGGATCACGCGGGACTGGACCTTGTCGCCGTCCTTGCCGGCCAGCGGCGAATCGTTGATCGAGAAAGTAACGGAAAGCGTCGGTGGGTCGACCGGTTGGGCTTCCAATGCCTCCGCGACCTCGGGATCGCACAGCGTATCTGCGACCGTCGCCTTGGCCAGACCGGCGAGGGCGACGATGTCGCCCGCTTCGGCCCGGTCGACGGGTTGGCGCTTCAGGTCGCGGAACACCAGAATCTTGGAAACCCGGCCCAGTTCGACCTGCTTGCCGTCGCGGTGCAGGGCCTTAAGCGGCATGTTGGCATCGACCGCCCCCGATTGGATGCGGCCCGTCAAAATCCGGCCCAGATAGGGGTCGGCTTCCAGCGTGGTCGCCAGCATGGTGAAGGGGGCATCCACGGGACCGACATCGGGTGCGGGCACATGTTCCGAGACCTTTTTGAACAGCGGCAACAGACCTTCGTCGTTCTGATCCGGGGACAGCCCGGCCCAGCCGTCGCGGCCCGATGCATAAAGCAGCGGAAAATCAAGCTGCTCGTCGTTCGCATCCAGCGCCGCGAACAGATCGAAGACTTCTTCGTGCACTTCGTCGATGCGGGCATCCGGACGGTCGACCTTGTTGATCACGACGATCGGGCGCAGGCCCAGCTTCAACGCCTTGCCCAACACGAACTTGGTCTGCGGCATGGGGCCTTCGGCCGCATCGACCAGCAGAACCACGCCGTCGACCATGCCCAGGATGCGTTCGACCTCGCCGCCAAAATCCGCATGACCCGGGGTATCGACGATGTTGATGCGGTAATCCTGCCATTCGACGGAGGTGCATTTCGCCAGAATTGTAATGCCGCGTTCCCGTTCCAGATCACCGGAATCAAGGGCCCGTTCGGCCACCGCCTGATTGGCGCGAAACGCACCCGATTGACGCAAAAGTCCATCGACCAGCGTGGTCTTGCCATGGTCGACGTGGGCGATGATCGCGATATTGCGGAGCAGGGTCCGGGTCATTGGATTGGGTCACTTCTATAAGAAAAAAGGGATACGCAGCGTCGCGCTGGCCGCTATATAAGGCCAGCGGCCGCAAAACACCAGAAAATGCTGCAGTGCAACTTTAGTCCGCCGCGTCCCAGGTTCTGAGCTTCAGCGCCATCGCCGCCTTCAAATCCGTTTCCGGACGTGCCCCCATCTGGGAAATCACTTCGGCGGCGGCGATGCCGCCCATGCGCGCGCAGGTCGCCAAGTCTTCACCCTGGGTATATCCGTACAGGAACCCGGCAGCATAGGCATCACCGGCACCGGTGGTATCGATGACCTGTGTGACAGGAGCCGCGGCAACGGCCTGAACGCCCGCGTCACTGACCACGACGGAGCCCTTTTCCGACCGGGTCACGACCGCGATCTTGCAATGGCCCTTGACCTGTTCGATCGCCGCGTCGAAATCGTCGACTTCATACAGCGACATGATTTCCGCTTCGTTGGCGAACAGGATGTCCACATGGCCTTCGATCAGGTCCCGGAAATCGGCGCGGTGACGGTCGACACAGAACGGATCGGACAGGGACAAGGCGACCTCGCGGCCGGCTTCGCGCGCGGCGGCGGCGGCCGTGCGGAAGGCTTCCTTGGCTTCTTCCGGATCCCACAGATAGCCTTCCAGATAGGTCACCTTGGCGGCCTTGATGACCTCAAGGTCGATATCCCGGGGCGTCAGGTGAATGCTGGCGCCCAGATAGGTCAGCATGGTGCGCTGGGCGTCGGGGGTGACCAGAACCAGGCAATTGGCCGTGGCCGGGCCGTCTTCGGCGGCGGCGGTGTCGAAATGCACGCCGAGCGACCTGATGTCATGGCCGAAGATTTTGCCGAACGCGTCGTTCTTGACCTTGCCCATGAAGGCCGTCTTCGCACCCAGCCGCGCCATCACGGCAATGGTGTTGGCGGCGGAACCACCCGAACATTCCATGGCCGGCCCGGCCTTGTCATAGACCTGGGCGGCCTGGGTTTCGTCAACCAGGGTCATGGCCCCCTTGGCCAGGCCCTCGCCTTCAAGGAACGCGTCATCGGTCTGGGTCAAGACATCGACAATGGCGTTGCCGATACCGGCAACGTCGTAACGGGGGGTGCTCATGAGAATCCTCTTTGTCATCATTCCGCCCGGGAAAGCGGCGCCTTGCGCCGGCAACATTCCGGGTCGTTGGTTCGCGCGGAGTATAGCGATGGCAGGCCAGCCGTCTACCCCACCGGAAGGATAGGCGCCCCGGACCATTGGGCGAGGGTCCATCCCTGGCGCCTGCATCCCTTGCGGATGCGGGGCCGCAGGGCGTAAAACCGGAAGGTCACATCAATGCCCTTGATATCACAGCGGAACAGGACATCTTTTCCCCATGATCAGCGCCCTCGTCAAAGGCGTCCAGCAGCTGGGCGACAAACGCACCCAAAAACCCTTATGGATTTCCGTGGCCGTGGCGCTGGGCGTGTTCGTGGTGCTTTGGGTCGTGTCCGGTGCGGCCATCAAGTACACGGCGATCTTCGACTACGGCTGGCTTGAAACCATTTCCGACGGGCTCGGCTGGGCCCTGGTGCTGGTCGTCACCTGGGTGCTGTTCCCGGGCGTGGTTTCGGCCGTGGTCGCCCTGTTCCTGGATCAGATCGCCGAATCGGTCGAAGCCCGCCATTATCCGAATCTGGAGCCCGCCAAGGGCCAGCCCGTGGGTGAACAGGTCATGACCGCCCTGCGGTTCCTGGGCATCATGGTGGTGCTCAACCTGGTGATCCTGCCGACCCTGCTGCTGGGCCCGGTCTATCCCGTGCTGTTCTATTCCGTGAACGGATACCTGTTGGGCCGCGAATATTTCGAAATGGTCGCCGCCCGGCGCATGGACATGGCCGGCACCTACCGCCTGCGCAAGGCGCATAGCGGGCGCCTGTTCATCACCGGGGCGGCCATTGCCTTTCTTTTGACGATTCCCGTGGTCAACCTTCTGACCCCGGTGATCGCGACGGCGGCCATGGTCCATCAGTTCGAAGCGTTCCGCCGCCGCGCCGGGCGCGGGGGCCACGGCGGCGGCGCCAACACCGGCAGCGACAGCCGCGATCTGGCCCGCCCGGCGGCCAATGCGGCGGCACAAGGATCAGGGCTGGACGGATCAGGGCCCAAGGCGTAAGTAAATGGCTATGTTTGGGAAGAAAAAGGGCAGCCAAGCCAACCCGGCACCGGGCGCCCAAAAGGAAGCTGACGTGAGCGACGAAACCAACGACGACAATGGCGATCTTTCCGCCCCACCCCTGAAACCCTTTTCCCGCAAGGGCTCTCATGCGCCCAAACCGCCCGCTTCGACCGGCATGTCGTCCGAGGTCCATCGCCGGCCGCCCGAAGTGCCGACCACGGCGCGGCGCATCGACCGGGCGCGGTCGCTCGATTCGTCGTCCGACCAGAAACGCCTGATCGTCGGCCGCGACATTTCCCTGACCGGTGAGATCACATCCTGCGACCGTCTGGTGGTCGAAGGCCAGGTCGAGGTCACCCTGCCCGGTGCCCGCCTGATCGAGGTCGCGCCCACAGGCGTGTTCAAAGGCAACGCCGATGTGGAAGAAGCCGATATCTCCGGCCGTTTCGAAGGCGAATTGATCGCCCGCGGGCGCCTTGTGGTGCGCGCCGGCGGCCGTGTTCAGGGCAAGATCCGCTATGGCCGGATCGTCATCGAACAGGGTGGCGAAATTTCAGGCGATATGCAGACCCTCGACAACGAGGGCGATTAGGGTCCGGTGCCCAGCCCCGCTTTCCGCCTCTGCCACCGCACGCTTCGCGCGCCCCTTTTTCTCGGGGTTTTCCTGTTACTCGGGCTGACGGCCTGCGCGGGCGACGCCCCGCCGCAAACGACCCTGCCCGCCGCCGCACAGCCGGAAATCGCACAGCCCACCCCCCGGGAAGGCGCCCCCCAGGTCGCCGCCCTACCGACGCTGCCTCGCGTTTCCGTGGCCGAGGTTCTGGGATTTTCGCGCTCCGATCTGGTCGCCGCCTTCGGCGCGCCCGCTTTTCAGCGCATCGACAAGGGGGCGGAAATCCTGCGCTTCCGGGGCGAGGCCTGCGTGCTGGACATGTTCCTGTACAAGGACGGCGCCGATGGGTCGGCCCGCGTGCGCTATTTCGAAGCCCGCGACGCCGCCGGCAAGAACACGGACCGGGCAACCTGCGTCAACCAAACGCCCCGCAGCCGCGGATAGACGCTTCGGGGCGGACCCGAACCCGGCTTCCTAAACCGTCTTTCCCTTGAACCGGCACAGGTCCGTCAGCACACAGGCCGGGCAATCGGGCTTGCGCGCCTTGCACACATAACGGCCGAGCAGAATCAGCCAATGATGGGCATGGCGCATATAGGCTTCGGGCGTGGCTTTCAGCAATTTCTTCTCGACCGCCAAGGGCGTTTTGCCCGGCGCGATGCCCGTGCGGTTGCCGATGCGGAAGATATGCGTGTCGACGGCGATGGTGTGTTCGCCGAAGGCGATGTTGCGCACCACGTTGGCGGTCTTGCGGCCCACGCCCGGAAGGGCTTCCAACGCTTCCTGATCGTTCGGCACGACCGACCCGTGCTGCGCGATCAGAATCTGCGACAGGGCATAAACGTTCTTGGCCTTGTTGCGGTACAGACCGATGGTTTTGACGTAATCACGGATCGTGGCCTCGCCCAGGGCCACCATCTTTTCCGGCGTGTCGGCGACCTTGAACAAGGGGCCCGTCGCCTTGTTGACGCCGATGTCCGTGGCTTGGGCCGACAGCACGACCGCGACCAGCAGGGTATAGGGATTGACCCAGTCCAGCTCGCCCTTGGGTTCCGGGTTCTGTTCCTGAAGGCGGCGGTAGAATTCTTCGACGTCGGCTTTTTTCATGATGCCCCTAGACTAGGAAAATTCCCGGTCAAGTAAAGCTTGTCCAAGCATTTCGACGGCGCGATCATGGGGGCCATGACGATACCCGCATCCGATCCCCTGCTGTTCCGCACGGAACTACGCCCGCACCGCTCCAACACGTTGAAAAGCGTGCACACGTTGATGTGGATTCTGGCGATCATCTGGGTGCCCGTGGCGGGCGTGTTTGCCGTGATCGGCGCCTGGCCGGTGCTACCGCTGATGGGCGGCGAAGTGCTGTTGCTGTACGGGCTTCTGCGTCTGAACCTTCGGCGCGGGACCGAGGTCGAAACCATCGCCGTGACCCCGCGCGAACTTTGCGTCGAGCGGGTCAGCCATTGGGGACGGCGAAGCCAATGGTCGTTTCAGCCGCAATGGCTGCAAGTCATGATGGACAGGCCGCCACACTATGAAAGCCGCCTGACCCTGCGCTCGCACGGCCGGTCGGTCGTGATCGGGCGGTTCCTGACACCGCATGAACGGCTCAACGTGGCCGAGACCCTGGAGCGGGTATTGGCCGATCTGCGCAAACCGCAGACCGCCTGACCGCAGACCGCCCGGCCTTAAGTCAGATTCAGCACGTCCCGCATGGAATAAAGGCCCGGGCTCTGCCCGTCGCACCACATGGCGGCGCGCACGGCGCCGCGCGCGAAAATCTCGCGGCTCGCCGCCCGATGCGTCAGCTCGATCCGTTCCGACGGTCCGGCGAAAACCACCGTATGATCGCCGACCACGTCGCCGCCCCGCAGGGTGGCATAGCCGATGGCATCATCGGGCCGCGCACCCGTATGGCCTTCGCGCGACATCACCGCATGATCGTCATGGTCGATGCCGCGGCCTTCCGCCGCCGCCCGGCCCAGCATCAAAGCCGTGCCCGAGGGTGCATCGATCTTGTGCTTGTGATGCATTTCGACCACTTCGATGTCGTAATCGGGGCCCAGCAGTTCGGCCGCCTGCTTGGCCAGGCCGACCAGCAGATTAACGCCCAAGGACATGTTGCCGGCCTGCACCACGGCGGCTTTTTCGGCCGCCCCCTGAACGGCGGTCTGCTGTTCCGGCGTCAGGCCCGTGGTGCCGATCACCATGGCCGTGCCCGCATCGAAGGCCAGCGCCGCATGGGCCACCGTGGCCGCCGGAACGGTGAAGTCGATCACCACGTCGGAGGCCTCGAACAGGGCCTTGGCGTCGTCCGTCACCGCGGCACCCGCCGCGTCCGGGCCGACCAGCAATCCCAGATCCTGGCCGATCAGGGGGCTGCCCGGCTGTTCCGTGCCGCCGGAAAGCTGGGCACCTTCCGTGCCCAGGACCGTCTGGATCAGCATCCGGCCCATGCGTCCGCCGCAGCCGACAATTCCGATGTTCATGAAAACCTTCCGTCATCAAACAAGTTGTTTGACGGAATCTATGGATTAGGCCTCTGAAAAGAAACCTTTTTTCTTCCTCATTGTCTCACTGCCTCTGTGGTTCAAACAAAACGAGCACCACTGAGACACAAAGACAATGGGGTCTGGGTTAGTCCTTCAGGTCTTCCCAAAGCTCTTTGACCTTGTCGAAGAAGCCGGTCGACTGCGGGTTC
Source organism: Rhodospirillales bacterium (assembly GCA_040218445.1). Lineage (GTDB taxonomy): Bacteria > Pseudomonadota > Alphaproteobacteria > Rhodospirillales > Casp-alpha2 > UBA1479. The sequence goes on along the minus strand of JAVJRK010000010.1, from coordinate 708,485 downwards.
TGGGCTTTCTTGTCACCCGTCTCCTCGAACTCCTTCAAAAGCTCTTTCTGCTTTTCCGAAAGGTTCTGGGGCGTTTCGACCGAGACCTGAACGAACATGTCGCCGCGCGCCTTGGAGCGCATCACCGACATGCCCTTGCCCGACAGGCGCAATTGATGGCCCGTGGGCGTGCCCGCCGGGATGGTCACGCGGGCAAGCTTGCCTTCGATGGTCGGCACTTCGACCTGGCCGCCCAAGGCCGCCGTGGTCATGGGGATGGGGACCCGGCAATGGATGTCGGCGCCGTCACGGTGGAAAAAGCGGTGCGGTCGGATGCCCAGGAACAGATACAGATCGCCCGGGGGCGCGCCGCGCAGACCGGCCTCGCCCTCGCCGGCCAACCTGATCCGCGTGCCGTCTTCGACCCCGGCGGGGATGGTGACGGAAAGGGTTTTTTCCTTATGCACACGCCCGGCCCCGCCGCAGGTCGTGCAGGGATCCTTGATCACCGTGCCCCGGCCCTGACAGGCGGGACAGGTCCGCTCCACCGTGAAAAATCCGGATTGCGAGCGCACCCGCCCGGCCCCGCCGCAGGTGCCGCAGGTGATGGGGGCGGCCGCGTCTTCGGCGCCGGTACCCTTGCAGGGCTCGCAGCCGACCGAGGTCGGCACCCGGATTTCCGCTTTCTTGCCGTTGAAGGCGTCTTCCAGAGACAATTCCATGTTGTAGCGCAGGTCGGCGCCGTGCCCGCCCGCATGGCCGCCGCCGCGCCCACCGCGCCCGCCGCCGCCCATGAATTCGCCGAACATTTCCTCGAAAATATCGCCGAACCCGGAAAAACCCTGGCCGCCGTGATCGAAGCCGCCACCGCCGCCGCCCTGTTCGAACGCGGCATGACCGAACCGGTCGTAGGCGGCGCGCTTTTCGCCGTCCTTCAGGACTTCGTAAGCCTCGTTCAATTCCTTAAACTTTTTCTCGGCTTCCTTGTCGTCGGGATTGCGGTCGGGATGATATTTCATTGCGAGCTTGCGATAGGCGCTTTTCAGCTCGCCCTCGTCGGCGTCGTTTCCAACGCCGAGAATGTCATAATAATCGCGCTTGTCAGCCATGCTTACAGTGCCCTCCCGGACATCAAGGCGTTCCAGGCAACTACCGGTAAAACACCGGGGGCCTGAAGCCCCCGGTGCGCCGGATTAGTCGTCCTTGTCGCCCTTCTTGCCCTTAGGGGCGTCGTCGGCGTCGGGATTGACCTCTTCAAAGTCGGCATCGACCACGGTGGAATCCGCGTCCTTGCCGCCATCGCCCGAAGACGCATCGCCGGCATCGGCCTGGGCACCGTCTTCACCGCCTTCTTCCTGGGCCGCCTTGTACATGGCTTCGCCCAGCTTCATGGCAGCCTGACTGAGGGCTTCGCATTTGGCGTTGATGGCCTCGACGTCGTCGCCTTCCTTGGCTTCCTTCAGTTCCTCGACGGCGGTCTCGATCGCCGACTTGTCGTCGTCGCCAATTTTGTCGCCGTATTCGGCAAGGTTCTTTTCCGCCGTATGCAGCAGGGTATCGGCCGTGTTCTTGGCCTCGACCAGATCACGCCGCTTCTTGTCTTCCTCGGCGTGGCTTTCCGCGTCCTGAACCATCTGTTCGATGTCATCGTCGGACAAGCCGCCCGACGCCTGAATGCGGATCTGCTGTTCCTTGTTGGTGGCCTTGTCCTTGGCCGACACGTTGACGATGCCGTTGGCGTCGATGTCGAAGGTGACTTCGATCTGCGGCAGGCCACGCGGGGCCGGCGGGATGCCGACCAGGTCGAATTGACCCAGCAGCTTGTTGTCCGCCGCCATTTCGCGTTCGCCCTGGAACACCCGGATGGTCACAGCGCCCTGGTTGTCCTCGGCGGTCGAGAACACCTGGGATTTGCGGGTCGGGATCGTGGTGTTGCGGTCGATCAGGCGCGTGAACACGCCGCCCAGCGTTTCGATGCCGAGCGACAGCGGCGTCACGTCCAGAAGCAGCACGTCTTTGACGTCGCCCTTCAGCACGCCGCCCTGAATGGCCGCACCGAGCGCCACCACTTCGTCCGGGTTGACGCCCTTATGGGGCTCGCGGCCGAAGAAGTCCTTCACGATCTTGTGGACCTGCGGCATGCGGGTCATGCCGCCGACCAGGATGACCTCGTCGATTTCCGAAGCCTTCAGGCCCGCATCCTTGAGCGCCTTCTTGCAGGGCTCGATGGTGCGCTCGACCAGGTCTTCGACCAGGGTTTCCAGCTTGGCGCGGGTCAGCTTGATATTCAGGTGCTTGGGGCCCGACTGATCCGCCGTGATAAACGGCAGGTTGACCTCGGTCTGGATCGTCGACGACAGCTCGATCTTGGCTTTTTCGCCGGCTTCCTTCAGACGCTGCAGGGCCAGTTTGTCATCGCGCAGGTCGATGCCGTTTTCTTTTTTGAATTCGTCGGCCAGGTAGTCGACCACGCGCTGGTCGAAATCTTCACCGCCCAGGAAGGTATCGCCGTTGGTGGATTTGACCTCGAACACGCCGTCGCCGATTTCCAGCACGGACACGTCGAAGGTGCCGCCGCCAAGGTCATAGACCGCGATGACGCCGGATTCCTTTTTGTCCAAGCCATAGGCCAGGGCCGCCGCCGTCGGTTCGTTGATGATGCGCAGCACCTCAAGCCCGGCGATCTTGCCCGCGTCCTTGGTGGCCTGGCGCTGCGAGTCGTTGAAATAGGCCGGCACGGTGATCACGGCCTGCGAGACCGGTTCACCCAGATAGCTTTCGGCCGTTTCCTTCATCTTCTGCAGGATGAAGGCGGAAATCTGTGACGGGCTGTACTTGGAGCCCTCGACCTCGACCCAGGCGTCGCCGTTGTCCCCCTTCACGATGGCATAGGGAACCTGCTTCTTGTCCTTTTCGACGGTCTTGTCTTCGTACCGCCGCCCGATCAGGCGCTTGATGGCGAACAGCGTGTTTTCCGGGTTGGTCACCGCCTGGCGCTTGGCCGGCAGGCCCGTCAGGCGTTCGCCGCCGTCCGAAAACGCCACCATGGAGGGCGTGGTGCGGGCCCCTTCCGAGTTTTCGATCACCTTGGCGTCCTTGCCGTCCATCACGGCGACACAGGAGTTCGTGGTGCCCAAATCGATACCGATAACCTTACTCATTTTTCAGTCCTTTCCTTCCGGCAAGCCGTCCCAGGGCCCGATTGCGGCGCCCGACTGCGACTTCCATTCCTTGTTTCAGGTGCTGCTTAACCCATGCCCGGCTGGATGAAAAGCGTCCGACCGCCACCCTACATGGCCAGGGTTAACAGGCTCCTGCCAAAACCGCATACAAAGACCATTACGGTTCGCGGGTTATATATGCGGATGCGGCCACCGCCGCAACCCAGCCAAAAGTATAATTTCTCCCGGGTTTCCGGGGGCTTTGCCCCTTGTCCCGGCGGGCCCGTTCAAATCGGGCGCTCAAAGCTCCTCGTTCACCTGGCCGCCGGCATTCTGCCCGCCTTGCTCGTAAGCCTTGTTTCCGTCACCGCCCTGGGCCGCATCGTCGCTGCCCGCCGCCGCCGAAGCCGCGGGTTCGGGTTTGGGCCCGCCCTTGGTCACGCCGACCTTGGCCGGGCGCAGCAGGCGGTCGTTGAGGATATAGCCGACCTCGATCACCTGGGCGACCGTGCCCTGGGGTTTGCTTTCATCGGGAATTTCGAACAGGGCCTCATGGGCGTTGGAATCGAACCGCTGCCCCAAGGGATCAATGCGCGTGATGCCCGACCGCTCCAACGCTGAAATCAGATCCCGTTCCGTCATCTCGACCCCGGTGACCAGGGTTTCCACCGCCTCGGACGATTTGCGGGCCTCGGCATCGATGCTGTCCAGGGCACGGCGCAGATTGTCGCCGACCGAAAGAATTTCGCGGGCGAAGGACGCGATCGCGTACTTGGAGGCATCCTGTTTGTCGCGCTCGGCCCGGCGGCGCACGTTCTCGGCCTCGGCCAGGGCGCGCAGGGTGCGGTCGTTGGCTTCCGCGACCTGGGCTTCCAGCTCGGCAATGCGCAGGGCCGGATCGGCCTGTTCCGCCTCCGCCGTCATGGACGGGATCGGGGCCTCGCCTTCGGGCGGGCTGTCCGCATCGCCGGCGGGGGCCGCCTGTTCCTGCGCGGGGTCGGCCGTGCCTTCGGGGGCCGCGTCGTCGGCCGGGGCCGCCGCGTCCTCGGCGGGGATGTCTTGCGTTTGTTCGGGTTTGCTTTCCGACATGGGTATTCCTTCGTTCAGGTTCTTTCAGGCCTGCGGGGGTGCTGCGGTCAGCGGCCGCGGCCGGCGCCGATGTAGCCGCCGATCAGATCGGCGGTGTAATCGACCATGGGGATGATGCGTGAATAGTTCATGCGCTGCGGGCCGATCACGCCGACCGCGCCGATGATCTGTTGCTGTTCGTTGCGGTAGGACCGCACCACCATGGCGCAGCCCGACAGATTGAACAGCGTGTTGTCGGCGCCGATGAAGATCTGCACGCCGTCGGCATGGTCCGCCATGGAGAGAATGCGCAGCATCTGCTCCTTGGTTTCCAGGGCCGAAAACAATCCGCGGATGCGTTCCAGATCGGACACCAGGGTCACGTCCTGCAACAGGTTGGCCTGGCCGCGCACGATCAACGATCCGCCCGCACCGCTGTCACCGCCGGCCCAGGTGGCAAGCCCGCCTTCGACCAGCCGCGCGGTCAGCTCGTCCAGCTCGGCGCGCTGGGTTTCCAACTCGGTCATGATGTGCTGATGGGCATCGGAAATGTTATGCCCAACCAGCTTGGCCGACAGGTAATTGGTCGCCTGGACCAGGGCCGAGGCCGGCAGGTCGGCCGGGATTTCCATGATGCGGTTTTCGACCACGCCCGATTCCGTGACCAGGATGACCAGGGCGCGGCCGGGGCTCAGGTGCACGAATTCAATGTGCTTCAGCGGGCTTTCGGTCTTGGGTGCGACCACCAGGGAGGCGCAGTTGGCCAGGCCCGAAAGCGTCTGCGTGGCCTGTTCCAGCAGACCTTCGACCGAACTGGACGTGCCGGCGCATTGGCTTTTGATATTGGCGCGCTCGTCCTCGGTCAGGTTGCCGACTTCCAGCAGACCGTCGACATACAGCCGAAGACCCGATTCCGTGGGCAGGCGCCCGGCCGAAGTATGAGGCGAAAACAGCAGGCCCATGTCTTCCAGATCGGCCATGACGTTGCGCACCGTCGCGGAAGACAACGTGACCGGCAGGCGCCGCGCCAGGGTGCGCGAGCCCACGGGCTCCCCGGTCTCGACGAAGCTTTCGACGATTTCCCGGAAAATCTGGCGCGAACGGTCGTTCAGTTCCTCGATCATGGCGTTCGGTCGGTGCCTTGTCTCGATCAGGTTACGGTCAGGGTTGCGGCGAAATTTCAGACTTGGGCGGAATTTAGTCTCCGCGTCATGGGAGTGCAATGCCTGGCAGGCTTTCCCCGATCGGACGCCATACCCGCCGATGCGGGCCGACCCTGGCCGAATTGCCGGGTTTACCGGGGCCGGGGCCGGGGCTAGTGTGCCGATCCATTAATTTAAGGCCATCCTTTAGGAGACGACTGAATGAGACCATCGGGCCGCGCCGCCGATCAATTGCGCGAGATCGTGCTGGAACCGGGTTATGCCAAATACGCCGAAGGGTCGTGCATGGCGCGGTTCGGGGAAACGCACGTATTATGTGCCGCCACGGTGGAAGAACGCGTGCCCGGCTGGATGCGCGATTCAGGCAAGGGCTGGGTTACCGCCGAATACGGCATGCTGCCGCGTTCAACCCACAGCCGCACCAACCGCGAAGCCGCGCGCGGCGGCCAATCGGGCCGGACCCAGGAAATCCAGCGCCTGATCGGGCGCTCCCTGCGGGCGATCACGGATTTGGCGGCGCTCGGCGAAATGCAGGTTCGCCTGGACTGCGACGTGATCCAGGCCGACGGCGGCACCCGCACGGCGGCGATCACCGGGTCTTACGTGGCCCTGCATTTGGCGTTACAGCGCTGCGTTGATCTGGGTCTGCTCAAGACCGTGCCGCTGATCGATCAGGTCGCCGCCATCAGCTGCGGCATCTTCAAGGGCACGGAGGTCCTGGACCTGGATTATGCCGAGGATTCAAATGCCCAGGCCGATGCCAATTTCGTGCTGACCGGGCGCGGCGGGATCGTGGAAATCCAGGGCACGGCCGAGGAAGAGCCCTTTTCGCCCCAACAATTCGACGGCCTGATGGCCCTGGCCCGCAAGGGCGTGGAAGAGCTTTGCGCCATCCAACGCAAAGCCATCGGGCTGGAAGGCTAGCCCCATGGCCCGGGCCTTTACCGAAGACCAATTGGTCATCGCCACCCATAACCCGGGCAAACTGCGCGAGATCCAGGACCTTGTCGCGCCTTTCGGGGTCAATGCGACCTCGGCCGGGGAACTGGGCCTGGCCGAGCCGGTCGAAGACGGCGACACCTTCCGCGCCAACGCCCTGATCAAGGCGCGCGCCGCGGCCCAGGCATCAAACCTGCCGGCTTTGGCCGACGATTCGGGCCTGGCGGTCGATGCCCTGGGGGGTGCCCCCGGCATTCATTCTGCCCGCTGGGCCGGGCCCGACAAGAACTTCACCACCGCCATGGAGCGGGTTTGGGAGCTGGTTCTGGAATCAGAAAACCGCAAGGCCCATTTCGTCTGCGCCCTGGCCCTGGTCTGGCCGGATGGGCACGAAGAGGTGTTCGAGGGCCGGGTCGACGGCACCCTGATCTGGCCGCCCACGGGCGACAAGGGCTTCGGCTATGATCCCATGTTCCAGCCCGACGGTTATTTCATCACCTTCGCCGAGATGGAGCCCCCCGCCAAGCACCGGATCAGCCACCGCGCCCATGCTTTCGAGCAATTGGTCGCGGCCTGTTTCCAGGGCCGGGGCTAGCGGACGCGGGTCGATGACGGCCCCTTCCCCCGATACGGCCGACCCGGCTGCCGGTCCTATCGCCGATCCCACAGCACCGGCCTTCGGTGTCTATGTGCATTGGCCGTTCTGCGAATCCAAATGTCCTTACTGTGATTTCAACAGCCATGTCGCCGAAGGCGTGGATCAGGCCCGCTGGGCCCGCGCCCTGGTCCAGGACCTGGCCCATTACGCCGAAGATACGCCGGAACGCACCGTTACATCGGTGTTTTTCGGCGGCGGCACCCCGTCGCTGATGCAGCCGGAAACGGTCGCCGCCGTGATCGACGGCATCAAACGCCTGTGGGCCACGGCACCCGATCTGGAAATCAGCCTGGAAGCCAACCCGTCGAGCGCGGAAATCGCCCTGTTCCCGGACCTGAAAGAGGCCGGCGTGACGCGCCTGTCGCTGGGCGTGCAATCCTTCGACGACGACGCCCTGCGCCAATTAGGCCGGCGCCACGATGCCCAGGCCGCGCGCCGGGCCCTGGCTGGTGCGGCTCAATATTTTCAAGAGTTCTCATTTGATCTTATTTACGCAAGACCCGATCAAACAAAGGCGTCATGGCAGAAAGAGCTGGCGGAAGGCCTGTCTTTCGCAGGACCGCACCTATCGTTCTATCAACTGACGATCGAACCCGGCACCCCGTTCCACAAGGACGGCGTCCAGGCCGCCGACGGCGACCGGGGGGCGGAACTGTTCGACATCACCCAGGATGTCCTGACCCGGGCGGGCCTGCCGGCCTACGAGATTTCCAACCATGCCCGGCCCGGCCACGAATGCCGCCACAACCTGAGCATCTGGCGCGGCTGGGATTATGTCGGCGCGGGCCCCGGCGCCCATGGACGCCTGGCCTTGGCCGATGCGGGCGGCCGGGTGCGGGATTTCGGCACCCATCAGATCCACAATCCGGACCGCTGGCTGTCGCTGGTCGAACAAAAAGGTCACGGCACGGCCAAGCGCCGCCCGCTCGACCCCGCCGACCGGGCGGAGGAGCGGGTCATCATGGGCTTGCGGCTGGCCGAAGGGATCGACCGCGCGCGATTTCGGCGGCAGACCGGGTTGGAGGTTCTTGACCTGATCGATCCCGCCAAGCTGTCCTATGCCGTGGGGGCCGGTTATGTGGAACTGGACGAAACCTGCCTGCGCGCCACCGACGCGGGGCGCCTGCGGCTCAACAGCCTGCTCGCGTCCCTTTTGGCGGAGAGATAATTTTCCTGATCATCCGGCAGGCCGTTCCACCGATCACGTGAAAAAGCGGCGCGTCAGTTGGTAATGGCCTGGAAGGTCGCGGGCGCCTTATCGATCACGATGGCGTCGCGCTGGCGAACCTGCAGAACCGCCAGGCCCCGCTCCGACGTGCCGTCCGCAAGGAACCGGAAAATCCCGTCCCGTCCGGAAAACCCGTTGGCATTGGCGATCAGTTCGGCCGTGAACCGGTCGGGACCGGGAAGCTGTGCCAGAACCGACGCCAAGGCCGCCGCGTCATAGGCGATGGTCGCCAGGCGCGGCGGGGCGTCGCCGTAGATGTCCTTGTATTCCTTTTCAAACCCGGCGCGCGGGCCCGGCGGCGGGGCCGCGTACCAGCCGCCGACCAGGGCCGGTTCCGCCCCGATGCCCGGCTCGTCCCATTGCCCTGTGCCCAGCATGCGAACCTTGTTGGGATCGATGTCATAGAACGGCAACAAGGCCGCAATGGCCTGCAGGCGCTTGCCGCCGTCGGCAACCAACAGGGCGTCATAAGGCAGGTCGCCCATGGTCTGCAGGGTTTCAAGCCGCGCCAGGGCCGCTTTCGACACCTCGTCTTCCTTGTCTTCAAGCTCCTTGCGCTGGTCCAACAATGTCTGGCGGCGGAATTCGTAATCGGCCAGGTCGCGGACCACGGCGGAAAAATCTTCGGCATCCGGGCTGTAGACTTCCAACCGCGCGATCTCGCCGCCGCTGCGCCCGACCGCCGCTTTGAAGGCATCCAGCACCGTGCGGCCGTAGGCATTGTCCGGCGCCAGGGCCGCGAATCGGGTCACACCGCGCCCGCGGGCGAATTCGATCACCCGGGTGACCTGGGCCCGGGGCAGGAACCCCAAGGTATAGACCCCGTTGCCGGCCACGGTACGGTCCGATGAAAAGGCGATGATCGGCACCCCGGCCTGACGGGCCACGGATGCGGCTTCGCGCACATTGGCCGCCAGCAGCGGCCCCATGATCAGCCCGGCCCCATCGCCGATGGCAAGCTGCGCCGCCTCGGCCGCCCCTTCGGGCGTGCCGCGCGTGTCATGGGTCAGCAGCGTGAAGTTGTCGTCGGCGAAGGAAAACAGCGCCATCTGCGCCGCGTTGAGCATGGCCTGGCCGACACCGGCACCGGCCCCCGACAGCGGCAGCAGCAGTGCCACCCGGACCTTGCCGTCGTCCGGCGCGGTGATCGTGGTGGTTTGCGGCTGCGCCGATTGTTCCGGCTGCGGCAGCTGCGTCAACGGCGGCGGGGCGGGGCGGGGCACCGGCGTGACCGCATAGGTCGGCGGTGGTGGTGTGCGCGGGCCGGAAATCACGGGCCGGCTCGGCGTGCCCGAAGATGTCTTGCCGCCTTGATTAAGCCCGCCGAATGGCGAAGATTGACACGCACCCAGCAAGGGCAGCACGGCCAGGGCCAGCACGACCAGGGCCGTTGCCGGAAGCACCGCAATCCGTGCCGGACACATAAGGGCGTTAAACGCGAATGACCTGTTCATCCAATAATCCGCCGGAGAATGATGCCGATGACTCCCGGGCACCGAACGGCGCCCCGTTGAAGGCCGCACTCTATCTGGTCTCGACACCCATCGGCAACGCCGGAGACATCAGCGATCGGGCACGGGACGTCCTGGGCCGGGCCGACACGGTCGCCTGCGAAGACACCCGGGTCACCGGCCCCTTCCTGAAACGCCTGGGCATCGCCGCCAAACTGACCGCCTATCACGACCATAACGCCCAGCGCCGCCGACCCCAGATCATTGAGCAGATCAAAAACGGCGGAAGCGTGGCATTGGTATCCGATGCCGGCACGCCCTTGGTGTCGGATCCGGGCTACAAGCTTGTCGCCGATTGCGTCGACGCCGGCCTGGACGTCACCGCCATCCCCGGCCCTTCCGCGCCCCTGATGGCGCTGACCCTGTCGGGCCTGCCCACGGACCGGTTCTTTTTTCAGGGCTTTCTGCCCGCCAAGGGGGCGGCCCGGCGCACGGCCTTAAGCGAGATCGCCGCCGTTCCCGCGACATTGGTGTTCATGGAATCCGCCCCCCGGCTGGCTGCATCGCTGGCCGACATGGCCCAGGTTCTGGGCGATCGGCCCGCCGCCGTGGCGCGCGAACTGACCAAGAAGTTCGAAGAAGTCCGCCGGGGGCCCTTGGGTGAATTGGCGGTCCATTACGCCCAAGCAGGTGCGCCAAAGGGCGAAATCTGCGTCGCCGTCGGCCCGCCCGAAAACGCCGCGGCACCGACCGAGGCCGAACTGGACGACCTTTTGCGCGAGGCCCTTGCCCGCGGGTCCGTGAAGGACGCCGTGGCTGAGGTTTCGGCCACCACCGGGGTCGCCCGCAAGGCTGTTTACGACCGCGCCCTGGCGCTTAAAAAAGGCTGACCGGAAATCTCCGGAACGGGGGACCTGGTGGGGATATCAACCGAAAACCGAAAGCGCGCGGAAACGCAGGGCCGGGAGGCTGAAAGACGGGCCGCCCTTTGGCTGCGCCTGAAGGGATACCGCATCATCGCACGGCGCGCCCGCACCCCCGCCGGCGAAATCGATCTGATTGCCGCGAAGGGCCGCACCCTGGTGTTTGTCGAGGTCAAAGCCCGGGCTTCCCTGGATGCGGGCCGCCATGCCCTGACCCCGCGTCAGCAGGCCCGCATCACGCGCGCGGCCGAGGCCTTTGTCCGTACCCGGCCCGATCTGGCCGGACTTGACTGGCGATTCGACCTGATCGCGCTGGGCCGAGGGTGGCGGCTGCGTCATTTGAAGGATGCCTGGCGGCCCGGCCTTCCCTGACCACGGCGCCATGAAATCCGCATATTCCGCCTTAAGCTGACCATCCCCGGCCCCCGGTCACGCCGCCGGGTATTTGTCGCCGGACAGCGGCGGCGTTAGAATGCGCGCCGACCGGGGTCCATCAATTGGAGGAGATTGCACCGTCATGACCGACCCGTTGAATGCGCCCTGCCCCGCCCGCCCCCTTTGCGGCTTTCATTCCCGCGCCCGGCGATCCCGGCCTTTGTTCCAGGCATTGGCCGCCGCGGTTCTGGCCGCCGGCCTTGCCGGCTGCGTGGGGGCCGCCGTGGGCGCCGGTGCCACGGTCGGCGTTGCCGCCATGGATGACCGCGGGGTTCAGGGCGTCGCCCGCGATGCCGCCTTGGCCACGAAGGTGCGCGGCAAATGGCTGAATTATGATTTGGAAACGGGCGACACCCTGGCCGTCGACGGCAGTGTGAAGGTTTACAACCGGCGCGCCATGCTGACCGGCAAGGTCAAGTCCGAGGATATCCGCGCCACCGCCGTGCGTCTGGCCTGGCAAGTCGAAGGCGTGGAGGAAGTCATCAACGAACTGGCCGTGGGCGAGGGGTCGGTCACCGACGCCGCGGTCGACAGTTGGATTTCCGCACAGCTGACGACCAAGCTGACCTTCGACAAGGACGTGCAGGCCATCAACTACATCATCGAGACGGAGAACGCGGTGGTCTACCTGATCGGCGCGGCGCAAAGCCAGACGGAACTCAACCGCGTGCTGGGCCATGCCCGTGCCGTGTCGCGGGTGCGCGACGTGATCAGCCATGTGCGCATCAAACCGGCGGATGAGCCCAAGTCTTCCGACCCCAAACCCGCCGACGGAAAAAAGGCCTCCTGACCCGTGATCGAACGAACCAAGGAAAAAGGCCTGGACCTGGAAGACAGCGTGCGCGAAATGCTGCGCGCCATCGGTACCGCGCCCGATGACGATTTTCCCATGCTGTCGAGTGCGCTGTATCTGGCCGCGGCACGGCAGCCGGGCCTGAACCCCGGGCCCTATGAGCGGCATCTTGAACGGCTTGCAAGCGAAGTGGCCGATTACGCCGGGCCGGGCGAAACACCCTTGGCGCTGAAGCACGAAGCCCTGGTCCAGGTGATCGACCGGCGCTACGGATACGGCGGCAACGAAAGCGTATTCGAAGATCTGGACGCGGCCAACATGGCCCGCGTGATCGACACCCGGCGCGGCCTGCCGGTCGCCCTGGGCGTGATCTATATCGAGGCCTGCCGCCGGCTGGGCTGGGACATGGTCGGCCTGGATTTTCCGGGCCGCTTTCTGGTCCGCCTGCAGGATGCGGGCGAGCGCATGATCCTGGATCTGTTCGAGGGTGCCCGCGAACTGACGCCGCCCGAACTGCGGACCATGCTGAAAACCATGGCCGGGGCCGAAGCTGAATTGCACCCCCGCTATCTTTCGGAAATGACGGCCCGCCAGGTCGTGCTGCGCCTGGAAGACAACATCCGCGTACGCCAGATGCAGCGCGGCGAATTGTCGGCCGCCGCCGATACGGTCGACCTGATGCTGATGATCGCACCCGAGGCCGGGCACCTGTGGCGCGAAGCCGGGATCGTCAACGCCCGGCTGGAACGTTTCGCCAGCGCGGTCGCGGCCCTGGAGGAATATCTCAAGCGCGCCCCCGGCGAGGAAAACGGCTATGAAGCGTCCTTGCTGTTGCAGGAATTGAAGGCCAAGCTAAATTAACCCCCAGTCGGATTAATCCCCGGGGGCCGGCCGCCCCCTGCCCCGCTCTCCTTCATCGGCCGATCTGAAAGGACCGTTCATGGCGCTTACCGTGGCCATCCAGATGGACCATGTATCCTCCGTCGACATCAACGGCGACAGCACCTTCGTGCTGGCGCTGGAGGCACAAAAGCGCGGACACAAGCTGCTGCATTACCTGCCGGGCGATTTGTCCTACCAGCACGGCAAGGTCATGGCCTGGACCCAGCCCCTGGAGGTCCGGCGCGAAGCGGGCAATCATTTCACCCTGGGGGAAAAGCAGGCCGTCAACCTGGCCGACGTGGATGTGGTGCTGATGCGCCAGGACCCGCCGTTTGACATGTCCTATATCACCGCCACCCATTTGTTGGAGATGGTCCATCCCAAGACCCTGGTGGTCAACAACCCGGCCGAGGTCCGCAACGCACCCGAAAAACTGTTCGTCACCCGTTTTGCCCAGTTCATGCCGCCGACCCTGATCGCCACCAACCGCGACGACATCCTGGCCTTCCGCGCCGAACACAAGGACATCATCGTCAAGCCGCTGTACGGCAACGGCGGGGCCGGGGTGTTCCACATCACGCCCGGCGACGAGAACCTGAATTCATTGCTGGAAATGTTCCGCGAGCCGGTCATCGTGCAGGCCTACCTCAAGGATGTGCGCCAGGGCGACAAACGCATCATCCTGATCGACGGCGAGGTCGCGGGCGCCGTCAACCGCGTGCCGGCGGCGGGCGAAAGCCGGTCCAACATGCATGTCGGCGGCCGGCCGCTGAAATCCGAATTGACCGCGCGCGAGCGCGAGATCTGCGCGGCCTTGGCGCCCGAGCTGAAGGCCCGCGGCCTGATCTTCGTGGGCATCGACGTGATCGGCGGCTACCTCACGGAAATCAACGTGACCTCGCCCACGGGCCTGCAGGAAATCAACCGGTTCGACGGGGTCTGCCTGGAAAGCGACATCTGGGACGCCATCGAGGCGCAGCTCTGATCCAACAGATCAACATCCAAAGGGAGGAAACGATGGCGCTCAAGGAAGCCATGGTCGAGGTCACCACCAAGTTCGGGCGCATGCCCGCGTTCTGCGCCTGGCCGGAAAGCGCGGCGGACACACCCGTGCCCGCGATCATCTTTTACATGGATGCGCCCGGCTTCCGCGAAGAGCTCTGCAACATGGCACGGCGCATCGCCAAGGCGGGCTATTACTGCATCCTGCCGGATATGTATTACCGCCTGGGCACGCTCAGGCTCGACAATTCGCGCCGCACGGACGCCATGACCAACGTATGGCGGGCGGCCATGGATTCCCTGACCAACGCAGACGTGGCCGACGACACGGCGGGGATACTCAATTTCCTGGACGCCCAGGGCGAGGTCGCGGCCGGGCCCGTGGGCTGTGTCGGCCACTGCATGAGCGGGCGCTACATCGTGACCGTGGCCGGGCGCTTCCCCACACGGATCAAGGCGGCGGCGTCCATGTACGGGGTCGGCATCGTGACCGATCAGGACGATTCGCCCCATCTGCTGCTGAACCAGGTGCAGGGCGAGCTGCTGTTCATCTTCGCGGAAACGGACGCCCATGTGCCACAGGAAACGGTCACGGCCTTGAAACGGGCCGTCAAGAAAACCGGCGTCAAGGCAACCATCGAACAGCCCAAGGGCACGCAGCATGGTTTTCAGTTCGCCGAACGCCTGGCCCATGCCCCGGTTCAGGCCGAAGCCGCCTGGGACAAGCTGTTCAAGCTGTGGGACCGCAACCTGAAAAAACCGGCCGGCCGCGCGCGCAAATAGCCCGGGCACCCGCGCCCCGCTTGCCCGCCAACGTCCCCGACAAGCGATTTCGGCGCAAACAGGCTTCCCCTTTTTCTTGATTCGGGCTTTTCTTATGCAACCGAACGAGGAAGAGGCCCCGCACCGCCATGGTCGCGCGCATCGCCACAGCCGCCTTTCAAGGCATCGACGTGCTGGACGTGGACGTACAGGTCCAGATGGCCGGCGGCCTGCCCGCCTTTTCCGTGGTCGGCCTGCCGGACAAGGCCGTGGCCGAAAGCCGTGAGAGGGTGCGGGCCTCCCTCCATGCCATGGGCCTGGCCCTGCCGCCCAAACGCATCACCGTCAACCTTGCCCCCGCCGATGTGCTGAAAGAAGGCAGCCATTTCGACCTGCCCATCGCATTGGCCCTGCTGACGGCCATGGAGGTCTTGCCCGCCGACGACATGGCGCGCTACCTGGCCCTGGGCGAACTGGGGTTGGATGGCGCCCTTGCCCCGGTGGCCGGCGTGCTGCCCGCGGCCCTGCATGCCAACGCCCGGGACTTAGGGTTGATCTGCCCGGCCCCACAGGGCGGCGAAGCGACCTGGGCCGGCGGGGCGGACATCCTCGCACCCGCGAACCTTCTGTCCCTGGTCAATCATTTCAAGGGGGCGCAGGTTCTGGGCCCGCCCGAACGCCCCGCCGCCGAAGACGCGGCCCCCTACCCCGATCTGGCCGACATCAAAGGCCAGGAAACCGCCAAGCGCGGGTTGGAGATCGCGGCCAGCGGCGGCCATAATCTTTTGATGATCGGGCCGCCCGGGTCGGGCAAATCCATGCTGGCGCAGCGCCTGCCGGGCCTGCTGCCGCCGCTCGAGACCGAAGAAATACTTGAAATCTCCATGGTGCAGAGTTTGGCCGGCATGCTGTCGGGCGGCACGTTGTCGCGCATGCGGCCCTTTCGCGACCCGCACCATTCGGCCTCGCTGCCGGCCTTGGTCGGCGGGGGCTTAAAGGCCCGGCCCGGCGAGGTCTCATTGGCGCACCTGGGCGTGCTGTTTTTGGACGAACTGCCGGAATTCCAGCGCGCCGCCCTGGAAAGCCTGCGCCAGCCCCTGGAAACCGGCCGCGCCGCCATCGCCCGGGCCAATGCCCATGTTACCTATCCGGCCCGCTTTCAGCTGGTGGCCGCCATGAACCCCTGCCGATGCGGTTATCTGGACGATCCGTCCCAGGCCTGTTCCAAGGCGCCGCGCTGTGCCGAGGATTATCAGGGCCGCATTTCAGGCCCCCTGTTCGACCGCATCGACATTCATCTGGACGTCCCGGCGGTCAGCCCGCTCGACCTCGACCTGCCGCCACCGTCGGAAGGCACGGCCCAGGTCGCGGCCCGCGTCGCCGCCGCGCGCACCGTTCAGCGGGACCGCTACCGCGATCATCTGGACCAGGGCATCCGCACCAACGCCCAGGCCGACGGCGAATTGCTCGACCGCGTGGCCCGGCCCGATGACGCCGGGCGCAAATTATTGGTCGAGGCCGCCGACCGCATCGGCCTGTCGGCGCGGGGCTATCACCGGGTGCTGCGCGTGGCGCGCACTCTGGCCGACATGGATGGATCGGACGGGGTGCAGCGCATCCACGTGGCGGAAGCACTCAGCTTCCGGCGCATGGCGCCGGGGCGCCGAACCGCAGCCGGAATACGCAACTAAGGCGGCTTTTCAGATTTTGTGATTTATCATTGCACGCAAAACAACTATCGGCCGGTGGCCTCAGGTTTTGCGTTTGAGCATCGGGCCGACGGGCTCGCCGCCGACGATGTGGCAATGCAGGTGGGGGACTTCCTGGTGGCCGTTTTCGCCCGTGTTGGCGATCAGGCGGTAGCCGTCGCCATCCACGCCCAGTTTTTCGGCGATCTTTCCGATGGCCCGGGTATAAGCGACGATTTCCGCCTCGCTGGCCTGTTGGGCAAAGGCCGTCATGTCTTCATAGGGACCCTTGGGGATGACCAGGACATGAACATTGCGCTGCGGCTGGATGTCCTTGAAGGCCAGCACATGGTCGTCTTCGTAAACCGTGTCGCAGGGAATTTCGCCGCGGATGATCTTGGCGAAGATGTTGTTGGTGTCGTAGGCCATGATGATCTCCGTGGTTAGCCCTTGCGGCTGTTCTTTTCCTCGATCCCCGATTGGCCGGTGCGGCGGTCCAGCTCGTCCCATACCTCCTGGGGGTCCAGACCCAGCTCGGCCCAAAGGGCGAGCAGGTGGTAGAGCACGTCGGCACTTTCCTTGGCGACCGAGGTCTTGTCCTCGGTCAGGGCCGCGACCGCCGTTTCGACCGCTTCCTCGCCGAGCTTGCGCGCGATCAGGGGCGTGCCGCCATGGAACAGCTTGGCCGTATAACTTTCCGACGGATCCGCCCCCTTGCGGCTTTCGATGGTCGCGAACAGTTTGTCGAGTGTATGGGTCATGCGCGGCCTCCTCCTCGGGTGACGGCATCGTCCATGCGGACGGCGGCCCCCTTCGCCAGCATATGCGCCTTGGCCTCTTGAATGGAATAGGTGCCGAAGTGAAAGATCGAGGCCGCCAGGACGGCCGAGGCATGGCCTTCGGTCACGCCCTCGACCAGATGATCCAGATTGCCGACCCCGCCCGACGCGATCACCGGGACCGGCACGGCATCGGCGACGGCGCGGGTGAGGGGCAGATCAAAGCCGTTCTTGGTGCCGTCCCGGTCCATGGAGGTCAGCAGGATTTCCCCGGCCCCCAGATCGGCCATCTTTTCCGCCCAGGAAATGCATTCGATGCCCGTCGGCTTGCGCCCGCCGTGGGTGAAGATTTCGAACCGGGTGCCGTCCGGGGATGGTTCGCGCGTCGCGGCGTCGACCCGCTTGGCGTCGACCGCGACCACGATGCATTGCGCGCCGAACTTTTCCGAAGCTTCCTTGACGAAATCCGGGTTGTGCACGGCGGCCGTATTGATCGAGACCTTGTCGGCCCCGGCCAACAGCAGCTTGCGGATGTCATCCACCCTGCGCACCCCGCCGCCGACGGTCAGCGGCATGAAGCAATGTTCGGCCGTGCGCGCGACCACATCGAAAATGGTGTCGCGGTTTTCGTGGCTGGCGGTGATGTCCAAAAACGTCAGTTCGTCCGCCCCGGCGGCGTCATAGATCCGCGCCTGTTCCACGGGATCGCCCGCATCGACCAGGTCGACGAAATTGACGCCCTTGACCACGCGGCCTTCGTTAACGTCGAGACAGGGAATGACCCGGGATTTCAGCATGATCCTTACGCCGCGTCCTTCAACAGGGTGACGGCGGCGGACAGATCGATCTTGCCGTCATAGACCGCGCGGCCCGAAATCACACCTTCCAGCAGACCGCCGCCGGCATCCTTCAGGGCCTGCAAATCGGCCATGGACGACACGCCGCCCGAAGCGATCACCGGGATCGAAACCGCGCGGGCCAGCTCAAGCGTCGCGTCCTGGTTGGGGCCCTGCATCACGCCGTCGCGCCCGATGTCGGTGAAGATGATGGCGGCCACGCCCGCATCCTCGAACCGCTTGGCCAGGTCCAGCGCCGTCATTTCCGAGACTTCGGCCCAGCCTTCGACCGCGACCCGCCCGTCGCGCGCATCGATGCCCACGGCGACGCGGCCCGGATGGGCCTTGCAGGCGGCGATCACCAGATCCGGGTCGGTCAGCGCCACCGTGCCCAGGATCACGCGCCGGACACCGCGCGCCAGCCAATCGTCGATCGTCGCCATCGTACGGATGCCGCCGCCCAGCTGCACGGGGATGTCCAGGGCATCCAGAATGCCGTTCACGGCGGCCCCGTTCACTGGTTTTCCTTCGAATGCACCATTAAGATCAACCAAGTGCACCCACTCACATCCCGCATCTTGGAACGCTTTGGCCTGGGCTGCCGGGTCGTCGGAAAATACCGTCGCCTTGTCCATGTCGCCCTGATAGAGGCGCACGCATTGGCCGTCTTTCAAATCAATGGCGGGGAAAAAGATCATCTTGGTTACGGCTTCCATTTTAAGAAATTTTCAATAAGCTTAAGCCCCACATCCTGGCTTTTCTCGGGATGGAACTGGGTTCCGAACAGGTTGTCCCGGCCAATGGCGGCCGTTACCGGCCCGCCGTAATCGGTTACGGCCAGGATATGGGCCGCGTCTTCCGGCATGACGAAGTAGGAATGGACGAAATAGGCGTGCTGCCCGGCACCCAGCCCGGCCATCACCGGATGCTCTTCATAGCCGACCCAGAACAGCTCGTTCCAACCCATATGCGGGATCTTAAGGCCGTCTTCGGCCGGGCGCAGGGGCTGGACCTCGCCCGGAATCCAGCCGAAACCGGGGGTCACGCCGAATTCCAGGCCCTTTGACGCCATCAATTGCATGCCGACGCAGATGCCCAGGAACGGCTGGGCGCGGACCATGACCGCTTCGTCCAGGGCCGCCATCATCCCGTCGAGGGCATCGAGCCCGGCCCGGCAATCGCCGAACGCGCCCACGCCCGGCAGCACCACGCGGTCCGCCTTGGCGACCACGTCCGGATCGGCGGTCACGGCGACCGTATCGGTCCGGCCCAAGTCGGACAGGACACGTTCGAACGCCTTGGCGGCGGAGCGCAGGTTTCCCGAGCCGTAATCGATCAGCGCGATGGTCATGTCCGCCCCCGTCAGCCGCGCCCGCCGGCGCCGGCAAGGTCGCGGGCCATTTCGCGGGCCAGGGCCGGGTCGCTGTCCAGGTAGCGATAGAGCGCTTCGTCCCGGTCCTTGGCGCAGACAGGACCCTGGTCGGCAAAGCCCGAAGCGGCCAGATGACGGCGCATCAGATCATTGCCCAACATCCCGATCGCCACATACAGGGCGAGCAGCACAGCGCCCCCCGCCACGGGATCGGGCAGCAGGAATTCCACCCCCATGCCCGCCGCCGTGGTGATTACAAACAGGCCGAGCGCCAGCCACCACATGCGGTGCCACAACGCCCACAGAAAGGTGAACAGGAACGCCGGCCAGGAAAAACCTTCCTTGATCAGACGGACATCCTGTTCCGGATCCAGGCCGTGACGGCGAAGGTGAACGGTGAAGACGCGCATGGAAACTTCGTTTCGTTTGGCTATGCCCCGGACGGAAGGGGCAGGATCAACGCAAACCCGCCCTTACAACGAGCCGCCCAGCGTGCCCTTGGTCGAGGGCACGGCATCGGCCTTGCGCGGATCGATGGTCGCCGCCTCGCGCAGCGAACGCGCCAGGCCCTTGTAGCAGCTTTCGACGATATGGTGGTTGTTCTCGCCGTACAGGTTTTCCACGTGCAGGGTCGCACCGGCCGCCTGGGCGAAGGCCTGGAACCATTCCTTGAACAGTTCCGTATCCATGTCGCCCAGCTTGGGCTTGGAAAAATCGACCCGCCAGATCAGATAGGGCCGGTTGGACAAATCAATGGCGATGCGCGACAGCGTTTCGTCCATGGGCACCAGGGCCGAGCCATACCGCGTGATGCCTTTACGGTCGCCCAGCGCCTTGAACACGGCTTCGCCGATGGCGATCCCGGTGTCTTCCGTGGTGTGGTGGAAATCGATATGGGTGTCGCCTTTGGCTTCCACCGTCAGGTCCATGAGCGAATGGCGCGACAGCTGTTCCAGCATGTGGTCGAGGAAGCCGATCCCGGTCGACACGCTGTATTCGCCGGTGCCGTCCAGGTTCACGGTGACCTTGATCTGGGTTTCCTTGGTGTTGCGTTCGACGCTGGCCGTGCGCATGGCCTCAATCCTTACATTTTTCTAGGGTCGCCGGTCTTTTACCAGACAAGCGCGGCAGACTGCACGCCTTAAAAGATATGCTGGCCCGGCATCTTTTCACGCCGATTGCACGGCTTGCCTTGACCAACAGCGTTGACCGGACCAAATGGTTCCCTATCATCCCGGCTTCTTCATTTTCCGGCCCGGCCGGACAACCAAGCGGACAACGACATGGCAAGCGATACCCCCACCTGGCACGGCACCACCATTCTTTGCGTGCGCAAAGGCGACGATGTCGTGCTGGCCGGCGACGGGCAGGTGTCGCTCGGCGATACGGTGATCAAGGCCAATGCCCGCAAGGTCCGCAGGCTGGGCGACGGCAACGTGATCGGCGGTTTCGCCGGGGCCACGGCCGATGCCTTCACCCTGTTCGAACGGCTGGAAGCCAAGCTGGAACAATATCCCACCCAGTTGACCCGCGCCTGCGTGGAACTGGCCAAGGACTGGCGCACGGACAGATATCTGCGCCGTCTCGAAGCCATGATGGCCGTGGCCGACAAGGACGTGTCCCTCGTCCTGACCGGGACCGGCGACGTGCTGGAGCCCGAAGACGGCCTGATCGGTATCGGATCGGGCGGCAATTACGCCCTGGCCGCGGCCCGCGCCCTGATCGACCAGGACGGCATGGATGCCCGTGCCGTGGCCGAAAAGGCCATGGAGATCGCGGGCGGCATCTGCGTTTACACCAATAACAATCTGACCATCGAGGCCCTATGACCGAGCCCGCCGAACAGGCCACCCCCCGCGCCGCCGCCAAGGATGAGGCCGGCGACGGCACATCCAGCTTCACGCCCCGCGAAATCGTGTCGGAACTGGACCGCAACATCATCGGCCAGAACGACGCCAAGCGCGCGGTGGCTATTGCGCTGCGCAACCGCTGGCGCCGCCAGCAGCTGCCCGACGGCCTGAAGGAAGAGGTTCTGCCCAAGAACATCCTGATGATCGGGCCGACCGGCGTGGGCAAGACGGAAATCGCCCGCCGCCTGGCCAAACTGGCGCAAGCCCCCTTCATCAAGGTCGAGGCCACCAAGTTCACCGAAGTCGGCTATGTCGGCCGCGACGTGGAACAGATCGTCCGCGACCTTTTGGAAAACGCCATTCACATGACCCGCGAACGCCTGCGCAAGCAGGTTCAGGCCAAGGCCGAAATGCGCGCCGAGGAACGGGTGCTTGACGCCCTGGTCGGCGAGAACGCGGGCAAGGAAACGCGCGAAACCTTCCGCCGCAAACTGCGCAACAACGAACTGAACGACCGCGAGATCGAAATCAACGTGTCCGACACGCCCAGTTTGGGCCTGCCGACCTTCGACATCCCCGGCATGCCGGGCGCGCAGATGGGCATGCTCAACCTCAACGACATGCTGGGCAAGGCCCTGGGCCAACAGCAGAAGCCCAAGCGCCTGACGGTCGAAGACAGCTACGCGGTGCTTCTGGCGGAAGAGGGCGATAACCTTCTGGACGACGACAAAGTCCTGAAGGAAGCGGTCTTCGCCGTGGAAAACAATGGCATCGTGTTTTTGGACGAGATCGACAAGATCGCCGCCCGTTCCGACGTCAAGGGCGGCGACGTCAGCCGCGAAGGCGTGCAGCGCGATCTGCTGCCCCTGATCGAAGGCACCACGGTCGCGACCAAGCACGGCCCGGTCAACACGGACCACATCCTGTTCATCGCTTCGGGGGCGTTCCATGTGTCCAAACCGTCGGACATGCTGCCCGAACTGCAGGGGCGCCTGCCGATCCGCGTCAACCTGCGGGCCCTGACCAAGGACGACTTCAAGCGCATCCTGACGGAAACCGAAGCCTCCTTGCTCAAGCAATATGCCGCCTTGATGGAGACGGAGGAGGTCGAACTGATCTTCACCGACGATGCCGTCGACGCCATTGCCGACCTGGCCGTAGAAATCAACGAAGGGGTCGAAAACATCGGCGCGCGGCGCCTGCACACGGTGATGGAAAAACTGGTCGAGGAAATCAGTTATTCGGCGTCAGAGAAATCCGGCGAGACCATCACCATCGACGCGGATTATGTGAACACGCAGGTCGGCGAACTGGCGAAGAACGCGGATCTGTCGAAATTCATTCTGTAAGAAAACCACAGAGACACAGAGGCGGTGAGGCTTCTGAATTCCCGCTTTCGCGGGAATGACAGAAAGATGCTGCGGTTATCCCCGCGAAAGCGACGGGCCGGGAGCTTTTTCTTCTCACTGCCTCACCGTCTCAGTGGTTTTCTGAAAAATTAATGCGTCGGCCCGCCCCGCGTGCGGGCGGCGCGGCGGCCGCGGATTTCGTTGATGATCCAGTCGACCGTGTCTTCGTCCAATTCGTGGATCAGTTCGGCCAAAAGGTTGGCCAGTTCCGTCGCCTTGGGATTCAAGCCCGCCGTATCGACCGTGACGCGGGGATGGGACAGCCCGGCCAGGCGTTTGAGTTCGTCCGTTTCTTCCATGCCCAAGTTGAAATAACCCGCGATCTGCTGCACCAGGCCCGGGCCCGGGCGGCCGCGATAGCCATGTTCCAGGGCCGAGAAATAGGCCGAAGACACACCCATTTCCTGGGCAAAGTGCTTTAAGGTGATTTTGTTGATCTTGCGCAGGCGGCGCACGGCCTGTCCGAACGGTGTCATCGGCGTCTCTCCCTCATTGGGGGCCCTTGTTCCGCTTCAACAGAATATAAAGCGCGCCCGCACCCCCGTGGTGGCGGGCCGCATGGTCGAAGGCATGGATCAGATCTTTGAGCGGCGGCTGGTTGAGCCAACCCGGCACGGCCTGGCGCAACACGCCGATTTCGCCCGTTTCCTTGGTGCCCTTGCCGGTAATGACCAGCACGCAGCGTTTGCCCTGACCATAGGCGCGGGTAATGAAGCCGATCAGTTCGCGCTGGGCTTCGGCCTGGAACATGCCGTGCAGGTCAAGCCGGCCTTCGACCGCCATCTTGCCCCGGCGCATGCGGGTCTGCGTGCGCCGGTCGAGCCCGGGCGCGTCGCCGTGGCTGAGGGCGCGGGCGGGGGGCTGCGCCGCGGGCAGGGGCAGGGGCGCCGCCGCATAGCGGCGCGGTTTCGCCGGGTTGGCCGGGGCCGAAGAGGGCCCCGGGATGGCCGTTGCCGGGTGATCGATGCGGTCTTCGCGGTGTGGCAGGGGCGTCACGTCCCGGGTGACCCGGGCCCAAAGGGCGTCGCCGTCTTCCGCCGGGGGGGCGGTTTCGGGCGCCGGGGATTGGGGCGCGGCGGGTTTGCGCCGCCGGTCAGCCATCGTCCTCTACAATGATGATGTGCAGATTCTTGGGCCCGTGCACGCCCAGGAACAGGGTCAGTTCGATATCCGCCGTGCGCGACGGCCCGGTGATCCAGTTGACCGTGCGCGGCATGAAGCGGTCGCCGCCTTCGGCACCTTCCCGGTCTTGGCGCAGGCGCGACCAGATATCTTCGAACGTCCCCCGGATGTCCTTGGCGCGCAGCACGGCGATATGAACCGGCGGCAGGAAGTTGACCGTGGTCGGGCTTTCGGGCCCGGACAAAAACACCAACGAGCCCGTTTCCGCCACCCCGCCGAAGGCATGGCTGATCCCGGCCGTGTCCTCGCCCTGGGCCGGGCCTTCGGAAATGCTGATCGCGGTTTTGTCCCAGGGCGCGGATTGAAGGCGCGGGTCCGGCGTCATGCGCACGGATGCCGGCAGGTTCTGCGCCGCCAGATAATCGGCCACGGCGGCGGGCAGGTCGTCGGCCGACGCCACGCGGGCGACGGTCGCCTGCACGCGTTCGGCCTCGGCCTGGAAACGGTCGGTCGCGCTGGGCCCGCTGTCCTGTCCCCGCGCCGGAATGACGTGGCGCTGCTTGGCCGACAGGCGCTGGGACACGGCGGCGCGGCGCGCCCCGTCGTTGGATTGGGTCAGGGCGGCCCGCAGGTCGCCCAGGATTTGTTCGCGCCCGCTCATCGTTTCGGCCTCCGCGCCGGGGCGCTGCCCGCAACGGCCCCCACGGGGCCCTTGTGATATTGCGCGATGAAGCTGTCACCCTGGGGGGCGGGCAGGTCGCGCGGCCCGGTCCAGCCGCCGGCCAGCGGCAGCCATTTGAACCGGCCTTTGCGGCGGCCCAGGATGGCCAGCGCCGTCATCATCGGCCCGGTCAAGGCGCGGTAAAGTTTCGGCCGCCCGGCAAGCCGGGCCCAAAGGCCCAGCGCCCAGCGGCTGGTGGCCGAATTGCCCTTGCGTTCGAACTGTTTTTCCCGCCAGGCGCGCAGCATCTTGGGCAGGGGGATGCGCATGGGACAGACGGTCTCGCACTTGCCGCAGAGCGTCGAAGCATTGGGCAGATCGCCCGCTTCGTGGATGCCGATCAGCCCCGGGATCAGCACCGCGCCCATGGGCCCGGAATAGACCCAGCCATAGGCATGGCCGCCGATCGCCTGATAGACTGGGCAATGGTTGAGGCAGGAACCGCAGCGGATGCAACGCAGCATTTCCTGAAATTCCGTGCCGACCAGATCGGTGCGCCCGTTGTCCAGCAAGACCACGTGGTATTCGTCGGGCCCGTCCAGATCGGCTTCGCGTTTCGGGCCGGTACAGAAAGTGGTGTAGACGGTGATGTCCTGCCCCGTGCCCGAGCGCGCGAGTACGCGCAGCACGGTCGTGGCGTCCTCCAACGTGGGGATGACCTTTTCCAAACTGGCGATCACGATATGCACGCGCGGCAGGGAATAGGTCAGGTCCGCGTTACCTTCGTTGGTGACCAAAACGTTGGTGCCCGTTTCGGCCACCAGGAAATTCGCCCCCGTCAGGCCCACGTCCGCGTTCAGGAACTTTTCGCGAAGCTCGTTCCGGGCTTCTTCCAACAGGGATTTGGGATCGTCCAGATTGCGCCCCGGGTCCAGATTTTGGTGTGCGGCGCGGAAGGTCTCTTCGACCTGGCCTTTGTTCAGATGCACCGCCGGGGCGATGATATGGCTGGGCGGTTCTTTGCGCAGTTGGATGATGTATTCGCCCAAATCCGTTTCCACGGGCTCGACCCCGTTTTCTTCCAGGAAATCGTTGATGGCGATTTCCTCGCCGATCATGGATTTGGACTTGGTCACCGTCTTGGCGTCGGCCTGGCGGCAGATTTCCAAAATCTTGTCGCGCGCGTCCTGGCCCGTGCGGCACCAATGAACGTGACCGCCCGCTTCCTTGACGCGGCTTTCGTACTGTTCCAGATACAAATCCAGATGGGCCAGCGTGTGGTCCTTGATGTCCTTGGCGGCGTCGCGCAATTGGTCGAATTCGGGCAGTCGGTCGATGGCTTCGGCGCGGCGCAGGGGAAAGCCCTCGCCCAGGCGGGTCAGGGCCTCGGCCAATTGGGTGTCGGCCATGGCCTCGCGGGCGTTGGATTTGAACTGGCGGGTTTGCGAATCCATCAGCCGGCCTCTTCTTCCGCTTCGCCGATCGCCGGCCTATCGGTCATCCCGGCCAGAACCTCGGCCACGTGGCGGGCCTGAACGGCCGACCCCCGGCGTTTCAGGCGCCCGGCCATGTTCATCAGACAGCCCAGGTCGCCCGCCAAAAGCAGGTCCGCCCCGGTTTTTTCGATGTCCTGGGATTTGGCATCGACCATCTTTTCGGAAATGTCCGGATATTTGACGCAGAACAATCCGCCGAAGCCGCAGCAGGTTTCCGGAATGTCCCCTTCGATCAGGGTCAGCCCGTCGACCTTGTTTAACAAACTACGCGGCTGCGTTTTGATTCCAAGCTCGCGCAGGCCGGAACAACTGTCATGATAGGTCGCCGTGGCGGCCATTGCCGGGGGCTGCACATCGGCCTGCATGACGTCGGTCAGGAAGGCGATCAGCTCGAACGTTTTGGCGGCCAGGGCTTCGGCCCGGGGCAGCCAGGCCGCATCGTCCTTGAACAGGCGGGGGAAGTGGTGGGAAATCATCCCGGCGCAGGAACCGGATGGGGCGACCACGTAATCGAAGTCTTCGAACACGGCGATCACGTTTTCCGCGATGGCGCGGGTATCCTTGGTATCGCCCGAATTATAGGCCGGCTGGCCGCAGCAGGTCTGGGCTTCGGGTACGGACACGCGGCAGCCCGCGTCTTCCAACAACTTCACCGTGGCGAAACCGACGCTGGGGCGCATCAGATCGACAAGACAGGTCGCGAACAGGCCGATATGGGGGTTCGCCGGGGCGGGGGATGTGGGTGTTTCTTGGGTCATGGTCTTCGCAGAATGCGGGCTTGGCCCTGGAATGACAAGGCGGTTTGCCCGGCCGTCACGGGACGCCCGAACAGGCCGGATTATTTGAGCGGTTTGCGCGGCAGAAGGAAGTAATAGGTCCCGGCCTCGTTCATCAGCCCGGCGCGGGCCTCGGCCTCGGCCCCGAAGCCCCAGAACAGATCACCCCGCACCACGCCCTTGATGGCCGAACCCGTATCCTGGGCCACCACCATGCGGGTCAGCGGCGTCGCGTTCTTGGGGTCGAGCGGGTCCGTGGTGGTCAGCCACAAAGGCAGGCCCAAAGGAACGTATTTGGGATCAACGGCGAGCGAGCGGCCCGGCGTGAGCGCAACACCCATCGCACCCTTGACGACCTCGTCCTTTTCCACCCGGAAAAAGATATAGGACCGGTTTTTCTGCATCAGCTGTTCCGCCGCCAGCGGATTGGCCGCCATCCAGGCCCGCAGGCTCGGCAGGCTGACGTCCTCAAGCTTCATAATGCCCTGGGCGACCAGTTCGCGGCCGATCGACGAATAGCGGTGGCCGTTGCGCCCGGAAAAGGCCAGCCGCACGTGGCTGCCGTCGGGCAGCAGCACCCGGCCCGACCCCTGGACATGCAGGAAGAACAGATCGACCCCGCTGTCGACCCAAAGCAGTTCCAGCTGCCGGCCGCGCAAGGCGCCTTGATTGATTTCGCCGCGATCAAAATAGGGCAGCAGCTTGTTGCCGACCAGGCGACCGGCCAGCTGTTCGCCCCGCTGATCCGGGTCGAACATTTCCATTTCCACGACGACGATGTCGCGCGGGCGGGAATAAACGGGATGGCGGTAGCGCCCATCGGGCCGCCAGCTGCCGCGCAGCAGAGGCTCGAAATAGCCCGTGAACTTGCCGGCCGGCTTCTGGCCGTCACGGGCCTTGAAGGGGCGGAAGCGGCGTTCGATGAAAAACTGAAGTTCGGCCGAGCTTTTGGTGTTGATGGTTCGGGCTTCTGCGCAAATCTGCTGCAGATCGCCCATGGTCCCATGTTCATCGAGATAGCCAAGCGGCTGATCGGCCGGCCGCTTGGCAACGGCCGGACAGGACGCCAAAAACGCGGACAGGCCTTCGACCAGGGCATCGCTGCGCCAACCGGGAAGGGCCTTGAACTCGACGGGCTCCAGAATAAGTTGCGGCGGGGTTTCGGGTGGGGCCTGAAAATCGGCCGCCGGCACCAGCTCCTGTATGGCCCCGCAGCCGGAAACCGACAGCATCAGGGCCAGCGCCCAGACGCCGAAAGACCGCCGATGTGTGATCTTGCCCCCCACAGACCGCCTAGTCGGCACTATGGGTCGCGACCAGGGACCAGTTCGGATCGCGGGCCTTGGTGTCGCGGGCAAAGGTCCAGAAATCGGTGACCGTGATGACCTCGTTGGGATTGCCCTCGGCAACCTGGCCTTCGGCATCGCGGGTCACGTTGACCTGTTCGGTCACGAACTTGACGGTGATGTTGGCGACGCGGCCTTCCATATAGGCCTCGACCAGATCCGACGACTTGATGCCGACCAGGGTGTCTTCGACGGTCAGCCCCTGATCTTCGCGGTCGCGGATCGCGGCTTCGAAATCGGCATAGACGCCGTCATCCAGAAGATTCTTCAGCGTCCGCACATCGCCCGCGGCAAAAGCATCGAGAATCATCTCAAACGCCACGCGGGACCCGGCAAGGAATTCGTCAGGTTCGAAATCGGGGTCGGCGACACGGATCTGCACCAGGCCGTTATCGACCGTGCCGTTCGTGGCAAAGGCCGCCGGATCGGCGGCGTGGCCCTCGACCTCGTCACCCTGACGGTCGGGCAGGGGGATGACCTTGTTGTCCTGGGCCTCGTCGGGAGAGGCCGGTTTGAACGGATCGCGGTGGCCGCTGCCGTCGTTGCCGTCACGCCGGCCGAGCACGCTGCGCAGGCGCAGAACGAAGAAAGCCGCCACCATGGCGATCAAAATAATATCGATGAATTGGAATCCGCCGCCCATTTGTTGATTCGGACCTTGTTCTTATAAGCCCCGCCCGATTGGCCGCACCAACCGGAACCGCTTGGAGCCCGGGCATCGAAGCGGCTGGACCCGCCGCCGGCACCCATGGTTTAAGTTCATATGCGCACTTGCGGGCCAAGGTTAACGGCTCGCCGGGCCCAGGTCCAGCAAAGCTGCGGATATCCCCGGGCACGGCCGTGGGTTTACCATTAACCCGGACCATAAGAAATCGAATGCTTAGACCTTGAAATAATCACGAGACAGGAGAACTACAACCCGTGGCCCTGATCATCCTCATCCTATTCATCACCGTGCCGATCATCGAGATCGCGCTGTTCGTCCAAGTCGGCGGGCTGATCGGCCTGTGGCCGACCCTGGCGGTGGTGATTTTGACGGCACTGGTCGGCACGGCGCTGCTGCGTCATCAGGGACTGGATACCCTGCGGCGGGTTCAGGGCAGTTTGGCCGAAAACAGGTTGCCGGTCGCGGAAATGTTCGACGGGCTGTGCCTGTTGATGGCGGGCGCCTTATTGTTGACGCCCGGGTTCATGACCGACGCGTTCGGGTTTCTGTTGTTCGTGCCGCCGTTCCGTGCCGCCGCCGCGCGTGCCATCGGCACCTATGTGATGACCCGCGGACAGGTCCATGTGCATACCTCGGAAGAAACGTGGAACAACCAAGCATCGCCCGGGCACACCGCGAACCGGGCGGGCGGCGGCCCGGTGATCGACGGCGATTTCGAAGAAGTCGCCCCCGATCCGGACAAACTTGAGACTCGGCACGGGAAAAATCCGCCCAAAGACCCCTAAGCCCCGCCGCCGTACCCGCGCCTTGGCAGTTGTTCCGGGGTCCGATCCATGTTAGCAGCTATCCGCCTTTTACGAGGGAGACAACCATGAGCGACGAAATCACGCCCGAAGGCCAACCGGCCGTCACCGAAGGGGACCAGGTGCCCCTGACCATTCACGGCCAGTACACCAAGGACTTGTCCTTTGAAATTCCGGGCGCCCCGCAGATCTTCATGGAACAGCTCCAGGGCCAGCCGGAAATCAACTTCAACCTGGATGTTCAGGTCGAAGGCGTCGCCGAGAGCGTGTTTGAGGTCATTCTCGACATGAAGGCGGAAAGCAAGGTCACCGGTCAGGTCGCCTATATCATCGAACTGAAATACGCGGGCCTGTTTTCACTGAACGTCCCGGAAGAACATCGCGCTTCCATTCTGTTTGTCGAATGTCCGCGCCTGATGTTCCCCTTTGCCCGCGCGATCCTGTCCGACGTGACCCGCGACGGCGGCTTCCAGCCCCTGATCCTGGGTCCGGTCGATTTCGCGTCCCTCTATCAGCAGAACATCGACAAACTGCGTACCCAGACCAAGGGCGACGCCTAAGCCCGCCCGGCTAAACCGACCACACCGGGTCCGTCAGCTTTTCAAGAAAGGCCTTATGGGCGGCCTCTTCTTCCGCCAGGGGTGCGTGTGCCCGGGGCGGGCGCACGGTGCGCTCGACCACCACGCCCTGTGCTTCCTTTTCCGCGGCCAGTTCCAGGTCGGGCTGCCGGCCACCGATCAGTTCCAGATAAACCTCGGCCAGAAGGCGCGCATCCAGAAGCGCCCCGTGCAGTTCACGGTGGGTGTTATCGATCTGAAAACGTTTGCACAGCGCATCCAGGCTGGCCCCCGCACCCGGAAATTTCTTGCGTGCCATGGAAACCGTATCGACGGCCTGGTCCAGGGGAATGCCGGGGCGCTTAAGCCGCGCCAATTCCGCATTGATGAACCCCATGTCGAAAGATGCGTTGTGAATGACCAGCGGGGCGTCGCCCACGAATTCGACGAAGGCATCAGCCACATCGGCGAACACAGGATGATCGCGCAGGAATTCTTCGGACAGACCGTGGACATTGAAGGCCTCGACCGGCATGTCCCGTTCCGGGTTGATGTATTGATGATAGGTCCGGCCCGAAGCCACGTGATTGACCAGCTCGACACAGCCGATTTCAACGATGCGGTGACCGCTTAGCGGATCAAGCCCGGTCGTTTCCGTATCCAGCACAACTTCGCGCATGGGTGTTCTCCCTGAATGTCCGTCACCGGCAACGTGCCGATGACCAATGATCGGAGGGCGCCCAGACCCGTCCCGTGCATGTCCGCAGCAGTTTGACGATGGCGGCAATTTCCCGCAAGGCCGCATGCCTGCCGATGCCCGTATTGACGGCAAAATCGGCCAGTTGGGTTTTTTCCGGCGACGGAACCTGGCGATCGAGAATCGATTGGAACCGTGCTTCGGTCATGCCGGGCCGGGCCAGTACCCGGCGGCGCTGGATCGCGGTGCGGCAATGCACGACCAGAACCGCATCGCAACGCGCATCCCCGCCGGTTTCGAACAGCAGCGGAATATCCAACACCACCAAGCCCGTACGGCGCCGGGCATGGGCCGCCAGAAACCGGTGCTCCGCCCGGCGCACCATCGGATGAAGAATGCCTTCCAGTTTTTTAAGCGCAGCGTCATCGTCCAGCACCCGCGCACCCAGGGCCTGCCGGTCGACCGCGCCGGTAGATGCCGTCACACCGGGAAAGGACGCTTCGACCCTTTCCACCGCGGCCCCCCGGGGGGCCATCAATTCATGAACCGCCGCATCGGCATCATGCACCGGAACACCCAGGCCGCGCAGTTGGCCCGCCGCGGTGGTCTTTCCCATACCGATGGAGCCGGTCAGGCCAAGGATGAACATGCCGTCACCTTTTCCTGCACCGGCCGGTCAGCCCTGATCAAGACGGTCAAGGATCGCGGACCGCAGGTCCGCCGTGACCTGGGGCGCCGCACCGAACCAGGCCTCGAACCCGGGCCGGGCCTGATGCAACAGCATCCCCAGGCCATCGACCACGGGATTACCCCGCGCCTTGGCCGCCCCCAGCAGATCCGTTTCAAGCGGCGCATAAACGATGTCGTTGACCAGGGCCTGCCTGGGCAGGGCGTCCAGGCTGATGTTCAGCTTATCCTTGCCGGTCATGCCCAGGGTCGTGGTATTGGCCAAAAGGCCCGCACCGCCCAACGCCGCGTTGCGGTCGTCCCATTCATGAACGGTGATTGCCCCCGCGCCACCTTCAAGATCGGCCGCCATTTGTTCGGCGCGGGCACGCGTCCGGTTCAAAAGCCGGATGTTGGGAACACCGGCATCGATCAGCGCGACCACAACGGCACGCGCGGCACCGCCCGCACCCAGCACCACGGCTGGGGCCGCCGTCGGCTGCCAACCGGGCGCACCCTCTTTCAGGTTTTCCAGAAAGCCGAAGCCATCCGTGTTGGTGCCGACCAATCTGCCGTCGTCGCCGACGATCACCGTATTCACGGCACCGATGCGTTGTGCCAGGGGGTCGGCCTCATCCACCACGGCAAGGGCGGCTTCCTTATAGGGCACGGTCACGTTGGCGCCCCTGAACCCCATCTTGGGGAGGGCCCGAAGAACCTGTTCGAAATCATCGGGGGCAACCGCAAGCGGCACATAGGCACCGTCGATGCCCAGGCTCTGCAGCCAGTGACCATGCAGGACCGGCGACAGCGAATGCCCGACGGGCCATCCCATCACGCCTGCCAGTTTTGCCTTGCCGGTAATGGTCATCGCCATATCCGTTTCTTTATCTCAATACGCCCGAGGGAATATCCGCCACATCCCGCAGGGCAGCCAGCAGCGCCAACAGCGGCAACCCCAGGATGGTAAAATAGTCGCCATCGATGCGTTCAAACAACTGTGCGCCGAGGCCTTCCAGCTGATAGGCCCCGACCGAGGTCAGCACCCCATCGCCGGCGCGGTCCAGATATTGCCCGATGGCGGCCTTATCCAAAGGCCGCATGGTCAGGCGGGCAACCGAATGATGGCGCCATAAAACGTCACCGTCCCGCATCAGGACAACGCCCGCGATCAAGGTATGATCCCGCCCGGCCAGGCGCTCCAGGGTGCCTGCCGCGTCTTTCATGGTTTCGGGTTTGCGTAAACTCGCCCCACCCACGTCCAGCATCTGGTCCGCCCCGATCACGCAGGCCCCGGGATGGCGTTCGGAGACACGCGCCGCCTTGGCCTTGGCCAGGGCTTCTGCGACCTGGGCCGTGGTGTTTCCTTTCGCACGGCATTCGGCTTCGATCGCGGGTTCGTCCACATCGGCCGGGTCGACCATGATGTCCAGGCCCGCATTGATCAGCATGTCACGGCGCACGCGGCTGCCCGATGCCAGGACAAGTCGCGGCACCGTCATGCCGCCTGTCACGTCAGCGGCCCCGGGGCTTCACCCCGGCGGCGGCTGAGAAGCTGTATGACGTTGGCCGCCGTTTCCTCGATGGATTTACGGGTCACGTTGATGACCGGCCAGTCGTATTTGGAAAACACGCGGCGGGCTTCGGTGATTTCCTTGGACACCATGTCCAGGTCCACATAGTCGGTGTTTTCATCCTGATCCAACAGACGCAAGCGCTGACGGCGGATTTCCACCAGGCGGCGCGGATCCTTGGTCAGGCCCACGACCAGGGGATGGGTCAACTTATAAAGATCGTCGGGCAGGGGCACGCCCGGAACGAACGGCACGTTGGCGGTCTTGATCCCCCGGTTGGCAAGATAGACGCTGGTCGGTGTTTTCGATGTTCTGGACACACCAACAAGCACCACGTCGGCATCGTCCAGATCCCAGGTCGATTGACCGTCGTCATGACTGAGCGCGAAATGCATGGCTTCGATCCGGTCGAAATATTCCGCATCCATGACATGCTGCCGGCCGGGACGGGCCCGGACCTTGGCATTGAAATAAGCCCCCATGGATCCAAGCACCGGATCCAACACCGGGATGTGCGGCACCATCAGCCGCCGGCAGCCGTCCTCGAAATGCTTGCGCAGATCGTCATGCACCAGGGTATAGAGAACCATGCCCGGATTTTCGCGGACCGTATCCAGGATCTGGTCGATCTGGTCCGTGCCGCGCACCATGCTCCACATATGTTCGTGGGCCTGCACGCCATCGAACTGCGCCAGGCAGGCACGCGCGACCATGGTCACGGTCTCGCCCGTGCTGTCGGAAATCAGATGAAGATGGAATTCCTTCACGGTCGGGAAAACTCCGGCACAAGGGCTGTATGAATTCGGGACGAACTGTGGACAACAACGGGGTAATGCACAACACCCCGCTTTCCCACCCGGTGACCGTTTATGGATACACAGGCAAAAAGCGGCTGTAAAACAGAATTCAGCCCTTCGAAAAATGGTGAAAAGCTGAAACGTCCTGGCAAGTCATCCCGGTTTTCCCCATTGTCCAATTGGATCAGAAACAATCAGGAATCTGCCTCTGAATCCGGTTTTTATCCTATATATGCACAGGTTTCCCTGATCGGATAAAGGGGCTGATGAAGATATCTGGATAACCTGTTGACACATTTGATCCCCGTCATTCCACCCCCCAACTACATCATCAAGATTCTTATAAAGACTTGTTTACTTGTATAGGAGAGCAGCCCGTTTATTGTGCCCGAACCCGTCTTGAGGCCCTTTACGATCTTTCGGAGACCCGATCCCTTGCGTCCGTTTCTAGAACCCTTTCACGGCAAAACCTCGTCCCGTCCTCCGGTCTGGTTCATGCGTCAGGCCGGGCGCTACCTGGATGAATATCGCGCGCTGCGCAAACAGGCGCCGAACTTTCTGGGCTTTTGCTATTCCCCGGATCTGACGGTCGAAGCGACCCTGCAACCGATCCGCCGCTATGGCTTCGATGCGGCAATCATGTTCTCCGACATCCTGGTGATCCCGGATGCGCTGGGTCAGAACGTGCGGTTCGAGGAAGGCGTCGGCCCGTTGCTGGACGCGATCGAGGACCGGGCGGGGATCGATGCCTTGAAACCCGAGGGCGTTCTGGATCATCTGGCGCCGGTGTTCGAAACTTTGACGCGGCTGCGGCGTGAACTGCCGGACGAAACGGCCCTGATCGGATTTGCGGGATCGCCCTGGACCCTGGCGTTCTACATGATCGAGGGCCGGGGCGGGGTCGACGGCGGCAAGTTGAAACGCATGGCCTACGGACAGCCGGAAGATTTTCAGGCTTTGGTCGATGTTCTGGAAGATGCCCTGGTCGCCTATCTGTGCCGCCAAGTCGAAGCAGGGGCGGAAGCCTTGCAGCTGTTCGACAGCTGGTCGGGCATCGCCGATGAGACTTTGTTCAAACGCTGGATCATCGAGCCGACGGCGCGCATCGTTGCCCGCGTGAAGGAAGTCCATCCCGACGTGCCGATCATCGGTTTTCCCCGCGGCGCCGGCCCCATGGTGATCGACTATGCGGCAAAGACGGGTATCGACGGCATGTCCCTGGACAGTCAGGTGCCCTTGTCCTGGGCGCGGAAAAACGTGGCGTCCGATCTGGTCCTGCAGGGCAATCTGGATAACCAGTTGCTGGTCGCGGGCGGGGAAGATCTGGACCGAACGGTTGAGCGCATCACCCGGGATATGAAGGACCATCCCTTCATCTTCAATCTGGGCCATGGCATTCTACCCATCACGCCGCCGGACCATGTGGCCCGGGTGTTGGATGTTCTGCGATCCGGAAGTTGAAAGACCGGGAGATGACGACCAAACGTGCCGTGATTTTGTTCAATCTTGGCGGTCCCGACGGCCCGGATGCGGTTAAGCCGTTTTTGTTCAATTTGTTCAACGATCCGGCGATCATCGACCTGCCCAATCCGTTTCGTTGGATCATCGCCAAGATGATCAGCCGCCGCCGTGCGCCCATCGCGCGGGAAATCTATTCGCAGATCGGTGGCAAGTCACCGCTGATGAAGGAAACGGCTGCCCAGGCCAGAGCGTTGGAACAGATACTTAACGGGCCGGGCAAACCGGAAACACGGGTGTTCGTCTGCATGCGGTACTGGCATCCCTTGAGTGCCGGGGCGGCCAGGGCGGTTGCGGATTTCAACCCGGACGAGGTCATCGAGCTGCCGCTCTATCCCCAATATTCAACCACGACTTCGGGCTCTTCGTTGAAGGATTGGCGCCGTGCCGCCAAGAAAGCCGGCATCACGGCGGAAGGAAAAGCGGTTTGCTGTTATCCGACCGCACCGGGATTGATCACGGCCCAGGCGGATCTGGTCGCCGAAGGGATCCTTGCGGCCAAGGAAAGAGGGACACCACGTGTTCTGTTTTCCGCCCATGGCCTGCCGAAGAAGGTGATCGCCAAGGGGGATCCCTACCAATGGCAGGTTGAACAGACGTCCGAGGCGGTGATCACTGAATTGCGCAAGCGCGACGTGCCGGATTTTGATCCGGTGGTCTGTTATCAAAGCCAGGTTGGGCCGTTGCAATGGATCGGCCCGTCGACGGAGGACGAGATCAAACGCGCCGGTGCCGACAAGGTGCCTTTGGTCGTCGTGCCCATCGCCTTCGTGTCGGAACATTCGGAAACTCTGGTCGAATTGGACATCGAATATGCCGAGGTGGCAGCCCATGCCGGTGTGCCTGCCTATCACCGGGTGCCGACGGTAACGGTGCAGCCGGCCTTTATCGAAGCCCTGGCGGAGATCGTCGAGACCACCGCGGCATCGACGGTGCAGACGTGTCATTCCTCGGGCATGCGAATTTGCCCGGGGGATCGGTCGCGCTGCCCCTGCAGGGCCTGAGGAGAAAACCACCATCATGGAACTTTCGGCGACCGCGTTTCTTTGGATCAAGGCCCTGCATGTGATCAGTGTGATCGCCTGGATGGCGGGGCTGCTCTATCTGCCCCGGCTGTTCGTTTATCACGCCGAGGCCGAGGTCGGGTCGGACAAGTCCGAGACCTTCAAGATCATGGAACGGCGCCTGCTGAGGGCGATCATGAATCCGGCAATGATCGCCACGGTTCTGTTCGGGTTGATCCTGATGGCGGCTTCGGGTCCGGCGATCTGGGATACGGTCTGGTTTCCCGTGAAGATCGCGGCGGTCTGCGTGATGATGGTCCAACACATGTACATGGGGAAATGGCGCCGTGCCTTCGCCGAGGACCGGAATGAGAAATCCGCGCGGTTTTTCCGCTTCATGAACGAGGTCCCCACGGTGCTGATGATCGTCGTGGTGATCATGGTCATCGTTCAGCCAGGATAACCTTTGCCGGCTGCTTTACGGCGGCGTTAAGAATTTGGAACAAAAAGTTCAATTGACTTGATTTTCCGCATTCGTTAATGATCGCGGGTGCCGACGCGGACGGCATCCTGCCAAACCTTCGGGGCCGATCCAAAGGCTCCGGCCCATCCGATTTCCATCGACCATCCCGGCGCGTGCGTCCGATGTCTAGCAATGGCCCCATCCGGTTCCACCCGGTATCTGGGGATCACGCCACGCAGGCCAGCGCATCGCCGCGTCCAAGACGGCCCATCTCTTCCGACGACACTCCCGCCTCTTGAAATCTTCGATCCCCCCATCTTTTTACCAATCAGGCCCAATATGAATCTCAAGGAACTGAAACAGAAATCTCCCGCCGATCTCCTGGCTTATGCCGAAGAATTGGAGATCGAAAACGCGAGCTCCCTGCGCAAGCAGGACATGATGTTCGCGATCCTCAAACAGCTTGCCGATAACGACGTCGCGATTTTCGGCGACGGCGTTCTTGAAGTGCTGCAGGACGGGTTCGGATTTCTGCGCTCCCCGGAAGCGAACTATCTGCCGGGCCCCGATGATATTTACGTCTCGCCCAGCCAGGTGCGCCGTTTCGGCCTGCGCACGGGCGACACGGTCGAAGGCGAGATCAGAGCGCCCAAGGACGGCGAGCGGTATTTCGCCCTGCTGAAGGTCAACCAGATCAACTTCACCGATCCGCAGGCGGTGCGTCACCGTATCAACTTCGACAACCTGACGCCGCTCTATCCCGACGAGCGCCTGATCATGGAAATCGAAGACCCGGAATTGAAGGATCCGACCTCGCGGGTGCTGGATCTGATCTGCCCCATCGGCAAGGGCCAGCGCGCCCTGATCGTCGCCCCGCCGCGTACCGGTAAGACGGTGATGCTGCAGAACATCGCCCATTCCATCGCGCGCAATCACCCGGAATGCTATCTGATCGTGCTGCTGATCGACGAGCGGCCCGAGGAAGTCACCGACATGGATCGTTCGGTCAAGGGCGAGGTTATTTCATCCACCTTCGACGAGCCGGCGACCCGACATGTGCAGGTCACGGAAATGGTGTTGGAAAAGGCCAAGCGCCTGGTCGAACACAAGAAGGACGTGGTCATCCTGCTGGATTCCATCACTCGTCTGGCCCGCGCCTATAACACCGTGGTGCCGTCGTCGGGTAAGGTGCTGACCGGTGGTGTCGATGCCAACGCCCTGCAGCGGCCCAAGCGGTTCTTTGGTGCCGCGCGCAACATCGAAGAGGGCGGTTCGCTGACCATCATCTCGACGGCGCTGATCGATACGGGTTCACGCATGGACGAGGTCATTTTCGAAGAATTCAAGGGTACCGGTAACTCGGAAATCATCCTGGACCGCAAGCTGTCCGACAAACGCGTGTGGCCGACCATCGACATCACCAAATCGGGTACGCGCAAGGAAGAGCTGCTGGTCGAAAAGGGCATCCTGGCCAAAATGTGGGTGTTGCGCCGCATCCTTATGCCCATGGGTGTGACCGATGCCATGGAATTCCTGTTGGGCAAGCTGAAGGACGCCAAGACCAACAACGATTTCTTTGATTCCATGAACAGCTAGCAAAACCCAAGCGCCGGTCCTGCCGGCGCGACGGTTGTTTTGCGACCAATAAAAAGCGCCCCGGCATTCCGGGCGGCGCAATAGAAAACGCCGGCAGGGTTTCCCCCGCCGGCGTTTCTTGTTTCAGCCTGGGTTTTTGGCTTACGGGATCAGCACCGACGAGCCCGTGGTCTTGCGACCTTCCAGGTCGATATGGGCCTTGGCCACATCGGCCAGTGGATAGGTCTGGTTGATGTTGATCGTGACCTTGCCCGATGCCACGGCATCG
This sequence comes from Rhodospirillales bacterium, assembly GCA_040218445.1. Taxonomy (GTDB): domain Bacteria; phylum Pseudomonadota; class Alphaproteobacteria; order Rhodospirillales; family Casp-alpha2; genus UBA1479. The sequence continues at coordinate 670,096 of JAVJRK010000010.1, read as the reverse complement.
ATCAGGGCATTGGCGCCCTCGGCCAGGATTTCCGGATTGCGGGTATGGGTCGCCAGGGTCGGGCGGGTCAGGTAGAGCGATCCCTTGGGCCCCAGGATGCCCGGGCTGATCGGATCGACCGGACCGGAGGCATTGCCGTAGGTGACCATGGTGCCGAACGGGCGCAGGGAATCCAGCGAAGCTTCGAAGGTTGCCTTGCCGATGCTGTCATAGGCCGCGGCGACGCCTTCGCCGCCTGTGAACTCTTTGGCTTTTTCGGCGATGTTGTCGGTCGTGTAGTTGATCGTATGGGCGGCGCCGGCGGCCTTGGCGATTTCGGCCTTTTCTTCCGATCCGACGCAGCCGATCACGGTGGCGCCCAGGGCCTTGCCCCATTGGCAAAGAATCTGGCCCACACCGCCGGCGGCGGCATAAACCAGGACGGCGTCGCCCGGCTTCACCGGATAGGTGCGATGCAGCAGGTAATGGGCGGTCATGCCTTTCAGCATCATGCCGGCGGCGGTCTGGTCGTCGATGGCATCGGGCAGGATGACGGCTTTCCAATCGGGCAGGCAGCGGGCCTGGGCGTAAGAGCCCTTGAACATCGGATAGGCGACCCGGTCGCCGACCTTTTTCGAGGTCACGCCTTCGCCGACGGCTTCGACCACGCCGGCGGCTTCCATGCCGATGATTTCCGGGAAATCGGTCAGCGGGTACAGGCCCGTGCGCAGATAGACGTCGATGAAGTTCAGACCCACGGCGGTCTGGCGGATGCGGATTTCACCGGGACCGGGATCGCCCACATCGACATCTTCGTAGGTCAGGACTTCCGGTCCCCCGGTTTCATGAATTCGGACGGCCTTTGTCATTGAGTATCCTCCTTGGAGCAGGCCCGGTGGTTTATCGGTGCCGGGCGCGTTTCTGATATGTGGGGGCCATCTTGGTCATGGCCTCGCCTGGGGGCAAGTCTGTTTAGGGGTTTTGAGTGTCGTGGCCGGTCAATGGGGCTATAGAAGGGCGGCGCCCTCAAGGGCAAGCAGGGCGCGTTTGCTTTCAACGCCCTCGCCGGCGGAATACCCGGTCATCCGGCCGCCGGCCCCCATGACCCGGTGGCAAGGAATGATGATCGGGATGGGATTGGCACCGCAGGCCCCGCCGACGGCGCGCGCCACGCCATCTATACGGGCGGCGAGCTCGCCGTAGGTTTCGGTTCGGCCATAAGGGATTTCGCACATGGCGGCCCAGACGCGCTTTTGAAAGTCCGTGCCCATGGGATCGACCGGCAGGTCGAATTGTTCCAAATGGCCGTCCATATAGGCGGTCATCTGGCGGGTCGCTTCGTTCAGCAGGGGCGAGGATTGGGAGGCCGGGGCGCGGCCCCATTCCACGGCCGTCAGGGCATGATCGTCGGCGAACAGGGTCAACGGCCCGACCGGGGTGTTCATGGAGGTATAGAAATCGCTCATTTCTGTTGCGAGATTGCTTCGGCCAATGCGGCCGGATCGGTAAGGGGCAAAGAGCAGGTCTGGCCGACGCAGACATAGGCGGCGGGCTGACCGTCGACGGGGCCCTTGCCCGATGCCGGGTGACCGGCGGGCAGGTCTCTTCCGTCCCCGGTGCGGATCAGGACCAGGCGCGGATGGCCGGACGCCAACGCGGCCCTGCCGAGGGCGCGGGCATCCGGGTCCGTTCCGGCGATGGTCACCTGCACGGCGTTATCGAGAATTTCGAACCCGGTCATCAAGGTTGTTTGATGGGCAAGGTGGGGGGCTTCTTCCGGGGCCAGGGCGCGGATCAGGCCATCGGCGCGGTCGCGGTATTTGGCGCCGCCGGTCAGATGATGCAGGCGGGCCAGGACCTCGACCATGGTGCCGTTGCCGCAGGGCACGGCATTGTCGTGGACCGGTTTGGATCGGGTCAGCAGATCAGGCGTGTCGTCGGCGGCCATGAAATAACCGCCGTTGGCCCCGTCCCAGAAATGGCGATCCAGCAGATCGACATAGTCGGTTGCGACGGTCAGGTAGGCGTCGTCGCCGGTCGCCTGATGCAGGGCCAGGGCCGCGCGGGCCATGTTGGCGTAATCTTCCAACACACCCGGGTGTGCAGCCCGCCCGGCGCACCAGGTATGGAACAGGCGATCGCCGTCGGCCAGGTTTTCAACCACGAAGGCGAACACGGCGGCGGCGGTTTCCAGCCAGCCGGGCCGGTCGAACACGGCGGCGGCCTTGGCCAGGGCCGTGACGGCCAGGCCGTTCCAATCGGCCAGGACCTTATCGTCACGCATGGGCGGGACGCGTTGGCTGCGCACGGGCAATAGTTTTTCACGGCAGCGGGCCAACAGGGCTTCGCGTTCCGGCTCGCCGAAATCCGGGTCCGAGGTCCGGTTGAGGATCGTATGCCCTTCCCAGTTGCCATGGGGCGAGACGTCGTAGGCCGCTTTGAACGTGTCGGCATCGGGGCTAAGCAGGGCATCGATCTCGTCCGCCGACCATACGTAGTACTTGCCTTCGACGCCTTCGGAATCGGCATCATAGGCAGAGGTAAAGGCGAAGGGTTCTGCCGGGTCGTCATTCGACCGCATGTCGGCAAGCATCCAGTTGATGGTTTCTTCCGTGCGGATGCGGAACAGGTCTTTCTTGGAACCGCCTTCCAGGAACGGCCAGACCTCGGCCATCAGCTCGACCAGCAGGGCGTTGTCGTAGAGCATTTTCTCGAAATGAGGGACCAGCCAGATATCGTCGACGGCGTAGCGGGCGAACCCGCCGCCCAGGTGGTCATAGATACCGCCTTGGCAGATATTGGCCAGGGTCGCGGTCACGGCCTCGCGGTACATGGGCCCGCGGGTGCGCAGGTGTGCGCGCCACAGGGCCTGAAAGAAATTGGGCTGCGGGAACTTGGGCGCGCCATGGGTGCCGCCGTTGATGGGGTCGATAAACCGCATCATCTGCAGGGCGGCGTCATCCAGGCTTTTCAGGGTTACGGTACCGCCGCCCTTGGGTGTTGCCAATTGGGTAAGGGCCTCGCGCATGCGTTTGGCGTTTTCAGCGATTTTCTCGGGCTCGCCGGAATAGGTCGCGGCCAGGCTTTCCAGAACCTGGGGGAAACCGGGACGGCCGTATCGAGGTTCGGGCGGGAAATAGGTCCCGCCCCAGAACGGCTCCAGATTCGGGGTCAGGAACATGGTCAGCGGCCAGCCGCCGTGTTCGCCCATCATGGAAAGGGCGTGTTGATAGATGTTGTCCAGATCGGGGCGCTCTTCGCGGTCGACCTTGATGTTGATGAAATGGCGGTTCATGACCTCGGCGATGGCCGGGGCCTCAAAGCTTTCGTGGGCCATGACATGGCACCAATGGCAGGCGGCATAGCCGACGGACAGCAGGATCGGTTTGTTTTCCGCCCGGGCCTGGGCCAGGGCGTCGGGACCCCAGGGCTGCCAATGCACGGGGTTGTCCTTGTGCTGCAGCAGGTAGGGGCTGGTTTCCTGACCAAGTAGGTTTTCGCTCATGGATGCTCCGCCGGTGCCGTTGGTTGGTGGTCTTGCGATTGATGACCTTGGGTTTGTGGCTATGGGATGATGGCCGATTGCCACGGGCCCGTCTCCTGGCTAGGTTGGGGCTTACGGTCCTGCATACAAGCTGTAACTGATCAATGCAAAGGCCCGCCGGGTTTGCGCCAGGGATTAAGGTCATTGTCGTGACGCGTGACACGAACGGCGGCCAGGGATGAGAAAGGTGCTTTGACATGAAGATCACCGTGGACATCGATTGCACGCCGGAAGAGGCCCGCAAGTTTCTCGGCCTGCCGGACGTCAGACCCATGCAGGATGCGTTGATGAAGGATCTTGAAGAACGGATGAAAGCGAACCTTTCGGCGCTTGATCCGGAAACCCTGTTCAACACCTGGTTTCCCGCCGGCGTGCAGGGGTTCGAGCAGATGCAGAAGATGTTCTGGAATCAGATGTCGGGCATGTCCGGCGATGACGGCCAGGCGGGCGGGACGAACAAGGACAGCAAGAAGTGACCTCGACACCTCCCGATTCCGCCCCTGGTTCCACGGCTGGAAACAGCCAGGACGACCCGCCGCAATTCTATGACCGGCATGTTTTTTTCTGCACCAATACGCGCCCGGACGGCCATCCCCGGGGATGCTGTTCCGGCAAGGGGTCGGTCAAGCTGCGCGATTACATGAAGGCGCGGGCCAAGGAATTGGGCATTAAGGGGGTGCGGGTCAATTCGGCGGGATGCCTGGACCGCTGCGAGCTGGGCCCGACTTTGGTGATCTATCCCGAAGGGGTCTGGTATCGCTGTGAAACGCGGGAAGAGGTCGACCGGGTGTTGGAAGCCCATGTGCGCGACGGCGTGCGGGTACCCGATCTGATGCTTCATCCGGGGGATGATCCCGAGAAATAGGCCCGATTGGTCGGCCTGTGTTCGGGATGCCGAAGGCGGGCGGCAAAAGCGCGTATCGGGGGCGTGCCCATGATCAATGAACACGACGGTTTGACTTCCGGCGGCGAGACGATTTTCGCGCTGGCCAGCGGCGGCCTGCGCGCGGGGGTGGCCGTGGTGCGGGTGTCGGGCCCGGATGCGGCCGGGGCTTTGGCAACCCTTGACGGCAACAAGCCCCGGCCGGGGGCGCGCAAGACGGCGTTGCGCCGCCTGATCGATCCGTTGAGCGGGGAGACCTTGGACGAAGCCCTGGTGCTTTTTTTCAAGGGGCCCGGCAGCTTTACCGGCGAAGATGTGGTGGAGCTTCACCTGCACGGCGGCCCGGCGGTGGTCGAAGGGGTGCTGACGAGCCTTGGGCGTGTGCCGGGCCTGCGCCCGGCGGAAGCGGGCGAATTCACCCGCCGCGCGTTCCTGAACGGAAAACTGGATCTGACCCAGGCGGAAGCCATCGCCGACTTGGTCGAAGCCGAAACCTCGGAACAGCGGCGCCAGGCCCTGGACCAGGCGGCGGGTTCATTGGGGCGGATTTATGAAGATTGGCGCCGTCGCCTGATCGCGGCGATCGCCCATGTGGAAGCCAATATCGATTTCTCCGACGAAGACCTGCCTGAACATATCGACGCGGCGGCGCGGGATGCCCTGGCGGCGCTGGCGGAAGAAGTTCGCGCCCATCTGGACGACGGGCGGCGGGGGGAGCGCCTGCGTTCGGGCGTTCATCTGGCGCTGTTGGGCCGGCCCAACGCGGGCAAATCGACGTTGCTGAACCTGCTGGCCGGGCGGGATGCGGCGATCGTGTCGGAAACGGCGGGCACGACCCGTGACGTGATCGAGGTGCATCTGGACCTGGGCGGCGTGCCTGTGATCGTCGCCGATACGGCGGGCCTTCGCGACGGCACGGATGATGTCGAGCGCGAGGGCGTGCGCCGGGCGGCGGCCCGTGCCGATGGGGCGGACCTGCGCCTGTTGGTGCTGGACCGGGGCGATTGGCCCGATGTTCCGCCCGATCTGGCCGCGTTGGCGGCGGAGGGGCGCACGCTGGTTCTGGTCAACAAGACGGACCTTGACCCATTGATGAGCCCGCCGGCGTTATCCGGCGCGCCGGTCTTGGCCCTGTCCGCGAAAACGGGTGCCGGGGTGGAGGGCTTCATCAAACAGCTGACGGAGGACGTCAGGGGGCTTGCCCTGGCCGGGGCGGGGTCTCAGCCGGCACCGACCCGGGCGCGCCACCGCCAGGCCTTGGAGGAGGCCCATGAGGTTCTGACGCAGGCCGTCGTGGGATGGTCCGGGCGTGCACCGGAGCTGACCGCCGAGGATTTGCGCCTGGCCGCGCGGGCCATCGGGCGCATCACGGGGCGGGTTGATGTGGAAGATTTGCTGGATGTGATCTTCTCGGACTTCTGCATCGGAAAATGATCTTTTGAATGATCTATTTTTAGACCCACTACATATATGGTCTAATTCTTCCTTAAACCTACTACAGAGATATCTAGATAGATTTTGAAACCGTTAATCTTGATTTGAATTTTAACGGGCATCGAAAATCTCTCCAAACCGATGGGCTGTTGCTCCAGGCAAGACAGAATGTTTCACGTGAAACATTTCCCTCTGGGACGATTGTTTTAGGGATTGTCGGCCAAGGCGCGCGCTGGATCGGATCGGGCGCCGGCGGGGCGTCGCAGGTGGCTTTTGGGGGTCGAAAGACGGCGGAGAGGGGCTCCAGACCGGGCCGAAACCGGGGGAGCCCTTTTTCCGGCGATGCGGCGATCTTGTTTGACTCGGATCGGCGGGCTTCCTACATTCCGGCCCATATTCCCCCGTTGGCGGCGGCGGGGGTGGTGCAAGGCAGGCCGCCGCGTTCAGATTAACAGACGATACGGATAAGGCAGGCGGTCCATGGACCGAACTTTCGATGTCATCGTGGTGGGCGGCGGGCACGCCGGAACCGAAGCGGCCGCCGCGGCGGCGCGCCAGGGTGCCTGCACGCTGTTGCTGACCCATAAGGCTGCGACCATCGGTGAAATGTCTTGCAACCCGGCCATCGGCGGTCTTGCCAAGGGCCAATTGGTACGCGAGATCGATGCCCTGGACGGCGTGATGGGCCGGGCCATCGACCGGGGTGGCATTCAGTTCCGCATGCTCAACCGCTCCAAGGGGCCCGCGGTCTGGGGCCCCCGGGCCCAGGCGGACCGCAAGCTGTATCGTCAGGCGGTGCAGGACATCCTGGCCGAGACGGAAAACCTGACGATCATCGAAGGCGGGGCCGACGATCTGTTGTTCGGCGGGGATGGGCGGCTTTCGGGTGTGCGCACCACGGATGGCCGGGAATTTTCCGCCGCCGCCGTGGTGATTACCACCGGCACGTTTCTGCGCGGCCTGATCCATGTGGGCGAAACCAAGATTCCGGCGGGCCGGGTCGGGGATCAGCCGGCCATCGGGCTGAGCTATACCTTCCGGCGCTTGAGCTTTGAGCTGGGGCGGTTGAAAACCGGCACGCCGCCGCGCCTGGACGGCCGCACGATCGATTGGCAAAGCCTGGACGAACAGCATGGCGATACACCGCCGGTGCCGTTTTCCTATCTGACCGACCGGATCACGACCCCGCAAATCCCCTGCGGCATTACGGAAACAACATCGGCGACCCACGATATCATCCGCGCCAATATTCACCGCGCCCCCATGTATTCGGGGCAGATTGAAAGCACGGGCCCCCGCTATTGTCCGTCGATCGAGGACAAGGTCGTGCGGTTCGCCGATCGCGATCGCCATCAGATCTTTCTGGAGCCGGAAGGCCTGGACGATCCCACGGTCTATCCCAACGGCATTTCGACCTCGTTGCCGAAAGAAGTGCAGCTTGAGATTCTGAAAACCATCCCCGGCCTGGAAAAAGCCGAGATGTTCCGCCCCGGATACGCCATCGAATATGATTTCGTCGATCCGCGCCAATTGACGCCGACCCTGGAAACCCACCGGGTCCCGGGCCTGTTCCTGGCCGGGCAGATCAACGGCACCACCGGATACGAAGAAGCCGGCGCCCAGGGCCTGATCGCGGGCATCAATGCGGCCCTTGTGGCCGGGGCGGGGGGTGCTGAGGGGGCGCCACGGGAATTCGTGCTAGACCGGGCCGATGCCTATATGGGGGTGATGATCGACGATCTGGTCACCCTGGGCACGCGCGAGCCCTACCGCATGTTCACGTCGCGGGCGGAATATCGCCTGAAGCTGCGGGCCGACAACGCGGACCAGCGCCTGACGGCTTTGGGCATGGGGGTCGGCTGTGTCGGCGCGGACCGTGCCCGGGTGTTCGCCCGCAAGCAGACGTCCCTGACCTTGGGTCAACGTCTGTTGGAACGCCTGCAGGCCAGCCCAAATGCTTTGGCCAAAGCGGGATTTTCCGTCAATCAGGACGGCGCCAAGCGCAGCGCCTGGACCCTGCTGTCCTATCCGGGCGTGACGGCGGACAAGGTCGTCGCCCAATGGCCGGAGCTGGCCGAGATCAAACCCGAGATCATGGATCAGCTGACCATCGAGGCGGGATATAGCCAGTACCTCACGCGCCAGGATGCGGACATACGGGCGTTCCGCCGGGACGAAGGCCTGGCCTTGCCGGTTGGCCTGGATTATGACGCGGTCGCGGGCCTGTCCAATGAGGTGCGGGAAAAGCTGAAACAGGCGTCTCCGGCGACCTTGGGCGCGGCGGCGCGCGTACCGGGCGTTACGCCGGCGGCCCTGACGATCCTGCTCGGTCACGTCAAGCGCAGGGATGCGCGCCTGAGCGCCTGACGGGCATCGTTGTTTCACGTGAAACAATCATCCTCCGGCCCCGATACCAAAATGCCAGACGAGATCGCCCGCGCCCTGGGTTTGGAGGGGCCGGAACATGCGGCGGCGCGCGCGCGGCTGGAAACCTATGTCGCGGCCCTGTTGAAATGGCAGCGTTCCATCAATCTGATCGGTCCGGCCACCGTCGGCGATCTGTGGCGCCGCCATATCCAGGATTGTGCGCAGATCGCAACCCTGATCCCGGTGGATGCCCGGCGCATCTGCGACCTGGGGTCGGGGGCGGGCCTGCCGGGTCTGGTGCTTGCCGCCCTGGATGTCGGCGGCGGGGAAGGGCGCGCGCTCGATCTGGTCGAAAGCGACATGCGTAAATCCGCTTTCCTGCGTGAAGCCAACCGCCTGATGGGCACGCATGCCCGCATCGTCAACGCACGGATCGAAACGCTCGGCGGTGAAGACGCTGGCTCTTACGACATTATCACCGCACGGGCGCTCGCACCCTTGCCCAAGCTTTTAGAAATGTCGAACAACCTGTTGAAAACCGGTGGAAAACTTTTGTTTTTAAAGGGAAAGGGCGCGGATGCGGAATTGACGGCTTCCCGGGAAACGTGGAAAATGAGCGCCACGAAAATGCCCAGCGAGAGCGATCCTGAGGGCGTTATTCTCCTGATCGAGGACCTTGAACGACGCCATGGCTGAGTCTTCTCTCGACGGCCTGAACGGCCCCTTGCCCGCATCCAATGGCGACGTTTCTGTTGCCGGATCGGCGGACGGGCCCCGCATCATCGCCGTTGCCAACCAAAAGGGCGGCGTGGGCAAGACCACCACGGCGATCAATCTGGGCACGGCCCTGGCGGCCGTCGGCAATCGGGTTCTGATCATTGATCTGGATGCCCAGGGCAATGCCTCTACCGGCCTGGGCATTCCCCGCACCGACCGGGCGGTCAATTCCTATCATCTCTTGATCCATGCGGAACCGCTCGATGCCGCCGTTCAGGCGACGGAAATTCCCAACCTGGATATCGTGCCCTCGGGCATCGATCTTTCGGGCATCGAGGTCGAATTGGTGGATGAAGACGGGCGCGAGTATTTCCTGAAACAAAGCCTGGAAGCGGCCCAATCGGCGAGTGGCCCGGCCTATGATTACGTGCTGATCGATTGCCCGCCGGCCCTGGGGCTGCTGACCGTCAATTCCCTGGTCGCGGCGCAGGCCGTTCTGGTGCCGCTGCAATGCGAATTTTTCGCCCTGGAAGGGGTCAGCCAGCTGATGCAGACGATCGAGCGTGTCCGTGCGGCTTTCAACCCGGCCCTGGAAATTCAGGGCATCGTGCTGACCATGTTCGATCAGCGCAATAACCTGTCGGGGATGGTTGAAACGGACGTGCGCGATCATTTCGGCGACAAGGTGTATGACACCGTGATCCCGCGCAACGTCCGCATTTCCGAGGCGCCGTCCCATGGCCGGCCGGTGTTGATCTATGACACGGCCTGTGCCGGGTCGAAGGCTTATCTTAACTTGGCGAGCGAAGTCATCAGTCGCGAGCGCCAGACCCTGGCCCGCCGGGCCGGGGGCGAACCCGTGGGAATATCATGATGGCGGAAAAACGCAGAAACCTGGGCCGGGGTCTGTCGGCCCTGTTGGGGGAAGATACCACGCCCGACCGCAGCGCCGGGGCGCGGCAGATCAATGTGTCGAAACTGCATCCCGGTAAGTATCAGCCACGCCGTACCATGGGCGAGGAAGAACTGAAGGATCTGTCGCAGTCGATCCGCGAGCTCGGCGTGCTGCAGCCGATTCTTGTGCGGGAACATCCGGATAAACCCGGTGACTATGAAATCATCGCCGGGGAACGGCGCTGGCGGGCGGCCCAATTGGCGCAGCTGCACGAGGTCCCGGTTGTCATAAAAGTGTTGTCCAACCAGGAAACGCTTGAAGTCGCGCTGGTCGAAAACCTGCAGCGCGAGGATCTGTCCCCGCTGGAAGAAGCGATCGGTCTGCAACGTCTGATGGACGAGTTCGGCCATACACAGGAAGCCCTGGCCCGGGCCGTCGGCAAAAGCCGCTCTCATGTCGCCAATATGCTGCGTCTTCTGGGCCTGCCCGAAGCGGTCAAGGCCATGGTCGATGCCGGTGATCTCAGCGCCGGGCACGCCCGGGCCCTGTTGGGGGCGTCCGCACCGGAAGCCCTGGCCCGCGAAATCATCGCCAAGGGGCTGAGCGTGCGGCAGACGGAACAGCTGGTTCAGCGCGCGGCCGCCGGGGCCAAATCAGCCAGCACCAAGCGGGGGCCCAAGGAAAAGGATGCGGACACCCGTGCCCTGGAAACGGATTTGTCCGATATGCTCGGCCTGCGCGTCGCCATCGCGCCGAAGGGGCGGGAGGGCTCAGTCACCCTCTATTACAAATCGCTCGACCAGCTCGACGGTCTGCTGCAGCGCCTGAGCGGCCAAGCCGCGGGCGAGTAGGCATCGGATGGAGGGGGCAAAGAGCCCCCGATGCCAATGACTTTGAGGTCATAAGAATGATCCAAGGTTGCGGACGTGAGCAAACCCGGCGATTCGCCAAATAGATTTTGGATCACCGCGCCAGTCGGGCAAGGCGGATGAACGCCCGCTCGCAAATCACTTCGTCCGGGCCCAGGCCGCTTTTGCAGGCCCGCTCGGCCTCCGTCAAAATCTCCAGCGCCGCGCCCAATCGAGCGGGTGTCCATGATCTTAGCGCATTGATAAACAATGGCTTTTCTTTGAAAAAGACCGGAGGGCGCAGGTTTTCGACGGCCTGTTCCGGACGGCTGCCGCGGGCCACGTTCCCCGCCGCCAGATGCAGCCGCTGGAACATGCGCTGGGCCGCGCGCAGCATGCCGATTGCCCCGTCGCCCAGATCCAGGGCGCTGGCGTAATCGCGCAGCAGGGCAGGGACGTCACCCCCGGCCAGGGCCCGGGTCACGGCATCGGTGCCGCGTCCGGCGTTGTCGCCGACACAGGCTTGGGCATCGGCCAAGGACACTTCCGGTCCGGCATCCGCCATGTAAAGGACAAGCTTTTCCAGTTCGCGGCGGGACACCAGCCGGTCATTGCCCAGGTTTTCAGACAGATAGGCCAGAGCCTCGCGGCCGATGGTGAGGTTGGCGGCGGACAGGGCTTCGCGCACGACCTGTTCCGTGGCGCGGGCATCATCGGCATAACAGGGCACGGCGGCCGCCGTTTTGGCGCCCTCGCAAAGTTTTCGCAATTTGGAACGGGCTGGAAGTTCACCCCCGACGATAACGACCACACCGTCGCCGGCGACATCCAACGCCCGTTCGACCGCGGGGGCCAGTTTGTCGCCGCCGTCGATGCGGATTGCACGCCGGCCGCCGCCGAAGGCCAGGGCCGCACGCTCCGAGGCTAGGCGTTCCGCATCATCGGTAATGTCGGATTCCGTAAGGGAGGCCACGCGGAAGGGATCATCGCCAGCACCGGCGACAGCGCGGATCAACCGGTCGGCCCGCTCCCGCACCAAGCCGTGATCGGGCCCGTAAATCAATACCGCCGCGACATCCTCGCCGGGGTTATCCAGGAAGCTGTCGGTTTGGCGGCCCGTTATTTTCATGGCGAGACCTTGTTGGACGGAACCTTGGGGTTACCCCTTGGCGCTATGGGTTTTGAGGAACGTCGCGATCTTCAGGCGGATGTCATCGGCTAACTGGCGGGCCGCGCGGTCGCGGGCACCTTTCTCGGACATCAGGGTCGTGAATTCCGAATTCAAGATGTTGTAGCTGGAAATCGCCTGTGATGTCCCAGACAACAGTTCAGTGCCGGTCGAGAAATCGCGCAGGATGAAGGTACCACTCAGATTCAAATCCGCGCGGGTCGCGTTGGCGCTTTTCCGCACGGCAAGAGAAGAAATGCTTTCTTGTACGTCCACGTCCAGACGAAATGCCGGATAACTCGAGGCCCCCCGTGGACGAAGGCCATCAAGCAAGGCGTTTCTAACCAGCTGGCCCACGCGATCCGGAATCGGGCCGATTTCGACCCGGGCGAGAGCCTCGCTTAGGTCGCCCCCCCCGGACCGGCCATACAGCGGGCGAAATCCGCATCCGTTCAACGCGCCAACGGCGCCGATCCCGGCAATACCCGTCAGCAATGCTCTACGCGACCACATTGACGATCCTGTTCGGTACAACGATGACCTTTCGCGGCGGATTTCCGCCCAGCACGGATTGAACTTTATCCAATGCCAAGGCCGCATCCTCGGCAACATTTTGTGCGCAATCCTTCGGCAACTCAATGGTGCCCTTAAGCTTACCGTTGACCTGTACGGCGACGGTCATCAGGTCGTCCACCAAATAGGCGGGGTCCGCTTCGGGCCAAGCGGTATCTGCGACGAGTTCGCTGCCTCGGCCCAGTTCCTGCCACAGGGCTTCCGCCAGGTGGGGCGTCATGGGCGCAATGAGGAGCGTCAGGGTTTCAAGCCCCAGCCGGCGGACCCAATCGGCGCCCGCGACATCGTCTTTCAGACCTTCGACCGCATTGGTCAGTTCGCGGATCCGGGCGACGGCCTTGTTGAAGTGAAATTTTTCCAGGTCACCGGACACCCCGTCGATGGTTTTGTGAATGGCTTTCAGCACGTCTTCGGCCGCGCCATCGATGGAATCGGGTTGGCTGGCACCCGGTGCGGCAAGCGGGGCGGAACTTTCGGACACCAGGCGCCACAACCTGTTCAAATAACGCCAGGCTCCGTCGACGCCCGCATCGGTCCACTCAAGATCGCGGTCCGGCGGGCTGTCCGACAGCATGAACAGACGCGCGGTGTCGGCCCCGTAGGCTTCGATGATCGCTTCAGGGTCGACCACGTTCTTCTTGGATTTGCTCATCTTTTCCGAACGCCCGGCGGTTACAGGCTGGCCCGTATCGGCATGGGCGGCGGTACCGCCGTCAAACACAACCTGTGTCGGAAGCAGCCATTTTCCATCGGCGTCCTTGAAGGTCTGATGACAAACCATGCCTTGGGTTAAAAGACCGGCAAAGGGTTCCCCAACAGATAGATAGCCGCATTTTTTCAAAGCGCGGGTAAAGAACCGGCTGTACAGCAAATGCAACACGGCATGTTCGATCCCGCCGATGTACTGATCGACCGGCAGCCAATGGTCCACGGCCGCACGGTCAAGCGGTGCTTCGGCATGGGGTGCGCAGAACCGAGCGAAATACCAGGATGATTCAAAGAACGTGTCGAAGGTATCGGTTTCCCGCTCGGCCGGTTTGCCGCAGGTCGGGCAGTCCACATGTTTCCAGGTCGGATGGGCGGCCAGGGGGTTGCCAGCCCCCGTAATGTCGATATCGGCCGGCAGTTCGACCGGAAGATCCTGTTCCGGTACGGGCACGATGCCGCAATCGCCGCAATGGATGATCGGAATGGGGCAGCCCCAATATCGTTGGCGTGACACGCCCCAGTCGCGCAGCCGATAGTTCACCGCGCGGGTGCCGATCCCCATGGCTTCCAGCCGGTCGATGACCGTGGATTTGGCGTCCGCTACGTTCAGGCCGTCCAGAAAATCGGAGTTGATATGCAGGCCGTCTTCCAGATAGGCCTCGTCCGTGATTGTGAAGCTTGCGGCGTCCGCACCCTTGGGCGCGACCACCGGGACCACGTCCAGACCGTATTTGTTGGCGAAGTCCAGGTCGCGCTGGTCATGTGCGGGGCAACCGAAAATGGCACCCGATCCGTAGTCCATCAGCACGAAATTGGCGACATAAACGGGCAAGGTTTTGCCGTCGACAAAGGGGTGGCGTGCCTTCACGCCCGTATCGAAGCCCAGTTTTTCAGCCGTTTCGATGGCCGCCTCGCTGGTGCCCATACGGTTGCATTCGGCGATGAATGCGGCCAGCTGGGGGTTTGTCCGGCCCAGTTCCTGGGCCAGGGGGTGATTGGCCGCGACGGCGCAGAAAGAGGCCCCGAACAGGGTGTCCGGCCGGGTGGTGTAGATTTCCAGGCGGTCTTCCCGACCCTCAAGCGTGAAATGAACATGCGCGCCCTCGGACCGGCCGATCCAGTTTTCCTGCATCAGGCGGACCCGGTCCGGCCAACGCTCCAGGGTTTCGATGCCGTTCAGCAAATCTTCGGCGTAATCGGTGATTTTCAGGAACCATTGGCTCAACTGGCGCTTTTCGACCAATTCGCCCGACCGCCAGCCGCGCCCATCGATGACCTGTTCGTTGGCCAGCACCGTGTTTTCGACCGGGTCCCAGTTGACCCAGGATTCCTTTTGATAGACCAGACCGTGTTTGAGGAAATCCAGGAAGATCTTCTGTTCGTGGCGGTAATACCCGGGCTCGCAGGTCGCCAGTTCGCGCGACCAGTCATAAGACAGCCCCATGGTCTTGAGCTGTTTGCGCATGGTGGCGATGTTCTCGCGGGTCCAATCGGCGGGCGGGACCTTGTTTTCCATGGCGGCGTTTTCCGCCGGCAGACCGAAGGCATCCCAACCCATGGGGTGCAGGACATTGAAGCCGCGTGCTTTTTTGTAACGTGCGACAACGTCGCCCAGGGTGTAGTTGCGCACATGGCCCATATGGATGCGCCCCGACGGATAGGGAAACATCTCAAGCACGTAATACTTGGGGCGATCGGAGGTTTCATCGACCTGGAAGCAGGCCTGGTCTTCCCAGGCCGCCTGCCATTTTTGCTCGTTTTCTTTGAAGTTGTAGCGCGCCATTCAAGTCCCCAGCGGTTCTGGCGTATTGCCGCCGGCCGTTCCCGGGCGACGGATTGTGGAGTGTCGAAACCGGTGCCGCTTTTCGGCCCGGTCAAGGTCTTTGAATAAAGCCCTGTTCCGATCCGTGATTATTTGTTGGTGATGGTCTGGCGGCGGAGTTGGCGTGCCCGGGTCAGGATGGCATCTTCGATCTTGGTGCCGGTCGCGTCGGGCACGGTGGAATCACGCCACTGTCCGACGGAATCCTTGGTTTGGCCGAACACGGCAACCCGAATGCCGTCCGCGCGGAGCGTGCGGCCCAGAATATAAACGTTCAGCTTGAAGCGCTCGTTGGGTGCTTCTTCCGTTGAATGCCAATCGGTCAGGATAACGCCGCCAAAGGGATCTGCCGTCGATACGGGCATGAAGGCAATGGTGTCGAGCGTGGCCCGCCACAGGAAGCTGTTGACACCCAGGGCACCACCGCCGCTGTCCTTCTCCTCGTCGCCGAACAGGCTGACCCCGCCCGCGCCCCAGATGGTATCGCGCCCCGCGCTGTCATCGGTCTGGTCATGGGTCGTCGCTTCGATGTCAGCAGGCGAGCCGTCGGCGCAGGCGGACAGGGCCGTCACTAAGGCTGCCGCGAAAACCGCGTTGAGAACCTTGTTACCTGACGCAATGGTCATGGGGGCCATATTCCTTTTTGCCGCGCGAAATAAAATACCGCACCTTCTTAAACCAATTCGTGCCCGCGCGCCAAGGGCTCAAGACCGTCGGGCGCGCCAGCCGAAGGGGTCTTTGCATAATTGCGGCAAACCCCCGATTCCGGCAACGCCTGCCGCGCCCGTCGCGAGAACCCGCCGGACGGTTGCCGGGCCGACCCCGCCCAGGGCCAAAACCGGCACGGAAACACTGCGGCAGACCTTGGCCAGGCGCCGCAGTCCCAATGCCGGCCGGCCGGGATGGCTGCTTGTGGGAAAGACCGGTGACAGCAAAATCAGGTCCGCGCCTGCGCGCCCGGCGCGCTGTGCACTTTTTTCGTCATGGGCGGCCGCACTGACCGGCCAGGTATCCTGCGCGGGGACAAACCGGTGGCGCCGCCGGATCATCCCTTCGGGCAGGTGCAGTCCGGCGGCGTGCAGCCGCCGGGCCAGCCGGCGGTCGCCGGCGACCACGAAGATCAGACCCCGGCGAAGACAAAGCCTTGCCAGGCGCCGGCCCAGGGCCAGACGGTCCGGGGCATCGTAGTGGCGGAAGATCACCACCGTGCCGGGGCGTAGCCTTTGCAGAATGATTTCCGGGTCGGCTGTGCGTTCCGTATCAGTCATGTAGACAAGCAGGGGTTCCGGCCCGCGCCGCTGCTTTTTCCCGCCGCCCCGCCATGCTAGGGTCCGGAACGTTCCCTTCTCAGTCCGCTGCATCGACCCGTCCATGACTTCTGAAATCGCTTCCACACATAGCGCGGCCCCTGATATCGCCGCAAATCTGGCCGACGTCCAGGCCCGTGTTGCCGAGGCGGCGCGTGGCGCCGGCCGGGACCCGGCCGCGGTGACCCTGGTCGCCGTGGGCAAGACCTTCGGAGCCGAGCGCATGGAACCTGCGCTTGACGCGGGGCAGCGCGTGTTCGGTGAAAACCGGGTGCAGGAGGCGGAAGAAAAATGGCCGCCGCTGCGCGACAGATTCCCCGGCCTTTCCCTGCACCTGATCGGCCCGCTGCAATCCAACAAGGTGCGCAAGGCGGTCGAGGTCTTCGATGTCATCGAAACGGTCGACCGGCCGAAACTGGCCCGGGCCCTTGCCCGCGCCATGGAAGAAACGGGCCGTGCGGTTGATTGTTTTGTTCAGGTCAATACGGGGGCCGAGGATCAAAAGGCGGGAATTTTGCCGGGTGACGCCGATGCCTTCATCGCTCAATGCCGGGATGAATTGCAACTGCCGGTCAAGGGTCTGATGTGTATTCCGCCCGTGGATGAAGAGCCGTCTTTGCATTTTCAGCTTCTTGTCGAAATCGCCAAGCGCAACGGATTGCGGCAGCTCAGCATGGGAATGAGCGCGGATTATGAAATCGCCGTCGCGTTCGGTGCGACGCATGTCCGTGTGGGTTCGGCCATTTTCGGTGTCAGGACGAAGCCCCCGGCGTGACGTGCAACCAATCCGTCGGCCCGGCGATTTTCAACAGATCCGACAGATCGGCTTCGGCCAGCGCCACGCAGCCTTCGGTCGGGGCCAGGCCGGGTGCCGCCAGATGCAGGAAAATCGCGCTGCCCAAACCGGGGACGGGCGGTGCGTCGTTGTGCCCCAGAACCACCATCAGATCATAAAGCCCGTCTTGGCGCATCAGAACCTCGTGCCGCCAGAGGCAGGGCAGGCGGACCAGGCGGTTATAGGCCGGGCTGTTCACATCGTCGCACCAGCCCAGGCCGGGCGTGATCGGGGTCAGGGGAAGGGCCGTGTCCGGCCGGGCGCGGCGGTCGGCGCGATAAAACAGGCGGCGCAATTGGAACCGCCCCGTTGGCGTCGCGCCGTCGCCTTCGCGTTTGTCATCGGTGATACCGCCCCGACCCAGGGCGCAATCGACCGTCCGGCGGCCCCAGGCCAGCCGGCCGCGGCTGGGCGTATCGCCTTGTTTGACCGTGATCTCCATGAGGGCGGAGTGTAGTCCTTTCGTGCGGTCAGGGGGCGGTAATTGGGATTACCGGGTTCCGGCGGCAAGGCCCAGGTCCGGGCGGTAGCCCGGCTCGGCCAGACGTTGCGCCGCCTGATATCGGGTCCAGCCCTGAACCATGTTGTCCCGGAACCAGCCCCCGCCGTCGGCGACGGCGCCGCTGGCGTTGGCTGTGTTGGAAGCGGCATTAATATTGCGGCCAACGGGCGCATCATCCCGGTCCCGCGTGCTGCCGGATGCCGGGGCTGCCGATGGCAGGGCGGCGACCTCCTTGGCCCGATCACCCATGACCCAGGCCAATTGATCGCGGGCCCAGGCCGATACATCTTCGGCGCCGTCCGGGCGGGCGGCCGTTGCCCGGGCGGTCTGTACGGAATCGGTTTGCGATGCAGCCCTTGGCGCGGCGCGGTCATTGTCCTGATAGAACGCCGTCTGCCGCGCGGCCCAGGCGGAAACCGGGTCGGCGGCGGTCGCCGGGGTGGCGTCGTCCTGATAATAGGCGACCTGCCCGGCGGCCCATTGGCTGACGTTCAACCCGTCCGTCCCGGCGGCACTGGGGGCGGCGTCATGGTTGGAGGCGGTCTGCACGGCGCCCGGTTCGGCACCGGCCCGATAATAGGCATTTTGCGAACGTGCCCACTGGCTGACAGTGTCGGTTGTCTGGTTGGCCGTGCCGCTGCTGTGGTAATGGGCGACTTGTTGGGCGGCCCATTGCGTGACGTCCACGCCGTCCGTTCCGGCGGCGACGGGACCGGCGGCTTGGGCGGTTTGGATCGTGGGCGCAGAACCCTTTGGTGCATCGCCCCGATAATAGGCATGCTGTGCCTGGGCCCAATCCGACACGGGATCGGCGGTTGCGGTCTGGGCTGCGGCTTGGTTGGTCTGCCCGCGATAGAATGCCTGCTGCCCGGCGGCCCATGCCGTGACCGGATCGCCGGTATTTTGGCCATCCCGGTAAAAAGCGTTTTGTTCGGCGGCCCATGCGGTGACGGGATCCGTGCCGTCCGTACCCGCGGCGGCCGGCGTCGCGGCGGCGGTCCTGGTCGTTAGGGGTTCGGCGTCGTCCCGGAAATAGGCCAGCACGTGGCCACCCATGTCCTTGCCCGTGTTGTGTTCGACCATCACGTTGGCGACCGAGGCGACAAGCCCGATCGGTCCCATGAACAGCGTGCCGCCCATGATCCGGGGGGCCGGGTCCAGGGTGTCGCCCGTGAGATCGCGATACAGGGTCGAGACCACGGGGATATGTTGCAGCGGATTGACGACATCGACCAGGTCCAGGAAGGTCATGCCGTCATCACCGAAGGCTTTGAATTCCTTGCCGCCGCTGGCCGGTTGTTTCGCGGGCGACAGGGATTCCCCCGGATTGACCTTCAGGTCCGGCAGGTGCGCGGGGCTGGCTTTGGCGGGGGGTGCGCTGTGTCCGCCGGGGGCAGGGGCCACGCGCCAGGGATTGATCCCTTCAGAGGGCAGTGTCATCGATTTTTTCCCGTTCTCTTCGCGCCCTGTTTTCGGGCGTTAATTTTATGGAACGGATCACGCAAGACTCGGGCCAGATCTAAGTCTTTGAATCCATGTGATTTTGATTCAGGAAATCTGGGAATAATCTGCCCTGCGCGGCAATTCCTGCCGGGCCCGGGAGACTCCGGCGGCTAAGGCTTTGAATGGTTAACGGGGGCGGAAGGGGCGTGCCGAGATCTAAAACAGATGACCGGCGCGGCTGGCCTTGGTGCGCAGATAGGATTCGTTGTGTTCGTTGGACGGAAAAGCATGGGGAACCCGTTCGGCCACGGTGATGCCGCAGTGTTCCAGGGCCGCAACCTTTTCCGGATTGTTGGTCAGCAAACGCACCGCGTCGAAGCCGAGCAGCCGCAGCATCTGCGCCGCCGGCAGGTAGACCCGTTCGTCCGCATCGAACCCCAGCTGTTCGTTGGCATCGATGGTGTCGAAACCGCGGTCCTGAAGCTCGTAAGCGCGCAGCTTGTTGACCAGGCCGATGCCGCGCCCTTCCTGGGCCAGATACAGCAGAATGCCGTGTCCGGCGGCGCTGATTTCCGCGATGGCGCCTTTCAGTTGATCGCCGCAATCGCACCGCAGGCTGCCCAGCAGGTCGCCCGTGAAACATTCGGAATGCACGCGGGTCAGAACGGCGTCGCCCGGTTGCGGGTCGCCGATCACGATGGCCAGATGTTCCAGCGCGCCATCGGCCGGACGGAAGGCGTGGACCTTGGCCTCGGCGGCGGCGGCCAGCGGAATGCGGGCGGCGCCGACTTCGGTCAGGGTGCGGGCCTCGTCCAAACGCTGGCGGAATACGTCGCCCGCATCGACGAACATCAGATCATGGCGCTTGGCCCAGGTTTCCAGGTCGCCGTCGAAACGGATCGTGCCGGTCATGGCGGCGGGCAACAGGCGGGCGATCTTCATCAGGCTGACCGCTGCCGACCAGGCATCGAACGGACCGACCGCGCGCTGTGAAAGATCGGCCAAGGGGCCGGCCCCGTCGGCGTCGAACAGGGGATCGGCCAGACGCGTGACCAGACCCGGGTCCAGTCCGCCCGCCCGTGACAGGACGACAACCTTGCTTTGCGGTGCCGGCAGGCCCAGGACCGCGGCGCGGCGCGCGGTCACGGCCAGTTCGGGTTCGCCCTCGGTCAGGGCGCGCATGTCGGCCAGGCGGCGGGCATCAAGATGTTCGGCCCCCAGGAGGATCAGGCCCCGGCCGGCGCCGTCACCGGTCACCACCGGGCGGCCGCGGCGCAATTCACCGGCGGCGCGGTCCACGGCTTTCTGGGCGCGCGGCTCCCGCGTTGCCGGGGCGTCCCGCCGGTTCAGGTCCAGGGACCGTGCCGGCGTTTTCTGGGAAGTGTTCTCGGTCATCGGTTCGCGATCATCGCCGAAATGATGTTTGCCTTATTTGCGCCTCGGTTTCGGGGCAATCAGGCGCACGACTACATTTGCTCTATATAGGCCCAATATGGTGAATTTTCCGTTCCTTGTCATTGACCTCATGTCACAAATACGGACAATCACTTGAAATTCCCGGATTCCTAGGGGGACGACGCAGCAATATGACCAACGGCAAGCAAATCCTGATCGTCGACGACGATGCAGATTTCCTCGAAACGCTGTGCGAACAGCTGCAGCTTCACGAGGAATTCACCAGTGCTACCTGCACCAGCGGGGCCGAGGCCCTGAAGACCGCGAAGGAAGACCGTTTCGACGTGATCATCCTGGATGTGGGCCTGCCCGACATGGACGGCCGCGAAGTCTGCCGCCTGATGCGGCGCAACGGCGTGACCTCGCCGATCATCAGGCTGACCGGCGCGGATACGGATGCGGACACCATCCTGGGCCTCGATGCCGGGGCGAACGATTATGTCACCAAGCCGTTCCGCCTGGGCGTGCTGCTGGCCCGTCTGCGTGCCCATATCCGCCAGCACGAACGTTCCGACGACGCCGTATTCGTGATCGGCCCGTATTCGTTCCAGCCTGCTAACAAAATGCTGGTTGAAGGTGCGACCGAGAAAAAGGTCCGCCTGACCGACAAGGAAACGGCGATCCTGAAATACCTGTACCGCGCCGGGGACAAGGTTGTTGGCCGGGATATTCTGTTGGGCGAGGTCTGGGGATATAATGCAGGCGTCACCACGCATACATTGGAAACCCACGTCTACCGCCTGCGTCAGAAGATCGAGAGCGATCCCTCGAATGCGCGGCTTCTGGTTACGGAACCCGGCGGCTATCGATTGGTTCCGTAGCCGGAATAACCGTTCCCGTATTGCGTTGTTCGAAAAACCGCTGCCATTCGGCGCCGTCGGTATCGAAATCCGTGTAGCAGACGATCTTGTCCACCGTTTCGCCGTCCGAAGATAGGGGCAGGCGGATGCTGGGCGCATGCAGGCTAAGCCGGCCTTCCCCGCTGCGGGCGTCGTAGACGATCGTGAAGCAGGATTTGTCTTGGACGATCCGGCGGTATTCGGCCAGGGCCGTTTCCGTGCGCAGGCTTTTGATCGCCGACAGGCGCATGCCCGTCCGATCCATGGCGCGGATGGTGGCCAGCCCCGTGCCCCAGAACCGGTACAGAAAATCGTCGCCGTCGTTGATCACGTCGGCGACACGGATATAGGGGATGATGTCGGACGGCAGATCGACCAGATGGAATTCGTCCCAGGCCGGCGCGAACCGGCCGGCGCGTTTGGCCTCCCAATAGCGGTATACCTCACCGCAACCGGTTGCCATGACAGCTTCAAGAGAGACTTCGCGGCTGGAAAAGTCTTGGGCCATGCACGCGCCCCGGTTCCTTGGTTCAACTTTTCCCCGACCGGGGCAATAATCCCAGACATTCGTTAAAACGCCAAGACCTTCTTCGCGGGCGCGGTTTTGGGGGTCGTGATATCCCGCCGGGGCCGCCGGGCTTTAGATGGCGGCCTTGAAACGATTGGTGCCGGCGAAAGGTCCGCAAGCCTTGCGTGCCTTGGCCATCATGGTCCGCTCGGACTTGGACAAAGCGGCCCGTTGGTCCCGGCCGGGGGTGCTGCGTCCGGCCGATACGGTGGTTTGGGATTTCCCGGATGTTGTGGCTTTTTTGGCCATGGGGGCTCCATTTATGGATTTTATTGTCGCTCCCTGGAGCCTATCGGGCGGGGTGCCTGGGCGCCATCGGCCCTAGGTATTCATTGGCCGGCGCATAAGTATGGGGTGCGGCGACATCAGCCGATTTCGAACACCGCCCTGACGGGGGCATGATCGGAAGGTTCGGGCCAGTCGCGGACCTCGTCATGCACGGCGGCGAAACTCAGCGCGGGCGCCAGGGCCGGATTGACCCAGATATGATCCAGTCGGCGGCCCTTGTCGGCGGCGCGCCAGTCGGCGGCGCGGTAGCTCCACCAGGTAAAAACCTTTTGATCGGCCGGCACGAAGCGCCGCAGGGCATCGGTCCAGCCACCGCCCTCCCCGTCATCGCCGGTCATCAGGTCTTTCAGCTTGTCCCGTTCGACCGGAGTATGGGTGATGACGCGCTTCAGGCGTTCGTGCGACCAGACATCCGTTTCCAAAGGGGCGACGTTCAGATCGCCGGTCAGAACGGATGGGATGCCTGATGCCGCGCGCGCCGCCAGAAAGGGCGCCAGAGCATCCAGAAAATCCAATTTATAGGCGAACTTGGGATTGGCTTCGGGATTGGGATCATCCCCGCCGGCGGGAACGTACAGGCTATGGACCTCGACCGGGCCCGAACCCGTTTCCACCCGGGCATGGACATGACGGCAATCGTCCCGGCCCAGCCAGGGTTCGACCCGTACATCGCTGAGCGGCCGGCGCGACAGAATGGCGACCCCGTTGTAGCCCTTCATGCCGGCGATGGCTTGATAGGAGAACCCCATTTCGGTCATGGCCTCGGCCGGGAACAGGTCGTTGACGACCTTGGTTTCCTGCAGGCAGAGCACGTCGATGGTTGTTTCGCGGGCGAACCGCGCCACATGGTCCAGGCGCTTACGCACGGAATTGACGTTCCAGGTGGCGACGGTGAAGGGCATGCCCTCCTGGTAGCGGGGATCAAACGGCGGCTCAAGCGTCATCATGGGGAAGTCGCAAAACCCGATCCCGGGCCGCCCGGCGCCATTGCGCCGAATTGGCGGCACGAGGACCCCGCGCATGCGGGAGGCCGAAGGTCCCCGACGGCGATTTGTGTCAGATTATTGATATGCCGGGCGTTTCTTGAAAAAAGGAAGCGCCCGGCGGGGGTCGCAAAACCTGAACGGCTTACACAGCCGTGAAGGTCGTTTTGCGCAAACAGATAATTTCCCGGGTGCCCAAAAAAGGAAGCGCCCGGCGGGGGAGGTGCCGGGCGCTTCGTCTCCATTTTTGGAGATGCCGGACGGCGAGGGGGGCGCGTCGTCCGGCGGCGCAGCATTTGGGCCGCGCTGTATAAGATTTATATTGGGTAGATTGGCGCGGGATACCAGGGCGAAAATGCTCTATCAGCCATGCAATTAACGCATGACTTATGCCCTGGGCCCTATTCTCCGCTGCGCTCGCGTTCGTATTCGACGAATTCGAACTGCTTGGGATCGATCCGGCCGCCGTAAAACGGGTCGGTCAGGACGATATCGGTGATCGTTCCCTGGGCGTCGACCACGGTCCATTTGCGCAAACTCAGCGGATTGGCCCGGAAAATCAGGGTCAATCGCCCGGCGAAGGGCTGGTCCCGTTCCGCCACGGAGATGAAGACCGCGCCGTTTTCCCGGGTGACCTCATGAAAGGCGACCCGTTTCGGGTCCAGGCTGATCCGTCCGCTGAGCAGAAACGCCGCCGGTGTATCTTCGACCGGAATATAGGTGACGTTCTTGAGTTCCTTGTCGATGTAGCTCAGGAATTCGCCCTTGGCGACGATCAGAATATGGTTGGGCGGTTTGTATTCGATGCGCAGTTGGCCGGGCCGGGACAGATAGATCTCGCCTTCGGCGAATTCATTGGTCGATGTCTGCTGGAAGAACTTGGACTGCAGGGTCGTGATGCCGTTGAGATAGGTTTCGACCTGTTTGACCAGGGTGCGCTGCTGGGCGTTAAGGGTGATTTCCTGGGCATCGCCCTGGGCCATGGCGGAGGGGGATGCGACCAGCAGAATCGCGGCCAGAAGCCACAGGCAAAGGCCGGGACAGGCGGCATGGCGGATGCGGGAAAAAACGCGAATGTTCATGGACGATATGTAGGCCCGTCGGGCGCCCGGGTAAACCCGGGGATTGCGGATCAGTGCGTGCCGACCAGAACCTCGCGCCGGCCGACCCGGTCGGCGGGGCTGACCACGCCCTGGCTTTCCATGCGCTCGATCAGGCGGGCGGCCCGGTTATAGCCGATCTGCAGGTGACGCTGCACGAAACTGGTCGACGCCTTGCCTTCGCGGGCGACCAGGGCGACCGCCTCGTCATACAGCGCGTCGCCGGAATCGCCGCCGCCGCCGGATGCGTTCAGGTCGCCTGTTTCGTCGTCGCGGGTGACGTCTTCGATATATTCGGGCGTGCCCTGGGATTTTAGGTGACTGACGACCTGTTCGACCTCGTCGTCGGACACGAAAGGTCCGTGCACGCGGGTGATGCGCCCGCCGCCGGCCATGTACAGCATGTCGCCACGGCCCAGCAGCTGTTCAGCCCCCTGTTCGCCCAGAATGGTGCGGCTGTCGATCTTGGACGTGACCTGGAAGGAAATGCGGGTCGGGAAGTTGGCCTTGATGGTGCCGGTGATGACGTCCACGGATGGGCGCTGTGTGGCCATCATGATATGGATGCCGGCAGCCCGCGCCATTTGTGCCAAGCGCTGGATGGCGGCTTCCACGTCCTTGCCCGCGACCAGCATTAGGTCGGCCATTTCGTCGACCACGACCACGATGAAGGGCAGGGGATCGGTGCCGAGCGGCTGATCTTCGAACACGGGGCGGCCCTCGGCGTCGAAGCCGGTCTGGACCCGGCGCGACAGCACCTCGCCTTTTTTCTGGGCTTCGGCGATGCGGGCGTTATAGCCCTCGACATTGCGCACGCCCAGCTGCGACATGGCGCGATAGCGTTCCTCCATCTCGCGCACGGTCCATTTCAATGCGACCACGGCTTTCTTGGGGTCGGTCACGACCGGCGTCAGAAGATGGGGGATGCCCTCATAGACCGACAGTTCCAGCATTTTGGGGTCGATCATGATGAACCGGCATTGTTCGGGCGACAGGCGATACAGCAACGATAGCACCATGGCGTTCATGCCGACCGATTTGCCGGACCCGGTGGTGCCCGCGATCAGCAGATGCGGCATGGTCGCCAGGTCGGCGATCACCGGCTGGCCGCCGATATCCTTGCCCAGGGTCAGGGGAAGTTTGGATTTGGTCTTGTCGAACGACTGCGAAGCCAGCAATTCGCGCAGATGCACGCCTTCCCGGTCCTGGTTCGGTAATTCGATCCCGATCACGCTGCGCCCGGGGACAACGGCGATGCGCACGCTGATTGCCGACATGGAACGCGCGATGTCGTCGGACAGGCCGACCACGCGCGATGTCTTGGTGCCGGGGGCGGGTTCCAGCTCGTACAGGGTAACCACGGGGCCGGGGCGGACCTTGACGATCTCGCCCTTGACGCCGAAATCGTCGAGGACCGATGCCAGATACTGGGCATTCTGGGCCAATTTGTCCGGATCATGGGCCGGGCCCTGGATCACGTCGGGTCCGCTCAACAGATCCAGCGTGGGGCCCCGGTAGGTGCCGTCACCGCCCAGATCCAAGGAGCGCTGGTTGTTGGCTTTCTTCGCGGCCTTGGGCTTGGCGGCGGGCGGCTGGATCAGCGCCTTTTTGGATTTGGCGGCCTTGCGTTCGCGGGCCCGGGCGATCAGGCCTTTGCCCTTTTTGGGCCGGCTGTCGACGGCGGCGCGCTCGCGGGCGGCCGGCGCCGCGGTTTCGGTATCGTCGATGTCGTCATCCAGGGGGTCGGCCGCGATCGGGCCGTCCAGGTCAAGGACGTCCGTATTCTTCATGCGTCCCGCCATGTCGATGGTCCAGCGGACCGCCGTCCGCAGAGCAAGAAACAGGCCCTGGGCCGTGCCGAGCACGGCGCGCAGGCCGGCGGCCCAATCACGCCGGGAAAACCCAAGGGCACAGATAAAGGCCACGGTGCCGATCACGGCGGCGGCGCTGCCCAGCCATTCGCCGGGAATGCTCAGATGCAGGTGGCCCAACAGGCGGAACAGGCCGTCGAACGCCATGTTGCCGGCCACGCCGCCCAGGCCCGTGGCCAGCGGCCAGGTTTCCGGCCGGTCAAGCGGCGCCATGGCCAGGGTCAGGCCCAGCAGGGCGATCAAAAGGAACAGCAGGCGCAGCGTCAGGCTGCCCAGCCTGCGCATGCGCATCAAGGACCAGCCCCAGGCCAGGGCCACCAGCGGCAGAACGACGGCGATCACCCCGAACAGCTGCAGGCCCAGATCGGCGACAACGGCGCCGGGCCGGCCCAGCAGGTTCTGCACCGCATCGCCCGAAGCCGTGTTGAGGGACGGGTCGCCCGCATGGAAGGTGACCAAGGCAGCCCCGGCGCCGGCGCCGGCAATGAACAGGGCGACGCCGGCCAGTTCGGCCAGGCGGCGGCGCACGAAAGCCCCCGTTCCTTGCGGGAACAGGTGGACCAGACCGGAGGTTTGCTGTGACGCTGCCATAAGCGACTTCTAGGTTATTAAGGTTTACAAGACCTTAACAAGCCTTCTTAAGGCAGTCTCTATGGTTGATTGTTCATGTACCAGGGCAACGCGGATAAAGGCTTGGCCGGGGTTGCTGCCATCGGTTTCGGCTGCGCTCATATAGGCCCCGGGCAAAACACGAATTGCCGCGTCTTTCCAAAGCGTTAGAGCCGCCTCTTCACCGTTTTCGACATTCAGCCAAAGAAAAAATCCACCGGCTGGCCGGAAGAAATCGAAGCGTTCGCCAAGCACATCCTGGGCCGTCGAAATCAGGCCCTGATAGGCGGTCCGATAGCGAAAAGCGTCCGAATCGTCGGACCATAACCGGGCCGAAGCATAAAGCGCCGGGTGGGGCATCTGCGCGCCCAGATAGTTGCGCAACATGCGATAGCGGGAAATCAGCTCCGCATCACCGGCCACGAAGCCGGACCGCATGCCGGGGGCCGATGACCGTTTCGACAGGGAATGAAAGACCAGAACGTTGGTGAACTTGCCGTCGATGGCGCGGCAGGCCTCCAGCGCGCCGGCCGGCGGAAAGGCGTCGTAGATTTCCGCATAGCATTCATCGACCACCAGCACGAAATCATGGCGCCGGGCCAGGATGATGGCATCCATCAACAGACCCATGGAAGCCACGCCGCCCTGCGGATTGCCCGGCGAGCATAGATAGAACAGGGCCGTGCGGTCCCAATCGGCGGCGCTCATTTGGGACAGGTCGGGCATGAAGCCCGTTTCCGCCGTTGCCGGCAGATGGCGGCGTTCGGCGCCGGAAAACACGGCGGCGGCCATGTAGGTATGGAAACAGGGATTGGGCATGACAACCAGGGGGCGCTTGCCCGCTTTTTCCGGCGGGACCACCAGATTGGCGACCAGGGCCAGGCCTTCGCGCGTGCCGACCACGGGCAGGATGTGGCGGTCCGGGTCGATGTCGGTCCCCAGGCCGTAGCGCCGGTCGAGCCAGCCGGCGGCGGCGGCGCGGAAATCGGGCGTGCCGTCGGTTGCCGGATAGCGGCTCCATAAGGGGGATTTATCGGCCATGGTTTCGGCGATGGCCGCCGGGGGATCGAAGGTCGGATCGCCGACGGCGAGCGAGATCGGCTCCATCCCCGCGGTCGGGGAATGGGGGTCAAGCAGCCGGCGCAGGCGGTCGAACGGATAGACCGGCAGGTCGTTATAGCGGGGGTTGAGCATGGTCAGGCCCTGTGTGGTGTGGGCGGAGTCTATCGCCCGGCACGGCAAAGACAAGAAAACAGAAGGGGCCTTGAATAAAAAAGGGGCCGGAAGAAAACTTCCGGCCCCGTGAGTAGGAGTTGTGTGGAGGAACTTAGATGGTTTGTGAGCCCCGGAATTCGGGATAGGCCTCGAGACCGCATTCGGTCTGGTCGAGCCCCGATTCCTCTTCTTCCGGCGTGACCCGCACACCCATGACCATCTTCAGGACGAACCAGATGACGGCGGAGGTGACGATCACGAAGGCGCCGATGGAAACGACACCCACGGCCTGTGCGTAGAAGGACGCATCGCTGTTGGTCAGCGGCACCGCCATGGTGCCCCAGATACCGGCTACGAGGTGGACCGGAATGGCGCCGACCACGTCGTCGATCTTCAGCTTGTCCAGCAGCGGCACGAACACCACGACGATCACACCACCGATCGCGCCGATGATCATGGCCATGCCGAGCGACGGCGTGTCCGGACCGGCGGTGATCGACACCAGGCCGGCCAAGGCACCGTTCAGGGCCATGGTCAGATCGACCTTTTTGTAGATCAGCTGGGTCAGGATGACCGTGGCAACGACCCCGCCCGCGGCGGCGATGTTGGTGTTGATGTAGATGTTCGAGATCGCGATGGCATCGGCTGCCGACCCCATGGCGAGCTGCGAGCCGCCGTTGAAGCCGAACCAGCCGAGCCACAGGATGAACGTGCCCAGTGTGGCGAGCGGCAGGTTGGCGCCCGGCATCGGCCGCACGGTGCCGTCGGCACTGTACTTGCCCGTACGGGCCCCGATGATGATGGCGCCGGTCAAGGCCGCCCAGCCGCCCGTGGAATGCACCAGGGTCGAGCCGGCGAAGTCGGCGAAGCCCAGTTCGGCAAGCCAGCCGCCGCCCCACTGCCAGGAGCCCTGGATCGGGTAGATGATGCCCGTGAGCACGACCGTGAAGATCAGGAAGGCCCACAGCTTGACGCGTTCGGCCACGGTCCCGGAAACGATCGAGGCCGCGGTTGCGACGAACACCAGTTGGAAGAAGAAGTCGGACGCCGCCGAATAGCCGACCGCACCGTCACCGACGAATTTGCCGGCTGCTGCCGCGCTGTCATCCTGACCCCACAGGGAAATGGAGCCCATGAAGCCGCCGTCGACGCCGTCGTACATCAGGTTATAGCCGATCAGGTAGTACATGATCGACGCGATCGAGAACAACGAGACGTTCTTCAGGCACTGCATGGCGGTGTTTTTGGTCCGCACCAGGCCCGCTTCCAGCATGGCGAAGCCCGCGGCCATCCACATGACCAGGAAGCCGTGCACCAGGAAGGAGAACGTGTTGAACACGAATTGTGATTCGCCGGGAATTTCGGCATGGGCCGAGCCGGACATGGCAAGCAACAGAACGGCTGCCCCCATCACGCCGGCCATATGCGCGGCGCTTTTTGAAAACATCTGTTTCAGATTTTCAATGGTCATTTGGAAAACCTCCTAAAGGGCATCCGCGCCTGCTTCGCCCGTACGGATTCGCACGGCCTGTTCAAGCGAGTAGACGAAAACCTTGCCGTCGCCGATCTTGCCGGTCTGGGCGGTTTTCTGAATGGTTTCGACGATCGAGGCGACGAGGTCGTCCTTGACGGCGATCTCGAGCTTCACTTTGGGCAGGAAGTTCACCATGTATTCGGCGCCGCGGTAGATTTCCGCTTGCCCCTTTTGGCGTCCGAAGCCTTTGACCTCACTGACGGTCATACCTTCCACGCCGAGCGGCGTGAGGGCTTCTCGAACCTCCTCCAACTTAAACGGCTTAATCACGGCCATGATCAGCTTCATTTCGTTAATCCTTTCCGCTTTTTTGGCCACGTCCCGGTCGGGTGTGCGGAACTCTCCGACGCCCGCCGACGAAAATGTGCCGGGCCCCATGACCCGATTTCGCAACGCACAATTTCAAGAACCGTGCCGGAATCCCGGAAAGGTGATTTTGTCGTTCATAATCAAGGATATATGGGAATTTACGGAGTATGATCGCGTCAATATTATGCACAAATAATGCTCAAAATATAGAAATTGCATAAATATTACACAGATATGGCGCCTGGACTTTCACCATGGATCGGGAAATTCTGCGATCCAGAGCGAATGGGTTTATAAGGCGTATTGAAAACCTGCCGTGCCAAGCTGGAGACACCTATCATGGCCCCACTGAACGGATCCGCGGAGATATCTGCCGACGGTTCGGCCGACGTGCTGATCGTCGGCGGCGGTCTTGTGGGCGGGACCCTGGCGGTGCTGCTGGCGGGTGCGGGGTTGCGCGTCACCCTGGTCGACCGGGCGGACCCGGCGGCCGGGCTGGACGACGGGTTCGATGGCCGGGCCTCGGCCATCGCCTTGGCGACCCATCGGGTGCTAGTGGCCGCGGGCCTGTGGGGCGATCTGCGCCCGACCGCATCACCGATCCGGGATATCCGCGTCGCCGATGCGGGATCGCTGTTGTTCCTGCATTACGACCACAGCGCCCTGGGGGATGCTCCGTTCGGCTACATGGTCGAAAACCGCTTTATCCGCCGCGCCCTGTTCGATGCCCAGCGGGCCGCCGAAAATTTAACCGTCGAAGCGCCGGTGACCATTTCCCAAATGGATCTGAGCGGCCCCCGGGCGTTGCTGACCCTGGGTGACGGGCGGGTGCTGGCGGCATCGCTGATCGTCGGCGCCGACGGGCGGCAATCGCGCACGCGGACCTGGGCCGGCATCCGTGCCACGGGCTGGACGTATGATCAAACGGGGATCGTCTGCACGGTCGATCATGAACACCCCCACGGCTGTATCGCCCATGAACATTTCCTGGCGGCGGGGCCGTTCGCGATCCTGCCGATCAAGGGCGCGCCCGGGCGCGAACAGCATCAGTCGTCCTTGGTCTGGACCGAACGCCGTGACCTGGCGCCGGCGATCATGGCCCTGGATGACGATGATTTCCTGGCCGAACTGGCCCTTCGGTTCGGTGATTTCCTGGGCTCGCTCGCCCTGGTCGGCCCGCGTTGGAGCTACCCCTTGGCGCTTTCCGTGGCCGAACGCGCCGTGGCCGAACGCTATGTCCTGGCCGGGGACGCGCTGCACGGCATGCACCCCATTGCGGGCCAGGGCCTGAACATGGGGCTGCGCGATGTCGCTGTCCTGGCCGAAGTGCTGGCCGATGCCCGCCGGGTCGGCCTGGACCTGGGGTCGTCCGCCGTGCTTGAGGATTATGAACGCGGCCGCCGGTTCGATAACTCCCTGATGCTCGGCATGACCGATGTGTTGAACCGTTTATTTTCCAACGATATCGCGCCCGTGCGCCTGGCGCGTGATCTGGGCCTGGGTGCGGTCAACGCCCTGCCCGATCTGAAAAAGGTCTTCATGCGCCACGCCATGGGCGAGGTCGGGGATTTGCCGCGCCTGATGCGGGGCGAGGCCCTGTAACGGCTTCGGCGTATTGCGATGGACGGAACGTTTGACGGTCCCCGCAGAAGGATTTAACACAAGGGCCCGCCCATTGTTTCCGGGCCCGCGAAACGCGATGACGGACCACATCATGACCACAGCTTCCGAAACCACGGCAACCCTTCAGGCCAGCCTCGACAATTGCGAGGTTCGGACCGAGCCGTTTTCCCATTGGATTTTGGACAACGTGTTCACGGACGATGTGGTCGAGGCCATCCGTGCCCTGCCCTTCGATGCGCCACGCCTTGACTATACGAAAGGTGCCCGCGCCGCCAACAACGACGCGCGCAGCTATTTCGACCCGGGCCGCCGCGCCGAATTCGACGTTTGTCAGCAGGTCGCCGAGGGATTTCAGGACCCGGGCACGGTCAAGCGGATCGAGCGCATGTGCGGCATCGATCTTTCCGGCACCTATCTGCGCCTGGAATTCGCCCAGGACCGCGACGGCTTCTGGCTGCATCCGCATAAGGACATCTCGGTCAAGAAGCTGAGCCTTCTGGTCTATCTGTCCCAGGCGCCCGAGGGCGAGGACTGGGGCACCGACATCTATTCGGGGCCCAAGGAAGAAGACTACTTCGGGCCGACCCCGCATAAGCGCAACCGGGCACTTACCTTCGTGCCGGGCGCGGATACCTGGCACGGCTTCCGCAACAAGACCATCAGCGGCGTACGCCAGACCCTGATCGTCAATTACGTGGCCGACGACTGGAAAAGCACCCACGAACTGGCCTATCCGGACCAGCCTGTATAGTACCGGCCCGGACCGGGTCAAAACCTAGGCGGCGTCCTTGCCGCAGCAGGCATGACCGATGCAGGCCAGGTGCCGGTGGTCCGTGCCGCAGCATCCGCCCAGGACGGCGAAATGCGGAAACCGGTCGCGCAGGGCGCGGTATTGATCCCCTAATTCCACCGGGTTTCCGGCGTCCAGCACGTCCGAGCGATCCAGTTCCGCATGGCTTTTGGTCGAGGCATTGGCGCGAACGCCCCGGATACGGTTGATCCAGGGGCTGCCCGTTTCCAGGGCGGACTGGAAATGGCTGGGATGGGCACAGTTGATCATGAAATAGGCGGTAGCACCGTTCGTGGCGTCGTCAACGTCGTTGATGGCCTGTTCCAGCGAGGTCCCGTCCGGCAGGCGTCCGTCCGTTTCCGTTGTGAAGGAAATCACCACCGGCAGACCGGCCGCCTGTCCGGCACGAACGATGCCGATGGCCTCGCCCGGATGGGTGATGGTCATGGCGGTGACAAGATCGGCCTGGGATTTGGCAAAGGCGGTGATCTGTGCGGCGTGATAATCCTCAGCCACGGAGGGCGTCAGAAATTCCGCCGGGTCATAGCCGTCGCCGCGGGGCCCGATATTGCCGCTGATGACCATGGGGGTCTCCGGCGCTTCATAAGCGTCGCGCAATTCGGCCATCAATCCCACGGCCTCGATATTGATCCGGTGAAGTGCCTGCGGATCGTATCCCAATTTCGCCCCCCAATCGGCATTGGCACGCCAGGTCGGCGTTTCCAGAACGAACCCCGTCCGCTCTTCCAAGGCGATGCGGATATAGTGTTCCATGTAATCGATGATCGTTGCCCTGCCCCGGGCGTCGTCGACCAGGGGAAACGAGGCAAATTCCGGCAGGTCGATGCCCAGCTGGAAACAAAAATAGGTTTCCATGCCGCCGTCGGTCAAAAACAGCCCGCCGTTCAATTGCGGCAGGTGTACGCGATATTTCGCCATTGTTCGGTCCTTATCCGTTGAATAATTCCCCGCGGGGCGGCCTGCCGCGCGGGGTCCGAATGCCTAAACGACGGGCCGGGAACGCGATAGTCTACCCGTGGTCCGGTCGGCGGAGCTTTATCTTTTTCTTATTTTAGAAATACTTACGGCGCCCTTGTGGGGCAGGCCGGGGCGAAACTGGATATCGGCCCTGAAAAACTGTACCTACGGTGCAGTTTTGCTTGGGACCGGGGTTGGAAAATGACAGCGTCCACATCGAAAAAGGGTGCCGCCACGCGCGGGCAAATCCTGGATGCGGCGGAAACATCCGTTCTTGAAAAAGGATTCGCCGCAACCTCGATCGAGGAATTGATCGCGGTGGTGGGTATTACCAAAAGCGGCTTTTTCTATCATTTCAAGGATAAGGGCGAATTGGCGAAAGCGCTGCTGATCCGCTATGTCGAGCGCGAGGACGCGCTGTTCGACGATGTGTTCAAACGTGCCGATGACCTGGCGGGCGACCCGCTGCACGGATTTCTGGTGGGTTTGAAGATGTTGTCGGAAATGATGGCCGACCTGCCCAACGGGCATCCGGGCTGCCTGATTGCGGCCTATTGTTATCAGGATCGGCTGTTTGACCGTGAAATCCGGCAGTTGAATACCCAGGCGGTGCTCAGCTGGCGGCGGCGCTTTCGCGCACGGCTGGATCTAATCGCGGAACGTTATGCCCTGTGCGTGGATGTCGATCTGGATGACGTTGCGGATATGTTTTCCGTGATCGCCGACGGGGCGATCGTTCTGTCAAAGGCGCTTGATGACAAAACGGCCTTGGCGCGGCAAATCCTGTTGTACCGCGAATATGTCCGTCATCTGTTCACGGAAATCCCGCGCGCGCCGGCGGCGTGACCAAGGGGCGCGGTTGATCCCAGCGTCCGATCCGCTTCGATAAACCAACCATATGTCCCCCGCCCGGCTTATCTGTCCCAACGATTTTTCTTGCCATCAGCCAACATGACCGCTTTGAAATGACCGGACAGAGGCGGCGACTGGCTGGGAGGCAGAGTCCGTGACAATCGACGTACAATGGCGCGACTACGATGTGATCGTGGTCGGCTCGGGTGGTGCCGGCAGCGCCGCCGCCGACGCGGCCGCGGCCGAAGGTGCCACCGTCCTGGTGGTGTCAAAGGATCCGATCGGCTGTTCCGATACCAAGATTTCCGAAGGCAACGCGACCGTCCGCGCCACCGTGACGGATGAGGATACGGAACAGGAACTGTCCGACAATCTGCGGGTATCCGGCGCGGATCTGCCGCCGCCCGACATCACCGACGCCTATGCGAAGGACAGCCGCGACGCCTATGACTGGTACCGCGCCCATGGCTTGCGGCCCAAAATCAACGAACAGCGCAGTGGCCCCTTTGCCCGCCCCCTGGCCAAGGGCGGCCATACCAAGGCGCGTTCCGTCGGTCACGCCAACGCGGGCGTCGCCTTCAGCCATGCCGGCTGGGATGCCGTGGTCGACGGACGGCGCATTGATTATCTGGAAGATGCCTGGTTGCTGGACCTGGTGACCGAGGGCGTGGGTGCGGGCCGACGCATCGTCGGCGCGGTTGTCTATCATGCTGCCGACGGCGTGATGGTCGGTGTACGCGCCAATTCCGTGGTTATCGCCGCGGGTGGTCTGTCGACCCTGTTCTTTCCCAAAACCGATACCATGCGCGGCAATACGGGCGACGGCTACGCGGCCGCGGCCCGTGCCGGCGCGGATCTGGTCGACATGGAACAGGTGCAGTTTCTGCCATTCTGTTTGCCGTCGCCGCCGTCCTACGAAGGACTTCTCGTCGGCGAGCCGTCGACGGCCTGTTTCCTGGGCGTTCTGCGTGATCGTCACGGCAAGGTCATTCTGGATGGGGTCTACATGCGCACCCGCGCGGAATGTTCCGCCGCCATCATGCGCGCCGTGGCAGACGGGCGCGGCACGGAAAACGGCGGCGCCTATCTGGACCTGACCCCCAATGCCCGGCCGCCGCGGTCCGGGGCTTATTTCCTCAAGTTTCTGGAAACGTCCATGCCGTCGGCCTATCGCACGGCCAGGCAGGCCTATGGCAAGGATCAGATTCAATGCCGTGAGCCCTGGGAGGTCCGCCCGGCGGCCCATTACATGATGGGCGGCATTCGCGCCAATGCCGACGGCGCGTCGGTCGGGGGTGACGGTGCCGGTCGGCGTGCCGACGGCCTGTCCGGCCTGTTCGCCGCCGGTCAATCCATGGGCGGCGTGTTCGGGGCCAATCGGCTGGGATCGACGGCGTTGACGGAAAATGTCGTGTTCGGCCTGCGGGCAGGACGCGCGGCGGCGCGCCATGCCGCCTTGTCACCCCGCAGCGGAAACGACGATGCCTTCCAGCCGGTGATCGATGGCCATAGGCGCCGTTTCGGCCAGTCCGGCGGCGAGGCCCCGGCGGCTTTGAAATCGACATTGCAGGCCGCCGCCTGGGACTGCATCGGCCCGGCCCGCACGGCCGACAGCCTGGACCGTATGACGCGGATGATCACGGACCTGACGCAACGTTCAAAGGCTGCCGCGATCCCGAACCATGCCGTATGGAACCAGGCGTTCATCGAATTCATCGAGCTTGCGAACCTGTTGGACGTCGCCGGTGCCGTGACCGCCGCCGCGCGCGAACGGGACGCCAGCCTGGGCGGGCATGTCCGCCTGGACCGCCCGCAGGCCTCGTTCCTGGCGGTACCCTATTCGACGGTCGCCGCGCGCACAGGATATGGTTCCTTCGCCGCCCGCCGGGTTGCCCGCCCGCGTACACCGGTGGCGCGGCTTTTCGCCATTCGCCTGGGCGAAGCCTGGAATCAGGCGCGCAACAAGGCCTTGCGCCTGCTGCCCATGAACGTGGTCGACGGCATCCTGGAAGCCCGCTACCGCGCGATCCTCGGCCCGACCGGAAAACCGGCGGAAATCGCCCCCGGATCGCCCGAAGGCGCCGTCGCCGAAGCCGCCCGTCAGTAATGTTCCCCTTCTCCGCCGAAAAGAGTTTCCGCCCATGAAAGTCGATATCGTTACCCTGCGAAACGGTGTCCGCACCACGGTTGCCTATGACTATCGCAAGCGCACGGACAAGGAGCGCCCCATGGCGCTTGACGTTCTGATGCAGGCCCAGGCGACGGCACTGCCGGATCTTGCGTACCGCTATGGATGCCGGGCGCGTAACTGCGGGGTCTGCACGATCGACATCAACGGCCGCCCGCGCATCGCCTGCCGGGCGCGGGTGAGAGAAGGCGACATTCTGGAGCCCATGGCGACCTTGCCGGCCTTGTCCGACCTGGTCGTGCGCCGCGACGGCATCGCCCGCCAGTTGCGGGGCCGCTTGGCGGCGGGCCAGCGTACCAACGATCTGAATGTGGAAGCACCGGAGGGCTACCACGCGCTGACCGCCTGCATCGAATGTTATGCCTGCCTGGACGGTTGTCCCATGCATGCCCGGAATTTCGCGGGCGGCCTGCCGGCGGACATGCCGGACGATACCCCCCTGCCCGATGCGGCGGCGGGATATCGCTGGGGGAATCCGTTTTCCTTGCTGAAACTGCAATTGTTGCGTCTGGACCCCTGTGTGACGGAAGCCGGCCGCGCAGCAGCCCTGGATACAGCCGTCGATCTGGGTCTGGATGCCTGTGTCGGCTGTAAGGGATGTAAATGCGGTGTCGGGATCGATCTGAAGGGCAAGGTCGTGGGCAAATTGCTGGCCGCCGCCGGTGACCGCCTGCCAGCCCAGGGCGCGGCCGACTGATCAGGGGTCGCGGCTCAGACCCTTGGCCTCCAGGGCCTGCAGGTAGCCGGCCCAGATGTCGTCCTGGCGCGTGCCCATGTCGTACAGAAATTCCCACGAGAAAATACCCGTGTCGTGTAGATCGTCGAACTTCAGGCGCACGGCATAATTGCCTACGGGCTCGGCCCCGATGATGTTCACATGGCGGCGCCCGGCGATCACGTTCTTCTGCCCGGGGCCATGGCCCTGCACTTCGGCGGACGGGCTTTCGACGCGCAGCAGTTCGGCCGGAATGCTGAAATGGGCGCCGTCGTCGAAATCGATCTCCAGCACCTTTTCTTCTTTTTTGATGCGAAGTTCCGTCGGGGTGTGTCGGCTGCCGTGATTGCCGGTCGCGGTTTGGGACTGAATGGTTTTGCCGGTCATGACGGCGCCCCCCGGTCGTCGGCTTTGATCTGCCGCGCTTCGTCGGGCAGCATGATCGGAATGCCATCGCGGATCGGATAGGCAAGGCCCGCCTTTTGGCTGATCAGCTCGCCTGCCGCCGCGTCGAATTCCAGGGGCCCCTTGGTCACGGGGCAGACCAGGATCTCCAGCAATTTGGGATCGACGGTGCCGTCACTCATCTGGGATCACTCCTTTATATGTCATTCTCGTATATGGGGCGGCGGGCATCAATGGGAGGCGCCGGCCGGGTCCGTTTCCGGTCCAAGGGCGGCCATTTCCAACAGATCGGTCAGCAACGCCGCCCGGGTCGTCCCGTCGGCGCTTTCCAGCAAGGCCTGCTTTTCCCGCACGTCGAACGGACAGGCCATGGAAAGCGAGGTGACCAATAAATCGTCAGGCGCGTCCTCGATCGAAGACCAATCGGCCGATAAGCCGCGCGCCTTGAAAAACCCGGTCGCGGCCCTCAACAGCCGGGCGCGGTCAACAGATAGCGGCGCATCCGCGTTCAGATCGCCCGTAAATTCATCGAACCCCGGGCGCACGCGGCGGTAGCCGCTGACTTCTGGCAGTTCATCCCTCACCCGAAAGCGGCTTTGCCCCAAAAGGGTGATCATCAACCGCCCGTCGCCCGTTTCGGCGAAACTGATGATCCGGCCCAGGCAGCCGACCGGATAGATATCCGGTGCCGCCCGCAGGTCGGGGTCGCGGGGGGCTTCCCCCGCCACGGGGGCGGGCTGGATCATGCCGATCACCCGGCCCTGCCCCATGGCGTCGAGCGTCATGTGCAGATACCGGGGCTCGAAGATATTAAGCGGCAGTTGCCCGCCCGGCAGCAGCATGGCGCCCGGCAAGGGAAAGACCGGCAGCACATCGGGCAGGCTGCCCGTGTCGGGATACTGTGCGCCGTGGGCCATGTCCGTGTGTCCCGCTCCCTGCCCGGCCGATACCGTCTTTAGGAAAACAGAACCGACGACAGGCGCCGACGGCCGGAAACGGTCAGTTCATGGGCGCCGCCCAGGGTATCGAAAACCTTCACCAGCTGCTTGCGCGCGGCATCGTCGTTCCAGGCACGGTCGCGGCGGACCAGTTCCAGCAATTCGTCGATGGCGCCCTCCGCATCGCTTCGCGCGAACAGGGCCAGGGCCAGGTCGAACCGTGCCTGGTTGTCCTTGGGATTGGCCTCGATCTGGGCGCGCAACTGGGCCGGGTCGCCGGTCTGGCCGACTTCCTTGGCCAGTTCCAGGGCCGAAGCGGCGGCTTCGATTTCGGCCTTGACGCGCAGGTTAGCCGGCAAGGCGGTCAGGATTTCCTCGGCCTCGGCCAGCATGCCAAGGGCGATCTGCGCGCGCAGAATGCCGGAAATGGCCGCGTCGTTGGCCTGATCCTGGGCCTGTATTTCCTGGAAAATCTGCAATGCCAGTTCGTTCTCGCCGGCATCCAGCGCGGCCTGGCCCTGTTCCAGCGCTTCGTCCAGGGGGGCCTTGGCGCCGCCGGTCAGCTTTTCGATGAAGGATTTGATCTGGCTTTCCGGCAGCGCACCCATGAAGGCGTCGACCGGCTGCCCGCCCTTGAAGGCATAGACCGTCGGCAGGGACTGCACCCGCAGCTGCTGGCACAGGTCCTGGTTTTCGTCGGCGTTGATCTTGACCAGCTTGACCATGCCGCCGGCCTGATTGACGACCTTTTCCAGGATCGGGGTCAGCTGTTTGCACGGCCCGCACCAGGGTGCCCAGAAATCGACCAGCACCGGCACCTGCATGGAAGCTTCGATCACGTCCTGCACGAAGGTCTGGATGCTGGAATCCTTGATCAAGGCCCCGCTTGCGCCATCGGGTTGTGCTGCTCCGGCCAATTGCGGGCTGCCGGGCTGGGCCGCGGCGGGTTGTGCGCCGGCGGCGTCTTCGGGTTTGGGCGTTGTCGAGCCGTCGGGGTTCAAAATGAATGCCATGTCCGGGTTTTCCGTTCTTGAAACTCTTGAAATAGTGGTCTGCGTAAAGTGTCGGCCGCTCGGCCCCTCACGTGTTCGGTCAAGCGTCGATTGGGAGGGGTGCCGCACCTGTTGGTGCCTCAAAGATGGCGGTTTGTCCCGCCGGCTGCAAGGCCCCCACCCCGATTGCGGGCGTTATGCACCTTCCGGGGCGGGGCTGTCCATATCGGCGATTGCCGGCGCATGGCCGACAGCTTCCAGAAAGCGGGTCAAATCCGCCGGTTTGATGGTCGTGGTCGCCGAATTGACCAGGGGGTGAAAATTGACCCATTCGGCCGTGGTCAGGGCCCGGTCCAGGACCACCCTGACCTGGCCGGCATCGTCATTGATGGCGGCAAAGGGCGTGACCGACCCCGGTTCCACACCCAAAACCTCGATCAGCGTTTCCGCCCGCCCGAACGACAGATGGGCCGATCCGATGCGGCGTTTCAGGTCCTTCATGTCGACGGCGCGGTCTTCGGGCAGGACGACCAGCCACAGCTGGCCCTTCTTGTCCTTGAGAAACAGGTTTTTACAATGAACGCCCGGGAGATCGCCGCGCAGGGCCTTGCTTTCCTCGACCGTGAACACGGGCGGATGGTCCGTGGTGCGGGCTTCGATGCCCAGGTCTTTCAGGCGGAAAAGCAGGTCGTCGCGGGTTTTTGCCATGGGATTCTCGTGGTCGGATGGATGGGCGTTCAGGGATACAATCTTTTTCCCGCTCAGGGCAATCCGCCCCATGCATGAAACTTCTTTGTCATAGGGTCTTGCATTCGCCCCGTCTTCCCGTATATATCCCTCCCTCGCTTACAGCGACGCGGGCGTAGCTCAGGGGTAGAGCGCAACCTTGCCAAGGTTGAAGTCGTGAGTTCGAATCTCATCGCCCGCTCCATTTTCCCATCATCATGTTCCTTAGGTCGCGGTATATGCTTCCGCTCGCCTGTTGCGGCGGGCCGCCGCCGGGGTTTGTAATGGCTGTCGGCAATTGGGTGAGATACCTTAGCAGGCGGCAATCCCGACGAGACGGAGCCATGACGGATCTCAACGCCTCTCCTTCCGATTACAATGCGCGATTTTTTGCCTATACGGGTGATTCCGGGCAAACCTCCGCCGCGGCCGTGGTGCCGATTGTGCTTGGTCTGTTATCTGATGTCCGCTCCGTCCTGGATGTCGGCTGCGCGCAGGGAAACTGGCTTCGGGCATGGCTTGATGCCGGTATTGCAGAGGTCCAGGGAATGGACGGTGATTATGTCGATCAAACGCAGCTTAGAATTCCTCGGAATGCATTCCGCCCAGCTGATTTGAATGCAGACTTTGATCTGGGCCGTAAGTTCGACTTGGTTACGAGTTTTGAGACAGCGGAACATCTGCGGCCCGAAAACAGTGCGCGGTTTGTCGCAAACTTGGCCCGTCATGGGGATGCTGTTTTGTTTAGTGCGGCGCCACCCGGCCAGGGGGGGCTGAATCATATCAACGAGAGGCCGTACGACGATTGGCGCGATCTTTTCCGCGCTCAGGGCTTTCATGCCTATGATGCAATCCGGCCACAGATCAGAAACCATAATCAAATTTCGTTCTGGTATCGATATAACATGCTTCTGTTTGTGAGGGCGGGTGCTGAAGGTGCCCTGACATCGGCGGCACGGGCGGCCCTTATTGCAGACGGGCAGACGGTCCCCGACATCAGCCCCGCTGTGTTTCGCTTGCGTAAAGCGATGGTCCGATTATTGCCGCGAGGTGTGCAGGACGGCCTTGCGCGCCTGAAGGGCTCAGTCGCGGGTGTATTGGCGGCATAGGCCGCGCCCGCCGATCAAAAACACCACCGGCAGCAGGAATTTAGCCCAACGGCCGGTTGCAGTAGGCAAGCCCGCGACGGGGGCGAGGATAAATTCCAGAAATTGCCGCATGGGTCGCCCCGTGGCGGCTTGGCCCCGTTCATATCCATGCTGCGTTAACACATCCCCGCACAGGCGCTGGAACAGATGCTGCTGCCAGCCCGGCATCTCAAGACGATAGCGTCCCGTGCTTCTGGGTGAAGGCGGGGATTTAAGTTGTGCGTGTTCTGGCGCCGTTGCCATGCCGGCGACAAGGTCGGGCTCAATCGGGGCGGGGCGCGCAAAGAGGCCGAGAAAACTGGCGGCGCGGGCAAGTGTTTTCTCCGGATTGGAGATCAGGTCTTCGTAGCGAAGGATCAAAGCGTCTTCGCGGTTGTTCGTCCGGGCGTTGATGACGGCGACGTGTTGGCGCCAGGTGCGGGCGGCGGTCACGGCGTTGGTCGTGCCAAACCAAGTCGTCTGCCAGGAAAGGAAGACGTCGCGTCCGTCGCGAACCACCGCGACTATTCGTATGGGGCCGAGGGCCCGGGCAAAAGCTTCGGGCGATACGGGGTTAAAGAAGGCCGACTTGTCAGCATAGTGCGCAGCACCGTTGAGTTGGGCAAAAGATTGAAAAAGACAATGCACCAAGCTTGCAAAATCATGTGACCCGGCAACGATATCCCGGCTGTGGGGTTCGGTTATCAGAATCGAGGCGCGGACAATTCCTGCGCGCGAAAACGTTTTTGAAGAAGCGATCCACAATCGGGAAAAGAGATATATGTCGGCCAACATGCGGGCCCTGTTGGCCGCCTGCGAAAGGTCGCCATATAGGCGCCGCCAAAAATGAAAAACAGGGATAAAATGGGTTTCAAAAGGGATTGCGACATCATAATGCCGCATCAATTCGTTGGCCAAAAGGCTGGTGCCGGAACGCGGACAACCGGTCACGAGCAAAAATGGTGTCGCTGCGTCGGAAGGGCCGGCGGAAATCTTGTCCATAATCCTGTCCTATACCAGGTCCGACAGCCGAACGCCTTGGCGTGCCATGTGCAGGCGCCCGGCCAGGCCAAGCGTGCAGGTCATGGCAAGAACCACGACATGAACAAGGAACGCCACGGCCAAAGCAGGTTCTGGGGGGACTCCATAGGCCGCGAGCACGGCGACCGCGGCCGCTTCATAAAACCCAATATTGCCGGGACTGACGGGAAGCATCCCTGCGAGATTGACCGAGGTCACGACCGCGACGGCGCCGCTCCAATGAAGGCTCGGCAACATCGCCGTCAATATCACAATATGGCCCGCAGTAAGCAGTGCCCATATCAGGAAGGTTAAACCCATCAATTTCACATAGGCTGCGGCGCTTGCGGCCCGGCTCAGACCTTTGAGAAGATTGCTTGTCCAGAGGGTGAGTCCGCTTGTGGCGGCATCCTTCGGCAGACGGCGTTGCAGGTGTCTGGCAGAAAGGGTTCCCGTCAAATGGGCGATCAACAGGCCGGCGAACAAAGCGGGGGCAACGATAAGGAGCTCTTCAGAAATTAACCCTGTAAAATCCGTGGCGGTTTGCGGTCTGGCAACGATGCACAGGGCCAATAGGCCCGCGATCGCTACGACATCGGCCAGGCGTTCCGACACCACCGCCCCGGCGCCATCAGCGAAAGATCCGCCTTGATGGTGAACCCATGCAGGACGGATAAGCTCGCCTGTGCGGAACGGTGCGATCACTGCGATGAAGAATGCCCAAACGTATACCGAGAACAGTCCGGGCCGGGTTTGTAGCTCGTGCGGTAACAAACCGCGCCAGCGCATTGTCCGCAACCAGGCGGCAACGACAAATAAAATAATGAACAGGCCGATGGGGGCGGCCATCTCCGGCGTCAATATGTTCGGCCAATTCTCGGCGGCGGGTAGGCCGTCGAGGGTCCGCATGAAAAACCATGCTAAGGCCGGCCACATGATGACGATCAGGACAAGCCGCAAGAATGAACGAGGTGAAATGCTCACGACGCGTCTCCGGCGGCTGGAAGGAATGATTGCAAAACGTTCCACGACCAAAGAAACAGGCGGTGATCGGCATGGCCGGCGCGGTGTGCGGCGATGCGTTGTTCAATCCCGGCCGCCTT
Organism: Rhodospirillales bacterium; assembly: GCA_040218445.1. GTDB lineage: Bacteria > Pseudomonadota > Alphaproteobacteria > Rhodospirillales > Casp-alpha2 > UBA1479. The sequence continues at coordinate 626,843 of JAVJRK010000010.1, read as the reverse complement.
CAGGCCCAGGCTGTGATGGCCGCGGGTATCTAGGGACATGTGCCGAAGCCAAGTCTGCAGCGGAATGCCGAAGCCTTTCTTCGGGCGATCCAGAATGGTGTCAGGGAGGATGCCGCGAAGGGCCCGTTTAAGAATGATCTTACGTTGCCGCCCGGATGTCTTGTAGGCCGAGGGCAGGCGGCGGACAAATTCGACCAGGTCATTGTCCAGGAAGATAGGGCGGACCTCTAACCCATGTCTCATGGAAGCACGATCGACTTTCGTGAGAACCCCGTCGGGAAGATAAAAATTGCCGAAAAACTCCAATGTACGATCCACCACCGAATGACCCGACGATTGATGCCATAGTTCCAAGGCTTCACTGTACAGGTCTTCGACCTGTACCGGTTCGTGGAACAGGTCAGCGATATCCCGCGCTTCCAGCGGAGCCAGCCAAGCCGGATTCCAAAGTTCCGGCCCGTAATTCAGGCCTTGTAGAGTTCGGCGGATTTTAAAATCAAGGCTCATATTTGCGGCCGAAACCGGCAACAGGTCGGCTAGCCGCCGGAACAGGCGATGCAGCGGGCGGGGCACTGTGGCGTGATAGACGGCTGCGGGACGCAGAGCGACAAAAGGGTCGTACCCCGCGAATAGTTCATCTCCGCCGTCCCCGGACAGGGCCACGGTTACATATTGCCGCGTGAACCGGCTGAGCAAGGTCGTGGGCAGGATAGAGGCATCAGCCATCGGTTCGTCCAAAGCACCGAGGATGGACGGGATCATCGTCTCGGCCTGCGCCATATCCAGAGTTTCGATATCCAGCTGCAATCCTAGATGATCGGCAACATGCCGCGCATGTCCGGACTCGTCAAAGCTGGGTTCGGTGAATCCAACACCAAAGGCACGAACGTCAGCGGCGGAGCGCAGGCGGCACATCGCGGCCGCAGCGGCGCCGGAATCGATACCGCCGGATAAGAACAAGCCCAACGGGACATCGCTCATCAAACGGCGTTGTACGGATTGTGTAATGAGGTGACGAACTTCTTCGGCGGATTCGTCGAGGCTTGGCGCTTTCGCATCGGGTTCCACCCGGTATCGCCAATAGCGGCTCAACTGTATGTCGGGTTGGCCGGGTTCATATAGAAGCCAAGATCCGGGCGCCAGTTTGTGTGTATCCGTATAGGCGGCGTTGGGGGAGGGGATAAAGCCGTGTGCGAAATATTTTTTGACTGCGTTCGGATTCAGCGCCGTACGGAAACGCCGGTGGGCGCAAAGGCCCGACAGTTCCGATGCGAAAAGAAACAGGCCGTTCTGCCGTGCCCAGAAAAGAGGTTTTTCGCCAAACCGGTCGCGGGCCAGGAACAATGTGTTTCTGCGGGTATCCCAAATCGCGAAAGCGAACATGCCGTTCAGCTTCGACGGCAGGTCCGTACCCCATTCTTTCCAGCCGTGGATCAGAACCTCGGTATCGGAATGATCGGTCTGAAAAACATGACCATGTGCACTGAGTTCGGCCCGCAGGGCGGCGTGATTATAAATTTCGCCATTAAATGTCACCCACACGGCGCCGTCCCTGTCCGTCATCGGTTGCGCGCCCCCGGCGAGATCGATGATCGACAATCGGCGGTGTCCGAGAAACAGGCTTTGGTCGGGAAATATTTTCATGCCGTCGCCGTCAGGCCCACGATGGGCCAGGGCTTTGCCCATGCGCACGAGGTCTTCCGTCTCGCCCGGACCGATGAAGCCGAAAATGCCGCACATGGACTGGGGCCTCAGGGTGTGTCGAGATTTTTAAGACTGCGAATCTGATAGACGCGTTTGCTTTGCGTCTCGAAATAGGTCCGCATAATCAGTTCGGCCAACAGGCCCATGAGCACGCAAAGCACGCCGGTGGTGAAAAAAGTCCCGACCAGGGTTGGCAGAGGTGTGTTGATAAAAGGCGTGCCCTCGACGATTTTGAGCCAGATCGCCCAGATCGCGGTTAGCCCGCTAAGGAATAATGACAGAAAGCCCAGTCCGCCGAACACGTAGATGGGTTTTGTCATATAGCGTTCAAGAAACGATACAAGAAGCAGATCCAGCAGTACCTTGAATATGCGATTGAGGCCGTATTTTGATTGCCCGTGTTGGCGGGAACGATGATTAACGCTCAACTCGGCGATCCGCCCGCCCTGCCAGGCCGTGTAGATGGGAATGAAGCGGTGCATTTCGCCATACAGACGTACGGCCTTAATGATGTCCCGGCGATATGCTTTTAAAGAACAGCCGTAGTCATGCAGGCGGACGCCGGAAACTTTTGAGATCAGCCAGTTGGCGATTACGCTTGGAATGGTTCTTCTCAGCGTTTCGTCCTGGCGTTCGACGCGCCAACCGCTGACAACATCGAAACCGGTTTCCAATTCCGCGAGAAGCCGGGGAATATCTGCGGGGTCGTTTTGGCCGTCACCATCCAAAGTGACAATAACTTTGCCGGAAGCATGATCGAATCCGGCGACCATCGCTGCAGTCTGTCCGTAATTGCGCAACAACTCGACGACTTTGACCCGCCCGTCCTTGGCCGCAAGCGTATCAAGTCGTGCTTGTGTTCCATCTGTCGAGCCATCATTTACGAACACCATTTCCAAGTCCGGCCCGCGGTCTGCCAGCGCGGTGATTACTTCGTTGTAAAGGGTGTCGATGCTCTCTTCTTCGTTAAAAAAAGGAACGACGACGGACAGGCCGTAGTCCTGCACCTTGGGGCGTTTGGATTGTTTAAGTGTCATGTATTCCGTGTTCCCCCCTTTTTACTCATCGTTGCCCAGACAGCGGTGAGTGGTCGGACGGACGATGCTATCACGGCGAGGCCGCAAACGAACACGAAAGGCGTGGTGGGTAACAGATAGCGTTCTTCCATATGCACGGCCCCATAGGCCGAAAAATAACCGATCGCAAATAGCCACAACCCGCCCATTGCGATCAGCTGGGGCGGCAGATCTCGCATTCGCCCCGCAGCCGAAGCGAGCGCACGGCCAATCAGGACGGGTACGCCGATGAAGAAAGCCGCCATGGTGACGGCTGAAAGAATACGGGCCAACGTCCTGAGGGCAAGTGCGGCGGCCAGATCAATGCGCCCCTTATCGAAAATCTCGTGACGTAGGTTTTTCGAAGTGGGCAGCGGCGTTTCGCCGCCCGACCACAAGCTGACCCGCTCCAATGCGACCACGGGCATGAACAGTGAATAAACGACAGAGCGGTCAAATTTCCCGACCATGATCTTTATTCGTGCCGTCGGATAACGCAGCCAGTGCCTTACATACATGGCGTAACCGTATGCCATGATTTCAAGCGGGGTCATGCCGTGGTGAAGGGCCAGGTGCTGATTGATTTCCGAGAAGGCGTGCCCGGGTATTGCATAAGGGGGGCCGTCAAGAGCAGGGGCATCGCCAAGTAAGGGGTCTTCGCGGAACACGGGAATCCCCTGTCGGTACAGGTCGAGAGCGGGTCGGTAAATGGCATTCTGAGCACCGGTCGTAATAAAACGCTCGCCGGTTCGCGCGGTATTCCAGGCCTTATAAGCCTGCGCGCCGAGAAATAACGGAAGGGCCGAAAGGACAACGATCACGACCGTGCGGCGCAGGGAAGCCCGGGCCGCAAAACACCAGAATATGATTAGTGGCCAAAGCGCGTATTGCAGAATCGCACCGGCTTCTCGAAGCAGGAACGCCAAAAGCAGAAGAAGCCCGATTACAGCGGCTTTGGCAAAGCTTGGCGGCTGTCGGCGCAATATTCCTCGAGCCGGGATTATCGCAGCCGTGATCAGCAAGCTGGCGTTCAGGCTGTCCGTGAGTAGGCATTGATCAAGATAAAAGGATTGTGCCGTTGCATGACCGAGGGCCGCGAACCCGGCAAGTGCCGGCTGGTTGGTGATTTCGCGCGCGAATATAAAAAAGACCCAGGTCACGGCCAGGGAAACCGTCATCTGCGTTATAACGACAAACCATGCCCAAGCGTCGCTGAATACAATTTTGAATAACGCAAGGAAGGCCGGATAGCCGATCATGCGAAAGCCGGTCAGGGGGTAGAGGTCTTTTCCCAGCTCTAGATGATGCATCCAATCTCTGCTTTTGAGAATGCTGTCAGCATAGGCGATATAATCCGTGCTGTCCGGCATGAACACAGGACCGATGCCGATTAAGAAGGCGGTTTTAATCAGGGCAATAGCACTAAACAGCGCAATGATGGCGGGTCGTTCGGGGACGGCCGGCATAAGGACTCCTTTGAAGCGCGGCGCATGCAGGCAATGCTAATAAGACGAAGCGACTTATGCGAGATTTTGTGCGACGTGCAAAGAGGTGGATTACGGAACCACGGACTTGATCGTCGGCCATCAAACTTTAGCTTTTCATAACAAACCTTTGTTTATAGGCTGTTATCCGATAATCCGGTCCGCGCATCCTGGGACATACGCGACGGCACCGGAATGACGGCGGCTTGCCGTGCTGCCCCGGATTTCAAAAACGGGGTCCGCGGCTCTTCTGGGAGGGCTCTATGCCTGTTAAACGGGATTTGAAGACGGACGCGTTGCTCAAGCAGGTGTCCAAACTGATGCGCGCGGGTGCCAAGGGGCCCAAGGCGGCGACGATGGTCCATTTCGCGGACCAGTATTTTGCCCATATGCCGCCCCAGGATATTCACGCGCGCGACGCCGAGACCCTGACCGGCATCGCCAAAAGCCATTGGAGTACCGCCGCCCAACGCAAACCGGGCAAGCCCGCGATCCGGGTCTACCGGCCGGATGCGAAAAAAGACGGCTGGTCGTCGGCCCGCACCATCATTGAAATCGTGACCGAAGACATGCCCTTCCTGGTCGATTCCGTTTCCTCGGAAATGAACCGGCGCGGGCTGACCGTGCATCTGGTTGTCCATCCGATCCTGAAGGTGAAACGCGACGGCCGGGGGCGCCTGCTGCGGATCCTTGATGCCGGCGAACCGGAAGACGGCGCGCGCCTGGAATCCTGGATGCATATCGAGGTCGATGAGGAAACGCCCGAAGGGGAACGCGACGTCGAAAAGGGCGTGCTCAAGGTTCTCGAAGATGTACGCCTGGCGGTTCAGGATTGGCGGCCGATGCGCGAACGCATGGCCAAGATCATCGATGAATTCCGCGCCACGTCGGGCACCGTGCCGGAAGAAGAATCCAACGAGGTGCGTGAATTCCTGCGTTGGATGCACGACAACAATTTCACGTTCCTGGGATCGCGTGATTACAAAATCACCGGATCGGGTAAGAAGATATCCGTGACCGTCGACAAGAAATCGGCGCTCGGCATTCTGCGCGACCTCAAGCTTTCCGTGCTGACCTATACGTCCGACCACACGAAGGTCCCGCCCGAAGTGCGCGCGTTCATTTCCGACCCGGGGCAGATCGTCGTCACCAAATCGAACCAGCGCTCGACCGTGCACCGGCCCGTGCATATGGATGCGATCGGCATCAAGGCGTTCGATAAAACCGGCAAGGTCGTGGGCCTGCGCATATTCGTCGGCCTGTTCACCTCGGCCGCCTATAACCGCAGTCCGCGGGATATTCCGCTGCTGCGCCGCCGGTTGCATCAGGTGCTCGACCGCGCCGGCCTGCAGCAGGGCAGCCACGATGCCAAGGCTCTGACCAACATCCTGGAAACCTATCCGCGGGACGAATTGTTCCAGATTTCCGAAGATCAATTGCTGGAAACCTCCATGGGCATTCTGCACTTGCAGGATCGGCAGCGCGTTGCGCTGTTCATGCGCCAGGATAATTTCGGGCGGTTCGTGTCCTGTATGATCTTCGTGCCGCGCGATCGTTACACCATGAATCTGCGCGAACGCATGCAGGATATTCTGTGCGAAGCGCTGAACGGCCGGGTCTCCAACTTCTCGACCATGCTGGGCGACGCGCCCTTGGCCCGGGTTTATCTGATCGTCGCGACGGAACCGGGCAAGCTTCCGGCTTATTACGCCAAAGGCCTTGAAAACAAACTGACGCGCGCGGCTCGTACCTGGGCCGATGATTTGTCGGAAGCGTTGAATGCCGCATACGGCGAACAGGAAGGGCTGCGTTTGACGCGCCGTTATCAAAACGCGTTCGGTCCCGGCTATACGGCGCAGTATTCTGCCGGTGACGCCGTACAGGATATCGGCGTGATCGAAACGGCCCTCGAGGCCGATCGCATCGGATTGCATCTATACCGGCCGGCGGGGGCGCCCGGTAACCACGTGCGCTTCAAGGTTTATCATCCCGATGTGGCGGTGCCGCTTTCGGATGCTCTGCCGGTGTTCGAGGACATGGGCTTTCGCGTGATCGACGAAAACCCCCATGAGGTCGCTTGCGATGACAGCAATGGCGGCGACCGTCTGATGATCCATGATTTCGGATTGCAGACCCGCGACGGCGGCGACGTCGACATCCCGGCCATCAAGGCCAAGTTCGAAGATGCCTTCGGCCGGGTATGGCGGGGCGAGATTGAAAGCGACGGGTTTAATGCGTTGGTTGCGCGCGGCGGATTGGATTGGCGCGAAGTTCTGATCCTGCGGGCCTATTGCCGCTGCCTGCGCCAGATGGGCATTCCCTATTCCCAGGCCTATATGGAACAGACCCTGGCCCGGCATCTCAACATCGCCGGCATGATCGTCGAACTGTTCACCATGCGCATGGCGCCGTCGAAGATGACGGAAAAAGAACGGGACAAGAAAACCAGCACCCTTCACGGCAAGATGCGTGATGCCTTGGAGGCCGTGTCCAGCGCCGACGAAGACCGCATTCTTATGCGCTTCATCAATCTGGTCGATGTGACCTTGCGCACCAACTTTTTTCAGCCGGCGGCGGACGGCGGCCACAAGTCCTATGTGTCGTTCAAGTTCGCGTCGCGTCAGATCGACGATCTGCCCAAGCCCCGCCCGCTGCGCGAAATCTTCGTCTACAGCCCGCGCGTCGAAGGCGTGCATCTGCGGTTCGGCTTCGTCGCCCGCGGCGGTTTGCGCTGGTCCGACCGGCCCGAAGATTTCCGCACGGAAATCTTGGGACTGGTCAAGGCGCAGCAGGTCAAGAACGCGGTTATCGTGCCGGTCGGATCGAAAGGCGGGTTCGTGGTCAAGCGTCCGCCCACGGAAGGCGGGCGCGACGCCTTCATGGCCGAAGGCATCGAATGCTACAAGACGCTGATCCGCGGCCTGTTGGACGTGACCGACAATCTGAAGGGCCCCCGTGTGGTGCCGCCGAAAAGCGTCTACCGCTGGGACGACGACGATCCTTATCTGGTGGTCGCGGCGGACAAGGGCACGGCCACGTTCTCCGACATTGCCAACGGCGTGTCATTGGATTACGGCCATTGGCTCGGCGATGCCTTCGCGTCGGGCGGATCGGTCGGCTACGACCACAAGGGCATGGGCATCACGGCCAAGGGTGCCTGGGAATCGGTCAAGCGCCACTTCCGCGAAATCGGCACGGACATCCAGAACGAAGACTTCACCGTGGTCGGCGTGGGCGACATGTCGGGCGACGTGTTCGGCAACGGCATGATGCTGTCCAAACACATCAAGTTGCAGGGTGCCTTCAACCACATGCATATCTTCGTCGACCCCAACCCGGACCCGGCCAAAAGTTTCGCCGAACGGGTGCGCATGTTCAATCTGGGTCGCTCATCCTGGACCGATTACGACACCAAACTGATTTCCAAGGGCGGCGGGATATTCGAGCGCAGCGCCAAGACCATCAAATTGTCACCGGAAGCCCGCGCCTGTTTCGGACTGACCAAGGATACGGTGTCCCCCAACGAGCTGATCCAGGCCATGCTGACGGCCGAGATCGACCTGTTGTGGTTCGGCGGGATCGGCACCTATATCAAGGCCGGCACGGAATCCAGCGCCGATGTGGGCGACCGCGCCAACGATGCCATACGTATCAACGGCACCCAGGTCATGGCCAAGGTCGTGGGCGAGGGGGCCAATCTGGGCTGCACCCAGAAAGGCCGCATCGAATACGCCATGAAGGGCGGGCGGATGAACACGGACAGTATCGACAATTCGGCCGGGGTCGATTGTTCGGACCACGAGGTCAACATCAAGATCTTGTTGGGCGCGGTGATGGCCAAGGGCGGTCTGACCGAGCCCCAGCGCAACAAGCTGTTGGCCAAGATGACCGACGAAGTCGGCGAGCTGGTGCTGAAGCACAATTACAATCAGACCCAGGCGATTACCTCGACCCAGGCCAAGGGTGTGAATGCCCTGGATAATCAGATCCGCCTGATGCGGTTGTTGGAAAAACGCGGCCTGCTGGAACGCGCCGTCGAATTCCTGCCCGACGACGAACAACTCGCCGAACGGGCGGCCCAGCATAAGGGCCTTTGCCGGCCCGAACTGTCGGTGCTGATCGCCTATGCCAAAAACTGGCTGTATGACGAGCTGTTGAAAAGCGATCTGCCGGACGACCCGTTTCTGTTGGACGAAATCGTGCAGTACTTCCCCTCGGACCTGCGGGTGAAGTATCTGGCGGAAATGAAGACCCATCGCCTGAAGCGCGAGATCATCGCGACGCGGGTCACCAATTCCATGGTCAACCGGGTCGGCGATACCTTCGTCACCGAATTCATGGAAAAAACCGGCCGCTCGCCGGCGGAAATCGCGCGCGCCTATACCATTGCCCGCGAAGTCCTGCGCGCACGCGGCCTATGGGCCGAGATCGAGGCCCTGGACAACAAGGCACCGACCCGTGCCCAGACATCGATGCTGGCCGATCTCAACCGGCTGTTGGAATGGATCACGCTGTGGTTCCTGCGCAACGGCAAGGCGGGTCTGGACATCGGAGCCCATGTTGGTGAATTCGGGGCCGGCATGGCGGAACTGGCGGATCATATCTCGTCGGTCGTGCCCAAGCATTACATCGACGACATGAAAAACCGGGCCAAGCCCTATTTGGACGACGGCGTGCCGACGGCGCTGGCCCATAAGGTCGCCAATCTGGTGAACCTGTATTCGGCCTGTGACATCGTCGGTCTGGCCAACCGGCGCAAGATGGATGTGTGCGAGGTCGCCAAGGTCTACTTCGCCTTGGGCACCCGGTTCCGTCTGGGCCGCCTGCGCGCGGCCGCGTCGAACCTGGAATCGGAAGATCACTGGCAGCAGCTGGCGGTCGCGGCCCTGGTCGAAGAAATCTATTCGCACCAATTGGCGTTGGCGTCCAACGCCCTCGACCACCTGGCCAAATCCAAGAAAGACGCGGGCAAGGCCATCGATGCCTGGATGGCGCGCAATCAGGCAGCCGTCGATCAGACCGAGATTCTGCTCAACGAGCTGTGGTCGACCGAGGTCAATGACCTGTCCATGGTCGCGGTCGCGTCGCGCCAGTTGCGGGCCTTGGCCGATGCCCAGGCGTGATCGTTCAAATGGCGGCAGGGATATTCGTCGTTGAAATTGCGGGAAGGTTGAGAGACATTCCCGCATGACTTTTCCGGACGACAAATTCACCGACATCGCCGCTTATGCGGATGCCTATTTCGATGCGCTCCGAACCGCGCAGAATTCAGTCGACCGCATTGCCCTGGCAAAGGCGGGAAATATGCTGGCGGCGGCCTATGCGGCGCGCAAAACCATCTACGTCTGCGGCAATGGTGGGTCGGCGGCGATTTCCAATCATCTGGTCTGCGACCATTTGAAGGGTGCGCAAACGGATACGGACCTTCGGCCCCGGGTCATTTCCCTGTCGTCGACGATCGAAACCATCACCGCCGTCGCCAACGACATTTCCTATGATGAAATCTTCGTATATCAGCTGCGCACCCTGGCCGATCCGGGCGATGTGCTGATTTCGATTTCGTCCTCGGGCGATTCGGAAAACATGGTCAAGGCCTGCCGGTGGGCGACCGATAACGGATTGGCGGTGATCGCCATGACGGGATTTTCCGGCGGGCGCACGCAGGAACTTTGCGATGTGAACTTGCATGTGGCGGGCGACAATTACGGCGTGATCGAGGACAGCCACCAGGCGATCATGCATATCCTGGCGCAGTTCATCCGCATGGATCACATGCCGGCGGATCTGATCAAGGACCGCAAGTTCTAGGCAGGCTCGCCGATAAGGCAAAAAGAAAGGGGCTGCAATTGCAGCCCCTTAATACATTCCGGATATGGACGGGAATTTAGTGCCGGAAATGGCGCATCCCCGTAAACACCATGGCCAGACCCGCTTCGTCGGCGGCCTGAATGACCTCGTCATCGCGCATGCTGCCGCCCGGTTGAATGATCGCGGTCGCCCCCGCTTCCGCCGCCGCCAACAGGCCGTCGGCAAAGGGGAAAAAGGCGTCGGACGCCACGACCGATCCGATCGCCCAGCTTTCGGCATCACCCGCGACGCGGGCCGCGTCCTGTGCTTTCCAGGCGGCGATGCGGCTTGAATTGACGCGGCTCATCTGCCCCGCACCCACGCCCACGGTGGCCCCGTCCTTGGCATAGACGATGGCGTTGGATTTGACGTGCTTGGCGACCGTGAAGGCAAAGGTCAGGTCGGCCAATTCCGCATCCGTCGGCGCGCGCTTCGTCACGACTTTCAGGTCTTCGGTCATGCGTGCGTCGCGGGATTGCAGCAGATACCCGCCGGCCAGCGAGCGCACGGTCATGCCCGCTGCCGCAGCGTCCGGCATGTCGCCGGTGACCAGCACGCGCAGGTTCTTTTTCGCGGCCAATACGGATTTCGCCCCGTCGTCGATGGCGGGTGCGATCACGACTTCGGCGAACAACTCGGCCACGGCTTCGGCGGTCTTGGCATCCAACGTCCGGTTGACGGCGATGATCCCACCGAAGGCACTTTCCGTGTCACAGGCGAGTGCCCGCTGATAAGCGGCGAACAGATCATCGCCCAGGGCCACGCCGCACGGGTTGGCGTGTTTGACGATGACGCAGGCGGGGCCCTGGGTGAATTCGGCGGCCAGCTCGAACGCGGCGTCCGTGTCGTTCAGGTTGTTGAAGCTGAGCTCCTTGCCCTGCAGCTGTTCCGCCGTGGCGATGCCGGGCCGAACGCCGCCGCCGGTGTAGAACGCGGCCTCTTGATGCGGGTTCTCGCCATAGCGCAAGACCTGCCGCCGTTCGCCGGCGAAGGTCAGGCGTTTGGGGAAGGTCTCGCCCAGTTGCCCCGCGAACCAGCCGGAAATGGCGGCGTCATAGGCCGCCGTGCGGGCGTAGGCCGTGGCTGCCAGGCGTTTGCGGAAATCCGGTGTGGTGGCGCCGCCATGGGCGGTCATTTCCTCGATCAGGTCCGCGTAATCGCCGGCATCGACCACCACCGTGACGTCGCCATGGTTCTTGGCGGCGGCGCGGATCAGGGCCGGGCCGCCGATATCGATGTTTTCGATGCAGTCGTCGAATTCGGCCCCCTTGGCGACCGTGGCTTCAAACGGATAAAGGTTCACGACCAGAAGATCGATTGGCTGGATGTCGTGGTCAGTCATGGCTTTTTGATGATCGGCATTGGCGCGCACGGCCAACAGGCCGCCGTGAATTTTCGGCTGCAGGGTCTTGACCCGACCGTCCATGATTTCGGGAAAACCGGTAAAGTTGGAAACCTCGACTACCGGCACGCCCGCATCCTGCAACAATTTGGCGGAACCGCCCGTGGACAGGATTTCAACGCCCCGGCTTGCAAGGAAGACCCCAAGCTCGGCCAGCCCGGCCTTGTCGGAAACGGAAATCAATGCGCGGCGGATCGGCTCGTTCATGCTTGCTCTGCTTTCTTTTGTTGGGGCGGATGAGTGGCATCAAGGGCGCCGGTGAATTCCGGCACCAGGGCGCTCACGACATCTGCGGCAGCGTTAAGGTCGCCCGCACGGCAGGCGTCGGACAGACGGCGGAAGGCGGCTTCGACCTCATCCAAGGAAATCAACCGTGGGGTGGCCAGCAGCACACCTGGCTGCACGGTGGGTACCGGGGCCTCATCGCCGTGGAAAATTTCTTCGTACAGTTTTTCACCGGGGCGGATGCCGGTGAATTCGATCTTCACGTCCTGGTCGGGGACCAGTCCGGCCAGGCGGATCATCTGGCGGGCAAGGTCGATGATCTTGACCGGCTTGCCCATGTCGAGCACGAAAATACGTCCGTCAGCATCGCTTTTCACGCCAAGCGCCGAAGCGGACAACACCAGTTCGACCGCTTCGCGGATGGTCATGAAATAGCGGGTCATGTCCGGGTCGGTGACGGTCACGGGGCCGCCCGCGGCCAGCTGCTTCTGGAACAGAGGGACGACGGACCCGGTCGACCCCAGGACGTTGCCGAAACGGACGGTAACGAACCGGGTTCCCGCTTTCCGGCGACTTTCCACATCCATGGCTTGGCAGACGATTTCGGCAAGACGCTTGCTGACACCCATGACGCTGGTCGGGTTGACGGCCTTGTCCGTGGAGATCATGACCATGGCTTTAGCACCATTGTCGCGGGCGGCGCGGGCGACGCAGAGCGTGCCAAGCGCGTTGGTGTCCAGGCCCTCGGCCATGTTGTCTTCGACCAGGGGAACATGTTTGCGGGCGGCGGCATGGAATACCAGTTCGGGGGCGTGGTCTTCGAATGCGCGTTTCATACGGTCCGCATCCCGTACATCGGCCAATACGGCGCTGCGGCGGATCGCGGGGTGATCCCGCGACAGTTCCATGTCGATTTCGTAAAGGGCGAACTCGGAAAGATCCAACAACACGATCGTAGCCGGGTTGAAATGACATATCTGGCGGGCAAGCTCTGCCCCGATTGACCCCCCGGCGCCGGTTATCAAAACCCTGCGCCCTTCGATCAGCTGCGCCATGGCGTCCCGGTCCAATGGTGTTTGCGGGCGACCCAAAAGATCTTCGATCGCGACCGGGCGCAGGCTCAATTTGTCGGTGATGCCGTCCTTGAATTCCGTCATTTTGGGCAGCCGGGCAAGATTCAGGCCCAGACGCTCGGCAGCTGCCAGCAAGTTGCGAACAATTTCGCCGTCCATGTTTTCCCGGGTCAGGACGACGCGGCGGGGCTGATCTGCCGTGCCTTCCAGCCGGGCGACGGCGGCGGGCAGATCATTGACGGTGCCCAGAACTTCAACACCTCGGATCAATTGACCGACGCGATTTGTGCGTTCCGACAGCAATCCGACGACCCGGTATTCCGGTTGCTCCGTGGTGCCGAGTGCTCGAATGAACAATTCGGCCTCATCCCCAGCGCCGGCCAAGAGCACGGGAATTCGGCTATCATCGGCACCGCCCGGTGTCAGGTTAGGCGCACGCCGGTCCTTGAGAATGCGGTGAATAAAGCGGGGGCCGCCCAAAAGACCGATCAGTAAAATCCATTGAATCGCGAACAGCGAACGGGGAAAGTCTTCCAGCCGAACCCAGATAAACATGGCGAGCACAAAGATCAGAACCGCGATGCTGACGGCCTTGGTGATCGCCAGTAGGTCCGCGATCGACGCATAGCGCCAGACCCCACGGTACAACCCCATTAAATAGAAAATGACGGCGGCCTCCGCCGCAAAGAACAGATTGGCGGCGATCATCACGTCCGTGGGCTGTTGCCATAGATCATCACCCATACGTAAGAACAGGGCGAGTGGAAAGGACGCCAATGCCATGAAAATATCATGGCCGTAGGCGACCCAGCCCCGTGGGGGTATGCGTCGTAGGGCGTGCTTAAGTAAACTCATGACCGCTCACATGTCAGTCCGGGCGGGTGACCCGTCCGCGCCCCTGCTTTTACCATCAATCGACGGAAGCTCAAGCACCGGGGGGGGGGAAGGGGGAAGTCTTGTCTTTGGACAGTAAAAACAGAAGGCCCAAGACAAGTGCCGCGGCCCCTGCCAGCGCCCATGGGGAATGCCCGCTGGCGGCCAGAACCGCCAGCACGATCAAACCCCCGTTGGCGGCGGATATACGCAAGGTTACCTGGGCGTGTGACAGCCCGGAAACGACCGCTCGTTGATAGAAATGTTCACGATGTGCCCGCCAAACCGCTTCGCCACGCAGCCCGCGCCGCACCATGGTGATTGTCGCGTCGGCGATGTAATAGGCGGGTAAGATAAGGGCCGCGGCCCAGGCGCCGGATGCGGCAAGCGCCAACAAAAGCCAGCCGAGCAGAAATCCCAGGGGCACGCTGCCGACATCGCCCATGAATATTTTGGCCGGATGCCAGTTCCAGATCAGAAAACCGGCGGCGGCGGCGGCAACACAAATCGCCAAATTCGGCAATCCGGTCTCCGCACCGCCCGCGGCAAGACTAACCGCGATCACGCCGATGGCGATCGCCAGGGTTTCCGCCCCGGTGATGCCGTCGATGCCGTCCATGAAGTTGAATAGATTGATGAACCAGACCCAACCCAGACCCACGCAAATCATTGCCGCCGATTGGGGAAGAAATGCCGGAAGCCATCCGCCAAGTTCGGGTTGGTGATACAGAACCACGGCGACGGCGGTGATGTGCGTGATCAGCCGCACCATGGTCGGAACCCCGCGAACGTCATCGGCAAGCGACAACAAGGTCAGCACAGCACAGGGTACAAGCACCGGCCAAGCTGACCACCCCAGCAACCAAAACCAAGCTGGGACCAATGTCGCGATAACCAAGATGCCGCCACCCACCAGGGTCGGGCGTTGATGGCTGCTGCGTTCGTTGGGATGGTCGAGAAGCCGTAAATGTTCAAGGACGCGAATCAAAGGGCGCATCCCTGCGGCCACGACCGCGAATACGGTCAGGGCGATTGCGGCGGCGTCGATGGAAATCGGCATGGCGAAAGTTTACGCGCTGCCGGCGGGGCGTGAAAGCCCGCCTTCCGTCAGCACGACCTTATACAGGGCGGCGATTTTTTTGCCGATTGCTTCGGCCGAAAAGATGCGTTCCACGGACCGGCGCGCGGCAGCGCCGAACCGGTTGCGTTTATCGCTATCGGCGGCCAGGGCCTCGATTGCGTCGGCGAGTGCGGCAGCATCGCCAGGCGGCACAAGCAGCCCGTTTTCGCCATTCTTGACCAATTCCCGGCAGCCGGGAACGTCCGTTGCGATCATGGGGCGTGCTGAAGCTGCGGCTTCCAACAGGCTTTTCGGCAGACCCTCCCGATAGGAAGGAAGTACCGCGATATGAGATTCCGCCCAAATCGCGGGGATATCGTTACGTTCGCCAAGCCAGTCGATAAGGCCCTCGTTTACCCAGGCATCAAGCTGTTCGCGGGTGACCGTTGTGGGGTTGCCCGGGTCGGGCGCGCCGACCAGGACCATATGGATGCCTCGGCCCCGGTCCTTCAAAATCTGGGCAGCTTCGGCGAATTCCACCGCGCCCTTGGTTTTCAAAAGCCGGCCGACCAGGACCGCCCGAACCGGCGGTGCCGGAGGTTCGGGTCGGGCCGGGAATTGATCCAGGTCCACGCCCGAGCCGGGAATCAAATGGCTGCGCTCGGCACGGCCGATGCCGTTGGCGATAAGGTGGTCGCGGTCATCAGGGTTTTGCGTCAGCATATGCACCCGGGGGCTGGTACACGTTCCGCGCAGCAAGGCCATCAATGCGCAACCGAGGGCCCGGCTTTTCAGGGAACGCCGGCCGTCGCGGTCGTCAGTGTAGAGAATGCCAAGACCCGTAAAGGCATTGATGATTCCGGCCTGCCGCGCGGCAAGCCTTGCCGCCAAGGTACCGTACAGCACCGGCTTGGCTGCGACATTATGGATCAGGTCGGGTCGAAACCGCCGGAATACCCGGGCCAGGTGTGCGAGGTAGCGTAGATCTTTAATCGGGGAAAGCCCGGCCCGTTCGACAGGTGTGTCGAAAACCTTGATGCCCAGGGCGCGGATCGCGTCTGCATGATTGGACACACGGGTCGCCACGGCGACGTTTAAGCCCATGGCAAGTGCGGCCTTGGCCATGGGCAGGCGATGGCGCAGAAAGGCCCAATCTTCGGTGACGACGAACAACAGCCGGGCCGCATTGCCCGGATTGCCCGGCATGGCGCTCACCGGATCCCGGTCAGGACTAAAGGCGCCACAACTCGATCTCGGACGGCTGATTGGACCGGTCCAAGCGCGCCCGGACATCGACGATTAGCCCGTCATCGGCGGACAGCAAGCCGGCAATCCAATCCCATCCGCGCGTGAGGTAGGCCTCGTGGGGGACGGTCAAAATCACCGCATCGGCACCGTTCAAGGCGCTTTCGTCCGCGAGGTCCAAGCCGAACTCGTGTTTGACCTCGTTGGCGTCGGCCATGGGGTCGTGCACGCTGACGCGGGCCCCGAAGCGTTCCAGTTCGTGAACGATGTCGATAACCTTGGTGTTGCGCACGTCGGGGACGTTTTCCTTGAAGGTCAGGCCTAGGATGGTCACGCGAAAGGACTTGGTGCTGCCTTTCTTAACCAATCGCCGCACCGTTTCGCGGGCGATGAAAGGGCCCATTTCGTCGTTGATGCGCCGCCCGGCCAAGATGACTTCGGGCCGATAGCCGGCGATTTCCGCCCGGTGGGTCAGGTAATAAGGATCGACGCCGATGCAATGGCCGCCCACTAGGCCCGGTGAAAACGGCAGGAAATTCCATTTTGTTCCGGCGGCGGCCAGGACATCGGATGTGTCGATGTCCAGCCGCTCGAAGATCAACGCCAGTTCGTTCATCAAGGCAATGTTCAGGTCGCGCTGTGTGTTCTCGATCACCTTGGCGGCTTCGGCGGTTTTGATGGTCGGCGCCAAATGCACGCCAGCTGTGACCACGGCGCCGTAGACATCGGCAACGATGCGGGCTGTTTCCGGGTCGCTGCCCGACACGACTTTCTTGATGGTCTCGAACCGGTGTTCACGGTCACCCGGGTTGATGCGTTCGGGTGAATAGCCGACGAAGAAGTCGCTGCCCATGGTCAGGCCGGAGCGTTCTTCCAGAAGCGGCACGCATTCTTCTTCCGTGGCGCCGGGGTAGACCGTTGATTCATAAACCACGATGTCATTCGCTTTGAGGACGGCGCCCAAGGTTTCCGTTGCTGCCGTGAGCGGCCCCAGGTCGGGCCGGCGAAGGTCGTCGATCGGCGTAGGGACGGTCACGATATGAAAATCGGCGGCGGCCAGATCGGCGGGGTTGTCGGTGAAGGTCAGGTTCGCTGCCTTCAGGTCCTCGGCCGGGACTTCGTGGGTGCGGTCGAAACCGTCCCGCAGTTCGGTCAGCCGGTCGGCAGAAATATCGAAGGCGACCACCTGAAATCCGGCCCGTCCGAAGGCGACCGCGACGGGAAGCCCCACGTAGCCTAGGCCAATCACAGAAATGTTGCGTTTCATCGTCATACCCAGGCTCTTAGCCCAAACCGGGCGGTTGAAACAACTAGGTTCCGCATTGACCCGCGACCGCCTAAGATCGCCGCCAATTCAAAACCGACGGAAAAACCGGACCGGACCTTGCCCATGCCCAGCGGATCAAAGACTGCAATCATCGTATCCTCGGATGCCAATTACTTCGATTTGTTGATGGGAACCGTGCGTTCCTTGAAGGATCGTGCATCGGGAATTGAGTTCGATTTGTGCATTCTTGATGTCGGTTTGACGGCGGAGCAGATTGAAAACCTGCAGGATCTGTCGGCCTTGGTGGTGACCGTCGATTGGGAATACGACTTTCCCGGCCGCGACCGCACACCGGGGTACTTCAAGGCGATGACGTCCCGGCCGTATTTGCCGGCACATTTTCCCGGGTACGATCTTTATATGTGGATCGATTCCGATGCCTGGGTTCAGGATGCCTCGGTGATCCCTCGGTTCTTGGCAACGGCGCGGGCGGGTCAATTGGCGGTCGTGCCGGAAATCGACCGAGGCTATACCATGTATTACAAGCGGCCCCGGCCCTATTGGCGGCGGCTCAGCCACCGCATGTACCGCTGGGCCTATGGCTGGCGGATTGCCGATCGCTTGGGCCGGAATCCCATTCTCAATTCGGGCGTGTTCGCGCTTGCCGGGGATGCCCCGCATTGGGCGTTGTGGCAGGCGGCCCATAAATCGGCGATGTGCCGTTGGCGGTTTAAACCGGGGGTGCGGGATCTTTACGGGCGGATTTCCGAACAGACGGCGCTGAACTACGTGGTTTATCGGGACAAGGCGCCGGCGTCGTTTTATCCGGCGTACTGCAACTGGCTGTGCGGCCATGGCACGCCCATGTTCGATCCGGTTCGGCGATTGTTTGTGGAGCCGCATGCACCCCACCAGGCTTTGGGCATCGTCCATATGGCCGGCGACGGCATTCAGGACATGACGTTTGATATCAAACAGGTCGGCGGCGGTAGTGTGTCCACTGGCTTGACCTATCCAGATGCGCAAGAATTTATCGCGCCTGTCTGCTAACGGGTGCGGGTTCTGAAGTCAGCAGCCAAAGTAAGGCCAAGGATGATCATAGTTCCCATTATCAATCCGAAACCGGATTGCAGGGTTGCGTATGGGTCAGCATAAAATAGACGAAATGGCAGGTAGAACAACCAAGCGGTGCGCAGAGTTTGGCCCAACCATCCCACACTTGCCGTAAGCCAGTTATCAAACAGCGCCAACAAAAACCCGAAGGCGGCAAAGCTGATTAGAACCCCGATTGTTCCTAGGCTGTAGTACCCGAATGAAAATAGATCGACAGGAATCCAGGGAAGCAATCTGACGTGTAAGCTCAAAATCATGGGGGGTAGGGTTTCAACCCCGCTGAAGTTGGGCAGCATGTACAGCAAGCCCAGCGGCACATCGATGAAGTGGCGCAATTCGATCAGCTCTGGGACGACTGTCATGGTGTGTGCCGCTGCGATATGCGGAAAAGAAAACTGTGCCAGGAAAGTCAGCAGATAAGAAGGCAGCGCCACGGTGAGCGAACGCATGACGTCGGGTAGCAACATTATCGGATGACGGAAATATTCGTGCGGCAGGCTGGCAATAATCAAGATCAAGGCGGCCACAGGGATAGAAGTAAAGGCAACAAGTTTTGGCGACTTGAGCGTAAAAACCCAACCGATCAAAGGTGCGAGTATGAAGGCACCAAGCTCCAGTCTTCCGCCCGCATGGAGCATTCGTAAGACGACAAACCCCCAGACGATGGCGGCGAACAGCAACAGCAACACGCGCCGGATGCCTGGATATTGAATTCCTGATGCGACAAGCAGGAAAAAGGCCGGAACACCGACCTGCCCGAGAATTTGCAGGTACCCTCTTTGGGCCTGTAACGTTCCCTCCCGAATGTAGGTGCCGGAAACCATCATGTCCGGAAAGCTGCTGAATTGTGTCGCATATAGACCGATTGCGGCAACGGCCAAGGTGCCAAGGGCGGCACCGCTGCCGACAAGGGCCGGCGACGAAATTGCATCTACGTCTGGCAGTGCCGGAAGAAGCCGCGAGGAAACCAGGTACGTGAAGGCAAGGGTCCCGTATGCGCCGAACAAAATCAGCCCGACGGATACATAAATTCCGGGTGAAAGGCGTAAATGTTCCGCAAGGTCCAGGATATAGAGCCGATCCCCCCAGGGATTGTAGGCCGGTCCGTTCGGACCGTACTGCCATGGCGTGTCGGGCAGAAATGCGACCAGGAAAGGCGGCAGGCAGTATCCAATGACAATCAAGACATGAACGGCGGTCAGGAAAGTAATGCGTCGGGTTCGGCGGAAATTAATGCCCTCCACGGTGATGATTAGGGCCATCAAGACGCTGCTGAGAATTAGAACCAGGGTCATGATAGGCTTTCTCTCTCTCGGGGGACGCGTGTCCAAGGCAGTAGACCGGTGCGCCTGTGGACCATAATTGCCGCGATCATGGACCGGAAAACAATTGCCGTTATGGTCGCCATTGCGGCACCTTCAATGCCGAACGGGGGGATCAGAAGGAAATTGAGCATAAGATTCAAGATCAGCGTCACCGATACGACCAAGGCGTTCAGGCGTTCGAACGGCCCGACCAGAAAGAACATTTCGGCGGCGCCCATTATGGAATAGATCAGATATCCCGTTGCCAGGATCAGCACGGCGCTTTCGCCGGGCAGGTATTCCGGGCCGAACAGTCCCAGGATGAAATCGCGTCCCGGCAGAATGAAGGCCAGCACACCAAGGCAGGCGATGATTGATAACAGCGTGGCAGTGTTCATCCGATTTTGCAGAGCGTCCACGGCCTTTTCGGCGAACATTCGCGCGGCCATTGGGCCGAACCGTTGACGGATCGCGACCACGGGGAAAATGGCAAGCAACGCAACCTTGGCCGCGGGGGCGTACAAGCCCGCTGCTTCCGTGCCCAGCATATGGCCGATCATTAAAATATCCATCTGGGTCAAAAGGATGGTTAAACCGGTCACGGCGATATAGGGCAGACTGACATTCAACCAGTGACGCCAATGCGGGACAGGTTGGTCCGGTGCCTGAGCTTGAGCTAAAATGCAGAGCCGCGCATAAATCATGAACAGGATCAAAAAGCCTGTACTGACGGCAAGATTGACGGACATCAACAAGGTCGCATCGACCGTCAGCAACCGGGATGCAATAAAAACGGCGGCAAGCAGAATGACCGGGCGGGCAATTTCAAACGCGACGACCGACTGAACAACCTTTTCAAGGCCGTGTAACACAGCGGTGCGTTGTTGAATCAGCGCCATCACGACAGTCAGTGCCAATGCAAGATAAAGGGTCATGCGCATTTCGTCGGAAGCAGATGACAGGGCCCAAAACACAATGGCTGTGCCAAAGATGATAGTGGCCGAACCCAAGGTCAAAACCACAAAATTGGAAACTTTGATCAGCCGCTGCATGGCCGTTCGATTGCCGTTCGCGCGGTATTCGGCGATTAATCTAATCACGGACAAGTTCATGCCGGCCTGCACGGCGATGCACAGAACATTCAACCAGGACAGTGCGAATACGTAGGTGCCGTAAGATTCTACGCTTAGCCAGCGCGCGAACAGAATGTGCGAAACGAAGGCAAGGCCCGCACCCGCGATGTTGACTGCGAAAATCTTCGCGCCGTCGATAACCAACAGATCGCCCAGAAGCGGGCGAAGCCGTGCGGCGAGCGTCATCCGCCGCTGCCCTCTGTTAGTCGGCGGAGTACATCCTGTGTCGCCCCGGCGCGAATGTCCCAGGAATGGGCGCCGACGATGGCGTCGCGCCCGCGCGCACCCATGGCTTTAACCCGGTCCGGGGCGGCGGCAAGATCGGCGACGGCGCGGGCCAGGGCGTCCGGGTCTTCGGCCGGAACGGCAAGGCCCGCATCGTTGTCGCGCACCAAATCGGCCTGACCGGGGAAATCGCTGACGATTGCGGGCACGCCGCAGGCAAGCGTCTCGAACACCTTTAATGGATAAAGCCCCGTACCCGTGCGGTCGCCCAGGTTGTTCTTGGGCACCAGGCCGCAGATGCTGCCGGCGACGATGCCCGGCAACACGCGGTAGGGCTGGCGCCCCAGGTCGTGAATGCGGGGGTCGGCCGCGGCCGCTGCTTCGACCGCCGGTCGTTCCGGGCCGTCGCCGACGATCACCAGATCGACGCCCTGCGGCCAATCGGGCGATGCCTTGGCCGCCAGCAGCGTTGGGATGCCCTGCCAGCGGGCCAAGCCGCCGAAGAACACGGCATAGCGGTCCGGCAATTCCAGATCGCAGGAGGCGTCCGGGTGAAACAGATCGGTATTGGCGCCGTTGGGTACGATGTCGCAGGGTGTTTTGACACCTTGGCCCGCGACCCAATCGGCCAGCTGCGGCGTCACGGTGATCAGCCGCCCGGCCCATTGGAACTGTTTGCGCCACATCCATTTGATGATCCCAGCAAGCGGCCGCGCCCAGGCATAGGCGATGGCTACGTCTTCGTAGGGACCGTTGATTTCGTGCACGATGGGGCCCCCCCGCAACCGCGCCCAAAGGGATGCGGGAAAAGCCAGGAAGTGGGAGCGCACATAAACCGCTTGGCCGTCTTCGAACGCGCGCATGACCCGCCATTGCAGACAAAGGTATTCCAGCATGCGACGCGCCAGGCCCGGGCGTTTCCATTCGCCGGAATAGGACGGCACGAACAAATCCACGGTCCAGCCCCGGCGCTTCAGGCCGCCGACGATTTCATGGATGTGGGCATAGGATGCCTGCCCTTCGCGGGGGGCTTCCAGCGCCAGATAAAGAAGATGGCGGCGGTCGCTCATGCGGGGCTCAGGTCTCCGGCGAAATAGGCCGTGATGGACTGGGCGATGCGCGTTGCCGCATTGCCGTCGCCGTAAGCTTCAATGGCCGTGCGGGGCGTTTCTTTTTCGGGCGATTGCCACAGGCGGTTCCATCCTGCTTCGACCGTTTCGACCCATTCGGTCTCGTCGCGCAGGGTGATGCAGGGCACGCCGTGGAAATAGGCTTCTTTCTGCAGGCCGCCGGAATCGGTCAGCACCCCGGCGCTTGCCTTCACCAGATGGGTTATTTCCAAGTACCCCAGCGGTTCCGTCACCGTGATGCCGTCCAGCGTCAATCCGGTCCGTGCCAGGGCGGCCTTGGTGCGCGGGTGCAGCGGCAGCACAACCGTGCCCGGCCGCGCCTTCAGATAATCGACGACCTTCTTCAAAGCACTGTCGTCATCGGTGTTTTCCGCCCGATGGACGGTCGCGACCTCAAACGTGCCCGGCGTCAGGTCCAGGCGTTCGAGGATATCGTTGCCTTCCGGCCGTTCGGCGGCGGCAAGGGCCGCGTCATACATGACGTCGCCTACCAGCATGACGCCCCGGGTGATGCCTTCCTTGGCCAGGTTGCTGATGGCGCTGGGCGTCGGGCAGAACAGCAGCGCCGACATATGGTCAGCGACACGGCGGTTGATTTCCTCGGGCTGGGATCGGCGAAAAGACCGCAAACCCGCTTCAACATGAAAGATCGGGATATCCAGCTTGGCCGCAACAAGAGCACCCGCCAGGGTCGAATTGGTATCGCCGTAAATCAAAAGCCCGTCGGGCCGGTCGTTGATTAAAACGGGCTCCAATTCGATCAGCATGCGCCCGGTCATGTCGCCGTGACCGCCGCCCGATATTCCCAGGTGATGATCGGGTGCGGCGAGGCCAAGTTGTTCGAAGAACACATCGGACATGCCGGCGTCGAAATGCTGGCCGGTATGGATCAGCACTTCGTCGATACCCGCACCCTTGAAGGCGCGGCTGACAGGCCCGGCCTTGATGAACTGGGGGCGGGCGCCGACGATGGTCGCGATTTTCGTCACGCAGCCACCGCGGATTTCAGCGCGGCCAGGATGCGGTCCTGGGTCGCGGCTTCCAGATAGGGGTGCATGGGCAGGCTGAGCACATCATGGGCCAGGCCTTGCGAGACCGGCGTGCCGTTGCCGGCCCGCGGGTAATGGGCATAGGCGGGCTGGTCGGAAAGGGCGACCGGATAATAGACCGCCGTGGGCACACCTTGTTCCTTCAACGTGGCGGCAACGGCATCGCGGTTTTTGACGCGGATGGTGTATTGCGCCCAGGCGCTGACCGCACCCTCCATTACGGCGGGCGGCGTGGCAATGCCGGACAGTCCCTCGGCATAGCGTTCGGCGACCTCTTGGCGCAGATTGATTTCGTCTTCGAAGATATCCAGCTTGGCCAGCAGGACGGCTGCCTGGATGGTATCCAGCCGGGCGTTTAGGCCGATCGCCACGTTGTCGTACTTGTTGGTGCCTTGGCCGTGCACGCGCAGGCTCCGCATCTTGGCGGCCAGATCCGCATCGTCGGTCAGCACCGCACCGCCGTCGCCGTAACAGCCCAGCGGCTTGGCAGGGAAAAAGCTGACCGATGTCGCATCGCCCCAGGACCCAACCGGCGTGCCGTTCAAGGCCCCGCCATAGCTTTGCGCGGAATCGGCCAGCACCTTCATGCCGTGTTTATCGGCGATGGCTTGAATGGCCGGATAGTCGGCGGGCTGGCCGAACAGGTCGACGGGGATGACGGCCTTGAGGTTCAGGCTCTGCGCCTGGGCCGTGGCGACGGCGCTTTCCAGGCTGGCGGGGTCCATGTTGAAGGTATCGGGCAGAACGTCGCAGAACACGGGCGTGGCACCGGCCAGCGCCACAACCTCGGCGGTCGAGGCAAAGGTCATGGCCGGCACGATCACGGCATCGCCGGGGCCGATGTCCCAGGCCATAAGGACAAGGAGGAGTGAATCCGTGCCGCTGGAACAGCTGACGCAATGCTTGGCGCCGCCCATTTGGGCCAGGCGTTGTTCAAGCGCCGGGACTTCGGGCCCCATGATGAAGCGGCCGTGTTCCAGAACCCTGGCGATGGCCGCATCGACAGTGTCGCCCAGCCGGGCGCGCTGGGCCTGCAGATCGATGAAGGCGATGGGCGTGTCGGTCATGTTTTGATTTCTTCCAATGTGTCGCCGTTGGTGACTTTGTATTTACGGTTCTCGCGCGGGCAGATCAGGTCGTTACCCAGGCGTTCGCCCGCATGGCTGACCCAGCCGATGCGCCGGGCGGGCACGCCCGCCATCAGGGCATGGGCCGGGACGTCCGTGGTGACCACGGCACCCGCCGCGATCATGCAGTATTCGCCGAGCGTATGGCCGCAGACGATGGTCGCGTTGGCGCCGATGGTGGCGCCCCGGCCGACCGGCGTTTCGCGGAAATCGTCCTTGCGGTCAACCTCGGCGCGCGGCGTCAGTACGTTGGTGAACACGCAGCTGGGGCCGCAGAACACACCGTCCGCTAATGTCACGCCTTTATAGACGCTGACGTTGTTCTGAATTTTGCAGTTATCGCCGATGGCTACATCCGGTCCGATCGAGGCATTCTGCCCGACGACCACATTTTTGCCGACCGTGGTGCCGGGAAGAACGTGGGAGAAATGCCAGATCTTGCTGCCTTCGCCGATCATTACGCCATCGTCGACCACGGCGGTTTCGTGAACCGTGGCGCCGGGGAACCGCCCGCTTCCGGCTGCGTCGCGTGTCGCACTCATATCGGTCTCCGCCCGTTCCAATACGCTTAATACCCGCAGGCCCTCGGCCCCGTCCGTGCGCGGGGTGCTGCCCGTTGCCATGCAATCCAGAAAGTGTTGGCATTCGTCGCGCAGGGGTTCGCTCTGTTCCAGGGCGACCGGTTCCGCATCGGCTTTTTCCGGGGTCGGCACGCCGTCTTGCCAGTCGATGCGGTGGGGATAGACCAGCAGCTTTTGTTCCCAAGGCTCGCCGTCGTTGAACACGGCCATGGCCTTGTCGCCGACGACGACCAGCTTCTGTTCCTTGAAGGGATGCAGCCAGGATACGAACACATGGGCCTGCACCCCGCCGGGGAATGTCAGGTGCGTGGTCGTGACATCGGCGATGACGTCGTGCAGGTAGCTGCCGCCTTCGGCGCGCACGGCCGTGGGCTCATCCCCGACCAAGCCCAGAATCATGGAAATGTCGTGGGGCGCGAACGACCATAGGGCATTTTCCTCACGCCGGATTTTGCCCAGGTTCAGACGGTTGGAATAAAGGTACTGAAGCTGGCCCAATTCACCCGCACGGACCATCTCGACCAATTTGATGAAGGCCGGATGGTATTGCAGCAGATGACCGACCATGAGAATGCGCCCGGCCTTTTCGGCGGCGGCCAGGACGTCCTCGGCCTCGGCCACGGTCAAGGCCAGGGGCTTTTCAACGAACACATGCTTGCCGGCATCCAGGGCCTGGATCGCTATATCGCCATGGGCTTCGGCGGGGGCGGCGATGACGACGCCCGTGACGGCGGGGTCGGCCAGGATGTCGGCATAATCCTTGACGGGCACGCCGTAGGTTTCCGACATGGTCTGGGCCAGGCTCGCGTTGGCGTCACTTACGGCGGCCAGGGCGCCCAACGCATGGAAGTTGCGCACGTGGTTTTTGCCCCAATGGCCACAGCCGATGACGGCGACGAGAGGGGGGGTGGCATCTGTCGGCCTGTTCATGTGGCTTAACTCAATCGGCGTTGGGAGGGATGGTTACGGCGGCAAAAATGCTGTTGGTTCCAGGGCACCTGGCGAATTCGTGAACAGTGCCGACTTCGGAAAGAAGGGCAAGAAGTTTTGCTTCCGTGAAGTAGTGGAAGTGCAATTTATCCAACGGCCTGCCTGCTTTCAGGTTTCGTTCCCGCTTGGCCAGGGTCAATACAATCCGGGGCCAGGTTGCCAAGGCATAAGTTATGAACGCTAAGGTCCGACTCATGATGGATTGATGTTGTCGGCATATTTCCGAAATTCTGGTCATGGCGTAATTGGCCGCGACATGGGCTGAATCGTGTACGCCACACCAGATGATCGCCCGGCCGCCTTCGACCACAGAAGGTGTCAGCTTCAAGGCATCGTGGGCGTTCTCAAAATGATCAAGTGATGTTGCGAAGATGGCCAAGCCGAACTTGGATGTCATGTTCATCTCGGCCAAATCTTCCAAGCGGCCGGCTATGAAGGCGTACTCGCGGTCCATATTTTCTTCGAAAGGATCAAGCCCGGCATAGGGAATGACGTCGGATAAGCTCCGAACGTAAGGCGGCACTTTCGATCCGATCCCGCAACCGAGATCGATAAGGGAATCAGCCCCCCATTTTTTTGCCCATTTAGCGATGAAGCCCTCGAACATTGCCATTACAGCCAGGCTGGCCGGAGGGTAATTTTCACTTTGATGGTGATCGCGGTATTCGCTGAGGGACGCTTCATTCACGCGCCGCCATTCATCACCTGCTGTATTGCCCAGGATGACAGTACCGCCGGTTCGCAGCAATTCGGACTTGTTAAAGGTATCGTTCAACATTTGATGATTCTTTCTAATCTCTATTCGCGAGAAAAGTCGACAGAGAAAAGGTTGGCCCAACGGATCAAACTGGCGGCACGCCACACATGTTTGGGCAGGGGGGCGTCTCGACGCAGGTTGTTTTCAAACTTGGCTTTCAGGGTGTCGACGTTCACGGCAGGGATGGAATCGGCGGCGCTGTCGAACGTCGACGACATCCAGCTTGAAGCGCCGCGCAACCAATCGTCCTGCGGTGGTATGAAGCCGATTTTGTCTCGGCGGTTCAAGATGGCGTCTGGGACCAATCCACGCATGGCGGCGCGGAAAACCGATTTTGTTTCACCGTAATTGTTGATGAGAAACGATTCCGGCAAGCTGTAGATGAAATCAATTAGCGGCGTCGTCAGAAAAGGCACCCGGCTTTCAATCGAATAGGCCATCGAATTGCGATCTTGATAACGTAACAAGGCGGGCAGAACGCGTGAATGTAGGCTTTCCGCCAATTCGGCGGTGAGAACTCGGCCTTTGCGCGGGTGCTGAGGTGCGCGCGCATGAACGTCCCGCCTTTCGAACCACTGTTTGTTCATCCATCTTGGGATCAGTTCTTCCCCAACGGCCCGGCGTGCCACGGCCTGTAGCCCAAGAGGCAGCATGAAGCGCGCAGCGCGGGCCATTTGACCGCCGGGGCCGGCCATGCCGCGCGTTTCGTAAAGAAATTTAACGGCTGAACAAATTCGGCCCGCGCGCAGATCGCTCGCGAGGCGGGCGGCGAGAAAAGGAATGTATCCGCCAAGCGCCTCATCAGCCCCCTGGCCGTCCAGGGTAACTTTAATGCCGCTTTCCCGGACCAGCCGATATACGCGGTTTTGGGCGTAAATGCTTGTTGACCCGAAAGGTTCTCCTTGTGTGCGGATCAAGTTGTCCACGTCGCGGGAGAGATCTTCACTGGATGCAGACGTCTTTTTATTTTTCGCAGCGACGTCAGCGCTTGCAAGGTTGATCCATTTGGTTTCGTCCGCGGGTGTTCCTGGTGCAGTAAAACTGAAAGTTTGAAGTTTGAGGTCTTTGCCCCCTACGGTGCGCATGGCAGCGACGACCGCTGAAGAATCGATTCCGCCCGACAAGGCCGCCCCCACGGGAACGTCGGCGCGAAGATGCAGTTCGATCGATTTCAGGAACAGCCGCCGCAATTCGTCGGCGGCATCATCGAACGAAATATCCGTGGTTTGTTCGATGCTGGGATGCCAGTAGCTTTGAGGCGCGGGAGCCTGGATGTGATCCAGGGAAACGATGGCATAGCTTGCCGGCGAAAGATGTCGAATGGCGCGGAACATGGATGCTTCGCCGTGGTCGGTTAGGCCGAAGCGCAGAAAGTCGTATATGGATTGAGGATTTGCTGCCCGGCTGAGTCCGTCCATTTCCAGCAAGGCGGCAGGTTCAGAAGCAAAGGCCAGATCGCCATCGCGTTCTGTCCATACCAGGGGTTTAATGCCGAAAGGGTCCCGCCCTAATGTGACGGTGCGTGCTGTTGTATCAAGGAAGGCAAAAGCGAACATACCGACGAAGCGCCGGAGTGCCGTCTCGGCACCCCATGTGCGCAAGGCGTGCAACATGATCTCGGTGTCTGATTCGGTTTTAAAGATGACGCCTTGATTTTGGAGCTCGTGGCGTAGTTCGCGATAGTTATAAATTTCGCCGTTTGTGATGAGGACATGACGTCCATCATCTGTCGCCATCGGTTGATGGCCACCGGCACCGGTATCGATGATCGAAAGGCGGCGGTGTGCCAATCCAACGGATCTGCCGGGGGGAATGCGAAGAGCATCCGATGTTTGGATCAGGCCGTGTTCCGTGCTCCACGCTGCCGCACCCTGGTCGTCCGGGCCGCGATGGGCGACAGCAAGGGACATGCGGGCCAGCTCATCGGCATCGACGGCGCGCCCGGGTCCGGCAATAATCCCTATAAGACCGCACATGTCGTCAGACTCTCTTATGAATTTGGATCATGTCGCCAAATTCACATTTCGCCGCCAAGCCTGCAGCATAAGAACGCTCCACAATTCGGTTGTGCGGTCCCGGTTTCCTGATAGGTGCTCCGACCACGCTGCGCGAACGGGAGAAGGGTTTAAGAGGCCGCCCGCAGCCAGGGATGAGGGGCTTAGGAGGTCTTCGGCCCAATCGCGCAAGGGCCCTTTTAGCCATTTTCCGACAGGGATTCCGAAGCCCATT
This sequence comes from Rhodospirillales bacterium, assembly GCA_040218445.1. Lineage (GTDB taxonomy): Bacteria > Pseudomonadota > Alphaproteobacteria > Rhodospirillales > Casp-alpha2 > UBA1479. The sequence goes on along the minus strand of JAVJRK010000010.1, from coordinate 597,970 downwards.
TTGGGACGGTCCGTGAGTTCTGTTGGAACGTTCCGCGCAAGAACTTGACGCAGAATCCATTTTCCCTGTCCTTGGCGGACCCGCATCGTTCTTGGCAAGGACCACGCGAATTCGACTACACGATGGTCCAGCAATGGAACACGCGCCTCAAGGCTGACGGCCATGCTGGCACGATCGACCTTGGTTAGAATGTCGTCGGGCAGATAGGTCAAGGTATCCAGCATCTGCATATATTCCATGAAGGCCGGCATGGCGCGGCGCATGTCATCGTCCCAGATAATCGTCGATGCTTCCTTGGCGCCCGGGACAAGGTCCGCCGGATTGCGCCAGGCCGTGATCAGACGGCGGTACAATGACTTGTCGTCGGGTTGTGCGAGAATATCGGCCAGTTTGTGCATTTTCTGACCGGGGTGACTGGGCAATATGGACGCCGGCAAGGTAGATAAAATTCGATCCCAGGCGTTTTCGCCGAGCATGAAAATCATGCGTGATGCCGCGGCCCGGATTGGCCGGGGAACATACTTGGCACGACGATGAAGAAGGTCTCCCCAGGTATATCGCGTATAGCCGGCAAACACTTCGTCTCCGCCGTCGCCGGACAAGGCAACCGTGACGTGGTGTCGGGTCAAGGCGGAAACAAGATAAGTTGGAATTTGTGACGAATCTGCAAAAGGTTCATCATAAATTTCGGGTAAACGGGGAATGACATCCAAAGCCTGTTGCGGGTCGACGTATAATTCCGTGTGTTCTGTTCCCAGGTGACGAGCAATGGCGGCTGCGTGCGGTGCTTCGTCATAACCGTTCACATCGAATCCGATCGAGAAGGTTTTAACCGGCGTATGACTTTGCGCCTGCATCAATGCGGCCACGGTCGAGGAATCGATCCCACCGGATAAAAATGCGCCCAAGGGAACGTCGGCGGCCATACGCCGTTTAACCGCGTCGCGGAGAATGCGGTCGGCCTCATCCACGGCTTCGGTGTCAGATATGCCTTGGGGCGCGGCTTGGCCCTTGCATGCGATATCCCGCAGATCCCAGTAACGCTCCACGCGTGGGGCTTCGCCTTGTTTTTTGAATAACAAGCAGCCCGGCTCTAATTTGAAGACACCTTTGTATATCGAAGCAGGTGCGGGAATATAATTGTGGCGCATGAAGGAGGCCACTGCTCCGGTGTCGATTTCAGGCCGAAAATCGGGGTGGGCGCGGATTGATTTCAATTCCGAGGCAAAAACAAAACCTTGCCCGGAAGTTCCCCAGTAAAGCGGTTTGATGCCCAGGCGGTCCCTGGCCAGAACCAAGCATCGTTCTTTGCGGTCCCAAAGGGCAAAGGCGAACATGCCGATCACCCGTTCAAGGGCGGCGCGCGGGCCCCAATGGGCAATGGCGGCAAGAAGGACTTCGGTATCGGAATGGCCGCGGTAGTTTTGAGTGTTGCCGATTGCCGTCAGCTCATCGCGGATATCTTCGGCATTATAGATTTCGCCATTGTAGGAAATGACATAGCGCCCGCAGATCGAGACCATTGGCTGCGCACCGGCGGGACTGAGATCGATGATCGACAGTCGGCGATGGCCAAAGGCAACGCCCGCAGGCGCATCAAGCCAAACACCGTCTGCATCGGGCCCCCGGTGTTCTAAAACGGCGGTCATTGAGCGAATGGCCTGCTCTGCGTTGGTCCCGGGGCTTATCCCGACAAAACCTGTTATGCCGCACATGTCGGCATCCAATTTAGTGAATAAGGGGTCACGGGAATGCTGGTTCCTGAATAGAGCGTGGGTTTCTGAAGAATGCGTGCGGCCGGCACGCGGGGCGGCTTTACTTGGCTTCCTGGTCCAGGAGGTGGTGCATGCGGGCTTCGACGCGGGCTACATTGGCATTAAAGTCAGCGCCCTCGCGGACTTTCTTGTACGCCGATACCGCGCGCTGTTTGGTCGCTGATGAATTTTGCAGCGTATGCAGAACCGCATCGGCGACGGATTGCGGGTTCGTGGCCGTGTAGACCGCATCGTGATCCGGTGCGAAAAAATCATACAGACGGGGAAGGTCGGAAAGAATCAGCGGACATAGGCAAGCTGCGGCTTCCAGTGCCGTTTGGGGGAAGCCGTCTGATGGCGGGATGCTGACGGCGATGTTGGCTGCCGAGTAGGCGGCGCGCATTTCACTTTGCGTAAGCTTGGGCGCGAAAATGATGGAATGTGAAACACCGGCTGCGGCTGCTTTTCGTTTCAGCTTGTTTTGATAGACAGGGTCGGCATTGAAGGTGCTGAGCACCAAGACGGCCGATGGAATGGCGGTGAGAATTTGCGGCCAGGCATCGATCAGCACATCAATCCTGTAGAATGGCTGCAGCATCCGGGGGCTGAATACGACCTGTGCCTGTTCGGAAATTCCCAGTTTCTGGCGATATGCCATCCCGTCTTTCTGAGAATGTGAAAATATCTTTTGATCGACACCCCAGATCACGGTTTCGATGCGGCTGCGAGGCACGCCGAAGCCGGCGACAACATCGGCTAATAGGGGCGATTTGACCGTGACAAGCGCCGCACTGGCAAGACTTCGCCGTGTCAGCCAATGGCCAAGCGGTCCGATCGTCCCCTGTTCATTGAATAATACATCACCGCCCATGACGGAGATCACCAGCGGTCGTTTGCACAACAACCAGGCAAGCCATGTTCCAATCTCTGCGGCATAATGCGCGTGATAAATTTCTGCGCGCACATGCAGCAGGCGCCAAGCGGTCCATGCCGCTACGTAGAGATGGCCAAAAACCCCCTTGAGACCGACAGGGGGCGGGGAAGATACCTCGATCAGCGTGCTTTCGGCGGGCACCGGACTGATCATTTGGGTCTTGTGTCCGCGATTGTGGAATGCGGCGGCCCGGGCCATGACATGAGGGCTGCTTGCCACACCAAGCACGCATAGATCGAACGATGAATTCAATGTTCCGTGGCCCCGCGATGGCTGCCTGTATGCTTGGCGGCGGCATTCTTGAAAAGGGGAAGGATTGTCACTTCCAATGACCTGGAAATGTTTCTCTCCGACCGGCGATCGCCGCGAATAGACCCCTGAAATTTCCTTTGAGCCGCCTGATCCGCGGCGGGTCGAAATGACGCAGCAGGGCAAGGAAATTCATCATAAACACACCGATCAATGCCCAGGAAAATGTGATGGGTGAAAACAGTCCCATCTTGCGGATGAAGTAAAAGCGGTTGAACACCTGTTGCCGGCCGAATTCGTACTGTTTGTCGATCGCAATGTTGCGTGGGTAATGCCAGGCTTTGGCTTCGGCCAGAACAAACAATCGCCAATTCTGTTTGACGCGATAGCTGTAATCCAAATCTTCGAGGTAGCCGTAACCTTCGTACCATTCATCGTAGGTGATGGTGTCGATCACGTTTCGGCGCCACATTGTCGCACCGCCGTAAAGCCAGTCTGTCTCGATCGTTGTGGGGACACAGGGGATTGCGGCGGCAAATCCCGAAGACAACACAACGCCCGGCGTGCGGCTTTCGATCGCAAAAATACGAAGAATGGATTCATGGTGAGGTGCGAATTGATTGACGATCGTGAATGCCGCGCCGCCGATATCGGGACCGGCTGATTCCCAGAAAGAAATCATTTGTTCCGTTGCGTCGTCTTCCAACACGATGTCGTCGTCCAAGTAGCCTGCAATGGTGACGTCATCGTGCAAAGCGGCCATGCCTGCATTGCGTTGCCGTGTCAGCGACGGCGGAACTTCCCGGACATAGGTAATGGGCAGCTGCGGGTATTTATCGGTTACATGCTTGATGGCCGGTTCGCTTCCATCAACAACCACGATCTGTACCGGCATGCGTGTTTGTTGATTGATGCTGTCCAGTAGCTTTGCCAAATCATCTGGGCGATCTTTGGTGGGGACAACATAGGCCAGTTTGACGGTGTCAATCATCGAGGAAAAACCCCAGGTTCTGGAAGCGAAAAAGTGTCGAGGCCATGGATTGCAGCACGACCCATGGCGAGTACGGATTCCTCTGTGCTGCCGCCGATATGCGGTGTGGCGATAAAATTGCTTTGTGTGAATAGGCGATTATTAATCGGCGGTTCCTCATCGAATACATCAAATGCGGCCCCGGCCAGATGGCCGTCGGCAAGCGCAACGGAGAGGGCCTCTTCATCAATCAACCCGCCTCGTGCAGTATTGATAAGCAATGCGCCGGGCCTCATCAACGCCAGTCGTTCTGCCGATATGATGCCGCGGGTTGATGCATTCAGGGGGAGGTGCAGGGTCACGATATCGGCTGAACGCAGCAAACTGTTCAAATCCAGGGGTTTAACGCCCGATTTCTTGTAAAATTCACCCTGTTCCAAGAGGTCGTGAGCCAGGACCTGCACGCCCATGGCGCGTAGAATTCCGGCTAAATCCTGTCCAACATTGCCGCACCCGACGATTCCAACTGTCTTATCCGTAAGTTGACCGCCGATGGCGGGAGACCATGTCCCGTCCGCAACTGCCCGTGACAGCGGCCCAACCTGCCTTAGTAAGGAAATCATGAAACACAGCGCCAGTTCGCTGACGGCACGTCGATTGACGCCGGGCGTCCAGCCAAGATGGATGTTCCGTGCCCGCATGGCATCAAGATCCAGTTTGTCGAAACCGACACCGTATTTGGCGATGACGCGCAGGTTTGGCAGGCGGTCGAGAATTTCGCGATCGATTGGTTCGAGAGCGATCACCGCTTTATCGCAGTCTGCAAGGAAATCGACGAGTTCCATTCCAGCAAGGGCGATGCCTGCATCGTTGAATTTTGTATCAGGATAACGGTCGAGAATTTCGGCGCGCAAAACCGGATGGCGCGAGAACGACCGGGAACAGACGGCGACGCGGGTCATGGCCGCGATCCGGAACGGGGCTTTATCATTATTATGTTATTCCGTCGTATATGAAGTTGCGAGATGGGCATGAACGCTGGCCATATCCGCGAAGATGGGCGCCTTCAAGCCGCAAAGGTCGCGTTCGCTTTGGCGGCCGATGAAAACAACGCCGGCCGCCGCCGCCGCCTCGGCGTCTTCCGGAGAATCGCCGACATAGACAGCTTCGGTAGGAAGAACGTTCTGTTTGGAAAGTGCATCCGAAATCGCATCCGGCTTTGACCAATCGGCACTGTAGATTTCTTCGAAATAAGGACTCAGTCCGCGGGCGGATAAGACATGGCGAAGTTCGCTGTCAGGAGAACGGGAAATCAGGATCATAGGCAAGACCCCCTTATATTCATCCAGCAGAGAACGGGCCCCCGTGACTTCCGGACAGGCAATCAGGCCGTTGACGACGAACCGTGCGAAGGATTCCCGCAGGCGGGCATCTTCCTTCGTCGAAAGCGGCGTGCCTAAGAAGTGCTCGCTTATGTGCCGAAACTTGTCGAAACGGACAACATGATTGTGGCTTCGGTGATAAGCCATGATTTCGTCCAACCGCGGTGCATCGGCATACAACCGGGCGAAAGCGGCATCCTTGACGCTCAGGGATTCGATCAAGGTACCGTCCAGGTCCAGCATCAATAGACGCAATCGGGGCATCATTTTGCGTGTTCAGAGATCAAGAGCATGGTGGCTGGGTGCAAGACGTCATTGCCTTATTGGGTGATACCGAAACGCGTGCGCCAGGCGTCGTCCGCAGAGTAGATGCGATAAACCAATTCCATGGTCTTCAGGGCATCTTCGCTGTTGCCGATATTGACGGGTGTATTACCCAGAATGTGTGCTGCGAAATCATTAATCTCGCGCTCCCAGGAATTGTCATGGATGTAACTCGTGCGCGCTTCGCGGGGATTGCCGTTCGCCTCGTCATCCGCATAAGTAATCGTCAGGGTTTCCTGGCCGTAGGACTTCGTGCTGGTCAAAATCCCAGCGAGCGTCAAAGATCCCTCCGTCAGGCCGATGACCAACGAGAACATATGTCGCCATTGCGTGGCGCTGGAATGCAGCATCGCGACGGCGCCGGCATCGCTGCGCATGATGGCGTAGGCGTTGTCCTCTACGTCGCGTTCCCAGAACGAGTTCTCGACAAAACTTTTCACATCCGTGAAGTCGCCGCCGAAGCATCGCATGAGATCGACCATGTGGATGCCCTGGTCCAGCAGAATGCCGCCGCCGGCGACCTCGCGCTTTTGCCGCCAATAGGCCGGGTTTTCGGGATTGTCTATGCCTTCGATCTTCGGCGTTAGGACCGATTTTCCATACACGCCGCGCATGTTGATTACCGTGCCCAGGCTGCCGTCCCGTATCAGGGCCAAGGCTTCCAGAACGGAGTCGTGATAACGATGATTGAACCCGTACTTCAACTTAAGTTCAGGGTTCTGTGACTCGACCTGCCGCACTTGTCGGATGTCTTCGACCGACCGACCCGGCGGCTTTTCGCAAAAAACATGCATGTTGTGTTGAAGGCCAAGCATTGTTGCTTCAGCCGCTTCGGCGTTGGGCAGGCAAACGAATAAAACATCTAATGTCTCGTTTGCGATGAGCTGACGAAAATCCTCGTAGCTTCTCATGCCGGCGGGGCCATCCGTGCCCGCGACGTATTTTTGGTCGCTGACGGCGATGACCTGCAAGTGAGGGTGTTCATCGATATAACGGTGACGGCGTTTGCCGACCAATCCGTGGCCTGCGATGCCAACTTTCAAAATAGTCATGATTTTATGTCTGATCTGGTTTGTGAATGGTACGCAGGAGATGGCGTCAGAGATAAAGCCGTGTGCTTGGGTCCGCGGATAGGGCTTGTTCTGCACGCTGGCGATCTTGTTCCGTATCAACCCCGATGGTCGGCTGGTCGCCGGTCACGGCGTAGAGCGGCAATCCGTGTTCAACTAAACGAAGCATGTCGATCGACTCGTGTTCTTCCAGCGGCGTTTGAGGGAGTGCGCTGAACCGCGTCAGAAAATCCCGACGAAAAGCGATCACGCCGGTCTGTTGAAACATCGGTGCATTGGGAGATCTCGAACGCGACGGAACGGCGGCGCGGGATAAGTATATAATACGCCCGTCCGGTGCGGTTACGGCCTTTACGACGTTGACGTCATCACCATCGGCAGCGTTCTCGATCGGGCTGATGAAATTGATTGCCTCGGCATCCCGTTCGATCAGAACGTCACGCATGCGTGCCAGGGATGGCGGATCGACAAGAACCTCATCGCCCTGAACCATGATAATGATATCCCGCGCGGTGCCCGCAGGAAATAGAATGTCATCGGCTTCGGACACCCGGTCGGTGCAGCGCTCGTGCGTGTCTGCGGTCATGACGGCTTCGCCCCCCGCCTGTGTGACGCAATCAAGAATTTCGGCATCACACGTCGCGACGATGACTCGTGAAAACACGCCGGCCAGCCGGCAACGATGCCAGACGTGCAAAATCAGCGGCATGCCCAACAGCGGTGCCAAGGGCTTTCCAGGAAACCGGCTGGACGCCATGCGTGCGGGAATGATGCAGATCGTGTCGGTCACGGGCGGGTCCTTCCGGGAGAGGTCATTCGCCGTTGACGGCACGGACGGATGCCTTCTCGTGAGTGAGGCGTTCACTCAGGAACAGCATGTCCGTGCCATAGGCGATAAAAATGAAACCTTCCTCCAGGCGTCGGCGCAGATGCGCTGCATCCGGAGAAACCACGTGGATGCCGGCGGGCTTGTCGCCTTGCCGGGCATAGTCAGCCAGGCGATCCAGTTGGGCCTCGACATCCGCATGAGAGAAGTCACCAGGGTGCCCCAGGGAAGCAGACAGGTCGTAAGGCCCGATAAGGAATCCGTCGATCCCGTCGGTTGCCATGATTTCTTCCAGATTGGTGACACCTTCGTGGTGTTCGATCTGGGCAATCACCGTGATCTCGGTTTCCGCCCAACGGTGGTAGGAATCGAAATCGTCGCTATACCCCTGCGCACGGAACAGTCCGGCACCGCGATTTCCGCGCGGCGGATAATAGGCGCTGGCGACGGCTTTGCGCGCATCTTCGGGTGTGTTGACTTGCGGTACGATGATGCCGTGGGCACCGGCGTCGAGGGCCCGTTTGATAAGAAGCGGGTCGTTCGTGCCGACGCGAACCAAAGGTTCCAGACCGCATAGATCGGTGATTTGAATCAGGTCCGTCATGGCTTGGAAATCCGTTGCCGTGTGTTCCATGTCTACGACCAGCCAGTCGAATCCGCCCAGTGTGGCCATCATCTCGCAGACACTGCGATTGCCGAGGCTGAGCCAGGAGCCGACGGTGGCTTCCTTGGCGATCAGTTTGCGTTTCAGTTTCGAAGGCTGCATGGGATGTCCGATCATCTCAGATGCTGGAATCTATCGGTTTGGCCGTATCGGTCCGCGCCCAAATTTCATTGCGTGTCGATTCATGGGACCAAACCAGATTGAATCCATTGTTGCTCATAATGTCACGGCATTGGGCGACGTCTTCGGCGGGCGGCGGCATCTCGATGGCGATGGCGCGAAGCCGCGGGTTGCTAAGGGTGTTGACGGCACCGGACAAGACCTTCAGTTCGTTGCCGTCCGTATCGATTTTGATCGCGGTCGGGACGTCTTCGATGGTTGCGCAAATCGAATCTATGGTCGCCGTTGCAATGCCTTCCGCCCAGACCACGTCGTAGCCCTCGGCCGTTCGGTCAATGGGATCAAGGGATTCGGAATGCACTGCGGCCCCCGGCGTTGTGTCATGAAGATGCAGGCTGCTCAACCCGTCCTGATCACCGGCCGCAACGCTGAAGATGCGGACTCGGTCCATCAACCCGTTCGCTAACACGTTTTCCTTCAGATAGTGCAGGTTTGAATATTCCGGCTCGACCGCGACGACCTGCAGGTTGCGATGTTGTTTGCCGGCATAGAGAGTGAAAACCCCGATATTGGCGCCGATGTCCAACAGTAATCCGTCCGCCATGATGTGCTCGTCAATGAAGCGTCTGATCTCGGGCTCCTTGCGCTCGAACAGAAACCAGCGGAAGTGGGTAATCTGGTTGTCGCACTGTAGGGTGAAGGACACCTTTCCCAGATGAACCCGCCGCCGTGGCACGAGGACGCGCGCCAGCCACCAGGATAGGGGCAGATATAGAAACCGGGGGTCACCCCAGGCGTCCTGATAGTGTCTGTAAAGACATGCGACACCGGGGATTTTCAAAGCTGGCCGAAGCCATTTCTTGATCGTTTGTTTCATTTAGGGCTACCGGACAGATTGGAGGACGGCCGCCTTGTCAGGCGGCCCGAAGATTCTTGATGTCGCCGTGACTTGATGCGCCCTGAGATCATCAAGCGCCGTTTCATCGGCACGCGCCAGCCACGCCAGATTGTCGGCAAATTCGATTTCGGTAAACGAAGGGCGAAACGCGGATGTGTCATCGAAACATGGATTTATGGGGAACCCGTCCGTCAAGTCAACGAACAGTGCGACGGCGCCCATCATAACGGCTTCGAGGCCGGCGCTGGTTGCGCAAAAGGCGACAGCATCATGGTGCTGAATATCGGATTCCAAACTTCCCGTGCTGACCGTGAGGTTGGGATGGGTTTGCCGGATGTCGTCCAATGCCTGACGGAAAAGGACCGGATCCGCAGCAGGATAAGGACGCAAGGTTAAATCCACATGCTCGGTGAGTGCCGGGCAGTTGCCAAGCCAAATGCGCAACAGGTCCAGTTCTTCCGGATGGCTTAGGGCAAGAACGACGGATCGCCGATATGTGGTGGAAGAATAATGCGCGGTGCCTTTGTCGACGCCTTTTCCCGACCCCCATACGATCATTGGTGCGGATGTCTTTCCGGCCCATGATTTAAAAAAATCGACATAGGCTTCACCGCAAAAAGCGTAACCATCCGGTTTGGGACAGGTCGACCCGGGCCGGTCTTGTAGTGCGGTGAGAAGACGGTGTTGCGGATGGGGAAGATAGCCGAGGGTTGTCGCTTGGTGAGCGGCACAGGCTTGAATGATTGCGCGCTCAAGCCCTTTCTCTTCATAGGGAAAAAGAATCTTCCGATATCCCCGGATGCGGATAAGGCGAGTTAGGCGGTCGCGTACGATCAAGCCATGGAACAGCTCGCCGGGGTCAACCAGTTGATGGGCGAAGCGGTGCCAAAACAGCGGTGTGTGGGCATGGCCGCGGAGACGTGAGCCATGCCGCTTTATCCGCCGCCGGATCATGAAGGCCTGTGCCACGGCGCTGAAAAACGCTTTCACGGTCAGACCTAAAGAGATGCCGTCAAACAGGCATGATGCTTCCGGATCGGTTGCCGCGGGATGAGCGATTCGCTGCTCACGATCGATGATGCCTATTACGGCGACGGAAACCCGAGACTGTATATCTTCATCCATAAGTGTTGTGAAAAAATACTTATATGCATCTTGATAAGGTTGTCCGCGAACCGGCTGTGCCAACAGCAATGTATCGCCCGGTGCCCCCGGCGCCCGGCGCGGGCCATGATGATGACGGTACAGGGCGGTCATCTCGCGCCCCGCCCAAATGATCAGCCGGAGAAAACGAACAGACCGGGACAGCCGGTTGCCATCCGCATCACGGGGCGCCTGAATACGTAGCTCCGGTGCCAGAACGGCAAGGTGCCGGACGGTATCAGAGGGCGCGCCGACCACGACAAGGCTGGGCGCGGCCGGGTTGTTCTTCAGCCAGAAGATGATCGCGCGTGCAAAAAAAAGAGGCTTGATAAGCGCGGCCTGTCCCCAGGGCCGGGCGTCGAGGCGACTGACGCCCGATAGCCAAACGTCCCGTGAATGATTCGCTGCGCTTTCGATGATCGCGGCATGGGCATCAGAAAGCTCGTCGAGCCATTGATAGACATGGTTCGCGATGATCGTCCGCAGATCGACCGAACCGCCTCCGGCTGTTCCGCCGGTGAAAAAGGCAACCGGCTGCGTAGGGTCTTGAACCGACGCGGCCGACCTATGGAATACGACGGTTTGGGTCATGATGAAACGCGCATGTGGGCGGGGGTCAAATATAATCAGCTTGAAAATAACGCCACGGCGCGGGCAGGCCGGGGATTGCGGGAGGAGCCCCCGGCCCAAGCCATTGGACGTCGCCTGCCCGGGCGGCATGTTCGACGGACAGGCGATGGAAACAGAACGCGGTCAAGGCGGCATCGTTTGCCGCCATTGTTCCGGCTGCGCCCGGTGACTTGATATCTCCCCATCCTTCCGTCTGCCAATTCCACGCTGCTTTCTGTCTGTCGGCCAGGCGGGCCAGGATGCGCCCAGGCGCCAGAACCTTGCCGAGAATGTTTGTTGATCGGTCGCGGTAGAGGTACCCCAGACGGTTCAGCCAATCCTCGCGGGGGTCGCCGCTGATAATCTGCATGCGGATTTCTTCAAGCCCCTTAAGGCGCGCTGCGGAAAGAACAGCAGCATGCAGATTGTTCTCGGCCTCGCCTGCGTCTGCGGCAAATTCCAAAATATCGTACCGGGTTACGCCGTCCCGCATCGAGGTTTCGCCCAGCAAGGCGAATGCCGTGGTTCGGTCTTCCTCGACCAGCGCCATGACGGAATAGCTGTAGGATGCGCGGTAGTAATGATAATCCCAGGCCTTGACCCACGATTCAGGCGTTCGGGCCGCATATCCGCCCCAGTCGTTGCGTAGCGCATTAAAACAGGACAGCAGGTCTGGGCCGGCATCAAGCAGCTCCTGCCGGGTGGTCAGATGACGGCATGAAAAGCGGGCGGCGTCGGAATGTGAATCGGCGGTAACGACGGGCAAACGGTATGCGCGAATATGCGCCTGACGGTGGTATCCGTTTTTCCGATACCAGTTGAAGGCAGGGCTGGTTTCGTCCTCTCGGAAAACGCAAAAAGCATCAAATCGATCGGCGAAGGTTTTTGTCGCGAAAGTATCGAGCTGTCCGCCGATGCCCCGCCCACGATACGCCGCGTCGACATGAACGCCGGTTGCCCAAAGAACGTTCAAACGATCACCGTGCCCGATTTCCCAAACTCGCTCTTCAAGCGGAAGCATGCCGATAAGTTGCCCGCCATCGAATGCCAGGACAGCCTGCAACGAATTTCCTTCCCAGGTTTCGATGCTGCGCGCCGTCGAATCCGATTCTTGCGACAACCGCAGAATTGCGTCCCAGTCGTCACGTTGGGCAATTCGGATTTCCATAAAGGATCGATACCGGCTAGCGAACCGAAGCCAGATACTCTTTGAACGCTGACAAAAACGATTGCATGGATTCCGGGTCTCCCAGGCTTACCCGAATGCATGTGTCATAAGGCGGTTCGAAGGCGCCTCGGATATATATCTTACGTTCACGCATGAAGGCGACGGCACCGGATGCTTCGATATCCGTCCGCAGAAAGATCATCAGGCCGTTGGTGAACTGACCGCCGTGCCACGGCACGCCGAGTTCATCTAGTCCCGCTTGAAGATCGGCGACCCCTGCCTTTACTTCTTGGACATGGTCGGCCATGAGGTGCGGGCGTTCGAGTGCAAACATCGCTGCATGCATGGAAAAGGCATTTGTTTCGACCAGGGACCGGGTCTTGTTGAGGTAGGCAATGTTCTGCGGCTGGCTGATCATATATCCCAATCGGATGCCGGCCATGCCCCATGCCTTGGAAAATGTCCGCATGACGACCAGGTTGTCGAACTCGCCGACCAGGCCTTTGGCCGTTTCCGCGCCGAAGTGGTGATAGGCTTCATCGACCACCAGTACGATGTCGCGTTCCTTGCACCGGTTGGCGATGCCGCGAATTTGGTCGACGGTTAACGCGCTTTCGATCGGCAGGTTCGGATTGGCTATGGCGACCACCGCCGTGCGATCATCAATCGCATCTTCCAGCGTTTGGAAATCCGGTTTGTGATCCTGACCATACCCGAACCGGCGGTACTCTAATTGGAATAATTCGGCATAGACCTGATACATAGGATAGGTCGGATCTAGCACGATGACGTTATCGCCCGGATTTGTCAGGGTCTCATAGATGAAGCGAATGCCCTCGGTAATACCTTGGGACAAATACAGTCGGTCGCGTGGAATATCTTCATGAGCGGCGACAGCATCATACAGGGCCCCAACGTCCGGTGTGACATGCAGGATGCTGGGCGGCATCTCCTGCCAAAGAGCATCGAGGATGCTGTTCGAGGCATTGCAGACACGTTCATTGCGGTCGAGGCGCAGACCTTCGACCAGGTCGCGGCCCGTGGACGTTTGATAGCGGCGCATCGCCGCGATATGAGGCTTGAAGCGAGTCTTCACGACTGTATTCCTGAATGAAGGGGAGAAGGGAAGGAAACGTAAACCTAGCGCCGGGGAGGTTTCACGGGCGGGTCGAAATATTCCGCCAAAAGGGGTGTGTAGGGCCGGTTGGTGTTGTTGATGCAATTGTCGCAGATCGACCCTTGCGTCCGGCCTTCGAGGTGACGCCGCCGCCAATCCTGATAGGTGGCATTGTGCCATGCATCGACAAGCGACGTTTCATTCAAGTCGGCGACGACCAAGGCCTTGTGATAATCGAGCACGCAGCCCGATAGATATCCTTCGGGGGTGACGGTGAAACTCGAAAACGGTTGGAAGCAAACGCCGCTGTGGCCGCGGCCACGGATGTTGTTTGCCTCGATTGCCCCGATTTCGTTGTTTTCCGGCATGGTGCCGCAGGAATTGGTCAACAGATGGGGGTCCCATTCGTCGATATATGGCTTGACCAGTTCGTGTAAGGCCTCGACTTCATCGACGGTGGTCGCTGTTTGTACCATGGTGACGTAGATCTTGAATTTTCGGCCGCTTTCCTTGCGGTAGTCCGATATCCACTTCAGGTTCCCCATTACACGATCGAAATCATCCTTGCCGTGAACATGAAGGTAGGATTCGCGAGTCGCGCCATGCATGGAAAATTTGATGCTGTCGAGGCCAGCTTCGATGACTTCTTTGGCGCGCGCCGGTGTGGCGCCTGCACCATTGGTCGTGATGTAGACGTATTCGTAGCCGATCGCTTTCGCTTCGCGGACGAATTCGGGAAGCCGTTTTGCCAGGAACGGTTCGCCGGTGGCGTAAAGACCGATCTGGCGGGCGCCGGCATCGTATCCCTGGCGCAGCAACCGTAACACCAGTGTCGGATCCATCGCTGTTTTGTTCGCCATTCGGGGATTGGAGCAAAACAGGCACGCATGATTGCAATGCGAGGTGATGTCGATCAGAAATTCGTTGGGAAACGGCGGGGTGACGGAATAGCTCGCCTGTTTGGCCTCTTCCTTGCGCTGTTGAATGGACTTGTCGGACAAGGTCTTTATCTCCAATTCACCCGGGCAGGGCCGGATTCCATAGGTCTTTCATACAATGTGTTCGGCCAACTGGCTAAGATTTTTGCCATTTCCAACCGTCGAAACTCAACGTTTTCCATGCAGACGCTAGAGAGCTCATTTGGAAATTATTCTCCCAAAGAGCGGTTTGTGCCGGCGCAGGTCGCCGGCGGGGTTGCGACGGCGATCAGCCAATCGGTCAACTGCGTCACATTGGTGATCACCTGGATGGAGGCGGCCTGTTTTGGACGTAACGAGGCGAGCAGGCCGGTCGGATCATAATAGACGCTTGGAACGCCCAGGGATTCAGCCGCAATGGCGGCGCTGCTGAACGGCATGGTGACCGCGGCGACCGCGTCGACGGCAAGCCGCTTAACGCTGACGCTTGGCGGCGCGGTGATGAGGCGCCCCTTTTCGGACAGCATCGCCAGGTAGCGCATATAGCTGGGGTCTATGGCCTTTCCGGCTTCTCGTTTGCTTTTTGTCACCATCGATAAACCGGCACGGGCAATGGCTGCTTCCACATCTTCAATGAACTGCCGCGCCGTTGATGCGGAATAATAAGGGGGCGCCATACCAATGCGCGCTAATGCGGACGGACGAAAAGGCGCCACATCGAAGACGGCGACGGAATTGTGCGGTAACTTGGGCAACGCATCGCCACTGTCTTCGATGTCGACCCGACCGCATAGGTGATATGTGGCGTCGGTTTGCCCGATTTCCACCAAGAAATCCTGTTGTTCCTTGTTCCAGACCGCATATTCGGACCAAGTCATGATCTCGTTGCCGGGAAATACGGGGCTAACGGTTCCATCCAGCCACATCAGGCGCTGCATATTGGTGGAATAGAACACCATAATCACACGACAACCGCAGTCTTCGGCATAATAAGTCCACAGAGGGCGCAAGATGTAGGCTGAATTATTGAATAGATAGGTCCGGGCCAGTTCCGTGCGCTCAAAACACCGAATGTAGGCGAGCAGCAATGCTTCGCTCAACAAAGCGGAAACCCACCATGCCCCAAGTCCCGAAACCACGGTGCCAATGGTGAGGATGCGTGCTGCTGCGGCGGCGAAGCGAAGTTTTTGCCGGACTGATTTCAGGGGTGGTAGCGGACCGTCGGCGGCGGTAATGCCATATGCCTGCCATTGGTCGGCAAGGCCGGGGTTGATAACCCAGGCGGCGGTTTCGTCTGGAAGACGAAGGGAGCCCTCCATGTACCAACGGACCAAGCCATCGGCGCGCCCGTAGGCTTCAGGCGTTCGCGGCAAAACCCCGCGCGGTGCATCGACAAACACGGCATATCCCGCTGTCGGCGCAGTGGGCCCGCTTTCGCGGCTCGTGATCAGGCGCCACGTCCGGACACAGGCGCCGCCCAGAAACCCGGCCTGCATGATCAGCAATGACAAACGGCTGCGAAAATTGTTGATGCGGAACCCATTGGCAGCAAGGAAGGTCCGCCAAGTGCGGGGCAAGGGCAGGACCAATGGCCGTTCAGGACGGTGTCGGCTCGCCATGAGTTCGGGCATTAAGCTGGACGAAAGGACCTTGGCGCTGATGCGTTGACGAACGACGGTTTCCATATGCCGGTCATATGGTGCGGGAACGATCCCGAAGCTTCCCCATGATGGAATAGGAAGCGGCTGCAAAAAAAGCATTCGCGTTATATTCAGATGACCTGCTGCGGCCTCGCTGTCGGACATCAATGCGCGATGAGCGCGCACCAGGCGGCGCAGTCTGGCCCAATGCCTGCGGGCAATGACGGGCTTTATGTCGAACAGGTGGAATAGACTCCGTATCACGGAAATACCCATACGCTGCTTCCGGCCGGTCGGCCGGCGGCATACTTCTCGGTGTGCTTGAACCCGGCACGCTCGAAAGCGGCAATTGATTTTACGTTCGTTAGGTCAATCCCGGCCCATACCATGTCCAGCCCCAAGGACTCGATTCCGTATTCCGCGACACGGCGGATCGACCGACTGCCCAAACCCCTACCCCAGCGCTGAGGGTCGAAGATGGCGATGCCTATCCAGGCGGTTGTGCCGTCGATATCGTGCAGGCGGACATTGCCCCAGTGACGGCCGTCGACAAATATTCCGAATAGGACGGCGGCTGGATCAGCTAAATTGTTTTGAACAAAGTCGCGCACGGAAGCATCGGTCTGATGTGTCGCATTCGGGCTTTGAAGAAACGCATTGACCTCGCGCCGGTTTAATCCGTCGACATAAGATTGCGTGACGTCGTCCGGCATCAGCGGCCGTAAAGAAAGCCCGTCATCTATCGTCAATATTATGTCAGGTTTCATGTCTTGGCGCGTTTCGAGGTGCCGCGTCCGCTGCCGAGAAACATCCGTTCAGCCATGTCCCAGTCATCCCAATCATCGATATCAATGGCCTTATAGCGCGGAATTTCGTAGCCCAAGAAACCGGCAAGATTTCCGGCGCCGGTACTGTTTTCGACATAGTCCGAGGGGAAGACGGCAAATGTTCCGGTGTCGAAGTAGCGCTTTGCCAAGTCTTGGGAGCGAACGGCGAACATGTCTGGTTGCAGTTCGGTCAATTTGCCCGAAGAATCCAAGTCGAAAGCCCATTCAATGGGAACGGGGAAGGGCGCTACCGCCAGAACGGGTTTGGCTTTTTTGTTCGCTGCATATAGAGCGGCCGCACCGACGAGATCTTCGGTTTCAATCATTGGCGCGCAGGCCATGAGAAGCCAAACTTCGTCGAATGTATGGCCGCGTTTGCGGTATGCATCCAGAACGAAGCGCAACACGGGCATGATGGGGGTCGAATCGTCCGACAGCGCGATGTCGCGCGAAAAATCGGGCGCGAAACCTAGCGTGGCGCAAGTGTCGCGGATTTCATCGTCCTCTGTTGAAACGTGAATGGTGTCAAACAGATTGGATTCCTGCGCCACGCCAAGAATATGGCCGATCATCGGCTTTCCGCAGAACGCGCGAATATTCTTGCGTGGCAGGCGTTTACTGCCGCCGCGGGCGGGAATAACAGCAATGCGTTTGGGTTCCGGCGTGGTCACTTCTCGCTCCAATAATCACGAACCGAAGGCTTCAGATGGTCATAACCGGTTTTGATGTTTATGCGGTCCCGTTCATCGCAGGGGGGAATGGAACAAAACCCGAGCAGGGACTTTTGTTCGTCAGTCAGTGTTTTGTAAATTTCTTCCGGCAAGGCGCGCGTCATGTCCGACGATTGTTTGACCCACCATCGGTTCAGCGTCGCGACGACCATCCAGCGCGTTCTGTTCGACATATTACCGAGCGCGCCGTGCCATACCCGGCTGTCCCACACCACCATGTCGCCTGCCTTTGCTTCGATAGCCTTACGGTCGGTGGTCGAACGATCGGAAAATGTGCCGCTTCTATGTGATCGAGGGACGATCACAGTGCAGCCATTTTCCGTCGACATATCGTCCAGGGTAAAGGCCACTTGAATTCTCCAGGTCAGATCTCCTGGTGCGGGAATGCCGGTATCGATATGTAGATCAAGAGGCCGCCCGGAACTGCGCGCGTTCAGGGAACCAAGAATGTAGTTGGGTATATCCGGCGGCAGGAAGCGGTAATAAGGATCATTCAGCATCGCCATGGCGATGTCGCGAACCAGGGGATGCCCAAGCAGGTCGATGTAATGTTTGTCTTTGTTTTGCAGATTGTAGACAACGCGGTCATCCGCATCCCGGGTCGGAACGCCGCGGCGTGGTAAATCTCTTACGTGCTCCCACAATTCCTCGGTCCGTGCTCGCAGATCGCGGACTTGAGCGATGTCGAGATGTCCGCGGACCACGGCATAGCCGTCCGCGGCCAAGGCGGCCAGGGTTTGAGGAAGCGTGTTTAATTCGTGGGCCATCATGAAATTTTTGCCGTAAGCGGTGTGTGCCGCAGCGTGCTATTCGCCGATCATATCCCATTGCAGCGGGTCGCCCCGTCGGATGGTGCGTACAGCCCTTCGGCCCAACACATCGGAAAGATGTTTTGGGGGCAAGCCATGTCCGGGCCGAATGGATCGCACGTTCTCTTTTGACAGCATAGCTCCTTCGGGAATATCGGCGACTGCGTAAAGGGATCGGCGATAGGCAAGGCTGCCGATCTCTGAGGGTTTGGGCCCGAACGCCACGCTACCCACGGCGCCATGCGTGTTGCAAACGTGTTCGATCATGGATTGCAGTTCATCCGGTTCCAGCGAGAAGGCGCTATCGACGGCCTTGTCGGCGCGCCGCAAGGTCACGTGTTTCTCAATGATTGTGGCGCCCAAGGCCGTTGCGGCAATCGGCAACGCAATACCCAGTGTATGGTCGGACAGGCCGACCTGCACGTCGAACTGTCGCGCCAATTCAGCCATGTTGGCGAGATGAGCTTCATCGAACGGTGCAGGGTAAGCG
The DNA here is from genome assembly GCA_040218445.1 of Rhodospirillales bacterium. Taxonomy (GTDB): domain Bacteria; phylum Pseudomonadota; class Alphaproteobacteria; order Rhodospirillales; family Casp-alpha2; genus UBA1479. The sequence continues at coordinate 579,328 of JAVJRK010000010.1, read as the reverse complement.
CTGACACATTGCAGTAGGGCCAGTTCTTTGCACCCGTTATCGCGGGCCGTTGCGACCGCATCGGCGATCTCGGACAGGGTGGCCATGCCGGTGGATATGATCAGTGGTTTTCCTGTGGATGCGGCAAGTCCAATCAGCGGCGTATCAATATTTTCGAACGATGCAATCTTGTAGGCTGGGGCGTTCAGGCTTTCCAAAAGATCAATGGCAGCTGCGTCGAACGGGCTTGAAAACACGGTGATGCCCAGTTCCCGGCCCTTCGCGAACAATGCTTCATGCCATTCCCAAGGAGTATGGGCTTCTTCGTAGAGATCATAGAGCTTGCGGTTCTTCCATAATGGTAGGTCGACCGTGAATCCGGGGCCGTCATGATCGATCGTAAGGCTGTCTGCGGTATAGGTTTGCAGTTTGACGGCGCTGGCACCCGCGGCCTTGACCGCCGCCATGATCTCCATTGCCAAATCGGGGCTGCCGCCATGGTTGCCGGAAATTTCCGCAATTACGTAGGGTGGTTGATCCGAACTGATCTTGCGTCCGTCAATGATCATGGTTTTGTCTCACTGAATTGTCGTGTGCCCGTGCCGGCGTGGCATTGTGAAAACGGCATGTAAGATCAGGTTCCTAATACGGCGTCGACCGCGCGCGCCGCACCTTGCCCGTCGATAATATGAGACAGCGGGTTTCCCGTTACAGGCTTTGCCATCTCGGCAATTGCACCTTGCGCAAGCTGGCCCGCGTCATAATCATCGAACGCGCGAATTCCGGCGTTGCGGAGCGCCGGGATCATGCGGACCTGGTTGTCCGCAATCCGGCATACCACGATTGACAGGCCCGCTGCCGCCGCTTCCCATGTCGTCACGCCGGCTCCGCCGACGTACACTGTGCCTCGGGACATTGTGTCGATCATATCCGGCAAGACCAAAACGGAAAGGCGGGGGTCATTCACAGTATCCGCGCCGTCGGGCATTGCGGGCAAGATGACATCCACCAGGACATCGGAATCCGCCTGCAGGATTTCGGTGGCTGTTTCAAGGCCGCGCGTCATATCAGAGCCGCCGAACGAAACAACGATGCGGCTGGCTGTTTGCAAGGGGCGCGATCGAAGTTCAGCAAACCGCGGATCGATCAGGCAGTAGTCGAGCCCGGTTAAGGCGCCGGCGCTGCACATTCCATTGTAATTCAGGGTCGGCGCATAGATGTTGTGATTGAGGATGTAATCCGCGTCTAACGGCCGGTCTGCATTATCGTCGATCATCAAACGCAAGTCGAACCGTTGCTTCCAGTCCTGCATGATCGACAGATCAATGCGGTAACTGTCGGCAACCAGGATATCCGCGTTCTCAAGCTTGGCCAAATCATCAGGCCATGCGCCCAACGGTTCCGACCAGACACCATTCAACGAAGCACCTTGAGGCACGATCATCCGACAATCGATGCCGCGTGCCTGAAATGCACGGAACAGGAACGAACTGCGGCGAAAGTGACCAAATCCGACACCGGCACCGGCATCGACAACAAACAGCGCCCGCGTCATGGCTCAAATATCATTTCACGAGACAGGCGGTAGACGGTCCGTCCTGGGCGGGGCGCGTAATTTCCAAGCCGGCCGGTGACGGCCCAAACCAGGTCTTGGAAACCCAGTCGATGGCGCATCATGACTGTGCTTGAAAAGCGCGGATTGATCTCGAAAATTTTCGGCCCCGCGACGGTCATGCGAAGTTGAACATTGATGGCGCCATCCAAGTCGCAAGCCTCGGCGACACCAATGACCATGTCATCGATCTTTCTGTCAGATACTTCTTCCGCGAAAACGGTGCGCCCGCCTGCAAGTCGCCGCTTTAGGGCAAGGGTGCGGGTCTGTCCATCAAGGCGGATCACGGCGCAGGTGTATTCATTGTCGTCATCGCCGACATATTCCTGGGCAATGGCGTCGCTAGGCATCTGAGTTTTCACAAACTCTAGGTGCCTGTCCGTGCGAACGACCTCGATGCCCCGGCTTCCCCGGCCTTGCCGCGGTTTGACGATGATTGGAAGTTTCAGGTCATCGGCTTTGTCGAAGGGGACGGTATGTGGTGGCTGCAATCCTTGAGCGGAAAGCCAATTGGCTGTCTCGAGTTTGTCGAGAAAGCAGCGTAGCAGCGGCGCTTGGACCATAAGCAAGGGAATGCCGAGAAGCTTCTCCTGCGCTGTATGTGCCAAGACCCATAGTTCCGCTTCGACGGTGGGAATGACCAGGCTGTAAGACATCTGTTCTGATAGCTGTGTCAGCGCGGGCACAAAATCCGCACTATCGGCGCGCGGGAGAGATTTCATGTGGTCGAACAAGCCTTCGCCAGGCCGTGTCCCGCTGGCATCGGCACCATCAATCTTCGCGTCGGGAAACGCCTCTCGGAGAATGCCGCAAATTGCTTCTGCGATATCGCCGTTGGCGCCGGTAACAAGAATGTTCGGATCGTTCATTCTGATTGGGCGCTGCGTATCAGCACGTCCTGAAGATAATGCAGAGAGGGATCCCGGCGCCGGCATTCTGCGATTAAGGGCGTGGCGTCATAGGATTCCCGATGGAGGGACACGGTCCGTGTATCTGTATCCCAAAGCGCCCAGCAGGCCCCGGGAATGCGGTCGCGCGGTTGCCCGACGGATCCTGGATTCACGACCGTGGTCGTTCCTTGATGCCACACAATGGGATAATGGCTATGCCCGAACAACACTAAATCCTGACCTCCCGCCGCGAATTTTTCCCGCACGTCGGCAGGTGCATCAGGATAAATATAGGCCAGGGGGTCCCAGGGGGAGCCGTGGCACATCAGGACCGTGCGTTGATCGATCCGCAGTTCGCGTTTTTCCGGCAGTGCCGTCAGAAGATCGAACTTGTCTTTTGTCAGGTCCAAGTAGGCTGCTTTTATGCCGGAGCCATATCGAGCCAGGATGGCTGCCCGATCTCGTCCATTATGCCAATCGCGCAGCATGTCTTCGTGATTGCCGCGGATGGCGGTCCAGTCCCATGGCTCTAGAAGGTCGAATGATTTACCGGCATCGTAGTAATAGCCGACAAAGTCACCGGCGATCAGAAGGCGCGATGCGCCGAGCTGTTTGGCCGATGCCAGGACACAGGCCAACGCTTGCGCGTTTCCATGAATGTCGGCAAGCAGGGCGACTTTCATGCGATGGGGCCCGGGCGTCGTATCATCGCGCCGATAGAATCGCGCAGACGCTGCGCCCGATCCCGCACCGGGACATCGCGCGACAGAAGTCATAGTAGGCGTCCATCCCTCGTTCCGCCAGCAACAGGTCCAACTCAACCCGTGCGCGATGGGCATCGGCGCCTTGACGTGGGTCCGAAACGTAATTCGAACCTGGGTGGAAAAGAAACAGTTCGATCGGGAAATCCCCGAACATTTCAAGCACCTGGTAGCCGGCGGCATCCGCTAGATTGCCGATGGTGTCGGTATTGAAATAATGCAGATGGTCCGGCGGTGAAAACCAGTGCTCTCGGTCGATCCGCCCCTGTTCGAGAAGATACATCTGCATCGCGCTATAGTCATTTGGAACATTGATCAACAAGACGCCTGCATCGGACATGATGCTGGCTGTCTGTCGTAACAGCGCCAAAGGGTCGATTACGTGTTCGATAACATTCTGCAGAACGCAAATGTCAAAGGTTGAATTCTTTGCGGCAAACCCATCAAGCACCGCCGTGCCGTCGCCCCGCACCAAATTCGACACCAATTCAGGATGGAAGGATTGCATGGCATATTCGCTGTAATCGATTCCGGTCACTTGGCAGCCTGCATCGGCTGCGGCCTTCATGATAAATCCTTCGCCGCACCCGGTTTCCAGGAATCTCAGGCCGTTCAGGTCGTCGAACCGGCCTGCATCTTTGAGGGCGTGGAGCGTCAACTGAGCGCGCAGCCGCTTTTGCGCAAGTTCATCTTCGGAATACGTTGCTGAGTAGGTCTTCGCCGTCGACTGCTGGTAATAGGTATCAGCATAGAATTGTTCAAGCTCGTCACGGGACGGCATCGGTGCGGCCGATGTGAACCCTAGATCGGAAACGGTCTTATTGTATTTGGTTCGTGTCATCGGGAGGCCTTATTAGAGTTCATGGACAAGAAGGAAAGAAAGAGTGGTTTGACCGGTTCACGGCTGGCGAAATACGGGCTGAATCGGCGGGCCGTCCAACCTGGAGGCGAAATCATCTGCCTGATGGGCGCGTGCGAACAGGGGCATCACTTCGCGGAATACCTTTTCTGAAAACGCCAGTTCTTCCGCGCCGTGTGCAGCGCAGGATACATTGAGACAATAATAAAGAAGCCCCCGTTTCGCGCATTCCTGCATGAAAAAGGTTTTGCGGACTCGCGTTTCCAGATCACCTTTGTCCGCCGACATATCGAGCAGAAACCGTTCGGGGAAGCCTTTCAGTCGAATGGCATCACGCAGGCCGTTTTCTTCAATCAGCTGATTTGTCATGTCCATGAATGCCGTGCCGTGGGATTGAATGCTTGCCAAGGCATCCGTGTCGCGCAGAATTTCTATTGTCATCTTACCTGCTGCCAGGGACGCGGTTTCACCGCCGAAGGTGCCAGAATAGAAAATCTCGTCGAAGACCTTCATCACGTCTTGGTGGCCGACAACGGCACTTAAGGGAAACCCGTTCGCCATTGCCTTGCCGAAGCAAGCCATATCAGGAATGACGCCGTATCGTTCCTGGGCACCACCAAGTGCGGTGCGGAATCCGGTCACGACTTCGTCGAAGATCAGAATCGCTCCGTTGCTGCGTGCAAGATCGCGCACACCTGGAAGGAATTCGGGTTCCGGCGGGACAATGCCGGTGGGTTCAAGTGCGACAGCGGCGATCTGGCCGGGGTGGGAATTAAAGAGCTTCTGTAGAGAGGCAAGGTCGTTGTACCCGAATGTATGGGTCAGGTCGGAGGTCGCCTTTGGAATGCCTTGGTCTCGGGTCGTCGTGCCGATGCTCCAATCATGCCAGCCATGATAACCGCACATCACAACATGATCCCTGCCGGTTACCGCCCGCGCGGCTCGGATGGCCGCGGTTGTCGCATCAGATCCGGATTTTCCGAACCGGACCATTTCTGCACAGGGAATGATATCAACCAGAAGTTCGGCAACCTCGACCTCCAGCCGATGCATTTGGCTGAACACCGTGCCGGCATTCAATGCCGCAACCGCGGCGTCGTTCACCCGTTTATCACCGTACCCGAGAATGATGGGGCCCAGCGCCATGAGGTAGTCGAGGAATTTGTTGCCGTCCGCATCCCAAACCCAAGCGCCCGATCCCCGTTCCAGGTAGTTTGGTGCGCTTGTCGTGGGCCACTGCGTCGGGCCTTTTGAAAAAGTCTGCGTTGCCGAAGGAATGACGCGTTTGGCGCGCTCAAGAAGATTGCGCGATTTAACGAACTGCATTTTGGGCCTCGCTTTCGGATTGTCTGCGGCCAGCGTCGGCTGGCCAGCGTGACGGATGCAGAAAATTTTCGTCTTCCAGCGCGTACGCATCGAAATCGAAGGACAGACCGTTCGTGTGTGCCGCGGCGGTGCACAGATCTATAAGTTGGTCGCGGCAGGTTACGCCCAGGATCATTACATCGACATCCGGGTTTTGTATGCCGAACAGGAGACAGCCTTCGAGCGGAGTAAGATTTGCGATCTCCAGATCTCGATGCAGCATCGCCAAATGATCCTGCATCGGATGAAAATAAGCCGGCAAAGCCCGGGGATGTGTAAGCAGAATCCCCTGAAGGAACAGGGACCTGGCATGGATCTCGATGCCTTGCCGTTTCATGGCCCGGAGCATGCCCGATGTAAGGAAGCGCTGGTCAAGGATGTTCAAGGGCAACTGCACGATATCGACGGAGAAGCGTGACAGAACGGCTTCCGCTTCATCGACCGTGTAGGCGGAAAACCCTATCTTGTCGGCGAGACCTTCGTCCTTAAGCCCGGCAAGAGCCTGGTAAATTTCGTTTCCCTGGGGTCCGATCAGATCAGCGGCGTGATGGACAAGGAGGCCATAAGTTGTGTCCGCTTGCAATCGCTGCAAGGATTGTCGGAATGCCTGGTCAATGCTTTCCGAGGGTTCGCCGCGTGATAAGGACGGGGGTATTTTTGTCACGATCTTGAAATCTGCGTCTTTTGGCAAGCGCTCTCCGATCACTGCCTCGGACTCACCATAAGCTGCCGCCGTATCGATGATACGGATCCCCTTGTTGCTTGCCAGGCTGAACAGTTCACCAGCGACGGAAGGCGTCACCCTGCCGTTCTCGTTGGTCACGCCATAATCCATTCCGAAGGCGGCCGATCCAAGGCCGATGCGGTTCATCACAGCCATTGGCGCAGGAGTCGGGGAATTGTTTCCGCCACGTAGCTTACTTCCTCGTCGGTCATATCCGGGAAAAACGGAATGGACAGGCAGGATTCGTAATACGCCATCGTTTCCGGAAACGCGGTGTCGTCATAGTTATGGCGTGCCCGGTGAAAGGGTTGGCGATGGATCGGAATGTAATGAATTTGAGGCGCTATGCCGTGGGCGTTCATTTCATCGATCACATGCTGGCGCGTCTGTCCGAAACGGGCGAAATCGATTTTAAGGATATAAAGATGATGAGCAGACCGCGAACGGTATGAAGGATCACACTGCGCCACCGTGACGCCGGGCAGGCTCATGAATGCGGCGTCGTAATGAGCAGCGATTTGCCGACGCCTAGTCAGGAATTTGTCCAGCTTTGTCAATTGTGACAGGCCCAATGCAGCCTGAATGTCGGTAATGCGGTAATTGTATCCCAGCAGTTGTTGTTCGTAGTACCAGCTACGTCGCCGGCCGTTTTCGAATCCTGCATCCTTGTCGACGATGCGGAATTCATCGCGTTCAATTCCATGCGTGCGCAATTGCCGCAACAGGCGGGCGAACTCGGGGTCATTGGTCGTCACGATCCCACCTTCACCGGTCGTGATCGGTTTGACTGGATGAAAGGAAAAGGCCGTCATGTCTGCATGGGTACAGGACCCCACCATGGCGCCGCAGGCATATTGGCCTCCCAAGGCGTGGGCGGCGTCTTCGATTATGACTCGCTCTCCTGCTGCCACGCGAATTTCTGCGGATTGGGTTGCCAGGCCGGCGAAGTGAACCGGGATCAAGGTCCGTGCCTGGGGTTTATGCTCAAGGTATGCGCGTACACCGGATGCCGTGATGGAAAGCGTTTCCTGATCGATATCCAAAAGATCGGCATCGGCACCGCAGTAGATCAAGGCATTTGCCGAGGCGACAAACGACAAAGTGGATGTTGCGCCGGTATCACCGGAGGCCACGCCTGCGGCGAGACAGGCGATGTGCAGGGCCGCGGTTCCGCTTGACACGGCAATGGCATGGCGCGCGCCGACTGTGTCGGCAACCGTCGCTTCGAAACGTTCGACCACAGGGCCCTGCGTGACCAAATCTCCACGCAGGGCATCGACGACGGCCTGAACATCATCGTCGTCGATTGAATGCCGACCGTAGTTGAGGTGCCGACGAGTCATATGATTCTAGGTGCTTTCGTCGATGATTTCATGAAGCCGCTTTGCATCGATCCAATCATCATTGATATCGCTGCTGTACTCGAAATCCTCTGCGACCTGAGTGCCGGTCTCCTTACCGTAGACCTTGGAGAAGTCGTAACCCCAGGTCTGGGAGTCCGGATAGATGACGTAATAGTCAGAAAACTCGAGAGTATGCCGCGCCTCGTCCCTGGGAATCATCAGTTCGTGCAATTTTTCACCTGGGCGGATACCGATGATTTCCTGTTCACACTCAGGCCCGATGGCGGAAGCCAGATCGGTGATCTTCATGGACGGAATTTTTGGAATGAAGGTCTCGCCGCCACGCATCAACTGCAGACACTTTTCGACAAACTGGGCGCCTTCTCGCAAAGTAATCCAGAAACGAGTCATGCGCGGGTCGGTGATGGGCAGCTTGCCGGAGGCGCGCCGTTCCTGGAAAAACGGAATTACACTGCCGCGTGACCCAACGACGTTCCCGTATCTGACGACCGAAAAGCGCGTGTTGGCCGATGCGGACAAATTATTTGCCGCGATGAACAGTTTGTCCGAACAGAGTTTTGTTGCGCCGTAAAGATTGATGGGGTTGACGGCCTTGTCCGTCGACAATGCAATGACACGGTTGACGCCCGTGTCGAGCGCGGCGTTGATGAGGTTTTCGGCGCCCAATATGTTTGTCTTGATGCACTCCATCGGGTTGTATTCAGCGGCAGGGACTTGTTTTAGGGCCGCGGCATGAACCACGACATCGATCCCGGCGAGAGCCCGCTCCAAGCGGTCACGATCGCGAACGTCGCCGATAAAATAGCGCAGATTGGGGTGACTGATTTGATTCCCCATTTCATATTGCTTCAGTTCGTCGCGTGAATAGACGACAAGGCGTTCCAGGTCGTACTTCTCCAGCAACAGCTGGACGAATTTTTTACCGAACGAGCCGGTTCCGCCCGTTACCAGGATCGATGCGCCGTTCAGGTCGAAATCAGTCGATTCCATACTTTTCTCCGTTGTCTGTCGTTATTCTGGCAGGCGCCGCATCGGCCAGCGTCTGAATACAAGTGTCGATATCCGGTGGCACTGCACCGAGGAACGTTGTCAGTTTTTCCGTGGCCAGCGACATATCTCGGGGGCGCGGCGCAATCAACTGATGTTCGACAAGCGACACCGGTTTAATCAATTCCTGCGAATACCCGAAGGCTTTTGCCAATTGGACGGCGAAATCATGTTTGGACAGACGGCTGCTGCCCGCGACATGAAATATGCCGGTTGCATCTTGTTCGGCCAACGTCGTGATGATCTTTGACAGCAGCGTCATTTCGATCGGCGTGAAATAGGTGTCGACGAACGCGTTCACGATGCGTCCGGCGGCGAATTCATTGAGCAACCAGTCAGAAAGAGATTGCCGCCAAGGCAAGCCCCAGCCGAAGAAATTGGTTCTGATGATAAGAGCATCTGGAACGGATTCGATAACCGCAAGTTCGCCCGCGCGCTTGGTTCTGGCATAGGCATTCAACGGTTCGGGCGGTGTTGTTTCCGATACCATCGATGTATCGCCGCGCCATAAATGGTCCGTTGAAATATGAACGGCCCGCCCGCCGATTGCCGCCGCGGCGCTTAAACATTCCTTGGCGGCAAGGCAGTGCAGGCGATGGGCCCGGGCTTCGTCCTGTTCACAGCCGTCGACATTCGTCAGGCCGGCTGCGTAGATGACCACGTCGGGTGCAAGATCGCGAACCAGGGCTTCGCCTGCCCCGGGCAACATGAGATCAGCCTGTGTCCAGGTAACCCCCGGCAGATCTGGGTTATGACCATTGCGGACCGCATAAACAGGTTGACCCATACCGGCCAAATGGGGGCACAAGGCAGACCCCAGCAGACCGCTGGCGCCAAATATCAGCCAGGATGACAAAGCTTAATTCTTTCCGTATCGGCCGTTCAGCCGTGTTCGCTGGCGAGGACTTTATCAAACGCGGTCACGACGTCGTCCAAATCGGCTTTGGAAACCTCACGCCGACAGATCGCCGTATTGATCATGTGTTCGCGTTCGATCACTTCGACGTTGGGGCAAATACCGTGATCGTAACTGATGCCGCTTAGGTCCCCGTAACAACCGCATGTATAGGGGAATCCCTTGTCGCCGAACACGACCTTCCTTTGGAACAGGGGTTCGAAATAGATCGGCCGCAGATAGCCTTCAACCATGGGAATTCCTTCGGCATTCATTGCCTCGACGAATGCCTTGCGTGACATGCCTGCCTTATTCGCATCGAACAGAAACCCATACATGTACCAGACATGACGGACTTCGGGTGGAACATAGGGCGGGGTGATGCCGGGCATGTCCGCAAGCCGTTCGGATAGATACTCGGCGGCTTCGATGCGTGGCTGGGTGAACTGTTCCAGTTTCTTTAATTGTTCATAGGCAATAGCCGCCTCAATCTCGCACATCCGAAAATTGTAGCCGACCATATTGACGATATTCTCGGTGCCCTTGTCGCCGACGACGACCTCGCCGTGGTTGCGGACCAACCGGGCGCGTTCAGCATATTCGTCGTCATTGGTGACGAGAATTCCGCCTTCACCGGAAGAAATGGTTTTGTGAACATTCAGACTAAACACGCCGATATGCCCGATGGTGCCAGACAGGCGGCCTTTGTAGGTTCCTCCCGGTGCCTGCGCCGCGTCTTCGATCACGATCAGATCATGCTTGTCGGCCAATGCCATGATCTCATCCATGTCCGAGGTGTTGCCGTACAACTGGACGACGACGATTGCCTTGGTCCGTGGGGTGATGCGTTTTTCGATCGTTTCAGAGGAAATACAAAACGTGCGCGGGTCGATGTCCGCGAATACCGGCACGGCCCCCGTGGCAAACACGCAGGTCGCCGATATGATCATCGAATAAGGCGTAACGATCACTTCATCACCCGGGCCGAGACCGGCCGCGGCAATCGCGCATTGCAAAGCCGATGATGCCGAATTAACGGAGACCGCGTGATTTATTTTGAAGCGGCTTTCCCATTCGCGCTCCAGCTTTTGCACCCAGGTTCCACCGTAGAAATTATCATGCCATTTTCCCAGATACCCAGATAGGACATCGCCATCCAAGACCGCGTTGACGGCGGCGCGTTCTTCGTCGCCGATATTGCGGCCCATGGGAAACGGTTTGGAGCGGACGGGTGTGCCGCCGTTGATTGCCAATTCGGCATTCTTCATGGGGTTAACCTTTCCAAAAACTCAGTAATCCTATCCGTGGCACCCGCGGCCGCACGGCGAAGCCCGGTCGATGCGTCCGTCGACAAGGGGGTTCTCTGCCGCAGCGTTTGGCGAAGACCATTGATGTCGGTACATGTATGCAGCGCGCCGATGCGGGTTCCAATGAAATCCGTGGGACGAATGGCGTTCGGCTGAATGCTGATGACAAGCTTTTCCCACACGACGGCTTCCATCAAAAGCATTGTATTGGCGCCCATCACCAAATCGGCGGACCGGGCAATATCCCAAGCAGGAATGTCTTCGACAATTCGGAAAGACAACCGTTCGGCCGCATCGGGAACATGAAATTCTTTCCGTGTTTCGAAGGGGTGCAATTTGACCACGAAGGCGGCATCGGGCCATTCCGCCGCGACGCCCTCGCAGGCCAATGTCAGACAATCGAATTCGTCGTATCCCGGAAACTCTGGGGAATTCCGGCCCATCTCCTTGCGTAATGCCTGGGATGCGAACAGCACAAGCGGCTTGCCCGGGTCGATATCCAATTGCTCGCACAGGCGGGCGGTGTCTGCTTTGCTCCAGGTTTTACCGGCGGTAACAACCTGTTCAAGATGCGGGCTTCCGGCGACTGTTATGTTGTCGGCCGGAACGCCTTCTTCGATCGCTCTGTCGCGGGCAAATGGGTCGACCACCAATACGTGATCCGGCAGATAAGCCAGCTGATTGGTGAACGAACCATTCTCGATATCGCAGAATCGGCTGTAAAAGGGCCCCCAGTTTTCGACCGGCGATACCGTAGGCCAACCTTGCGATCTGGCATTTCTGATCAAACGCTTTTCCCTGTTGCCTTCACGGCTGGCCGTGGCCACGAGAATTCCGCCCTCGCCAATGCACAGGCCGTCGAGCGTGGAATCGTCCAGCACAGAAAAGGGGCGTCCAAAATCGGGCAGGTTCTGCATGTTCCGCGCAAGCGCTTCATTGATGAACACGCGGACGTCATGGCCGCGCTCACCAAGGCGCCGTGCGATGGGCGCGACACAATTGGCGCCGCCCGTATCGCCGATTGCACAGGTGAAAACCGTCATCGATGCTGGTTCAAGATTTTGTTCTCATGCCGCGGTCACGTCGATGCGCCGGTGTTCACGGCACGATTGCTCCGCAAGGTCGATCAGACGCGCGGGCCAAAGCTCCCGATCTTTGTCGGGGACGTCGGCGGTTTGTCCGGACAGAAGGCCGGCGACCATATCGACCACGGGATAGAAATCGTCTTCGGGGTTGACGAAGGGAAAGTCGACGTCGGCGTCTTCCAGAAGCTGGCTGTTCGCGACCCAGCGCTTCGCATGCTTGGCTTGATAATTCGTCGTGCTGGGGATGTAGATGCGCTCGTGCTTGAAGGTGATGTCGACATCGCCTGTATAAAATGCTTCGTGAAAACTCATCAACGGAACGAGTTCCGCATGAAATGTCGGATATCCCAAAACGATGGTTGCATTGGGGTCGTCTTCGTACGGGCTGGAGATCGGACTGTATTCGGCGTTGATCCATTGCGGCGGGCCGAACAGCATGACCATCAGGTCCAGCCAGTGGCAGGCATTGGTGCGCAGGCCGCGGGTGTAGTGAATCAAAACGTTCTGGAGCGTGCCGCGCCGCCCGCTGTCGATGTCGTCCTTGAGGGACAGAAAGGTGGGATTCAGGCGCCGCTGGAAATTCACGGTAACGGGAATTCCCGCCTGGCTGAAGCCATCGCAAATCCATTTCGCCTCGTTGGTTGACAGCGCCAGAGGCTTTTCGCAAATGACGTGGCGGACAGATGAGCAATTCCAAATCTGTTTCCAGGCGTCCCGCCGGTGCTCTGGATGAATGGCAAGCACAACGATTTCCGGCGCTAAACCGAGGGCCTCGTCCAAGGATGCCACGGCAGTCGTGCCATGGGTTTGCGCGGCGTGCCGGGCTGCATTCGGATCGATATCAAAAATGCCGAGTAGATGCGTGTCAGGATGCCGCGCAAGACTGCGCGCGTGATTTCCTTCCGCCCGGGTCGCGCCGGCCAACCCTGCTCCGATGACAATCGCGGAATGCATCAGTCCTGAAATATTAATAGACGAACAGCACTTATTTCTTGTTGCGGGCGTGCCACATCATCTGCGCGATGAGAAAGTCATCCTCGTCGTTCACGTCGACCGCTTCGACTTTCGAGATTTCATAAAGGTAAGGGTCTTCCGGCCGGTCGAACTGATAGAAAATGCTGTCCCGAAGAAAGCGTTCCACGGAAAAAACCTCGAAGGCATTGGCCATGGCATACAAGCAAAGGTCCTTCGAATTCATGTTGTATACGTCGAATTCGAACAGCGGTTTCTTGTCTTTGCCGAAAAACCAGTTCTGCTGCATGGTGACGGAAGTCAGCGACATGAAATCATTTTCACAGAAAAAGTCACAGGCCGCATTGATTGTATCCGCTGTCAAGAACGGGGTGCAGGGGCTGATGATCATGGCGTGTGTCGTTTCGCAACGCTCAAGAAATGCATAGATCTTCCGCAAGTTGCCGTCGCCGTCGACCTCTTCGCGGGTCCGCAACTCATTGGGAAGATTCATGCGCTCCGCGATCTCGATCAATTCATCATCACCGACCGCGGTGAAACAGGGATAACGCAGCTGGTGCATGGTGTGACACAGCACCTCGAACAGGCTTTCCTCGTTTTCCGTGAACGGGCGGATCATCTTTCTTGGCGCGCGCTTGCTGCTCAACCTTGCGGTCAAGTAGACGGTGACGTTCTTCTTCTGATCAACCTGGACTCCCATCATTCAATCCCCTGTTACAACTCTTGATTTGATCCGGTAGGGCCGGGCGGCGCCTAGCGTTTTCGGCTGGCTAGTCATCCGTCGCCTCGGCCATTGGCTCTAAGTTTTCTTCGATTACATATCCGAATATCTTGGAGTCCATGCGTTTGCCGTCGAGCACGACGTTACAACGAAGAACGCCTTCAAGCAAAAAACCGTTACTGAGCAGAATGCGTTCAGATGCCAAGTTGTTGGCATACATTTCCGCTTCGATCTTTGCCAGTTTATAGTGCTCTTGTGCAAGCTTGATGACGGCGGCAATGGCCTTTGTGCCCACGCCGCGGCCCCTGAAATCTTTTTCGCCGATCAGATAACCGATGCTTGCCACACGGTATCGGCTGTCCGTCGGGCCGATGCGAATATTTCCGACATGTTGGCCGTCGCAGAATATGCCGTACAGATCGTCGTTCGACGGAATTTTGTCGGTGACGAATTCCCGTACGCTTTCAAGTGTATGGCGACCGTGGCGCTGTTCGGTCAGGCGGACGACTTCCGGGTCGTTCAGCCAGTCGACATAGCGTTGCGTAACGTCGTCGACGGTTAAAAGACGAAGTTTAACGTCCAGAGTCATCGCTGTTCTGCCTGTTGATGGCGTGGGCCGCCTCGACAATCGATGCTATCGACGCCTCGCTGCCGCCGCCGGCCTGGGCGACTTTTCCGACCCAGTCGAAATCTTCGGCCGTATCGACGGTGAAAGGGGCGCCTTTCCAGACCCATTCCGTCGGTGGATATATTTTCAGGTGCCGGAAATTCTCCGGCTGGCGAACCATATGCATGGTCAAATGTTCACGGTCATCGGCCGTCATGTCGGCCGTTTCATGCAGACGGCGCATGGTCGCCTGATGATAGATTTCAAAATCGATGCCCACCGGGAACAGGCTTTTGGTTGTTCCCAGGTCGAACGCAGGGGCGCGATCACAGGCATCGATCACGAAATCAAGGGCTTCGCCGTTTACCAGCGGGCAGTCTCCCGTTACACGCACGACCCGGTCCATCTCGAAATGATCGGCGGCGGTGACAAACCGCCCGACGACATCGTCTTCGTCACCGCGAAAAACGGGGACGCCGGTTGCGGCCACGGCATCTGCCAGGGGGTCGTTTTCCGCACGCTGGCTGGTCGCAAGAACGATCACATCAACGGAACGGGCGGCAGCCAGCCTTTCCAGAAGAAAAAGAATCAGCGGCTTTCCGCACAGCGGTGCCAGAACCTTGCCGGGTAGACGGCTTGACCCCATGCGGGCTGCAACGATGACGCCTGTTCGGGTGCTCATGGTGATTCCGAAATCATGGTGTTCTGCCGCGATTCAGGCAACGCTGTCGATCTTGCCCGCTATACCCGCGGGAACAAAGACATCGATGGGGTCGGGCATGATCTCGCGGCGAACGAATTCAAGCAATTGCATGTCGCTGTATTTGGGGCCAACGACCGTCACCCCGACCGGCAGACCATTCGCGCCCTCCAGTAGCGGTAAGGTAACGGAAGGACAGCCCGTCATTGTCCAGATAAGCGATGAATCCTTGGGTTCCGGCTGATCGGATTTGGGAGCTTCATTGGCGGTCGTCGGTAACACCAGAAAGTCGACGTCCTTGAATTCTTGTTCCATGACGCCGACCAAGCGATCCTGTTCAGCCATGGCATTGTGAAAATCTTCGGGAGTAATGTGCTTGGCGCGTTCAACGATTGCGTTGAACACGGGGCTGATCTTGTCCCGCTCACCCAGTTCACGGAAGAAATAATAGGCGAGGCTCTTGTCATAGATGGTCGCGTGGGTCGGATGCGCCGTCGCGAGGGTTTCGCGTAAATCGAGATCAACCAGAGAAATCCCCGGTTTGTTATTCAATTGCATCAGCATATCGGACATCTTGTCATTGATGTCATCGGCGATCTGATCCCATCCAGGGGCTTTCAGCGCGGCGACCTTGAATGTTTTCCGGTCAGCGAAGCGCTCGGTGTTCTTTTGAATGCCGCGCATGGACATGGGGTAGCTTTCGCCCCGGACCCGGGCGATGTTCAATATCAATTGCGCGTCTTCGACGCTTCGGGTGATCCAACCGACACTGTCCAATGTGTCGCAGGTCTTCAATACCCCGGTTCGTGGAATCAAGCCGAATGACGGTTTGTATCCAACCACCCCGTTGTAGCTGGCCGGTCGGGCGATCGATCCGGCGCTTTGTGTCGCGAATGAACAAGGCACCATCCCGGTCGCGACCGCAACCGCGGCGCCGGTCGAGGATGTTCCGGCGTGAAGGCCCGGCGACCTGGGGTTGACGGTTTCGGGCGCCCAATCGACGGCAAATTCGGCCGTTGTCGTCTTGCCAATGATTTGGGCGCCATAAAGCTTAGACCATCCCACGACGCGGGCGTCGTTTCCCGGCCAGTATCCGGCGCGTGCCAAGCTGCCCATGCTGTTGGGATGGTCCGCCGTGTTGAAGATGTCTTTTACGCCTAACGGTGCGCCGGCCAGCACCGGATCGGGCTTTTCGGTCTTCCAGTCGATTGCATCCAATGCAGTCGCCCGCTCCATGACCTGATCGCGATTGAAATAAGACCAAGCCTTCAAATCGCTATCCAGAGCCTCGATCATGTTGCAGCACATGTTTGCCCATTCACTGGGCTTTAATTCTCCGTCGCGGACAAGTCGTACGCCCGGGGTCAACAGCGGGGGGTAAGTCGTCATATGCGGAAACCTCAATCGCGCGGGGCTACGTTTTTTTCTCGTTCCGGGCGAATGCCGACACGCGGCTTTTCCCGGTCGCCGTAAGTCTTTTTATAATCGTCAAGTGCCGCTTGAATTTCCTCTCCGGTCACTGCGCCGACAGTGTCTCTGTGACTTGCCATGATTTCATAGAACTCTTCACGCGAATAACCCGTGATCTCCAGGTAGTAATCAAGGACATCTGGCTCTGCCGGATCGAACTCGCGCACCAGCTGATTTGCTTCTTCCCGGGTCAGCAGGCCGGCGCGCAGATCCTGCGCCGCAAAGTCCGTGCCCCGCCCGTAGCCGCGTTTCAGGAACTTCGCGAAATCGTGGACGCCGGGCATTATGCATTCGACGCTCTTATAGCGTTTGAAGGTGCCTTCGACGATATCTTCGCTCCAGCCATAACGTTCACGCAGGATCTCCGCTTGCCGTTCGCCGTCCCAGAACATGTAATTGCCCATGTGAACGGCAATGACACCTTTCGATTTGATGTCTTCAAACGACGGAAGCTGGAAGACGGCCAAGTCGCGTAGCGGCAGGTATTCGCAAGCGAATTCATCGGCGGGAACCTTCGCAGAAACCTTGATGAAATACTCGGGATCGAACTCAAGAATTTCTTCGTAGGTTGCCTTGCAGGAGTTTTCAGCGACCGATTCACCAAACACCATCAGAGGAATGTTGAATTTGACCGCGACATGCCATGGGAACGCGCCGACACCCATGTGGCAGTGCCAGCAGGAATCTCCGATGACTTCCAAAGAGCGCCGGGCGATACGGTTGATCAAGCTGCGCGACGGGGTGAACATAAGATGATCGACATCGAAGGTTTCAAGGCACCATTCAAGGTTCCGGCGGCCGACTTCGGTTTGCCAATTCTGATTGAACGTCACGGCCAGGGGTTTAAGGCCGTAGACATTCTTGATCATATGAAGCTGCCATGCGCTGTCCTTGCCGCCGCTGATCGTCACCATGCAGTCGTAATCGCCTTTGCCGCGATATCGTTCCAGGATGTCGCGGAAGGTTTGTTCGCGCTCGGTCCAGTTCATGTGCATTTTTTGTTCCTGGCTTTGGCAAGTCAGGCAAATGCCGAGTTCATCCAACGTGTGGAATTCCTCGCTCGACGGCATCCCACAACGGGTGCAGTACCGCATCGAGTCGAACATCGGTTTTGTGTGGTCGTTGTTGTAAGACATTCCGTGCCTCCGCTAGGTCATCCGGGCATGTTATGTCGGATCATGGGTACAGGGTTCCTGCATGGAAACAATGTCCCGTTCCGTACCTTGCTTTGTGTGTCCGCGATTGGACTAGTCTGATGCTATCAGTCGTGCGAGACGAAGCTCGTACTCCGATCCGATGAAGAAATTCTCAGGTGAAGACAACTCGAAGTTTGCGATTAATCGCCCGTTGATTTCTCCGGCAAGCAAATTGGCATTTCTCGTTGCGAAGCAGGTTGCACTTTCCTGGTAAATCACATCGCCATCCGTTTGCAACTGCGAACGTCTGTTGATGGGCTCCAATCCGTGTGGCGTGCGGCGCAACAACTGACTGTCCAGCCGTTCAAGTCCGTAGGACGTGTCCGCTTCGTTGAAGACCAATGTGGTGATTACCTCTTCAATCGTGGATGAAGTGAGAAAAGGGGCCTGGCAGAACGCCGCCAGCGTGGTGCCCTTCATGTCGGGATCGAAATTTTCACTGATTTCCTCAAGGATGCTCGGAAGCGGATTCGCCCGTGCCGTGTTTTTCGGCGCGCGTTCGAAAAATTTCACCCGGTCATCGTCGATCTTGTCCAATACATCGGTGACCGACGGGTTGTCGCAGGCGACGACGATCAGGTCGAGCAGATCGCATCCGATCAATGATTTCAGTTTTCGCTCAAGCAAGGAAGCGCCGTTGAGTTCCTGACGCCATAAGTCCTCGACGAATTCGAAATGCCGGCGGCAGGGAACAACGGCCACGATCGGCCGAAAGGCGTCGATGCGATCAAGGATCGCATCTCGTTTAATTCGGCGGCGGGCATTCAGGATCCGACGGCTGTTGTTCGTCAGATTGCGGGAATGTCGACGATACTTGAACAGCGGCAGATTGACATTTCCCATTCGACAATGGTCTCGCACTTTTGCCCATAGATCGAACCCGTCCTGGGCGCCCAGGTCGACCCGATAGCCGCCGCAGTCCAGCAAGATCTGTTTGCGGATCATCGTGCACGCGCCATTGGGCGGCATGTCTAACTTGTTGTTGCCGTTAGGGTCGCGTTGCCGGTGGAACTGTGAGAACACGCCGCCGAATTCATCAATCAGGAAGTAGTCCGGGTAAACCAAACCCATTTCCGGTGAACGGTCGAGATATCCGCTTAGAACCTGCAGGGCGTTTTCATCCAGAATGTCATCGCCATCCAAACGAACCAAGTAAGTGCCCCGTGCGTTGTCCAAGGCAAGATTACAGACGGCGGGCAGGCCGATTCCGTCGGTGCGGAATGTGCGAATTTCCGGCCGATCAGCATATAGTGCGATCACTTCGGGCGACGTATCCGTCGAATTATCGTCGATGATCAAGAGCTCCCAATCGGTCATGGTCTGCCGAATGACGCTTTCGATCGCTTCGCTGACGTATTGCCCGTAATTGTGACAGGCAATGTAGACCGTCACCTTCGGGTGATTCGCATTGGTGCCGGCGTTGGTGCCGCCGGTTTCGGGCTTCATTACAGACAAAGCACTACCTCGCGCCGAAAGCGGTCGAGCTCGGAAAGTTCGTCCGGTGTCATGCTGCCTTCATGATCGGGGCCATAGGTGGTTTTATCCAATGTGAAGTGCTTCTCGATGATTTTGGCGCCTCTGGCCATGGCAGCACAAGGTGCCGTAATGCCCAGAGTGTGATCGCTGAATCCTGCGTACCGGGTAAAATCGACCGCGGCGAAATTCAAATCATCCAGAGGCGTCGGATATTTCGATATGCAGTATAGAAAATCGACAGGTCCCTTCGAGGTAACGTCGGGGAAGGTGCTAGCGTCCCACATGCCGAGCGATACGATCAGGCGTTTTCCCGTGTTGCCGAGCGCAGTCAAAAGGTCACGGTCATGAACCGAGCGGGACGCTACCTTGTGGGATTTGACGGAAACATCTTCAAGCCATGCGATGCGGGACACGTCGAACACTGAACTCATAAATTCGATGCCGGCGTTTCGGCATTCGTCTGCAAGCATTTCCACTTGATCGCGGCTCAATTCGGTTTGGCAATTGTAGTCGAACCACGGGTTGTTCTCTTTGCCGAATGTGGACAGGGCGTCAAACAACTGAAATTTTGCGACATCGGCACCGGATGCTTTGGCCGCGTGAATCAGCTCCTTCGCCAGTCCCATATCGCCGTTATGGTTTTGTCCAATCTCGGCAATCAGTTCAACCATGCTCGTTCTCCAGCCAACGGTTCAGAATGATGAATGAAAAAATGGAGGGCCCATTCAATCTATGAGGATGATCCAGCATTGCGCGAGCGTTATCGGCTGCGCGGTCGTTGATGATCGACATGCGCGACAATGCCGAGGTCGGGGAAAAGGTCTCTTCAACCAAATCCTTCCAACCTTCTTTTAACCAATGATGCAAAGGAACGTTGAACCCGTGTTTGGGGCGCTTGACGACTTCTTCCGGCAGCAGGTCCGCGAAAGCCGATCGCAACGCCCATTTTAGATCGCTGGAACGAACCATATGCTCGTAACGAAGTTTTTCCGCATGTGACAGAACGGAAGGTGCGGCGAACGGCACCCGTCCCTCGACGGAACAGGCCATGGTCATGCGGTCTACTTTGCGCATCATTTCGAACGGAAAATAAAAGTTGCGATCTTGTGCGACGAACTCTTCTGCGGGCCAAGAAAGGTCAGCCTTGTGCTGCGCGAAATGCCTGGAACTGGTTTGCATGCGGCTGCTTAGATCGGGATGGAAAAGATCTTTCTTTTCTTCTTCGTGTGCATAGTAGTGCCACGCCCGGGCCCGTTCATGTGCGGGCATGGCGGCGAGATCAGCCAAACGATCCTCTAAAGGAATACCGACATCATGAAACCCGACGGCGGTTTGTCCGTTCGATTTCGGCGGCCGGGCCATTTCGGCATCCCGAAGATTGATATACCAAGAATATCCGCCGAAGCATTCGTCGGCGCCGTCGCCGCTTAACAACACCTTCAACCCGGCGTTTCGGGCGGCCTGGGCGATGGCAAATATCCCGAGTCCGGATGGAACGGCGAACGGTTGATCGCCGTAATGGACGAAGTCGTCGAGCATGTCGCGGAAGATGTCTGCCGTCACCCGGATCGTATGATGGCGCGTCCCGAGATGGCTGGCCAAGGCTTCCGCGCCGGAGGATTCGTCGCTATGCCCATGGTATGGATCGTCCAAATCTTCGAAGCCGATGGTAAAGGTATCAAGGTGATTGAGTTCGCGGGACGCTAGGGTCGCGACGATGGAACTGTCCAATCCGGAGGATAGAAAACTCCCGATCGGCACATCGGAAAGCAGGCGGCTTTTGACGGAGTCTTCGACCACTTTGCGGGTTTCGGCGACGATTTCCTCGTCGGTCGCGTGGTCCAGGGTTTGACGATTGAAACGGTTTTCATACGGCCGGATGCGGTAACCCTGTGGGTCGGAAACAAGAAGGTGCCCACGGGGCAAGGCACTGACCGAGCGATAGATCGTTTCCGGTTCGGGTATCCAAGTGAAGGTCGGGAAGTCCCAAATTGCCTGCCAATTGATCTCGGTATCGATTTCCGGAAACAGGCGCAGGGCCTTGATCTCTGAAGCGAATGCCAGGCCGTGCGGCGTTTCCGCAAAGTAAAGCGGCTTTTCTCCCGGAAGGTCCCGAGCCAGTATCAGGCGTTTGCGCCGCTTGTCCCAAAGGGCCACCGCGAACATACCGTCCAACTGCTCGAACAAATCCTCGCCGAATGCGTCATAAAGGAAGGGGATGACGGCACCGTCGGAATGCGAAGGGATCGTGTGTCCCTGTGTTTCAAGCCTGCGGCGCAGGGCCGGCGCATTATAGATTTCTCCGTTGTAAACAACGGCCACGCTGCGGTCCGCGTTGTAAAGGGGTTGATCGCCGTGCTCCAAATCGTTGATGGCAAGGCGGCGCATTCCAAGCGTGCATTCATCATCTGCCAAGATACCTTGAGAATCAGGGCCCCGATGAACGATCGCGGACAGCATGGATTCCACAGTGCGGGGGTCCACCGGCCGAGAAACGCGATATCCTGCAATTCCACACATGATTTCAGCCTGCTCCTTCTGTCGCGGTTGCAAGCGGCGCGGCGAGTTCATCCATGGAGATGATGCGGTCGGCATGTGCCAGCATGCCTTTACGGTGCGACACGATGACCGTCGTGCAGTCTCCTTTCAGGCCCGCGACGACTTCGACGATGACCTGTTCCGCCTGTTCATCCAGGTTGGCGGACACTTCATCCAGGATCAGCACATGAGGCCGTGCCAGCAGGGCGCGCGCCAGACCCAGGCGCTGCTTCTCGCCTGCGGACAGGCCGTCACCATTTTCATTGATATGCCGGTCCGGGAAATTCGGATCTCCGTCGAGAAGGGCATGCAGATTGGCGCGGCGCAGGGCAGCGATACAGGCACTGTCTGTTTTATCGACGTGGTCCGGCACACCGTAGCGGACATTGTCGAGGATGGTGCCTTCGGTCAAGAACGCCTCCGGTCCGACATAGCCGACGCGGACAGCGGAGCTAAGGAAATACGTGACCGGCGCTTGTCCGGCGATCAGGATATGTCCGTGCTCGGGTTCGGCCACGCCAAGAAGACAGGCAAGCAAGGTAGATTTTCCGGACCCGCTTGGCCCGACGATTGCGACCTGTCCGCCGGCGGGCACGGTCAGATTGATGCCCGCGAACACCGGCGCCTGATCGGGGGTGTAGCGGAACCGGATATCCGCCGCTTCGATGGATGGGGCCTTGATATCAGAGCTGTCCATCTGTCGGGCCGACGATGGGTGTGCATAGTCGCGGCCGGATCCCAGCAGGCCGATGCCGGATGCCGGACGCAATGCCATGACGCGTTCGTCAAGCGTCAGGTCTGCCAGAATGTCAGCTGCCATCAGGAAGTGGGGCTTGCTTGCCGCGATTTTGGAAAGTTGTGCCATGCCGGCGCCCACGGCATTTTGGAAGCGCAGAAACGTATAAAGAAACGAAAGGAATATGCCGGGCGCGACGTGCAGCCAGGCCACGTTGGCATAGATCAAAGCCAAAATAAGAAATCCGCCGACCAGCACCGGCAGCAGCGCAACAGCGGTGTTGAGAGCCGAGATGCGGGTGTCCAGGCGGGCATACCCAAGATTGAGATTAACCAGCCGTTCGTACTCCAGATCCTGCATGCGCAGGATCCGAATAAGCAGCCAGTTACGGGCAATGCGCTCAATCCCGCGGATCATTGCGCGTGATTTTTCCGGTTGTTGCAGGGCCAGGGCGCCGACAAACCGGTTAATGCGCATGACGGCGAAGCCCACGAGAGCGAAAGCGCCGACGCTGACCAAGGTCAGTTTCCAGGATAACCAGCACATCGATGTCAGCAACACTGCGGCAAGCAACCCGGCATTCAGAAGGTTGTTGGTCGAGGACACGAAACTGCTGGCCCGGCTGGCCATTTCCGTATTTCGGAAATTTATTTCGGCGGCCGACAGATAAGTCGGGCGCTGACGCTGCAGCAACTTGAAGAAAACGTTCAGTTTCAGGCGAATCTGGATCAGCACATAAGCGAAGGTGCTCGACATCTGTGACAGGAATGTCAGTCCTGCGCGCGCGGTGATTAACAGAACAAAGATCAGGACAATGGTCGCTTGATCAGGCGCCCAATCCTTGAGGGGGCCGGGAAGCTGCGTGCCGCCGAACTGGAATTCCAGCATCTGGAGAATAAGCTGTAGCGCCAGGGCGATGGCCATCTCGGTGCCGCCAAGCAGAATGGCAGCAAGATTTCCCGCAATCATCCAATGCAGGACCCTGCCTCTCAACATGAAGCCGAGCGCACCGCGCACATTCTTTGAACGTCCGCTATCGATTGTCATGGGGCCGGGGCGTTCCGGTAATACACGTCATTGATTCGGCGCAGCAGAGACGGATGTCGACGCACGCCGGATAGTTGGCCGTTCACATGGCAATCATCGCGTGTCATCATCCGCGCAGCGTACATCCATTGCGGCAATGCGCATTCGACAACGCCGTTCGGCTGGGATCGCGAACCGCCGAAATACATCAACGTGAACAGGGCGACCAAGGACGGCATCCGGTTAATCGGCCGGGGCATGTAGTTATCCCATCCGTGGACATGCAATTTTTTGGAAACCCTCAGCGCGCCGATGATCGAATGAATGCCCGATCCGCTGAGGATTGCACCGCAGCGCCACTCAAAAAAAACTTTTCGAATCCTGGGGTCATCGGCCATTTCTTCGATCCCGTCCACCCAGGCGGGTGTCCGGCTGCCGATGTTGGCTGGGCAACTGAACAGCACAGGGACCATATCGTTGAGGATGTATTTGCGGAGCTCGTTCTGGTCACCGGTCACATAGACGATATTGGGAAGGTCGACTCTTTCTTCTTGCAGCCAATTGCACAGGTATATCTTGCCCTTAAGTTCGCTGATTGTCCGTTTATCAAACGATGTCCCCCGAAGGATGACGTGAGCTTCCGCATCCCGGTCGAGAGGGCTTGACGTGTCGGTGAAAAATTCGAAATCGTCGAGCATGTCGTCCGTCCAGGGCATGCGGGCATCCGGGGCTGGATAGGCCCCGGTATCGACCAGCCGGTGGACCCGAAGGGGCATCACATAAAGGACGCAGATCATGTATAGACGCTTGATTTCCTTTGGAAACACGAAACGCACCCAGGACACGAACTTCCTCACCCCGTCCAATGATTTGTATGGGCGTAGCGCAAGTCTCAGACGATCAAAAGCAGGCACGGCGTTCATTGTTCGCCCTTGGCGGTGCCGAGTTCTTTTTCGACGAATGAAATAAGATGCTCGCGTCCAAACATACGCATCAGAGTCCGCCATTGCTTCGGCCGCTCGCGGATCAGGGCCGCACCTTTGGGATGGCTCCAATTTGGGGCGAAGACGGTGTCGCACCAGATCAGGATGCCTTCTTGAAAATGCAAATCCTGTTGGCCGATGATCAAATAGCCCCGGTCATAGAGCTCTTTGATCAAATCAATTCCATAAGGCATGTCGACGTAGGTCGGATGCATGGTCGTTTCGACCACCCAGCACAGCGGATCGCGACCGGAGAACCCCTTCAGCGCAGCGAGTTCGCCGCCCTGGATATCCAATTTGACGAGATCCACCTTATCAATGCCAAGGGAGTCCAGTTCTGCATCGAGCGTCGACGTTTCGACCGACATTTCCTGATACTTGGCATGCCAGTCAAAGTAATCCTGACCGCCGTAAAGTTTCAGGAACGGCCCCTGCGGCACCAGCAGCGAGCTTGCCCCGGGGTTTTCGGCGACATGACGAAACATCGCGGTTCCGGCGCGGTCAGCGACAAAGGTGCTGATGACCTTGTAGCCCTGCCGGCGGAGCCGGTCCGCTTCGGCCGCTTCTCCTTCGCACATGATGATGTCCGGGAAGGCGCCGCGGTTCATCGCAACGGCATCAATCACGTCGCCCCGTGCACCGATGTCGAGGTACGTCATGTCTGTCTCGATTTCATGCGGCGCCAGCGGATAGGCCTGATTGAAAGGGTCCTGCAGGCGCGACACGTAATAGGGCAGGCGGGTTTGATGGATCGTGAAGGTGCCGATCGCATTCCAACCTTGTTTGCGCGCGTGCCGGATGACGGCGATCACCAGTTTTTGCCAGATCACGAACGGCAGCAACAGGAAAGCGGCGACTTTCTCGGCGACGGTTACGGTAGCGTATCTCATGTGTGGAATGGAAACGCGCCTTGGGGCGCAGGTTTCTAGGCCTTGAATCGTGAATGCATCAAGAGCGCGAAAGCATCATAAGGAACGAGCGGTAGAGAAAGCGCCTCTTCCTCGGTGAAGGCTTGCATCGCCTGGCCCTCGCCAAGGACCAAACCTTCAAGGGATGCCTGCGGATAAACGGCTTCGTAGTAATAACGGGGAAAGGACGGATATCCGGCAAAGGAAAAGTCAAAATCAAACTTGGTGAAGTACTCGAACGATTTAGGGGCCCAGCCGATCTCTTCAACCAATTCCCGGCGTAATGCCGTTTCTACATCTTCACCATCGTCGATCGTGCCGCCCCATAAGCCCCATACGCCCGGATACCAAATATCCGGTTTGTCATCGCGATGCTGTAAAAGATAGCGGCCGTCCGCCAGCATGACGACGGCGGCGACGGCCGGACCTGGAATAAGTTGTGGGGCCGTCACAGGATGCGGGCTTTGGGGTCCCAAGCATTGCAGTTGACGCAAATATCAACGCCGCAACGGCCTTCCTTGCGGTGGGCGGAACGCACGTCGCGGAACTTCTGGCCCTGCCAGATTTCTTCGATCGTGTTGTCGTAGACATTCCCCAGGCAAACTTCCGCGTTGTAGTCGTTGCAGCAAAGCGCGATCCGCCCATCATTCAGGACAGCGAACGTGCTGAACGGTGATTGGCAGGGCGTGGCGTTCAATTCTTTCAGGCCGTCGTCTTCATAGGGCTCGAAGCCTTCCATCCAGTTCGCCCAGTGGTGCAGTTCCTTGCCATAGGCAAGATCCTTGGGGTTGCCGCCCAGATGATCGCGCCAATAGGCTTTGAAGTCCTCGAACTCGTGGCGGTTCTGGTCTTGAATGGTGAAGCGAATTCGGATGTGGCAATCGGGATTGATCCGGTCCCGTGCCTTGATGAAGTTTTCGATATTTTCGCGAACTTCGTCATAGTCGAGGCGTAAGCGAATGGCGTCGAAGGTTGCCTTGGTCGCGCCATCGACCGAGAAGTCGATGAAGTCCAGACCGGCTTCAAGAATGCTCTCTGCCCGCTTGGCGGTCATCAATGATCCGTTGCTGATGATGGTTACGGTTTCGATGCCGATTTCCTTCATCGCGCGGATTTTCTTCTCAAGCTTCTTGTCGATGGTCGGCTCGCCTTGTGCCTGCAGCGCCACTTGCTTTACCCATTTGGCATGAGGCTTGATTTGTTCGACCAGGATATTGAACAAATCATCAGGCATCAGCTTGGTGTCGCGCGCGACATCCGATACCGGGCACATGATGCAGCGTGCGTTGCAGGCCCCGCAGCTCTCGATCAGGAAATACTTGGGAAACGGCTCGAAGTCTTCGATCCGGGCAAGGCCGTGGTCCTTGGCGTAATCCGCCAGGAACTTTTCACCGCCGGCGCCGGCCGTCGTGTCTTCATGTGTTTCATTGCGTTCGGTCTTGATGACGTTCACGGGGTATTTCCTTCAAAGACAGGCCGATGATTGCGGAAACATAGGGGTTTCAGGCTGTTGGTTCAACAAGCGTCATGCGGCGCGTGCGACGCCGAAGGCGCCCCATCTACCGGTCAGAATAAAGCAGATAGTCGTGTCGCTCCAGAAAACTGGCACTGATATGATTGCCGGTTGGCCAACCCGGCATGTTTCGCCATTCTTTGTAATGTCCGCGTCCATACCCAGCCTCGAAGTTTACTATTTGAAATCATGGAAGATAATAGATCGACTTGAGACGATTCAGAATAGCGTCGTGCTTTTCTACTCCCACCAGATTCCCGTTGATTTGGACTTTCGCATGATTCCTAAATCGCGCGGCATAGAGCCATTGATGCAAGCTGCTTGGAATGTATCCGTTGTATGCGCGATTGCCGGCGGAGCGCATTATGCTTAGGAGAGCCAAAAAGGTCGGGAGTTCATTCAACGGCTTCGGTTGGTAGCAATCCCAGCCGTGGACGATCACTTTCTTTGAAAAGCTGGCGACGGTAAAAATTGCGTAGGGGCCGGCCCCGGACATAGTTCCGCTGCTCTTCCAGTGCGGAACCACAACCTTTACCTGTGGATGATCAATGATTGGCGCCAGAAATGGCACCCAAGGAAGCCGCTTTAGCGCACCGCTTCGAACGTCCGCAGGGGGAAAGGCGAGAATCGGAAACATGCCATTCACGATGTAATGGTGAATGTGGTACTGGTCACCTGCTATATAGACCACGTCCGGGTGATCGACTGGGTCGTCGACGCTCCAGTTCAGAAGAAACACCCTGCCCTTCAAAGATGCAATTTGAGACCGATCGAACGAGACGCCTTTCATCACTAAATGAGCGATATCGACTTCGTCGATATGGTCGCTCCAATCTTTGATAACCTTAAATTCGTCTAGAGGGTCGGGCATCCTGCGTACTCGCCCCTCTGGCGTCGGAAGGGCATTGTTCTTGTTGAGCAGATACAGGGTTTCCGGCGAAAACCAAAAATTCCACAAGACGCGGGAATTTTGGATTTCAAAGGGCAATTGTGATTTGAAGATGCGCCCCATCCAAGTCTGAGGACGATCTCTTCGTAGAAAATAGAATGGGTTCATGTCGCGAAGGAATTGGGACATGGGACTAACTTCGTTTTTATCTCACGGGCTGCAAGTCTGATGGACTACCGTTTTGTTCCGATCATCGAAATTCCGCCCAGTGTCACCCAATGTTGATCTATTGAAAGGCCTGCGTATTCACAATATTCTTTCAGTTGCTCAAGATTCGTTTTATGCATGTTTGTCGGGCGATACCAGTCTAGATTGTGCTCGACATGCCTCTTGAATGAGAGGTCCGGATTGTAGAACGCTTTCGTGAAATAATAATAGAATAGCCGCTGGACGTTTATTTTTCCCTTCGGAATCTTGAGGAGTTCGATATCCTCTTCAATGTCGACCGTGGCGTCGAGTTTTCCTAGGGCGATACCGAGCTTTGTCAATGGCTCCATCGCTTTGAGCCCTTCCTCGGTCGTCAAATTTTTAAGCGCCTCATTGATATATCGATCGGCAAAATCCCGGACCGGGGGTGCTGCGCGATAAATCCAGAGCAGAATCCGCCCGCTCGGTTTCAGTTTTTCAGTCAGCGTCCGCATGGACTCCCGCACACTATCGGTGTGTTGCAGAACGCAGGGAGTGAAAATCATATCGAAAGTGTTCGGCTTGAATGGCAGGTCCATCAGATTGTCCTGCATCAGATTCGCTTTCAGGCCTATGGTTTTCAAGTGCTGCTTCGCCGAGTCGATGCTGCGCGAGATATCGACTCCGATATAATTTATTTCGTTCATGTATTCGCCGAAAAATGCGATGCCGGAGAAGGATGCTCCGCATCCAGCGTCCAGGACCGTTCCGCCTTTCGGAACCAACGAAGATTTTTGCGCGCGCACGCCTGGAAAATTCTCTTCGAACCAATTTTTCTGAAAGGTTAGGGCATCTTCGTCAAAATCGTAGGCCGCCCACATCGTGTTGTAGTGGGCTTTAACCTCCTCAAGAGTCGTGGTGTACAAACTCTTCCTTCTGAGAATCCCGTCCTCCATGACATAATCACGGTCGTTGATTTTGTACTCATGCCCTTCAGCCAATTGGATGCTGAGATGCTTCTCGAGCGCAGTCAGTCCATCAGTTTTCATCGCAATTACCTTTTGTTGTCTCAGTTATCTTCATTGGTTTGGTTCTCGAGTGGATGCCGCCGGGCGGGTCATCCCATAAGGAATTCGTGCTTGGCCAAGAATCGGGAGCCGATGTTGGATGCCTTTTGATAGTCGGGCACATGGGAAAAGTAGGTTTTCTTGAACTCACGCTGCAATTCGAGTTCTCTATTGCTGCGCGCCACACCGTTTACCTGGTCGAACATCTCCAGCGCAATGTCCAAAAGGTCCTCGGGTGAGTTTTCCACTGGTCGCAGGCCACGATCCAGATAGAAGCGTGATTCTCCGCCGTTTATCCCCGCGATAAG
The DNA here is from genome assembly GCA_040218445.1 of Rhodospirillales bacterium. Classification (GTDB taxonomy): domain Bacteria; phylum Pseudomonadota; class Alphaproteobacteria; order Rhodospirillales; family Casp-alpha2; genus UBA1479. Next base: position 550,144 of record JAVJRK010000010.1, on the reverse strand, counting down.
GCCAAGAGAGTGCATTTCTGCGAATGTGAGAAACCTTCCCGCCTTCTCATCCCAAATTAGCTTCGGGATGATCAGATCGTCACTGCGCCAGGGTATGTAGGGAAGAGGAATTAAGTTCGCCCAGATGACGGGACGATCGAACTGAAAGGCGAGGGCGCCAATGCCCGACCCACCCCCGCAAAGAAGGAATTTACAGTGCGCAGCCAAGTAGATGTCCATGAATTCGGATTTGAACTCATTAGCATAGTCGATAATCTGTGGATCGTCGGTCCCGCCATACGGTTCTTCGCCCTTGGCGCCCATCCGGATGGCAAAGCCACCGCGCTTCACGATTTCTATTGCAGTAGTCACATAGTTGTCTATCGAGCAATCGCGGTAGTCATGGTAGCCCCAATCTTGGCCGGGAAAGGCGTTGGCTAGGTAGATTGGTGTGCGCGCATGAAAGCAGACAAACCAATCATCGGCGTCGATCCCCGCCTCAAAGAGGGCTTGACGGCCCTGATGTTCTTCGCATTCTGTAAATTTTAGTGGTGAAGGTGCTGAATTTAGGGTCGATGCGTATTCGCCTAAGTCAGGGTACCTGATGAAGGGCAGATCGATAAATCGGGTGAAAATATTGAGAGCGTAGGTGGAGATTTTATAGATCACCGGTGAGACGACGATTGGAATTTGCCGGCTCATCAAGTCGACCAACGCCGAGTTGGCAACCTGACCGCAGATACAGATATGCTTATATTCGCACCCCGCCAATTCAAGACGCATAAAAATATTCGGTCCGGTCGCGAGCGGACCGATACGGCCACCATCTATCACTACAAATCGCCGTTTGGCAAATATGTAGGCCAGGAGCATGACTGGCGCGAAAATAAAGGCGAATAAGGAGAGATAATAGCAGCTCCGTGCCACATTCAGAAGGCGTCTGATTCCGACTTTGGTGCATGCTGGCAGAAACGTGCTGGTCAGCTTATTTCGCAAGGGGGGGGGCGCTTCGGACATCGGCAATTTAAGGTCTCCGAAAACTCAAACATGGATATGGCGCAGTAGCTGTTACCATCGTCACGTCAAGCCCTGGGGGTGCCCGACTTGCGGATCAGGTAAGGCCCCATAATCAGGGCGTCCATGCCCGTGCCCGCGAAGGTAGACAGCGCCTCGAGCGGCGCTTCGACGATCGGCTGGCCCTTGATGTTGAAGCTGGTGTTTAGCACGGCCGGCAGGCTGGTCTTCTTGCGGAAGGCGCTGATCAGGCTGTGGTACATCGGGTTCTCGCGGGTGCTGACGGTCTGTACCCGCGCCGTGCCGTTAATGTGGCTGGTCGCCGGCAGTTTCTCGCTCCACCCATCGCGCACATCGACGGCGACGGTCATGAAAGGCGAAGGCCCGTTGTGCATGTGGTAGACGTCATCGGCGTATTCTTCCAGAACCGAAGGGGCAAAGGGCCGAAACTCTTCGCGGAATTTTACGCGGGCATTGATCTCGTCCTTCATCGTCGCGATGCCCGGGTTGCCGAGGATCGACCGGTTGCCCAAGGCGCGAGGCCCGAATTCGGAGCGCCCCTGATACCAGCCGACGATCTTGCCTTCCGCGAGCAGGCCGGCGGCGGTTTCGGCCGGGTCGCACTCCTCGGCGGTGAACCCGGTAAGAGAGAGGGCGTCGCGGATCGTGTCGATGTCGCGGCTTGGGCCGTAGAATACGGTTTCGATGTCGAAGCAGGGTTCGCCGTTCATGGCCGCGGCCTGCAGGGCGCAGCCGAGGGGCAGGCCGCGGTCCGAGGCGGCCGGTTGTACGAACAAGTGTTCGACGCAGGGCAGTTTTGCAATGATGTTGTTGGCCGTGCAGTTGAGCGCGACACCGCCGGCCATGCACAGATCGGATAATCCGGTCGCGTCGTGCAGATGGCGAATCAAAGAAACCGCGCACTCTTCCAGGGCGCGTTGGGCGCCGCGCGCGATGTCCATGTGATGCTGGGTCAAGGGCTCGCTTTTACGCCGCGGCGGCCCCAGGCGCTCGATAAGGGAGGCGCCATAGAATTGCTCGAAGACGCTGCTGGGCGGCGGGTCCTGACGCACGAACCCGTGGTCCACGATGTATCCGTCATCGGCGGGTCGTGCAAAGAAGCTCAAGTCGACTGTATCGGCGCCATAAGAAGCCAGCCCCATGACCTTATATTCGTCCTCGCCCGGCTGAAATCCGAGATAAGACGTCATCGTGGCATAGAACATGCCGAGGGAATTTTCCGTCGGTCGGGTTTCGAGCACGCGAATGCCGTTTTCCCGGGATGCGATGCCCATGGCAGCGCTCAGGCGGTCGCCGTGAGAATCGTATGACAGGCACATCGCCTGGTCGAAGCCCGAAGGGTAAAAGGCAGATGCCAGATGCGCGGTCTGATGATGGATCGGTTGAATTTTCGGGGAATGCCCGAAGTGATGAATCAAGTAACCGGAGACGCGGGCCGGCATGTCGTCGTAAGTCTCGCCGGGGTGGGCGACGATATCGATGTCGTGAATCGTTAGGTCCGCTTCCTTTAAAACGGCCTTGATGGATTCAATCGGCAAAACGCCGCGCGGCGTTTTGACGCGATACAGGCGTTCTTCTTCGACACAGGCGATTAATTTACCATCGCAGATAAGGGCTGCCCCGGGATCGTGCTGATTGATGGTGAAGCCGCCATGAATGCCAAGAATATTCATGTTCAATTATGATCCTTTGCCGGATCAACCGCGGAAATTTCCTGAAGGTCGATCGTTAGTTTGTAGCGTTTGCCGGCATGTACGATCTCGGCCGTACTGCCGGGCGCAAAATCGTGTGCCCGCGCCCAACGCAGAAAGCGGATTTCCGTGCTGTCGCCGTCAAGAACCCGCACGCGGTCTTTGTTGGTTTGTTTGCGGGTATGTGTCGAAACGGGCCCTTGTTGCGGTTGGGCGCTGACCTGCCCGGCGAAAATGTCCGCCCAGGACGTTTTGAACAGATCCGTCAGGTCGCGTTGCAAAATTTGAAACAGATCGAGGCCCCGGGTCAGCGGTGCATATTCGACGGGCCGTTGTGCCCATACGCCGCCCGTATCGACGCCTTCGTCCATTTCCAACAAGGACACACCGGCCGGCAAGGCCTTGTTCAGGGACCAGGCGGCGGTATCGTTGCCTCGGCAATGCGGGACCAGTGCGGGATGAAGATTCAGCGTGTTGGATGCGCGGGCCAGCAGGCGGGTGCCGAGAATATGCGGATTCCATAAGCTTAGGATCCAACTCCAAGGCCCGCCGTTTGTGGACAATGTTTCTTCCAGCTCTTTGTCATAGATCGCGACCGCCAGACCGTTGGCTTGGCACAGATCGACGATGGCCTGGTCATCCGTGGTGCCGGCGACAACCTGATCAATAGGCGCCTGTGCCGCAATCAGGTGCGTCAGGCAATCCAGACCGACCTGTTTGCCCGCGAGTACCAAAATCTTTTCGTCGCTCAACGGATTCACACCGGGTTGGCCGTCGCCGCGGCGCGGTCGAGGAATGCGGCAACTCGCGTCGTGTCGGTCCCCTGTGGCAGCCAGTCAGGATATTCGACCACCTGATCGATATCGAAGGGCCCTGTCAGCACTTCGTGATAGACCAGCCATTCCGTGGTTGGATAGGCGGTATGCCATACGGGGCGGCCAAGACGATAGAGATACGGCTTGCCGCTGTCGTGCGCGCCCATATCCAGATGATCGATCAATGCGCCATCATCGCCAAAGAACAGCACCGTCATGGCGCCTTCGATGACGTGATAGGACTCGCTGCGGCCTTCTGGGTGCCGATGCGGCGGCATGACGGTGTCGCGCCGGCAGGCAATCACCATTTCCTGTGTATTTTCAGATACCGATTGATGCAGGCAAAACCGGAAGCGGCCGCTGTCCGCGGCGGCGGCCTTGGACTTTAGATCCGCGACCATATCGGCGGAAACGGATACGATCGGTCCGGTGGCAAAGGTTGCGTTGCTCAATTTACGGATTCCGCATAGTTGCCGATGCCGTCTTCGATGCGGATCGGCGAAAACCCGGGCAGGATACGGTTCATGGCGGTTACGTCAAAAGACAAGTTGAAATCACCGGGCGCAGGCGCGGCACGGGTAATCCGGCAGGAGCCGATGTGTGATGACACCAGATCGATCAGGTCATTCAACGATCGGTCGTCGCCGGTTGCCAGGTTCAACGTGCCGTCGATCCCTTCGTCGGCCAGTTGGACCGCCGCCCGCGCGACGTCTGAAACATGAATGTAATCGCGACGTGTGTTTCCGTCGCCCATCAGTGTAAAGGGCTGTCCACCGGATGCGGCACTGACCAGACGTCCGACAATGCTGACGCCGTTGTCACCTGCGCCATACACGCCGGGAAGACGGAGAATTGCCAAAGGAATGCCGGCTTGTCGGCAATGACGGGAAAGCAACAATTCGCAAGCGATTTTGCCGACGGCATAACGATAAGTTGGCATGAGCGGGGTTTGTTCGGTTACGGGTAAGGTTTCGGGCGCACCATAAACCTCGACGGAACTCAGAAATACGACGGATCGGGGCGGTGCCGATTCTATTGCCGCGATCATATTCTCGACCATTTGAAGATTATCCATCAGGACGGCAAAGTCGTCACCCCGCTGCCGATGAATGCCGGCGCTATATATAAAAGCGTTTCCCGTCAAAACCGGACCTATGATCTGACGGACAGCGGCGCCGTCCCGCAGGTCGACATCGGCGGACCGGAACGGTAGCGCCAGATCGCCCAGCACATGGGTAATTTCCCGTCCGATAAACCCACCGGCACCGACGACGACGGTATGTGTCACTTCGCGGGCCCGTCATAAAATGCACAAACGGCATCGGCCACGGCATGTATATCGGTGTCGCTCATCTTTTCGTGAAGCGGCAAGGTGATGATTTTACCGACAAGCCGTCGGGCGACGGGGACGTCCGCCTTCGGAAGATCGGCATAGGCAGGTTGATCGCACATCAGCGGCTGATGTTTAATTTTTGCTTCGATGCCTTGTTTCGTCAGATGGGCCAGCAGATCGTCTCGCCGTTCGGCGGCGACCGTGTAGTCGAAGAACACGCTGCGGCGGTCATTGCTGACGGTTGGGCAGCGGACGATGCCTGAAAGCCGTTCCGCGTAAATTTGCGCAAGCCGGGTGCGGGTTGCGACATTGCTTTCAAGATCAGACAAAAGTTCGCCCAGGAATGCGGCTTGCAGGGCATCCATCTTGTGGTTCAACTCGCGGGCAATGCAAATCTCTCGATTGATGGTGCCAAGATAACGCAGGCTTTCGATTTTTTCGCGGACTGCGGGGTCAGACGTCGTCACCATGCCCGCTTCACCCAGAGCACCGAATACCTTCATGGGATTGAAGCTGAAGGCGGCGGCGTCGCTGAACGCCCCCGCAGGGCGCCCATGGTATTGTGCCCCGGTGGCTTGCGCGGCGTCTTCGATGACCACCAAGTCATGCTTCCGCGCCGTGTCGACGATGGGGTTCATGTCGCACAGACGACCGGTGAAATGAACGGGTAGAATTGCCCGCGTCCGGTTCGACACGGCTGCGTTGATGGTTGCGGGGTCGATGTTCAAATCATCACCGATATCGGCAAAAACCGGCGTGGCGCCCACGGCGGTGATCGCATTCAAGGTCGCGATCCAGGACAGGGGCGAGGTAATGACTTCATCGCCGGGCCCGACCTCAAGGCCGCGCAGGGCAAGATAGATGGCGCTTGTGCCGCTGGCGGTGCCGATGGCGAAGCGCGTGCCGCAGAATTCGGCGAACTGGCGCTCGAATGCGTCAAGTTCGGGTCCGCCGATCACCATGCCATGGTCGAGTACCCGCTCGAAAACACGCATCAGGCGCGCCTTCAATGCGGGATCAGTGACCCGCAGGTCACGAAACCGAATGGACAGATCAGTCATGAGTTTGCGCGTCAACCAACCGCTTTGATGATTTTTTCGACGCTCAGGCCGTGTTCATTGAGAAGCCCGGCATGATCGCCGTAAAAATGAATGAACTCATCCTTCAAGGAGAAACAGTTCAGTTGGCAGGATGATCCGGTGTCCCAGGCGATCTCCTTGACCCGGGAACCAAGACCGCCATGCGGTACATGTTCCTCGACAACGATTACGCGGTTATGGCGGGCCAGGACATCTGCAATGCCATCGACATCAAGCGGTTTGATGGTGTGACATGACAATACGGAAACGGATTGCCCCGCATCGGCCAGGCGATCGGCAATTTCGTAGCCCATTGCCATGGTAATCCCATAAGTCAAAATGGCGACGTCGCTGCCTTTGCGGAGGTAGCGGACCTTGCCGATTTCAAAGGGGTCGACGGCATCTGCCGTCAAATCGGGTTCGCCAGCCTTGCCCAGCCGCATGTAGACAGGGCCGGTGCTTTCCGTCGCGCACCATGCGGTGGCCAGGCGCATTTCCTGAGGATCACAAGGCGCTAGGACGGTCATGTTCGGGACGGCGCTGGCAATCGCGACGTCTTCCATGGTGTGGTGAGTGCCGCCCAGGGTGGAATAGATCACGCCTGCGCCCATGCCGATCACCGTGACCGGTAAATTCTGGTAGGCCAGATCGTCGCGCACCATTTCGAACGGTCGGTATAGGGAAAAGGCCGCGATCGTGTAACAGAACGGCCGCATCCCCTTGAGCGCCATTCCCGCAGCGATGCCGATCATGGACTGTTCCGCGACGCCGCAATTGATAAACCGTTCTGGGAATTGATTACGGAAATCGACCATGGATCCGGCCGGTGAGATATCCGCGACCAGGGCGCAAATCCGATGGTCTTTCTGGCCGATTTCGTAAAGCGTGTCGGCGAACTTGTTCCTCATGACGTCACCTCGGTCAGCTCATCGACTGCTTGCTTGTATTCTTCAGGGGTGGGTGAACGGTAATGCCAGATCGGAATATTCTCCATAAACGAAACACCCCGCCCCTTTACCGTATCGCCGATCAGCATAAAGGGGCGCCCGCCCTTTCGGTCATTGACCGCGGTAAAAATGGCATCGGCATCGTGGCCGTTGACCGTTGCCGTTTCCCAGCCAAAGGCTTCAACCTTTTCTTGAATCGGATAGAAAGAGGGATGCGTTTCAGACGTGCGACCGAACGATTGAAAGCCATTGTGGTCGAGAAAGGCAATCAGGTTGTCGACCTCTAGATTGGCGGCCATCATCATGCCTTCCCAGGTCGAGCCTTCCTGAAGCTCTCCGTCGCTTAGGACGACGAAAACCCGATTGTCATTCTTGGATACGGACCGCTCGGTATAGGCAATTCCGGTCGCCATCGACATGCCGTGACCGAGTGACCCCGTGGACGCCGCGATGCCGGGCACCCCATAGTCGGGATGGCAACCAAGCCGGCCTTCAGGTTTGCAGTAAAGATCAAGGTCGTTGCGCGACAAGATGCCCAACTCTTCAAGGATCACATATTGGATCATGCAGCCATGGCCCTTGGACATCATGAAGGTGTCCGGGCTGTCGGTCTTGGTGTCCCACCGCATTAACTCGTGGTAGATGACATCGACCATTTCCATAGCTGAAAACGCCGCTGCAGCGTGAAGCGCGGAGACAGTCTGTGAGATATCGAGAATTCGACGGCGGAATGCTTTGCAGCGTGCCTGCGCGGCATTGACGTCTATTACATTACGCATGGGTTGTTTGGCTTTCTGTTTCTGATGTCGGATCAGTCGTATCGATGGGTAGCAAAGATTGATGGCGACGCAAAAACGCCGTTCCGATCCGGCAGTTCAGTGGAACGCCGGGCAGCCCCACAAGGGTGCCGGCGGCGGCGGTGAGGGCCTTGAACCGATCCTGAAGATGCCGGTCTTGTTCGTTGCCTGTTGCGTCGGGCCGGCCATCCACTTGATCGATCATTTCTTCGACCACTTCACGGATTTCCTCCGCCGTATTGCTGATCACGGTGACGTCAAGAATTTCGTCAAGAACGGCATCATTGGCCGCGATACTGAACGGTGCACTCATCAAATCGTTGAACGACAGCATGTTTCCGGTTGTTTTATTCCGGGCCAGTTTCGGAAGAAACAAATGGTCGCTACCCAGGTAAAGTGTCGAGGTCGGCAGATAATTGGTTTGCACCACCGGCCGGCCGAAGGCGTGCGAAACGGTGTACATTCCAGACGAGGTGCCAATGAAGAACCGGCAGGCGCCGCAAAGGAACACATCCATCCAATCGCTGCGAATGGCACTATTGGCATAATCCAAAACATGTTCCATGGCCGGTAAGGGTGGGCCGCCGATACCCAGACGGACGACCCATCCGCCACGATCGGTAACAGCTTTGATCGCGGGAATGTAATCATCGATGGCGGCTTGACGGAACGGTTCGTTCCCTTTGGCCGAAGGTTCGCGTACGTGAAGGCAGACGAACCAATCATGTTCATTGAAGCCGAAGTTCTGTAATGCGGCAACGCCCCTGGCGCGGTCTTCCTCGCGCAAACGGAACACCGGCGGTCGACCTTCGGTTTCCCATTGATGATTGGCCAATGCCAATGCTGAATGCGTCGGTAGGATCTTGTCGCCGAGCCGGAAGGGGCCGGCATCTTCCTCGCTCAGGGCGGCGGCGATGGGATCGGTGATGCGGCATGTGGCGGGATCATCGATGATCGTCATGTAATCCTGCCAATAGGACATCAGATGCGGATTTACAAAAGACCCTGCGTTGCGGCGGTCATAAACCAACATCAGGCGCGAATCATCTTGGTTCAGTATACGGCATTTGATGAGGCCTTCGTACACGGCCGTATTGCCGATCGTGCGCATGACCGGCCAAGGCGGAATGAAACGAAGACCCAAACGGTCGAATTGCCGGGATTTCGCATAAGCATCCCGTGCGGCGTAAAAATCGACAAGGCGCGAAAGAAACCCCTCTGCATTACCGACCATGAAATGTACGGATGATGCTAGGCGGTGCGCGAAAAAAAGACGCGGGCTGCCGACAACGGCCAGATCCAGGCAGCGGATCGTCTCGTCAGCAAGGGATGCAAGCAGGCCATGGGGGCGTTGTGGATTGGAAGTCGCCAACTTGAGGCGGATATAGTGGCGTTGCGCGCGTGCGTAATTGAGGCGCGCGGCATTTTCCGAACGTGGCGGTAGTACAGCCAGAAGGACCGGTTCCAGCAAGCGGAGGGCAAACGCGGCGATGCGCCTTGCCGCGCTCATGGTGCAGACGATCAATCGCTTCATGCGCCGGCCCCTGCGGCACCGCCGATACTTGCGGGCATCGAAGCGGCGGCTTGGATGTGGAATTTGCGGCAGACGTCGACCGGATGGTCTCGGTCAATGCCCAACGTCGTGTACAGTCGATCCGAGGTCATGGAATTGTCGATTGGCCGTTGTTCACCACCGACGGCAAAGTCATTGATCAATGCGGGTTGTACGTCGGTCGATGCTGCCGGAATGCCCATGGCGTCAAGAAACGTATGAAACAGGGTCCAATAGGTCACCGGTTCCGGGCCGGCGGCGTGGTATATCCCGGAAAAACCCTTCGTGATCGCTGCGGCCATGGCGTCGATCAAATTCTCCTGATTGACTGGACAAAATTTGTGATCCGTGGCGCATTTAATCGGCCTGGCCTGGCGGATATCGTCCAACCATCGTGCCAGCAAGCCGATGCTATTCGGGTCAGAATCGTAAACTTTGCTGGCGCGGAAAATCAGATAATCGTCGAAGCTTGCCTGAATGATGCGCTCAACTTCCAATTTTTGAACACCGTAGCGCATGGTCGGGCTGGGGAGGCTCGTCTCAGTGTAATCGCCTGTGCGGCCTTCGAAAACCGCGTCGGATGACATGAAAACCGGCTTAATGTTTTTCAAGCGAAGATCCGTGAGGATAGCTTCGATGCTTGCGATGTTGATTTGATCGGTTCGCTCCGGTTCCAGGGCGCAGGTCGCGATGCTTGATTCCCCAAGCAACAGAATCGCATGTGTCAGTCCGTCAAGGTTGACCGCGTCCGCGAGCCGCATGGTCTGGGAGTCGAACAGGACGCCGCCTGCCACCGGCTGCCGGCGATAAGTTGGAACCGCGGCATCACCCAGCTTGGCAAGCAGGCGTGAGCCGAGGTAACCCGACGCACCGACGATCAGGCAGCGTTGCGTTTGATCAGCCATCAGAAGGGCTGTGCTTTATTAAGTATGAAAATAATAGCGAGCAATAGGATGGGCCGGCATTTGGAAACTATGGCCGCGGTCTAGTATGGACCGTTAAAGTCATCGCGGGTTTCATCGATGGTGATTTGATCGGGGTCTGCTCCGACCATTTCAGCGGCCGTGCGGGCGATGGTTTCCACTGTTGGATAGAATGCGTCTTCCAGCGGTTTGGAAACAGGTGCTGGGCAATCGGCCGGCGTAATGCGCCGCACCGCCATGTCATCGGTGGCCAAGCCGGCTTCGGCAATGATCGCGGCAACTTCCGCCGACAGTCCACAGTGGGCCCAGCTTGTATCGAGAACCAGAGCCCGGCCCGTCTTGCGGATGGAAGTCAGGATGGTTTCCCGATCCAGGGGGCGGGCGACCCGAATGTCTATGACCTCTGCCTGTACGTTTGCGTCGGCCAAACAAGCAGCCGCGCGTATACCTTCGATAACCGATTGCGACGCGCCGATGATGGTGATGTCGGATCCCGCGCGAAGCACTTCAGCTCCCTCAATGGGGGTCGGGGCATCTCCTTCGGGCACGGTGCCGGATTGCGGGTAAAGGGTCCGGTGTTCGATGATGACGCAAGGCTTCTTCGCCCGCAGGGCCCCCAGTAGCATGCCTTTCGCATCTTTAGGCTGTGCAGGAAGAAGTACGGTCAGGCCGGGAAAATGCGCGAGGGTCGCATGCAGGCTTTGTGAATGGGTGGCGCCCTGCCCCCATCCGCGACCGACGATGGCACGCACGGTCAGCGGCATGGATCCCGCCCGATCACCGAACATGTAGCGCCACTTGGATGCCAAATTGACCATCTGATCCAGGGCAAGAAACATGAAGTCATTACGCAGATGTACAAGAAGGGGATGCTTGCCCATCGCGGCGGCGCCGATGCCAATGCCGGTTAGGGCATTTTCCATGGCGGGGACGTCGAACACACGGTCTGTGCCGAAACGGTCAAGAGCTTCTTGGCTTGTGCCGAACACGGCGGATGAATACGTCGTGCCGATGCCTGCCATGAAAATCGAAGGATCACGCTCCATGGCCAGCACGGTCCCTTCCGAAATGGCTTCAGCGTAGGTAAGCGTCCTAGTCAAGAATCAATCCCTGATGATTGTGTGGGAAGAAGCATCAAATTCTTCGTTCCATTGCCGGTCATATAACGATCAGTCGACATGGTGCATTAAACTCGATGAATCGGGCCAGGGATCGTTTTGTGCGGCCTCGATGTCGCGATTTATGTGTGCCTTCAACTGGTCGTCTATTTCTTGCAGCGTGGCCTCGTCGCAGACACCATCGTCCAACAGTATGCGGCGGCACCTGTCGATCGGGCAACGAGCCATCCACTCACGTAGTTCCGCTTCGCTGCGGTAATCGCGACCAAGTTCATGGTCGAAATACGGACCTACATGTTCAAGCCACCGATAGGTCATACATTCCAGGAACGTGGGGCCGTCGCCGGCGCGGGCCCGGGCGATAGCCTCTCGCGCGGCGGCGTTAACAGCCGCGACATCGTTGCCGTCAACGCGGAGAGCATCGATCCCGAAACTGCGGGCCCGCGCGCACAGATCGGTGTTCGGCGCTTGGCGTACGGATAATGGGCTTTCCGTGGAATACAGGTTGTTTTCACAAGCAAATAAGACGGGCAGCTTGCGGATCGACGCGAAATTGAAACTTTCGTAAATCACGCCTTCTTCGCAGGCGGCTTCGCCGAAAAAACTGACGGCGACATTCGGCAGACCATCCATTTTGAAGGCCAGGGCGCTGCCGACGGCTACCGGGATTGTTTGGCCCAGAATGGCCGAACTGGCGACGAAGCCGATCTCTTTCGCGGTCAGGTGTACCGAGCCGCCACGTCCGCCGGAACAGCCGGTTTCACGGCCGAGAAGCTCTGCCGCCAATGCGCGGATACCACCGCCTCGGGCCAGATAATGGTTGTGCGCGCGGTGATGGCTGTAGACGACGTCGCCGTCACCGAGGCCCGCACAAACACCGACGGCGACTGCTTCCTGGCCGATGCCGAAATGGGTTGGCGTGCGCATTTCCTGGCGCTTGTAGGCGGACGCCAAGGCTTCTTCGACGCGCCGCAGCAGCAGCATGTGCCGATACAGTTCCATCAGGGGTGGGGACGATGTCATTGCCGGCCCCGTGTTCATCCAACCACGGTCCAGTACCAGTCGCCGGTGTAGCCGGCGTCGTCGAAGACCTGCAACCAACCGTCGGGATAGTCATGGAACTTGGCTGTCAAAACCCAGCTTTCGAAAATCTCTTTCTGCTCCGATGTGTGATAACTATCGACCTGGATAAAGCCTTTCCCAGGGGCCAACCGCTCCATCTCGCGGATGGCGCGTACGCAGCCCGCGCGATCCAGGTTGTGGATCGTGTTGATTGCGAGAACGGCATCAAAGGACCCGTCCGGGAAGGGCAGGTCATCGGCACTGCCGATCTGCAAGCGCCCGACGACTTCGGGCTCGCAATTCATCAAGCCATACTTGGAAACGTCGATGCCGTAGGCGTCGATCCCCTCGGCAAGCAGATCTTTTACGAGGAAACCTTTGGCCGCACCGATATCCAACACTCGGTCGCCCGGCTTCAGTCCGAAATGTTTAATGATATCCCGGGCGACGGGCTGCCATCTGCCGTCGTAACGATATCCGCCGTAGCCGTATTCGCGCGGCCCGTCGAAATACATCTCGCCGTATTCACGGGAAATGCGGATATGCTCTTCGGTCTTCGCGGTCTCGCGGGCTTGGACGTTGCGTTTACCTTGGGGCAGGGCGCTGAGCAGGTTGATCTCGGCCATTAGAAATTCTCCGCCATGTCTTTCTGTGCGTAGGCAAGGCCGTCGCGAAGCGAGGTGTATTTGAAATCCGGAAATGCGGCCATTGTCGCGCGCGGGTCGAACGGACGATATCCGTTGTGCGGCATCGCCCCTTGGCGGGGGGAGCCCTTGACAGTAACGTCTGCGGCGGCGAGGTCGATGACCAGATCCGCAATCTCGCGGAACGATGTTACGGCGCCGGTCGCCGCATTGAGAACGCCGGCCGACCGATGGTTGGCGATCAGGCGAATTAATTCCGCGACATCACGCACGTCCACATGATCGCGCTGTTCTTCGCCTTCACCGAACAACTGTATGTCTTTACCCGCGGCCGCCAAGCGCCGGAATCGGTTGGGTCCGTATCCGTTGTGCGGATCGGAAGCGCCATAAATCAAGGTTGGCCGCAGGATCGCCAATGGCCCCTTTGCCGTATCTTTCAACATCAATTCACGGGCAAGGTGCATTACGCCATGAAGGGAGCCCGGTTCAGCACAGGAGGTTTCCGACAGGGGTTCGGTGCTATCTGCATAGACCGCGTCGGAACTGACATAAATGACGTGGGCTGGTTGGACCTTGGTTAGCGTATCGGTGACGGCGCGCATCATTTGGATGTTGCGTTCCAGCATCGCGCTGTCCTTGCAGGGCGCTTCGGCGGAGACGACGACGAAAGTATCACCCGCAAGCAGATGCTCGGCCAAGGTTTCGGCGGCGCCGTCGGATAACAGATCGACCTGATTTCGTCCCAATCCAAGAACGGGCGTGCCTTCCGCGGCGAATGCGGCAGCGGCTGTTCCGCCAACAAAACCCCCAGCTCCCAGTATTACGACGCGGGACGGTTTCACGGGTTGCGGGTTCAGATGTTTAAGCATGATGTGCCTTGTCTTGATTAGAGGCGGCGCGGTCAGGTGCCCGGCCGAGAACAAAATGATCGAGTTTCGCGGCGTTAACCGCGGCCGTCGGAAGCAGGCCGTAAGGATCGATCAACGTGCGTCCGCGCATGCGTGCGGCGATGGCGTCGGGATCGATCTCGCGATAAAGAGGCCAGGGCGTGATGATGACTACGGCGTCGGCGTCGTTGCAGGCATCAAGAGGATCGACGGCCGTGCGCAGACCGGATGCCACATCGCGTGCGCGGACTTTGGGGTCGTGTGCGGTTACGCAGCGGGGATCCAGGTGCGCGAGCAAAGCCAGCGATGCGGCGTTCTTGGTGCTATGAGTGTCTTCTTTATAGGCAAGGCCAAGCAAACCGATAGCGGCGTCGGGGCGGGTGTCCAGGACTTCGTGCTTCAAGGTCCGGTAGCACCAATCCTTGCGATGGCGGCTGTTGGCGATCCAGGCATGGACGATGCCGGCGTCGGTGTCGTGGCTGTCCGCCAGATGCGTGACTGTCGCCAGATCCCGTTCCAAATTGCCGCCGGCCAAACCCAGTCCGGGTGCGATATAGCTTTTAGGCCCGATGCGGGCATCCAGGCGCAATGCGGGAATGATTTCCGACCAATCGGCGCCGACCTGTTCGCAAACTTCGGACATGGTGTTGGCGACCCCGATGGAAGCGACAAGACACATGTTGATCGAAATCTTGGCAAGTTCCGCGCTTTCATAGCGCATGGGTAAGATCGGACATTCGAACGCGGATAGATGGGCCGCCAAGCGTTGATCGATCGAAGCGCCTGGGTCGGCGCAACCGATGATGAACCGTTCGGGGTGCATGGCCCGTTCTACGGCGCGCCCGAAAATCAAGGTTTCGACTTGATAATACAGCAGCGAAGGATCGCGATTGAGCGCGCGGGTAAAACCGGGAGGCACCTGGCATAGGACGATGAGAAGACAGTCGGACGCAAGGACGCTTTCAACCTGGTCGATCATTTCCCGGATCGGGCCCAAATCACTTTGCCCTTGGTCGTCGGTCGGCACGTCGACGGAGACATACACCATGTCGCATTGCTTTAGGGAGGAGGCCTCGGCGGTAAAGGTCAACCGGTCCCGAGCATCCGCAATAAGGGCGTTCAACCCCGGTTCCGAAACCGGAAGATCGCCAGCGTTGATTGCGGTGACAATGGCGTCGTCACGATGGAAGCCGACAACGTCGAATCCACGTGCGGCAGAGGCCGCTGCCATATTGAGGCCCAGATGCGTCAAGCCGGCAAAGCCAATGACAGGCCTATTCATGCCGTCACCGTGTCTTGATTATCCACGACGTCTTTTACACCGGCTTCCGCTGCAAGTTCTCTGAGAGTGCGGTTGATCCATAGATCCGTATCCAGGCCGTGATCGCCGGGCCGGTCACGGCAAAGATCGACGAAGTATGCATACTCTTGTTCCCATGTGGGGTCGGCCTGAACAAGCGTGGTTGCGTCTTCGGGTGGGCGACCGCTCGGCAGTATCCGTGTTCGGTGTGTAAAGGTCGAGGGACCCCACTTGCACAGACTTTCAATATGGGCGCTGCCGTTTTCCGCAAAAATGTCGGTGGTGTGATGGTTGCGCCAACTTAGCATGGTCATTTCAAGCTGGATGGCGAGGTCGCCTTCTGCGTCGATGACGACGTGGTCGAATGCTTGGTTTTCGTGCCGGTAGGCGCCTCGCACTCGGAACGTCGCGTCGAAGTCGTCGCCGAACCAGAAGCGCAGCGTGTCCAGTAAATGACTGCCGAGATCAGGAAGGACGCCGGCGCCACGGTCACGCCATGCGCTGTCGCGTACCAGCCGTGCCGTGCCGTTGCCGTAAAACATTCGGACCGAATAAATCTTCCCCAGGCGGCCACTTTGGATCAAGTCGCGCATGCGGACGAAGTGCGGCTCGAAACGGTGATTGTACGCGGTGTAGCAAACAGCCCCCTTCGATTGGGCCAATGATGCCAGGCGTTTGATGTCGGCGTCGCTTACGGACAGCACGGGCTTTTCCACCAGCACATGCTTGCCTTCGGAAAGTAGATACTCAATCAGATCGATCTTGGCTTCGTCCGGTATGCATAACAGGGCGGCGTCAAAACTTTCCAAGGGAACATCTCGAACATGTTTGAAATCGACCCCGTCCTTTATCGGGTCGATGGTCGCAACGGCGTCGGTTCCCGCCACGGCAAGCCGTTTGGCACCCTGAACTCCCATACCTGCGACGATGACCCGCATTCTGACTATGCCCCGTATCCTGTTGCTTTTTCTATTTGATCGATGCGGGCCAGAACGTCACCGGGGCGGATCGGCACATTGCCGTCGATTTCGCATTCGCAGGCTGCGGCCATTGAACCCAGAATGCTGGCGATGACTTCGTTGCCGGTTGCCAGCATCGCCAAGGTTGCATAGGACAACAACGCGTCACCGGCGCCGACGGCATCGGCGATGTTATGAGCAAAGCTGTCGACTGAAAAATAATTCCCTTCGGCGTCGCCATCGGCGGCACGGCGGGAAATGAACGCGCCACGGTCGCCCAGTTTGAGCATCAACAGAGAACAGCCTGTTGTTTCGACAATGGCGCCGGCTAGGCTGCCCACGGTCGAATCCTGATCTCCCAGGGCAAAACGGGCTTCCCGTTCGTTTGGCGTGACCAAGTCGAAATTTTTGAACTCTGTGATATTGCCCCACCGGCTGGCGACTTGACTGTCCGCAACCTTGAACACATCGGCCGGTATCGCGTCGGTTAACAAAGGCACGGTCCAATGATTGAAGATGCCATGGCGAAAATCGCTGAACACGATGGCGTCCGTTTCCGTTGAGGATACGGAGGTCAGAAGTTGTTCCAAGATCGATTCGGATATTGACCTGTTGTCGAGGGTGTCAACTTTCAAAAGCCGGTATCCGCCGGCGATGATGGCATTCTTGTTGGTCGTCGGGCGGGTTTCATCAATGATGGCGTTGACGGCGATTCCCGCGTCCTTCAAGCCGCTGATAGCAAATTCAGCGAAGTCGTCTTTGCCCAGTACCGTCGAGAACGTGATGTTGGCGCCGGCGGCACTCAGGTGTTGGGCAACGATTCCCGCGCCGCCGATATAATCGTCCTTGCCTTGGTACAGCACGCTGAAAGTAGGTGTTTTGGTCTGACCGCCGATCAAGGATGTGCGCGTGTAGCTGTCGACGATGGTGTCGCCCACGACATGGACTTTGAACCCCTTCATTTTGTCCAAGGCATCGCGCAGGTCTGAGAATCCCAGATTGTGCGCGTGGAGCAGGTTCAGCAGCTTCTCAAGCTTGATATCCGGCGCGGCCAGCTCGATCAAACGGGAAGAGGAATAGACGATATCGCCTGGTGTGAAGATCATGCCGCCACCGTAGCCTTCGACGATATCGGCTTCTTCCTGAGTGGCGGGTGGTAAGCCGCCGGAAGTGTATTCAAATCCCTTGGCGAAAAAGTCCGGCTGCAAGGAGTCTAGATTTGCAAGAGGTTTCGGGTTCTCGTCGATGACAACGTAATCGACCATTTCAAAGGCGGCCAGATTCAGCGCGCGCAAACGTTCCGGAACATGCGGGCGATAAGCGCCCTTCTTGATGTGTTTGTCGGCGGTGATGCTGGCGATCAGAACATCGGCCTTGGTTTTCGCATAGGCCAAATGGCGCACATGCCCGGGATGAACGACGTCAAAAACGCCGTGGCACATGATGACCTTCTTGTCGCGCGGGAAGGGGCCGATAAGGGCCTGAAGCTCCTGTGCCGTTTTTAGTTTAAATTCATACTTCTGGAAAAATTCAGTTGTCATCAGGCATCCCCCGGCGACATGTAACGGAACCACGTTTTGGTCGCTTGTTCGATGCTTTGCGGATCCCACAGGGGCGCGTCTTGCCAGTTTTCGATCTCGGCGACCATGCGTCCGACGCCATCTTGGAAGGAAACCTTAGGCTGCCAACCGAGTTCGGATGTGATCTTTGAAATATCGGCCCAGGTGCAGTCGGGCTCTCCGGGGCGTTTGGGGATATAGACGACGTCGCCTTCCAACAGTTTCACCAGTTGATTGACCGATTGCGGGTTGCCGGCGCCCAGATTGTATATCTCGCCGGTTTTGTCCGTTTCGGCTGCGGCCAAAAAAGCCCGCGCGACGTCGGTCACATAGAGAAAATCCCGTCCTTGGGTGCCGTCGCCGACAACAGTGAACGGCTTACCGGAGAGTTTTTGTTTGAAAAACACGCCGAATACGGCACCGTAGGCTCCGGTGGTGCGAACCCGCGTGCCATAGGCATTGAAGATACGGATCGCATTGACGGGCAGACCGTAAACCTTGTTCCAGTGCAAGGCCGCCTGCTCGCCCTGGTACTTGCTGAGCGCATAAGGATACTGAGGGGCGATGGGGTGATCTTCGCGGGTCGGTACGTCGGCCAAGCCGTAGCAAGATGACGACGCCGCATAAACTAATTTATCGACACCGGCCGCGCGCGCGCATTCCAAAACCTTCACCGTGCCCTGGACGTTGATGTCCATATAATCGACCGGCCGTTCGATCGACGGCACGATGTCGCCGATACCGGCAAAATGGAAAACGAACTTTGCCCGCTCGAACAGGGGCGAGGCAGGCGGGAGGTCGCGAATATCAATGTCCGTGACGGTCAAATCCGCATGATTGCCAAGGTGCGCTAGGTTGCGTTCATGTCCGCCCGTGAAATTATCGATAACACGCACGGCATAGCCTTGATCGATTAGCAGATCGACCATGTGACTGCCGATGAAGCCGGCACCCCCGGTGACGACGGCGATAGGTTTTGATGTCATGCGGCGTTCAAGGCCTTCATGCGGCGCACGTTGAAGTACTTGTCGTCGTCCATGCTGTTCGGCAGATCGCCATTGCGGAAGGCGCGGCATAATCCGCGAACCGCATCTTCAATTGTGTACTTCGGGGTAAAACCGAGAACGCGGCCGATCTTATCTGAATTGACGTGATAAGAACGGATGTCGTCGGTCGGTGTGGTGATGATCTCGATGTCGCCTTTTTCAGGGAACTCTTCTTCGACCACGGTTTTTACGATTTTGGCCAAATCCATGATGCTCATGTTCTGGTACGCGACGTTAAAGATATCACCCGCGATTTTTTCGTCCGGCAGGTCGAGCAGCATTTCATAGCAATCGCACATGTCTTGAATATGCAGATTGGGTCGCATTTGCGATCCGCCGAACACCGTGATCTTGCCGTTGGTTACGGCATGGTTGGTCAGAATGTTGACGGATACATCCAGGCGCTGGCGCGGTGCATATCCGCATAAGGTGGCGGGGCGGATCGTCACGCATACGAAGTCATCGGATTGATGCTTGAACAGCAGCGGCTCGCACATGCCTTTGTACTTGTTGTAAAGGGTCAACGGGACCAGGGGGTGGTCTTCGGTAACGTCTGGTGATTCGGACACGCCATAGACGGATGAGGATGATGCGAAAATAAAGCGTTTCACGCCAGCGCTCTTGGCGGCAATGACCATCGGTTCAAAGGCATCGAGGTTCACGGATGTGGACAGACCTTCGTCGAGTTCGAAACTTGCATCATTGGAAATGCAAGCCAGGCTGATGACCGCATCGACTCCTTCAAATGCCTTGCGCAGCGCGGCGGTATCGCGGATATCCCCCTTGATGACTTGCAGGTTGGGGTTGTCCTTGGGAAGGAAGTCATCGCCGTAATACATGATGTCGAAAACGGTGACTTTGTGGCCGCGTTCCAAAAGCTGCGGTGCCAGCAGACTGCCGACATATCCGGCCCCGCCGGTGATCAGGATGTGTTCGAATTTTTGAGACATGAATATTTGCTCCGTGCGTTATTCTGCGGCCGCGTCCGACGGCGTGGTGATGGTGTACCCGGCACCCTGTGCATCCCTGTAGAACATTTCGACCGTTTCCAGGCTGAAAGTTTCCAGGTTTTTTCCGACGTTCTTCAGTTTGCCCAGAACATCGGTAGTCGCGGTGATGATGTGACAGCCGACCTGGTCGGCCTGGAAGATGTTCAACAGTTCGCGCGGGCTGGCCCAAAGCAGTTCCGCTTTGGGGCGCGCATCCAGGGTTTTCAGCGCCTCAGCCATGAGGGGCATGGGATCGACACCCGTGTCGGCGACGCGACCGGCGAACACGGACACGATCGCCGGCGTATCCGGCGACAGTGCTTCGGTTACCGCCCGCACCTGGTCCAGGGAAAATACCGCGGTTACGTTAAGCTGCACCCCTTCGGCGGAAAGAGTCTCGATGATCGGGCCGGCGAATTCGCCTTTGGTATTGGTGACCGGGATCTTCACATTCACGTTCGGACCCCATGATGCGATAACACGGGCCTGTGCCGCCATTGTCGGCAGGTCGTCGGCGAAAACCTCGAAACTCACGGGGCGGTCTGGAATGGCATCCAGGACCCGCCGGGCGAAAGCTTCGTAGTCATCGATGCCAGCCTTGCGCATCAATGTCGGGTTCGTCGTGAACCCCTTGATCATGGGGTTGGCATACATGCCGATCATGCCGTCCAGATCGGCACCGTCGGCGAATAATTTGATTTTAAGCGCGGAAGCGTCCTGCATCATGCTTTTCCTTGATCATTCCTTTGCGGCGGTGACTTAACTACAAAATTTTATTGGCCAAAATCCAGTCAACGGCTGCGTCCAGTGCTTTGACCGATGCCGAGGGGGTTTCTTCGTTCGGTTCCGTATATCCATGGTCAATGAAGACGGTCCGACAGCCGGCGGTTTTCCCGGCCGCGATATCGCTCCACCGGTCTCCAACCATGAAACATTTCGTCAGGTCTAACCGCCATGCATCCGATGCCTCGTAAAGCATGCCTGGTGCGGGCTTGCGGCACGTGCATCCTTCGCTCTGGCTATGAAAGCACGCGCGAATGTCATCGACAGGCAGCGTTGATCGCAGCAAATGATGCATTGCATCCACCTCCTGCCGCGCGACCAATCCATTGCCCACATCCGGCTGGTTGGTCGTGACGATCGCCCGGTACCCGGCAGCTTTTACGCGATGCAGGGCGTGCGCAGCGTCTGGAACGATATGAAAGGCGTCCAAGGTTCGTGGAGCATAAGGGCGGCCTTGCCTGACTTCCGAGATATTCAGCACGCCGTCGCGATCAAAGAATACGGCACGGTCATTTGCGGCGGTTGTCATGCCGGTCACTCAGGCCGTTGTTGCGGCGGCGGGTGAATCGAACGGAAAGGGGTTGTCGTTGAAGCCAACCATTATACGGCGCAGGTTGAACAGATCGGCTGCGCTTTCGTTGATTCCGTCAATTGCGGACGGCGAACAGATGACCCCTTCATGTTTCAATGTTTCGATGACGTGATCGTTGTAGTGAACGCTTTGGCCTTCGGGATAGGCGAAGTGGGGGATTGCATGCCCCAAGTTGAATTCCAGCAAGCCAAGGGTCGTCTTAATGTCCAGATTTAACGTATGAGCGTCATGCTTGCTGAGCGTGTGGTGATACAGGGAATGCCCGCCGATCGTGAACAGGTTGTTGCTGTCCATTTCACGGACTTCAGCCCAATTCATCATGGGATAGTTGGCGGAATGATCGATGGACGGGATGACGCCAGTGACGGCGGATAATTCAGCCAGAACCCGAGTTCTTTCCTCGGGGGAAATCAATTTGCAATGACCTTTAATCCGATTGACTGTGACGATCTTGTCTTCCACCGTCGTGATGGGGATTGTTTCCGGTCCATCTGCCAAGCTGATCGAGATGCGTTGCTCGTCAGATAAATTAATACAGTCTTCGACGATGTCAGTGGCGAACATCATGTTCGTTCCGACCATTCCCGCGCAGACATAAAATACTGCGGGCAATCCGTATTCATCTAAAATCGGCGCTGCGACGGCGTGATTGTTTTTGTATCCGTCGTCGAAGGTGACTGCGACAGCCCGGTCCGGGATGGTGTCGCCCGACCGCGCGAGATCGACAATGTCATCCATGGACAACGGCGTGCATGCGGTTTTTATATGATGCATCTGGCGGCGGAACTCTTCGGCCGCGATGTGCTTACCGGAAAAATTCTCTATCCCCTTTGAGGGAGCCTCGGTCACGCCGTGATAGAGCAGAAGAGTAAGTTGATTTTTGGTCATTCGACAGGAAGTTGTTCGCAGTAACGATCGAACCGGCGCGCGACGATCTGTTTTAAATCAATCGGCATGAATGAATAATACCGCCCTAATTTGTTCTGCGGGATGCCCGACATCGCGCCGGCGAGATATTCTTTCAAGGACTGAACGGCAAGCCGCGTAACGATCTTGGTCGTGTGGTATCGCAATTGATGACAGGCCAAGTTGCGGGAAATGTTCAGGCTTTCGGTTGCTAGGATGGGCCCGGTGTCCAGGTCGGCGTCGATCATATGCACGGTCCCGCCGATATTGGCCCAATCCCGATGGTAGATCGCCCAAAGGTCGCTATCCAGGCCGCGGTACTCCGATGCAATCCCGCGATGCATGTTGATCAGGCCGTCGCGGAACAGGCTGATAACATCGGGAGTCAACCTGCGTGTTCCAAAGACAACGCCCAAGTCCGGTTTGCTGTTTTGTATTGCGGCAACGGCGTCAGGCTTTGTGATGTCAGGAAACTGGTGGACCTCGGTGCGTTCCAGGTCGTTTCGTGTTTCCGTAAAGAAATGCGCTGCCTCGAATGCAGCTTCTTCTGACGCGAACACGGACCCTGCGGGAAAGGGCGGTTCGAGAGATGTTGTTTCGAACAGGCACCCCGCCAAAGGGATGCCGTTGTCGATCAGTTGATTTATGAAGTAGCGGTGGTGCGGCGTATCCGTGGAAAGAATCAGGATACGTTTGGAATCAATTGTCGACATGCTTCAAAATTACCGCTGGACGCGGAATTTACCACTTGGTGGCGGTTGTTTGCAGATCTGGGTGCGAAACCAGGCAATGCCAGACGACGGCTTGGAATGCCTCGGCCTGCGGGGTCAGGTGGGAAGCGGTTTCAACCGGAACGATAACGGCGGCATCTGCGACCTGTGCGGTGTAGCCGGTGGCGCGGCCGACCACGCCGAGAATTTTGGCGCCCCGTTCCTTGGCCAGTTCAAGGGCGCGGATAAGATTAACGCTGACGCCCTTCTCTGCGTCGCCGCCGCCGACTGAGAACACAAGAATGGTGTCTTTATCATTCAGCTTGCTTGTTTCCAGCCAGCCGGCAAATACGGTTTCCCATCCTTCATCGTTGGTTCGGGCGGTGAGTTCGGAAACGTTGTCGGTTGGCGCATAGGCCTCGATCCCACACAGCTTGCGAAAGTCGTTCACTGCATGTGAGCAGTTGCCCGCGCTACCGCCGACACCAAGCAAAAACAGACGCCCTCCGGCAGACCTGGTTGCTGCCAAAATAGAGGCCATGGCTTCGACTTGTTGAGTGTCGATGGCGGCAGCAATCCGTGCAGATTCCGCCAAGAAAAGCGTCGCGTGGCTCGACATTGAATTTGAACCTCCGAAAATTTTCCATGCTACCGCAGTCCGGGTGACAGGGGGTCATCCGGGCTCAGTCGGTGATATATGCGGGCACACGCAATTGCGGCTCGCAGTTGATTTAGGCCGCGGTTACTGCGTGGCCCGGTAATTTCGTGCGGACGGTTCGGCCCATGAATTCGAGCAGCAGAACAACGCGTTCCTGGTCGTCGATGCACTCAAAGACACCGCCGAGTTCAGCGAATGGTCCGTCTGTGACTTCTAGTTTTTGGCCTTTTGTAAAAGCAGGCGCTTGAACGGCGACGACTCCATTGTCTTCGCGATTTCGGATGGCGACGACCATTTGGTCGGGAACGACCATTGGGGTTTCGCCGTCGCTCAAAAGGTAGCTGACACCAAACGTACCGTTGATTGACCGCCAACGCTGTTGATGGGGGTCCATGCGGACGAACAGATATCTGGGAAACAGGGGGGCCAGGACCGTATCGACGCGCCGGGCGTGGCGGCGGCGCTTGCGATAACTCGGCAGGTAAGCCTCAAATCCTTGATTGGCAAGATTTTGAAGAGCGAACCGTTCTTTGCCAGCTTGCGTGTACACGGCATACCAGTTCATTCGTCGAGGCCCTTTTTCTGAGGCGCCTTTTCGGTCAGGCCGTATCCCGTCAAAACCCGCAGCATGCGGGGTGCGAGAATGCGTTCGGCAGGCATGATGCCGGACAGACGGTCAAAAGACCCTTGAGGGTCGGTGATATCTGTCAGAATCACGGCTTGCGGCCGTTGGTCTGCGGGGATTTCGTTGAGCGAACGCAAGACGGGGAAGTTGCAAAAAACGGAGTCGTTGCGTTCCGGATCCAGGACCCCGACCAAGGTGATGTTGTGGTCGGCCGTGCCAAGCGTCGCGATTTCCGCCAAATCGGTGGCGCCGATTAGGGCCACCCTGTTCCAGCCGCGGGTATGGCAATAACGGAACAGTTCCGAATACTCCTCGCGGGCGGACCGATAGAAGCGCAGCGAATATCCGAGATATTCCGCCGTCAGACGACTCTTCTCCGCGAACCCCTGCGGCGTCAAATAATAGGCATAGCGCCGGGCGGGCGCCTGGCGAACCTTCAGCAAGCCTTTCTTCACGCATCGCTTTAAGACGGCATTGGTCAGGCCGAGCGCGACGCCGATCCGGTCAGCCAGCCCACGTTGGGAGGCGCTTTCATTTTCAGCGACAGCATCCAGTAGGTCGAGCGTCGTCTCGACCATATGGGACTGATTTTGCGCGTCATATTTTCCGTTGGCCATGGGGCCCCCATGTTCAGGGCGTGAACATACGCGTTCATGGTGTGAACGTCAATCTTCACAGCACCCTTCAGAGCCATAAATTTATATTGAATCAATGCTTAACCCGGTTGCTTCTAATGTAGCTACGGGCAAGGCTGAGGCACCCAAAGTTAGAAACGATTGGTTCGAAATGGAGAACCGGTTAAGAGGGGCGCATGGAAGCCAAAGTCATACGATCATCCGGTGTCATGGCGGTGCTTGCCGTTGTGGGTTTATGGGGGGGGCTGGTTGCCGCCGCGATTCTGGCCCGTCCTTTGTTGCCGGTGGACGAAACCCGCTATCTCGCCGTGGCTTGGGAAATGTGGCAGCGGGGCGATTTCCTGGTCCCCTTCCTGAACGGCGAGCCTTACAGCCATAAACCGCCACTTTTGTTCTGGGGCATGCACCTGGGCTGGACCGTGTTCGGGGTCAATGAATGGACGCCCAGGTTGGTGGCGCCATTGTTCGGCCTTGTGTCAGTGCTGGGAACGGTGCGGTTGGGGCGCCTGTTGTGGCCGGACCGGCCCGAGATCGGCGGCGTGGCGGCTGCGTTGGTTCTGGGTGCGCTGTATTGGACCCTGTTCACGACCATGACCATGTTCGACATGCTGCACGCGGCCTGTACCGTGGTGGGTATTGCCGGTTTGGTCACGGCCGCGCGCGGCCGGATGGCGCGGGGATTCCTGATATTCGCCGCTGCGGTCGGTGTCGGCATTCTTGGGAAGGGACCGGCGATTCTCCTGCATTTGCTCCCGGTAGCTCTGGCGGCGCCTTGGTGGGCACCGGCGTTGTGCGGGCCGGTGTCCTGGCGACACTGGTCTGTCGGCGTTGGTCTCGGTGTTCTTGTCGGTGCGGCCATCGGCCTCGCCTGGGCGATTCCGGCTGCGATGGCCGGTGGCGAGGTGTATGCCAATGCCATATTTTGGGGGCAATCCGCAGGGCGGATGGTCGATTCTTTTGCGCACGGCCGGCCGTTCTGGTGGTTCGCGGCAATCCTGCCGGGGATGGTCCTGCCTTGGATGATCTGGCCGGCCGCTTGGCGCGCTGCCCGCCGGCAGCGGCGTGAATTATGGGCCGATGGCGGTGTGCGGTTGGCGCTTGTTTGGTTTCTGGTGGCGTTCGTTGTCTTTTCGGCCATCAGTGGCAAACAGCCCCATTATCTGGTGCCGGAGTTCCCTGCTCTGGCATTGTTCTTGGCGCGGGCTTTGGTCGGTACGGCGTCCGGTGCGGATTTCTGGCGTGCCGTTGACCGATGGGTGCCCGCGGGCTTGGCGGCCCTGATCACAGCCGTGTTGGCGGCGGCCTTTGCCTTTGACCTCAAGCCGTCCTGGGTGACGTCGGCCGGCGATGCCACAATGTGGCCGTTGGCAATGATGGCCGGGGTGATCTTATTGTACTTTGTTCAACCGGGCATCGCCTTACCGGGTCGGGTCTGGCGCATTACGGTGCTTTCCGTATCGCTGATAATCGGTGTTCACTTGGTGCTGCGCCCTTTGATGGACGAGTCCCATAATTTTCGGCCATTTGCCGAGAAGCTGAAATCCTTCGAAGACCAAGGGTACGACTTCGTGACCTTTGGAAAATATCATGGGCAATTCCACTTTCTGGGCCGGTTGACCCGTCCGTTCGGCATTGTCGATGGGCCGAAAGCGCTTGAAAATTGGCTTAAAGACCACCCCAGAGCAATGATTGTCGCCCTTCACAAAGGGTTGCCGGACGGCCCCGCACCTGCAGCCGCCACGCGGTTTCGCAGCCGCATGATTGGTGTTTGGAAGGCGGGGGCATACCCGCCACGTGTTGATCGTCTGGGGCTGTAAGAACGCTGAACAAGCCGGTTCAGAGAGGGTGACGGGAAGAATGCGGGGCTATTTCCGGGGCTTTTGAGCCGATCGCCGAAGTCATGGCGGCAAGCAGAAAGAACGTGATCAACCACCACGATGACCAGATCGAGAAATTGAACAGAGATGAGCCCCAAAAAACACAGACCAGGCCGATTTGGGCCAATTCTGTGGTGCTGCCGGATATCTTATAACGCCGAGCATGGCGCAATAGATACCAGCCAAGTGCAACGGCCACAGCCAGAAAGCCTATGCCCCCCGTTTCCCCAAGAATCTCGAGCGCCCAATTATGGGGATGAGAGGGTAGGTATTCCGCATCAACCCCGGGCGGTTTTTCATGCGCACCCTGGACCCGCTCGATAACGTTGATTCCGTGTCCAGTCCATGGTTTCTCGGCGATCTTTGACAGCGTGAAATGCCAAATTTGTTGACGGTGCGAGTCGACAAGATGTGTCGGCATCCAACGCCATGCCGCGCTGGAGGGTGTGACGTCCGGCATTCTGTAGACCATTGTCAGAACGGCCGCCGTGATGACCACCGTCCATCCTGCCCAGGCGATCAGCCATTTTCCACGGCGCCGAACAGCTATGGCGAGGCTTACCATCAAAAGTGCGGCGAGAATGCCGGCAAGGGCCGATTTGTTGCCGGCATTGAAAATGATGATGATTATGAACGTGATCGTTACGAGAGCGATCCAACGCCATTTGTCGCGGTGGTGCCAGGCTGCCCAGACAAGGAATGGCAAGCCGCAGGCGGCGGCGGCGGCATAGGCTTTTGGTGCCTGATGGGCCCAATTTATGGAGATGCGAAGCCAATCGCTGCGTAATATCTGTAGGGGTAGGAAAAAGCCCATTTGCGCCAGGATGATAATTCCCGACCCGATGAACATGCCGGCGATGAAAGTCAGGTGAACCAATCGGGATGTTGTGGGGGTGCGATCCATGAACGACCAAAACAGGACGCATCCGCCCATATAGGCCAAGGTGCGTGCCCAGGCGTCGAGCGAGCGTAGGGGGTCCAGGGACCCGGGAATGCTGATCGCCATGCAGCCAAATGCAATCAGGACGATCAGACCGACGCGTGTGCGGATCGCTTCGCCGGCCCGCGCGAAAATGCCGCGGTCCCGTGCGGCCAGAATGAGGGTTGCGATGAGCGCCACCGCGGCCAAGCCTTGCAGCACGGCCCGGCCGGACACCATCGCCGGAACGGTCAGCCCCAGGGCAATCGCGATGAAACCGCGAAGCCAGGCGTTGAAATCGCGCCGTTGGTCCATGATGCAAGACAATCCGGTCGGTTCAGGCATGGCGAATATCGCCCTGCGCGATGACCGCTGATAGCAGAAGCCCTGTGTTCGGTCCACATATCTGCCGGTTCTGTCGGGTTTTAGGCGCCCTCGCGCAGGAACGACCAGCGGATCGCCGTTTCCTCGCTGCGGTGATCGCCGCGCAGCACGATCTGTTGGCATCGCCGGGGGTGGGCGGGGTCGCCCAGATAGACGCTTTCTTCCAATTCCGGCGTCGATCCCGAACAGCGGAAGCGCCAGCCCTTGCCGCCCGGCTGCTTCAACAGCACGGCGTCGCCGCCCGCAAGCACGGATGCGCCGACGTTGGGATGAAGATGAAAGCGGATCGTATAGGCCCCGGCCCCGCCGACCAGCGTGTCCTTGCCGCGAAAGTCGTCGCCGGCACCGGAAAGGTACAGATCGCGGTTGTGCACGATACCGAACGCGTCCAGATATCCCGCATGCCCCATCTGCACCAAGGTGCTGCCCTCGCGTTCGTTGCGGCGCACGGACATGGCGATATCGGCGCGGTCGGCATTATTGGTCGGCAGGGCGTCCGTATCGTTGACGGCCAAGGTCGAATGGGCGGCGGTCGACCGCAGGACCTGGGACCATTCCGTCGTGTCGTCTGGATGGGCGCCGCAGTTGACGACCAGATGGTGCCGGCCGGAAGACATTTCGAAGCTCATCGCGCCGGCGTGTGCGCCGCCATGTCCGCCTGTGTCGGTGACGATCGTCGTCGATCCGGCGTGAAGGCGCTCGAACCCACAGTCCGTCAGGCTGGATGCCGCAGAGGCGCGAACGCCGCCGGCGGAAAGCACCGCCGATACGTCCGATGCGGTGCGGCCGCCGCCGCCGTTGAAGGAAGCCAGGGTGCCGTCCCCCAGGACCCATGATTTCACGGCCGGGGCCATACGGGCCAGGGCATCGGACAGAAACTCGGGAACGGGCCTGCGGCCTGATATCAGCGCACGCCGCGCCTCCACCAGCCGGCCAAGAACGGTCAAGGTTGTTTCCGGTGACCGTGAACGATGCCCGCCGTCATCCAGTATGCCCCCGGCCAGCGCCGCATGAAGCCGGTCCAGGCCTGTTGCCAAAAGGGGCTCGTGGCCCGGTAGGGCCACGGCCCCGGCGATCAGGGCGGCGGCGGCCGTGAACGGGGCGGCCTGATCCCAGGTCGGGTCCTTATCGGCGCGCCCCGTCCGGGTAAGATGGCGCAACTGGGCCGCCGCAGATTGTGCCATGTCGTCGCGTAGGGTGGCCGCACCGGATTCCATTACGAAATCAACATGATTTATCCAGGCCAGCAATCGGGCCCCGATGATTCCGGGCGACCATGTCAGCGGGTCCCAGCGGTCGTGATGACGCAGCCAATCACGGATCAGGGCTTGGGCCCCTTCGCGCGCACCGGGTGCGCTTAAGGCCGCAAGGTCGCGCAGCCAGGAAAATCCATAAAGCTCGGCCACCGCGCGGGGGCTTTTCAGGCCGGCCTCAAACGGGTGCGGTCCCAGGGTGCGTTTTCGGGCCGCCAGGACCAATTCGCCGTTCATGATACCGGTGCCTCGCGCCGGGTCGCCGGGAATCGGATCGGTCGCAAGGGAATGAATTTGGGCCGCCCCGTGCCGGCGCAACATCCTGTTGTAGATGTCGCTGCGGTAATACGCATCGCGGGCGAACTGAAAAACCATCCGGCGATGCATACCACTGAACGCTAAATTACGCGATACGCCGCAACCGGGCCGCAAAAAACCCGTCCATACCGCCGTTCTCTGCCACCATGGAGGGCAGGGTGCGTAGCCACCCCTCGGGGGAAATCATCGCTTGGGTGATGCCCGATTCGCCTGCGGTCACGGCTTCGCACCGGTAATCGTTACGCGCCGCCAAAAAAGCCCGCACCTGGTCGGGTCCTTCTTCCGGCTGTAAGGAGCAGGTGACGAAAACCAGTACGCCGCCCGGAACAAGCCAGTCGGCGGCGTGGTCCAGTAGGCGTTTTTGCAGGTCGGCCAGTTTGGCGATGTCCTGGGCGCCCTTCAGGTGGGGGAGATCCGGGTGGCGGCGGATCGTGCCCGTCGCCGAGCAGGGGGCGTCCAGCAGGATTGCGTCGAACGGCTGCGGCGGATTCCATGCCGTGGCATCGGCCGTGACGATTTGTGCCGACAGGCCAAGCCGTGCCAGGTTGGCTTCCAGGACCTGTAATCGTTTCGATGAGCGATCAAGGGCGGTCACCTGGGCACCGGCAGCCGCCAGCTGGGCGGTTTTTCCGCCGGGGGCGGCGCATAGATCAAGCACGGCCCGCCCGGAAACATCGCCCAGCAAGGCCGCCGGCAGGGCCGCGGCGCAATCCTGGACCCACCAGGCGCCTTCGGGGAAGCCCTCTCGTTCTGATATCGGTATATTGTCGCTCAGACGTACCGTGTGGCCGAACATGACCCGGCCTTCCAGGCGTTCGGCCCAGGCTTCGGGGTCGGATTTGACGGTGATGTCCAGTGGCGCAACTGTCTGATGGCTTTCCGCGATGGCGCGGCAGGTTTCGGTGCCGTAGGCCTGTTCCCAGGCCTGCCACAGCCAATCGGGCGTGTTCAGACGCGGGGCGTCCTGGGCATCGGCTGACGCCTGGCCTTCCCGTTGCAACCGGCGCAGAAGCGCATTGACCAGTTTGGCCATGTGGCCTTGTCCGCGTGCACGGGCAAGGTCAACGGCCGTGTCGATGGCTGCGTGATCTGCCGTGCCGGTAAACAGCAGCTGGGCCGTACCCAGGCGCAGAATGTCCTGCGCCGCCTGGGCGTTTTTCGGCAAGGGCCGGTCCAGGCAGGCGCCAATCAGGGCATCGATCTGACCCAGGCGGCGCAACGTGGTTGCGACCAGGTTATGGACGAACGCACGGTCGCGGCCATCCAGCCGGGCAAAGGCCGGGGCGGCGGCCATCTGTTGATCCAGGGCCTGATTCTTGCGGACGACGCCTTGGAACAGATCCAAGGCCGTGGCCCGCGCATCGGAAGAACCGTTGTTCATGGACCGGTCATGCCAGGGCGCGAGCGGCCGGGCAAGGAGTTTCACCAACGGCCGTCTGGCGGCCCTTGCAGCGGGGGTGTAAACTGAGGTCATGAATAATGAAAACCCACAGAAACGTGCCGAACGTTTGGCCCGCGCCCGCGCCTTTCTGGATGCCGGGCGCACGCAGATCGATACAGCCCCCCAAGCGCCGCCGTCGGCGCCGAGTCCGTCGGTGGAAGGTTCCGACGTTGGTGGTGCGGGCGAAACGCCCGCCGGCGCCAAGGCCGATGCGGCCCCCCGCCCGGACCCGACCCGGTTCGGCGACTGGGAGAAAAACGGGCGCTGCATCGATTTTTGATCCGGTTCCGTACCGTGTCCGGCGGGGAGTGCCGCCGGGGGCTTGCTCTTGGCGCTCTGGTGGGACATTCTATGCGCTGTATTGGGCGAGGACGGGTGCGCGGACAGGGCAGATCATATGCCAAGCCGGCGCATCCCATTAAAAAAGTAAACAAGCATGGGTCTGTTCAGGGCACTTTTCGGGCTGGGCGGCAAGGCGTCGAAAAAGAAATCGCGCCGCAAGGCAAAACGCATCGGCGGCGGGTTCGTTCCATCGGACGTATCCGGTTCTGCGGCGAGCATCGTGCTGACTGAAATCGACGGAGCCGGCGGGGATAAGATCACGGAAAGCCTGGCGGATATTTTCGGTGCCATTTCCGATGTTGCCGTCTATCGCCGCAATCAGGCGATCAAGCTGAATCAGAAAGCCCCATTGTTCAATGCCTTGCAGGAAGCCGCCCGCACGGGGGCTGAATGGCTGCGCGACGACGAAGCCGACCTGATCGTCTGGGGCGGCATGGTCGATCTGGGCACGGCGGTCGAATTGCGCTTTTTGCCGGTTGGCGCCGCCGAGGGTGGGTCCGGCACCTTCGGGCCGTTGGATCATCTGACCCTGCCGATCCCCGTGCCGCGTGACCTGTACAAACTGATCCTGGTTTCGGCCATGGGCTCGCTGCTGCCGGTCCATCGGGGGGCGCGCAAGAAACTGGCGGGCGTTCTGGAAAGCGAGATCAAGGATCTGGAAAAGGTATGGGACGACCCGCCCCATTTGGAGCCGCCTCATCTTGCGTCCTGTTTGACCTGTTACGGCAATGTCTGTCTGTCGTTGTGGCGGGTCGGACTCAAGAAGTATCTGGCCAAGGGGCTGAAGGCCTACCAGGACGCGGTCAAGGCGGTCGATAAGAATGAAGACCTGCTTCTGTGGGCCCTGGCGCAAAATCATTTCGCCGACGGTCTGCAGATGAAGTCGACCCAGGACGGGGACATGGATGCCCTGGCGGCGGCGGCGGCGGCCTATCGCGAGGTTGCGGATGCCCTGGGCCGCGACAATTATCCTAATGAATACGCGCTCGCCATGATCAACATGGCCATGGTGCTGTACAAGATCGGCAACAAGGAAACGACGCCGTCGCGGTTGAAGGAAGCGGCCCGCGCGTTCGAAGATGCCCTGTCCGCGTTCGATCCGGAACTCAACCCCGGGCGCTGGGCCGAGGCCATGAACGGATACGGCACGGTCATGCTGTCCCTGGCCGAACGCGCCCAAGGGCCCGAGTTGGCATCCAAAGCCGTCGATGCCTTCAAGAAGGCGTTGGATGTACGCAAGAAGGAATTGGTGCCGCTTCTATGGGCGCAGACGGCCAACAATTTGGGGGCGGCCTGTTTCGCCCTGGCCAAGCGTCAGCCGTCGAAGGAATTGGTTGCCGACGCCCAGAAATATTTCACCGGGGCATCCGAGATCTATCGCGCGGCGGGAAACCAGAAACGCGTGATCGTGATCGAAAAGAACCTGCAGCGCGTCAAGCAGATGGCCCGGGGGGCCTAGACGCCGGCAGCCCCGGCATCTGAAAACCGACGCCGGTAAGAGCAAAGTCAGGGGGCGCCGAAGCGCACCCCAACCCCGCGTTATTCAGATCAGTCGTCCGTCGCCACGGCCAGTTTGCCGGTAACGCCGTGCGTGTCGATCAGGCCTTGCACATGGCCGCTTGCAACCGCGTCGGCGATGAACGCCTGCACGATTTCTTTCAGGGCCGGTTTGCCGTGACGCGTGCCGATCGCCTGTTTGACCGCCGTATAGCGGCCCGGCAGCAAACGCGTGCCCGGCATGTCGGCGGCGTTGTCGCGCAAGGCCGGGACCAGGCCCGCCAGCGCATCCAGCTTTTCCCGTTTGAACAGCTCGAACGCCCCCGGCAGCCCCTGGGCGCGGACCAGTTCCGCATGCTGCAGTGTGCGCGACAGATACAGGTCATAGGCGGCCCGTTCCGACACGGCGATGCGTACGCCGTCGGCGTCCACGTCTTCGACCTTCTGGAAGGGCGAGTCGTCGGGTACCAGATAGGTCGCTTCGATCTGTACATAGGCGTTGCAGAAATCGATCACTTCGGCGCGCTTGGGCTCGATCGCGATCAGGCCGATGTCCCATTCACCCCGTTCGGCGGCGTCGGCGACCTCGCCTGGCGTGGCGAAGGTGTCATAGACGACGTTCACACCCAGTTTCTCCGCGATGCCCGCGGCCATGTCGGGGGCGATGCCTTCCGGGTCGCCGTTGGGCTTTTCACCCGTGACCAGCAGAATGTTGCCCAGGTTGATGCCGACCCGCAGTTCCGTCGGGTTCAGCAGTTCGGCGATGGCTTCTTTCGTCATGTTCCGTCCCTTTAAGTCTTTTGATCTTTGCTGATGGGCCCGGCGGCGGTGCCGGGCGGTCCCGGACGATGCGCGATCCGGTCCAGGAAATCAATGTATGGAAACAAAGGATCAAGGCGGACAAGGAAAAAGAGTAAGGCTGGGCAGAGGGCAAGAAAAAGGGCGGGCCACGAAGGACCCGCCCATGAAGGTAGGAAGGAAAGGTAAGGCTTGGTGTGGATCAGGCGGATTGGCGCTGATTGGCGGCAAGCCGCGCATCCACCGTCGAAACGGTTTCATCGATGTCGTCGTTGTTCATGCCCAGGGCCTTGCCGATCAGTTGGACCAGCATGTCGACCCGTTCGATGACCGGCGCGTTGCCGTCGATCGCGCGGGCGACCGATGACGGCTTCAGCAGATTTTCCGCCGCCGCCGCGTATTTTTCGAACGGAACGGCATCGGCGGCGTCGGCCCCCAGGGCGCGGGCGATGGCATCCACGTGCTGATAGATCACCCGCGATTTGCCCAGGTTTTCATGCACGGCGTCGCGGATCGGGCGGATGCCGTCCCGTTCGACGCAACGGTAGTTGCCGGTCAGCAGCATGGACCATTTCGCCAGCGGCACGAACACCGAATCAAAGGCTTTCAGCTTGACCGGAACCTGTTCGCGGCCGACCCGGACGGCCGCGATGTCGGCATCCAGCCGGTCGAGCAGCCTGTTGGCCTCGGCGTCGCCGAAGCGGGCGGCCTTGAAATTGGTGGGCAGGCCCACATGCAGCACGTTGGGGCCTTCTTCCGGCGGGCGGAAGGCCTGTGGGTCGGGGCTGCACAGGGTCACCAGATCGGGGTCGAACCGGTCCCACACGCGCGGATTGGTATAGGCCGCTTCCAGCCGGGCCGTGTCCAGGCCGGGAATGCGCCGCAGGAACGGCAGCGGCGGCATGTTCATGATCGACAGGCAAGGAATGCGCGCTTCGGCGATGCTGATCAGCAGCGTGCGCAGGGAATTGGCCGAATACTGCGGCTCCTGCATGGCCAGGCCGACCAGGTCATAGGCGTCGACGGCGATGTCTTCCGGTGTCTGTGCGTCCAGGCGGCCGGGCAGGTCGTGAGACCGGAAGGTGCGGTGGCTGTCTTCGCCCCGCAGCTTGATCCGCACTTCCGTGCCTTTTTCGTTGATCAGCTTGGCCGTTTCCTCGCGGCACACCAGGGTCACGTTGTGACCGGCCATCAACAGCTTGGTGCCCAGCAAGGACCCGTAGGACGCGCCGAGAATAAGGATGTTATGGGCCATGTCTCGTCTCCTCAAAACTTGTTCGTGGTCATCGCCGGCCCTGCGAAGTCATGACGATGTTTCAAGCGGGAGATTACGCCTGGTATACCACAGGGGCACGTTCTTTCGCGTTTATGTGTTGTTTGTATAAGTAACAAATGTTATTTTTTGTTAAATTGTAAAAATCGGAATTCAGCCATGCGCATGCGCAAAACCCTGGTCGGACCCCGCTTGCGGGCCCTGCGCCGGGAACACGGCCAGACCCAGGCGGAAATGGCCGAGGCATTGGGTGTTTCCACCGCCTATGTGAATTTGTTGGAAAACAACCAGCGGTCTCTTTCCGTGACCATGCTGATGTCGCTGTCCGATGCCTACGGCGTCGATTGGCGCGACCTGATCAAGGATGAAAGCTCCAACACCCTGGCCGATCTGCGCAACACCCTGCAGGACCCGGTGTTCGGTGCCACGTCTCCCGATTTGCAGGAACTGCGCGCCGCCATCGACCATGCGCCCAAGCTGGTGGAAAGCTTTCTTCACCTTTACCGCAATCATCGCAACGCGCTGGAAAACATGATGCGGGTCGGCAGCGAAGGCATGCCCGACCACATGCTGTCGTCCACGCCGGAACGCATCATCCATGATTTCTTCCGCGATCATTCCAACCATTTCCCGGAACTGGAAGCCGCCGCCGAACGCCTGCGCGCGGCAACCCCCTGTGAAGTCGATGACGTCTATGCCCTGCTGAAGGGCCGGTTGATGCGGGTCCATGGGATCGAGGTTCGCATGGCCTCGGTCGACGACATGGGGCAGGCGCTGCGCTATTACGACGAAACGTTATCCATGGTTCATCTGTCGGAAGCGCTGGATCATCAAAACCGGGTGTTCCAGCTGGCGCATGTTTTGTGTCTGGTCGAATTTCCCGCTTTGTTGGACGAACTGACCGCCGACAGCGACCTGCAGTCGGAAACCGCTATTGCACGCTGCCATGTGGAACTTGCCAATTATTTCGCGGCCGCGTTCCTCATGCCGTACGAACCGTTTTACGAAGAAGCAGAACAAACGCGTTACGACGTGGACCGCCTGGCGGCGGCGTTCGGGGTGTCGTTCGAACAGGTTTGCCACCGGCTGACGACCCTGCAGCGCGACGGGGCCAAGGGCGTGCCGTTCTTTTTCCTGCGCGTCGACAAGGCGGGCAACGTGACCAAGCGGTTCAATTCGACTTCGTTCAACATCGCCGATTACGGTGGGGCCTGCCCGGTGTGGAACATCCATACCTCATTCCGCACGCCCGGCGTGATCGTCCCGCAATTCGTCGAACTGCCGGACGGCGAGCGTTTCTTTACCATGAGCCGCACGACCGAACGCCCCGTGTTCTCGCGCGACACGCAAGACCGCCGCTTGGCCCTGTCATTGGGGTGCGAGCTGAAACACGCCCACCGCCTGGCCTATGCGGCGCCCTTCAACACGGAAGACGGCGAATTGTTCGCGCCGATCGGCATCAACTGTCATCTGTGTCCGCGCAAGAACTGTTCGCAACGCGCCCATCAGCCCTTGATGATGGAATTGCCGATCGACACCAACCGCCGCGGTAATACGCGTTATGAAAGCTGAGGTGTCTCGTCGGCTTACGGTGAATAGGCGGGCCCCAGCGGCAAAAGTTTGACGCCCGGGCGCAGGTGCCGATAGGGATATTCCCGGGGGTCGACGATATGCGCGCCCGGCGCCACCGCGACCAGGGTTTCGGCGGCGATGGGGTCGAAATCGGCGCGGAAGTGGCAGGTGCTTTTCAGCACCAGGATTTTTTGCGCGGCGGGATCGATCCCGATGTGCTTGAAGATGTCCTGATCGTAAGCCTGCATGCGCTTGCTGGCGGTAACGATGGACACCCCCCCGATCTTGAGAACGGCCACGGGTCCGATGTCGATCTTACGCCCGGGAATGCTGCGGCCCGTGGTCGTGAACTTGCCGTCGCTGATCGCCGTGACCTCGAACGTACCGTGAAACGGCTTGTCCCCCGGAATCTTGTGTTTGCCGCCCAGGTCCAGGGTCAGGTCGGCACCAACGCCGGCGTCGGTGGCGGCCCGGGCCGCATCCGCATCCCACATCACGCACATGGCGACGCCCTGGGCGTCGTGCCGGACCAGGGCGTCCAGCATGCCCGTGGTATCGCAGGTGCCGCCGCAGCCCGGATTGTCCTGGGTGTCGGCGATGACGATGGGTCCGCTCGCGGACGCTGCCAGCTCCATGGCCTTGGTGACGGCTTCGTCGGGCGTCATCAGGGGTTCGGCGAAATCGGCTTCCCGTTCCAGGATCATGGCTTCCAGCATGTCGGCGGCGCGGTCGGCGGCGTCCTGGGTTTTGGCATGGCAGACCACGGCCGGCCCGCATTGGTACAGGTCCGACGGCGGGAACCCGGCGCCGTAGCTCAGGTTCATGATCTCGCCGCCCTCGGCCGCGACCGAAGCTTCGATGATCGACTTGGTCGGCTCGATCAGGGTGCATTGGAAATTCAGCGGCAGCAGGAAGGGGATGGGGCGGAACGCCTTTCCCTGGGGGATGCCTTCTTCCAGGATGCGCATCAGAATTTTCGCGGACCGGCTGCCGGTATGCTGGCGGTCGATATGCGGATAGGTCAGATAGATCGCCATGCCGTCGCAATGATCGACAATCTGTTGGGTCAGGTTGACATGATAATCCAGGGTGATGACCAGGGGGATGTTCGGGCCGATGCAGGCCCGCACCCGGCGCAGCACCTCGCCTTCGGCGTCGGGGAAAGTCTCGGAACACATGGCGCCGTGCAGATCCAGATAGACCGCGTCGACCGGCATGGCCTGGGACAGCATGCCGATCAGTTCACCGACGATCCGTTCGAAACAGTCATCGGTGATGTAGCCGCCCGCCCCGGCGTGGCCCCAGATCAAGGGCACCAGTTCATGAGCTGTGTCGATGGTGTCGAGAAACCCCGACATGCCGAAAGACCCGCCCTGGGTGCGTTCGATGATTTCGCCGCGCCGGGCCAGGGGCGGAAATTCGCCGCCCCGGGCGTAGTATTCGTAATCCGTCGTCATGGGAACGAAGCAGTTGGTTTCGTGCAGAAAACCGCCGATTGCGATGCGGGCCATGGATGCCTCCGATATTCTATGTGCGCCTTTGCGCCGGTCCGTCCTTTCTAGGTAAAGCGGTGGCCATTGAGTAGGGCCAGAAACAGATCAAAGAAAAGGCGGGATCCGAAGACCCCGCCTTTCCAAAATGAATGTGGTGCCTGATCAGGGTCAGCTTTGACGGTTCTGCCTGTTCTCGATCAGGTCGTCGACCACGGCCGGGTCGGCCAGGGTCGAGGTATCGCCCAGGTTCGAGAAATCGTCCTCGCCGATCTTGCGCAGGATGCGGCGCATGATCTTGCCGGACCGGGTCTTGGGCAGGCCCGGCGCCCATTGCAGCCAATCGGGACTGGCGATCGGGCCGATTTCCTTGCGCACCCATTGCACCAGTTCCTTTTTCAGCTCGTCCGACGGCTCTTCGCCGGCGTTAAGCGTGACATAGGCGTAAATGCCCTGACCCTTGATGTCGTGGGGTGCGCCGACCACGGCAGCCTCGGCGACCTTGCCATGGGCGACCAGGGCGGATTCGCCCTCGGCCGTGCCCATGCGGTGGCCGGACACGTTGATCACGTCATCGACGCGGCCGGTGATCCAGTAGTACCCGTCCGCATCGCGGCGGCAGCCGTCGCCGGTGAAGTATTTGCCTTTGTAGGTCGCGAAGTAGGTGTCTTCGAACCGTTTGTGATCGCCGTAGACCGTGCGCATCTGGCCGGGCCAGCTGTCGATGATGCACAGGTTTCCTTCGGTCGCCCCTTCCAGTGGGTTGCCGTCGGCATCGACGATCTGCGGTTGAATGCCGAAGAACGGGCGCGTGGCCGAACCCGGTTTCAGGTCCGTCGCCCCCGGCAGCGGCGTGATCAGGATGCCGCCGGTTTCCGTCTGCCACCAGGTGTCGACGATCGGGCAGCGGCCGTCGCCGACCACGTTGTAGTACCACAGCCAGGCTTCCGGGTTGATCGGCTCGCCGACCGAACCCAGCAGGCGGATCGACTTGCGCGACGTTTTCTTGACCGGCTCGTCGCCGTCGCGCATCAGCGCGCGGATCGCCGTGGGGGCGGTGTAGAAGATGTTGACCTGGTGTTTGTCGCAGACTTCCCAGAAACGGGACATGGACGGATAGTTGGGCACGCCTTCGAACATCAGGGTGGTCGCCCCGTTGGCCAGCGGGCCGTAGACGATGTAGCTATGGCCTGTGACCCAGCCGACGTCGGCCGTGCACCAGTAGATTTCTCCGTCGTGATAATCGAACACGTACTGATGGGTCATGGAGGCATAGACCATGTAGCCGCCCGTGGTGTGAAGCACACCCTTGGGTTGGCCGGTCGAACCGGATGTATAGAGGATGAACATCGGGTCTTCCGCGTTCATTTCTTCCGGCGCGCAATCGGTGCCGGCGGCGGCCGTCGCTTCTTCGTACCAGACGTCGCGGCCGTCGACCCAGTTGATGCTGCCGCCCGTGCGCTTGACCACGAATACGGTTTCCACGCCGCCGGCAATCTCGATCGCGGCGTCCGTGTTCGCTTTCAAGGGGATCGGCCGGCCGCCGCGAATGCCTTCGTCGGCGGTGATCACGCAGGTCGAGCCGCAGTCCTTGATCCGCTGCGCCAACGCTTCGGGCGAGAACCCGCCGAACACGATGGAATGGATCGCGCCGATGCGCGTGCAGGCCAGCATGGCATAGGCGGCTTCGACCACCATGGGCATGTAGATCGTGACCACATCGCCCTTCTTGATGCCGCGCGCCTTCATGGCGTTGGCCAGGCGGCACACGTTTTCGTGCAGTTCCTTATAGGTGACCTTGGCGTCGTCCTTGGGGTCGTCGCCTTCCCAGATAATGGCGACCTGGTCGCCGCGTTTTTCCAGGTGGCGGTCGATGCAGTTGACGGAGGCGTTCAGCGTGCCGTCTTCGTACCATTTGATCGACACGTTGCCGTAATCGTAGCTGACGTTCTTGACCGTGGAATAAGGTTTGATCCAGTCGATGCGCTTGCCGTGCTCGCCCCAAAAGGCTGCCGGATCGTCGACGGATTTTTTGTACATTTCCAGGTACTGGTCGTTGGTGCAAAGCGACGCCTTGGCAATCGCGTCGGACACCGGAAAGATTTGATCTTCAGACATGACGGTAGCAACCTCCCAATTAACGTTGGCCGGCACGGGCCGATCCGTGGTCCTGCCTGGCGGCCGGTTTGTCCCGCCCGCCTGCGATTGGCCGCCGGCCTGTTCGGCCGCCCGGCTGTGCGGTGTCGTTGTTTCCCCGGACCGGAGCCCTTCCCCCGGTTTTCGCCTTCAGCCCCTAAAGGTATGGCGAAAACCCGCCGAAGAACAAGGCATTGCGCCTTCGATATCTGCCGCACAAAGGGCTGCTTAGGTGAAATTCAGTTATTGTGCAAGTGCGAATGAAAAATTTGCTTTGTTTTACAAAACAATACCCAGTCAAAGTGAAATCTTTACTTTGTCGCTTTGCACCGCAACATCAATTGCTTTAAGGCCGCGTCCCACACAGGGCCCGGCAATACATTGGCCGTCTTCGATGCGGAACAGCGCGCCATGGGTCGCGCAGAGGATATGTTCGCCGTCCTTGGTCAGAAAGCGGCCCGGCCACATATCAAGCGGCGTGCCCACATGGGGACATGAATTGACATAGGCATAGACCGCATCGCCTTGGCGCACGGCAAGCACCAGGGTCTCGGCAACCGTGAACCCGGCGGACCCGCCGTCGGTTATGTCATCAAGGCGGCAAAGGTCGTGCTGGGGCATGACTGGCTGTCCCGTCGTGGTTGGTTCAGTCGGCGGGGATGGTGCGCTTCCAGCGCTTGATGACCACGCTTTCGAACAGCCCGGCCTGGGCATAGGGATCGTTCTTGGCGAAATCTTCTGCGGCGGCGCGGTCGGCGACATCGATCACCAGCATGCTGCCGATCATGGCCTCGCCGTCATCGGACTGCATGGGCCCGGCGGTTACGATCACATCGGATTTGGATTTCAGGAATTCCAGGTGGGCCGGGCGGTTGGCCATGCGCAGGTCCGTGGCACCGGGTTTGTCCTGGGCAAAGATGATGTAATGCATGGCGGTGTCCTTTTGGGTCTGGTCTTTGGATGGTCGGCTTAGATTTCTTTGGTGAAGGGGCGGGCCAGCAGGCCGTTGATGGCATCGTCGATGTTTTTACCGTGATTGACGATGGCGTTGACGGCCGTGCAGATCGGCATGTCGACGCCCAGACGCCCGGCAAGTTCGATCACCGCGCGGGCGGAATACACCCCTTCGGTCACGGCCTTGCGCTCGGCCAGGATGTCGTCCAGCGACCGGCCTTCGCCGAGCGCCACGCCCAATGAAAAATTCCGCGACTGCAGGGCATTGCAGGTCAGGGTCAAATCGCCGATCCCGCATAGCCCCATCAGCGTTTCCGCCTGCGCCCCTTTGGCCAGGCCTAAGCGCACGATCTCGGCCAGGCCCCGGGTGATCAGGGCGGCCCGTGTGTTGTCGCCCATGCCCTTGCCCTGAACGATGCCGCAGGCGATGGCCAGGATGTTCTTCACGGCACCCCCGACCTCGGCGCCGATGGGGTCCTGCGACAGATAGGGACGGAACCGGGTCGTGCCCATGGCCTGAATGAACTGTTCGGCCAGTTTGGCGTCTTCCGATGCAAGGGTCACGGCGGACGGAATTTCCCGGGCCACCTCGATCGCGAAGGTCGGGCCGGACAATACCGCCTGGGATGCTGCCGGCAGGGTTTCGGCCACGACCTCGGTCATCAGTTTGCAGGTGCCGTTCTCGATCCCCTTGGCGCAGATCAGCACGGGAATCCTGAGCGGTCCCTGTGCGGCGATGGCTTGCGTGACCGGGCGAAGAAACTGCGCCGGGGCGACCAGGATCGCCGCGTCGGCGCCCGATACGGCGGCCCCCAGGTCCGACGTCGCTTCGATGGCGGGGTCCAGCGTCACCCCGGGCAGATAGGGGTTTTCATGGGTTGAATTGATCTGGGCCGCGATATCCGGCTCGTGCGCCTGCAGAATGACAGAGCGGCCCGCCCGATGGGCGACCATGGCAAGCGCCGTGCCCCAGGCACCGGCGCCGATGACGGCGAAACGTTCCATGGCGTCCCTTTTAATGGCCGGGCGAAGTCCTGGGAAGCCCCGGAAAGAGAGACGTGTCGGAAAGCCCGTTTTTAAGCCTTCACGCCGGCCCCGGTTGCCTTGGGCGCATCCGGGTCCAGGGGCCAGCGTGGACGCGGGCGGAAATCCATGCCGTCGACCAGGCCCAGGCGAAAACGTTCAACCCCGGCCCAGGCGACCATGGCCCCGTTGTCGGTGCAGAGCGCCGGGGCGGGCGCGGCAAAGGCAAGGCCGTTAGATGCGGCCAGCCCCTCAAGCCGTTCACGGATCGCCTGATTGGCGGCGACGCCGCCGGCCACGACCAGGGTCGAGCCGTCCGGATG
Source organism: Rhodospirillales bacterium (assembly GCA_040218445.1). Taxonomy (GTDB): domain Bacteria; phylum Pseudomonadota; class Alphaproteobacteria; order Rhodospirillales; family Casp-alpha2; genus UBA1479. The sequence goes on along the minus strand of JAVJRK010000010.1, from coordinate 507,920 downwards.
ATCGGCCTGGAACCGTTCGATGGCGCGTCCGGTGCGCTCGGCCAGGACATCGGCGACGGCCTGTTGGAACGAGGCGCAAAGATCGGCCACGTCCCGGTCCTGCATGGGTCCGGGCGGCAGGGCTTCGATCGCCATGCGGACCCGGGTCTTGAGGCCGGAAAAGGAAAAATCGCAGCCGTCGCGCCCTTTCATGGGGCGCGGCAAATCGAACCGCGTGGGATCGCCCGCAAGGGCCGTCTGCTCCACCGCCGGGCCGCCCGGATAGCCCAGGCCCAGCATCTTGGCGGTTTTGTCGAAGGCCTCGCCGACCGCATCGTCGATGGTGGTGCCGAGCCGGCGGTAGCGGCCGACCCCTTCGACCACCAGCAACTGGCAATGACCGCCGGACACCAGCAGCAATAGATAGGGGAAGGATACGTCGTCCGTCAGCCGCGCCGTCAGGGCGTGGGCTTCCAAGTGATTGACGGCGATAAACGGCAGGCCCCGTGCGGCGGCCAGGGCCTTGGCGGTCATCACGCCGACCAGCACGCCGCCGATCAGCCCGGGCCCGGCCGTGGCGGCAACGGCATCGATGCCGTCCCAGCCGTCCCCGGCCTTGCCTCCGGATTGTTCCAGGGCGGCCGCGACCACGGCATCGACCTGGTCCAGATGGGCGCGGGCCGCGACTTCGGGCACCACGCCGGCGAACGGTTGGTGGTCGGCCAGTTGCTGATGGACGATGTTCGACAGAACCTCGCGCCCGTCCGATACGACGGCGGCGGCGGTTTCGTCACAGCTGGTTTCTATGCCCAGAACGCGCATGGCGGGGAAATTCCCGTTAGGATAATTCATTGTTGCGGCGATGGCCGGGGACTTTACTCTGTCGCCCCCCAACCCCCGCAAGGTTTTTCGACGCCGGACCCGACCCATATGACCGAACCCGCCCATTCCCAATCCCTGCGCATCGGCACCCGGGGCAGTCCCCTGGCGCTGGCCCAGGCGCGTGAAACCTGTGCCCTGATCGCGGCGGCGCATGGCGACCCGACGCCGATGGGCCCCACGGAAATCGTCGAAATCAAGACCACGGGGGATCTGGTGCTCGACCGCCCGCTTGCGGATATCGGCGGCAAGGGCCTGTTTTCCAAGGAAATCGACCGTGCCCTGTTGGACCGACGGATCGATCTTGCCGTTCATTCCATGAAGGATCTGGAAACCTGGATGCCAGACGGCATCGTCATCGCCGCCGTGCTGGAACGGGAAGACCCGCGCGATGCCTTTATTTCGGAAAAACATCGATCCCTGGCCGAATTGCCAGAAGGTGCCGTCGTCGGCACGGCCTCGGTCCGCCGCCAGGCGCAGATTCTGCACCGCCGCCCGGACCTGACATGTGTGACCTTTCGCGGCAACGTCCAGACGCGCTTGGCCAAACTGGCCGACGGTCAGGCCGATGCCACCATTTTGGCCTGCGCCGGATTGAATCGGCTGGGCCGGTCCGATGTGGTCCGCAGCATCATCGATCCGGTCGACATGCTGCCGGCTGTTGCCCAGGGCGCCGTCGCCATCACTTGCCGTACCGGGGACGACCGGGTGCTGGAAATGCTGGCCGCGATCAATCACGGGCCGACGGCAGCCCGCGTCACGGCGGAACGGGCCATGCTGGAAGCCTTGGATGGATCCTGCCGCACGCCGATCGGCGGCCTGGCCGCCCTGTCCCTGGACGGAACCGAAATGACCCTGCAGGGCCTGGTCGCGCGGGGCGACGGCAGCGTGGTCCACCGTCTGGAAAACCGGGGCCTGACATCCGATGCGTATGGGCTGGGCCGCGATCTGGGTGAACAGCTGAAAAGCCTAGCCGGGCCCGGGTTTTTGGACGATCCTGGCCCGGACGGCGCCGCGGCCTGACCATGGCGCAAATAATCATTACACGCCCGGAATTTGATGCCGCCGAAACGGCGCGTCGCGTTACGGAACTTGGCCATGAAGCGGTCATTACCCCTTTGATGACCGTTCACATGACGCCGGGCCCGCCTCTTGATCTTGCCGGCGTTCAGGCCCTGTTGCTGACCAGTGCCAATGGCGCACGTGCCCTGGCGGGCCGAATGGGGGGGCATATTCCGGACCTGTCCGTGCTTTGCGTCGGCGATGCCACGGCCCGGGCGGCACAGGCGGCCGGATTGGGTAATGTGGAAAGTGCGGGCGGCGATGTCGATGATCTGGCGCGGCTGGCGGCGGCCCGCCTGCGGCCCGAGAAGGGCGACCTGCTGCATGTGGCGGGAACCAAGGTTGCGGGTGATCTGGCGGGGGTGCTGGGGGCGGATGGGTTCGCCTATCGCCGGGAGGTTCTGTACGAGGCCCGCGCCGCCGAAAGCCTGCCCGATACGGCCCGCGATGTCATAGCCCGGTGCGGGGCCGATGATGCCGCCTGTGCGGTGATGCTGTATTCCCCCCGGACGGCGGCCCTGTTCCGGGGGCTTGCCGAGGCCGCGGGGCAGGGCGATGCCCTGGGCAGGGCGACGGCATTGTGTCTCAGCGCCAATGTGGCGGCCAGGGCCGGCCTGCCGTGGGGTGCCATTCGGGTTGCCCAAGAACCGACCGAAGACAGTCTGTTCGATACGCTGACGGATTTGGTAATTTGAGCGTGTTCCGCAGGCTGTCACGCCTTGCGTGCGGATGCGGGGCCACGTACCTTGACGGCAACGAATGCCGGCCCTGAAACCGGATGCGGTGCCGGACAGTGCATCACGGCGATAAAAGACCAGATGGGAGCCATCCGATCATGACCACCCCGCCCAAATCACGCAGCGGCGCCAAGCGGTCCCAAGCGAAGGGCCGAACGGCGGGTAAAACCGCGGGTACGGCCAAGCCGGCGGCACAGAAAAAAGCCCGGGCAGATGCTGCGGAAAAAGACCCCGTGAAAGAACAGCCGCAGGCGGCGCCGAAAGCGGCCGCGGCCGAAACATCCCCTAAGACTGCGGATAACACGGTTGCGCCCGATCCCGTCCAGATTCCGGACCCGACCCAAGCCTATGTGCCGCCGCCCACACGCACGGCGGGGGCTGCCCGCACTTTGGCTTGGTTAACGCTGGGATTGGGGCTGGCTGTTGCCGTTGCCGCCGTGACCTGGCCGTGGTGGTCGGAACGCGTCGCCGAGGTTTTTCCGGCCCTGGCACCGGCGGGCGAATCTGCGCCGGCGATCGGTCAATTGACCGGCCGCGTCCAGGCTCTTGAGCAGCAGACCAAAAGCCTGGCGACGGAAAAGTCGGGCACGCTTAAGCAATTGGAACAGGAACGCGCCCGGTTTCAAGCGGAATTGAAAACATTGATGGCCCGCCTGGGCGAGGTTGAAAACGCCGTGGCCGAAGCGCGCAATCTGGTCAAGGCAGCGGATGCACCCGCAAGCAAGGACCTCGCCAAGGAATCGCTGATTGCCCTGTCCGACCGCTTGACGGAACTGGAAAAAGGCGGCGGCCCGGTCGGTGCATTGAGCCAGCGGGTCGAGCAAATCGAAAAAGGATCAAATCAGACGCCGGGCAGCACGTCTGCGCCGGTCGCGCCCGACCCGGAAGTAATGGCGGCCCTGGATGATATGGCGGCGCGCTTGAAACGTTTGGAAAAAGAAACGGACGGCCATACCGGGGCCGGCAGTGATGCTGCCGCGCGGGCCATCGTGCTGGCCGTGGCACAATTGCGGGATGCCATGCGCCTGGGCCGGCCGTTCGCCGATGATCTGGAAGCTCTTAAGGCGCTGGCCGAAGGACGCCCCGCGATCGCGCAGGCGGTGTCGGATTTGGCGCCCCAGGCGGAAACGGGGGTCGCGTCCCTGGCGGTGTTGCGCACCCGGTTCAAGACCCTGGCGGGGCCCATCGTCACGGCTGCCGGGGCCGCCGGCGGCGAAGGCTGGATCGCCGAGGCGGCGGCCAAGCTGTCGTCGCTGGTGACTGTGCGGCGGATCGGCGAGGCTGCACCGGATGATTCCGTGGACGCCCTGGTGGCGCGGGTCGATGTCTTGCTGTCGGCGGGCGATCTGCGCGCGGCGACGGACGCGATCAAGCTGTTGAAAGGCAAACCGGCCGAAGTCGTGGCTCCCTGGCTTCGGGCGGCGGATGCCCGTCTGGTCGCCGAACAGGCGGTCGCCAATCTGCATATCCATGCCTTGTCCCTGCTGGCCCCGGCCAAGGCCGGCGGCTGAGGGCGCGCAATGATCAAAGCCCTCCGCTTCCTGGTCTTTCTTGCCCTGGTGATTGCCGCTGTCCTGTGGCTGACGGACAATCCCGGCGAAATCCGTGCCCAATGGCGGGGCTATCAGATCGAAACCTCGGCGGCTCTGATGATCGCCGTTGTTGCCGTGTTGATGGCGGTTTCGGCGGGGATTTACCGGGCATGGATCGTGCTTCGCAATACACCCGGGAATCTGGCCTCGGCGTGGCGCGAGCGGCGCCGCCGGCGCGGATATGATGCGCTGACCCGTGGCATGGTGGCGGTCGCCGCTGGCGATCCCTCGGAAGCGCAGAAACATTCCAAGCGGGCCGAGGTTTTGTTGAATGAACCACCCCTGACCATGTTGCTGTCGGCGCAGGCGGCGCAATTGAGCGGCGACGACAAGGCCGCCGAAGGTTTCTTCAAGGCCATGTCGGAACGTTCGGAAACGGAATTCCTCGGCCTGCGTGGCCTGCTGTCCCAGGCCCTGGCAAAAGGTGACCGGGACAAAGCGCTTGAATTGGCGCGCCGTGCCTACCGTTTGCGCCCCAACAGCGAATGGGTCGCGACCACTCTGTTTGATCTGCAGGCGCAATCGGGTCAATGGCTGGACGCCAGCGTGACCAATGACGAGTTGGGACGCAGGCGCCTGGTCGACCGCACCACGGCGGACCGGCGTAAGGGAGTTCTGGCGTTCGAGCAGGCCCGCCAGGCACGGGCCAACGGCGACCCGGCGTCCGAGTTCAAGCACCTGCGCCAGGCTCATGATCTGGCGCCCGACCTGACACCGGCGGCGGCGCGTCTGGCCCACCTGTTGACGGCCGACGGTAAGGATCGGCGGGCGGCAGGTTTGATCGAAAAGGCCTGGATTTCGGCCCCGCATCCGTCCTTGGTTCCTGAATATCTGACCGCCCGCCGGGCCGAAGATGCCCTTGCGGCGGTCAAGGCGTTGGAAAAACTGGTCCGCGCCAACCCGGATCATCCGGAAAGTCATCTTGCCCTGGCGCAGGCGGCTGTCGATGCGGGCTTGTGGGGCGAAGCCCGCAAGCACCTTGACCTGGTCCTGGCCGACGGTGGTGATGACGGATATGCCGGTCGGGCGCTGCGCCTACAGGCCCAGGTCGCGGAAAACGAACAGGAAGATCCCGTTCAGGGCCACGAATGGCTGTTGCGGGCGGCTACGGCGGGTCCCGACAATGCGTGGGTCTGCGGCACCTGCGGCAATGCGGCGGCCCAATGGACGGTCACCTGCGCCAATTGCGGGCAGTTCGACGGCTATGCTTGGCGCACGCCGCCCCATGCGGGACCGTTGTCATCCGGTGGCGGCGACATCGCCGGCAACGGCCGGGCGGTCGGTGGCACGGCCCGTCTGCCGGCCCCGGACACAGGCGATAAGGGCTGATCCGGGCTGATAATACAGAGCAGATGCAATTGGGCTTGACTTGGCGCGGCACCTGATAGAGTTTCCGCCTTGAAAACGCGCTGAATTGTCGCGTCGCCGCCTTAGCTCAGCTGGTAGAGCATCGCATTCGTAATGCGGGGGTCGGGTGTTCAAGTCACCCAGGCGGCACCACTCCCCCTCTCTTTCTCGTTTCTTCTTGGATGGCCGATCACTCGATCCGGCTCTGCTTCCTTTTGCCATGTTTTCGCCGGTCTCGGCTTTCTTATGCTGCGGGCAAAAAGAAACCGGCCCGCGATCGCGGGCCGGTGAGTTTAACAGGGAGGCTGTCGGGGGTCCGGGGGAGGGGAGGGAGGGGATCGCCCCGACAATGATCAGATGATAGCGAGCAGCCGCGATCAATTCAGTGACCAGGGTCACATTCAAAAAATTTAATTTGATGAGAAGTAAGGCGGAGGTGCAGGCCGTCTGCCGAAGGTCATGGCGGCAGATTTCGGCAGCTTACTGTTCGCGGACCTGACGGTAGAAGTTGCGGTCGAGCAAAACCGCTTCGGACAAAGTGCGCCGACGGTTTTGCGAATCTTCGCGAACGAGAACGTAATGGGGAACGGGGGTACGTTCGCTGCCGTTGGCAGCCACGACCCAGACCCGTCGGGGTTCGTCCACTTTTACGAATCGGGCGCCTAGGTCGATGCGACGCTTCTTCATTGTTCTACTTTTCTTGATCTTCAGTAGGGGTCACACAGGGGGTGTTATACCGTCTAGATACCGCGCCGTTAGCCAACAGTTCAAATCAAAAATCTGGCAGAAAGCCGAAAAAAAGACTTGCCTAAAATGCCTGTGCAGGCCTTACGCCGTTAGGTTCACAAGGCGCCCACGGACGGCACCTTCGAACAGGCTTTCGTTGCCGAACTGCAAGAAAGACTGGGCCGTGCCGCGTCGGGCCTCCAAAGACCCGCTGAGCGAGGTTAGCGACGCGAGCCGTTCCGATGCCACATTGATCGCCACACGGACCCGTGCCCTGGCTTCGACGGCTTCGGTCGGACTGAGCGCGCTCAGGTCCTGCAGGCCCAATCCGATACTGTCCAGGGGTTGGGCGCGCACGGTGACACGACCGCCGAATTCCGTCGTTTGAATGGTGATACGGTCCTGGGTGCTGGAAATCAGATTCGTGCCCGCCGTTTCCGCCCGCGAAACGAGCCGGTCGATGGCATCGATTGTCCGCCCGGCGGCGGCCGAGATGTTCAACCGCGACACCCGGGTTTCGCTGATGCGCAGTTCCGTGCGCGGTGAGACGAGCCCATCGTTGATCCCCGTCGTTAGATTGGCCTCCAGTCTGCGCAGGGTATCGACGATCTGCTGACCCGTCGATTGGGCGCGTCCGATGGCGGTGGCGGCATTGGGTGCAGAAAGATTGATCGCCTGGCGGTGATCGAGCGACAGCCCCAAAGGATCGGCCGTGTTGCGCGAGGGCGTCGCGGCGGCCGTTCGTTCGGTCACCAGGGCGCTGCGGGCCCGGTTGACGGCAAGCGAACTGGATAAATTCAGTTGGGTGGCGACGACGGCACTGATGTCCGTGGCCATTGGCTTCCCCGGTGACGCCGGATGGCGGTCCATTCTGGGGGCCTTGCACGGTTCTGTGCTCGGACCGGGATTGCGCGGGGCGGCCCGTTCCTTGGGCTGCCGACGACATTCGATCAATCCCGAAAAGTGTAACAGGACACGGAGCAACCGCCAACCGTCACCGGCACGGCATTGAAGGCGGGGGGTTCGAAAGGAAGGATCAATAAAACCCCATAGAGCATTGAATTTTATTGGTTAATTTTGAGCCTCATGGGGGGGCCGTGTCCGCCGCCGGCTACTGCGGCAGTAGTTGTCAGGTGGCGTTTCCGCCACTGAAGCGGAATGAAATTTGGCCGATTTGGAACCTTCTGTGGTCTTGAAGGCCAACTCCCCGTTGCCAAGAGAGGTTTCTTGACAGGAGTCCGTGGAATGACGAGTCGACCAAGGGTTTCTGGATTATCAGAACGTTAACCAATTTTGTTCAACAATTATCTTGGATTCGGGCGTGAACGCCTTGATGTGTTGGCGCGTGGGGCACGGCATGGATCGCCGCGCCGACCCGCATAACAACGATAGTAGTTGCAGATGGGGCTTGATCGGGTAAATTCATTGCATCACGGGTATGGACCGGCGGCCCGGTGGCGGGTTATGTCGCGGGCATGGGGCCGGACTCGTGTCCAAGGGCCCTAGTGATGGCCGGGCCGATTGGCTGGAAGTGATGGGGCAGGGGTGATGACCCAGGACATAAAAAAACATTCCTATACCATTCCATGTACGTCGATGTTCCGTGATGCGGTCATGGACTTGGCGGCTAGGCGGCGGGTCAATGTGGGGGATCTGGCGCGCTCGGTTCTGCTGGTCGTTCCGGGTGGTGTCATTGATGAATTCCCCGACCCGGGAGAACCCGAACCCAACGACCGGGAAACGGTGATCTTGAAATCCGGCACGGCCAAGGGCCGGCCGTGGCGGCGCAAACCGCGCTTGCAGGTACGCATGGCCCCCGGGTTCGAGGTCGAATTCATGCGTCGCGCCCTTGGTATTGCTCTGGCCCTGGATCAGGGTGAAACCCGCGTTCAACTGGCGCTTTCCGGGGGTGACCGGGAACATGATGCGGATGCTGACCCAGATGACGGGACGGGCCGCGAGGTCGTCGATCCGGAAGAACTGGTCCGTCTGCGCACGATCGTTTCGGTGCTTTCCTTCGATCCGCTGTCCGACGGCGTGCGGTCGCGGGAAGATGCCCTTTACGTCCTGGGCTTTCCGCCCGGCCGCATCCCCGACGGCGAGACGTTGCGCGCACGGTTCCGTATGCTCGCCACCATTCATCACCCCGACAGCCCCCATGGCGATCATCGCCGCATGAGCCAATTGAACAGCGCCATGGACATCCTGAAGCGCGGTGCGGCCTAGGCCGCGTTTGGCCTAAACCAGGGGGAACCCGGGTTTGCCAATGCGCCCCCGGAACGAATAAGCGAGACCGAAGCTGTCCCGAGGCGGCCAATTTTGCTTGAGGCGGTTCGCCTGATATGGCCTGATGCCCGCAAAACCAACCACCGTTCCCGCCTGCCCAGGCGGGAACAGGAAACATTCAGGACACCATCATGAGACTTAAAGACAAAGTGGCGCTGGTTACGGGCGCCGGGTCGGGCTTTGGCGAGGGCATCGCCCATCGTTTCGCCGAAGAAGGGGCCCGCGTCGTCGTGGCCGATATCGACGGTACGGCGGCCGAACGGGTCGCCAAGGACATCCAATCCCGGTCCTTTCAATGCGACGTTTCCAAGAGCGATCAGGTCAAGGCCATGATCGACGCCACGGTCGACTGGTTCGGGCGCCTGGACATTCTGGTCAATAACGCCGGCATCACGCATCGGCGCAGCCACCTGCTGGACGTTACGGAAGAAGATTTCGACCGTATCTACGCGGTGAACGTCAAAAGCATCTACCTGGCGGCCATCCATGCCGTGCCGCAGATGCAGACCCAGGGCGGCGGTGTGATCATTAATACGGCATCGACCGCCGGGGTGCGCCCACGCCCGGGGTTGACCTGGTACAACGGGACCAAGGGCGCGGCCATCACCCTGACCAAATCCATGGCGGGAGAACTGGCGGCCGACAAGATCCGCGTCTGCGCCATCAATCCGGTGTTGGGGGCAACGGGGCTGACCGCCGATTTCATGGGCGGCGACAGTCCCGAACTGCGTGATCAATTCAATGCGACCATCCCGCTGGGCCGCATGTCGACACCCCAGGACGTGGCCAATGCGGCGCTGTTCCTGGCATCGGACGAGGCCGAATTCCTGACCGGGGTCTGTCTTGAGGTCGACGGCGGGCGCTGCATCTGACGCTATATCTCATCACTGCGGGCCGGTGCCGGCTTCATCTTCTAAGGGACATTATCCATGCCTGATAACAAACCGCGCCTTTTGGTTGCCCGCATCTTTCCGTCCGACGTCATGGAACGGGCCGCACGGGACTATGACTGCATCGTCAATACGGAAGACGCCAACTGGACCGGCGCGGACGTGATCGCCCGCGCGGGCGACGTTGACGCCATCCTGACGTCCGCCCGCACCAAGTATCCGGCCGACGTGATCCAGGGCCTGCCGGACAACGTGCGCATGCTGGCGACGTTCTCGGTCGGCTACGAACATATCGATCTGGAAGCCGCCAAGGCGCGGGGACTTGTTGTTTCCAACACGCCCGATGTCCTGACCGAAGCCGTGGCCGACGTGACCGTTCTGTTGATTCTGGCGGCCAGCCGCCGGGCGCGCGAAGGCTTCGAAATGCTGGCCGGCGATCAATGGGTCGCGGTCGGCGGCTGGAAGCCGACCCAGAACCTGGGTTGGGGCGTTCAGGGCAAGGTTTTGGGTGTTCTCGGCATGGGCCGCATCGGCCGGGCGGCGGCCAAGCGCGCCCGGGCCATGGGGATGGAAATCCACTATCACAATCGCTCGCGCTTGGGCCCTGATCTGGAAGAGGGCGCGGTTTATCACGACACGCCGCAGTCGCTGCTCAAGGTCTCGCAGTTCTTGTCGATCCATTGTGAATCGACCCCGGAAACCCGCAAGCTGATCAATACCGAAGGCATCGCCTTGATGCCGGAAGGCGCTATCGTCGTGAACACGGCGCGCGGCGACATCATCGATGATGATGCCATGGTGGCGGCGCTGGAAAGCGGGCGCCTGGCGGCGGCGGGGCTGGATGTGTTCAACGGCGAGCCCGATGTGGACAAGCGGTACTTCGGGCTGAAGAACGCGTTCATCCTGCCGCATATCGGCAGTGCGACGGTCGAGACCCGCAATGCCATGGGGTTCCGCGCGTTGGACAACCTGGATGCGTTTTTCCGGGGTGAAGAACTGAAAGATCGTTTGGCCTGATTTCCCCTTTGCAGGATATTTTCTAGGACCGATCGCCACTCACATTTCTCATTGTCTCACCGCCTCAGTGGTTTTGAACCACAGAGACACAGAGGCAGTGAGAGATGAAGCTTGCGGCGTTGATGTAAAACCGTGAGATTTGAATATGAAAAACCGCCCGGGGCTGACGCCGCCGGGCGGTTTTTTTTACATTTTCCCAGGGGTGGAAAGCGGGACTACTCCCTGTTGCCGAAGAACTGCAACATGAAGATGAACATGTTGATGAAGTCCAGATAGAGCGTCAAAGCGCCCATGATGGCCTTCTTCTCATGTGTGTCGGAATGATCGCCCTCGGCATAGATCGCCTTGATCCGTTGGGTATCGTAAGCGGTCAGCCCGGCGAAGATCAGCACGCCCAGGACCGAGATCACGAAATGCAGGCCGGTCGAGGCCAGGAAGATGTTCACGACCGAAGCGATCAGGATGCCGATCACACCCATGATCAGGAACGAGCCCATGCCGGACAGGTCCTTCTTGGTCGTATAGCCGTACAGCGACAGGCCGGCGAAAGCACCCGCGGTGATGAAGAACACGCGGACCACGCTGACACCCGTATAGGCCAGGAAGATGTAGCTGAGCGACAGGCCCATCAGGCCCGCATAGATCCAGAACAAAGCCTGTGCCGTCGATGCCTTGACGTGATTGATGCGCGCCGACAGGAAGAACACGAAGCCGAGCGGCGCCAGCATCACGATCCAGCGCAAGGCCGTGCCGTGCACGAGGTTCATCAGTTCCGGCGAGGTCGAGGCCGCGAAGGCCACGGCGCCCGTCAGACCCAGGCCGATGCACATGTAGTTGTAGACGCGCAGCATGTAGCTGCGCAGGCCGACGTCGATGCCGGCGGCGGCAGCCTGCGCGCTGTCCATGCGCGCGGTCTGTAGCCGGAATCTGTCGTTCGGACCCATAGCCATTGAGGTTCTCCTTTAAACTTCCCGATCGGGGCGCCGGTTCTTGTGGACGATCATGTGATCGCGGGCGGCGGCCCCGGTGAAACCTGTAAATTTCCCTGCGCTTAATATGGCAGCAAATCCCTAAATTTCAACTGCTTCCGGTCAATGTCACCAAGGTTTTACAGGATAAATTCCAGGGGGATTAAGCCGGGTATTCTATTGGTTTCGAAGATGCGGCATGGCCTTTTGGCCCATCGCCCGCCAGGTGCCGAACAATCCCATGATCAAAGTCACGGCCAGACAGAATAATGCGGTCATCGTGGCGGCCCCGGCATCGAAGGCCCAATCGCTTTTCATCAAATGAACGACGATGCCCCAGGCCGCGGCCGTGCCGACGGCCGCGCCGATCACGGCGGTCAACAGCCCCAGCATGCCGTATTCCAGGACATAGCCGCCCAGGACACGCCTGCGGTCGGCACCTAAGACCTTGAACACCACGGCGTCGTAGACGCGCCGGCGGTGTCCGGCGGCGATCGTTCCGGCCAGAACCAGGGCCCCCGCCGCGATGGTGATGGAGGCAACGCCGCGCACGGCCCAGCTGACGCCTTCCATGATGCGGGCGGCGGCTTCCAGGGCTTCACGCACACGAATGGCGGAAATGTTCAAAAACCGGTCGGCGATCGTGCGTTCGATGGCGTCTTCGGCGGAAACGGGGGCTTCGACGGCGGCGATATGGCTGTGCGGGGCGCCTTCCAAGGTGCCGGGCGCGAAGATAATTGCAAAATCGAAACGAAGGGACCGCCAGTCGATCTGCCGCAGGCTGCGTACTTCCGCCGTCACGGGGCGGCCCAGAATATTGACGGTCAGGGTGTCGCCCAGGCCGATGCCGAACCCGCGGGCCAGGCTGGCGTCCAGGGAAATGATCGGCGGGCCCGCGTAATCAGTGGGCCACCAGTCACCTTTGACGATCTCGCTGGCGTCGGGCTGCTTCGCGGCATAGGTCAGGGCCCGGTCGCCCCGGATCGCCCATTGGCTGTCGGGCGGGATATCGACCTGATCCACCGGCGTGCCGTCGATATGGGTGATGCGCCCGCGCAAGGATGGAACCCGCTGCAGGTTGGATGTGCCGTCGATCCGGCTGACGGTGGTATCGAAATCGGCGACCTGATCGGGTTGGATATCCAGAAAGAAAAACGCGGGGGCCCGTTCCGGCAGGCGTTCGGTCACCTGCCGGGTCATGTTGGCGTCGATCAGCGCGACCGCGACCAGCACGGCCAGGCCCAGGCCCAGGGACGTGACCACGCTGGGTACCATGGTGTCGGGCCGGCCCAGGTTGGCGATCACCAGGCGCAGGCGCGCACCCGGCGGGTTGCGGATGGCGCGGGCGGCGTGGCCGACGGCCCAGGCCGCCAGGCGCAGCACGATCAGAAAGGCGGCCGATCCGCCGACGAACCAATAGGCGAACCAGCGATCCGTCGCCGTCGCGATGGTCAGGGCGGCCAGGGACGCCACACCCAATGCGATCAGCGCCAGATAGGCAGTGCGGGGGCGGCGGCGCGCAGGTGCGACCCGGTCACGGAACAGGTCGCCGGCCCGCACTTCGCGTGCCCGCGCCAGCGGCCACAAGGCGAAAGTTACGGCGGACAGAATGCCGAACACCCCGGCGGTGATCAGGGCGGCGGGATAAATCCCCGGCTCGGGTGCGACGGGCAGCAGATGACCCAATGCGGCCACACCCAGCCAGGGCAGGGCCGCCCCGATGATCAGGCCCAACACCACCCCGCCCGCGGCCAGGATCAGGATTTGCATCAGATAGATGGCGAAGATCAGGCGGCCCTCCGCGCCCAGGCATTTCAGGGTCGCGATGGTCGCGGCCCGTTCATCCAGGTATCCGGCGACCGCATTGGTGATGCCGATGCCGCCGACCAGCAAGACCGTCAGCCCGACAAACCCCATGAACAGGGTCAGGCGGTCGACAAACCGGCGCACGCCGGGGGCGGCTTCGTCGGCGGCGCGGATGCGCCATCCGGCTTGCGGAAATTCCCGCTCAAGACCCTCGATGAAATCCGGCACGGATGTGCCCGGTGGCAGGACCAGGCGGTGGTGATACCGGATCTGGCTGCCCGGCTGCACCAAACCCGTGGCGGGCAGGGCATCCCTGGAAATCATGAAGCGGGGGCCGAAGGAAAATACGCTGGCGACGCGGTCGGGTTCTTTCTTGATGACGGCGCGGATTTCGAACTCGGCCTCGCCGACGCGGACCCGGTCGCCGATGGCGACGTTCAGGCGGACCAACAGATTGTCGTCGACGGCAGCACCCCAGGTGCCGGCCCGCCGTTCCAGAATACGCGCAAGCGGCATCGCCGGCTCCGTCACCAGTGTGCCGGCCAAGGGATAGCGGTCATCAACGGCTTTCAATTCGGCCAGCGAACGCCGGGCCTGGGGGTCCAGGGGGCGGGCCATGGTGCGCATTTCTACCGTGTCGGACTGTGCTTGGGACTTTTCCGCCAGATAGGCCAGTTGCGCCGCATCGGCGTGGCGGTGGGTCAGGCGCAGATCGACATCGCCGCCCAGAAGCTTGGTGCCATCCCGGTCCAGCCCGGCGACGAAGGACCGCGACAACGAGCCCACGGCGGCGATCGCCGTCACGCCCAAAACAAGACAGGCCAGGAAAATGCCGAGCCCGCGCAGCACGCCCGACGGGCCGCCGGTCAGGTCGCGCCAAGCCATGCGGCCGGCAAGGTTGATGGGCCGGGTCATGGCGGATCAGTCCCCGGCCTGGCGCAAAGGGGCTTGGTCGCCCGCGACCAGGCCGTCGCGGATGGTCAGCATGCGCCCGCAACGTTCAGCCAGGGAGCGTTGATGGGTGACCAGCAACAAGGTCGTGCCCAGGCGGTCGTGCATGCCGAACAGAAGTTCGATGATCTGCTCGCTGGTGTGTTCGTCCAGGTTGCCCGTGGGTTCGTCCGCCAGCAGAACCTTGGGCGTACCGGCAAAGGCGCGGGCCAAGGCGACGCGCTGCTGTTCACCGCCGGAAAGCTGGCCCGGATAATGGCCCGTGCGATGGCCCAGGCCGACGGCCTTGAGCTGTTCCGCCGCGCGGTCGAAGGCATCGTCGCGGCCCGCGAATTCCAGCGCGACGGCGACGTTCTCCATGGCCGTCATGGTCGGGATCAGGTGGAAGTCCTGAAACACGATGCCTAGATTGTCGCGGCGAAAGCGCGCCAGCCCGTCTTCGTCCAGAGTGGTGAGGTCCTGGCCCGCGACCTCGATGTCGCCGCCGGTTGCCTGCTCCAACCCCCCCAACACCATCAGCAGCGATGTCTTGCCGGACCCGGAAGGACCGACGATGCCGACGGTCTCACCGGCGGCCACGGTCAGATCGATGCCGCGAAGGATGTTGACCTCTCCGGCTTCGCTCTCCAGGGTAAGGTGCAGGTCACCTGTCCGGACGGCGGGCGCTGTTGTCATGCCGCGATGTCCCTTCGGACCCGTATTGCCATTCGGATAAGCATCCATGCGATCAAATTTCCTGCTTGATGTTCCTGATTTTCCCGCCCGTGCCCCGTCTTTGGGGTGCCGCCCGTCACGGCGGCCATCCATGGGATATGTGGCGGCGGGGCGGATTGTCAACGCGGCGTCGGCATTTGCCTGTGTGATGCTGTTGGCATTCGCGCCGGTTTCCGCGGCCGAATCCTTGCGTGTTCTGGTGCTGGGGGACAGCCTGACCGCCGGATACGGACTGGATGCCAAGGATGCCTTTCCGGTCCGCCTGGAAGCGGCCTTAAAGGCCCAGGGCCGCGACGTCACCGTCTTGAACGCGGGCGTGTCCGGCGACACCACGGCGGGCGGGCGGGCGCGCATCGGCTGGGCCCTGGCCGACAAGCCCGACGCGGTGATCCTGGAACTTGGCGCCAATGACGGGCTGCGCGGCCTTGATCCCAAGGCGACCTTCGGCAACCTGGATGCGATCATCGCCAAGCTGCGCGCGGCGGGCCTGCCCGTGCTGCTGACCGGCATGCTGGCGCCGCCCAACCTGGGCCGCGATTACGCGGCTGAATACAATGCGGTCTTTCCCCGCCTGGCGGAAAAGCATGACGTGCTGTTCTACCCGTTCTTCCTGGCCGGGGTCGCGGCCAAGCCCGATTTGAACCAGGACGACGGCATCCACCCCAATGGCAAGGGGGTCGGCGTGATCGTCGAGCGCATCACGCCCTATGCCCTGGACCTTGTGGCGCGCGCGCATAAAAAGGCGGGCGGAACATGAGTACTTTCAGGCATGCCCATGCGGGCGGCGGCGATTGGGCCGAAATCGTGCGGGATTGCGCGCGGCAGTTGGAGCCCCTGCCCGAGGGTGCGAACCTGGGTTTTCTGTATGTCACCGATGCGCTGGCCGAGGATCTGGCGTCGATCCTGACTTTCCTGCGCCAGACCTCGGGTGTGGAGGAATGGGTCGGCACGGTCGGCCTGGGTATTTGCGGCGGGGCCCAGGAATATCATGACGAGCCGGCGGCGGCGGCGCTGGTCGGCGCTTTTCCCGAAAATGCCTTCAAGGTCTTTCCCGTGCTGCGGGGCGGGCTGGGCGACATGCCGGCGGCGGTGCGCGGCTGGGCCGATGCGGGGGCGGCGCCATTCGCGGTTGCCCATGGCGATCCTTACAACAACCGCCTGCCGGAAATTCTGGAAGAAGCGGCCAGCGGCCTGTCATCCTTCATCGTCGGCGGCCTGACCGCGTCGCGCGGCAGCGGCCCGCAGATCGCGGGCACGATCAACGAGGGCGGTGTTCAGCGCGGCGGCGTTTCCGGCGTGCTGTTCGGGCCCGAGGTCCAGGTCGCGACCGGGCTCAGCCAGGGCTGTGCGCCCGTGGGCGAACCACGCCTGGTGACCGAGGCCGAAGACAACATCATCATCACCATCGACGGCAAGCCGGCACTTGACGTCATGAAGGACGACATCGGCGAACTTTTGGCGCGCAACCTGGAACGGGTCGCGGGGTACATTCACGCGGCCTTTCCCGTGCCCGGATCGGACACCCGGGATTATCTGGTGCGCTCGCTTCTGGGCATCGACGTGGAACGCGGTTGGGTTGCCGTCGGCGGCGAGGTCGAGGCCGGCGACCGCGTGATGTTCGTGCGCCGTGACCCCATTTCCGCCGAACAGGACCTGGCCGACATGGTCAATGGGTTGAAGGCGCGTCTGCCGTCGGAACCCAAGGGCGGGCTGTATTTTTCCTGTGTCGCGCGCGGGCCCGACATGTTCGGCGCCCCCGGCAAGGAAATGGCCCTGATCATCGAACGTCTGGGCGATATTCCCCTGGTCGGGTTTTACGGCAATGGCGAGATATCGAACGCGCGGCTGTATGGCTATACGGGCGTGCTGGCGCTGTTTCTTTAAGCCCGTCCTTCCCCTCCTTTGGGAACGTGGATTGCGAATCGGCGCGGTTTTGTCCGGCGGGCAGGGTGATTTCCTGTCGCCATGGGGGGCGGTTTTCCACCGCGCCGGCATCGCTGTCACAACAATGCCGCAGTTGAAAAGCAACCTGGAAGCGGATCAGACGAGGCTGTTCGATGCGATGCTTAACACCGGTTGCGCATTGATCTGGACATCCCCCATTTCGCGCCATAGAAGCGAGGGAGGGGAACGGCGTTGTCTGTTCCGGGAGCCAACAATGAAGGAGGTTGCATCATGCGCCTTTTCGTCGGATTGGATCTGCCCGAAGACCTGCGTCTGACCCTGACCAGCCTGCGCGACGGCATCAACGGTGCGCGCTGGGTCGACCCGGCCAATTATCACATCACCTTGCGCTTCATCGGCGAGGCCGACCGCCATCAGGCGGCGGACCTGGACGATGCCTTGGCCGATATCCATGTCCCCGAATTCGACTTGGCGTTCGACGGGGTCGGCAGCTTTGCCTCGCGCGGGCGCCTGCGCGCGATCTGGGCACGGCTGCAAACGTCACCGGCCCTTTCCCATCTGCATGACAAGGTCGAACGGGCCTCGGTCCGCGCCGGGTTTGCCGAGGAACAGCGCAAGTTCAAACCACATGTGACCCTGGCACGGTTCAAGGGCACATCGGAATTGGCGGCTTCGCGCTTTTTGGAAGACCATGCCGGGTTCACCACACGGCCCTTCACGGTGGAACGGTTCGTGCTGTTCGAAAGCACGCTCGGCGGCGAAGGCGCGCATTACACGCCGGTCCGAAAATATCCGCTCGGCGGCTACGATTACGATTTCGAGGATCTGGCCGAAGATTATGCCGAGCCGGAAGCCTGGGCCCGTTCCGGAACCTGATTTCTATCCGCCGTGCCGGCTAGCCCTGGGCCGCGATCAGGTCCGGCAGGCGCTGCATGTCGTCGAACACGGTTTCGGCCCCGGCCCGCATCAGGGTGTCGGCATAGGTCGGGACCTCACGCGCATGGGATGCCCCAGCGAACCCCAGCACCCGCATGCCGGCCCGTTTGGCCCCGGTCACCCCGGCGGTGGAATCCTCGATCACCAGGCAGTCTTCCGGCGACCGGCCCATGGCGGCGGCGGCATGCAGGAACAGGTCGGGGGCGGGCTTGCCCTGTTTGACCATGCCGGCGGAAAACAGGTGCGGCTTGAAAAACGGCAGCAGTCCGGTCACGCCCAGGGTCGTTTCCATTTTCACGATCGGGCCCGATGACGCGACGCAGCGGTCATGGCGCAGGTCGCGCACGACCTCCATCACGCCGGGAATGGGCTCCAGCCCCTGTTCGAACGCTTCCTTGTCCTTGATCTTCAAGGTGTCGATGAAATCGTCGGGGACTTCGATGCCTTCACCCCGCACCGTGTTGACGACATCGGTCATCCATTTGCCCGTGAACCGTTCGCGGCATTGTTTGGCGGTGATGGGATAACCCAGGGCGGACAGCTGCCCGGCCAGCACGCGGCTTGCGATCATTTCGCTGTCCACCAGGACGCCGTCGCAATCGAAGATCAGAAGCATGGGGGCTGTCATCGGTTCAGGTCGGTTGCAAGGATGTGGTCCAGCAGGCCCCGGGATGCGGCCTCGATCATGTCGAGCACGTCATCGAACCCGGTGTCGCCGCCGTAATAGGGATCGGGAACTTCCATATCGGCGATCCCGGGGGCAAAGGAAAGAAACATGTACAGACGGTCTGCGCGGCCGTTCGGCGCCAGGGACGACAGGGCGGCGTGATTGCGCTGATCCATGGCAAGGACATAATCGAATTCGTCGAAATCGCCGGCCGTAACCTGGCGTCCTTGCAAATCCGACAGGTCGATCCCGCGCCGCTTGGCGGCCGCCTGGGCGCGGCGGTCGGGTGCGTCGCCGATATGCCAGTCGCTGGTCCCGGCGGAATCCGTGCCGATCACATCGTCCAGGCCCTCGGCCTCGACCAGATGGCGGAACACGCCCTCGGCCGTGGGCGAGCGGCAGATGTTGCCAAGACAGACGAACAAGACTTTGACGGGGGTGGTCACGGCGGCGTTTCCCGGGGCGGGCCCTCTTGCTTGAATTGATTGGAATGAATAGTTGGGCTTGATGACCCCATCCTGCAACATAGCCCGCCGCGGGGACGTACAACAACCATACCCGGAGAAAGACCATGACCAGCCATCATCCATCGATCGTGATCCTGACCGGGGCCGGCATTTCCAAGGAATCGGGTTTGGCGACCTTTCGCGACGCCGACGGCATCTGGGCCAAGCACCGCATCGAAGACGTGGCCACGCCGGAAGCCTATGCCTTGGACCCGGAACGGGTATTGGGGTTTTACAACGCCCGGCGCCGGGGGGCTGTTGGCGACAACGTGCGCCCCAATGCGGCGCATGCGGCCTTGGCCCGGCTTGAAGCGGATTGGCCCGGCGAGGTGTTGGTCGTGACGCAGAACATCGACGATCTGCACGAGCGGGCCGGTACGAAAAATCTGATCCATATGCATGGCGAGTTGCTGAAAGCGCGATGCACGGCCTGTTCCGGGGTGCATGACTGGCGTGACGATATCGACCTGTCCCACGCCTGTCCCGCCTGCGCGTCGCCGGGGACGTTGCGCCCCAATGTGGTCTGGTTCGGGGAAATGCCCCTGGGCCTGGATGAAATCGATGCCGCGCTGAACGGCTGCGACCTGTTCATTTCCATCGGCACGTCGGGGAATGTCTATCCGGCGGCGGGCTATGTGCGCCAGGTGCGGCTTGCCGGCCGGGCCCGGACCCTGGAATTGAATCTGGAGCCGAGCGAGGGTGCGACCCTGTTCGAACGCGCGATCTACGGCCCCGCGTCGGAAATCGTCCCGGCATTTGTCGATGATGTGCTGGCGCGCGGGCTCGCCGCCGCCGATCCCGATGCGGGCTAGGGCTCAGCCCTCGTTGACCAGGCGCACGCCGTCGAAATCTTCCAGGCTTTCACCGTCGATGATCTGGCGCAGCAGCTTGCCGTAGGTCTTGGGAATTTCCGAATACTGGGTCAGGCGTTCCGCCAGATGGCGGGCATCGGGATCGCGGCCTTGGCGGCGTAACTGCTGTCGGGCGCGGCGGAAATCCAGATAGGCCGGATGAGTGTTCAGGTTCCGCATGTAATGGCCGACGCCTTCGCTCAGGTCCGGATACTTGATGACGCGGAAGCCTTCGGCCTGTTCCGGCTCCAGCCCCGGGGTTTCGGGGTTATAGGTGCGCACACCGAAAAGGTTGTTGGCTTCGCGGGCGAACCGCGATGTCCCCCAGCCGCTTTCCAGGGCGGCCTGGGCCAGCACCATGGACGCGGGGATCACGTCGACCCGCCGTTGCAACGTGACCATGTCGCCGGGCTTTACCTGATACTTCTCCCAGATGTATTCGGGCACGCTATCGGCACCGTCGCTCAGGAAATCCCGTTCGCGCCGGATGCGGGCGTTTTCCCGGGCGACCAGCGGCAGGGTGATTTTCAGGAAGGCGCGTTTCTTGGCCTCAGGGTCCAGCTGGTCAAGGTCGAAGGTGAGGCGCGCCGTGAAGATGGCCGGCACCACCCCGGTGCGGCGGACCTTGTCCAGCACCACGGACGGCAGCGGATCGTCGGGGATGGCGGCCCGCGCGGGCGTGGCGCTGATGGCGTTCAGCCGGTCCTCGCGGTCGATCGCATCGAAGGCGATCCCGGCGGCGGCCAGGATACCGGCCGCGGTTAAGACGGCGGACGCGGCCCATTTGGTGGGTCTCATGGTGTGCATGCGGTCAGGTAATCTCATCACTTTTCCGTGGGGCATAGATGGCGCCGGCTGCAGAGCGTTGCAAGGGCCCAGTGGCTGAGGGCATTGTTACCGTCAGCCTGCTTCCTTACCCATCATGCGGTACGGGAAGAGGGCGGGATCATGACCATTCCAAGGCAACGATGCAAGGAAGCCCAGGGCTTAAGGGGAGTCAACACGGCGGCAGGGATAATAGGTAAGTGACGATATCCGAACGCGTTCGGCTGTCCTTCACGCCGTCATAGGTCATCAGGGTTCCCGGCACGGTTTTCAGGGGTGCGGCCAGAAACCGATCCAAGGTTTCCCGTGTCCAGGTCAGGCCGGATGCAGCCAGAGCATCGGAATAGGAATATCCCTCAACGCCGCCGGCTTTACGCCCGCGAATGCCGCAATGGCGGGGCCCGACACGGTCGTATTCGACCGCGTGGCAGGCGAGGCAGCGGGTATAAGCCGCCTTGCCGCGGGCAACGGCTGAATCGTCTGCCTGCCCGGCAGTTGGTGCCGTCAAAAGAACAATCAAAAGGGATGCCGCGAAGGCGGCGGCCCTCTCGTGAAGGAGAGAGCCGCCTGCCCGTGCACCGGCGGGGCGACCGGTCACGGACGCTTCGCGGGAAGGCGCGGGGATCACGATACGAACGCGCTTGGTACGGGGTTTTCACCCAGGGCGTTGCGCAGCACGGCCCAATGCATGGCTTCGTCGCCCAGGATGCTGGCGGCGGCTTTGGCCAGGTCGCGGTTCTGGAACAGCGGCACCGCCCCCAGATAGGCGCTGACCGCACCTTTTTCCAATCCGGCGGCGAAGCGCAGCACGTCGGCCTGGGATTTCAGCTGATCGGTGGGAAAGGCATAGGCCGTTTTGGCTTCGGCGGCGGTGCCGCCCAGTTTACGGACCGTGTCGGCCAATAGGTCCGCATGTTCCTTGTGATGGCCCTGGAACTGGACGGCCAGATCAAGCACGGGCTTTTTAAGCAGGCCGCTTTCCGCGCCGACCTGATAGGCGGCGATCGCTTCCAATTCGGCGCCCAGGGCTGTGTTCAGGATGGTGACGTCACTTGCCGTGGCGGTTGAGCCGGCGGCGGCATGGTCCACACCGGCCAGGACGGCGACGGCGGCGGCCGACAAGGTCAGGGCACCGGCACCGTGCAGAAAACTGCGGCGGGGCAAGGCCAAGGTATCATCGGCGGGAAGGCTGTGTTGCGGTTTGAAGATCATGATCGGGCTCCTTGTTTGGGATGAGGTGGTTTGGTTGAAGGATGGATGCAGGCAAAGGCCGGCTGTGCACGCCCGACATGGGCGTGTGGTTGACGTGAGGGTGTGATGGCCGGGCTAGGCCGGCGGCGGGGTCAAATGCAGCAGAACCCGGGCGACGATGCGATCGCACCGGCTTCCGCCGAAGGGGTGGATGCCCTGTAACGCGGATTGGACGTCGTCATCCAACAGGGCCCGCAGCCGATGCTTCGCGCGGTGCAGGCGGGTCTTCACGGTTTCCGGCCGAATGTCCAGGGCCGCGGCGGTTTCCTCTATGCTGAATTCCTCCACGGCGCGCAGCATGAAGACAGTTCGGAATTCTTCGGGCAGTTGATCGACCGCGGATTCCAGGTATCGGCGGATTTGGTCCTGGGCGGCGGATTGCTCCGGCGTGGGTGCGGCATGGGTCATCGGGGATCGGGGGTTCGTGTAGGCGTTGAAGGAAACGATGTTGTCGATGTCGTCGATGGGTTCGCTCACCTGGGACTTGCGCCGGCGATTGTGCGTCACGTTGATCGCGATCCGGATCAGCCAGGTGGACAGATTGGCGCGGCCGTCGAAGCCGTCCATGGCGCGAAACGCCCGCAGATAGGTTTCCTGTAAGATGTCCTCGGCGTCGCTGTCGGATGCGGTCATGCTGCGAACGAACCGGTATAGGCGCCGGTTGTTGTCCCGCATGATGGCTTCCAGCATCGCGTGGCTGGGCGGTACGGTATCCTGCTTTGAAGATGTCGCCGCAGGTTGCCGGGTTTTCGGCTGCACTCCTGGATGTGATGGCATGTGAGTTGAGTCCTTCGTTGGATTCTGGTCGTTATGGGTTAGACACATGCACGGCGGAAAAGGTTCCCCGGAATATTTGATGTTGGAGGACTGTCGCCGGCCTTCAAGGCGTATTTAGAATGCGGGTGCCGGGCCGGCGCACCGGGGAGGAAGAGGATTGGCCTAATGGCGGGCAAGAAATTCGACAGTGTTCTCAAAGACGTGCGGGCTTGTACCATGTGCGCGGATGACCTGCCCCTGGGCCCCCGGCCGGTGGTGCGCATGGCGCCGACCTCGCGGGTTTTGATCATCGGCCAGGCGCCGGGTACCAAGGTTCATGCCTCGGGCGTGCCCTGGGACGACCCGTCGGGCAAGCGCCTGCGGGAATGGCTGGATATGACACCCGACGACTTTTATGACGAAACCCGCATCGCCATCATGCCCATGGGGTTCTGTTATCCGGGGCGTGCCCCCAAAGGCGGGGACAATCCGCCGCGCCCGGAATGCGCGCCGAAATGGCATGCCGCCCTGCGCGCCCTGCTGCCCCAGGTTCGATTGACCCTTCTGGTCGGAAGCTATGCCCAGAAATATCATCTGGGCGACCGCATGCAGCCGACCATGACGGAAACAGTTGCCCATTGGCGCGATTATCTGCCGGACTACCTGCCGACTCCGCACCCCAGCTGGCGGACGACCCACTGGATGAAAAAGAACCCCTGGTTCGAATCGGACCTGGTGCCGGCGCTTCAGGCGCGGGTCGCCGAAGCCTTGCGATAAGCCCGCACCTGCCGCGCCATCTGGGTTGTGTCGGCGTCTCTTGACGGCGGGGCCCGCACAGGCGATCCTTTTCGGAACATAAGTTCATTTTCTTGAGCTTGTTTGCGGACATTTTGCCGCATGCAGGCAAGGACGCTGACAGGGAAACTCGGGACGGTATTCCTTGGAACAGATTTCACCATCGGACATGCTGCGCCGCCTGGAATTCGATAATCCCTGGTGGGCGTTCCGCTCGGGCACGCGGGTGCGCTTCCGCCACCCGCCGCAGCGGGGCTTCGCGCGCGAATTCGCGGCCCGCGCCCTGTCCGCTGATTTGGACGTGCCGCTGATCGCCGCCGGGCCGGCCGGGGCGGGCAAGACCATCGTTTTGCGTCAGGTGCTTGCCGCCGTGGTCCGGTCCGGTGTCTCGCCCATGCGGATCGCCTATCTGTCGTTGGCGGCCCCCGTTTATTCGGGCGAAGGCCTGGCGGCATTGGCCGATCGGGTGCTGGACCGGTTTACCTATGGCCGTGACGAGAAGATCTTTCTGTTCGTCGATGACCTGGATTATGCCGAAGACGGCGTCGCCCAATTGGCGGCCTTGCAGAAGCGCCTGCCGAACGCACGCCTGATCGCCAGCCTGTCATCGGGCGCCCCCCGCCTGACCCCGGGCCGGATCGAGGTCGATGGCGACGGCGAACAGGGGGGCGGGACCGTCGACATCCGCATCCTGCCGCCCCTGAGCTTTGCCGAATTCATGGGCTTTCGGCGGACCGATGCGGACCTGGATGGGGTGCTGCCCGAAATCGGGTCGTCCCTGCCGTTGGACGGGCCAAGGCTCGACCGGCTGAACGCGGAATTCGCGCGCTACATTTCCTTCGGCGGGTTTCCGTCGGGCATCGCCGCCAAACGCGAGGATGAATCCCCCCCGGCCCTGGTTCGCGACGCCTTGCTGCATGACATCCTGCATCGTGATCTGGCGGCCTTCGCCGGATTGATCGAGCCGCGTGAACTGGGCCGTCTGTTCGCCGTGTTGGCCCGCAATACGGGGGGCGAAGCCGCGATCGAGGATTTGGCCAAGGCCACGGGTGTTGCCAAGAACACGCTGCGCAAATACCTGGATTTTCTCGAAGACGCCTTCCTGATCCGCCGCGTGCCGCGCCTTAACCGGGACGGGCAGCCGTTTCAGCGCCAGGTCCTGTTCAAGGTCTATCTGACCTCGCCCACGCTTTACACGGCACTGTTCGGCCCGGTCGCCCCGGATGCGCCTGAACATGCGCGTCTGGTCGAAACAGCGGTGGCGGCACAGGCGTTTGCCTCGGGCCTGGCCGACCGTCTGGCCTATGCCAGTTGGAAGGGCGGTATGGTCGATTTGATCCTGTTGGACGAAGCGGGCGGGCGCCCCGAAGACATCTTCCAGATGGATTGGTCGGGTGCGGTCGCGGCCTCGTCCAAGGGCCCGGAAACGATGGTCAATTTTGCCGTGCGCACCAACCCGGATGCGCGCATGACCATGTTGACCCGGGATCGCGGCGGGCCCGCCCGGCGCGGCGGGCTGGACCTTTCCATGGTGCCGGCCTCGGTCTATGCCTATTGGCTCGGCACGCGGAAGGCCTGATCCGTTTCTTCACAGGCTCCCCGATGAATGCCTCTAGCGGCCGTCGTTCGCTTCGGCCAGCAACCAGTCACGAAAAGCGCGCACCGGCGGGTCTTCGCTGCGGCTTGGCCGGGTGATGAAATAGCAGCCCTCGCCGCGCAGAAGATCGCGCCGGAAGGGGGCGACCAGGCGCCCGGCTTCGATCGAATCTCGGACCTGTGCTTCGCGGCTCATGGCGATGCCCATGCCGGCCTCGGCGGCGTCCACGGCCATGGTGGTCAGGTCGAACACCTGGCCCTGGTCGGGATCGACTTCGTCCTTCGATATGCCGGCGGCGGCCAGCCAGCGCACCCAGTCGCCATGGCGGTGATAGGTATGCAGCAGGGTGTGATGCTTCAGATCGCGGGGTTCGGTCAGCGGGCGGTCGCCCTTCAGCAGGCGGGGATGACAGACTGGAAAGACGTCCTCCATGAACATCAGGTCCGCCTGCATGCCGCCCCAGGTCCCGCCGCCGAACTGGATCGCGGCATAGACGTCGTCCTTGGCAAAATCAATGGGCTTGGCGCTGGTCGCGATATGAACGGTGATGTCGGGATGCTGGGCCTGAAAGCGGCCCAGGCGCGGCACCAGCCAGCGGATCGCGAAGGTCGGGGTGACGTTGATGTGCAGTTCCATCGCCCCCTTGCTGCGGGCCAGGGTTCGGCAGGCCAGATTGATCTGCCCGAAGGCGTCGCCCAGTTGCTGGGCTAGGCGCTCGCCCTCGGCCGTCAGGCGGCGTTGCGTGCCCTCGACCCGAAACAACCGCAGGCCCAGCCAGTCTTCCAGGTTCTTGACCTGATGGCCGACGGCGGAGGGTGTGACGCAAAGTTCGTCGGCGGCGCGGGCCAGCGTGCCCAGGCGGGCCGTGACTTCGAACGCGCGCAATGCGTTGAGCGGGGGAATCATCTGGGTCATTCACAAAGGCCGATCACCACGCTCTATTGCGTAGATTTTCTCAAATATTGCCGGAGTTTTGATCAATTGCCGTTTCATATGGCAAGAATACAATACCCTCAACAATCCGGGATGCAACCCGGTCGAAATTTGGCAGAGAAAATCTAAGGGACGCATTCATGGACATGACGGTTGAACGCCTGGGCGGCAGCTTCGCGGCCCGGATCAGCGGCATCGATGCCGGCAACCTGACCAACGCCCAGGCCGCCGATCTTCATCAGGCCTATCTGGATCACAAGGTGCTGGTCATCGAAGGACAGGACATGTCCGTGGCGCAATTCGATGCCTTCGGCCAGTTGTTCGGCGAAACGGTCGAACATCCGGTCGCGAATTTTCTACACCCGGATTTTCCCAAGGTCATGGTGCTGTCCAATTCAACTCGCCACGGCAAGCCCGTGGGTGTGAAGGACGCGGGGTCGTTCTGGCATTCGGACCGTTCCTATATGGAGCGCGCAGCCGATGCGACGCTTCTGTATTCCGTGGAAATCCCGGATGAAGGCGGCGATACCTTTTTCGGCGATCTCGAAGCGGTCTACGACGCCCTGCCCGAAACAACCAAACAACGCATCGACGGCCTGGCCTATGTCTCCCAGTACCGCTGGACCACCAACCGGGGCGATCCGGAATCACGCTGGCAGTTTCTCAGCGCGGATGAAATGCAAAAGACTCCGGCCGTGGTCCGGCCCCTGGTGCGCACCCACCCGGAAACCGGGCGCAAGGGCTTGTTCGTCTTTCCCGGCGCCTCGGCGGGGGTGAAGGGGATCGTCGGTATGGATGCGATTGAAAGTGCGAACCTGCTGGACGAACTGTTCGATCACATGATCCAGCCGCAGTTTCAGTATCAGTTCAAATGGCGCGATCCCGGCACCGTCGTGCTGTGGGACAACCGCTGCGTCATGCACCGGGCGACGACCAAGAACCTGCCGCCGGACAAGGTACGCACCTTGCACCGAATTTCAACTTTGGGCGACGTGCCCGCCTGAATTCAATCGCAGCAGAGATATAGGATGAGCGGCAAGATCGCCCTGATGGTGGAATTCGGCGTCAAGGCAGAGCGGCGCCAGGACTTCCTCGCCCTGATGCGCAGCCATGCCAAGATGACCTTGGACAGCGAGCCCGGCTGCGAGCAGTTCGACGTGCTGGACCCGGCGGCCCATAACGGCGGCGGCGAAAGCGGCAGCGTGTTTCTGTACGAGCTATATACGGATCAGGCCGCCGTCGACGCGCATATGAATTCGGCCCTGCTGGCTTCGACGCGGGGCAGTTACGACGACATGATCACGACCAAGCGGGTCGTGTGGTGCGACGTCGGCTAGCGGGAATTCACGACAATCCGGGGCGGACGCCCTTTATTTGTCCTGTTGGCGTTTCAAGGTCATCAGGCGCAGGGCGTTCAGGCGGATGAATCCCTGGGCGTCGCGCTGGTCATAAACCTGATCTTCCTCGAAGGTGACCAGGGCTTCGTCATACAGGCTCAGGGGCGACTTGCGCCCGGTGACCATGACGTTGCCTTTGTATAGTTTCAGGCGAACCGTTCCCGTCACGCGCTCGGACGCCTTGTCGACGGCGGCCTGCAGCATTTCGCGTTCGGGTGCGAACCAGAAGCCGTTGTAGACCATCTCGGCATAGCGGGCGGTCAGTTCGTCCTTCTGATGCATGGCGCCCCGGTCCAGGGTGATGCTTTCCATGGCGCGCCGCGCGTGGAACAGCACGGTGCCGCCGGGGGTTTCGTACACGCCGCGCGACTTCATGCCGACGAAGCGGTTTTCGACGATGTCCAGAATGCCGATGCCGTTGGCCCCGCCCAGTTCGTTCAGTTTGGTCAGGATCGCGGCAGGCGTCATCTTGTCGCCGTTGATGGCGACCGGGTCGCCACGTTCGAAATCGATGGTGATTTCGGTGACCTTATCGGGGGCCTGCCAGGGCGGGACGACACGGGTATAGACACTGTCGTCGGCCTCGACCCAGGGGTCTTCCAGAACTTTGCCTTCGGACGAGATGTGCAGAAGGTTGGCGTCCTGGGAATAGGGGGCTTCGCCGCGCTTGTCCTTGGGAATCGGAATTTGGTGCTTTTCCGCGTATTCGATCAGCCTGGTGCGCGAATTCAGATCCCATTCGCGCCAGGGGGCGATGACCCGAATCGACGGATCGCAGGCGTAATAACCCAGTTCGAACCGGACCTGATCGTTGCCTTTGCCGGTGGCCCCATGGGCGACGGCGTCGGCCCCCGTTTCATGGGCGATTTCGATCTGCCGTTTGGCGATCAGCGGCCGCGCGATGGAGGTGCCCAGCAGGTACGTGCCTTCGTAGATGGCATTGGCGCGGAACATGGGGAACACGTAGTCGCGCACGAATTCCTCGCGCAGATCCTCGATATAGATGTCCTTGATGCCCAGCATCTCGGCCTTTTTGCGGGCAGGTTCCAGCTCTTCGCCCTGGCCCAGGTCGGCGGTGAAGGTCACCACTTCGGCGCCGTAGGCATCCTGCAGCCAGCGCAGAATGACCGAGGTATCCAGGCCGCCCGAATAGGCGAGCACGACTTTTTTCACGTCTTTGGTCATGGGCATTGTCCCTTATGCGGGTCGGGTCCCTGTCTTTGGGCGACGGGGCCTCGGCGGAAAGTTGGCGCAGTATAGGGATTTCGTTTGTGCCCGCAACATCGCCAGCGGGCGCGGGTGTCAGAAATTATACAGGATGCTTGCGGTGAGGGTGTTGGCGTAGATCTCGTCCGTGAAGAAGTAGAACGCCCATTCTCCGCGCAGGGCGAAGCGGTCCGACAGATGGAAATCCGCGCCCAGGCCGAAGTTCAGACCAGCCCCCGAATCTTCCCGGGGGCTTGCGGTGTCGCTTTCAGCACTTTCACGCCAAACATTGAACCCGGCTTTGGCGAAGGGCGACCAGTTTCTATTCAGGGGCAGACTGACCAAGCCGTTCAACGTGAAGGCATAATAATCGCTGGATGTTGTCGTGCCGGATGGGGTGGTTTCTTCAATGGTTCCGATATTCCCCAGGCCGACCTCAAGCGCCAGATTGCGTGTCAGACGATATCCGCCCACAAGATTCCAGGCGGCGGATGAGCCATCCAGGGTGGTGTTGTTCAAGTTTGATTCATACTCGACCCAACTGGGACCCAATCCGAAGCCCGCGTAAAACCGCCGTGGCCGGTCGATGGTTTGTGCTTCGACGGGCGCTTCGTATTTCTGACGTGCATACCGTGCTGCGGGGCTGTTGTCGGCGGGGGGCGGCGGGGCGGCGGCCTGCCGCCGGACGGGAGCCTGAACAGGTGCCGCTGCCGGGGATGTTGCCGTCGGGCGACGGTACCCCGGATGCGCGGGATGGGTCTGCGGCGCCGGTGCGGCCGGATAGGTTCCGTACGCGGGATAGGCCGATGCCCCCCGTGCCGGTATGGGTGTTGCGGCGGGGGCGCGGTAAACAGGCACGGCCGGATAAGCGGGCGGTGCCGGCGGGTTTGCCGCGGGCCGCGCGGGAACGATGCCCTGACGATGAACGTTGGGATTGACCTCTTCCCGGCGCAGCCAGTCGTTGATGGAAATGCCGCCGGCCTGCGCGATTTCCAAGGGGCGGTCGATTTCATGGGCCGGGGGGGTGTCGAACAGCATGACGGCACCGCCTGCGGCGGCGACCTCGAACGGTTCGGTCGGACGCACCTTGGCCGAAGCCGGGGCCGGTGCGCGGCTGTGCGCCTGTTTCGGCAGCGGCGCCGGACGGGGGATCGCCCGCTCATCCCGGGGCAGGTTCCGGTCCGCCGCCGACCTATCGGTAATCGAGGAGTGGCCGGTGATCGACGTATGGGGCGGCGGCAACGCGACCGGGTCTTTTTTCGGCGCGGGTTTTTCGGCGGGTTCGGTGCCACGGCCGGTGGCCGCGATATCGATCACGATCCGCGCCCCCTTGCCGTCCTTGGGCAGGATCGTGAACTGGCGCCGGATGTCGGCGCGGGCGCGCGTCTTGATGGTCAGGCGGCTGCCGTGGTCGCCCGCCGTGACGGCGATGTTTTGGATGATGCCCTGGGCCGGGGGTGCGGCGCGGTCCGGCTGGATGGCGCCGGTCACGGTGATGACGATTTCGTCGGCGGCGGGAAAGGCGAATTTGTAGGGTACGGGCGTTGGGGTTTCGAGCACCAGACGCGTGAAATCCTTGTGCAGGCCGGTGCGGACCTCAAGCGCGGCGTCCGCCCCGGCGGCCTGGGCGGTCGTATTCGTCAGGCCTAGAATCAGGCCCGCGGCAACAAGGCAGCGGATCGAACGGTGCGCGCGCATATAACCCCAGCGTGAAGAAACCCCGATAACGTGCGGATTTTAGGACATAATCGGTTAAGACAGTCTGAACGCTGAGATGTCAGGGAAGGGCCGGTCGGGGTCAGGGGCGCAGCCCGATTCCCCGCCGGTCGTAAACATAATGCTTTAGCAGCAGGGGCACGACCGCGCCCAGGTAGCTGCCCATCACCACGTCGGACACAAAATGCACGCTGGCCAGGAACCGGCTGGCGGCGACCGCCGTTGCGAAGGCGAACAGAACGGGCCACAGCCTGGGGAAGATCAACAGGACTGAAACGGCCAGGGACCAGACCATTTGCGAATGGCCCGACGGAAATGAATTCATGCCGAAATCCGTATTGAAGGGAATAAAGCCGGTGAGGCCGTTTTCCAGCAGTTCTCGGGGCCGCATGCGGCCGATGATGAACTTCAGGACATTGACCAGCACACCGGCGGCGGCGATGGAAAAAATCACGAACAATGCCCCGTGCATCGCGCGGCGCAGGCGTTCGCTGCCGTCGTTCAGGCGGCGGCGCAGGGCCCAGCAGACCGCGGCGATCAGGGCCGCGGCGGCGAAATAGAATTCCGGCTTGCCCAGAGCACCCACGGTATGGCCGAAAAACCGCCGCTCGTCGGCGTTGAAGACCTCGCGGAAATAGCGCGCGGCGGCCTCGTCCAGAAAGGCCATGGCAAGGCCCGACAGGACAGTGGCGATGATGAAGCCCGCGGTGATCGCCCGCCAGTTCAATTGACCCGAAGCCCCGGTCATCGTAGCGGGGGCCTCTTGGGCACGAATACATGCAGGATCACGGGCTTGCCCTTGGAATAATTGATGCCGGAAACCTGTGCGGCATGATCAACCATCTCGGCCTTCTCGCCCAGGGCTTTCAGGAAAGCGTTCAGTTCCCGGTCTTCGACGATGGCGGCGGCCCCGGTAGGTGCCGCCAGCATATGCGCCGCCGCCCCGCCGCCCGATGTCAGCACCGTGTCCGTGCCGGAAAGAAACACCATCGAAGGTTCGGAGAAACCGGCGACGGCCGTCAGGGGACGTGTCCCGTCCTTGAACGCATCGGCGACGGCATCGGCGGCCCGCGCGGCAACCCACATGGGGCTGAAGTTCGACAGCATCAGCCAGATCACCATGGTCACCAGGATGCCCCCGGAAATGATGGAGTTTTCCAACGCTTCGTTGATCACGTGGTGTTTCATGGCCGCCGCCGTGGTGCCCAGGATGTAAAGGGCGAACAGGGCGAAGAACCAGGTATGCCAATTGGTGTCGGCGCCGAAGTGAACCGGCAGGTAGGCCGCCGCACCGCCCAGGACCAGGCCGACCAGGGCCCAAAGCCCGCCGGTCACCCATAGGGCCCGCTTGTCAAACCAATCGGCCTTGCCGTCGAAAATGGCGATGGCCGAGCGGGCGCAGACCAAGGCCAGGGCTGGATAAAGCGGCAGCACATAATGGGGCAGCTTGGTGGGGATCAGTTCGAACAGAATCCAGGCCGGGACCAGCCAGGCCAGGCAAAACCGCAGGGCCGGATCGGTGCGGTCCTTCCAGGCGCGGTACAGGGACGGCCAGGCCAGGAACACGCCCGGCCAGAAAAACAGCAACATGGTCAGGACATAGTATCCGGGGGGGGCGCCATGGCTTTCCTGCCCGCCCAGAAGTTTGGGGATTAGGTCGGTGGTCAGGGCGGTCGAAACGAAGCCGCCTGCCCCGCCGTCGGATTTATCCCCGATCAGCATGAACCAGGGCAAAGCGATGACAAGGGCCAGCGGCAGGCCCCACAGCCAGCCGAGCCCCTTGATCCAGGCTCTGCCCCGGTCGGCTTCACCCCGGTCCGCAATGGCAAGGGCAACGATGGTCAGAACAGCGATCAGAGGCGCGATCGGCCCCTTGATCAACACGCCCGCGGCAATGGCCAGCCAGAACAGCAGGGACCAGCCTATCCCTGCGGGTCCTTTATCCGTTCTTACCGCCAGGTAATGGCGCGCCAGGGCCAATTGCTGGGCCATGACGCAGGCCAGCATGACCGCATCGGTCTTGGCCTGATGGGCTTCCAAAATCAGCAGAACGGATGCCGCCAGCATGCCGGCCGCCGCGAAGGCCGTGCGCCGGTCGAACAAACAGGCGCCCAGGGCAAAGGTCAGCAGAACCGCCGCCCAGGCGCCGATCACCGACGGCACGCGGTAGGCCCAGATCTCTCGGGCTGCCACGTCGGACAGCAGGGTAACGCTGGCCGCCTGCAACCAATGAATGCCGGCGGGCTTTTTATGGCGCGGCTGGTCCTGAAAGCGGATATCGACGAAGTCGCCGGTTTCCAGCATTTGTGCGGTCGCCTGGGCGAAGCGGGCTTCGTCCCGGTCCAGCGGCGGTAGGCTGGCGATCCCCGGCAGGAACAGCACGCAGCAGAAAATCGTCAGCAGGGCATAGGGCTTCCAGCCCTCGGTCGGCGCGGTCAGAAAACGCCGGCCCAGGCGGGCCTTTTTCGGTTTGCCGCCGGAAGGGCTCGTCATGGGTGTTTTGGTCATGGCGGCGGCGCCTGTAGGGGCTGGTCATCCTGGAACCATACGTCCATGCGCTGCCAGTAAAAGGCGATATGCCCCTGGATGGCGGCACAGGCGGGCAGGGGGTCCGGATAGGCCCAGGCGATGTTGTCTTCCCGGCGCGCGCCCAGGGCGAAGCTCCAATACTGGGCCTCGCCCTTGAAGGGGCAGATCGTGCGGTGGGACGTCGGCGTCATGAATTCGTCCAGGCGCACGTCGCCCGGCGGGAAATAGAACACGGCCGGATAGCCGTCTTCGCGCAGGATTTTGGCCTGTGTGCTGTCGGCGATGACGATGCCGCAGATAGAGGTGCGCAGGCGGGCGGTATGGTCGGCAATTGCGATCCGGCGGGCCGGTCGGCTTCCGTCGGCGGACGGCTCAGGCATTGCCCGCCGGGGTCTCTGCGCCGGGCCCGGCATCCGACGGCACCATCTGTTCGACCCGTTGCGCCATGCGGCGGATGCGCTCGCGCTCGCTGGCCGATTTCAGCTGCCCGCAGGCGGCCATGATATCGCGGCCGCGCGGCTGGCGAATGGGGGACGAGAACCCGCCGTCGTTCAGGATGCGCACGAACTTGTCCATGGCTTCCGGTTTCGAACATTCATAAGGAGCGCCCGGCCAGGCGTTGAACGGGATCAGGTTGAACTTGACGGGGATGCCCTTGGCCAGGCGTAGCAATTGCCGGGCGTCGGCTTCGGAATCATTGATGCCGTCCAGCATCACGTATTCGAACGTGATGCGCCGGGCATTATTGGCGCCCGGATACTCGCGGCAGGCGCGGATCAGTTCCTTCAGCGGATATTTCTTGTTGATGGGAACCAGCACATCGCGCAATTCGTCCGTCACCGCGTGGAGCGAAACCGCCAGGTTAACGCCCAGATCCTCGCCGCATTTTTCCATCATCGGGACCACGCCCGAGGTCGACAGCGTGATCCGCCGCTTGGAAAGGGAGATGCCTTCGCCGTCCATGATGATCTTCAACGCCGTCGAAACGTTGTCGTAATTGAACAGGGGTTCGCCCATGCCCATCATCACGATGTTGGAAATCATCCGCCCGCCGTCCTGGGGCGTGGGCCATTCGCCATAGCTGTCGCGCGCGACCATGAACTGGCCGACGATTTCATCGGACGTCAGGTTGCGCACCAGCTTCTGCGTGCCCGTGTGGCAGAACGTGCAGGTCAGGGTGCAGCCAACCTGGGACGAAATGCATACGGCCCCCCGGTCGTCTTCGGGGATGTAGACGGTTTCCGCTTCGTTGCCGTCGCCGAACTTCATCAGCCACTTGCGGGTGCGGTCTTCCGACGTTTGCTCGTTGCTGACGGTCGGTCGGCGGACTTCGAACACCTCGGCCAGCTTTTCGCGCAGCGGCTTGGCCAGGGTCGTCATCTTGGCGAAATCGGTTTCACCCTGATGATAGATCCAATGCCATAACTGCTTGGCGCGGAACGGCTTTTCGCCCACGGCGGCGACTTCCGCCGCCAGCGCGTCGCGGGACAGGCCGACCAGATTGATCTTCTCAGATGCCGAAGCGGTTTGCGGTTCAGATGTCATGGGCCTTCATATAGCGCGTTGTGGCCCGCATCCCAATGTGAAAACGCGACGACCCCGGCGGCTTTACGGTCGCGAGGCTTGCTTTATTCTCGCGCAAATCGTCGTCGCAGGCCTGGATTCGGCCTGCTTGGGATTTGCGGCTATACGCCGCAGGCCTTGCCGATGGCTTTCCAGGCCGCCGTGAAGCCCTTCAAGGAATAGGTGTCCGTGGTCAATGTGCCGCGCGACGACGTGCCCTTCACTACCATGTCGGCGCCCCGGATCATGGCCTGCACCATGGCCGGATCCTTGCCTTCGTCGGCGAAGGCGTATTCACCCGTGGTGAACAATTTGAAGGTCGCATCACCGATCGTCACCGACGTTTCGGAGCCTTCCTTGTAGGGATAGCCCGTGGTGATGGAAACGACGCCCTTTTCCTTGTCCTTGGGCCGGTGGGTCACCAGCATGACCACGCGGCCGCGTTTGGAATACTTGCCTTCCATCTTCTTGGGCTCGGAACCCATATAGCAGATCTTGGCCCCGGCCTCGGTGGCCGTATAGGCCTCCCAGTCGTCGAACAGGCCGATCAGCTCCGGCGCGGCCTGGGCGGCGGCGGGGGTCAGCAGGGCAAGGGCGGCAAGCGGCAAGGCCATCAGGTGTCGGGTCATGGCTCATAGATAGCCGGGTCGGCGCCGCCGCTCAAGTCTATGGGTGGGGCGGGGCCAAGGCTCTTGCCAGACCAGCCGTTCGATGGCATGGGAAGGTATGGCAAAAACCGTTATTTCCCCCGACCCGATGATTGTCGAGGTCACGCGCGGCACCCTGGTGGAAAGCCGCCATCGCTGCCACGCCGTGGTCGCCGACGCGGCCGGCAATATCGTTCATGCCTGGGGCGATTCCGGCTTGGTGATCTTTCCCCGCTCGGCCATCAAGCCGCTGCAGACCCTGGCCCTGATTGAAACGGGGGCGGCCGATCATTGGCGCCTGACGGATGAGCGCATCGCACTTGCCTGTGCATCCCATTCGGGATCGGAAGCACATATCATGGCGGTCGAGGCCTGGTTGGGCGACCTGGACCTGGGCGAAGACTGCCTGGAATGCGGGGCCCATATGCCGACGGACGACATGGCTGCACGGTCCCTGATCCGCCGGGGTGTTCCGCCGACGCGCATTCACAACAACTGTTCGGGCAAGCATGCCGGCTTTCTGGCGACGGCCCTGCACATGGGCGAGGATACGCAGGGCTATATCGGCGCCGATCATCCCGTGCAGCGGCGGCTGTATACGGCGCTTTCTGAAATGGGCGGGGCGGATCTGGCGGCAACGCCGCGCGGCGTCGACGGCTGCGGCATTCCCGTCTACGGCATGCCGCTGGCGGCCCTGGCCCGGGGCATGGCGAAAATGGCCGATCCCGCCACGGCCGGGCTGGGGGGTGTACGCGGGGCGGCGGCAACGCGCATCGTGCAGTCCATGGCCAAGCATAATTTCATGGTTTCGGGCCGGGGGCGGCTGGACCATGCCGCCATGACGGCGGGCATCGGCGTGGCCAAGCGCACGGGCGCGCCCGTGTTCGCGACCAAGACGGGAGCCGAGGCCGTGCACGCGGCGATTCTACCGGGCTTGGGCCTGGGCGTCGCCGTCAAGGCCGAGGACGGCACCAAGCGGGCGTCCGATACGCTGATGGCTCATCTGTTGAATTTTCTGGGGGCGTTCGACGATGGCGGGCGTGCCGACATGGCGCCCTTCCTGGACATGCCCGTGGTCAATGCGGCGGGTGAAACGGTCGGCCATGTCCGCCCGCAGGCGGGCTGGGACGCGCCGTAACCGTCGCGCCGGGCGCCTTTCGGCTTACTCCGCCGCGCAAAGGCCTTTTCGGACTTTCAATTTATGCCCGACCTCGGCAATGGCGGTGATCGCCGGGATCAGGTCCGAGCCCAAATCCGTCAGCGCATATTCCACGGTCGGCGGCGATGTGGGTTTGACGCTGCGGGTGATCACGCCGTCTTCTTCCATTTCGCGCAGGCGGGTCGACAGAACCTTTGACGATATCCCTTGAATGTCGTTCAGCAGTTCGTTGAAGCGGCGCGGTCCGGCGCTGAGAAACCAGATCAGATTGACCGCCCAGGCCTTGCCCAGGATCGACATGCATTCCGCCAGGGGGCAGCCGAAAGGCGGCGGCGGGGCTTTGCTTTTGCGGACGGGAACGGGCATCAGGCTCACCTTGTTTCGCTGCGGTCATCAGGTTTCCGGACAGTAACCCCAAAGTTTACTTACTACAAGTAATTTCATTTACATTTGTAACTATCGGCCCTAGGTCTCCGTCAGCACGTCATCGCAGACAAGGAGCCCGCCCGTGACCATTGCCGCGTTCCCCAATACGATTGCACCACTGACCGATCTGACCGGTACGGAATATCCCGTGATCCAAGGGCCCTTCGGCGGCGGCAATTCCAGCGCGGAACTGGCGGCGGCGGTTGCGGGCAAGGGCGGGCTGGGGTCCTTCGGAGTGGAAGGCCAAAGCCCCGAGCAGATCATCCAGACCGCCCGTGACATTCGCGGCCTGACCGACAAGCCGTTCAACCTGAACCTCTGGGTTTCCAAGTCGGACCTTGTGGATGACGGGCCAAGCGCGGCGGACCTTGAACGTTATTGGCGGCTGTTCGAACCTTATTACGACGAACTGGGCGTGGCCCGCCCGGACCTGGAACGGCGTGCGTTTGCCCCGTCGTTCGAGGATCAGGTCGAGGCCGTTTTCGCGGCCCGGCCCGCCGTGTTCAGCTTCGTGTTCGGCATTCCATCCAAACCGGTGCTCGAGGAATGCCGGCGCCTGGGCATCACCACGTTGGGGGCCGCGACTTCGGTCGAGGAAGCGGTTGCCCTGGACGATGCCGGCGTTGACGTGATCTTGGCTACCGGCCTGGAAGCCGGGGGGCACCGCGTGTCCTTCCTGGGCAGGGCCGAAGATCAATTGATGGGGACCTTCGTCCTGACCCAATTGATCGTTCGCCGGATCGATCGCCCGGTGGTGGCGGCGGGCGGCATCGCCGACGCGGCGGGGGTGCGGGCCATGCGTGCCGTCGGGGCAGCCGGTGTGCAGGTCGGCACGGCGTTTCTTGCCTGCGACGAATCCGGTGCGGACGATCTTCATCGCGCCGCTCTGTTCACCCCGGCTGCCGGCCGCACGGAATTGACGCGTGCCTACACCGGGCGTCTTGCCCGGGGGCTCGGTAACCGCTGGCTCGACGATATGGCGGGCCGTGGGGATCAACTGGCGCCTTTCCCGGTGCAGGGCTGGTTTCTCAAGGATATCAAGGCCGCCGCCGTTCGGGCGGGCCGCACGGATATCCATGCGCTTTACGGCGGGCAGATCGCGCCCAATCTGCGCCACCGCCGTGCCGCGGACCTGATGGATGACCTTATCCAGGGCGCGGACTGAATCAAGGGCGTCATTCACCACCCCAATCTTTCACCCCCTGACCACACCGCAAGGAGACGTAAGACCCATGAAACTCTATTACACCCCCGGCACGTGTTCCCTGGCCTCGCATATTGTGCTGCGCGAAGCCGATTTGGCATTCGATCTTGAAAAGGTCGACCTCGCGACCGGCAAGACGGAAAGCGGGGGCGACATCAAATCGGTCAATCCCAACGGCTATGTTCCAGTGCTCGCACTGGACGACGGCGAGACCGTGACCGAAGGCCCCGCCATCGTGCAATTCCTGGCCGACAAGGCGCCGGACAAGGCCCTGGCACCGGCGGCCGGAACACTGGCCCGTACCCGGGTGCAGGAGTTCCTGAATTTCACGGGGACGGAACTGCATAAATCCTACACCCCCCTGTTCAAGGCCGATTCCACTGATGCTGAAAAGGACAAGGCGCGGGCCAAGGTTTCCAGCCGGCTCGATCATGTCGACAGTCTGTTTTCCGACGGCCGCGCCTACGTGATGGGCGATGCCTTTACCGTCGCCGATGCCTATCTGTTCGTGATGGCGACCTGGGCCGCGCCCACGGGCCTGGACATTGGCAAATGGCCCCATGTTGCGGCTTTTGCTGAACGCGTCAAATCCCGCCCGGCCGTGCAGCAGGCGTTAAAGGCCGAAGGTCTGGCTTAAGGTTGCATGCCTGGCGCCGGTGATTTGAAGACACCCCGCCCGACCCCCTCGGGCCTGCGCCGCCGGCGGGTTTTTCAGCGACGGAATCCCTAGTCGTTGAAGACCTCCGGCGGCGTATCTTCAAAGGCTTCCATGCGTTCCAGTTCCTTGCGGGAAAAACGCCCGCCGAACTGATGGCCGGGCAGGTTTTCAACCGGGCCGCCTTCGGCCACGGGCCGGGGGGCGAACCGGCCCTGACTGACCAGGCGGTCATACATGACGATGGCCCCGGCGATGCCGACGTTGACGCAGAACGACATGGGAATCTGGATCGTATGGTCGCAGCGCTGGATCATCTCGGGGCTTAATTCTCCCCGCTCGGGCCCCAGGACATAGGCGGCCTGCTGCGGGTGGCGGAAGCTCGGTAATTCGACCGCATCTTCCAACAATTCCACGCCGACCAGCTTACAGCCGTCGGGCAGCATCAGCCGGTCCGCGTCGGGGAAGCTGTAGAACGGCATATGTCCCCCGCTTTTCGAGGTATCGGCCTTTTGCCCCACGGTACGCTCATATGCCGCATCGATGGTGAACACGAACGACGCGCCGAAGGCATGGGCCGTGCGAAACAGATTGCCCACGTTCATGGTCTTGGAAATGCCCTCGACCCCGATTCCGAAGTATCCCCGCATGCTGTTCCTTTCGTGTTCGAATTCCGCCCGATTTTCCGCCCAAGGGACGTTGCCCTTTGGCTTCCAGTATGGTCAGGTTGCGCAACCTTGGCCAAATTCGGCCTGAAATCAAGTTTTACACCGGCCCGAAGGAGACCCCCATGCGCGCGGTTGTTTGCGACAGCTTTGACGGTATCGATGCCCTGACCTGTGTCGAGGACGCCCCGCCCCCGCCCATGGTCGACGGCGGCGTGCGCCTGCGCGTGCATGCGGCGGGCATCAATTTCGCCGACACCTTGATGTGCAAGGGCGCGTATCAGGTCAAGCCGCCCTTTCCGTTCAGTCCCGGTCTGGAAGCGGCCGGCGAAGTGCTGGAAGTCGCCCCCGGCGTGACCCGCGTGAAGCCGGGCGACCGGGTGATGGCGACCTTGCATTACGGCGGCTATGCGTCGGAAGCCGTGACCCAGGAAGCGACGGTCTATCCCATCCCGGATAACATGGATTTCGTTTCGGCGGCGGCCTTCCCCATCGTTTACGGCACATCCCATGTGGGACTGAAGGACAAGCTCAAGCTTCAGGCCGGGGAAACCCTACTGGTCCACGGGGCGGCCGGAGGCGTCGGTCTGACGGCGGTGGAGATCGGCAAGAAAATGGGGGCGACCGTAATCGCCACCGCGGGCGGGCAGGACAAGCTTGCCGTCGCCAAGGAATACGGCGCCGATCATCTGATCGATTACCGCGAGGAAGATATCCGCGAGCGGGTCAAGCAACTGACCGACGGGCGCGGCGCCGATTGCGTTTACGACCCCGTCGGCGGCACGGCGTTCGATGCTTCGTTGCGCTGCACGGTGCAGCAGGGCCGTATTCTGGTGGTCGGTTTTGCTTCTGGCACGGTGCCGCAGATCCCGGCCAACATCCTGCTGGTCAAGAATATCTCGGTCATCGGGTTTTACTGGGGGGCTCATCGCCAGCTGGACCCGGCCCTGATCCAGGGCTCGTTCGATGAATTGCTGGGCTGGATGGCGGCGGGTGAACTGAAGCCCCATGTCAGCCATGCCTTTGATCTGGCCGACGTCAAGGACGGCATGAACATGCTGCTTTCCCGTAAATCGACGGGCAAGGTCGTCCTGACCACCGGCCAGGATGCCGGACCGCTTAATTAGGAACGTCCGCCGCCGGCAATGTGATGGTGAAGGTCGACCCGGCGCCGAGTTCCGACGTCAGGGTGATGGTGCCGCCGAATTTTTCGGCGATGCGCCGGCATTCCGCCAGGCCCAGGCCGTCACCTTGAACCAGATTTTGCTTGCCGGCCCTGGCGAACCGTTCGAACACGCGGTGCTGGTCGGCCCGGGCGATGCCAAGGCCGTTGTCGGCAACCGAAATCCGCACCATTCCGTCCACCCGGTCGGCCGATACATCGATCTTCAGCGGACGGTCATGGGACCGGTACTTGATCGCGTTATCCAACAGGTTCTGGAACAGCCGGGTCAGGGACAGGGGGTTCGCGGCGACGATCGGCAGGGAGCCGACAGTGAATTCGGCCCCGACGGCTTCGATCAAGGAACGCAGGCTGTCCTGTGCTGCTGTAAGGCAGGTATTGGGATCGACCGCCCCTGATTGCGGGGCTGTGCGGGCTGAACGGGCGTCGGCCAACAGGTCGTTGATGAACAGATTCATGCGCAAGGCGGCTTCGTGGGCGGACCGCAGGAAATGCGCTTTCTGTTCCGGATCGATTTTCGGCGCTAGGTGATTGACCGCTTCGATATTGCCGATCACGGCGTTAAGCGGTGATTTCAAATCATGGGCAACGGCGCTGGTAAACCGGTCCAATTCCTCATAGGCCGCGCGAAGCTGATATTCGGCGCTGCTGTAGGCCGCCCAGATCAACCCCAGGCTCCAACCGATCGAAACCACCATGCCGAGGAAGGCAAACCCGAAGTCGAGTAAAATTATTTGTCCATGCCATTCGGGGCTGGCTTCGAGCCAGGGGCGGATGAAAAGCCGCAGCACATGCAGCGTGGCGAAAATGGCGAACATGATGCCCAGAATCCGGCATCCGGTGCGAAGCTCCGCCCGGTTTTCCGCGATCAGATCTTTTGCCGCAAGGCCGGTCACGACCGCGAATACGACCGAGTTGGATATCAGCATGCCCGACACATTGTGCTGGACGACGACGAAGTAATAGCCGGCGACGGTTGCCCCGGTCAGGGCAACACCTTCAAGCGCGCGGCGCGGGGGCTGATGTTGCAGGCGGCGCATGGAGCGGGCGGCCATCAGGACCGCGATGATGAAGCCGATGGGGCCGAAAAAGATCAGGTCGTAGTTGAGCTTGAAAGCGCCGATCCCGGTAATCAAGGCGCCCGTGCCGGCCACCGTCACAGCGATCACCATTTCCTTCAGGCCGTCGGCGCGCAGCCGCGCCGCCCAGAAAATTACCAGGATCGCGGCCATGACGAACTGCACCGCCGTCAGGGAAAACAGGATGGAGCTCATATTGAACATGGCGACCGGACCGCAACGGGCATGAGGAACGGCCCGCAGCAAGCGGGCCGAAAAGGAAGGTCAGCGCATGCTTATAGGACGGCGCGGCTCCCCGCGACAAGCAGGCAGGCGCAAGCCGGGGCCGGCGGTCTATGCCGCCCTGTCAGGCGACATGTCAGGCGGCTTGGGGTTCCGGCCGTTTTTCCGGGATTGGGATGTGCAGGGCGGCGGCGACGAAACCAAGCACGATGGAGCCGTACCACACCAGATCGTAGGTCCCTGTGGTCTCGTACAGATAACCGCCCAGCCATACGCCCAGGAAACTGCCGACCTGATGGCTGAAAAAGGTGATTCCGAACAGCATGGAAAGGTAGCGCACGCCGAACATATGGGCCACCAGACCCGAGGTCAGCGGCACCGTGCCGAGCCACAACAGCCCCATGGTGCCGGCGAAGATCAGAATGTTGGTTTCCGTCTTGGGGGCGACCAGCATGGCGACGATGCAGAGCGAACGCAGGAAATACAGCCAAGCCAATACCCATTTTTTCGGAAACCTGCCGCCCAGGATGCCGCAGGCGAAGGTGCCCACGATATTGCACAACCCGATCAAGGATAGGGCCAGGGCGGCGATGCGCAGGTCGATGTTCAGAATTTCCAGGTATTTGGGAAAGTGCACGGTGATGAAGGCGACCTGGAATCCGCAGACGAAAAAGCCCAGGGTCAACAGGTTGAAGCCCAGATGCCGGTAGGCGCCGCCCAGCGCCTCGCCCAGGGTGATGTCGGCGGTCTGACCCTGGCGTTGGTCGGCCGGTGTGGCATCGGCGGCAAGCGGCTGGCGCGCCAGCAGGAAGGCAAGCGGCAATGCCACCAGCATGATGATGGCGAGCGCGACCAACGCACCGGTCCAGCCCTGGGATTCGAGCAAGGCCTGGCCGACCGGCGCCATGTAGAACTGCCCGAAGGACCCGCCCGCACTGGCGATGCCCAAGGCGAGGGAGCGGTGCTCGGCCGGAACCCGGCGGCCGACCGCACCCAGCACCACGCCGAACCCGGTCCCGCCCATGCCCAGGCCGATCAGCACCCCGGCCCCGACGTGGAACGACATCAGGCTGTCCGCCGTTCCCATGACGTACAGGCCGACGGCATAGAGCAATGCGCCCAGGATGATCATGCGCATGGAGCCGTATTTGTCGGCGATCGCCCCCATGAACGGCGTGGCCACACCCCACAGCAGGTTCTGGATGGCCAGGGCCAAGCCGAAGTCACCCGGCGTGATGGAAAGGTCGCGCAGGATATCCGTCTGGAATAGACCGAAGGTCGTGCGGGTTCCCAGGTTCAGGCTGCCGATCAGGCAGCCCGCGAAGGCGACGATCCAGATGGCAATACCGATGCGTTTGGTGGACATGGGTGGTTCCTTAAAATGTCTTGGGCGTATCCAAATCAATCCCGGGCGGGTGAGGGGTCGGGGGCCGCGCGGCCCGTCAAACGGGCGATCATGGCCGGCGGGGTCAGGACGAATAGGTTGCCGATCAGGACGCATCCTACGCCGACGATCGCACCTGTCGTCCATTGAAAATCTTCCATGAAGGTCGATACGGTCAGCGCCACCAGGGGAAACAGCACCGAGGAATAGCTCGCGCGTTCCGGGCCGATGCGTCCGACCAGGGTCAGATAGGTGGCGAAGGCGATGACGGTCGAAATCAACGATAGGAACAATAAGGAGCCGATATAGGCGCCGGTCCATTCCACGCGGAATTCGGCGCCGCGCATCAGGCAATAGACCAGAAAGAACAGAGCCCCATAAACCATGCCCATGGTGTTGGTGCGCACCACGCCCAACCCTCGGCGCTGGTTGAGCGCCGAAATCAGCATGCCCGTCGCCGCCGATGCCGTGCCGCAAAGGACCAGGACCATGCCTTTGGCGCCGCCTTGGGTAATGTCGAAATCGGCCAGTTCGGGCCAGAACACGATGGCGATGCCGCCGATCCCGAACAGGGCCCCGATCAGAACGCGGGGCTCCAACGGATTGTGCAGGACCAACGCACCCCCGGCGACGTTCATGACGATCACCAGGGAAAACAGAATCGACACCAGGCCCGAAGGCAGATACTGCGCGCCCAGATAGACCAGATAGAAATTGCTGCCGAACAGGAACAGCCCCTGAACGGCGACCCATATGTGGTCGCGCAGGCTGAAATCGATGGCGCGCTTGGTCACGCGGCAGAACGCGTACATCACCACGGCCGAGATCGCGAAGCGGTAGAACACGGAAACTTCAGGGGCGACCACGCCCAGCTGTAGCTGCACGCCATACCAGCTAAGACCCCATGCGAAAACGGTGATGATGTAAAGCAGCAGGATCACGGCGTTGGGTCCCGGCGGCAGCGGTGCGACGTGCGGCACTTGAAAAACGGAAGACGGGACCGGTCAAGGAGACCGGCCCCGCCCGAGGGCACAGTATGTGCCAGGGAAAGTGTAGATCGCTGGATCAGGAAATCCA
The DNA here is from genome assembly GCA_040218445.1 of Rhodospirillales bacterium. Classification (GTDB taxonomy): domain Bacteria; phylum Pseudomonadota; class Alphaproteobacteria; order Rhodospirillales; family Casp-alpha2; genus UBA1479. Next base: position 463,832 of record JAVJRK010000010.1, on the reverse strand, counting down.
GAACGGTTTTTCAACCTCGCGCCGAATGTCCGCGGATGTCAGGCCGACATCCTCGCGCAGCCGATGATCCATCTGGGAAAGATGTCGGCGCATTTCGTCCCGTTTCTGCCATTCCACCAGCAGAGTCGGAAGATTGAAGACCGCCTGGGCGGTCGATGCGAAAAGCGAAGCGAGGGCCTGTCCGAGAGGAAACAGGCCCGGGCGGGCGGCGGCCTGCGAAGTCGTCGAAGACGAAGTCATGGGTCCTGTCCTTGTTTCGATGCCGGGGCGAACGGTCGTCCGGGCGGGTTGAGATCAAGTCGGTTGGGTCGTTGCGCGATGGTCGGCGCAGAACCTGAATAGGCCAGGACAATGCCTGTTCACAAACGACAAAAATTCTTATATGAATTAGAAAATATTATGCATATGTATCGATACAATAATTATATGTATATAATTCAATTAATTAAAATCTTATAGGTCCGGAATGAAACTTATCTGATAAGGAAATTTAATGTTATGATACAATCATGTCCCGCCGCCTTCCGCCGCTGAACGCCCTGCGCGCGTTCGAAGCCGCGGCCCGTCATCTCAGCTTTACCCAGGCGGCGGATGAACTCAGCGTGACCCAGGCGGCGGTCAGTCACCAGATCAGGGGGCTGGAAGACTGGCTTGGCTTTCCCCTGTTCCGGCGCCTCAGCCGCGCCCTGGTCCTGACCGAAGCCGGGCAGATATTGTTTCCCGAAGTGCGCGAAGCCATGGACATCCTGACCACGGCTGTGAACCGGGTACAGCGTCAGGACCAGGAAGGCGTGCTGACGGTCACGACCATGGATTCGTTCGCCCAATCCTGGCTGGTGCCGCGCCTGGGCCGGTTCCGTCAATCCCACCCGGACATCGACGTGCGCCTGGTGATGAGCGACCGCATGGTCGATCTGGCGCGGGAAGGCGTGGATGTCGCCATCCGGTACGGCCGGGGCAACTGGTCGGGCTTGATGGTGACTTTGCTGCGTACGGAAGAATTGTTTCCCGTCTGCGCGCCAAGCCTGGTCGCAGGTGGCGTGCCGTTGAACGAGCCATGCGACCTTGTCCATTACACCCTGCTGCATGACGAAATGCCGGTTGACTGGCGCGACTGGCTGGAGGCCGTCGGCTGCGATGAGGTCAATCCCGAACGGGGCCCCGGCTATACCCATTCCAATCTGGTGTTGCTGGCTGCCCGTGCGGGTGAAGGTGTCGCCTTGGGGCGCAGCGTGATGGTCGCCGATGACCTGGCCGAAGGCCGCTTGGTGCGGCCCTTCGAGTTCGCCCTGCCGGCGCCGCAGGCCTATTACCTGGCCTGCGTCGAGGGCACGGAAGACCGGCCCAAGATCCGGGCGTTTCGGGAATGGCTGCTGGATGAGTTCGAGGAGGCGTGACGTCCGGTGCCGGCCGGGCGTATTCTCGGAGGATCGTTGATCCCGGATGCCCGAACAAAAAAGCCCAAGGAGACTTTCCATGACGACCACCCCGCCCCCCTTGAACGGTCTGCGCCATCTTGCCCTGGTGGTCGAAAATTTCGACGACTGCGAACGGTTTTACCGCGATATCCTGGGCATGCGGGAACTCAGCCGGTTCAACGACGACCTGGTGTACCTCACGCTCGGCAACGACAATTTGTCGCTCGGCCGGGCCCGCCCGGGCGAGGCCCCGCCCGCCAAGCGGCCCATGGATCACTTCGGCTTCGTGGTCGATACCAAGGAAGACCTGCAGGCCTGGTACGACTTCATGAAGGCCAAGGGGGTCAATCTTTTGGACACGCCGTCGGACCATTTCGACGGGGCACGGTCGTTCCATTGCACCGACCCGGCGGGCAACGTGATCCAGCCGATCTTCCACCCGGCCATTTCCGGCCAGCGATTCGAAGGGCCCTGACGGTCATTCCTTCGGGTCGGCGAACCCATGGCCCGGCACCATGGGGGCCAGCCTGACCAGCCTGGAATCGGCAATCGCGGCCTGCCGGTAAATCATGGCGTGCCGGTAATCGGGATCGAACACCATCTCGGCAAAAGCCTGGGGGCTCGGGTATTCCGCGATGAAACAAATGTCCCAGTCTTCGTTGTCGGGCCCGATCAGGGTCTGTTCCAGGCGGCCGCGCCATACGATCCGCCCGCCCAGGCGGGACAGGACCGGCGCGCTTTCCCGGCCGTAGGCGGCATAGGCTTCCTTCCCCGAACGTTTCCTGCCGTCCGGCGGGCCATCGCCGCCGTAGTCCGCCTGTGGGCGCAGTTTAATCAGGTTCAGCATATGGACCGGCCCGGGGCGGTCGTTATCACGGAACCGGCGAAATCCGTCCTTGGTAAAGGCTTTGTGGCTCATTCCGCGACTCCTTGGCGGGCATTCGAACGGTCGAGAAAGCTGCCGATGCCCTGTGTCACAGCGTCGGTTGCGGCGGCGCGGGCAAATTGTGCTGCCTCGACGGCCAAGCCTTCGTCGATCGACAGGTTGATGCCCCGGGTCACGGCGGTCAGGCTGGCGGCGACGCTGACCGGTGCCTTCTCGGCAATCCGCAGCGCCAGTCTTTCCGCTTCGGAAATAAGTTTCGATAAAGGAACGACCCGATTGACCAGGCCGGCTTGAAAAGCCTCGGCCGCTGTTATGGGGTCGCCGGTCAGGATCATTTCCAGCGCCCGTTTGCGCCCGATCAGGCGCGGCAAACGCTGGGTGCCGCCGAACGGCGGCGGGAATCCCAGATTGATTTCCGGTTTGGCGAAGGTCGCGGTGTCCGCCGCCACGGCAAGCGGCATGGCCTCGAGAATTTCGCACCCGCCGCCGAATGCCAGACCGTTGACGGCACCGATAATGGGTTTGGGGAAGCGTTCGATGCGCGAGGTCAAGGCCTGCCCCCGGGCAACGAAATCACGTAAAGCGACTTCGACCCCGGAAGCCACCGAATGGGCGAATTCCTTGATGTCGGCGCCTGCGCTGAAGGCGCGGTCGCCGGCCCCGGTGACGATCACGGCACGTATGGCATCGTCGCGTTCGATGGTGTCGAAATGGGCCATAAGGCGGCCGATCAGGGCATAGTTCAGGGCATTCAATTGATCGGGCCGGTTCAGGGTCAAAACGGCCAGGTTGTGACGTTGACTGTACAGAACGGGGTCGGTGGTCAGTCATCAGATCAAGTTGCTGGAAGACGTGCTGGGCCAGCCCTTGTTCCGCCGAGACGTGCGGGCGGTGTCACCGACACCGGCGGCACGTGCCGCCTATCCGGGTATCCGTCGAGGATTCGAAGAACTGGCCGGTGCCATTGATCGCATACGCCCGGCGAAACCGGGGCCCCTGGTCCTGTCCTGCGTGCCGTCCTTTGCCATGAAATGGTTGATCCCCCGCCTCGAACGCCAGCCTGCCGGTCTACAGGTGCAGATCGTCGCGACCCGCGACCGGGCCGATCTGATTGCCGGCGATGCCGACATGGCGATCCGTTTCGGCATGGGAAATTATCCGGGCTTGGCGGCGCAGCGCCTGTTCGATGAAATGGTGGTGCCGTTGGCGGCGCCGTCGCTGCTGGCAGACGGTCTGCCGCTTGAAGGCCCCAGAGACCTCTGCCGCTTTACCCTGTTGCATGACGATTCGATGGCGTTCGATCCACTGGCACCCGATTGGCGGTCGTGGTTCGCGGCCGCGGGGCTTCCGTACCTGGACGTCGCCGACGGCCCCAGGTTCACGGCCTCCGAAAACGTTCTACAGGCGGCCATCGCCGGGGCGGGGGTGGCGCTCGGCCGATGGTCCATGGCTGCCGACGACATCGATGCGGGTCGTTTGGTCGTCCTTTTCGGCCCGTCCCTGAGCCTGCAGCCGGCCTATTACCTGCTGGCGGCACCGGGACGCGCGGAAACGCCTGAATGCCGCCGGTTCCGTGACTGGCTGCTGGGCGAAGTCGCGCAGTTCGAAACCAGGTCTGGCCGGGACAAAGTCTAGCTTTTCAACTCTTCCAGATTTTCGAACAGGGCCAGCGCTTCCGGATTGGCGAGCGCTTCCTTGTTCTTCACGGGACGGCCATGAACGATGTCACGCACGGCCAGTTCGGTGATTTTGCCAGACTTGGTGCGCGGAATGTCCGCAACCTCGACCACCTTGGCCGGAACGTGGCGCGGTGTGCAGTTGGCCCGCACCTGATCCTTGATCTTCCTGACCAGCACGTCATCCAGCACGGCACCCTGGGCCAGCCGGACGAACAGCACGACGCGCACGTCATTGTCCCAGTCCTGGCCGATCACCAGGCTTTCCGCGACGTCATCCAGCTTTTCCACCTGGCGATAGATTTCCGCCGTGCCGATGCGCACCCCGCCGGGGTTGAGCGTCGCATCGGACCGGCCGTAAACGATCATGCCGCCGTGTTCGGTGATTTCGATGTAATCGCCATGGGTCCAGACATTGGGGAATTGTTCGAAATAGGCGGCGCGGTAACGCGACCCGTCGTCGTCGCCCCAAAAGCCGATGGGCATGGACGGAAAGGCCTTGGTGCAGACCAGCTCGCCTTTTTCCCCGATCATCGGTTTACCCGCGTCGTCCCAGCATTCCACGGCCATGCCCAGGGCCGGGACCTGCAATTCGCCGCGCCAGACCGGTTTGGTGGCATCACCCCCGGCGAAAATGCCCATGATGTCGGTCCCGCCGGTAAACGACACCAGATGGACGTCCGATTTGATGTGGTCATAGACGAATTCGAAGCCTTCCGGCGCCAGGGGCGATCCTGTCGACACCATCAAGCGGACACTGGAAAGATCATGCGTATCCTTGGGTCGCAGGTCGGACTTGGCCACGGCATCGATGTATTTGGCCGAGGTGCCGAACAGGGTCATCTTTTCGGCGTCGGCGTAATCAAAGATTGTTCCGGGTCCGGGATGGAAGGGCGAGCCGTCATAAAGCAGGATGCAGGCCTCGCTGGCCAATACCGTGACCAGCCAGTTCCACATCATCCAACCGCAGGTGGTGAAAAAATAGACCCGGTCGTCGCGGCGGATGTCCGCCTGAATCGGCTGTTCAGCGGCATGTTTCAATATCGTGCCGCCTACGCAATGAACCATGCATTTGGGGGCGCCCGTCGTGCCCGATGAAAACATGATGTAGAGCGGGTGATCGAACGGCACTTGCGTGAAATCGATGTCCCGGGGCGCATGCGCATCCTGTACGTCGGCCAGAAGGCGCGCGCCGGGCATGTCGGCGATGTCCGGGCGGTCGGCGGGATCGTAGGGGGCGACAATGACATGTTCGACGGACGGCAGACTTGCCAGAATTTCCGCGTTCTTGGTCCGCACGTCATGGCGTTTGCCGTTATAGAAATAGCCGTCCGTGCAGAAGAACACCTTGGGCTCGATCTGCCCGAACCGGTCAAGCACGCCCTGCACCCCGAAATCGGGCGAACAGGACGACCAGGCGGCGCCCAACGACGTTGCCGCCAACATGGCGACGACGGTTTCCGGCATATTGGGAAGATAGCCCGTGATCCGGTCGCCCGAGGTCACGCCCAGGGCTTTTAGTTCCTGGGCCAGGGAAGAAACCTGGTCGTACAGTTCGGCGAAGGTCACGCTGCGGCGATCCCCGTTTTCCGAACGGAACACGATGGCTTCGCCGTCGTCGCGCCGGCGCAACAGGTTTTCGGCATAATTCAGGCGCGCGTCCGGGTACCATTTGGCGCCCGGCATCTTGTCGCCGTCGACCAATACCCGCTCGCCCCAGGTTTCGGCCCGCACGCCGGTATAGTCCTTGAGCGCCGTCCAGAACCGTTCGCGGTCTTGGACGGAAAACCGGTGCAGGTCCGTGGTATCGACCAAATCAAGGCCGAGCCTGTCGTTCAGGTGCAGGCGGAACCTGTTGATTGTCGAGCCTTCCGCATAGTCGCGGGGCGGCGTCCAAAGGGGCTGGGTCGCGGTGGTGTGGTCCATGACGGGCAAAGGGCCTCCCTGTTGGCCGGTTATGTTCCCGGCGGCGCGGTTTTGCGCATTCTGCATAGGTGGGGGTGGGGCGGCAACGACCAGTTTATGAAGCCGTTTGCAGGATGGCTATGCGGCGGATGGTAACGAGAACCGCACCATGGCGACGGCCGCGACCCAGCCCGCGTTGATCAGGCAGGCGACGGCGTAAAGATAAAGGGCCCGGCCGATATCCGCAGCTGTTGCCTGGGCGGTGCCGGTACCGATCCAGGGGTCGCGCGCGATGTCCTGGGCGTATCGCCGGGGACCGGCAAGGGCCAACCCCAAGGCACCGGCCATGGCGCCTTCGGGCCAGCCGGCGTTCATCGACCGGTGCTTGCCGGCATCACGCAGCATGGTCTTGACCGCCTGCCATGGCTTGCCGCCGGGGGCAAAGGGGGCACCCAAACAGATGAATAGGCCCGAAAGGCGCGCCGGGATCAGGTTCAACACGTCGTCCAGCCGCGCCGCCGTCATGCCGAAAGCCCGGTATTTGGGGGTGCGGTGGCCGATCATGCTGTCCATGGTGTTGACGGCCTTGTAGACGAACAGGCCGGGGGCACCGAACAGCACATAGAAGAACACCGGTGCGACGACTCCGTCGCAATAATTCTCGGCCGCCGATTCGATGGCCGCGCGGGCCACGCCGTGGCTGTCCAATTGGTTAGGATCGCGCCCGACAATATGAGATACGGCCCGGCGTCCTGATTCCAGGTTATCGTCCAATCCCTGGCGGACCGCCCGCACATGGTCGTAAAGCCCGCGCTGCGCGATCAAAAGGACAACGCAGAATAGCTCGATGGTCCAGCCCAGGGGGTGGACGAAGGACAGCCAGGCGATCCCCAGGCCAAGCCCCCCGGCAACCGTGATGACGGCAACCACGGCGATGGCACCGCGCACGGCGCGGTCCATTTCAGGCCGTGTTTCGCGGTTGAGCTTACGGTCCAGCCAATCAATCAGCGCACCCAGATGGGCGATCGGATGCTTCCACCGCTTGAACAGCCAGGGCGTGTCGCCCAGGTAGGCATCCAGCAACAGGGCAAGCAGCAGTAGAATCAGGGGATCGAACGCAGTGTCCCCCCCAATGAAATCGATCAGCAGCATGGCGGCGCCAGAATGAGGTGGGGGGGCTTCGGGGTCAATGTGTCTGCGTTGGGTGCGCCCGCTGATTTAATCGCGAAAATGTGCATGGCGTCCGGTATTGTCGAATTTAGCGCAAAGAAATATAGGAAATGGATGGACGTCCTCGACGATATCTTCGATACCCTCGACCTGAAGGGGGCTTTGTATTTTCGGACGGATTTTTCATCCCCCTGGGCGGTGACGGTCCCGCCGCTGGGGCAGGCTGCGCGGTTCCATCTGGTCGTGCAAGGGAACTGTCATGTGACGTTCCCGTCCGGTGCGGCTGCGCGTCTTGGTCCGGGTGACCTGGTTCTAATTCCCGGTGGTAGTTCCCATATACTTGCCGACGGGCCCGGCCGCGCGGCGCCGGATCTGGAGACCGTGCTGCAGGATGCCGGATACGACGGCCGGGGTGTGCTTGCGATCGGTAATGGCAATCCGCACGCCGCCACGCAAATGATATGCGGGCACTTCAATTTCAGGCCGCGCGCCGATCATCCGCTGCTTCGCGCCCTTCCTGAATACCTGACGGTTTCGGCCGGCGATCGAATGGCCGAACCGTTTCTGGATGAGTTGCTTCGTTTGATTGCGCGGCGAATTTATGGAGGAGAGTTGGGCTCGCGGGCGGCTGTTACCCGGCTTTCGGAAATCGTCTATATCGAGCTTTTACGTTCCGGTGTGCTGAAGAACCCGACCCTTACGGCGCTCCTGTCGGCGTTCCGCGACCCAAAGATCGGGCGGGCTCTTGAATTGATTCATGAGAAACCGGGTGACGCATGGACCGTCGATCAGTTGGCGCGGGAGGTTGGCATGTCCCGCAGTCGTTTTTCTGAACGCTTCAGCGACCTCATCGGCGTCGGTCCCGTGTCCTATCTTTCCGATTGGCGGCTACAGAAAGCTTTAGGGTTGCTCGAAGATCGCCGCACGCCGGTACAGCAAATTGCAACCATGATCGGTTATCAATCGGCTGCCGCCTTCACCCGTGCATTCGCCGGAAAGTTCGGCATGTCTCCGACGGAATACCGTAGAATTCCTGTGTAATTTGCAATTCGTCCTGAATATTTTGCCATATATCCCAACTTTTTGGGCTTATATTGTTTCATCGTCCCAGTGGTCGCACTGTCATGTCGACGCCGCCGACGGTTCGGCGGTCCTTAACTGACCACTGATGGAGATTTCCAATGAACAAGAGCCTTTTCCTCGCGGCGATGGCCGTCGCCGCAATCACCGTTGCGCAACCGGCCCTTGCCGCCGATGAACATAATACCGCGACGGGCCTGACTGCTGCGGGGGCGCCGCTTGGTCTGCACGGCGTTGATCCCGTCGCTTTCATCGATCTGGGCAACCGTGTTGAAGGCCGTGCCGAGTACACGGCCGTGCATGAAGGCGTCGCCTATTATTTCGCCAGCAAGGCCAATCTGGAAAAATTCAAGGCCCGGTCCGCCAACTACTTGCCGCAAAATGGCGGGTTTTGCACTTTCGGTGTTTCGGTGGGTAAGAAATTTGATGGCGATCCGCAGTATGCCTCGGTGCGTGACGGCAAGCTCTATGTCTTCTTAAGCGAGGAAATTTTCCGCGCGTTCCAGAAAGATCCCGCCGGCACGATCTCCAAGGCTGCAGGCAATTGGAAAAAAATCAAACACACGGCGGCCAAAGACCTTTGATGTTTGTGTAGGGGCTTTGTCCACGCCTCGATCCTGGCTCTCCTGCCATCTGCCGGTGAGACTCGTATGAGTCTCACCGGTTTTTTTATGACTAAAGCCGCAGAATATAAATTGCGATAATACTAAATTAGACATACTCGCTGCGGTCGCTGTAGTGAGATAAAATTCAGGGTAGTGTAAGAGTTGTTGTCTAATGTCACATGCTGACCCAGACGACATCCCAAGCCGATAAAAACAGCAGGACCATGGCGGAACAGAAACCACCTGAAGCGGAACAGCAGCCGAAAAAGCCCGCCCCCAAGGCGAAAGCCAAGGGAAAAGGCAAGGGCAAGAAGAACGGCAAGAAGGGCATGCCCAAGAGCTTTTTCTGGGGCATCGTCCTGATCTTCGTCGTTCCCGCGGTCGGATTGCTGGGATGGTACGCCTATCAGGTTCTGGGCCATGTCGCCCAGGATCAGCAGGCGGCCTTGGATAAACAGGCCAAGGCGCTGGCGTCCAAGGCGAACAAGTTCGCCAAGCGGGCGGCCAAGGAAGGGTTCAAGGTTCAAGATTTTGATGCCTGCGCACAGATCAGGGAACAATATCGAATTCCCGCAGGTGTCGTGTACACGGAGTTCACACAGCGCCAGTTGGTCGGCCTGTCCAAATTCGCGTCCGACGAACAGGTCACGGAACGTTGCATCCAGTTCGCCAAGGCCGTGGCATATATGGAACGCCTGTCCCACCATTCCCGCCATGTCTACGTTTGTCAGAAAGCTCAATTCAATGCGGATAAATCCGGGCGATATTTTCTGACGGCGGATCAGGAAGGAAAAGGTGTGATCGAAAACCTGGGCAAGATCTCAACCTTGAAACCCATACCGAAGGGCCAGTCGATTTTGCTGCGCGGGTGGCAGGTTTATAACCAAGGTGACGGCTGCGTTATTATCGGAATGTCCAAATCAGGAACCTTTACCTTCCGGGGCGGAGTGACGATTATCGAATAAACCTGCGCTAGAATAGGGACATGCATTGCATGTTCTGGGGGGAGCATTCATGCAGGGTACGGAAATCATCAGCGCATCCACATCTTGGCGGGTTCTGCTTGCCGTCGAGAGCCTGCTGATCATTATCGCCGTTGCCGGCACGTTCGTCGCATTCCGGCGGTTCAAAGAACTACGCCGCGCAGGGGCGACGCTTGGCGTTGTGTTGATTTTGGCCGGCCTGTGGGCGGGTATTCTTCTTTATTCTGCAGACCTTTATGTCACGGGCGGGCGGCCCGAGGCGGAAGCCCTTGTTCAGGCCTTGGCGGCGGCGGCCCCCCTGGGGTCGACGGTCAGCTGGTTCGTGATCGCTGCATCGGCGGCCCTTGTCTTGGCGGGATTGGTGATAACAGTCCTGCGCATGGTGCATCAGACAACGGTTCTGGACCGTCAGCGCCAGGCCCTTGAAGACAGTGAAAGTATCTTGCAGTCCGTGTTCGATAACGTGCCCGTTGCCTTGTTGATCAAGGATGGCGAGCACATCATCGAACGGCCGAACCGCACCTATATGGAATGGTACGGTTTTGACATGGAAACCATGGTCGGGCGGCGTTCCGATGAAATTGAAGATTTCCAATCATCTCAAGAAGCTACCTTCATGAATCGCCAGGAAGAACTCGTGCTGCGGTCCGGGCGCACACTCAGCCGCCAAGTGGAACGTAAATGCGTCAACGGCGAATTGCGCATTCTGAATATCACCAAGTTTCCGATCTATGATCGGTCCGGCACCATCACCAAGGTGGGATCGGTCAGTGTCGACCTGACCGAACAGGTCACGGCCCAGAAGAAACTTGCCGAAAGCGAGGCGCGGTTTCGGGACTTCGCCGAGGTCGCATCCGACTGGCTGTGGGAAATGGATGAGGACCTTCGGTTCTGCTATTTCTCCCGCCGGACCGGCGAGATCACAGGCTTTGATCCGTCGATCAACATCGGCCTGCGGCGGTCCGACATTGCCGGAATGAGCGTGGATCAGGTCAAATGGAGTAAGCACCTGGACGATCTGGAACGCCATCAGCCGTTCCGTGATTTCGAATATCAGTTCAAGGACCGCGAAGGTGAATTGCGCACGGCGCGGATCAGCGGCAAACCGTTATTCGATGAACGGGGCCGGTTTGCCGGTTACCGCGGGACGGGCACCGACGTGACCGAACAGCGCCTGGTCCAACAGTCGCGGGACAAGGCCCTGCGTGCCGCCGAACAGGCGAACCGTGCCAAATCTGAATTTCTCGCCGCCATGAGCCATGAATTGCGCACGCCGCTGAATGCGATCCTGGGGTTTTCAGATATTCTGGCGAACGACTACCTGGCGGCGCCGTTGGCTGAAAAGCGCCAGGAATACGCCCGCGACATTCATGATAGCGCCGGCCATCTGCTCGACCTTGTCAACGATCTGCTCGACATTTCGGCGATCGAGGCGGGCAAGCTGGAGGTCAGCCTAGCCCCGGAATCCTTAAGCGATATCGTCGAAGATTGCGCCAATACCATGGCCGAGGTCGTTCGGGGCAAGGGTATCGAGCTGGAAATCCGGGTTCCGGACGGGCTTCCGCATTTTCCCGTGGACCGCCGCGCCATCAAACAAACGCTGCTGAATTTGCTGTCCAATGCCGTGAAATTCACGGGACGTGACGGGCGTATTTCGGTGACCGTGGAGCAATTGGCCGATGCCCAGCGCATCAAGGTATCCGATACGGGCATCGGCATCCCGACGGAACGGCTGGATGAGATTGCCAAGCCGTTTTCAGGCGGCCCGCAATCGCCCTATTCCAGCGAAAAAGGGTGGGGTCTGGGGCTTGCGATTTCGCGCTCCTTGGTGGAACTGCACGGCGGATCGATCGAGATCACCAGCGAACTGGGACAGGGCACCACGGTCATCATTGTCCTGCCGCAGCAAGAACAGGCCATATCCCTGGCTTAAGGGCTGTGATTTCCTTTGCCCGCAGCCCTTGCATCCTGCCGCGCCCGGCGCTATAACCCGCGGCTCGAACGGGCGGCATGGCTTTGTAACGGGCATGCCTGGCCGCCCAGAACGACGATTGATAAAGACGTTGGGGTTCCGGCCTTTTTGGGGCTCCGCATATGAAAGGATGTCGAAATGCCCAAGCTGAAGACCAAGTCCAGCACCAAGGGACGGTTCAAGATAACCGGTACCGGCAAGGTGCGCGGCAATTTCGCTTTCAAGCGGCACAATCTGCGTAAGCGCTCCACCAAGATGAAGCGTAAAGCACGGGGTACGATGGTTCTCGATGTGACCAATGCGCGTCAGATCAAATCCTTCGCGCCCTATCTGTAACGCCGCGCATCATTTTTTGATTTAGGAGAGCTGGACAATGGCACGAGTTACTCGGGGCGTTACCGCACACGCCCGCCACAAGAAAGTTGTCGACCGCGCGAAGGGTTATCGCGGCCGCAACAAGAATAACTTCCGCATTTCGCTGGAAAAGGTCGAAAAGGCGCTGCAATACGCCTATCGCGACCGCCGCGCCAAGAAGCGGACCTTCCGTCGTCTTTGGATCACCCGTATCAACGCGGGTGCACGGGCGCATGGTTTGTCTTATTCGCAGTTCATGAACGGCCTGGACAAGGCCGGGATCGAACTGGACCGCAAGGTCCTTTCGGATATCGCGGTGCACGAACCGGAAGCCTTTAAGTCGCTGGTGGAACAGGCTCAGGCCGCCCTCGGCAACTAGGCGTTCAAGTACAGGCCGGCGCTTAACAGGCGCCGGCATCCTTCCGAATTAAAGAGGCGCGGCCATGGAGAGTGTCGAAAAGCTCCGTGAGGAACTGCTTGCTGCCGTTGAGGCGGCGGCGGATCTGGACGCGCTGGAACAGGTGCGGGTTTCGGCCCTTGGCAAAAAGGGCCGCATCACCGATCAGATGAAGGGCCTGGGCGCCCTTGATCCCGACCAGCGGAAGGAAACCGGCCAGGCGCTCAACGCGCTGAAGGATTCCGTGGCCGATGCCATCGACGGGCGCAAGGCGGCGATGGAAAATGCCGCCCTTGATGCACGTCTGGCGGAAGAACGCATCGACGTGACCCTGCCGGTCCGCCCGGAAGACCAGGGGGCCATCCATCCCATCAGCCAGGTAATCGACGAGATCGTCGCCGTGCTGGGCGATATGGGCTTCCGCATTGCCGAAGGCCCGGACGTTGAAGACGATTGGCATAACTTCACGGCCCTGAACATTCCCGCCGACCACCCGGCCCGTCAGGACCACGATACCTTTTATCTGCCCGCCCCCGACGGGGAAGGGGATGAAGGCCGGTTGGTGCTGCGCACGCATACCTCGCCGGTGCAGATCCGCACCATGCAGGGTGGCGAGCCGCCTTACCGGATCATCGTGCCGGGGCGCACGTACCGATGCGATTACGACGCGACCCATTCTCCCATGTTCCATCAGGTCGAAGGCCTGCTGGTCGATGAGAAAACCCACATGGGGCATCTGAAGGGCTGCCTGCAGGATTTCCTGCGCGCCTTCTTCGGCATGGACGATCTGCCGGTGCGTTTCCGGCCCAGCTACTTCCCCTTCACCGAACCGTCTGCCGAAGTCGATATCGGTTGCACCCGCGACGGTGGCGAATTGAAAATCGGGCACGGCGGCGATTGGCTGGAAATTCTCGGCTGCGGCATGGTCAATCCGAACGTGCTGCGCAATTGCGGCATCGATCCGGAAAAATATCAGGGCTTCGCCTTCGGCATGGGGGTCGAACGCATGGCCATGCTGAAATACGGCGTGCCGGACCTGCGTACGTTCTATGAATCGGATCTGCGTTGGCTGCGCCATTACGGCTTCGCGGCTCTCGACATGCCGACCCTGACCGGGGGGCTGAACCGATGAAATTCACCCTGGGATGGCTCAAGCAGCATTTGGAAACGGATGCGACGCTGGAAGAAATTCTCGACCGTCTGACCATGGTCGGCCTTGAAGTCGAACAGGTCACGGATCGTGCCAAGGGGCTCGAAACCTTTGTCGTCGGTGAGGTGCTGGACGCCAAGCAACACCCCGATGCGGACCGCTTGCGGGTCTGTCAGGTTTCGACGGGTGCCGAGACAGTGGAACTGGTTTGCGGTGCGCCCAATGCACGCACGGGCCTGAAGGGCGTGTTCGCGCCTTCCGGCTCCTACATCCCCGGCACGGGCATCACCCTGAAGCCCACGGAAATCCGCGGCGTGACGTCCAACGGCATGCTGCTGTCCGAACGGGAAATGGGTCTTTCCGACGAACACGACGGGATTGTCGAACTGGATGCCGGTGCCGAAGTGGGTGCCCGCGCCGTCGACATCATGGGCTTGGCCGATCCGGTGATCGAAATCGCCATCACGCCCAACCGGGGGGATTGTCTGGGTGTGCGCGGGATTGCCCGCGACTTGGCGGCATCCGGTCTGGGATTGTTGAAGCCGCTGGATACTTCGCCCATTGCAGGCACCTTCGACAGCCCCATTTCGGTCGATCTGAAATTCACGGACGAGACTGCCGCAGCCTGTTCCAAATTCGTTGGCCGCACCATCCGCGGCGTCAAAAACGGCCCTAGCCCCAAATGGCTGCAGGACCGCCTGATCGCCGTGGGCCTGCGCCCCATTTCGGCCCTGGTCGACGTGACCAATTATATTTCTTTCGAATTCGACCGCCCGCTGCATGTGTTCGACGCGGCCAAGGTGTCCGGCAACATCCACGCCCGTCTGGCCCAGCCGGGCGAGAAAATTCTGGCGCTCGACGAAATCGAATACGAACTGGACGGCGAGATGACGGTGATCGCCGACGACAAGGGACCGGAAGCGGTCGCCGGTGTCATCGGGGGGCTGAATTCGGGCTGCACGGAAGACACCACGGAGGTGTTCCTGGAAGTCGCCTATTTCGACCCCGTGCGCACGGCCATGACCGGCCGCAAGCTGAACCTGCAGACCGATGCCCGCTACCGGTTCGAACGGGGCGTCGATCCGGCCTTCCTGGACGATGCCTGTGAAATCGCGACACGCATGATTTTGGATTTGTGTGGCGGCGAGGCCTCAAACGTGGTGTCGGCGGGTGAAGGCCCGGATTGGCAGCGCACGCTTGATTTCAACTTGGACCGGGTCGCGACCTTGGGCGGGACCGAGGTCGATGGCGTCGAAGCGCGCCGTATTCTCAACGTGTTGGGCTTTGCCATCGATTCCGATCAGGGCAACCGGCTTGTGGTGCGCGTGCCGTCCTGGCGGTCCGACGTGGTGTCCGAAGCCTGCCTGGTCGAAGAGGTCGTGCGCATTTACGGCTATGACCGCATCCCGGCGGTCTCCCTGACCCGGCCGGACGAAGCGCCGGGCGCGATCCTGAACGCCGATCAGCGCCGCCGTGCCCAGGCCCGCCGCCTGCTGGCCGCGCGCGGCATGGTCGAAGCCGTGACCTATTCCTTCATGCCCGACGAACAGGCCAGATTGTTCGGCGGCGTCGATGACGCCATGCATCTGCTTAATCCCATCAGCGCCGACCTTGACGTCATGCGCCCGTCGGTTCTGCCCAATCTTCTGGCGGCCGCGTCGCGCAATGGGGCCCGCGGGATTGCGGATTTGTCCCTGTTCGAAGTCGGCCCGCAATTCCCGGGCGTCAAACCCGAGGACCAGCAGATGGTCGCCGCCGGCATCCGGGTCGGAAAATCGGGCCCGCGCCATTGGGCGGCGCCGCCGCGAGACGTTGATGCATTCGATGCCAAGGCCGATGCCCAGGCTGTCCTGGCCGATCTGGGTTTGCCGGCCGACCGCGCGCAGGTCACGGCGGAAGCCCCTGCCTGGTATCATCCCGGCCGGTCGGGCGCCTTGCGCCTGGGGCCGATGATGTTGGCGGCCTTCGGGGAAATCCATCCGGGCGTTCTCAAGGCCTTGGATGTGAAAGGCCCGGCTGTCGGGTTCGAGATCTACTTCGACAATCTGCCGAAAGCCAAGGCCAAGAAATCGGCCGCTAAGGCGCATCTGGTGCTGTCGGCGCTGCAATCCGTCGCACGCGATTTCGCCTTCGTCGTCGGCTCGGACGTCGAAGCCGCCAAGGCGATCAACGCGGCCTATGCCGCCGACAAGGCCCTGATCACCGAGGTCACCCTGTTCGATGTCTACGAAGGCAAGGGTGTGAGCGAAGGCAAGAAGTCGCTTGCCATCAATGTCGTCCTGCAGCCGGTTGAAAAAACTCTGACCGATGCCGAGATCGACGCCGTCGCCGACAAGGTGATCGCCAATGTGACCAAGGCCACGGGCGGGGAACTCCGTGGTTAAGGGCGGAAACGCCTGATGCTGCCGCTTGGGGAATTTCCCATCGCGGCCCGCCGCGGGGTCCGCGGCATCATCACCGACGTGGACGGTACGCTGACGACCGACGGCAAGATCACGGCGACGGCCCTTGCCGCGCTGGAACGTGCGCGCGCGGCGGGGCTGACGGTCATTGCCGTTACGGGGGCGGCTGCCGGCACCTGCGATGCCATGGCGCGGACCTGGCCTGTCGATGCGGTGGTCGGGGAATCCGGTGGCTTCGTGTTCCGCCTGCATCCCGACTCAGGCCGCATGGTGCATCTTCATATCCTGGCGCGGGATGAACGGCGTGCCCATTGGGCGCAATATGAAAAGGTGCTGGAAGCAATCATCGCCGAGGTGCCGGGTGCGGCCCTTGCCGCCGATCAGGCCTACCGCGAAACGGACCTTGCCATCGACCATGCCCAGGATGTCGCCCCGCTGGGCGAGGAAGCGGTCGCACAGATCGTTTCCATCATGGAAGCGGCGGGCATGACGGCGACTTATTCGAACATTCACGTCAACGGCTGGCTCGGCCCCTATGACAAGCTGACCACGACCTGTCTGGTGCTGCGCGAACTGTACAAGGCGGATGCATCGGACAAGGACGAACGGGCGCGCTGGATGTATCTGGGCGACAGCCCCAATGACGCACCGCTGTTCGAATTCTTCCCCCATTCCGTCGGCGTCGCCAATGTGCGGGATTTCGGCGATCGGATCGATGCCAAGCCACAGTATGTGACCGAAGGTGCCTCGGGCGCCGGGTTCGCCGAAGCGGTCGATGCGGTGCTTGCGGCTCAGTCAGGGGCGGACGCGACCGCGTAAACCTTGACCGGCTGGGCACGGCCCTTGACCGTGATTTCCCCCTTGTAATCGAAACCGTAAGCGCCGCGGCAGGCGTCGATGGTTTCCTGCGTGCACATCACGTAAGTGCCGTACTGCTTGTTCAGTTGTTCCAGCCGGGCAGCGATGTTGACGTTGTCGCCCAGCACGGTGAAGGTCAGGCTTTCCGCCGTGCCTATGGCCCCCACGGTGACGGGGCCCGTGTTGACGCCGCAGCGGGTCAACAGGCAAACGCCGTTGCCGAACCGGCGGTCCACGCAGAGCTGTTGTAGTTCCAGTGCGCAATCGAGCGCCGTGGTCGCATGGTTGTCCGACGGCGAAACCGCGTTGAAGGTGATCAGCATGGCGTCGCCTTCGAACAGCAGGATGACCCCGCCGTGGCGGGCGATGACCTCGCCCACGGCTTGGAAATATTCATTGATGGTGGCGGCCAGTTCCTGAGGCGACATGGTTTCGGAGACGGTGGAGAACCCTTCGATATCGGTGAACACCATGGTCGCGACTTTGCTTTCACCGTCGCCCGGCTGGATCGCCTGATCCGACTGGGTGATGCGTTCCGCCACTTCCTTGGAAACAAAGCGCGTCAGGTCCTGGGCCGCCGTGCTTTCCGTGATCGCGCGGTAAAGCGAACGCTGTGCCCGCAGCACGGCGATCGCCAGCACGAAGGTAACCAGCAGGATCGATACGATCTTATCGACCTCGGCCCCGATCAGGATGGCGTTGGAGGTCATGTATTCCACGTAGTTGCGGGTGATCATGGGATTGCCGGCTTCCGCATGAACGACATAGAGCATCAGCGTGATCCAGCCGGCCGCGGCCGATACACCGGCAAGGACGATGTACCCCGGCTCGAACCTGAGTGCTCGCAGGGCGATGAAGATGAACACGTACATCAACGTCGGCGCCTTCAGATAAAAGCTTGCCGGCTGCATGTACTGGATGTGGAAGGACCAGATCAGGACCATCAACAAGGCCATGTCGATAATGACCGAGATCGTCAGAAACGGCTTCGTCAGGGCGTTCTTATAGGCGCCGATCAGGCGGGCCAGGGTAAACAGGAAATAGAAACCGAGCGCGAAGGGCACCAGTTCGAATTCGGGATTGGTCCCTGCCTTGGGTGCTGCCAGCCACAGGCTGGAAAACAGAACGACCAATGCCATCTGCACCCAGGACACCAGTTTTTCGCTTTGCTGTTGCTGGGCCTGGATGCGATCGCGCACGCGGGCGGGCAGCCGGTCGCTGACCGGTTCGCCGAAAATGAACGTGGATAGGCGATGGCGCATTCCCGAACGATGGACCGTTGCGCGCAGAAGCTCAATCACCGAATGCAGACTCCCCGGAAGTTCAGGGTCTGTCTAACAGACGTCGGAGAGATTGCGGAATCACAGCCGCGTCATCGGGACGCGAGCAAGATAAGAGGTGGTGATGTCAGGCGGCGGTTTGATCCGCGTCCTGGCGCAGGGTTTCCTTCACGGCTTCGCATTTGTTGCGCAGATGTTCGCGCAGCACCACGGCCAGTCGCGCGCCGTCGCGGGCTTCGAACGCGGCCAGCATGTCTTCGTGTTCGGCCATGGCCTGTTTCCAGCGGTCGGGCGTGATCGATGAAATATAACGCGCCCGGCGGATGCGCCCGGCAAGGCCTTCGTACATGCCGACCAAAAGATCATTGTGGGCCGCCCGCATGATCATTTCATGGATCTTCTGATTGATCGCGAAGTACTCGGCCCGTTCGCCCCGGGTATGATGCAGCGCCATTTGGTAATGCAGGGCGCGCAGTTCGGCCAGGTCGGCCTCGGTCGCGTTGGCGCAGGCCAATTCCCCGGCAAGGGCTTCCAAGGCCCCCATGACGGGAAACATTTCGTCCACGTCCTCGGCCGTCAGACTGGCCACCCTCGCCCCCCGGTTGGGCAGCAGTTCAAGCACCCCTTCCGATGCCAGAACCTTCAGCGCCTCGCGCAGGGGCGTGCGGGAAATGCCCAGCGTTTCGCACAGCATGCGTTCCGGTACTTTTTCGCCCGGTTTCAGGTCGCCGTCATAAACCATGGTGCGCACCCGATTGACGATCGTGTCGTGCAACGAGGTTCGCGGGATGGGGCTGGATACGGGTGTTTGAGGCGTTTCATCCATGGGCCTAATCTTTCGATTCAAGAAAGGATAACCACTGAGGCGGTGAGACGGTGAGGGGAATGGCTTTCATTGTCGATGCCTTCATCACCCTGGGGGCAGGAAGTGGAAAGCCGGTCGAATTTTTCTCATCCTTCTTTTCTCACTGCCTCATTGTCTCTGTGGTTCAAGTTTTCAAATACCGATCGAGAACCTGCGCGACATGGATGGCGTCGCGCGGGGTGACGTCGGCGATTTGATGGCGGCAACTGGTGCCGTCGGCGACGATCAGGGCGTCGCCATCGGCGCTGCGCACGGCGGGCAGTAATGAAAGCTCGCCCATGCGTTTGGAAACTTCGACGTTGTCCTTGTCATAGCCGAACGCACCGGCCATGCCGCAGCAACTTGAATCGACCGTTTCAACCGAAAGCCCCGGAACGAGCCCCAGGGTCCGTTCGACCGCGCCCATGGCGGCGAAGGCTTTCTGGTGGCAATGGCCGTGCAGCAGGGCGGACTTTCCGCCGGCATCTTTCAGCGGCAAGGTCAAATTACCGGCCTCGGCTTCGGCCGCCAGGAATTCCTCGAACAGCATGGCCTGCTTGCTGAGGGCTTGCGTCGCCTCGCCGGGCAAAAGGGCCGTGAATTCATCGCGCAGGGTCAACAGGCACGAAGGTTCCAACCCGACGATGGGCACGCCCGCTTCGACGAAGGGGGTGAGGGCTTCCAGCGTGCGCCGTGCCTCTTTCTTGGCCTCGTCGGCAAGGCCCGCAGCCAGGAACGTCCGCCCGCAGCATAGCGGACGGGTGCGGTCCGGCGCCTGCGCGGTGACCACGCGGTATCCCGCCGCGACCAGCACACGCCGGGCAGCGGCCAGGTTTTCCGGCTCGAAATAGGTGTTGAAGGTATCTCCCAGCAAGACCACCGCCGGGCCGGCGGGGCAGGCTTCCGCGTCAATCCTGGTCGCCCCCTTGTCCGGGGCGGATGCCCAGCGGGGCAGGGTGCGGTCGGCGGCAAAGCCGAACATCTTTTCCGACAGCCAGGCCAGCCCGGGCACCTTGTCCCGCAAATTCAGCAGGGGCGCCACCTTCGATGCCAGGGGGGCATAGCGCGGAAGGTAAGCGACTAGCTTGTCGAACATCCGAAGCCCGTGGCGCTTGTTGTACTGATTCAGGAATTCGATCTTCATGCGCGCCATGTCGACGCCCGTGGGGCATTCGCGCTTACAGCCCTTGCAGCCGACGCACAGCTTCATGGTGGCGGCCATGTCGTCGGAGGTGAAGGCGTCGGGGCCGAGTTGGCCCGAGATCGCGAGGCGCAGGGTGTTGGCCCGGCCCCGGGTCAGGTGCTGTTCGTCCCCCGTGGCGCGGAAGGACGGGCACATCACGCCCGCATCGCGTTTGCGGCAGGCGCCATTGTTGTTGCACATCTCGACCGCACCGGCGAACCCGCCCCAATCGGACCAGTCCAACACGGTCGCGATCTTCTGCGTTTCGTATCCGGGCTTGAAGCGGAACAAGCTGCGGTCGTCCATTTTTGGGGGGGCGACGATCTTGCCGGGGTTCATCAGGCCCGCCGGATCGAATTTGTCCTTCACTTCTTTGAAGGTTTCGATCATCTGCGGGCCGAACATGGCTTCGTGAAATTCCGACCGCACCAGCCCGTCGCCGTGTTCGCCCGAATGCGAGCCCTTGTATTCGCGCACCATCTCGAAGGCTTCCTCGGCGATGGCGCGCATTTGTTTGGCGCCCATCTCCTGCTTCAAATTGATCACCGGCCGCACGTGCAATGTGCCGACCGATGCATGGGCGTACCAGGTGCCTTCCGTGCCATGCTTGTGGAACACCTGGGTCAGGCGATCCGTGTATTCGGCCAGGTCTTCCAGGCGCACGGCGCAATCTTCGACGAAGGAGATCGGTTTCCCGTCGCCCTTCATGGACATCATGATGTTGAGGCCCGATTTGCGAACTTCCCAGATGTCGCGTTGGAAGGACGGGTCCACGGCTTCGACCACGCCGCCGGGGAAGCCCAGGTCGGCCATCATTTCGACCAGCTGTTTCAGTTTGGCCAGTTGCGGCTCCAGTTCCTCGCCGGCGAATTCGATCAGCAGCAGGGCATCGGGTTCGCCCTGGACGAAGCGTTCGACCGTGGGGCGGAAAAGCTCGATATCACGGGCCAGACCGATCATGGTGCGGTCAACCAGTTCCACGGCCGCCGGGCCGAGCGTCACCAGATGCTGGGTCGATTCCATCGCCTTGTAGAAGGTCGGGAAATGACAGACGCCCAGCACCTTGTGTTTGGGCAGGGGCTGCAGGTCCAGGTGCAGCTTGGTCGAAAAGGCCAGGGTGCCTTCGGATCCGATCAGCAGGTGCGCCAGGTTGGGATGGGTCTGCTGACGGTACAGTGTGGCATCGGCCCAAGGGCCCTTAAAGGCCCCGCCGGGCACCAGGGAATCGATATTGTAGCCGCCGACCCGGCGCATCAGGTCGGGGAAGCTTTCTTTGATGTGGCCCGCTTCGCGGCGGCCGATATCCAAAAGACCGGCGACCAGATTCTGTTGTACGGAATCCAATTGCGCCGCCGGCGCGTTGTCCGAGACTTCGCCGAACCGCATGGCCCGTCCGTCCATGGTCACGGCATCGATGGCGCGCACGTTGTCGCGCATGGTGCCGTAGACGATGGAACGCGATCCGCAGGAATTGTTGCCGGCCATGCCGCCGATGGTCGCGCGCGACGAGGTCGATACATCGACCGGGAACCACAGGCCATGGGGCTTCAGGTAGGCGTTCAGGTGATCCAGCACCAATCCCGGTTCGACCAGGGCCTGTCGTCCCGCCGCATCGAAATCGAGAGCCTTGTTCACGTGTTTCGATAGATCGACGACCAGTGCTTCGCCCACGGTCTGACCGCATTGCGAGGTGCCGCCGCCGCGCGGCAGAATGGGCACGCCTTCGTCGCGGGCGATGTTGATGATGGCTTCGATATCGTCGGCCGTTTCCGGGACGACCACGCCGAGCGGTTCGATCTGATAGATCGAGGCATCCGTCGAATAGCGCCCGCGCGAGAATGGGTCGAACAACACCTTGCCTTTGATCGCCTTGCCAAGCCGACGGGCCAGGGCGTTGTCTCCCTTGGCGGGGCGGGCGGGACGGGATCGGCTGGGGGCGGTGGTCGTGGTCGCCATGGCGGGTCTCTGTCTTAGTTGGATGCAGTGGGTGTAAAGTCTACCAAAATGAATTCAAAATTCAATTAAGCATTTTCGGCTCATGAATTATGAAGCACGATTATGGTTATTAATTATCTGATAAACAACAAAATATATTGATTTTATGGAAATCATTCCGGATTCCGGTTGTCTGTGGAAAAATTGTATGCATAATTCGCGGACCGTCGCGTCGATTGGCGCGAACCCATAATATTGTAGAGGACATCCGATCATGACTGTGCGCCGCGGCCGCCATTTCCTGCAAATCCCGGGCCCCTCCAACACGCCCGACCGCATCCTTCGTGCCATGGACAACGCGGTGATGGACCATCGCGGTCCTGATTTCGCCGATCTGGCTCATGCCTGCCTGGACGGCATGAAGAAGGTGTTCAAGACGGAAAAATGCGAGGTCATCATCTATCCCGCATCCGGAACGGGTGCCTGGGAAGCGGCCCTGGTCAACACCATGTCGCCGGGCGACCGGGTGCTGATGTACGAAACGGGTCAGTTCGCCACCTTGTGGAAGAATCTTGCGCTGCGTCTCGGTCTGGTGCCGGAATTCATCGACGGCGATTGGCGCCACGGAGTGGATGGCTCCGCCATCGAGGCGCGCCTGAACGAAGACACGGATCATGAGATCAAAGCCGTCTGCATGGTCCATAACGAAACGTCCACGGGCGTGACCTCGCGGGTCAAGCTGGTGCGTGAAGCGATCGACCGCACCGGCCACCCGGCGCTGTTCATGGTCGACACCATCTCGGGCCTGGCCTCCGCCGATTTCCGCCAGGACGAATGGGGTGTGGACGTCACCGTCGCCGGCTCGCAAAAAGGCCTGATGTTGCCGCCGGGGATCAGCTTTAACTGCGTGTCCAGTAAAGCGGTCGAGGTTTCCAAGTCTGCGTCCCTGCCCAAATCCTATTGGGCTTGGGACGAAATGATCACCATGAACAAGACCGGCTATTTCCCCTACACCCCGGCGACCAATCTGTTGTACGGCCTGAAGGAAGCGGTCGACATGCTGATGGAAGAAGGCCTGGACAACGTGTTTGCCCGCCACGACCGCATGGCCGAGGCGACCCGCCGGGCCGTGCGGGCCTGGGGCCTGGAAGTTCTGTGTCAGGAGCCCAAGGAATATTCCCCCGTGCTGACGGCGGTTGTGATGCCGGAAGGCCATAGTGCCGATAACTTCCGTAAGATCACGTTGGAGCATTTCGACATGTCGCTCGGCAACGGGCTCAACAAGATCGCGGACAAGGTCTTCCGTATCGGCCATCTGGGTGACTTCAACGAACTGATGCTCATGGGCACGCTGTCGGGCGTGGAAATGGGCCTGGACCTGGCCAAGGTGCCCCATAAAAAGGGCGGCGTCGATGCAGCCATGTCCTACTTGGTGAACCCGCAATCCAGAGAAGGTTAAGCCCGATAGGGCCCGATCTCAGGGACTAATAATAAAAAGACCAAACCGCCGGGCAGTGCACGGCCCGGCGGGCCAACAAACCAAAAGAAGAAACCGGAGGAATCATCCAATGGCGCGTGGTGACGGACCGCTTGGCGGTATGAAAGTTTTGGATTTGACCCATGTCATGGCCGGGCCGACCTGTGCCCTGATGCTGGCCGACATGGGGGCTGACGTGATCAAGGTGGAAAAGGTTCCGGGCGGCGATGATACCCGACGCGCCGTGCCGCCCAAGATCGGTGACGAGGCGGCCGCCTTTCTGGTCATGAACCGGGGCAAGCGCTCGGTCGCGGTGAACCTGAAGACCAAGGAAGGCCGGGATGCCGTTCGCCGCATGGCGCTGGAAGCCGACGTGTTGTTGGAAAATTACCGTCAGGGGACGCTCGCCAAACTGGGTTTTGCCTATGAAGACCTGAAAAAGGAAAACCCGAAACTGGTGTGGTGCTCGATTTCGGGCTTTGGGCAGACCGGCCCTTATGCCGAACGCGGCGGGTTCGACCTGATCGCCCAGGGCATGTCGGGTCTGATGCATATCACCGGCGAAGGCCCCGGCCGCCCGCCCTGTAAGGTGGGCGCACCCATCACGGACATTACGGCGGGGCTTTTGGCGGCCATGGGGGTTTCCGCAGCCTATGCCCATGCGCAGAAAACCGGCGAAGGCCAGATCGTCGATACCTCTCTGTTCGAAGCGGGTATCATCCATACCTATTGGCAGTCGGCCATTGCTTTCGCCACGGGGGAATCTCCCGCTGCCATGGGCTCGGCCCACCCCCTGAACGCCCCTTATCAGGCATTCGAAACGTCGGACGGCTGGATCACCTGCGGGGCCGCCAACCAGCGCACCTGGGGGCGTTTGCTGGATGCGCTCGACAATCCGCAGATCGCGGACGATCCCCGGTTCCAGGAAAACACCGGCCGCATGGCACATCGCCAGGAATTGGAAGAGATCCTGGCGCCGATCTTCAAAGGGAAATCATCGGCGGAATGGCTCGCCATTTTCGACGAAGTCGGCCTGCCCGCCGGACCGGTCCTGAACATCAACCAGATGCACGCGGATCCCCACGCCATCGCCCGCGACATGATTATCGACGTGCCGCACAAGGCGCTGGGTTCGGCCAAGGCCTTGGGGATGCCGGTCAAGTTCACGGGTACGCCGGTCAAGACGGATCAGGGCGCGCCGGTTTACGGCCAGCACACGCGCGAGGTTCTGGCCGAATACGGGTTCAGCGCGGATGAAATTCAGGCGATGATCGACGGCGGTGCGGTGCTTACCGACGACTAGGTCTCGGTTGTGATCCGTCGCCGCCGCAATTCCGCCGTCAGCATATCCATCTGATCTTCGATCGAAATTTCCATCACGGAAGTGATCTCCAGGCCGCGGTCGTCGAAGGCGGATGGCTCGACCGTGGCCGGACGGGACAGCCGGTTTGCCAAAGCCGCATCGCGTTGACGCAGCAATTCTTCGACCTGCGGGCGGAACAGCCGCAGCATGGCCGTGATCCAGGAATTAACCGGGCGCGACGGCAGGGCGCAGGTCAGGGAAAAGCGGTCGATCAGGCCGATCACCGTTTCCGCATCATGCCATTGTTCGCCGGTTACCCAGCGGTTGGTGGTGAACAGGCGAAAGGGCAGGCCGTCCTCGTTCATGGAAATGGCAACGATATGGCAGAGCGCCGTATCGGAGTCTTGGTTCGTATCTACGCCGGGCACATCGGCGGGAAGCGTGCCGGGGGGCATGCCCTTGGCGCGCAGGAAAGTATGGAAGTGACCATGCTCCCGTTTCCAGAATCCGTAAGGCCCCCCGGGTGCGGGGTTATCGGCCGGATGGGCGTGATAATAATACTGGGCATGGCTGTCCCAGTCATAGACATCGCCCGCCGGATAATGATCCCAGGGGACGAAATCACCCTGACCCTTCAGAATTTCCGTGATCACCGTGGCCGATTGGCTGGCAAGCTTGCGCAGGTTTTCCTGAACGGTTGCCGCTGCCTGCTCCATGTCTTTCAGACGCGCCGTGGAACAGGCATCGATGTGAATGCTGCCGGGTTTTTGGCCGAAAAAGGGATTGTCGGAAACGGTCGTCATAAGGGCGGGTTCACATGGGGTGCAGGTCGGGAAATGTCGGGGGAAGGTAACGTCAGGGGGCCGTGGGCGCCAGCGTGACGGACAGGTTTTTTTCCTGTTCTCCGCGCCGTATCGTGATTGCGACCGCATCGCCGGGGCGATGGCGGAACAAGGCCGCGCGGAAATGTCTTGGAGACATCACGGGTTTGCCGCCGATTTGGGTGACGATGTCCCCGGCGTCGATCCCGGCGGTGAAGGCGGGACCGTTCCGCACCACCTCGGCTACGGCGACGCCGCCGGTCGTCATTTGCTGAAAGTCGGATAGGGCGGCCGTTTCCATTCCCGCCGTCGCCTCCAAAACCTTGCCGTAAGCCAGCAGGTCACGGACCACACGGTCAAGCAGCAGGCGAGACGTTGCGAAGTTGACACCGATGTTGGCGTCGGACCCTTGCGCGAAAATGGCCGAAACCAACCCGACCAACCGTCCCTGGCCGTCGACCAGCGCCCCCCCCGAACCACCCGGATTGACGGCAGCATCGGTCTGGATGAAGTCTTCAATCTCGTTGAACCCCGCATTGGCCCGCCCCGTGGCGGAAACGACCCCGCAGGATACGGACAATCCCCGCCCGAACGGGTTGCCGATGGCGCAGACCGGCGCGGCAAGGTTTGGCTCGGGCCCCGCCTTGGCGGGCGGCAGATCGATTGTGGATTTCAGCAGGGCAATGTCGGTTGCCTTATGGCGGCCGACGATTTCGGCCGGCACGGTCCGCCCATCGGCCAGACGCAGGCGCACGGCAACGGCGTCGCCCAGGACATGGTCGTTGGTGGCGACATATCCGCCGGGCAACACGGCAACGCCGGAGCCTTCCGGCGTCATGCGGCCATCGGCCGTGCGGGGGGCGAAGCCGGGGCGGACGTTGCGCCAGGTCGGCAGAACCACAACCACCGACTTTACGGCACCGGCAATGGCGATGGGATCGATCCCGTCCGCTCCCTTGGCCGGGGGCGGAGAAAATATCAAGGCCGCGACAATGGCCAAGCCGGTGAGAAAACGAAGCTTCATGTTTTCGTCTTTACCATGATGCGCCCTTCAATGCCGCCCTCTATATTGGATGGCCGCAGAAAAGGAGCTCCCCGTTTCATGAAGTTCGCCCATACCATCCAGATGGATGTGTCCGACCGCAATGTGTTCGAAAACCCGGCAGCACCCGGTGAATGGGCTGTAACCGGCACGTTCGAATTTTCCGATGGGGACCCGTCGCAATGGAACAACAAACAGCAGTTGGCGTTCAAAAGCGGCTGGTTGGGGCTTGGCGGGTTCGGGCGATCGACCTTCGTGCAGGTTTCCGTGGTGCCCGATGGGCAAGTCGAAGAAGCGGTACGTGCGCTTGGTGCGCATCTGTTTGAACGCTACGGCGCGCCGGACATGCTGACGGCGGTCGAAGCCGCCCGCCAGGAATGCCAGGATATGGCGGCATTGTGCGATCATCCGGCGGGCACGCTTTTGGCGATCGAGCGGGACTTCACGGACGATGGGATCAATGAACGTGTGCGCGTCATCCCGCCGTCCGGCGATGGGCAGCACGCCCGGATTTGGGGATTGGCCGAGGAAGAATAGCGGCAAGCTCATGGCAAACAGCTGAATTTCCGGTCAAGAATCTCTCACATGCTTGTGATGGCCTGCGACCTCAACGTGACGCCCGCAAACGAAATCCATCGTTACACTCCTTGACGACCGGCCAACAGAGTCGGATAGCGAATTCATGTCACAAGGAGAGTTCACAAATGTCGATCCAAAAGAAAACCGTTGGCGCCACCCTGGCGACTGCCGCCGCTGCCATGTTCATTGCCGGCGCCGCCATGACCGCCGCACCGACCACGGCACATGCCGAAGGCGTCAAATGCATGGGCATCAACTCGTGCAAGGGCACCGGCGCTTGCAAGACCGCATCCAATGCCTGTAAGGGCCATAACGCCTGCAAAGGCCAGGGCTGGGTCTCGACCGATTCCGCCAAGGCTTGCACGGACAAGGGCGGCAGCGTCGTTGAAGGCTGATTGCCTGCCCGAATTGCGGGCATAATGAATTTCGGGGGGTCGAAGCGATTCGATCCCTCGAATTCGTTTTGCGCTAAGATTTTTCCATGACCCATTCACCATCAGCATTCAAAGGTTTCGGCCTCGGCCTGCGGCCGCAGCATTTCCCGGACATTCTGGGGGGTGGCGGGAAAGGCGATGATGCGGCTGACTCCGCCCGGCATGACGTCGATTGGTTCGAAATCATTTCCGAAAACTTCATCGCTGTCGGCGGTAGGCCCCTGCATAACCTGATGGCCGTGCGTGAACGCTATCCCATGGTCATGCATGGCGTGTCGCTTTCGATCGGCGCACCTGATCCGCTCGACCGTGATTATCTGTCGGGGCTTAAAACCCTTGCCGACCGGATCGAGCCGGTGGTTGTGTCGGATCACCTGTGCTGGACCGGCGCCCATGGCGTGAACCTGCACGATCTTCTGCCCCTGCCTCTGACCGAAGAAAGCCTCGACCATGTCGCGGCACGCATCCGCCAGGTTCAGGATGTGTTGGGCCGCAGGATCGCCATGGAAAATGCATCGACCTATGTCACCTTCACGGCCGACACCATGACGGAATGGGATTTCCTTGCCGAACTGACGCAACGTGCCGATTGTGATCTGCTGTTGGACATCAACAACGTTTATGTTTCGGCCTTCAATCACGGTTTTGATGCCCAGGACTATCTGAACGGCGTGCCGGTGGACCGGGTGCGGCAAATTCATTTGGCGGGGCATGAAAATAACGGCGACCACATCGTCGATACCCACGACGCGCCGGTGATCGATCCGGTCTGGGATCTGTACCGGGATGCCGTGCGCCGCTTCGGCGCCGTGCCGACGATGATCGAACGCGATGCCAACATTCCGCCCTTCGCTGAATTGCTCGCCGAATTGGCCATCGCCCGCCGCATGTCGGCCCGGGCATTGGACGAGGTTGCAGCATGACCGCGCCCTTGGTTGAAATTCAATCCCTGTTTCAGGACCGTCTGCTGGCGGGCCGTGCCGATATTCAATCACACCTGAAAGACGCGGGACCCTTTTTGCACGTTTACGATCATGCTTACGAAGCCCGCTTGGTCGAGGTCATGGGCGAGGATTTTCCCGCCGTCCATACACTGCTGGGCGATGACGGGTTTGCCGAGGCAAGCAAGATCTATGTGCGGGCACATCCGTCCCATGCCCGTTCCATCCGCTGGCTGGGTAAGGATTTCGCGGCTTGGCTGCGGGCGACGGACCCTTGGTCCGACGTGCCCGTGGTCGGCGACATGGCGGCATTCGAATGGGCCTTGGGCCTGGCCTTCGATGCACCGGACGCCGAAGCCCTGGCGGCGGAAGCCCTGGCATCCGTGCCGCCCGAAGCCTGGCCCGTCCTGATGTTTGAGCTGCATCCGTCGCTCAATGTCTTTCACCTTTCCTATGACGTGGGCCCGTTCCAACAGGCGGTCGCGCGGGAAGACGACCCGGATGCGGCGCCGGCGGCATTGGGAGAAAGTCAGGTTTGGGCGGCCTGGCGGGACGCGGAAACGCTGACCGTGCGCTACCGCGCCCTGCCGTCGGACGAAGCCGCGGGCCTTGATGTTCTTTTGGGAGGCGGGGAATTCCAAACCCTTTGCGAGGTGCTTGCCGAACAGGGTGATCCGGAAGATGCCGCCCTGCGCGCGGCCGGTTTCCTGAAACATTGGCTTGACGCGGGCTGGATCACGGGCCTGTCGGCCGAGGGCATGAGCTGGTCATAAACACACCGGCGAAGGGCGTCGGCTGGTGACCCCGGCAGGATTCGAACCTGCGACCTACAGATTAGGAATCTGTCGCTCTATCCGACTGAGCTACGGGGCCGAATACCGCCGTCGGGCGGCCCATGCGCGGCGCGCCTGGGTCTATATCACAGGTTTTAGCGAAAAGGGTAGCCGGACCAGGGGGGTGATAGCGGTCTGGAAGCTTATTTGAACATTCCCATCACGCTGTCCATGGACATGGAATAGTTCAGCATGACCGATTCCACGCCCGGGTTGCCGTCGCCCAGGCCGGCGTTCGACGAATGGTCGATGGAAATACCGATGCGTGACCGGTCATCAAACCGGTAGGCCAATTCCAGGCGTGACCGGAATTCCAACGCATGGCCCAAATCCAGGTTCGAGGTCTTACCGCGCCACCATGTGGGGGAAAACTGCGGCGTTAGGACAAAGCGTCGGCCCAAATAGATATCGACCAGCACACCCGCCCCCAGGAAGGACGAATTGTTGGTCACGTAGGCCCCGGTCAGGAACGGTTTGAAGACCAGGAACTTCTTGCCGAACCGGTAATCGAAGCGCAATTCGACGTCTTCTTCCCGGTTGCGGAGGATGTCGTATTTCCCGACGCCGATGGTCAGAAAGTCAGGGTCGTCGTCGGCCCGCAGGGTGCCTGAAGGCAACGCCATGACGGCGGCGAATAAGGCGGGAACGATCAGTTTCTTGAACATGTTAGGCTTCCCCGATAGTGCCCCAAGGTGGCGCACATCCCCTTTGGATCGCATCATAATCCATAGCAGCGATCATGCAAGGTGCGGGTGGGGGTGAAGGCCTCAGATGAATGCCTAGCGAAAACCGTCCATGGCTTTGACCAGGGCCGACCGGATGCCCGGTTCCATGGCGGAATGGCCGGCATCGGGCACGATGACGTATTCCGCATCGGGCCAGGCGCGGGCCAGTTCATCCGCCGTGGCGATCGGACAGACCATATCGTAGCGGCCCTGCACGATCACGCAGGGCAGATGCTTGATGGCATCGATATTGTCGAGGATGTGGTCTTTCGCCATGAACACATCGTTGACGAAATAATGCGCTTCCATCCGCGCCAGGGACAAGGCCCCCCGGCCCGATCCGCCGCCGCCGTCGCCGTGATGCAGGGTCGAGCAGGCGCTTTCGAACTGGCTCCAGGTTTCCGCCGCCGGGCGGTGCACGGCCGGGTCCGGGTCATTCAGGCGCTTGTGATAGGCAGCCAGGATGTCGTTTTGTTCGGCTTCGGGCAGATGGCTTGAAAAACGGCGCCAGGCTTCGGGGAATATCCGCTTCATTCCGTAAAGGAACCAATCGACCTCTGATTGACGGCCGAGGAAGATGCCGCGCAGCGCGAAGCCCCGGCAACGGTCCGGATGGGCGATGCCATAGGCCAATGCCAAGGTTGATCCCCAGGATCCGCCGAACACGAACCAACGGTCGATTTCCAAATGACGGCGCAGGGCTTCCATGTCGTCGATCAGATCGGGGGTCGTGTTATGCCGCGTTTCACCAAAGGGGGTGGAACGTCCGGCCCCCCGCTGGTCGAAGATCACGATGCGGTAATGATCCGGGTCGAAAAACCGGCGATGGGACGGGTTGGAGCCGGCTCCCGGCCCGCCGTGCAGGAACACCACGGGCATGCCGGCCGGATTGCCCGACTGCTCCCAATAGACCTGGTGCCCGCCGGAAACGTCCAGGAAACCCTGCGCAAAGGGCTCGATCCGGGGGTAGAGATCCGGGGACGGTCGGTTCAGAGGAGCGTTGGATTTATCCAATGTCGTATGCCGGTTGCGAAAAGGGGCGTTCTAATTAAGTTGGCCGGTGATGGCGTATTTCAATAGGCGGACCACCTGATCGGGCGTTTCCGCCGTTGCCATGGCGGCGCCGTTCACTTCTTTTAGTGCGTGGGTCAGGGCCGGGTCGTGAAGCGTGATCATGGGCGTCCCCAGGGCTGCGGCATATCCCGCGTCGAAGGCGGCGTTCCATTGTTTGTACTTGTCGCCGAAGCGGACGACAACCACATCGGCGCGTTCCATCAATGTGCGGGTGCGGATGGCGTTGACCTTCGCACCCTTATGATCCTTCCAGAAATCATTGGGCTCGTCCCCCAGGATATCGACCCCGCAATCATCGCTCGACGCATGATCGGTAACCGGGCTGACGAAATCGACGGGCAGGCCGGCCTTGGCGGCGCCCTGTTCGATCTGTTCGCGCCAATCGGTATGGATTTCCCCGGACAGGTATACGGTCCAGGTGGCTTCTTGGCTGTTCGCTTGGCTGGTCACTTGGGTTGTTCCTTCGTTTTCTGAACTCAACGGATGCCGGTCTTCGGTCAGCGACGGGCCCAGTGCAGGCCTCTTTGGATATCAACGTAATCGGAATGGTCGGGCCCGATAAACCCCCAGCGGATCAAAAAGTCGATAACGATGACGCCGCAGTTGAATTTGAAACTGTCGGTCTCCCGTACAGTGTCCATGACCTGGTCCATGGACCACAAGTAGAAATCTTCGATTTCACCGTCGGTATTGCGGGGCCGGAAATCGGCGGGTAGTTCCAGATCATAATTGAACAGAATGTCGCGACGCAGGCCTTCGGCGCGTTCCGTGCAATAGGAAATGGCGCTGACGGGGCGGGCGCGGCGGGCAATATCTTCGGGGATATCGGCTTCTTCGCCGCATTCCTTGACCAGATTATCCATGATGCCGATCCCGGCGGGCAGGCCGCCGGCCACGACCTGGTCCAGCTTGCCGGGGCCCGTGGGCTTTGTCAGCGACCGCTTGCCGATCCACATTTTCAGATCGTCGCCGTCCCGCACATAGCCGTTGATATGAACGCCGTAGCCTTCAACCCCGAACAGCGGCACGGCGGCGCGTTCCATTTCGAACAGGGGGGCGGTCCCCCAACGTTCGCAGGCGGCATAGGGTTCGTCCCGCCAGCCGGAAATCAGCCCCTTATCGCGCAGCACGGCCAGCACACCGGCCATGGCGGCCGTGCGCGATGCATAATCGTTCAGGTCTGGGGCCAATTCGATCCGGCTTTCGCTAACCATCAGGACATCGGCGAATTCCAAAAGGTGGGGGATAAGGCTGCGATGGATCATGCCGATCTGCATGCCGCCGGTCAGGAAGGGCCGATAGGCCACGGGGTCAAAAGACTGGATTTCCCGAATGCGATCCAGATAGCTCAAAACGGTCCTCCGCCCGGAATGTCATGCATGTGCCGGGGCCTGCTTTTCCGCCACCAGGACCGCATCCACGCAGAATTGCCGGCGGATTTCCTGGGCGATAAGGCGGGCCTGTTCGGCGTCGGCATTATCCAGGTGGATATCCACGGCAAGGCCCTCACGGGCACCCGTAGTAGTCCGGCTGGCATAAACCCGGCTGGCATGAACCTGGGCCGGGATCAGGCCGCGTTTGGCAAAAACTTCCAGCACGCGGGGCAGGGTGCCGGGATCGGCCATGGCCTGCACGGAAAAACACTGGGTTGCAGGTGCTGTGCAGGGGGCGGGCGGGTTCGATGAAGAATGGGGATGGGAATGCGGGACGGACCCGCGGTCTTGCGATTGCATCGGAAAATCCTTTTCGACAGGGATGCCGGTCACGGCGAATCAATACAGCCCGGTCCTCGGTTAAGAGGCCGGGTCGATAATTCGCCGGATGGCGCCGGTCAAAAGGAAAGGCGATGCATTGCTCATGGACGCGATGATAAGCGTCTGGCCCGAAAATTCAAGGCAGGCGGGGTCGATCGGGAAAAATGTGATCGTATCGGCGGGCGGGCCTGCGGAACGCAGCCAATCCTTGATCAGGCTGCGGCGACTTTGCGGCCATCCTTGGTGATCCGGATATAGGCCTTGGCGCAGTGCTCGCGGCAGTAAGGTTTGCCGTCGACGGACTCTTCGCCGCAGAAATGGAAATCCGGGTCATTGGGTTCGCCCACCGGCCAACTGCACATGCCGGTGCGAAGCTTGGACATGGTCACAAGGTTCTCGTTGACCTGCGGTTTGTCGGGGCGTTCCTTGATGGGGGATCCGCGCTTGGCCAGGCCCAGGCGATGAACCTTGCCGATCACGGCGTTCTTGGTGATGCCAAGGCGGCGGCCGATTTCGCTGGTGGGAAGACCTTCATCCCACAAGGCGATCAGGGCGTTGACCCGTTGGGGCGTCCATTCGTTCGTCATTTTAAGTACCCTTGCCTCCCGTTTTTCAGTGGGAAACGCATTTCCCGCCGAAACCCATACATCTCACCCAGGGTCGGCAACATTTGGGCTGTAAGGACCCAAAGTGCCCCGAATCCGCCCAAAAGCAGGGCTGGAACGAGCAAAATCTTACAATATTTCGCGGGGCCGTCAACCGCTTACACCACATATAGTTATCCACAATATATGTAGTGGTTATCCACAAGAAATTGCACAGCGGGGCTTTTCACGGGGAGGGAATAAAAAATTCCTTTGCCTTGGGGGGCGGGCGGTATAATCCGGGTGAAGCCGAAGGGGGTATTTTGGCCGCACGACCGGGAGTAACGCATATGAGCGTCGACAAGAACGACATGGAAAAATGGGCGGATGCCGCCGCCAAGGAATTGAAAGGCAAATCCCCCGATGACCTGATCTGGCAGACGCCGGAAGGGATCGCGGTCAAGCCGCTTTACACGGCAGCGGATCTGGAAGGCCTGGAGCATGTGAATACGCTGCCCGGGTTTGCACCTTTCCTGCGCGGCCCGCGTGCGACCATGTATGCCAATCGGCCCTGGACCATCCGCCAATACGCCGGGTTCTCCACGGCCGAGGAATCCAACAAATTCTACCGCGACAACCTTGCTGCCGGCCAAAAAGGCCTCAGCGTTGCCTTTGATCTGGCGACCCACCGGGGGTACGATTCAGACCACCCGCGCGTGGTCGGCGACGTCGGCAAGGCCGGGGTCGCGATCGACAGTGTCGAAGACATGAAGATTTTGTTCGACGGCATCCCGTTGGATGAAATGTCCGTTTCCATGACCATGAACGGCGCCGTGTTGCCGGTTCTGGCAGGCTATATCGTGGCCGCCGAGGAACAGGGCGTGCCGGCGGAAAAGCTTTCCGGCACCATCCAGAACGACATCCTCAAGGAATTCATGGTGCGGAATACCTACATCTATCCGCCCACGCCCTCCATGCGGATCGTCGCCGACATCATCGAATACACGGCGCTCAACATGCCGCGCTTCAATTCGATCTCGATCTCCGGCTATCACATGCAGGAAGCAGGAGCGACAGCAGTTCAGGAACTGGCCTTCACCCTGGCGGACGGGCTGGAATATGTGCGCGCGGCCAAGAACAAGGGCCTGGATGTAGACAAGTTCGCGCCGCGCCTGTCGTTCTTCTTCGCGATCGGCATGAACTTCTTCATGGAGGTCGCCAAGCTGCGCGCCGCGCGCCTGCTGTGGTCGGAACTGATGGCCCAGTTCGAACCCAAGGACCCCCGGTCCTCCATGCTGCGCACCCATTGCCAGACGTCGGGCGTGTCGCTCACGGCGCGCGATCCCTACAACAACGTGGTGCGCACGACCATCGAATGCATGGCGGCGGTCATGGGCGGCACGCAAAGCCTGCACACCAATGCGCTTGATGAAGCAATCGCTCTGCCGACCCCGTTTTCGGCCCGCATCGCCCGCAACACGCAGTTGATCGTGGCCGAGGAAACGGGCATCCCGCAGGTCATCGACCCGCTTGCCGGCAGTTATTACGTGGAAAGCTTGACCGCGTCGCTGGCCCAGGCGGCGCGCGAACTGATCGGCCAGGTCGAAGACCTGGGCGGTATGACCAAGGCGGTCGAGGAAGGCATGCCCAAGCGGGTGATCGAGGAAGCGGCCGCGCGCAAGCAGGCGCGTGTCGACCGCGGCGAGGAAGTGGTGGTCGGCGTCAACAAGTACGAACGCAAGGACGAGGACGATATCGATATCCTGGATGTCGACAACGACGCCGTGCGGGAAAGCCAGATCAAACGACTGCAGAGCATTCGCGGATCGCGCAACGAAGCGGCCTGCCAGGAAGCGCTGACCACGCTGACCCAGGCGGCCGAAAGCGGCGCCGGTAACCTGTTGGAACTGGCCGTCGAGGCGACGCGCAAGCGCGCCACGGTGGGCGAGATTTCGGACGCGCTTGAAAAGGTCTACAGCCGCCACCGGGCGGAAACCAGTTCGATCTCCGGTGTTTATGGTTCTGCCTATGAAGGGGATGAAGGCTTCAACAAAATCCGCAAGGACGTCGCCGACTTCGCCGAAGCCGAGGGTCGGCGCCCGCGCATGCTGGTGGTCAAGATGGGCCAGGACGGCCACGATCGGGGCGCCAAGGTGATCGCCACGGCCTTCGCCGATATCGGTTTCGACGTGGATGTCGGCCCCCTGTTCCAGACACCGGACGAAGCCGCCCGCCAAGCTATCGAAAACGATGTGCATGTGATCGGCGTGTCCAGCCAGGCCGCCGGACATAAGACTTTGGTCCCGGCCCTGATCGAGGAACTGAAAGCCCAGGGTGCTGACGACATCCTGGTCGTCTGCGGCGGGGTCATCCCGGCCCAGGATTATGATTTCCTGAAGGCCAAGGGTGTCGCCGCGATCTACGGCCCGGGTACCAACATCCCGGTTGCCGCCGCGGAAATCATGGACATCATTCGGGACCGGCCGCTCGCCGCCGAATAACCGGCCCCAGAATCAAAAATGAAAAGCCCGTCCTGACCGTTGTGGTCGGGGCGGGCTTTCATATGTTTGGCGCGGCGACGGTAGGCCTTGGCCGATTGGATTTTCTGCTGACGCAGGGTTCTTACGGCCCGGGCCACCGGGTTTCGCCGCGTCGGTACCTTGCGTTTCATGGCAGGTCTCCTTTGCGGGCGATTGATACCGTCAGGACATACGCCGCCTGTTGCCGCTGTGCAAGACAGCGAACAGATAGGGGAAACTTGGGAATAAACCCGATTAACGGGGAGCGATCACCATGGTCATCAGCCGGCCTTCGGTCTTGGGATACTGTTCGACCTTGGCCTGTTCATCGACCTCTGTGCGCACGCGGTCGAGCACCTTCATGCCCAGGTCCTGGTGGGCCATTTCGCGGCCCCGGAAGCGAATGGTCATTTTGACCTTGTCGCCGTTGTCCAGGAACTTGCGCACGGCCTTCATCTTGACCTGATAATCGTGCTCGTCGATGCCCGGGCGCATTTTGATCTCTTTGACCTCGATGACCTTTTGCTTCTTGCGGGCCTCGTTGGCTTTTTTCTGGGCCTCGTACTTGAACTTTCCGTAGTCCAGAATTTTGCACACGGGCGGATCGGCATTGGGCGACACCTCGACCAGGTCGAGTCCAACCTCAAATGCCATTTCAATGGCTTCTTTCGTGGAAAGAACGCCGACCATTTCGCCGTCGGCGTCGACGACGCGCACTTCGGCCACGTCGATATCGTCATTTATCCGCGGTCCATCCTTAGACGGCGGTGTTTGTTGCATGGGGCGGCGTGCTATTGCCTTGCTCCTCGTTCGGTTGCGTCAATTGGCGGGTACGTCAAATATCCCCGTTCCGGCGGAACGTGAACGCGCGCACTTTATTGTGATTTTTATTGGGGACTTTTATTGATCATCCCCGGCGCCCAACGGCCCCGCCGCTTCCGACACTAATGTATCGATCGCATCCCGGAGCGCAAGGATTTCTTGATTCTTGCCGCCCAGGCGCCGGATCGCGACCGTGCCGGCCTCGGCTTCCTTGGCGCCGACGACCATGATCGCGGGGACCTTGGCGTGGCTGTGTTCGCGGATCTTGTAGTTGATTTTCTCGTTCCGCTTGTCCGTCTCGACGCGCAGTCCCGCTGCCTTGCAGGCTTTGGCGACCTCGTCGGCATAGGCATCCGAATCATTGGTGATGGTTGCGACCGTGACCTGGTGGGGGGCCAGCCACAAGGGGAAGCGCCCGGCGTAGTTCTCGATCAGGATGCCGATGAAGCGTTCGAACGAGCCCAAAATCGCCCGATGCAGCATGACCGGGCGGTGCTTGGCGCCATCTTCGGCGATGTAACTGGCATCCAGGCGTTCGGGCAGCACGAAATCGACCTGCAGGGTGCCGCACTGCCAGTCGCGGCCGATGGCGTCGCGCAGCACGAATTCCAACTTGGGCCCGTAAAACGCCCCTTCGCCCGGGTTCAGGATCGGGTCGTGGCCGGCGGCCTTGGTCGCATCCAGCAGGGCTTTTTCCGCCCGGTCCCAGGTTTCGTCCGACCCGGCACGGACTTCCGGCCGGTCGGAAAACTTGATGACGAATTCGTCGAAGCCGAAGTCCTTGTAAATCCGGGTCAGCAGATCGATGAAAATGCGGGTCTCGGCCTCGATCTGGTCGGGGCGGCAGAAGATATGGGCGTCGTCCTGGGTGAAGGCGCGCACGCGCATCAGGCCGTGCAGAGCGCCCGACGGCTCGTTGCGGTGGCAGGAGCCGAATTCGGCCATGCGCAACGGCAGGTCGCGGTAGCTGGTGGTGCCTTGCTTGAATATCTGCACGTGGCAGGGGCAGTTCATGGGCTTGATGGCAAGCAGCTTATCCTCGGCCTCGGAGATAAACATGTTCTCGCGGAACTTCTCCCAATGGCCCGAGGCTTCCCACAGCGCCCGATCAACCAGCTGCGGCGTATTGACCTCCACATAGCCGGCATCGTCCAGGCGCTTGCGCATATAATCCTGGCAAATGCGGTAAAGCGTCCAGCCCTTGGGGTGCCAAAAGGCCGAGCCGGCGGCTTCTTCCTGAATGTGGAACAGGTCCATTTCGCGGCCGAGGCGCCGGTGGTCGCGCTTTTCGGCCTCTTCCAGCATGTGAAGATGGGCCTTCAGGTCTTTTTCATTGAACCAGCAGGTGCCGTAGACCCGCTGCAGCATCTCGTTGCGGTGATCGCCCCGCCAATAAGCACCGGCCACCTTCATCAGCTTGAAGGCATGGCCCACGCGACCCGTCGACGGCAGGTGCGGTCCGCGGCACAGGTCCAGCCAGTCGCCCTGGCGGTAGATGCCGATTTCTTCGCCCTCGGGCAGGCCTTGGATCAGCTCTG
Source organism: Rhodospirillales bacterium (assembly GCA_040218445.1). Classification (GTDB taxonomy): domain Bacteria; phylum Pseudomonadota; class Alphaproteobacteria; order Rhodospirillales; family Casp-alpha2; genus UBA1479. Next base: position 425,288 of record JAVJRK010000010.1, on the reverse strand, counting down.
CTTTGTACTTCTCGCCGATGCCTTCGAAATGCTTGATGGCGACGTCGCGGTCCCAAACCTCGCGGGTAAAGGGGGCGTCGCGATCGATGATCTCGTGCATCTTCTGTTCCATCTTCTCCAGATCGTCGATGGAGAAAGGCTCGTCCCGCGCGAAATCGTAATAAAAGCCGTTTTCGATCGTCGGGCCGATGGTCACCTGGGTGCCGGGATAAAGTTCCTGCACGGCTTCGGCCAGGACATGCGCGCAGTCATGGCGCAGCAGGTCCAGCGCATCCTCGTCCTTGTTGGTGACGATGGCCAGATCAGCATCAGTCTTGATGGTTGCGGCAAGGTCCGTGAGCTTGCCGTCGACGCGCACGGCAAGGGCCGCCTTGGCCAGGCCGGGGCCGATGTCGGCGGCGACGTCAAGCCCCGTGACCGGGCCGTCGAAATTGCGGACGCTGCCGTCCGGAAGGGTAATGGCAACCATATGAATTCAGGCCGTTCGAATTGGGATCAGGATCAGGGGGGGAATGTAGGGCGTGGCCCCCGTGTGTCAAGCGTCAGTCACATGCTTTATGAGGTGGTCCCGACGGGCGGCAAAACCTTAAGCACGTCATCGACCGAAAGATCGTTCAGCCAGGGCTCCCGCAGGATCGTCACCTGGGCGCCGCGCTGTGCGCATAGGGCGGGATCGCTGGCCTTTGAATAAAGTACGACCGTCGCAGCACCGGCGATGGCGGCGACATGCATGGGGCCGGTATCGTTGCCGACGGCAAGGGCGCATCGGCGTGCCAGGGTGGCAAGGTCCAGAAGCGAGGTCTCCCCACAAAGGCTGCGTGCGGCGGGGGCAGCGGCCAGGATTTCATCGTGCAGGGCACGCTCATCCGGCCCCCCCAGGATCACTGGTAATAGACCGCGCTCTACCAAGTTGGATGCCAGGGCTGCGAAATGACCGGCAGGCCAGCGCTTGGCCGGCCGGTGCGGTGCGCCGCCCGGGACGATCAAGGCGAAGGGCTCGGTCAGGTTGAAACGGGTTAGGTCGGTTGCCGCAAACGACAAATCCGGTGCGGGGACGGCGGGAATCCCGGCCATGGCAAGTTGGTCCGCTTGCCGCTCAATCGTATGCATACGGTCGCGGTCCGGATTGGCATGGGGGTGCGAACAGCCGCGCGCGATACCTGACCATTCGGGGCGGCGGTTTGCGGGAAACAGGCGGAAATAGAACGATGACCGGTCCGAGGTCTGCAGGTCATAAACCCGGGTATATGCGCCGTCGATCAGATCCCGGCGGAGCCCCAATACCGTGCCCAGGTGGAACCATTTCATGCGTGGGTGTGCCATGACACGGTCGAACAGGCCCGAGGCTTCGGCAAGTTCCACGTAGGGCGCGGTTGTCAAAAGGTCGACGCGGACGTCGTTGTGATGGTCGCGGATCGCCTTCATGGGGCCGAGAGCCTGGACGAAATCGCCAAGCGCGCCCAGCTTGATGATCAAGATATTCTTCAAAGGAGGGGAGGGCGCGGCCATGGGTCAGCCTTGGGGGCGAATGCCCAGGACCTCGTCATAGACGTCCAGCGTCTTGGCGCACATGGAGGCCTTGGAAAAATTGTCCCGCACGTTTGCGATGGCCTTTCCGGCAAGTGTGCTACGGGCGGCACTGTCCAATGACAATACCTTATCGATTGCGGCGGCGAGCGCGTCCGCATCGCCCGGCGGCACAAGCCATCCCGTGACACCGGGAATGACGGTTTCCTTGGCGCCGCCATGATCCGTGGCGATGACCGGCCGGCCCAGTGCCTGGGCCTCGGCGATCACGCGGCCGAAGGCTTCGGGATCGGTCGAAGCGGAAATCACCACATCCGTCAGCATGTAAGCCGCGGGCATGTCGTCGCAGTGATCGACCAGCCGGACGACTTCGTTCAGGTCGCGTCGGGCGATCATGGCTTCCAGTTCGGCGCGGTAATCTTCGCGTCCCTGGTCGCCGCCGACCAATAAACAGCGGATATCGCGATGCTTTAATTTACTCAACGCATCGATCACGACAGGCTGGCCTTTCCATCGGGTCAGGCGCCCGGGCAACATGATCACGGGGACGCCGTCGGGCAACATCCAGTCTGCCGCCAGATTGACAACCCGCTGCGCCGAAACCTTGGCCGGGTCGAAACGTTCCAGATCGACCCCGCGGTGGATGACTTTTATCTTTCCCGAGGGCACGCCATATAGCTGACGGACATGACCGGCGATGAACTGGCTGATGGCGATCACCCGTTCACCGCGGGTCATGACGGAGTTGTAGACCCGTTTCAGATGATTCGACGCGCCATAGGTTCCGTGGAAGGTGGTGACGAAATGGCTGCCCGTGCGTTTGGTGGCGGCCCAGGCGGACCAGGCGGGGGCGCGCGACCGGGCGTGGACGATATCGACTTTTTCGGCGCGGATGAACTCGGCCAGGCGTTCGATATTACGCCACATGGTAATCGGGTTCTTGGACTGCAGCGGCAATTCCACGTGTTCCGCGCCGACACGGCTTAGATCATGGACCAGGGGGCCGCCTGATGACGCGACAATGGCGCGTCCGCCGGCCTCGACCACGGCGCCGGCGATTTCAACCGTGCCGCGTTCCACCCCGCCGCCGGCACCAAGAGCCGGCAGAACCTGCAGCACCGTGGCAAGGCGGCCGTCCCCGGTCTTTCCTTGGGCTGCCTTTTCTTTAGCAGACTGGCCTTGGGCGGATTGGGCGCGTTCGCTTTCGCCGCCGCCGGTGTTATTGTCCGGCATCTTGTTCATGGATGGAAACCGATCATGTCTTCAGGCCCAGACGTTGCACCCGACACTCCGCCGCATATTTTGGAATGTGGTGACGGCAGGACTATTGCCTACCACTATTTGCCTGGCAAGTCTCCCGGTGTGGTCTTTTTGACGGGGTTCAAATCCGATATGACAGGGGGCAAAGCTCTTGCCTTGGAAGCCTATTGCAGAGCCCGCGGGCAGGCGTTCTTGCGTTTTGATTATACCGGACACGGGCAGTCTTCCGGGGTTTTCGAGGAAGGTTCCATCGGACAATGGGCTGATGACGCCATTACGGCGCTCGATGAATTGACCGAAGGCGGCCAGGTTTTGGTGGGGTCTTCGATGGGCGGCTGGATCATGCTTTTGGTGGCATTGGCCCGAAAGACGCGAATCCGGGGCCTGCTTGGTATCGCGGCAGCCCCCGATTTCACCCGCGATTTGCTGTGGGATGAATTCACCGATGCGCAAAAAGAACAGATGGCACACGACGGCTTTGTCGAACTCCCCAATTGTTATGACGATCAGGCGCCGTACCGAATTTGCAAACCGCTGATCGATGACGGCTGGGACCGCCTGTTGCTCGACAAACCGATCGACCTGGATATTCCCGTGCGCCTTATTCACGGTATTGAAGACGAAGACGTGCCGTGGAAGACAAGTTTGAAAATTCAGAAACAACTCACATCCCATGATGTCGAGGTGCAATTGATCAAGAATGGTGGTCATCGGTTGTCGGAAGATCATGACCTCGACCGCCTGACACGGACGTTGGATGCCTTGCTGACCCAGATGTCTTGAGGTTCGTGGCGTGCGGTCCAAGGCCCTGTTGTAGATATAAGGTCATGGAAAGATAAAAAAGCGGGGCGCCGGCGCCCGGGGAAGATCAGGCATCCGGCGCCCCGTCCCGAAAACGAGAAGGAGTTGCGGAGCAAAAGCGCGCTCACCCCTCGTCGGGATAAAGGTCTTCGAAGCCTTTCTGTACCTGGGCGGTGAATGCCGGGTCGTGATCGCGCCAGTAACGGGGGTCTTCCATCATGCGCCGCAGTTGGCTTTCCGAACGGCCCGAAGCCGCGGGTGCGGCACCTGACACCAATTCGGGTTCGCCGTCCCGCATCATCCGGTGAAGCGTCAACACGCCGTCATATGACTGGCTTAAGGCTTCAAGCACGGGGGCAGGGAGGTTGGTTTGACCCCAGGACTGAATCTGTTCTGCGGCTGTTTCCCATCGGTCGTGCCCTCCGAAATGATCGGCCAGGCGCCACCGATGCTCGCCTTGCACGGTTTCGGATGCAAGATCACGAACCAAGGGGGCAAGCTTTTCCGCCGCCAGGTCATAGACAAGCTGTGCCTGGGCCTGAGTAAACCCTGCTTCTATCAGGCGTACATTGACCTCGGGGTCCGGTGTCATGCCCTCCATGGCCGGCTCGATCCGGTATCCGTTCGGATCCTCCGGAACGGTGTCGCCTCCGGCAGCGCCCAATCGTTTTTCCAACGCGATATAGGACCGGGCAAGCTCCTCGATGCGAACTTCGCCGGCATCTGCGTCCCAGAATTTGGGAGGAAGGAAATCCGGTGTATCCGTGTCGTTGCTTGCTTCCAAGGCGGCCGGTTCCGGGGCATCCGTTTCATCAAGGCTATGGGCAGGAATGTGTGAAGCTTCCGGTTCATCCATCTCGGGGGTCACGGTTTGTAGGGTATTCATTCGGAGGCTCCTTTCGGGTGAACAGAGGTATCAGGGCCGGCGCGGCCCAGGTCGATCATATGGCAAAGGTGACGGACGAGATGGCGTTGCCCTTCCAGGTGGCGCAAAGCGGTGTCCGGGGCATCCGGTCCTAAAGCCCGGCCTGTGGTCGCAGCGTGCAGATAAGCCAGCAGGGCCGCGCCGTCGGCCCCGCGAAAACACCGCGCGGCGGCATGTGCGATCTGTTCCGCATTGTTGGATGTGCCGGGTTGCTCGGGTGAGGATGGGAAATCGTCCGTATGCCATGGCCATTCCGGTGTGTGATCTGGCATCAGATATCTCCTGCCGGCGGGACGGGTTGTGCCGCGCCCATAGCCGATGCCAAGGAGGCGATATCCATGCCGGTGCCTTTGTCGGAACCGAAATCATTCGGCATGGGAGGTTCAGGGGATGCGGGCAAGGGAAAGGCCGCTGGTGCACTGTCCGGGGATTTCAAAATTTTGGGCGGCACGCCATAGGCTGCGGCGAGGGTCTGTGCGGCTTGTTCGACGTCGACGATTGCGAGTGCGGCCGGGCCCATTCGTGCCAATCCGTCAAGAAAGGCAAGGGTTGCCTGAACATCTTGTTGCGCTTGATGGCGGGCGAGCGGTGATTTGTATTCCAGATCGATCACCTTGCTGTCGATGCGCAGGGCTGGGACCTCGCCGCGTCGGGTCAAAATGGCAAGACCGCGTGTGACCAGGGGGGTAAGCAGTTCGGATTGCAGGCGGCCATAGGTCGCTCCCAGCAGGCGGGAAATTTCGGCGACGCGTTCAAGAACTTCGGTGGCGGTCATCCTGGGGCCTTCGATCTGCCCCAACCGGTCAGCGAGAAGGGCGCGGCGAATTCCAGCCCGAAGATCTTGCAGGACGACCTGGGACAAATCGAAACGGCCCGGGGCCTCCAAAGGGCGCAATCCGGCCGAGCCGACGGCCTTGGGAATGATGGTGCCCGGTGTCAGCCGAATGTTAGAGGGATTCAATACGCCATCGTCATCCGCCTGCCAGATTCCGGTCACGGCGATCGAGGCATTCTTGAGAACCAGTTCCACGACTTTGTTGGCGGTCTTGATGTCGGGCAGGGTTTTCATCACCGGCGATCGGCCATAAATTTCGCCCGGCGCCTTCAGCCATCGGAAATTGATGAAAGGGGATGTTTCGAAACGTCCCGTCTTCAACACCGTAAGGGTGTGATTGCCGGCGTTGCCGTCCCCGGGGTCAAGCATGGCGATGTAGTCGAATCCCCCGTTGACGGGCAGCAAGGCTTCAAGCACGTCTGCGGACGGCTGCTCGCCTTCGTCCTGTTTGCGTTCCTTCAAGGTGTCGGGCAGCTTGGCTTTGGGAAAGCGTTCAATGATCTGTGATCGCGACAGGCGGTTGATCCGGAACGTGGTGTCGAGCCGGCCCGAAGTGTCTTCTTCGAAAGCGACTTGCGACAAGGGAACGGCCGTGAATCTGAAGGCAGATGGCTCGCCCGGCGGGGCGGCTTCGAACATCAGGCTGGCCGTGCCCACCGTCACCAAATCCAGATAGCATTGGTGCATTTCAACCGCGAAATTCGATCGGTCGAAATGCGATTGTAGAGTTTGTGATGCATTTTCCAATTCATTGGATAAATCGGCCCGGCGTTCTTCGCCCACCTGTGTTCCCGGCATCAACCCGAACCATCGGGCCCAGGGCGGCGTCAGTTGTGCCAACAGGCTTGCGGCCAATTGATCGACGGCATCGGGCGCCGTGCCGTCAAACAAGCGGTCGGTTTTGCGGCTGGCACCTGTATTGCGGCCAAGCGCGTTTTCCCGTTGAGGCAGGGCGAAATCGAAACATTCCTGCCATAACGGCTCCCACGTCGCGCGTCGGTCGCGGGCGCGGCGATAACGGCTGAGAATATCGATGGGAGATATCTGGGACATAGTCATTCCCCCAATTTTGTTTTGACGGTGGGTGCGGCAGCGGTGACGGGTCTTTCGTCAAGCAGGCCGCGCCGTGACGTGGCGATAAGACCCGCGCGGCCCCGGCGTTGCCGGTCCAATCGTTCAAGGCGTCGTTCGCGTTCTTCTTCGTCCGGGTCGGGCGGCGGCGGTGGCGGTGGGGGGGCTGGGGGCAATTTGGGCGCGCTGAAAATTCCACCCATGGCGGGGGCTCCTTTCTTTATCGATAAACGGAAACTTTTGAGGACGGCGGTCAGACGGAATCGGGATCGGTCGCGGCGATTGCATGTTCCGCATCCATGATCATGCGGGCGAGATCACGGTTGCTGTCTGATGTGTTATTGGGGCTTCCCGCCCAGGCGAGCAACTTGGCAGCTGCGTCCAAATGTGACAGCGCGGACTTACAGGCCGCGTGATGGGCGGTGAAACCCTTGGCGTCATCGGGTGGAGGCTGTTGCGCGAAGGCAGCATAATCTGCCATTGCCTTACGGATCAGTTTCGGCATCCGACGTTGGACCATGCGCCGAAGAGCGCATGATTGCCCTGATGTGGTCATTTGAACAGCGACGGCAATTGACTGGCGCCGAGGTTCAATGCCGACTGGAACCCACCCAAAAGGGCCCCCCGTCCTTGCGACAACAAACTGGAGCGTTGAGCCGCTGCGCTGGAATTGATGGCATTGATCTGCGTTGCGCTGCTGTTTCGCGAATCCGCAATTGCCTGATCGACTTGACGGGCCATGCCGAACAAAAGGCTTGATGCCGACCCGCTGGCAGCGCTGATACCGCCGCCGGCGAAACGAGCGCGCTGGGCTGCTTGCGCTTGCCGAAGCTGTTCCCGCCGCCGGCGGGTTTCGATCTCTTGCTGTTGTTGAAGCTGTGTGACTTGTTGTCGGCGTTGTGCTTCGACTTTGGCTGCCTGTTGTTTTCCGGCGGCGTGTTGCTGAGCCGCTGAAAATGCGGTGGATATGGCCAGGGTGGCGATTTCAGCCATGAAAAGAATCTCCTGAAATAAAGGGTAGGGGGCGGTGGGGCCGGAAATGGATTATCCGTTCACGCTGACTTCCTCCGTCACCGACAACAAAGTGAACGGCAGCGGATCATCCTGTTCGATCCGCCAAAGGGGCTGGGTGCCGTCTCGCCGCCATCCGAAGGCGCGCACTGTCCGGTTGCCGGAAAAAACAACCGGCGGCGCATCCAGAAGGTCGTTGCCGAATTCCCGGAAGGGGACTTCGACGAACCCGCGCCCCGTATCCAGGCGCAGCGAGGATGCATCCTTCAGGCGGAACGTCGCAGCGACAAGCCGCAGCCGGCCACCTTGATTCGATCCTTGGGTGCCGTTGATCGCAGGGGGCAAGGGTTCGATGGCATGGGCATATCCAAGACCGACCCGGATTTCGGTTGCTTCCACATTCAAGATGATCTCGCCGCCCGTGACCATGGCTTCGCCAAGGACGGACCCATCGGCAACGACCTTGACGGTCAGGCCCTCCAGATGGGAAAGCCCAGACCAGGTGATTTTCGGTGTCGGTGACGATAACCGCAGGCCGCAATCGACCTGCAGTTCGCCGTCGAAGTATTCAATAAAATGTCCGTTCGTGCGTTCCGTCAGCAGGTAGACCCGATCCCCGACTGCGCAGACGGACAGAAACATTCCTTGAGTATCGCAAAGCGTCCAGCCGGTGATTTCTTCCGCTCGGTAGATCGTCAATGTGCCGAGCGTGCCGTCGGACATGGCGAGGTGCAGGTTCCGATGCTGGGCATCGAAATCCTGATCCACGGGATCGCGGATAAGATGTTCCGCAACCGTTGCAAGGCCCCGCGATTGATAAGCCTGCTCTACATCGGTGAACAGAAACTCGCGAAGTTCCCGCCCCGTTCTTGGTGCAAACAGCGTGGCGCCATCGACATTGCGCGGCGGAACGAAGCGATCCGTCGACGAGCCGACGCGTGTCTGCCGGCGAATCTGTACCGAAGCAGGGGTCAACGGGTCACCGGTAACCATCCATTCGGCACCCGATGTAAAGACCTGAAGATGTCGCCCGGAAAACACCGCGCAGCAGGCATTGACCTGATCCGATAATAGGGAAAATTCGATCGCTTCATCGTCCAGGCCTTCCCCCAGGTCGAAGTTGAACAGATCCGACGATTTGGACATCCAAATTTGGTTCGGCAGATCGCGGGAGCCGCCGATGACCGTGCGATCCTGGTGGAAAGTCACGGTTGCCGGATAGCCGCGAACCGGTGAAAAGGATTGTTCTTCCCAATCCTTGTTGGCGGCAGTGCCGGCGAGTGTTTCTTTTACCGTTGCCGTGGCGGAGGTCGCCGACGCGACGGCGGTGATCTCGATCTCCTTGGCCGCGATGCGGAACCGCGTGCCGACATGACCGGCATCGAACACATCGGATGACGCTGTTACCGTAATGGTCCCGCTGGTGGATAATGTGACGTCCGCGCCCGCGAATTTGTGATGGGGCTGATGAATGCGCCCGTTTTCTTCGGCGAAAGCCCAATCGTCGATTTGCCAGTCGGAATGTGAGGTCCGGGTAATTTTTTTCGGCGGGATATCGGGGTGCGTGATAAGAAGCGTATCCGCACTCTGCACCCACACAAGGCGGGCCAATTGTGCCTCGGTCCAAGGAGCGGCGATGGTCGCCGTTTTCACGCCGTCCGTGAAAATGCTGATCTGGTGATGGGTTAGACACAGCAAATAAGTTTGTTCGGTGTTGAACTCGAACGCGACCAGCCGGCCGGGACCAGGGGCCGTGCCGATATACTGTGTGCCCGACCGGCGGCTGACGCCGCCTGTCGGTTGGATGATCAGGTTGCGCAGTTTCGCGGCGCCATTGGCATACGAGCGCAGATCGTTCCGGCCGATCAGTCGGGTCGAAACCTCGCCTGCGGTGAAATTGGATTTGTAGGTTGTCAGACGGGGCATTAGGAGCGGACCTCCACCAGGGAGAAGTCGTCGATCCGACCCGGTGTTTCCTGTTGCGCATCAATTGTTTTGGCGCGCTGGAATTCCTGCTCTGCCAATCTGTAAAGCGCTTCCGAACGGGATGTGCTTTCCGTCAGGGGGATACAGAACTCTGCGGCAAGACGTGTGATCAAGGTCTGATCGAAGAAGGGGGGGAAGTCGATTTCCGCCGGACGGAAGATGAAGGTCATGACGATGTCGTCCGTGTTGGCATGCAGGCGCCGTTCGGCGATACGATATTCCAGGCCGTGGCCGCGGCTGTTGCCGCCTGCGGACAAAGCGCGCAGGAAATTGGCCGGTAATTGAAAGGCCTTTGCGAAATCGGCCACGGGTTCCGCTGCAAGAACCGGCAGGCGCTGCTGCGCGGTGGCGAAGCTCCAGGGATGGGCGGACAAAAGCGCGTCGCGGACTGATGGAAACAGGTTCGCGGCGATTTCAGCTTCGGCCGTGCCTTCGTCGAACGATGTTATCGTGGTGCCGCCCAGTTTCAGCAGCGCGCGGGAACACAGGGCGATTTGACTTAGCGCCATGGCGGTAACTCCGATGAATGTTGGGGAAGGGCATAGGACAGGGCCCCCCGATATGAACTGGGGCGCCCTGTCCAGATGCGATGGTCTTGGATGGACAGCGGAACCTAGTCGGTATCCGCTGCGCCGCCGATCGCGGTCATGTCGTTGACATCGACGATCCCGCCCGCGTTGGCGCTGACGAAGAACAGACCGGCGCCGGGGGTGCCGTCCGTATCCACATTGGCGACCACGATGTCACCCGTGCGCAGCATATGGGCGGCTTCGTTGAAATAGCCTTCCGTATCCACATCGGTGGCGGCATCGGCCGTGGTGTAATGCCAAAGGGTGAAACCGTTGGCGTAACTGAGAACGCTCAGGTCCTTGGATTTATATGCCATGGTTGACCTCCTTAGCTTTCCAGGCAGCGCAGGGACACGACACCTGCCGGATCGATCAGGCAGGCTCCCTGGCTCATCATGTTGTTGACGAAGTTGGATGCGCGGTCGCCATGCCAGGTGATGTCGGTTTTGACATCCTTGCCGACGCCATGGCCGACGGCGCTTTTGTGGTACCAATAACAAAACCGGACGCTGCCGCTTTTGGTCAGGCCGGAATGGGGGATCCACATGGTGCCGAGCCAGCGTTTGGCTTGAATGCCCCGCCATGGAAGATCGTCCGACCCGACGAAGTCCATGTCCGAAAATTCGGGAATGGTCAGCAGGTCGGTCCATTGTTTCCATCCGATCACCGCGAAGCGGTCTCCGTCGTCGGGAACGTCGGCATCGCCCAGCATTTCGAATGCGCTCAGAACCTTGGCCTTGGTCAGGCCGTCCGACCCGTCACCGGCGTAATTGGTGCTGGTATCCAACTGCCCGACGATCAGCTCGTCGGTTTTTCGGCCCAGTGCGTTGGCGCCGGCCCGGGCGATGATCTGGCGTTCGTTGATGTTGGTCTTGATTTCGTCCAACTGGTCGACCCAATCGCCGGCGTAATAGTCCTGCAACTGACATTCGACCGGTGTGTGGTCCAGATTCATGACCGGGACCATGCCGTGACGTGCCTTGGTCGAGGCCGTACCCTTTCCCACTTTCTGAAAGGTCGTGGACGAGCCTTGGATATCGTTCTTGGATCGAACGGTGTTGCGCAATTTGGAGCCCACGCGCTGGTACTCAAGGTGCACGTCCGTCTGGAAGTGCTTGATGAAGGATTGCGTGATTTGTGTCGACATATAAAAATTCCGGAAACCCGGACTCCTTTGAGGCTGTCGATTGTTGAAGGAGGACGCGCACCCGCACGGTTGTGGCGTGCTCCCGGAAGGGGGCGCCGCCGGCGGATATGTCCGGTGCGATTAAGCCGGGCCCGGGCACACAAGACGCTGTGCACCCCCTGGGTTGTCCGGGGTGGGGGAAATTGTCGGCAGATGTGTGTTCACAAGCTCTTGGCGCGGTTTAGAAAAATCTTCTATTGTTACCGCAGGGTAAGAATAAGAAACCAACCGTGCTCAAGAGGAAGGCCACTTGAACCTAATCCAACGACAGGGGTTGTCTTAACGTGCGTTCAGAAGTGGTGTTCCGCGATGGAACGCGGTCCTGGCTGATCTTCGGCCAGGACGGCGATAAGCCGCCGGATCTGGTTGACAGCAACCAGGTGGTCGTGCGCGCCGGAAATGAGGCTGTTGTCATCGATCCCGGCGGGGTGGAGATTTTCCCCGCTGTGTTCGACGCTGTCAGCCACGAAGTGCCGCTGCCTGATATCAAGCATATCGTTCTGACGCATGAGGACCCGGATGCGGGCTCCTCCCTGCCGCTGTGGCGCGAAGTCTGTGTCGATGAATTAAAGGTCCATGTGCCTTGGTTGTGGTTGGGATACGTTACGCATTACGACCGTGAGGCCGATTTCGTGGCCGTGCCCGACGAAGGCATAGAAATCCGGTTCGGAGAAACCGGCCGGTTGCAGCTTATCCCCGCGCATTATCTTCATTCGCCGGGCAATTTTTCCGTATTTGATCCCAACGCCAAGGTTCTGTTTTCGGGCGATATCGGCGGGGCCTTGGTGCCGCCGGATGATCGCGACGGGTTCACCGTGCGGGATTTCGACCGGCATGTTCAGTATCTGACCGGATTCCATCAGCGCTGGATGGGGGCGCCCGCCGCGCGGGATGACTGGATCCGTCGTGTGCGCGAGGCCGGGCCTGAAGTCATCGTGCCGCAGCGCGGCCTGGTCTTCACCGGTGCGGATGTGGATCGGTTCCTTAATTGGTTTGAAACGCTTGAAATCGGCACCGCCGTACGCGGCGGCACGCCGCAACGGGTCGGCCATTCGGCGACGCCCCCGGCAGCGGACACCCTGGCCGTGGCGGCGGACAAACCTGCAGCATCCGCACCTGCACTCGCGGCTGCATCCAAGCCGGAGGCCAAACCGATCGAATCGCCGATCTTCGGTGCGGGCAAGCCGCTGATCCGTGCGCTGAAGGATGGAGGGCGTCAGTTCCGTCTGATCACCCGCAGCGATTTCGACGGGCTGGTCTGTGCCGTTCTGCTGGAAGAACTGGAACTGATCGACGACATCCTGTTCGTCCACCCCCGGCAAATGCAATACGGCGAGGTCGATCTCAACGACAACGACGTTTCCACCAACGTGCCGTTTGACGAGCGCGTCTATCTTGCCTTCGACCACCATCTGAGCGAGATGGAACGTGTCGGCGGCCAGAAAGACAATCACGTGATCGACCCGACCGCACCGTCGGCGGCGCGCGTGGTCTACAATTACTTTGGCGGCGAAGAAGGCTTTCCCTATGTTTCGGGCGAACTGATGGATGCCGTCGATCAGGCGGATTCGGCCCAATACGAAATGGAAGATGTGCTCCACCCCGAAGGTTGGGCATTGTTGAACTTCATCATGGATCCGCGTACGGGCTTGGGCCGGTTCCGCGGGTTCCGCGTTCCCAATTACGAACTGATGATGGGCTTGATCGAGGACTGCCGGAACCACACCATCGAAGAAATCCTCGAACTGCCCGACGTCAAGGAACGCATCGATCTATACAATGAACACCGGCCCTTGTTCGAAGAACAGCTTCGCCGCTGCACCAGAATGCACGGCAAGCTTGCCGTCATCGATATGCGCAAAGAGACCGAGATTTATTGCGGGAACCGCTTTCTGATCTATGCCCTGTTCCCCGAATGCAACATCTCCATGCATGTGGTCATGGGCAAGCAGGATAAGAACACGGTCTTTGCCGTGGGGAAGTCGATTTTCGACCGGTCGTCATCGGTCAATGTGGGTGAACTGATGCTGCGGTTCGGCGGTGGCGGGCACCGGGCCGCCGGCACTTGCCAGGCGGACAACCCAATTGCCGAGGAAACCATGGCCGAACTGATCCACCGGATCTCGTCGGCCGATTGAACCTGTTTGATTCCTATGGGGTCAGGCGGCCCGTCATCGGGTGGGTCAGTAGATACCAGACCATGGCGCCGATCCCGGCGGTCATGGTCAACAATGCCGCGAATAGGCCCCGAATCAGGCCCGAGCGTAGAGCCGCAAATCCTTCCAATACCTGGACCTGATTTTCCGTAATGCGGTCCTGGGTCTGGTCGACCCGGTCGTGCAGGCGTGCTCTTGCATCGCGGGTCTGTGCCATGAAGGCACGCAATTCCTGTCCCATGCGCTCGAACGCCTTGGCGGCATCGCGTGATCGCTCCACGCATTGGCGTTCATGGGCAAGAATGGCCTGGCGGGCAAGCCCCGCTTCGTGCAGGGCTTCGTGGGCCGTGCGCAGCGGATCCGTGCCGGGCACGGTGAGAGATGGAGACATTGCGGGAGTTCCTGGAAAGGTGCTTGCCCTGAGAATCAGGGGGTAAAGGCGATGATGTTGTGAACGGTATGAACGATGATGCCGGGAATGATCGAACCGGTTAAGTGGTAGAGATAGCAGAACATCCAGCCCAAGACTGTGATCGTTGCAAACCAAACCGCACCCTGGGACCAATGGACGGCGCCGAACAACAGGCCTGCGAGAAAAATACGCAGTCCCCATTGGGGAATAAATCGTGCCAAGGCTGCAAGCAGGATCGCGCGATAGAACAGCTCCTCGACAACTGAATTGATGACGAGCCCTAACGACAGATCAAGATACTTGATGACGTCGTCGCGGTAGGGCGGAACGTCGAATAACTCCAACTCGCCCAAGTGCCAGTTCCAGGTTCCTCCCACTTGGTAAATGGTCTGGTCGAAAAACAATGCACCGGTTGTCAACAGAAGGACATGCGGGTTCAAAAGCCCTGTCCCCCCCCAAGGCAGGGCCGGCACGGCAAAGGCCCCCCTGGATGCTGCCCGCAGATTCACCATGGATAAGCAGATGATGAACATGACGGCCTTCTTGCCTAAGTCAAAAAACAAGAAGTCGTTGATATCAGTGATGTAAGAAATCAGCACAAAGTCATCCAGCAAGCTCACCGCAAGCAAGACGAACACGATCCAGAGCTCGGCGGGGCTAAGGTCAGACGAGCGGTGTGGCTGGGGAGTAGGCGCTCTCAATTCAGGGCCTTTTCATCATTGCACAGCTATTAGTTTATTTTTTGAAAGAAGCATTATCAACAGTAGGTGGCAATATGTCAGCCCTTTATGCCACCGGTTACCTTGGCATTCTTGAAGGGCTTTCTGCTTTTGTTGATCCAACCGCTGATCGTTCTAAGAAAATCGATAGCCGGACCGTCCAGGTCCGAAGGATTGTGCCTTATGTCAGCGAATGGTTTAAAAAATTCCGGCACCTCTTCTTTCGGAGCTTTCATCTTGCCCGAGGACACAGCCCGCTGGCTGAGAACCTCGGTCGGTCCCCAGGGCTTGGCAATCCCATCTATCTGCAATCCGCCGCCGGCAAGATCGTTCAGACGATGCTGGCTGTCTTCGACGGCGCGGAAGAAACTTTCATCCGCATGCTTGGTCGGTTTGGTCAGCAGCTTGTTTGCGGTCAGGAATGAGGAAGCCTTTAGAACGTCTTCCGGTTGATTGGCTTGACCCCGGCCGACGGCTTCGGAAAGAAAAGTGCGGCCGTAACCACCGAATCCATCGGTTCCGCCCGCGCCGACAAGGCCTGTATTTTTCTTCCCGTTTGGAGGTGGCAGCGATGGTTGCTCTGTCGTGCCCATGGGGTTTCTCCATACTCTATGGTCAAGGGCTGAAAACGGTATGTCTTTTGGCGGTCTGGCAAAGGGTTCTGCCGGGTCACAAATACTTTCTTTGCGATGCGAGGAATGGAAGTCCTGACGGAATTTTGCGCTCAAGCATCCGGCGTTGGGATCAGGGAGTGAAGGCGATCAGGTTGCTGATGTAATGCACGATGATTCCAGGAACGATCGACCCGGTTACGCAATAGAGCATCCCCAATATCCAACCGCCGATGATGATGGCGCCGACCGAAACGGGCCCTTGCGACCAATGGGCCAGGCCGAAGAGGATTCCTGCAATAAGGATACAGGGAAGCGTTCGGGGGAGCAGGCCGTACAGCATGGTGATAAGCACTGCGCGGTAGAAGGTTTCTTCGGCGACCGCGTTCCAAAGAAGCCCGAACGTCAAATCGAAGTACTTGATCAGGTCATCATGGTACGGGGGCACGTGTTGATAGACGGGGTTCCCGGCTAGCCGGTTTCCATGAAGGTCCAGCCATGTGATCCCTTGATCCAGTAATAAGGCGCCGGCGATCAGGATCAAAAGATGCGGGTTAAACCACCCCGTCCCGGCCCAGGGAATATCGGGCACGCCGAAGGCCTGAGTGACCGACCGGCGGAATGATGCGGTTGAAAAACAGGCGACAAGAAGCAGCGTTTTTTTAGCGTAATCGATGACGAGATAATTGTTGATGTCGGAAAGGTAGGCCGAGAAAACGAGATCATCGATGATCATCAATGCGATCAAAACAACAACGATCAAGTGTTCCCTGCGGGAGAAACCGGTTGTCGTCGTTACGCGTAAAATTGGTTGCATCGCGGCTGACTTGTTTGTGCTCAATCCATCGGAGAAACAATATATTATCTGGCAACTGATAGGTTGCAATTCGACAGGGATGTATCAACCACGTTTCTTGTTGCTTACACCGCCGGTTGGAACCTTGCCCATGAAGGGAATTTCATCGTCCCGAAAAGACTTCAGGAACAAATTGAATTTTTGAAAGAAATCGTCCAACGCATTGCTGTCAAAACCCTCTTCCGGCGGTCCGCCGATGTTGGGAAACCCGGGTATCTTACCGGCAGGCGGGCGCATTTGTTCAGAGGTTACCGCGCGTTGAGATAGAACTTCCGTCGGGCCAAATGGCTTGACGATTCCATCGACTTGTAAGCCGCCGCCGGCAAGGCCGTTGAGTTTCGTTTGCGCCTTTTCAATCCCGCGCAGAAATGGTTCATGCGGTTCGCGGGTGGGACGTTCCAACAAACGATTATCGGTAAGAAATGTCGAGACCAGATGAACGTCGTCTGGCTGGTTGGCCTGCCCGCGCCCTACGCCATCGCGCAAGAACGATTTGCCGTATCCCCCGAAACCATCAAGGCCGCCGGTGGCCTTCAGTGCAGGTTTTGTTGAAGGGGTGCTGTTTGGCAGTTCAACTGGCTGGTCGGTGCTGCCCATTGAAATCTCCGGTTTGATGATGGTGGTTTAAAGGCTGAATTCCGTTTTTGCCTTGAACGTTCCGCCGCTGCGCCAAGTCGGGGAAGGGCGGGTTGTATGCGCGGATGCAGTGGTTGGCCGGCCCAGGCGTACCGGCTCGGACAGAAGGCAGCCCGCTACGGCATCCAAACCGTCGTCACGTCCGTTCGTGCCGGGCATCCATTCCTGCATTTCCTGAACAAAGGGGGTGTCCCAGACACTTTCATGTGCGTGCAGGCGCCCGGCCGCCAGCACGGCGTCAAAGGCATCCAGGATTCGCAGATCCTTAGCGCGATACGATGTGGCCTCGATGACGGCGCCCTCGATGCCCGACGTGGCCAGGGTTCTACGTAACAAATTCGGAAGGAAGCGACCCAGGCCATTGGTCTCCAACGTGACGGAAGGCAGATGGTGCGTGCGTATAAAATCGGCGACGGCGCGGCACATTTGCGTCGCCTCATCCCGGTCGCCGTCTGTTCCTCCTGCCGCTGACCGTGCCGCTTCGACCGGGTCGTGTTCCAGATAGCGGATGGCATGCAGAAAATGAATGCCATCTTCGCTGGTGAATACCGCGGCAACGACGCTGGCATCGCCCTTGCCGGGCGCACCATAGGACGGATCCCACCAGCAGGAGGCAGAGACCAGTTTCCGCCCACCCAAGGTCAGGGCGCCGATGCCGTTGCGTTCCGCATACTCAAGGTCATGGCGGTAGGATATCAGGCGGCCCAGGTCCAGGCGGCTGTCGAGAATATTCACCGGCTGCAGCAGCATCTGGCTTTTGAACTTGTTGGGACCGCTGCGTTCGCGGATGGCGTCGATACATTCGGGTGGAAAGCGTTCCGGCCAAACTGACCGACCGGATGGTCCCAGTATGGGGACCTCCAACCGGCGAAAGCCGTTTAGGAATGGTTTGTCATCGTTCATTCCGGCATGGGTATTGCCGGCGTAGATGGTGTCATAGGTATGGGGCGTGCCGACGTAAAGCTGTAATCCGCCCGGCACCAGGACGTATTCGATCTCACTCAACCGGGCTCGCAGGTCGGCGCGCTTGGGCGAGGTGTCGCAGGTGTTGGGAACCTCGACATCATCGCAGATCACGACGTCGGCGCGCGATCCCGTCACGTTGGCACCGATGCCGCGCGCCAACATGGACGGATCACGCAGTTCAGCCCGCCGGTTCACGGTGAATTGCTCCGATGCCCATTGATCGGCCCGTGCAGGTTTAAGGGCGCGGGTCAAGGGGTGGCGCTCGATGACACGTTTTACGTTGCGCACCATCTTGCGCGCCAAGGCCAGGTCGGCAGCCAAGACGAGAATGCGCAAATCAGGATTGCGCCACAGCATCCAGGCACTGAACAGACCGACCAATGTGGATTTCCCGGAATTACGGAACGCCATCAACAGCAATTCCCGATGACCCACCTGCCATTCGTTTTGAAGCCAGCGCGCCATGCGCACATGGAGATCGGGTGTGGTTAAACCCTGAAGGTTGTTCCACATGGCGACAAAGACATCGAAACTGACCAGCGGATCGGATGATCGATCATCGGCTGGCGACATCCTGTTTCGGCTCCTGTTCGAAATAGAAATTCACGGGCAGAGATATGCGGGTCTCGGTTGGTCCGAAATTAGGCGTCGAGCAATGCCGTAATCGGCCTGGAAAGAAAACCAGGCGTCCCGATGGTGTAGCGATGCGGTGGCATAATCGGGGGTCGGTGACGTCCTCAATCATTAGGTCACCGCCACTGCCTTTGACGGCGTAGACGGAGACAACAGGCGTTCGTGCATGACGATGCCAGGGCACGCCTTGATTGGGTGGATAATGGTTGCACCAGGACCTGTGCCGGAATGGCCGGTTGACGAGGGCAGCATGAAATTTATCGAGATAGAGAGCCAATGCTTCGTATAGCCGCCCTTTCAGACTTCCCAATCCGGCTGGCAAGGGTGTGCGATCGAACAGGCAGTCCGTCGCGCGGTTCTCCAGAATGTTTTCCCCATGTGCCGAAGGGGCGGTCGGCGCGTCGGTTTTCAATTCTCGAATAATTGCATCATTCATCGCTGCGATCCGGTCGCCTTCAAACTCAAACACCATGACATCGGGCAGGGGGATGAAACTGCGGACAAGATCACGCATGGGTGACGGCATCTTCGGTCGGGGCCAGGCGGATCACTTCAGTACTCGAAACGCCGGGGCGGCGGATGAAGCCGCGATCCTTGGTTTCGATCCGGGTCAATGTCATGCCGGTCAGGTAGTGAAGTGCTACCGCCAGCATAGCCAGGTTATAGGTAAAGCTTACGTCGCAAGCTGCTTGCCAATACGGCCCCTCAAGGAACATGCAAGAGCCCTTGCACAATTGAACGACCGGACAGTTTCGGCATTCATCACGGGTTTGATGGTGGTGGGCGGTGTCAAGACGCACGGCATCGAGATTACGGACATTCCCCAGATTGTGGTGCGCATCGGCAGCGGAAACATTATGGCAGGTTGTGACTTCTCCCATCAGATTCACGGCGATCGTGTCTTCCCGGTCCATTCCGCATTTCTGACCCAGTGCGGCAATTGGTCGTCCGGTCGAAAGGGAAGAAAGGAAATCTTCGATCTTGTCACGTACGGAATTGCATCCGGGAATCGTCTCACCGTTGGCTGCCTCGCTGAACAGAGTATGCAGTGCCTGGCGATGTTCTTGTTCCGACTGGGGGACGCAGGTCATGGCCTCGTTGTCATAGGGGAGGAGGATCTCTTCCGTGTTGGAGGAAATAGATCCGGGCGGCACGCCCAGTTTGTCTTCGATGTGGCGGCGGACGGCGGCGAGAGAATAATTCCACCGCGTCAGCACCGTGCCGAACCCGAAGCCAAAGCGTGGCATGGCATCGTCCTCGGCATTCTCCGATGCCGTGTTTTCCGGTCTGTTCAATTGTCCGGCCGCCTGCATCAGCTGCCGGATCAAACGGCATTTTTCAGGGTCGTCCAGGATATCTTCCGGATGGCGGTATTTCTGTGCCGGCCCGTCGTGGCTGATTTGGATGCCGAAGCGATGGGCGATCAGCCAGTCGACTTTTTCATCGTCCAGAAGGGAGCCGTTGGTGATGATGTTGAATCGCGCCTTGGGGTATCGGCGGCGTAACGTCTCGCTCAGGATTTTCAACTTCGCCCAATAGACAAAGGGCTCGCCACCCCAAAATTCGATGCGCAGGTTCCGACCGCCGTCCTGGCGGTCTTGTTCCGTGCCGAACCATGTGTCCAAATTCCGCAAGAACAGTTTTGCATCCTCGACCGCACCGCCCAGGAAAGTATTCCAGCTGGCCTGGTTGCAATAGGCGCAGGCGTAATTGCATTTGAATCCCATCTGAATTTTCAGCGTACGGATGCCTGATTTCCATCCCGGATTGTCAGGTGCCACGCGGTGCGGGACTGGCCACGATACAGGTCCTTCCCGGTCGAAAGCCGGGTGACGGACCGGCATGTTTTCGCGGCCTGCCACCGTCAGGCGTGAAACCGTGGGATCATAATCGAGACACAGGGTTTCCGTTCTGCCCCGCGCATTCGCGTGGACATCGGTCAAGGTCAGCAGATAAGACATTATCCGAATTCCCAATTCTCAGGCTTGGTTGACGGCAGGGTGAAGTAACCCCGGTTTGGATTGACGGAACCGTCGGGAAGAAACTTTCGCGCATCGCGGTAATCGACGGCGTTTTCCGGATTTGAATGATCGAAGCTTCCCACGAACCCGAGGGGACCAAGCCGAACTTCGATGATGACATCAGGGCCCGTGAACCCGCCTGTGCCGTCACCATCGGTAATGACCTTAACCGCCGGAACGATGCCGATGCCCGACATGCCCTGGATGTGGTTCACGAAGTCGGTGATATAGACGTACTGCTTATGATCCCAATGCGGGTACAGGGCGTTTTGACGCAAGGCTGGCGGACACAGGTCAGCCATTTGGCCGATCTCCATCCATCGATATGTGAGGGGCGCGGGCTGTCCGTCGAAACAGGTCGAAAGATAATAAACAGCGCCATCCCGCATGGTGTTTGCGTCCCAGGCTATCGTTACGTCGCCCACGGGTCGCAGTAGCATGCCCTTGAGGCGCGGCGCCAAGTCCTCGCCGAACAGGTTTTCTCCCGCCCCGCCGTGGCCAGGTCGGTTGATATCGTTCCTCTGTCGGTGCCATGTGCGAAGCCGCAAGTTGGTTGGTTCGACACTGCATTCATGGACCAGACTTTCAACGTTCGTTCCGGGTTGGGTCGGGATACGTCTTGCGCGTTTGATCATTGCGCTGCTCCGGTGGCTTGAAAAGTTGATCCTGTTTCCGGCATCGACGGCGGAACGCGGCTAACAAAACGCCCTGCGGCGGCGATAACCCAGAAGATCAGAACAATGACGACGGTCGTGTAGGCCCAGGCCCAGATATGCAATCCCGTTCCGCCTGCAAGCGCGAACAAGGCGATCCAGTAATCGTTTCGGCAGACGTCCAAAGCCCATTTCATCCGGCGCATACACGGCCGCTGACGAGGAAGCAGCAGCTTCTGAGGGTTCCACAGCACGATCGAAAGGCGCTGGCGGTGTGCCAAAATCCATCCTGTTCCCATCAAGACGATGCGCAGAATAATCGCGGCGGCCGCGCCGACCCAGGCCAGAATGAGGTCATTCTGGCGGAGGCCGACGGCGATCATGACAAGAACCATCGTTATGTAGCCGACCGCGATATCATACAGGCCGCCCAGGTTGGTTGCGCGGTTCGTGGCACGGGCAACGAAGCCGTCGATCCAATCTGTCCACCGCGAGGCAAAGATCAGCGCTCCGCCCGCGACGGCCGTTTCCCAACCGGTGCCCAGATGGATTGAACCGAGGCCCGCCAAAGCGAGGATCAGGCTGACCGTCGTGATCCAATTGGGATGCAGCCACGCGCATAAGGGAGCGGTGGCCAGGGCCGTGTCACGGTCCCAGTTGAGCAATTGGTCGAAGGTCATGGCTGGTTTCCTTTTTGACATAATCCTGGAAGGGAAAGGCATAGTCGGGGCCGGCTACGGCCCATAGACCGCCGTGCACTTCGTAGCTGCCGGAACCGTTGTGACAAATCGGCTCGTAGAGCATCAAGGTGCCGTCATGGCCGATGGGTTCGATGCTTTCGACAGACAGAAAACAGTCTGTGCTGCCCCAAGCCAGCTGATCGCCGATGACCATTTGTTTTGGCCGCTCGCTTTCGGGTGCATAGATGCCATCAGCCGGTGGTTCGCTGACGCCGTGGACTTCGGCAAATCGGTCGAGAGAACCCGGCTCTTTCATGGCGGCGTACCAACTGGCCGGGTCGGCCGCGACCCAGCCTCTGGTCAGGGACCAGATTCGATGGGCACCGGGCACGAAGAATTCGCCATTTATCAGAAAGGCGCTGTGCTTTCCGATCATGCCGACGAACATCCGATCAACCCGATTGATGACACCGAATGCTCCGCGCAGAAGGTCGCCCGGTTGAATTAGGGCAATGTCCTTTTGACTTCCGTCGGCCATGGTGACGGCCGTGCCGGCAGGAAAACAGCCATCGCAAGCGCAATCACAAGCACAGGCACAGGCACAGGCGCAATTGCAATTGCAATTGGAATAGCAATTATAGTTGTCGTCGCCCTGCCCGCCGGTGCCGTGACCAAAACCCGTGACGGCTCGTTCGTAAACAACTTCCAGTTCAGTGTCGGACGCCACAACATAGGATGTGCGCACCGGCGCGTTCCAATTGGGGAGGGAGACATTGCTGGTCGACTGGCCGCCGGCGAAATCGTAGGAATTGGGATTGCCGGGGTTGGCTTGATTCATGATCGATCCGCCAGAACGATTGCTGGGGCTTCCGCCAATTCCGGGCCAGTTGTACCAAGCGCCGTCGGGCGGCATCCAATAGGCGTCATCTTCGCAATTACCGGCTTTCAGAAGGCCGGTACAATTCTCTGCCCGGCGATCCACATATCGCTCACGTTTGAAGCCGTCCACGGCACGGCGGGACGGGCCCACGCCGTGCAGCCGTTTGTGGGTGGTTTCGCCGGGATCGTCGACATGGGCCGATTGACGGTGCAGGCCCATGGTCAGGCCGCCGTCATCAGCCTGTGGTGTTGCCGGTCCGGGCCCCTGGCGGCGCGGATCCGGCCCGCCGCCCGTACCCATCAGTAATCCACCCCGTCGACGACCACATGCACCGTCTTGCCGGATGCCAGGGCCGAGAACATGGCGATTTCCAAGGTGTCGTCGCTGCCCAGTGTCAGAAATTGGCCCGGGTCTGCGGGGATTGACGGGATGACCGTCGGATCAAGAAGGTCGACTGCCGCCGCCCCATTGATCCGCCCGGCATTGGTCGGCAGTTCGAACGTCGCGAGGATGCAGGATGTGGTGCCGTCGTTTTTTAAGAGGCTCAGCATTGGCGTGGCATCGTCGGTGGATGCGGAAATCAGATGAACACGGGCACCGTTGGCGCCAGCCGTGAAAACGGTTTTAGCCGTGGTGCCGTCGCCGTCCGTGATGATGGTGCAGGCGGAATTGCGCGCACCAAGATAATCGGGAGTGCTTGCCATGTCGGGGTCTCCTTATAGTCCGTAGCTGAGGGCGGTCAGATGTGCGCCGTGGGTGAGCACCGGGTCGTATTGCAATTCACCCGATGCGCTGACGCTGACCACCGCACCGGCGTTTCCGGCCGTGGCCGGCGAAAGGTTCAGATCTTCCTGCGCCGCCAAGGTGCCGCGCGCCGTGACCGCATCTGCGTCATCAATCAAGGTTGAAATAAAATCGGAAACGGGGGTGTTTCCGGGCGTGCTGATCCCTGCGATGGGGTTTCCTTCCGCATCGAAGGCAAGAAAGGTCCCGCCGCGTGTTGTCTTGTCCGGCAAGGTCAGGACCGCGTCCGGGTCTGTCGGGGATAACTGCAATGACCGGCGGGTATCGTCGGCAAGTTGCTGCAGGGCAGCGGTCAGGAAATCGAGCTCATCATTGATGACCCGTGCGCGGAAGGCGCCGGATTCCTGGAAATCTGATTGGCGTGCGATGGTCAGCCGCCGCCGCAGGGTGATCGAAACGCCGGTGGTGGGCGCCGTATCGAACGTGATCTCGCCCCCTAAGTCTGCGCCCGCACCGGTCACGGTAAAGCCCGATTCCTGAAGTTCTTCGTTCAAAAAGACTTCCAGATCCGCTGCTTTGAATATGGGGAAGGGGAATGTGAACAGAGTTTGCACGCCGTCCGCGACGTACTGTTTGCGCGGCGAGATGTCGCCGATCTGAATGTGATCTGCCATGGGGTTCTCCGAATTGTCTGTGGGGCCTTAAGGGCGCAGGATCAGGTACTGTCTCGCCACACACGCACGCCTTTTTCGACCGAGCGGCCAACCACGTATCCGCCGACGCCGATTTTCAACAGCTCCCACATGTCCGGCGGCAAGGGCAGCATGGGCACACCGAACCAGGGGTGGATGATGTAATTGTTGGCGACAATGATGCCGAACAGGCACATCAAAAGGGGGCGCCAATTGCGCTGTAGCCAGCTATCACCTTTGGCCTCGGCGACGATGGTTTGGGCTGCTGCCTCGATCTCTTTCATCTGGCCGGTCAGAGCCATTTCCTGCAGCCGGGATTTGATGCGGGCGGCTTGGTCCTTGTCCTCAACCGTCTGGTCGACGATGTTGAACAGGCCACTGACGACGGGACCAATCAGGGCTCCGAGCATCGGGTCTTACTCTACGTCAGCGTAAAACAAATGTTGGCCGATCTCGGCCGAGGGTGCGCGTCCCCGCGCCCAGGGCGGGTTGACCATTTTCGCGTGATAGTGCGTTGCGCCATCCGTCGGGTCGGCCAGGGTCCCGGCCAGGGCCCGGCGGGCGATGCGCTGGCAGCTTTGAAACACGCGGTTGTCGGTCGGGACGCGCTCGATCTTTGCACGATTCGGGTCCGTCTCGTTCCAGCATGAGAACTGCCAAGGACGGCGGCAGACATCTTCGACAGTCGCCCCCCACCAATAGGTGCCGCCGGCGGCGCGGGCGCGGCGGACCCGGTTCATGATCACGGCGGCAACGGCCTCTTTGCCGCGCACGGGCTCACCACGGGCCTCGCCGAAAATTGTGCGGGCCAGGATGTCCGCGGCGCGGTCGGTCGCAGATGCCCGAACCGGTTGTCGGTTCATGTCAGGCTCCTTTGTCATCGGTGTAAGGAAGGAAAGAACGTGCCCGCCGCCGGGCGCGAATTTGACTGTCCAGGAAGGCAAGGCCCGTTTCGAACTCGTGACGGGCATCCTCCAAGGCGATTGCGGCTGCCTGCCGATTGCGCTGGGCCTGCCGGGCCAACAGCGCAAGGCACACAAGGTCCAATGCCGCTAGGCAAAAGGCGCCGGCTGCCAGGATTGATGTGGACATGGTGGATTGCGTGTTCGGGGGCTAGGGAAGGATAGCTGCCGATTGCGCGAACATGGCAGCGCATACGAGTGCGCTTACCGCCGCCATGATGGCGGCTGTGTCATGTTTCATCGTAAAGGGCTCCTGATTGATTGTGGCGAGTATGAGCCGCGCCACCGGGTACGTCGGACGTTGTTAGTTTTGATAGAGGGCTTGTTCGCCCCGTGCCTTCACGCCGGTCACCAAGCGCCGGATGATGCCGGGGATTAGGGTGCGTGTTTGTTCCTGTGACATGCCTGTTTTTATGGCCGGGTCGTAAAGAGCACGCAGAAGGATTTTGTCGTTTATGGAGAGCGCGACGGAACGGACGCGATCATTGGTGAAGACCGTTGGAAAGTAGGTTGCTCGATCAGCTGGAAGCCCGAGAACCTGAATTGTTTCTTCGACGATACATGTTTCGGTATGACGCTCTTCCGGTGGCCGGCTATAGACGACATGGCCCCACTGGTTAGTCCCGTCGTCACCCCATTCGTGAATGGCATAACAGGTCGCGAGCCGTATCCGGTCGTAGTCGATACCCAAATTTTTTGCCATCTCGCCTGCGGTCATGCCGAACGGTGCATAAAAAACCGACAAGCCGACATTTTGATCGAACCGATCCGTCGTTCGAAAATTAATGCCGGAGTATTTTGACAAGATCTGGAGCTGACGTTCGGTGATCCGTCGGTGCCAATCGGTCAAGGACGGATGATAATAAACGGAAACGTCCAGGCCCCATTTATGGACGGGAAACCGGTAAGTCGGTTCGAGTAGATCAGAGGTATGAGCGACCAGATAAAAGCTTTCGATCAAGTCCTCTTCCGAGGCCAGGACATCACTTTCCATATCGGTTCTGATGACTTGATAGGTGTAATTTCCGCTGAACCAGAGGATCGGCAATAGGATGGCCAAAATGGCGATCAAGGTCGCGCGGCGTGCAAATTTGCGATAGTGGCGTGATGTCCGCGTAATGCCTTTATCCCTTGGGTCCATGGAGAACGTCCGAAGTCGTTGTGAGGTTATGATGAGCGTATGGCTATTTAAATTCGGCCGTTGTCATCATGCGGGTTTTTGATAGTCGATTCAAAGAATGTCGGCGCTTGGAAGCGCGTCGCGATGCCTAGGATATTGTCAAAAATGCGAGTCAATCGTTCCAGTGTATCATCGCGCAGATTGACTGCATTCGGGTCATCTGGAGAGCCGTCCGGCTTGAGAGGAGTTTCAAGCTCGACGCTACGTTTTGCGAGGAGGCCCAATGGCTCCTGTATTTTTTTATAACGCGGCGATCGACGGGCCTCATTTGGCGAGGGCGTTTTAGAAGGTTTGGGCGCTTCGATGGATGTGTAAGGAGGGGGGAGGTCGATTTGCCGTTTATGTGGCGGTTGTTCGACCGGTTTATTTGCGGGCGGCTCCGATTGGGGTGGTTTCATCTTGCCGGACGCACCTCGCCCTGTCGTTGAAGGTGTTTTCGCATAGATGACTGCCAATGTCAAGAATATAATCCTATTAATTGGTAAAATTTATCTCTGCAGACCCTCCGCCCGGCCCAAGGCCGATGGATGCAGCAAGGATCCCCGGCCGGGTGCCGGGGCTTCAAACAGGAAAAAGCCCAGGTTCTTGCCCATGGCTTCGGTCATGCGCCGCGGGCCGGCAGCGGCCAGCACGCGTTTCAGGGCGGCTTCGGTTTTCGGGCCGATGACACCGTCTTCGCGCAGGGTGGTGAAGTCCTTGCCGCCCAGTAAGGCGGGCCCGATGTCGTTGATTGCCATTTGCAGGCTTTCGCCTTCTTCCGTGGCGCCTGTGTGCATGTCCCTGTCCGGGTCGCGGAACAGGGCGGCAAAGGCCTCTGCCGCCGCGCCTCTGATCCCGTCTGGCAGGCCGCCGCGGGGCAAACTTTTCAAGGCTTCCTCGAACCGGCCGAGAGCCAGGGCTTCTTCGACTTTTGGGGCGCCTAAGCGCGCCGTGGCCCGACGCAGGGCCGTGCGGGTCTTGGGGCCCGGCAGACCGTCATCGACCAGATCCTGGAATAAGGGGCCGTCGGCAGGGGGGCGGTTTCGCGAAGCCACCGGCCCAGCCGCCGTTCGGGCCTGATTAAGGATCGTCAGGCCTTGCTGTAAAAAGCGCACGGCGTCGCGAGAACCCTGGGTTTCCGCGATGTCGGCGACGCGTTCGGCAAGGCGCGTGACGGCGCGGGATAATTCCATACCATCGGCGGACCGGGCCGGGACCGGGGCCGCGTTGACGGGCCGTTTGGGCGCGGGTGCTGTCAAGCGGCCGGTTCCGTCGGTTGTGGCTTGTTCGGATCCGTAAACGTCTTCGAAGAACGCCTGCTCCAAGGCATAAAGGGCGTCCTTTTCATCACCGGCGGGCAGCGCCAACCGGCGTTCGGCGATGCGGCGGACTTCGGCTTCGGTCAGATCGCGGGGCTGTTTGACCAGGATATCTTCCAGGTCGTCGTTCACCATGACCAACTGGTCGATTAGCGACGTGCGGGAAAACCCGTTGGGCTTGCCGCCGCGCGGGCGGGCACGGGATGTCGGTTGAGTAGGCGTCATTGCATGTCTCCGCATTGGGCACGATAAGCCGTCCGCCGGCTGGGCCAGCGGCGGCTGAATAGTCGTATGAAAATTGGAAGGGGGTCGTCCGGCCGGCGGTCGTTTGTTTGCGGACGCAACTGTCCCTGACGATGACGGGACCCTACGCGACCGCGAGATCAATGTCAAGGAATAAATTCCGCATACCCAAATATGCGGGTGGGTGAGAACCGCCTGTCTAGCCTTCTGCCGCCCATATGGCGGCCAGACCTTCGCGGTAGGTCGGGTAGGACAAGGTAACCCCTAGCTCCTGCTTGATACGGGCATTGTTGACGATCCGGTTGTCGTGCCAGAAGGTCAATGCCATGGGTGACATGCCCTGGGCGGCCTGGTCGAACGGGATGGCCACCGGCGGTTCTTTGCCCATCAATTCTGCGCCGAAGGCGATGACATCGGACTGGGCTGCTGGCGCGTCATCGCAGACGTTATAAACCGCGCCTGGATTGGGCCGCGCCATGGAGGCTTTGAGCACGCCCGCGATATCGTCCACGTGAATGCGGGAAAACCGATGACCCGGTTTATCGACCCGGCGCGCGGTTCCCTTGCGTAGTTGGTCAAGTACCGACCGGCTCGGCCCATATATTCCCGCCAGCCGGAACACATGAATGGGCAGGCCCTCGACGGCCAGGTCGAGCCATGCGCGTTCGGCGGCAATTCGATATTCGCTTCGGGGAGAACTCGGGTTGAGGGGGCTTTGTTCCGTCACTTCGGCGCCGTCTGTGTCGCCGTAAACGCCCGTGGTCGACAGATACCCGGCCCAACGCAGGCCCGGTGCGGCCTGGCGAACAAGTTCGGCCGATTGGATAATCGCAGGATCGCCGTCCGGCCCGGAGGGGATGGAGACCAGCAGATGATCCGCCTGCCGAAGGGCCTGGGCCGCGTCTTCGGGCAAGGGGGCCGTGCCATCGAACAGATATGCCGGGATGCCCTGTGCCGACAGTTCCGATTGCATGTCCGTTGTGCGGCAGGTGCCCGACACGAACCAGCCGTCGGCACGCAGCTGCCGCGCCAGGGTCAGGGCGCTGAAGCCCAATCCAAAACAGAACAGTTTGGCCATGCAAATAAAGCCCCGGTCGACAAGAGGGCGGGATGCCCCCTATAAGCGGGTTCGGTTATAACCAGAGCTTGACCGTCATGCCAGGGGTCCTGCAGATGCGCAAAATGCGACGTGCCCGCTTGCCGATATCTATGGCGGTGATGGGGCTTCTGTTGCCCGCAACCCTGGCAATCGGCCTGCCGGTCCCGGCTGCGGCGCAGATTGTTCAGGGCCATCAGCCCTTGGGGGCTTCGTCCGCCCGGGCAAAGACGGCCGAGCAGGCGGAAAAGTATCGATCCTGCATGGCGTTGGCCCGACGTCGCCCGCAGGACGGGTTCGAGACGGCGATCGCCTGGCGTTCGCTGGGCGGCGGGGATGCCGCCGATCACTGCGCGGCCGTGGCACTGATCGAATTGGAACAATATGACGAAGCGGCCCGCCGTTTGGAGCGCCTGGCGGGAATTTCCCTGGAAGAGCCCGATATCAAGGCCGGACTGTTCGAACAGGCCGGGCAGGCCTGGCTGCTCAGCGGCCGGGCGGAAAACGCGACGCGGACCTTTACCTTGGCCATCGGTCTGAAGCCCGGAGATGCGGACCTGCTGGTAGACCGGGCCCAGGCCTGGGCGGCACGCGCCGATTACGAGGCCGCGGATGCGGACCTGAGTGCGGCCTTGAACTTATCTCCATCCCGGGACGACATATATGCCCTCCGCGCCAGTGCCCGGCGGTTCCTGGACCGTGCCGATGACGCCTTGGCCGACGCCAATACGGCGTTGGAACTGAACCCGGGCAATCCGGAAGCCTTGCTGGAGCGGGGAATCCTGCGGCGCCTTGCCGGCAATGATGCAGGCGCGCGATCCGATTGGATGAAAATCCTGAACGGCATGCCGGACAGCGCGGCTGCCGGCCCGGCCCGCCAGAACATCGAGAATATGGACGTGAAGCCAGAGGGTGCTCCGCCCAAGCGTTAGGTGCGGCGTTCGGAAAAGCTTTAGAAGTCGAGATCAGCGTAATGGCGGGGCGGCGGGAAGCCGGGCATGCGGTCCGACAGGACAGAACGCATGCTGGGCCGGGATTTGACCCGCGAATACCAATCGCGAGCTTCCGGGTGGTCTTCCCAGGGCACGTCGCCCAGATAATCGACGCAGGACAGATGCGCCGCCGCCGCGACGTCGGCCATGGAAAAATCGTCCCCGGCCAACCAACGCCGCCGTTCGACCAAAAACGACAGATAATTCAGATGCAGGTGGATGTTGGCGTGGCCGGCGCGAATGCGGGCCCCCTTGGGCTCGCCCTGGCCGAGAAACCGTTTCAACAATTTTTCGCCAACCAGATTGTCCGTGACCTCGCGGTTGAATTTTTCATCGAACCAATTGGTCAGGCGCCGGACCTCGGCCCGGATCACCGGGGTGCGGCCGATCAGCGGCGGATCTTCATGGACCTCGTCCAGGAATTCGCAAATCACATCGGCGCCGGAAATCGCCGTGCCGTCGATTTCGACCAGCACCGGCAGCGTGCCGGCGGGGTTAAGGGCGAGAAATTCCTCGCGCCGCTCCCAGATGTTTTCGATTCGCAGCTCATGTTCGAGCCTTTTCTCGCCCAGGAATATGCGTGCCTTGCGGCAGAAGGGCGACATCCAAAGGTGATAGAGCGTGCGCATGGACGAATCTCCTACACCGGATTTCTTCGGATTGGAACGGCGCAATTTGGCCCTTGCTCGCGCATGCCTCGCGAAGATGTGACGGATTTGCCCCTTCAACGCCTTATTGGGTCGGCAGGTTCGCGGCTTATACTATGTGACAGATATCAGAGCGAGCGAACGGACCGGCAGACAACGGCATGCCGCCGCAGGAAGAACTAAAAGGGAATCCATTATGATTATTCGCCACCGCCCGACCCATCCCATCGCATCCAGCGAGATCACGCCGAAAAGCGTGTTCGACAATCGGCGCACGATTCTCAAGGCCATGGGCTTCGGTGGCTTGGCGCTGACCCTGCCGCCGGCCCTGACCATGGGGATGTCCGGTGCGGCACAGGCGTCCTGGCGCCCTGCCGAAGGCAAGGCGCTTGCCGGAATCCCGCATGCCAAATACAACGCCAAGGTCTTGGGGGAGGATCCGACGGCCTTCGACCTCGTATCCAAGTACAATAATTTCTATGAATTCGGCACGGGCAAAAGTGATCCTGCGGAAAATGCCGGTGATTTCAAAACCACCCCCTGGACCGTCAAGGTCGAAGGGGCGGTCGAAAAACCCGGTACCTATGACATCAACGACCTGATCAAGGCGGATGATATCGAAGACCGGGTCTATCGGTTCCGCTGTGTCGAAGCATGGTCCATGGTCGTGCCCTGGCTGGGTGTGCCCCTTGCCAAGGTGATCAAGCGCCTGAACCCCACGTCCAAGGCCAAGTACGTTTATTTCGAAACCCTGTTCGACCCGGACCAGATGCCGGGCCAACGCCGCCCCGTTCTGGAATGGCCGTACAAGGAAGGCCTGCGCATGGATGAAGCCATGAACCCGCTGTCCTTATTGGCGGTCGGTGTGCATGGCCAGGTTCTGCCCAATCAGAACGGTGCGCCTTTGCGCCTGATCGTGCCGTGGAAATACGGTTTTAAATCCATCAAGTCGATCGTGCTGATGCGGTTCACGGACAAACAGCCGCCGACGTCGTGGAGCGAAGCCAACGGCCGCGAGTACGGGTTCTATTCCAACGTTAATCCGACCGTCAGCCACCCGCGGTGGAGCCAGGAAGCGGAAAAGAAAATCGGCCAGAACAATGTGTTCGGCCTGCCGATCAAGCAGCCGACCTTGATGTTCAATGGATACGAGGAAGAGGTTGCGGACCTTTACGCGGGCATGGATCTCAGAAAATTCTACTAGGTCCGTCCGGCCACGGATGCCGACCTTTCGGGCAGGTCCCTTTTAAGGGCCGGATGCGCTAGGATTCTTCCATGAACAAGGAAACCAGATTGACCTGGGTCATCAAGCCCTTGGTCCATGCGGCGGCGCTGGGGCCGCTGGCTTGGCTGGTTTGGCTGGGCGTTTCCGGGCAATTCGGTCCCAATCCGGCGGAATTCATCAATCGCTATACCGGCGATTGGGCGATCCGTTTTCTGTTGATCGCCCTGGCGGTGACCCCGGTTCGCGGTGTCACGGGACTTGCCGTGATCCTGCGCTTCCGCCGTATGCTGGGGCTTTACGCCTTTTTCTATGCTTTGCTGCATGTCACCAATTACGTGGCGCTGGATCAGTACTTCGCTTGGGGCGCGATTTGGCAGGATATCGTCAAGCGCACCTACATTACCGTCGGCATGCTGGCGCTGGTGGTCTTGACGGCGCTGGCCGTGACTTCGCCCAAGGCCATGGTCAAGAAAATGGGCGGGCGCAACTGGCAACGGCTGCACAAACTGGTTTATCTCGCCGCCATTGCCACCCCCATCCATTTCTTCATGATGCGCAAGGGCTTTCAGATCGAACCCTTGATCTACGGCGGTATTGCCGGCCTGCTGTTGGCCTATCGGGCAGTCCAATGGGCGAAGACCCGCGCAAAAGGCCGCGCGACCGCCAAGGCACAGACCGCCTGAACGGCTATCCCTATTTGTTCAGGCTTTGATGGATCAGCTCAATCCACATGGCTTCTGAAATGAACGGCCATTCCCATTTTTTCCATTTTTCGGGGAAGCCCGCCGCCTGGATGGCTTTCAGGTCTTTGCCCTCCATGACGGCGCCTTGCACGAATATGGTGGTTGACGTGAGCATATCCAGATAGGCCTCTACATCGGCCATGGTGGCCAGCGGACCGTGGCCCGGGATGACCTTCGTGTCGGCAGGGAACCGGCCGGTGATGTCCCGAATGTTGCGGGCCAGGGCAAGCGCATTGCCGCCGTGTTCCAGGTCGGTGAAGGGGAACATGCCGTTGAAGAACATGTCCCCAAGATGAAGCACTTTGGAATCCTTGAAATAGACGACCGTATCGCCGTTGGTATGGCCGCCCGGAAAATGGTGAAGTTGGATTTCCTCGCCGTTGAAATGGATCGTCAGGCGGTCGTTATAGGTCACGTCGGGCAGGGCTTCGGGCGGGGCGGCGGGGATTTCCTTGTTCAATGACTTGAACACCTGATCAACCGACATGTCCTTGCGCACGTTGTCATGGGCAATGATCACCGCGTCGGCAAACCGTTTGTTGCCGCCCACGTGATCGAAATGCCAATGGGTGTTCAGCACATACTTGGGCGTGCCGTCGCCGAGAGCCTTCAGCGCCTGGGCCAGTTGTTCCGAAAAGCTTTCCAGTTTGTCGTCGACGATCAACAGGCCGTCGGGGCCGGGCAGGACCGCGACGTTACCGCCCGTAAAACCGCCCATGCCCATCAGCATGGTGATCTTGCCGGCCACGGGAACGGCGCCGATGGTGATATTGGGGGCCTTGGCCTGGGCGACCTCATGGGAATGGCTATGCCCTGCTCCGGCCAGGGCCGTGCCGGCATATAGCGCCATTAAGGTTGCGGCCGTCAGGCAGCGGATCGAATTGCCGAATACGGTCATGACCGTTCTCCTCCTCGATTTCGGATTTGGAGAATGGTGGCGCGGCCCGCCGGGTTAGGCAACCCTTGGCGTCGTGGGGTTATGTATGGAACGTCTTACATGCCGCAAGTGGACGCAAAGAAGGTCCCGGTCAGGAATTATCTTCCGCGTCACCCGGCAAATTTGACCGGGACAGGCTGCCGTTTTCCAGCGCATCACGGGCTTCCATGACGGCCAGCATGACCGATCCGGCGGAACCGGTATTGCCGGGGTCGGCGATGTTGCGGGCGGTCTCCGACATGCCGGAAAGGGTGCTGTTGTTGTCGTCAAGCTCGGCATTGGCCTGCATACGGCGCTGAATTTCCTGGGCGATCAGGTCTTCGATCGCGGCCCGCTGTTCAGCCGGCATCTTGTCCAGGTCTTCTTCGGAGAATCCC
The DNA here is from genome assembly GCA_040218445.1 of Rhodospirillales bacterium. Classification (GTDB taxonomy): domain Bacteria; phylum Pseudomonadota; class Alphaproteobacteria; order Rhodospirillales; family Casp-alpha2; genus UBA1479. Next base: position 391,758 of record JAVJRK010000010.1, on the reverse strand, counting down.
ATCATGTTCAGGATTTTCTCCCGCATTTCCTCCATTTTCCGCTTTTCAACCTCTTCCGCATAAGCACGGAAACCCTTGTCGCGAATGATCTCCACATCGCTTTGCGGGCCGGTTTCTTGCGCGCCGTCGTCCATGGCAACGGAGGCAGCCATCATTTCGGCAAAGGAACCGGACCCGGCATTTGCGACGGCCGGTTTGGCCGGGCCTTGCGGGTTCAAGATGGCGGAAATATCGTCGATTTTCATGGCTGTCCTCCTGCTTGGTCCATGCGCACACACGGGGCGTCCCCGTGAGTGCGGTGCAAAGGGTATGCCATGAATGCTGAAGAACGATTATCCGTTGAACGGGGCTGCGGGGGGTGTCTCAGTGCGCCTCGTCCCAATTGGCGCCGGTGCCGATATCAACGTCGAGCGGCACGCTCAATTGTGCCGCGCCGGACATTACCTTGCGGACTATCTCGCGTGTCGCTTCGACCTCGGCGTCCGGGACCTCGAAGATCAGTTCATCGTGGACCTGCAGCAGCATGCGCGCGCGCAATCCGGCATCGGCCAGGGCGTCCGGCAGGCGGATCATGGCGCGTTTGATGATGTCGGCGGCCCCGCCCTGGATCGGGGCGTTGATGGCGGCGCGCTCGGCAAAGCCCCGCATATTGGGGTTGCGGTCGTTGATGCCGCGCACATGGCACTTGCGCCCGAAGGGGGTGGAAACGAAGCCTTCTTTCTTGGCCTGTTCCTTGGTTCGCTCCATATAGGCCTTGATGCCCGGGTACTGTTCGAAATAGGCATCGATATATTCCCCGGCTTCGCTCCGTGAAATGCCCAATTGGCGCGCCAGCCCAAAGGCCGAAATGCCGTAGATGATGCCGAAGTTGATGGCCTTGGCGCGGCGGCGGACCATGGGGTCCATGCCTTCGACCGGTATGCCGAATACCTGGCTTGCCGTCAAAGCGTGAATATCGATGCCGTCATGGAATGCCTGTTTAAGGGAATCGATCCCTGCGACATGGGCCAGCAGGCGCAATTCGATCTGGGAATAATCCGCCGACATCAGGGTATGGCCTTTGTCGGAGACGAAGGCGGTGCGGATCTTGCGTCCTTCTTCGGAACGGATCGGGATGTTCTGCAGGTTGGGGTCCGATGATGCCAGCCGTCCCGTGGTTGCCACGGCCTGAGAATAATTGGTGTGAACGCGCCCGGTCTTGGGATTGATCTCGCCGACCAGGGTGTCCGTATAGGTGCTTTTCAGTTTCGATAATTGCCGCCAGTCGAGAACCTTTTGCGGCAGATCATGGCCCTGGGCGGCCAGTTCTTCCAACACGTCGGCCCCGGTGCCGTAAGCCCCGGTCTTGGTTTTCTTGCCGCCTTCCAGGCCCATTTCATCGAACAGGATTTCGCCCAGTTGCTTGGGTGATCCGATGTTGAATTCACGCCCGGCAAGCTTATGAATTTCACCTTCCAGATCACCCATGCGGGCGGCGAAATCGTCGCTCAGGCCTTTCAGAACGCCGGCGTCGACCTTGATGCCGCAGCGTTCCATGTCGCGCAGCACGGGGATCAGTCTGCGTTCCAAGGTTTCATACACGGTGACCATATGTTCGGCGGCTAGGCGCGGTTTGAACATGTTGTGCAGGCGAAGGGTGATGTCCGCGTCTTCGGCGGCGTAATCCAGGGCCTTGTCCAGCGGCACGTGGTCGAACGACACTTGCGCCTTGCCGGTGCCCGCCACGTCCTTGAACTTGATGGTGTCATAGTCCAGGAAATCGCGGGCCAGTTCATCCATCCCGTGGCCATGCAGTCCGCCGTCCAGCACATAGGACAGCAGCATGGTGTCGTCGAAGGGTTCGACTTCGATCCCGTAACGTCCCAGAACCTGCACATCGTATTTGATGTTCTGGCCGACCTTCAGGATCGATGGATCTTCCAACACGGGTTTAAGCGCCTTGAGCGCATCATCCATGGGGATTTGTTCGGGGGCGCCGTCAGCACCCTCACCGTCGCCATCCCCGCCCAGGTCCAATTGCCCCTGCGGCGCCGACGATACATGGGCCAGCGGGATATAACAGGCCCGCCCGGCTTGCGTCGATAGGGACACACCGACCAGCCCCGCGCCCATGGCGTCCAGGGCATCCGTTTCCGTGTCGACCGCGATGATACCGGTTTCATAGGCCGCGTCGATCCAAGGCTGCAGCTGTTCCAGGCTTTGCACCAGCTCGTACTCCGGGGCCAGGGCCGATGCGGGCTGAACGGCAGCGTTGCCGTCCACGCCGTTACCGGCGGGCACACCCCCGGCAATCCCAAGGCGGCTTTCCACCGTGGTCGCCAGGGATTTGAAGCCGAGATCACGCAGAAAGGTCAGAAGGACATCCGGTTCCGGTGATTTCTTGCGCATGTCGTCGATGGTGCGGTCGATCGGCACGTCGTCCTTGAGCGTCACCAGATCGCGGGAAATCCGCGCCATGTCGGCCTGTTCGATCAGGTTCTGGCGGCGCTTGGGCTGTTTGATTTCTTCCGCGCGCGCCAACAGGGTGTCCAGGTCGCCGTATTCGTCGATCAGTTGGGCGGCCGTCTTCACACCGATCCCGGCGACGCCCGGCACGTTGTCGACGGAATCGCCGGCCAAGGCCTGCACGTCGATGACCTTGTCGGGGGCGACGCCGAATTTTTCGACCACCTGGTCGGGGCCGATTTCACGGTTTTTCATGGCATCGAACAGCACGACGCTGCCGTCGACCAGCTGCATCAGATCCTTGTCCGATGACACGATGGTGACCTCGGCGCCGCGTTCGCGCGCCTGGCGGGCGTAGGTTGCGATCAGATCATCGGCCTCGAACCCTTCCATGTCGATCGAGGCCACGTTCAAGGCTTCCGTCGCCTTGCGCACCAGATCGAACTGCGGAATCAGGTCATCGGGCGGCGGCGGTCGATGGGCCTTGTATTCGGGATATATGTCGCTGCGAAATGTTTTGCGTGCGCGGTCGAAAATGACTGCGACGTAATCGGCTTCCGTATCTTCGACCAGTTTCATCAACATCTTGGTGAAACCGAATACCGCATTGGTCGGCGTGCCGTCCGGCGAGGTCATGGGCGGCAGGGCATGATAGGCCCGGAAGATAAAGCCGGAACCATCCACCAGGAAGACATGTTCACGCTGGTCGGTCATGACGGCTCCGTTGAAACAGGGGTGGAAAGGGGGAATGGTTCATCGTGGGTCACGCGCCACCTGTTATAGCCCGACCGATGACATGGCATGAAGTCCCAATCTATGACTTTTGGGTAATCGCCTTTCATTGAACCCCGGTGCTAAGGTGATGTCGCCGGAAAGCCGATGGATTCCAAGGCTGAAACCGCGCCAATAAGACAAATAATGAATGACGGTAGAAGGTGGTGAATCGCGGGGGACACATCGCCAATGCAAGATATTGCATTCCTGCTCCTCTCGGCGCTTGTCGGCGCCGGTTGTGTGCTGGTGTTATCCGCCTGGCGGTCCGGGCGGCGCGATCATGTGCCGCCGCCAGATGAAGAACTTAATCAGCTTCGGGCGGATCTGACGTTCCGTGAAGCCGAACTGCGCCGGTCACAGGTGCTGTTGCAGGCCATCACCGTTAATTCCCCGACCAAAATCCACATCAAGGATACGGAAGGTCGCTATATCCTGATCAACAATCAGGCGGCCCGTCTGTTCGGCAGCCCCGAAGACCCTATCGGGAAAACGACTCACGACCTATTCCCCAAGGACGTTGCGGATGCTTTCGTCGCCCATGATCGTGCGGTGATCGAAAGCGGCGAAGCGGTCGAGCAGGAAGAACATTTTAACACCCCGGATGGGCAGGTTACATACCTGACGGTCAAATTTCCCATATACGATCTGGACGGGATTGCCGGGGTCGGTGCAATCGGCACGGACATATCGGAACGGAATCAAGTCGAACGGGCCCTGCGCGAAAGTGAGCAGCGATTCCGCGACTTTTCCCAGTCGGCATCCGACTGGCTGTTCGAATTGGACGAACACCACCGCTATAAGGCCGTGTTTGCCAACGATCGCATGGTTCCAGGTTATGATCCAAACAAGATGATCGGCAAAACCCGCTGGGAAATCGCCGGGGGCGACCCCCAGGCGGATGACCTGTGGCGCGGCCATAAGGCGACCCTGGACAGCCACCAGCCTTTTCAGAACTTCGAATATGATTTCGTCGATCCGGAGGGACAGGTTCATTCTTGGTCCGTGAACGGGGTGCCCGTTTTCGACGACCATGGGGAGTTTCAAGGTTTCCGGGGAACGGCAAAGCTCGTTACCGAGCGAAAATTGGCGGAACGCCGTGTCGCCGAAAGCGAGAACCGCCTGCGCGAGGCGGTGGAAACCCTGCGCGAGGGCTTTACCCTCTACGACGCCGATGACCGCTTGGTTATCGCCAATGAACGCGCGATTCGGATCAACCCGGCGATGCGCGAAATCATGGAGCGCGGCGGCACATTTGAAGACGTGATTCGAGCAAATATTGCACGCGGGCATATTCCCAGCGCCATCGGGCGCGAGGAAGAATTCATCAAGTGGCGGATGGACCGTCATTTCAACCCGACGGGCGAGGAAATCGTCCGCCAGTTCGCCGATGGCCGCTATTACGTCCTCAACGAAACCAAAACCCCCGAAGGCGGGGTGACTCTGACCTTCTTCGATATCACCGATCTTAAACTGGCCGAAAAGCAGCTGCGCGAGGCCAAGGAACAGGCTGAACTGGCAAACCGCGCCAAGACCGAATTTCTTGCCAATATGAGCCACGAACTGCGCACGCCGCTGAATTCGGTGATCGGGTTTTCCGATGCCCTGCTGGCCGGGGTTCATGGCCAATTGCCGAACCCGGCGATCCAGGATTACATCCGCGACATCAAACGGTCCGGCGAACACTTGTTGCAGTTGATCAGCGATATTCTGGATGTGTCAAAGGTCGAAGCCGGTGTGGTTCACGTTTCACCGGAAGAGTTCGACGTCGGCCGGGAAGTTCGTGCCTGCGTGGCCATGGTCACGGAACGCGCCGTTCGGGGCGGGGTGGCGCTGGCGCAGGATATATCGGACGACCTGCCGGCCCTTTGCGTCGATCCTCGCCATTTCAAACAGGTGTTGCTGAATTTGCTGACCAATGCCGTGAAGTTCACGCCGGAAAACGGTCGGGTCACGGTCTCCGCCAAGCGCATGGGTCAGGATGGTTTGATGATCCAGGTCGTCGATACGGGGATCGGCATTGCGTCAACGGACCTGGATCAAGTGTTCGAACCCTTCGTTCAACTTGACCAAAAGGCCCAGCGCGCCAGCGAAGGCACGGGCTTGGGGTTGAGCCTGGCAAAGGCCCTGACCGAACTGAATGGTGGTGAGATCGCGATCGAAAGCGAACACGGCAAGGGCACGACGGCAAAATTCTGGTTCGCGACGGCACGGCCGCACGGGAACCAACCGCCGTCGCGCCGGCAGTCGGCGGGTTGACGGCCGGGCCTAGTGCCCGTGACCGGCGGCCGGAGCGTCCGGGTTCAGCAAATAGCGCTTCGAACAATAGGGGCAGACGATTTCCGCTGCCTCGTCGAATTTAAGGAACACCTTGGGGTGGCCCAAAGCACCCCCGCCGCCGTCACAGGCAACGGTCGGGGTGTCCACGTAGATGGGGTCTTCCGGGTCCATGTGCTATCCCTTGATCCGGTGTGATCGATCGCCCGGGCACGGCGATGACCGTTGACCCTAGGCTTGAGCGGATGATACCGATTGCGGCCCGACAATCAATATGCTGCGGCACCATTTCCGTGCCGTGAATTCGACCCGCCGGGCGCCAGCTAACGCCCAAGAGGAGCCAATGACGGTCCCGGACCCCACATCACAACCCGATCATGCGGTGGAAATCAGCCATTTGCGCAAGGTTTACGGCCGCGGCGGCAATGTTCCGGGGGCCGAAGGCCATACGGTTGCGGCGCTGAAGGATCTTTCGCTTGCCGTGCCGCGGGGATCGTTTTTTGCCCTTCTCGGGCCCAATGGGGCGGGTAAATCGACGCTGATCAACATTTTGTCGGGCCTGGTGATCAAGACCTCGGGCGAGGTCAGGGTCTGGGGACATGATATCGAACGGGATATGCGGGCCGCCCGTCTGTCACTTGGTGTGGTGCCGCAGGAATTGAACCTGGATCCTTTTTTCACGCCGCGCGAATTGTTGGAGGTCCAGGCCGGCCTGTTCGGCGTGCCCATCGACCGCCGCCGTTCCGATGACATCCTTGCCGCCGTGGGCCTGGCGGATAAGCGCGATGCCTATGCGCGTTCGCTTTCGGGCGGGATGCGCCGGCGGTTGCTGGTCGCCAAGGCCATGGTTCATGCACCGCCGGTGCTGATCCTGGATGAACCCACGGCCGGGGTGGATGTGGAACTCAGACGTCAGCTATGGGTCACCATGCGGGATCTCAACGCACGCGGCACGACCATCCTGCTGACCACCCATTATCTGGAAGAAGCCCAGTCACTTTGTGACAAGGTCGCCATCATCAATCATGGTGAACTGGTCGCCTGCGACGATACATCGGCCCTTCTGGCGCGGCTTGATTCCAAGGAAATGGTGATCACCGTCGACCGTGATATCGCGGAGCCACCCGAGGCTTTGACGCCGTTTCGTACGGAACTTCTGGCGGACCGCCAGATTTCCATTTCCTATCCGCCGTCGCGTGCGCATTCGGGCGAAATCATCGCTGCCATTCAAAACGCGGGTTACGTCATCACCAACCTGACGACCAAGGAAGCGGACCTGGAAGAAGTGTTCCTGCGCCTGACCAGCCATCAGGCTCCGGGCGGCAGCCGGGAAGCCGCCGCGCAATGAGCCGGCGGGCATGGGGACGGCTCACCGCCCTTTTGTTCGTGCCTTTGCTGGCTGCCTGCGCCGTCCCGGCGACCTATCCGGCGGGGTCTTCCGTGACGGAACCGCATTTCATGGATCGCTGGTTTGTCGCCGGCGACGGCATTCGCATGACCGTGCGGTCGTGGAAGCCGAAAGGTGCGGCCAGGGCCGTGATCGTGGCCTTGCACGGGTTCAACGATTACTCCCGATTTTTCGACGCCCCCGGAACCTGGCTCGCGGACCGGGGGGTGCTGAGTTACGCCTATGACCAGCGCGGTTTCGGGGACGGCGTGCGCCGGGGGCTTTGGGCCGGAACGGAAAGTTATGTCCGTGACCTCGCCGACTTCGTCGCGTTGGTCCGCCTGACCCACCCGGGCCTGCCGGTCTATGTGCTGGGCGAAAGCATGGGCGGGGCCGTGGCCATGGCGGCGGCTACCGGTGCGGCCGAAACACATCCCGTGGTGGAGGGAATGATTCTGGCCGCACCTGCCGTTTGGGGGCGGGCGGCCATGGCCTGGTATGAAAAGGGCGCGCTGTGGCTGACGGCGCATACCATCCCGACATTCCGCCTGACGGCTCAGGGGCTCAACATCCAGCCATCCGACAACATCGACATGCTGCGTGCCTTGGGCCGGGATTGGCGGGTCATCAAACGCACGCGGGTGGAAACCATTCACGGCCTTGTTGGCCTGATGGACCAGGCTCTTGCCGCGGCGCCGCGGTTTCGGGAAAAGGGGCTGATCCTGTACGGCCAGAAAGACGAGATTATTCCAGGTAATCCGACTTTCGACATGGTGCGCCGCCTGCCCAAGGATGCCCGGGACCGTCAGACCTTCGCGTTATACAAGGGGGGGTATCACATGCTGCTGCGGGACCTGAACGCCGAAACCGTGTGGCGGGATATCCTAACCTGGATCGAAAACGCCCGGACCCCCTTGCCATCCGGTGCGGACGGAAAAGCGGCCCGGGTGCTGTCCGACAGGAACTAGCCGTTAAGTACTCAACAGCCGGCCGTGCACGTGCCCCCGCTGTCGAACGACAGGGTTTTGCCGCTCAGCGGAATGTGCACGGGCACGTCCGATGCCTTCTGGAAGGTCATGGTTTTCTTGCCGACGACCTTACCGCCCTCGGTTCCGACCTCGTTGGCGTGGGACGCGATGACCGATGCCGGCTTGATCAGATCGTTGATGACATAGGCGGCTTCCATGGGGCCGGTGGTGTAGGTGTCGCCGATGTTCATGACCACCAGCTTGGCCTTGTACTGATCACCGACCACGGTTTTCTGCTCCGCCGTCACGCCCGTGTCACCGGAAAGATAGGCGACCAGGCCGTTTGAGAAGGTCAGCACATAGCCCGTCGGAGGCCCGGCATAAGCGGTAAGGCCCGACGCGTTCAGCATCTTGCCCAACTCACCATCGACCATGGCGCCGGCGATGCCGTTGGAATGGGCGGCGGGTACGGTCGTGATCTTGACGCCGCCGACCATCTTGGAAGCGCCAAAACGGACAAGAACGGAATTTTTCGGATTACCGCCCAGGGCTTTGAGTTTGCCCGCGAAGAACTTGGGCATTTCCGATCCGGTGACGATCTTGGCCCCGGTTGCCAGCGCGATGTTGACTGCGTTGGTGTTGGGCACGGACTTCACGTCAACCTGGGGCTTGGCGCAGGTGCCGGCACCGGGCTCGGGCAGGTGACGGTCACCGGCATGGTCGCCGTGCATATGGCTGACCAGAATGGCGTCGATCTTGCCCAGGCGCGGATCCTTGGCGCCGGCTACCGTGCGGCCCGGGTCGTACAGCAGGCGCGTGCCGTCTGGATCTTCCAGGATCAGGGCGCGGTCAAACCGGCAGAAATCCCCTTGATGGCTGCCCAGGGGGGTGATTTTTACATCGGCTGCTTGGCCGGCGGCGGGAATTGCGGTGGTGACGGCAAGTGCCGCCATTCCCGCTGCAATGGCGGAAATAATGGACTTGGTGGTCATTTCGGGTCTCCTCCCATGATCGCGTCGCCCAACCGTGCCGGTGGGTTTCCGCCGGGTTTTCGGTGGGGGCGTTTGATGGGAAAAGTGTGCCGTGAAAGCATGCCGCGCGCAACGCTTGCCAGCGGGCGAGGGTTCGGCGTATGGTCCGCCCCGATGCAAGGGGTGCCGCAGCACCCGCATCGCCCGGAGCACCCGTAGCTCAGCTGGATAGAGCGCTGCCCTCCGAAGGCAGAGGTCGCACGTTCGAATCGTGCCGGGTGCGCCATTATTTTCAATAAGTTATAGATAATTTGACTAGGCGTATAACTGCCTAGCAATCACATAGCAATCACGCAGCAAGATTTGGGCCTGCATGAGTCTCAAGCGTTTCGCCCCCAAGTGGACGATTGCGGGGGAGCGCTAGAAGCTTGCTTTTGATAGGGATCGTTGAACGCTACCCTAGTTGACAACAACAACGGTCTGTAGGTTTCCAGTCTAAGAGTCCTGGGTGGCCAGCGAAGTTCTGAAGTTTTATTCTCAGGCCCATTGTGTTTAAGAAAATAACGTTTCGTCATTTTTCACTTTTGGGGGGAGCTATTAATGACAAGGCTGGCACTCGTTGCGTTGTTTTCTTTTTTTCTATCCGGGTGCTTGGTTGGGAAGGCGGTACTCGACGTGGGCGTTCGGACCGCCCTGGGGCCATTCGCCTCTCAGCCAGAGCATCATCTTCCGATTATGCAGTTCAAGCCAAGTGATGACATAGAGAAAAACAAATTTTCCGTACAAGAGGATAGCAAAAAAAAGATTGTCGACATTCTTTCTGTTGCGGATGGGTTTCACTTCAATACGGTTCCAGAAGTGTTTTTTGTTATGTACCCAGAGTTGGCAGAATATCGGGGACTGCGGAAATTCGACTTCCAATTTTTTTTCAAATTAAAAAATTATTTCCAAGACAGGCCTACGAAGTTCAAACAGCATGAAAAATGGAACGTGCCCAATATCATATTTTCTGAAAAGCATGTTGATATCAGGGTGTACTTTGTTTGCCCGTCACCATTTGAGGTGACGGATTCAAAAACCCTTGAGAAATGCGATAAAACTGGACTGCTTGATAAGGCAGTTAGAGACATTGAAAAATCGCATGTCGAAGCTGGAAATTTTACAAATTATTTCACTCTGGCTGATGAGAAATGGGGCCATTTCTTTACGGGTATGATTCGAGTCGAATTTGAACAAATCAAGATTGTCACAGTTTATGAGGCGAACGGTTACGATACCTACAGTTACTATATTAATGACGAAAACACTGGACTAACCATTCTGACATTCGGGTTTCCAGGAGCCGCAGCAGCAAAATCTGCTGATCTTTTTGAGCCAATCTCTAATTTACGCTATCTCAACAGCAACTAGCCCTAATGCGGGGTTGCCATCGTTTGATTATGTTGACGTGAATGGGCTGCTGATACCGAATTTAAATCCCTAATGGCCACAGAAGGTCAAACTACGTTTGGCCTTCTGCCTTCCGGCGAGGATGGGGGTAGCAACGGAAAGAGCCTTCTCGTGGACTCAGGCTGAGTTATATGGGCCCAAAGAGCCACGCGCAGCCCTGTAAGGGCGAGCATGGCGACAACGGTTGAGTTGGTAGGATGGCATGGAAAGCTCTTGTAGGCGCGAGGGGCAAAGCCCCTTAGCGATGTCTGTTTCAGGTATCTGGCTCTGTGGGCCGTTTTAAGAGTCACTGAGAGTCATTGTGTTTTTTGTGAGGGCAGAGGCCGCTTTGTCTAACATGTGAGCCAGCGACTCAAATTTGGTATTCTGAGTCCTATCTATGGTTGGCTCCGTCCTTTTGTGTTTGATGTGTAAAAAAATTGGGAGCCATGAAGCTCCCAAGAGATATTAAACCGCTCTCAACTTAGCGATTTCGTCTTCGCTGAGGTTTGATGAGCCTATGAGCTTATTGAGATCATTCTTGGCTTCAATTTCCTGTTCCTTGCGGGCCGCGATACAAGCCTCGCGATACATGATTGACAGCTCATTCGTGCCGTCTGTGAGGTTATCGAGGACCTGCAGCAGGTTAATCATTGAGGCGCTGAACGCCTTCCAAAGTCGCATTTCTCCCTCCGTTGTTGATGGATCAATCCAAAGAGCCGAAGGCTTGAGCGTAAAAGATCGTTACCGAGGTTGACCCAGGGGGGGTATTCCGAATTTTTACCCAGGCCGGTCAGTTTACTGAAGTCGTACCCAGATTATAATTTCTTCGTATGAGATTTTGGTATGGGATTGAAGCGGGAAGGGGGTTACAACAATTGGGACTAGGTGCAATCGGTTTGTTTTGTATTTCATGGCCTTTTCTTTTGCCAAGTCCATCATCAAATTTAATTTACCCAATGAAATGGTATCAAAATGAAAGACCAGCCACTGACAAGCAGCGATAGTTTAAAGTTATTAATATTCGCTGTTATCACGATTGTGACGGCTCTTGCACTTGTTGGTATTCTGCCAGCATTGTTCATTTTATTTTCGATTTATATGACAAGTAAGACCGAAAATTTTTCCCATATTGATACGATGGTAAAGTTCCTTAAAACCGTTTTCATTATCGGAATATCCGTAATATCTGTGTATGGAATTTTTGGATTTATCCATTTTTATTCAAGGGCACATGAATATAACCCTGATATTAAGAGCTATTCGATGGGCTCGGTTAAGTTTGCTTGGGAGTACACTGACGAAATTCAGCTCAGCATCATCGTTTCAATGTCGCTTGTTTTATATGTGATTGCTCTTCAGTGTCTTTTCCATGCCCCTTTAAAAAGACATTCAACTTGGATTGAGCAGAATCCGATTTTTTTTAAGCGGACTAAGTTTGCAAAACGTGCCCCAGATGATCTTGAGTTGAATATAATCAAGGGAGAAAAGCTTAAACAGTATTCAGTTGCTGATGAATTATTGAAGTGGGCAAAGTTAAAAGACGATGGCCATATTTCTGAGGCTGAGTTTCAAGAGGCGAGACAAAAACTGTTAAAGAAAACCTGATAATTATGCTGTGCAAATTACCTACACGAAGCCCGCTTATACCTTCAGCCGTCCTTAGTGCAATTAACACTAATATCTTAAGTTTTGGATTCTTACGTTTTAGGTTTGATAATTAACCTATCATCTACCTTTGGAATTAGCCAAATCGTAAGCCGAATAAAGTCTAAAATTTGCTGCAATCCCTAAGGTTTTTAAAAGTGCCTACTTTGGCAAAGGGGCTTGTTTAGCTGCTTATTGTTTTTATGAGTATGTCTTAATTTTATTAAAGCCGGTCGCATTGCATCCGCACCTTCCTTTACTCGCTCCTTCGGGCTAACGCTAAGCCGCTAATTACACTCCGCTCCGCTACGTGTAATTAGCTTTCCTTAGCTTGCTTAGCCCTCAGTCACTCGCTCAGTCGATGCTACTGCATGCTCCCTGGAATAGGCTAATTGGTGTTGGCTAATTGTTTGATAATAGGTTCTCTGGACGTTGGGCTGGTTGGCTGGGGTTGATTGTTCCCTCCCCCGCTTAATGCCCCCCTACATGGTATATATAGGTGATCCATTTCAGTACCGAGACCAGCTTAATTTTAGTCCCTGACGGGTTCTGAAATGGATCATAAATTTTCCCTTCGGTTCTCATTCGGGTTCGTCATCGAACAAATATGATCCGCTGGGAAACCGCGATTTTGTTTTTCTCGATGGGTCAGGTTTCCAATTCTTCCAATCTTGCGTTGCTGAGTGTCCCTTGTATGATCTGTCCGTCACTGCCCATGTTGTTGCTTTGCGGCCATACCATTGACCTCGTTTGGTCATCTTGATAAAGCCCTTCGCTTTGAGCTCATTTAATCCTCGTTGCACTGTCGCCTTTCAGCTAGCTCCTTAGATGGGTCAATGCCTACCCATAAACAAGCGCCTTGATAAACCGTAAAGGTGTTTACCAATGCCCAGTCTGAAAGATTAGGTCCCTGTTTCTTGGGCACGAGGTTTCTCACTCAATAATCACTGAAAAATACAAAGGAAGCCGATCTTCCATCATGTCAGAAGCGCTTAAGGCCATCGTGTCATTTCCTTTTAAACTCCAGAACTTCGGAATTGGCATTCCCGTCCATAGCAGCCTGTATGCTCCCTGCAATTCGATCTGCTGCGGCTTTTGCGGGATCATCCGCTATATGTGAGTACCGAGCCGTAGTCTTAGGGTCTTTATGCCCTAACAGTTTCCCAACAATCTGTAGGCCCATGCCTGCACCTGCGCCAACACTGGCGAACGAATGGCGCAAATCATGTAGGCGAATATCATCAAGGCTTGCTTGCTTGCGTATACGCCCCCAAGCCTTCGGCAAACCTACGTAATGCTTTTTGCCTTTCATGGCTGGAAACACATACTCGGAACCGTCTTGCTTGGGTAGGTCCGCTAATATCTGCAAAGCAGGCGCTCCAAGCATAACAACCTTATGTCCGGTCTTAGAGTCTGCCAGCCGCAAGCAGCCGATATTGAAATCTACCTCACTCCATTTCAGGGCAAGAATTTCGGTTTTGCGGCACCCAGTCATTATCAGCAAGCGTATTGCCGGCACTGCCAATGGCTCGGTTTTTTCAACTGCGTTAAGAGCTTCACCGAGTCGTGATAATTCCGACGGTGATAGAAACCTCTCCCCCTTTGTATCGGGGTATCTCTTAATGCCGATTGCCGGATTATCAGGGCGTATACCTTCATCGATGGCAAAGCTTAATATGCCGCCAAGCAAGCCGACTGTGCGCGATGCCGTGCCTTTGCCCCCTGTAACTCGTGCCAAGCCATGTTTACCTGTTTTCGCTGTTACGGCTGTTTTCCCATTAGCTACGTCTGACATAAACCGACGAATGTCGTTAGCCGTCAGGTCTTTTACTCGCTTTCGACCAAGTAGGGGTTTTATGTGGCGTGTGATCCGGCCTTTGTCGGTTGCGATGGTCGAATCCTTTTTTGTATCGCAGCCTTCTTTCAGATAGGCATCGCAAAGCTCATTGACGGTCATAGCGGCCTTTTCTGCTGCTTTGGCTGTTTGTGGGTCTTTGCCATCCGCAACACTACCAAGGAGGCGCTTTGCCTCTGTGCGGGCCTTGGTGGGCGTCCAGGGGGCGCCATGCTTGCCAATCGTAAACCGCCTTGTTGGGCTGCCTCTCCCTCCCAGCCGATATTGGACAATGTAAATTCGGTTGCCAGCCGGGGTTATTTTCAGGCCAAAGCCCTTTAGCTCCATGTCCCAAATGAAATAATCGCGCTCTTTGGGTCTGGCGCTATCTACGGTTCGTTTGGTGATCTTTGCTTGCATGCCGTCCACTGCCTTTGTGATTGCTAGCAAGCATATAGCAATCACCAGCAATCACACAAGCTGCAACGACCGGAAAGAGCAGGAAACATAACCAATTATAATAAATATAAAAAACGACTTTGTGAAACTTGTTGCTATATATACCACCGCCCTCCGAAGGCAGAGGTCGCACGTTCGAATCGTGCCGGGTGCGCCACTTTCTTCAATGACTTAACCGGCATCTGCTGCTGGCTCGTCAGGTGCATAACCTCGTAGAGGGACACCCCTTGCTGAACGAGCCGTGAGGCGAACGTATGCCTCAGTCCGGTCTCTTATAATATTCAAGCTCATCGAGTGCTGATTTGACTGCTTGTGCTTTGCCGTGACCCGGACGATGATTCGGGATGACCCAGGCGCATGATCGCTACCGGCAATTCTTGGAATCCCTGACACCCGAGGCCCTTGGCAGGCTGGGTGATTACGTCAGCAGCGATGTCCGGTTCAAGGACCCATTCAACGACGTTCGCGGCGCCGACGCCATGGCGCGGGTGTTCCGGCATATGTTTGAGACCGTCAAGGACATCCGGTTCCATGTCACCCATGCTACGTCTGCAGGCAATGTCTGTCTGATGGCTTGGCGCTTTGAAGGCCGGATCGGTGGCAAACCCTGGGCGTTCGATGGAACGAGCGTCGTGACGTTCGCGGCCGACGGGCGTGTCTCCGAACACATCGATCATTGGGACGCGGCGCGTGATTTCTACGAGCGACTGCCGGTTATCGGCTGGCTGCTTGCGCGGATCCGAAGGCGGCTCGCCGCCCGCTGAGTTCGACCCGCCCGGCGGAATTTGGCCCTGATAGATTCATGATGACGTGTAAGGTTATTTTCGTTCGATGACGAACTGGCCGACATCGATGATCCCGGTCTTAAACCCTGCTTCGCAATAAGCCATGTAATAGCGCCACATGCGGTAGAAACGGTCGTCGAAACCTAATTTCCTGATCTCGGGCCAATTCTCCTGGAACGCGCGATGCCAGCGCCGCATGGTCTCGGCATAGGAAGGGCCGAAGAAATACCGGTCCGTGATGGCCAGGCCGCGTTCAGCCACGACTGCGGCGAAGGCTTCCGGGCTGGGCAGCATTCCGCCCGGGAATATGTAGCGTTGGACAAAATCCGGATCACGCCGGTAGGCGCGGAAATGGTCGTCATCGATGGTGATGATCTGCAGCGCCGCCTTGCCACCCGGGTTCAATAAGGCCTTCAACCGGTCCAGATAGACCCGCCAATAGGGCTCGCCCACGGCCTCGAACATTTCGATCGAGACGATCTTGTCATACTCACCCGCGACTTCGCGGTAGTCCTGGACCCGGATCTCGACACAGCCCTTCAGGCCGGCGCTGTCCATGCGTGCCCGCGCATAGGCCGCCTGTTCGCCCGACAAGGTCAAACACAAAACCCGGCAGCCGAATTCCCGGGCTGCGATCTCGGCGAAGCCGCCCCAGCCGCACCCGATTTCGAGCACCCGGTCGCCGGGCCGGAGGTCAAGTTCGGCCGCAATCCGCAGATACTTGTCTCTTTGTGCCGCCGCCATGGGCGCATCCATGCGGGTGAACAGGGCCGACGAATAGGTCATGCTTTCGTCCAGCCACAGGCTATAGAAATCATTGCCCAGATCATAATGGGCCGCGATGTTGCGCCGGCTGCCTTTCGGCGTGTTGGCGCGAAGCCCGTGGCGGATGCGGTTCAAAAAGCTGACGATACCCGGGCGCCCAAGCGCCCCGGAAACTGCAGGCCGGTTGAGCGCACCAAAGGTCAGCAGCGCCGGCAAATCAGGAGTTTCCCATTCACCGGCCATGTAGCCTTCGGCAAACCCGATGTCACCGGCGAACAACAGCCTGGTAACGACCCCCAAATCCTTGAGCTTCAGCACGGCGTGGGGGCCGGGCATGGCCCCTTCGAAATCCTTGCGGGCGCCAGACGGAAATTCGACGGTCAGCCGGCCAACCGCGAGTTGCTTCGCCCAGCGCATCACGAGGCGCTCGCGGACTCCGGCTCGGCGGGCCTGATCGGTGTTTTCAATGGCGGGCAATGTGCGTGAAGATGGTGTGTTCATGGATCACTTAATTTTGTGGATGTCGGCGCGGGTTGGTTTTCGATGCTGCTTTTCACCGGCAGATCAGCGGGAAGATGGGCGAAAACGGGCAGCCCCTTATGCCACAGTTTGATCGCCTCCCAATGAATGCCGCCAATGACCTTCAAGGTCATCAATGGAAAGCGGACCAGGGACCGTACCAGCGCCCGGACAGTGAGAGGAATACGCTTGCCCTGGAATGCCGCGGTCAGCAGAAGGCCGTCGGCGTCCTCTTGCCGGATGACAAGCCGCACGTCGTTACCGGGCGGCACGATGCGGAAATGGTAGGTCGCCTCCATGGCAATGAAGGGCGAGACATAGAGCGCCTTGGCACAGGATTGACGGATTACCGCCCTCTTCTTATCCGTCACCGGGATGACGTAGGTATGGCGTTCCTTATAGGTATTGCAGACCTCGTAGAGGATTGCCGCCAATATCCCATCCCGGCGATAGCAAAAATAGACGCTCAGTGGATTGAAGGCGTAGCCGAAAATCCTGGGATAGCAGAGCAGGCGGATGGCCCCGCCGTCGAGCGCGATACCGGCCTCCGCCAAACGGTCTTCGACCCAGGGGCGCAGCGCAGCACCCGTGCACGGGCCGTGGTCGCGGTCGTGGAATGCCAAGGGGGCGAACCGGTTGTGGCCGAACAATCGGAACCGCCGGTCCAGTTCCGGTAATTCGTCCAGGTCCAGCAGCAGAGAGAATACCCCGTAACGCAATCGATGCCGATTGGGGCGATGGCGTACATGGACTACGGGTCCTTCGAAGATGGCCGATTGTAACGTCATTCCGTGACCGGTGATTCCTGGGGGACAAGGTGAATTCTGCTGCTTTCGTCGGCAACATTCCACGGTCGGCGAAGGCCGCCAAGCTGTTCCGCCACGGCAAGGCCGGATTGCAGGGCATCTTCGTGGAAGCCATGGCCGAAATAACTGCCGCAGAACCAAGTCCGCTGGCGGCCCTGAAGGGCCCATAGTTCGCCCTGGGTTTCGATGGCGGTCCGGTCGAAAAACGGGTGGGTATAGGTGAATTCGCGCAGAACCGCCTCAGGCCGGGGTTCCCGAACGGGGTTCAAGGTGACGAACAAGGGCGGGCGCCCGTCGATGGATTGCAGGCGGTTCATCCAATAAGTCACGCAAAGAGCTTTCCTGCCGCCGTTTTCGCCGGTGATGAAGTTCCAGCTCGACCAGACCCGTTTCCGTTTCGGCATCAAGGATGGGTCTGTGTGAAGGACCGCGCGGTTTTCCGTATACCGCCATGCCCCCAGCAATCTGCGTTCCTGTGAATCCGCGTCCGCCAACAGCCTGCAGGCTTCATCCGCATGGGTCGCCAGGATGGCGTGATCGAAGGTTTCGGTGGCACCGGTGCGGTCGGTCACCAGGACTTTGTCCCCTTGGCGCTGCAGCGATCGGACGCCGATTTGGCGGATACGATCTTGGAACGGCGCCGTCAATCGCGTGACGTATTCCCTGGACCCGCCGTCGACGGTCCGCCATTGGGGGCGGTCTTTCAATAGCAGCAGGCCGTGGCTGTCAAAGAACCGGATGAAGGCTTCCGCCGGATAGTCGGCCATCTCCTGGGCAGTGGTCGACCAGACGGCCGCGCCCATGGGATAGAGATGATCATCGATGAACGCCCGGCTGTACCTGTTCTGCGCCAAATAATCGGCAAGGCTGACGCCGTGGCGGTGTGGGGTGCTCAAGAATGCAGGGGCTTCTTTGTAGAATCGCAGAAGGTCTTTCATCATGCGCCAAAACCGGGGCCGGATCAGGTTGAGGCGCTGCCCGAACAGACCGTTCAGGCCCGTTCCCGCGTATTCCAGACGACCGTCGCCGAAGGAGGCGGCAAAGGACATGTCGCTTTCCTTGGTCGGCACGTCCAGGTGATCGAATAAGGCCGTCAAATTCGAATAGGTGCGTTCGTTGTAGACGATGAAGCCCGTATCGACCGGCACCATTCCTGTGGCCCCGGGCACATCCACCGTGTTCGAATGGCCGCCGACCCAGTTGTTTTTCTCAAAGACCGTGACGCGATGGCGCTGGTTCAGAAGCCAGGCGGCCGATAGACCCGCGATGCCGGTTCCGATGATCGCGATATTCATGGATTGGTTGGGCGAAGTACGGCTCAACATTCATGCCTTTATCCGGATGACGGCTCTGGGGGCTAATTGGTGGTGGGGGGGCCGGTTGCGGACAGAATAGCCGGGGGATGAGGGAGATTTGTGATGCGCTGGACGAATTATGCGCGTGGCAGGTATATAAATTATTGCCCCTGAACGAACCCCAACTATAGGCGGATAAAGTGACAGTGAAAGTTTCAAGTTCGCAGGGGCATAAGTTCCGGTCGATTTTCGTTTCAGACATCCATTTGGGAACCCGGCACTGTCAGGCCCGCCTGTTTGGTGAATTTCTGGAATCGCACGATGCCGAGACGGTTTACCTGATCGGCGACATCATTGACGGCTGGCGGCTCAAGAAAAAACGGTACTGGCCTCGGGCCCATGAAGACGTCGTTCGGGCCATTCTTAAGAAGGCGAAACTCGGCGCCAAAGTCGTCTATATCCCGGGAAACCACGATGAAAATTTTCGCGAATTTACCGGCCGCATGGTCGCCGACGTGGAAATTGTCGAGCACGCAATTCACGAAACCGCGGAAGGCCGCCGATATCTGGTGACCCATGGGGACCAATACGATGTGGTTCTCCAGAACGCCAAATGGATGGCCTATCTGGGCGACCGGTTCTATGAAGTCGCATTGACATCCAACACATGGCTGAACTGGGCACGCCAACGCCTTGGGCTGGAGTATTGGTCGCTCGGCGCCTTTGCCAAACGCCACGTGAAAAGTTTCATCAACATCATTGGACAGTTCGAAACCGTGGTCGCCGCCGACATCCAAAAACGTGGTCTGGACGGCGTCATCTGCGGTCATATCCATCATGCCATGAGCCGCGAAATGAACGGTATTCACTATGTGAACACGGGTGATTGGGTGGAAAGCTGCACCGCCGTGGCCGAACATTATGATGGGAGGCTGGAAGTGATCTACTGGACGGACCCGGCGCGAAAGCTTGCCCACGCCACCAATCCGGTGGCCAGGCCGGCATTTGGCAACCGGTCCACATGACCTCCATCCTTATCGTCACAGACGCCTGGCATCCTCTGGTCAATGGTGTCGTGCGGTCCCTGGAATTTACGGCCCGTGAGCTGGAGAAACTCGGCGTGCGGGTCGAATTCCTATCGCCGCAGGAATTCCCGACCGTCCCATGCCCCACCTATCCTGAAATCCGCCTGTCGCTGACGACGCGCCGCGCCGTCCAAAACCGCATCAAGGAATTTGGGTGCGAACATATCCATATCGCCACCGAGGGGCCGCTCGGGCTGTTGGCGGGATCGGCGGCGCGACGGATGGGCATGACCTATTCGTCCAGTTATCACACCCGGTTTCCGGAGTACGTGGAAGCGCGCGCACCCTTACCCGGCAGCTGGTTCTACGCATGGTTTCGCCGGTTCCACAATTTCGGCTCCGGCTGCATGGTCGCAACGGACACTCTTGAAGACGACCTGCACCGCCGGGGGTTTCGCAATCTGATGAAATGGTCCCGCGGTGTTGATGCGGATCTTTTCCGGCCGATGGATGGCTCGGTCTTCCCGCCGGACATGGCGCGCCCCATCTTCATCAATGTGGGACGGGTTGCGGTCGAAAAGAACATCAAGACTTTTTTGGATTTGGACCTTCCCGGATCGAAGGTCGTGGTCGGTGACGGACCTGAACTGGATGGATTCCGCCGGTCCTATCCGCAGGTTCTGTTCACCGGCGCCAAGTTCGGTGAAGATCTCGCGCGGCATTTCGCCGGCGCGGATGTCTTTGTCTTTCCTTCGTTGACGGACACGTTCGGACTTGTCCTTTTGGAATCGATGGCCTGTGGTGTGCCCGTTGCCGCCTATCCCGTGATGGGCCCGCGTGATGTGATCGGAGACAGCGGTGCGGGAATACTATCCGACGACCTGCGCCAAGCGGCCCTGGATGCTCTTCATATTCCGAAAGACCGGTGTCGCGACTGGGCATTGCAATTCAGCTGGTCCGCCTGTGCCCGTCAGTTTCTGGATAACGTTCTGGCTGCTCAAACCAATTTTGAAGCCGCGCGGCGATGATCATGCCACAGCCGGCGGTCTGGCGCGGGCGTTCAGAAGGTCATCGGTCAGCGCCCCCGTCGGATCGGTAATCCGAAGCGGCTCGAAGCATTTTTCAAACTTCAATGGCATTTTGACCTGGGGCCGATATACCGACCGCAAGCCGTCGCTCATTGCGCAATAGGTGAGTGACGGTTCCCGGAAGGACTGATGCATCTGGCGAAGGCTGCCAAGATTGATCGTGCCGCCGAAACGGTGCAGCGGCCGAACCAACGCCAACGTCGTCTGATCCCAGGTGAAGTGCTTGCGCCAATGCCAGGCATGTTTGACGGCATGGCGCATAAGTGCTGCCTTCCGTCCACGAAAGCGCAACAGATCAGCGACAAAAGGCACGACCTTTTCCAGCGGCTCCTTGGGCCATTCGACCACTTTCTGCCCGTCCATGTCGCTTAACAGAAGATTGGGCATCAAGCGCCCGTCCCGTGCCGAAGCCTCGAAATAAGGCGTTCCCAGGATTGGAATCGTCAGGGAAAGCAATCCGGGCAGGGGGACCGACGGTTCGTTGAGAACGGCATTCAATTGGTCGTCCACCTCGGCGACGGTTTGCTGGGTAAAGTCTGCGATCATGCCGTAATCGAAAAACATGCCGTGTTCGGCGCATAAACTCGCCAATGCGCGGGGGTCCGACGTCACGCTTTGCTTTTTGTTGAAGGACTTCAGTACCTTTGGGTCGAGCGATTCCACACCCGAGAACACGGCCTTGCAGCCGTTCTTGGCCATCAATTCCACATTCTCGGGGCGCTTGAAGAAATCGCCGGTCACCAAGGCCCCCCATCCCCGGAACTGGCCTTTCCGCCAGCGTTCGCCGATCAGTTCGACGCGCTGCTGAAAACTTTCCCGGCTGTTTCCATAGAAGTTGTTGTCCAGGACCATGACGCCCATCACGCGCTTCATGGCGTCGAGCTGCCTGGTGATGGATTGCTCGGAATGGGGTTGGTACTGCCGCCCTTCGCCGGTCAACGAACAGAACGAGCAGGCAAAATTGCAGTATTTCGTCGTTTCCAGATATCCCACCCCCATGGACGGCCGGGCCAGGTCGAAGCGCGGCGCCCCTGTTTCCGAAACGCAGGAAGGATCGAACACGTCTGCGATGATTGCGGGAAGGTCCTCCACATCGCCTTGGCTGACGTAATCGAAGATCTCGGCACAAAGCGCGGGAAGGGCGCGCGGGATTGCGCCGCCGATGACCGTGACGACGGCCGGGTTGGCGTGGCGGAAATAGGCGGAAAGCTGATGCGCCCGGTCAAACGCCGCCGTCAGGCCGGTAAACACGACCAAGTCCGGCCAACTGAATATCCGGGGGTCGAGCAAGGCCCCGTCGAAAACCTCGTCCCATACCTTCACGTCCGTACGGTCACGGTTGAAGGCACCGGCCAGGTAAATGGGCGCCATGGCGCGGGGGATGAACCAACGTGTCGGCGTCGACGATCGCCATGGGTCGAAGTAGGCATTGATGATCAGAACTTTATGTTTTCTTTTCAATGCGCTACCCATCTTAAAAAGATGTATGTCTTGGCTCAAGGCCGTGCAAATTCAAAAGACACCCCCATCGTTAATCAATAGAATATCGCTGGAAACAGGATTGGTCCAAAGGTTCCATGGAAAACGAACACCAACGCATCGTCGATGAGTTTGACAAGAACCTTACCTTCGCCGCCCTCAAGCCGGAAACCATCGAAGCATTAGCTTCCGTTTCAAAAACGGTGTCGTTTGCGCCTGGTGATTTCGTTTTCCGGGAAGGTGACCTGGGAACCACCTTGTATCTGCTGGTATCCGGCTCTGCGGCCATTGTTCGGGAATTGGCGGACAAATCACTTGTCGAACTGAGTACCGTTTCGGCGGGCGAGTTGCTGGGGGAACTGGTTTTTCTGGACGGCGGCGAACGATCGGCCTCCCTCAGGGCCGAAACTCCCTGTGAATTCATCCTTATTCCGGCGGGGGCTTTGGTTCCTCTTCCCGGGGGGGACGCATTCATCAGTGACTTGAAATGCGCCCTGGCCAGTGTTGTCGCCGAACGGGCCCGCACGATGAGCGACGACATGGTCGCATCCCTGCAACGGCAGTTGGAAATCACAAAGCTGCAGAATCAGTTCGGCCATTTCCTGATTTTCACGATCGCCATCTTTCTGATTTCGACCATGCTGTTCTATCTGGTCGCCGAAGACTACGTTCAGGACGTGTACGATCCCGGGTTCTCCTGGCAGACAGTGCTGTTCCTGGCCGTCCCCTGCTTGCTCGTCATCAAGGTTATGAAGATTCCGCTGGCTGACCTGGGCATCAAGCGCGAGGGCGCCTGGCGGTCGTTCCGCGACACCCTGGGGATCTGTATCCTCCTCACGATTCCGGCGGCGATCTATCTGGTCTGGTTCAAGGAACCATCGGCGGGGAAAGATATGGGGGTGACCATCGATCCCTTTTTCCTCGTTCAATACTTCGCGCATTCGTTGTTTCAGGAGGTCGGCTCCCGCGGGCTTATCCAGGGCTTGTTTCAGAAATTTCTCGATGACGCCAAAGGACATCGTTCGATTTTTCTGACGAGTACCGTTTTCGCATCGCTGCACATCACCTTCGGCATCGACGCCGTGGTGATCACCTTCTTCGCGAGCTTCATTTTCGGATATCTCTATCTCAAGCAGAAGAACCTGGTGGGGGTCACGTTGCTTCACTACTGGCTCGGCGTTTTAGCCGCGACCATGGTGGCTTTCTAAGGCGATCGGAGAAAAATCCGTTCTGGGGCAGGCAGACAATGACTTTGATATGACGTGGATAGCTCCGCCTTTGCGAAAACCCGCATTCTGTTGGCTCTGCGTCCTCTCTGATCTGTGATCAAAATCCCTATAAGTTTTGTGGTATTATGCCCGAATGATCGGTGGGAGCAGATCACAAGGAGCACGCATATGGCTTGGGTCTTGATTACTCTCACGCTTGTTGGTGGTGCGCTCGACGCGAAGGTCCATTCCGTCCATGCGACGATGATCAATTGTTTCGAAATACGGGAAACGGTGGTCGGTAAAGTCGATCAGGCGGTCTGTGTTAGGGAACTGCGCGACGGATAGTCCAAGCCGCCAACGGCCCTGGAAATTTTGTGAGCGCGCGGTGTGATGCACCGGCGTATCCGGGCCTTTGATGCGCTTCAATCCCCGGGCATGACGTCGAAGGCGATGCTCATGCGCTCGACCGGGGCCCGGAACGGCACGGTCTCGTGATACATGTAACTGGGGAACAGCAGTATCAGGCCCTCGCGGGGCCGAATTCGTGTGGTGAGCGGTTCCTTGGTCGTATGAAAATCGGCGGGCGGGCGTCCGAATTCGATCCAGCCCTGCTGTTCGGGGTCGTCGTCCCGCACCACATCGGGAATTTCCGGGTAATACACACCTGACAGCCAGGCCGCCGGATGGATATGGGCGACCTGATGGCCCCGATCTTCCATCACCACGCCCCAGATCGACAGGCTAAGCCCCCGCGGCCGCTGGGCCAGGAAGGGATGGTTCGGGTCTTCGGGCAGGTCCTTGCGATACGCCTCGACCGCCGCCATGATGAGCTGTTCCAGCCCGGTAATCGGGCCCTTGGGCTCGATCGTTAATTCGCCCGAATGACGACCCTTGCGGGTCGCATGGCTGGCCGGGGCATAGGCCAGGGACGGATGACCGCGCACATGCTGTGCCAAAGCCGCGTTGAAGTCTGTGACAGATGCGAAGCCGTCCGGTGGCGAAATCTCGGCAGGGCGCAAAAGGCGATTAAAATCGTAAAGTTTTCTGACGGCATCATCGTCCCCGGCCTCGTTCAAGGCGATGGCCTGAAACGCCAGGGCCGAAGGATTGCCAGGGTGGGTTTCCAGATATTTCGCGGTTTCGGCCACGGCTGCGTCGGGCCGCCCCATCTGCAGCAAAAGATCGCCCAGGTTGACCTGCGCCTTATCGTAATCGGGGGCCAGGCGCAGGGCGTCGCGAGTTGCCGCGAGTGCTTCTTCCAGCTGCCCCAGTTCGCGCAACGCATAGGCGATGTTGACCTGTGCGCCCGCGTGTTCGGGAGCAAGCGCCATGACCGCGCGGTATTCCTGGATGGCGTCTTCGGGATGTCCCGTTTCCTGCAGCAGGGTTCCCAGGTTGTAGCGCGCGTCGATATTGTCCGTATCGATCTCCAGTGCTTGGTGATAGGCGGCGCGTGCTTCCAGCGGCTTGCCCTGTTCCTGCAGCACGGCCCCCCGGTTGGTGGCGGCCCCGGCGTGACGGGGGTCGGCCTTGAGTGCCAGATCGTAATGGGTGAGGGCTTCTGCCAGGCGGCCCCGTGCCTTCATGATATTGGCGACGTGAAACAGCGCTTCGGCGTGGTCCGGTTCCTGCGACAGGATGCGGCGAAAGCAGGCCTCGGCCTCGGGAAAGCGGCCCGAAATTTCGAACAAGACGCCCAGGTTGAACCGGGCCCCCGCATGGCCGGGCGCGGCGTCGAGCACGGCCTGATAGGTGGCCTCGGCTTCGTCCAGGCGGCCCAGGTCGCTCAGCACGTTGCCCCGGTTCATCAGGGCTTCGCCATGGTTCGGGTGAAAGGCCAGGGCCGTATCGAACAAGGACAGGGCTTCCGCCCGGTCGCCCAGATGAAAGGCGGCCACGCCGGTGACGTTAAGCGCATCCGCATCGTCCGGGGCCGCAGCCAGGGCTTCACGCCCAGCTTGAAGGGCCTGGCGCCAGTTCCCTTGCGCAAGCGCCATGCGGCCTTGATCGACGATATGCGCCACGTCTGGCGGGGCAAAGGCCGAAAGCCCGGGCGCTGTCTGGGAAAGGGGGGACGGCTTGGCGCGGGGTTTTGGCGGGGGCGGTGTTGCGCTTGCGCGTTTGCGCTTTTTCGATCCGCCCGGATTGTGCCGCCGCTTCTGTTTTTTCACGGCTGCTTCCCTTCCTTCGATGGCGGCACATCCTTTTTCCCCCACTCCATGGATTGGATCAGGCTCTTGAATTCCCGGTTCAGGCGCGTCCGGTCGTCGGCATCGGCCACGACCCAAAGAGCCAGCCAGATCGCCAGGGTCGCAAAACAGAAAATCTTGGCGGCTTTCGCCGCCAGGGGGGCCAGGCGGCTGTCGGTCCAGCGGCGGAACGGCGTGCCGGCGGCGAAGAACCGATTGCGCAGCATGACGCCCAGAACCGCCGCGAGGAGGACAATGACCAGGATCAGCCAGCTGTTATCCATTTCCATTCCTTCTTATTCACCCTGAAGATGTAGCAGCACCCGGCGATGATGGGGCTGGCGCCGATGTTCAAACAGATAAATCCCCTGCCAGGTGCCCAGTTGCGGGCGGCCGTCCGCGACGGGTACGGACAACTGCACATTGGTCAGGGCGCTGCGGATATGGGCGGGCATGTCGTCGGGCCCTTCGGCGGTGTGCCGGTACAGGGCCGGATCTTCCTTGACCAGACGTTCGAAGAACGTCTGCAGATCGCGCTGAACGTCCGGGTCGGCATTTTCCTGAATGGTAAGGGACGCGCTGGTATGCCGGCAGAACAAGGTCAGCAGCCCGGCCGACATGTCCTGATCGCGGACCCAGGAATCCACGTCGCGGGTGATTTCGTAAAGACCGGGCCCGCCCGTGGCCACGTTCAGTTCATGCTGTGTCTGTCGCATGATGGATGCTTAACCTTACGGGCGGTTTCCGGCAAGGCTTGCCAGCCCCGCATAAAGCGGGTAATCAGAATAATCTGCAAAAGAACATATAGTGAACAATATGCTATCTGTTGCCGAAACCGTTGTTTCCGATGCGCCCCGCCCGCAGTTGACCGAGGGCGTGACCCGGGGCGTCGTGCGCATGCTGTGGCGCATGGGATTCAGCCCCCTGGTCGAATTCAAGCTGACGTCGCGGCGGCGCATCGACGTGGCCGGGCTCGACGATCAGGGACGGTTTCTGTTCGTCGAGGTCAAATCCTCGGTCGAGGATTTCCGTACCGACGGCAAATGGCACGAATATCCGGCCTTTTGTGATTGGTTTTATTTCGCGGTGCCGCCCGGGTTTCCGGCCGATACCCTGCCCGGTGATAAAGGGTTGATCGTGGCCGATGCTCATGACGGGGCAGTGTTGCGTCCGGCGGCGGAAACACCCCTTAACGGCAATCGCCGGCGCAAGCAGACATTGAATTTCGCCCGTGCAGCGGCAGACCGGTTGGTGCGGGTGCCGGGGTATTAGGTCTTTTGCCCGCGTTCGCGTGCCAAAAGGGCCCGCTTGCGCTCCTTGCCCCAGCGGTATCCGGTCAGCGAACCGTTGGCCCCCACGGCCCGATGACAGGGAATGACCAGCGAAACCGGGTTGGTGGCACAGGCCCGGCCCACGGCACGGGCGGCTTTGGGCTTGCCCAGTTCGGCGGCAAGTTCGCCGTAAGTGCGCGTTTCACCGGGCGGAATGGCGGCAAGAGCCTGCCAGACCTGCCATTGAAAGGCCGTTGCCCGCACGTCGAGCGGCAAAGCCGCCATGGGTGCGCCGTCTTCCAGGTGGCGCAGGACGGCTTCCATCATGGATTTAAGGGCGGCGTCATCCCGTTGAATGTCCGCTTGCGGGAAATCGCCTATCAGTTCAGAAATCAAGGCATCGTCGTCAGCGCCCAGGGACACCATGCAAAGCCCCTTTCCCGTCGCCGCCGCCAGCACGCGGCCCAGCGGGCTGGCGGCCAGGGCAAAGCGGATATCGGCGCCGCGCCCGCCTTGGGCATAGCTGGCCGGGGTCATGCCCAGAAGGGCGTCGGATTTTTCGTAAACGCGGGAGGCCGATCCATACCCCGCCCCGTAAAGAGCCCCCGTCACGCCCTCGCCCGCGATCAGGCCCCGGCGCAGACGTTCCGCGCGCACGGCATCGGCATATTGTTTGGGGCTGACGCCGACCATGGCTTGAAACGTGCGCTGCAGG
This sequence comes from Rhodospirillales bacterium, assembly GCA_040218445.1. GTDB lineage: Bacteria > Pseudomonadota > Alphaproteobacteria > Rhodospirillales > Casp-alpha2 > UBA1479. The sequence goes on along the minus strand of JAVJRK010000010.1, from coordinate 364,423 downwards.
TGAAAGGGGCTGTATCCGGTGGCCTCGGCCAATGTGTCCAGAGAAGGTGGTGTTTCTGCATCCTCGATCAGGCGGCAGGCTTCGGCCACGGCGGCCAGGCGTGGGTCGATCAGACGCTGCCGGTCCGGGCGGCAGCGCTTGCAGGGCCGGAATCCGGCGTCTTCCGCTTGGTTGCCCGTGTCGAAAAACCGCACATTGGCGCGCTTAGGCTGGCGGGATGAACAGCCGGGCTTGCAGTAAATGCCGGTGGTGGTGACGGCATAGACGAAGCCGCCGCCCGGTCGGCGATCGGCGACCTGACGCCAGCGGTCATCATCGGTTGTGATCATCTGTTCCATAAGGCGATCCTACGGCTGGCCGGTCTTTGCGGCCATCCGAACCTTGCGGTGTAATTTTAATCTGGCGTGCCGCCGATCATGTGCAGGGCGGCCCCTTCGTCCCGCAGCCAATTCCGGCAGTCGGCCATGTCGTCAATCAGAGTCTCGACCAGAGCCCAGAACCGGGGGCCGTGGTTGTGTTCACGCAAATGCGCGACCTCGTGCACGACGACGTAGTTCAGTACCCGCTCCGGCGCCATCACCAGACGCCAGGAAAAGCTCAGATTGCCGTTGGCCGCACAGGACCCCCAGCGGCTGCGCGTATCACGCAGGGTGACGCGGCCGAATTGAACGTCCAGTTGGGCCGCGGCTTCGGCCGCTTTGGGCATGATGCGTCGCCGGGCCTCGCGTTTCAGCCAATCGCCCAGGCGGCGGGGCAGATGTTCGGCCAAGCCCGTGACATGGATTTCCGGCCGGTCGCCGGGCAGGCCCGCGGGCTCGATCCAGACACCGCCCCGCGCATCGGGGCGGTGGCGGATAAGGTGCGGATCTCCCAGAAAGGGAATTTCGATGCCGTCCCCGAACGGAACGACGGCAGGGGCCGCGGCCAGCCGGTCGCGGATCCAGCCTTCTTGTTTTTCGGCAAAGGCCCGGGCCTCGGCATCCGAAACCCAGGGTGGGCAGGTGACCACGGCGCCGCCCGTTGCCGGGTCGGCGCGCAGGATCAGGCGCTTGGCGCGGCGATTGCGGCGAATGCGGAGCGGCACCGCCCCCATGAGATGGTCCAAGTCGAGGCCCAGGGTAGGTGAAATCCGGCCGCTTTCGCCGTCGCTCAAATCAGGCGGCTTCCGCCATGGAAAGACCGGCGCCGTCGTATTCCTGATACAGGCGCTGGGTCGCGGCCGCGTCCATGGCCATGACCGGCGGGCGCATGTTCAGCCAGGCGTCGTCGCCGGTGTGGCGGGCGACCATGGCCTTCAAAGATGGGATCAACGGATAGCCGGAAATGATCTTGCGCACGGCTGCCAGGGGCTTTTGCAGGTCTTCGACATTGCCGTCGTCACCGTTGGCCCGGTATTCGGAATAAACCGCCTGTGCCAGGTCAGCACCGATGTTGGAGCAGGCTGTGATGCAGCCCGCCCCGCCTTCGCGCAGGACCGGCAGCATCAGGTCGTCCGCGCCCGAGAACACGCAGAAGCCCGGGAATTCGCGGGTCGCCGTCAGCATGTTTTCCAACACGCCGGACGAATCCTTCATGCCGACAATCGTGTTCGGGTATTCCTTGCGCAGCATGCCGATCAGGTTCATGGAAATCGGCACGCCCGACATTTGCGGGAAGTGATAGACGCAGATTTTCAGGCGGTCGTCGCCGATGCGCTGGATCACTTCCGAATAGGCGGCGAACAGGCCTTCGTCGGACTGGTTCTTGTAATAGAACGGCGGCAGCATCAGCACCGATCCGGCGCCAATTTCCAGCGCTTTCTTGGTGATTTCAACCGTATCCGGGATGGCGCTGCAGCCGGTGCCCGGCATCATGCCTTGGGTCGGCACGCCGTTTTCGGCCAGTTTGTCGAGAATTTCCACGCGCTCGGCGACGGAGAACGAATTGGCTTCGCCCGTGGTGCCCAGAATGCCCAGGCCGTCGCAGCCGTTGGTCAGAAGCCAGCGGGAATGCGCTGCCAGGCGGTCGTGGTCGGGGCTCAAATCCGCATGCTGCGGAGTCAGGACAGCGGCGTAAACGCCCGTTAATTCCAAGTTCGTTGCACTCATGTTTTTCTCCTTCGATGCCGGGCCGACCAAGAGGGGGCCGAACCTGCGGCTATTTGGGCCAACCCACCACGTGATTTTCCAGGTCATCGGTGTCGCGTTCGGAAACGACACGGCCGCGCACCGATATGCCTGCATAATGTACCGTCTCCGGGTCACCGGAAACCAGGGGATGCCACCAATAAAGGTCCTGGCCCTCGGAAATCAAGCGGTATGCGCAGGTCGATGGCAGCCAGCCGAGTTTTTTGACCATGCGGGGCGTGAGAATCTGGCATTCGGGCACGAACCGTTTGCGGTCGGCATAGCTGGCGCAGCGGCAGCTTTCCGTGTCCAGCAGGCGGCAGGCCACGTCCGTATAAAGAATTTCCCCCGTGGCGTCGTTTTCCAGCTTGTTCAGGCAGCATCGACCGCAGCCGTCGCAAAGGGATTCCCATTCCGATTTGGACATTTCGCCCAGGCCCTTGGTCTTCCAGAACGGCGGCGGCGTATTTTGTTTTGGCTTCTTTTTGAACAGCCCGAACATGAAGGTCTCTCGCTGGGGTGGTTTTCGGGGGTCAGCATACCGTGCTTATCCGGCGCTGTCCTCACGGTCGATCAGATGAATGAACGATCCCATCACGTTGTCTCGCCTGCGGCCGAGCGCGCCCAGGTATTGATCCTGAGCGTTTTTCACGTGGAACAGGGGGGCGTCGCGGCCTTCCTCCAGGCCTTCGGAAAGGATCGTGGCGTAATGGAATTCATGGCCGCGCAGAACGGTTCCGGCCGCGCCCAGCGGGCCGTCGTCGGCCAGGGTTGCCTGCCGGTAGCCCAGGTGCAATTTACGTTGGGCAAAGGATGTTTCCACGGGCAACAGGCCGGCCATGGCGTGGCGCCGGCCTTCGGCATCGGTCAGCCCCATGCCCAAAACCATGTAGCCACCGCATTCCCCGAACAGGGGTTTGCCGGTTTGGGCAGCGGTGCTGAGACCGGAAAGAAACGCGTTATTACCCGCAAGCCTGCCTGTATGCAGTTCCGGATATCCGCCAGGCAGGTAGACCGCGTCCGCATCCGCGGCGGGGGCTTCATCCGTCAGGGGCGAAAAGAACGTGATTTCCGCCCCCGCGTTCCGCCAGCCTGACAGCACATGCGGGTAGGAAAAGGCAAAGGCGAGATCACGGGCGACCGCGATCTTTTGCCCCAAGGGGGGAAAGGCCGAGTTTGCGGAGGGGGCCTCGACGGGCTTGGTCGCTTGGGCAAGTGCGCGCAGGGCGGCCGTGTCCACATGGTCGCCGACCGCATCGGCGGCCGTATTCAGAAAGGCCTCCAAATCCCCGTGTTCGCCGGCCTGGACCAGGCCCAGATGCCGTTCCGGCAGGTTCAGACCGTCCAGGCGGGGCAGGCAGCCCAGCACGGGAATATCCGGATGATCGGCGGCCATGGCGTCCCGCAGAATTTCCCCATGGCGTTTGCTGCCGGTCCGGTTGAAGATCACGCCCGCGACGGTGACACCTTGGCGATGGCGGGCGAACCCGCCGACCAGGGCGGCGGCGGATGCGCCCTGTGCCGATGCATCGACCATCAGGATGACCGGCCAGCCGAACGTGCGGGCGGCGTCGCCGGTTGATCCTTGGTCTAGGTTGGCGCCGTCGAACAGCCCCATGACGCCTTCGCAAATGATCAGTTCGGCGCCGTCGGCGGACTGGCACAAGGCCGCTGTCTGGGTCGCCGGGCGCATGGCCCAAAGGTCCAGATTGGTGCAGGTCCGGCCGGCGGCGGCGGCATGAAAGGCGGGATCGATGTAATCGGGGCCGATTTTGGCCGAGGCCACGGCGATACCGCTGTCCCGAAAATGACGCAGAAGGCCCAGGGTCAGAAGTGTCTTGCCGCTGCCCGACGAGGGCGCCGCGATGACGATGCCGGGAGGCAGGTCTGCCCCGTTCACAGCCCAGCCCTGTTCACAGTAAGGACTTGATCTTGGCCGCCATGGTCGCACCATCCGTCTGATGGTTGAAATGGGCCAGGAACTTGCCGTCCGGCCCCATCAGATAGATCACCGAGGAATGATCCATCAGATAGGCGTCCTTGTCGCCGCCTTCATCCGGAACCCTGGCGTAATAGACACGGAAGGCCTTGGCGACCTGTTTAGTTTGTTCCGCCGTACCGGTCAGGCCGACGACGCTGGGATGAAAATGGGTGACGTAATCTTTCAGGGTATCGACGGTATCCCGTTCCGGGTCGACCGTGACCAGCACGGGCGTGACCTTGCTGGCATCGGGGCCCAGTTCATCCATGGCGGCGGAAATTTCGGTCAGGGACGTGGGGCAGACATCGGGACAGAAGGTATAGCCGAAAAAGATCAGCATGGCCTTGCCGCGGAAATCGGCTTCGGTCACCTGCTTGCCCGTATGATCGGTCAGGGTGAAGGGGCCGCCGATCTTCACGCTGGGCTGCCCGACGGTTGTCTTGCCGCCGCCGTTCATGTTCATGACGCCAAATTGCCGCCCGGCGACCACGACAACCACGGCGACCACGATAACGACAGACAGGCCGATGGCGATCCGGCGCGCAAGACGCAGGCGGGAAACGGCTTTGTTCAGTTCTTCGGACATGGTCTTGCGGCGGCTCCTGTTGCGGGTTCGGGAAAAGTAAGGACTTTCCCGGCGGGATCAACCCTTACCGGGCATTCGGTGCTTCACAATGCTGTTTCTTTCTTTGGGCAGGGCCCCGGCAATGCGCTAAATTCCCGCCATGCCCGCACGTAAACCCGAAGGAAACCTGAAACGCGGCTGGACCACCGGCGCCTGTGCGACGGCGGCCACGGCGGCAGCCTATGAGGCCTTGGTGACCGGCCGGTTCCCCGCCGTGGTGACGATCACCCTGCCGCGCGGGGAAGAACCCCGGTTCGATCTGGCCCGCACGGACCTGGCGGACGGCATCGCGACCGCCGCCGTGATCAAGGATGCGGGCGACGACCCCGACGTTACCCACGGGGCCGAGGTTTCGGTGACCCTGCGCCCGGGTGCGGATGGTGCGGGCGTGACCTTCCAGGCAGGTCCCGGCGTCGGCACGGTGACCAAGCCGGGTCTGCCCCTGCCGCCGGGCGAGCCCGCGATCAATCCCGGCCCGCGCAAGATGATGACCGGGGTGATCGCCGATCTGGCCCGCCGCCTGAACGGCCCGGAAGACGTGGAAATCACGGTTGCCATCAAGGATGGCGAAATCTTGGCGGAAAAGACCATGAACGGGCGGCTGGGGATCATCGGTGGTCTTTCGGTTTTGGGTACGACCGGCGTGGTCATTCCCTATTCCTGTTCGTCCTGGATCCATTCCATTCATCGCGGCGTTGATGTGGCCCGCGCGGGCGGGCTTGCCCATATCGCGGCGGCGACCGGGTCGACGTCGGAAAAAGCCGTGCAGGCCCTGTACGACCTGCCGGAAATGGCCCTGATCGACATGGGTGATTTCGCCGGCGGCCTGTTGAAATATCTGCGGCGTCACCCCGTGCCGCGCCTGACGCTGGCGGGTGGGTTCGGCAAGCTGGCTAAGCTTTCCCAGGGAAATCTGGACCTGCATTCCGCGCGCTCGTCCCTGGATCTGGAAAAGCTGGCGGCCCTGGCATCGGACGATCCGACCTTGGCAGGCAAGATCAGGATTGCCAATACGGGTATGGAAGCGCTGAGCCTTTCCAGTGAGAGCGGGTTGCCCCTGGCCGACCGTATCGCGACCGGTGCCCGCGAAGTTGCCCTGGCCGCTCTTTCCGGCGGCATCGCGGTCGAGGTTCTGGTGTTTGACCGCCAGGGACAATTGGTGGGCCGGGCCGGTGGTTAGCACGCTGTTGATCATGGGCGGGACAGCCGATGCCCGCGCCCTTGCAGCAGCGGTTTTAGCCCGCCGGCCAAAAATGCGGGTGATCACATCATTGGCCGGGCGCACGGCGGTGCCGCGAAAACCGATGGGCGAGGTCACGGTCGGCGGGTTCGGTGGTGCCCAAGGGCTCGCCGATTATATGCTGCAAGAGAACGTGGATGCGGTAATCGATGCCACGCACCCTTTCGCCGCCGCCATATCTGCCAACGCGGCCGAAGCCAGCCGGATGACGGGTGTGCCGCGCCTTGCCCTAATGCGCGCATCCTGGACATTCGCCGACGATACAGGCGTGGTTCGGGCCGCCGATACGGCGGCGGCGGCGCGGGCCTTGGACAAGGGCGACCGGCGGGTGTTCCTTGCCATCGGCCGGAAAGAAGTTTCCGCCTTTACCGATATGCCCGGGCGGTTTCATCTGCTGCGGTTCATTGATGCGCCGGATATGCCGCCGCCCTTCGCCGATTGTCATGTGTTGACCGGACGTCCGGGCGGCTTGGAGGCGGAAGAACGTATCCTTGATGAATTCAGGATCGATGCCCTGGTCGCCAAGAACGGCGGCAGCGATGCATCCAGCGCCAAGATCGACGCGGCGCTGGACCGGGGGATCAAAGTCGTGCTGATCGATCCGCCGCCGGTACCCCCGCCGCCCCATGGGGACAGCATTGATGCCGCCCTTGAATGGTTGGCGGGGCTATTGCCTTCCTAGGGCTTGCCGGTCTGCGTTTTCTTGGGGCGCAGGACATGGTGATGATGGGTGGCGTATAGGGCGGAATCGTCGAACGCGGCGTCGCCCAGGACGGGGCCGACCAGGATCAGGGCTGTGCGGGTAAATCCCGCGGCTTTGACCTTTTCGCGGATGTCGGCAAGCGTGCCTTCAAGAAACTGTTCATCGGGCCAGGTTGCCCGGTAGGCGACCACGACGGGGCAGTCCGCGCCGTAATGGGGCGTCAATTCGCGCACCACCTTGGCCAGATTGTTGACCGACAAGTGCACGGCCAGGGTCGCCCCGCTGCGCCCCAGGGTTTCCAGGTCTTCGCCCGCGGGCATGTCCGACGCGCGCACGGACGTGCGGGTCAGGATGATCGATTGGCTGACCTGAGGCAGGGTCAGTTCCTTTTTAAGGGCAGCGGCGGCGGCGGCGAAGGCGGGCACGCCGGGCGTCACGTCATAGGGAATGTCCAGGGCGGCCAGGCGGCGCATCTGTTCGGCCACGGCGCCGTAGATCGACGGATCGCCGGAATGAACGCGGGCGACGTCCTGGCCTGCTGCATGGGCGGTTTCGATCTCGGCGATGATTTCGTCCAGGTTCATGGGCGCGGTGTCGATCACGCGGGCCCCTTCGGGGGCTTCGGCCACGACCTCGGCCGGGACCAGCGATCCGGCGTAAAGCACGACCGGGCATGTGCGGATCAGGTTCAGGCCGCGTACGGTGATCAGGTCGGGTGCACCCGGTCCTGCGCCGATGAAATGAACGGTCATGTGCCGGTCTCCTGTTTCTGCATTTTTCCGGCATAGCCCCGGGGGGTGTAGACCCATTGCCGTGTGCCGCGGGTAACGGCGCGGGTATCGGATGATCCGATCATGACCAGGGTCAGCATGTCGACCTGATCCGCCGTCAGGTCCTTCAGGTCGATGACGGTGATGGTTTCGCCGTCGCGGCCCAGGTTGCGGGCCAGGATCACGGGCGTGTTTGCGGGGCGATGGTTCAGCAAAATGTCCCGTGCTTTTTCCAACTGCCAGCGTCGGCGTTTGGACACGGGATTGTAAAGCGCCATAACGAAATCACCCTCGGCGGCGGCAGTCAGACGTTTTTCGATCACCTCCCAGGGGGTCAGCAGGTCCGATAAGGACACGGCGCAGAAATCATGCCCCAGGGGGGCGCCCGCCCGAGCGGCGGCGGCCTGCAGGGCGCTAACACCCGGTTCGATGGAAACGGCGACGCGGTTCCAGCGGGGGTCGTCCTCGCGGTCGAGCAGTTCCGTCACCAGGGTCGCCAGGGCATAGACTCCGGGATCGCCGGAACAAACCAGGGCGACCTGCTTGCCCGCGCCGGCAAGGTCCAGGGCCATGCGCGCGCGGGCTTCTTCCTGGGCCAGGTCCGAGGAATGCAGGGCCTTGCCCACGGCGGCGGGCCCCAGAAGATCAAGGTAAAGGCCGTAGCCGACCAGGTCGGTCGCTTCGGCCACGGCGCGAGAGACGGCGGGCGTGCGCCACAGCGGCGTGCCCGGACCCGTGCCGACGACAGTCAGACGCCCGCGGGCGCGTCCGGCCCGTGCGGCATCGATATTGCCGGCAGACCGTGCGACGGCGCAGGTCGCGCGTTTGGATTTGGTTTTCTCGACGATCAGATCGGCCCCTTCGCCGGCAGCGGCAAGCGCCGCCCCTTCGGCCACGCCGTGACAGCCGACTTCGGCGAACACGACGTCGGACGGATTGGCAAGGCGCGGGGTCAGAGCTTCCAGCGCGGCTGCATCGAAAAATCGCACGGGCACGTTCAATGCGGCACCCAGTTCATTGACCGCGGCTTCGTCCATTTTCACATCGATCGATGCGACGCAGGCGATGGCACCGGGGGCAAGGTTGTTGTCCGCCAGCACGCGGTCGATAAGGTCTTTTATTTCCGCAGGCTCCGCATTCCGTTCACAGCCGATGCCCAGCGCCAGCACCGGGGGATGAAGCACAAGGTCTTCCGTGTCGCCGACGGCCCGGTCGGTCACGCGGATGGCGGGGCCTGCACCCTTATCGATCGTCAGGCCCGCATCGGTCAGCCAGCTTGCATCCCCGGCCTCGACTGACAGGCGCACGGGCTCCCCCGCGAGCAGGGCGGCGGCAACGGCAAGCGATTTTTTCCGGTTGGCCACGACCCAGCCATCGGGCGGGTCGTCCACGCCGATGCCGTGGCGCAGATCGCCCGTGGTGGTCACGGCAGCATGGATATCCAACGTGCGGGCAATGGTGCGGGCCAGGGCATTAGCCCCCGAATGCCCGCCCAGAAGCGGCACCACGGCGCTGCCGTCCTCGGCCACGGAAATGACCGGCGGTTCGGCGACTTTATCGGCCAGCAATGGGGCCAGCGCGCGGATCAGGATGCCCGATGCAAACACACCGATCACCGCATGGCCGTCCCGGAACAGGCGGGCCACGTGGGACGTGGTTTCATCGAAGAAATCATCGGCCTGGGTGATCCGCCCGACCCGGCCATGCACAAGGGCGCCGGGAATGACGCCTTGCAGGCGGCGGGCGAGAGCAGCACCCGGTTCAGTCACGGCAAGAATGACGGGCGGTTTGGCGGCGGTCATTGCGGGGACTCCACGTCTTCGGGCGAGCGCACCAGGATCATCGAGAAATAGGGGGCGGTATCCGGCGCGTCGCGCAACGGCAGGACGACCTGATCGGCCATGGTGGCATGTTCCACATATTGCGCGCGGTCAAGCCGGCCCAATTTTTCGATCACCGCCCGCACCTTGGGCAGGTGGCGGCCGACCTTCATGATGGCGGCGGCTTCGGTTCCGGCAAGGCGGGCTTCCAGGTCGTCTTCGCCGAGCGGCCCCGGGATTACGGTCAGCACCTGATTGCGGGATGCCAGGGGGGCGCCGGCCACGGCGGCGCAGGCGGCAAGGGACGACACGCCCGGCACGACCTGGGCCGGAAAGCGGCTGGCCAGACGCAGAAACAGATACATGAACGAGCCATAGAGAAAGGGGTCGCCCTCGCACAGCACGGCCACGTCGCGGCCCGCCGACAGGTGTGCTGCGATATCCTCGGCATAGCTGTCATAGACATCATTAGCGGGAAAGCGCCCGGGAACCATCGGTGTGACGATGGCGATCTCGGTCTTGCCCGCCGGAATGTGCGGCCCGGCGATGGCGCGGGCCAGGCTTTCCGTATTCTCGGCCGCGGGGTAGGCGATCACGGGGGCGGCGGCGATGACCTTGACGGCCTTAAGCGTCAACAGGTCCGGATCGCCGGGGCCGACGCCGACACCGTACAGGGTTCCGCTGCCGTTCATGGGCTCATTCATGGTTTGACCAGGGCCCATTGCAGGACCTCCATCAAGGGCCGCATGCCGGTCAGCCCGCCGACGGCACCACCCCGGGCAACGGATATGCGGGCAAGTTCCCCGCCGTGTTGCCGGTAAAGACGGCTAAGCATTTCATGGGCTTCCAGGGTTACACCGTTGGCGACCAGTCGGCCGCCCGGTTTAAGGGCGGTAAGGGCGGCTTCGATCACGCCGTCCTGGGACAGTCCGCCGCCGACGAAGACCGCATCGGGAGCGGGGCCGGCCTGGGCAAAGCAGGCGGGGGCGTCGCCCTTCAGCAAGGTCAGGTGCGGCACGCCCAAATCACGGGCGTTGGCTTCGATGTCGTCGAACCGGTCAGGGTCGCGTTCCATGGCGATCGCGTTTGATCCTTCGGCCGCGCGCAGCCATTCGATGGCGACGGCTCCCGATCCGGCCCCCACATCCCACAGCAATTGCCCCGGCAGGGGTTGCAGACGGGCCAGGGTGGCGGCCCGGACTTCGCGTTTGGTGATCTTGCCGTCATGGCGGAAGGCGTCTTCGGGCAGGCCCGGCGTTTCCGGCCAGACCGTCGCATCCGGGTTCGGCCACAGATGAAAGGCGATTACGTTCAGGTCCTTGACGCGCCGGCCTTCCCATTCCTCGGCCACGGTGTCGTAACGGCCTTCGTCCGCCCCGCCCATATGTTCGAACACGGTCATGGGGCTTTGGCCGAACCCGCGCCTGCACAACAGGTCCGATGCCTGGGCCGGGGTTTCGCCGTTGCGCGCCAGAATCAACAGGCGCATGCCCGGCAGCAGATGGCGGTTCAGAACGTCGACCGGGAAGGCATGGCAGCTGACGGTTCGCACCGTGCCGTCGTTCAGCGGCCAGCCCATGCGGGCCGCCAACAGGGCGAAGGCACCGGGGGCCGGCAGGATATCCATGACATCGATGCCGAACCGTTCGACCAGGCGTTTGCCGATCCCGAAGTTCAAGGGATCGCCCGTGGCCAGTACGCAGACGGGTTTGCCCGCATGGCCGGCGATGGCTTCAATCCCGGCGCCGAGGCCGTCGCCCCAGGTCAGGCGCGGCCGGCCGTCTTCGGCAAGCATGCTTAAATGGCGGTCACCGCCGACCAGGACGGCCGCGTCGTCCACGGCCTTGCGTGCGCGGGTGGTCAGGCCGTCCAGCCCGTCTTCGCCGATGCCGACCACGGAAAGCCATCTATCCATTGCGGACCTCGCCTTGTTGATGGGCTTGTTCGGGATTGGGGCAAAGTGCGTTGATCGCCGCCGCCGCCATGGCGCTGCCGCCCCGCCGCCCCGAAAGGGTGGCAAAGGGAAGGCCGTCGGCGTGATCGATCAGGGCCTGTTTGGATTCCGCCGCTCCGATGAAGCCCACGGGAAAGCCAAGGATGACCGCTGGGCGGGGGGCGCCCTCGGCCAGCAATTCCAACAATCGGAAAAGAGCTGTGGGGGCGTTGCCGATGGCGACGACGGCACCGTCCAGTTTCGGCCGCCAGTCATCGACCGCGGCGGCGGAGCGGGTGGTTCCCATGGCCCCGGCGCGGTCCCGCACGCCGTCGTTGTTCAAGGTGCAGATCACCTTGTTGTCGCTGGGCAGGCGGCCCGCGATGATGCCGCGGGCGACCATTTCCGCATCGACCAGGATGGCGGCTCCGTTCGCCAGCGCCGCCGCGCCGGCTTGGGCCGGGCCGCCGGACATCACAAGATCGTCCGCGATATCGGTCATGCCGCAGGCGTGGATCAGACGAACGGCGAGGGCACGGTCACCATCGTCGAACCGCGCAAGATCCGTCTCCGCCTCGATGGTGGCGAAGGAACGGCGGTAGATTTCCGCCGGGTCGCGGATGTAATCGAACATCACCGCTACGGGTCCCGTCAGCTGTCGGCTTTTTCAGGTGACTTGGACGGGCCGTGATCATGTGAATGGCCGTGCCCGTGATCATGCCCGTGGTGGTGATGGTGGTGACCATGCTTGCCGTGGTGCACGCCATGGTCCTCGGCGCTATGGCCGTCCGTGCCGATCCCGACCACGTGGTGGTGGTGGCCGACCTGGGGGGCGCCGACTTCGTCTTCATAACCGATGATCTGTTCGCGGTATTTGCACAGCAGACAGTTCATCTTGTTGTCGCCGACCAGGACTTCCTCGATCCGTTCGGCGAAACAGTCGATCAGGTCTTCGTGGTCGTTAAGGTAGCTTGCCTTGACGACATCGACATCGGGGTGGGCCTCGGCGCATTCATCGGCCCAGCGGTAGATGCGGTTGACCAGAATGCCGGTGAACAGAAAATAGGGGAACACGATGATCCGCTTGAAGCCCAGCTTCACCGCTTTGTTCATGCCTTCGTCGACCAAGGGGTAGGCGACGCCGGAATAGCTGACTTCGGCCCAGCCGAAATCCATGCCTTCCCACAGCATGCGGGCGACCTTGTTGACGTTGGAATTGGCATCGGAATCATTGGTGCCGCGCCCGACCACCATCAGCAATGTGTCGGCGCGGGAAACCTCGGCGGTTTTGTTCGCTTCGGCTTCGGCCTGTTCGATGCGGATCTGGGCGGCGCGCAGAAGCTTGGCATCGATCGCCAATTCGCGGCCGAAGCGCACGTCCAGGTCCGGATGGGCATGGGCGAAGGCGTTGATTTCCGACGGCAGGTCGTTCTTCACATGGCCGGCGGCGAACAGCATGCCGGGCACGCAGATGATGCGTTCCACGCCACGGTCGCGCAGCTTGTCCAGGCCTGTGCGCAGGACAGGCGTGGCGAATTCCAGGAACCCGCTTTCGACTTCGTATTGGGGAAACCGTTTGGCCAGGTGGCCCGCCAGGGTGCCGAATTCATCGACGGCGCCTTGGTCGCGGCTGCCGTGGCCACAGATCATGATGCCGGTTTTGCCGGCCGTGTCGGAAAGATTGGTCATTCGCTTGGTCCTTGCCTTCGAGCGTCCGCCGGCGCCATTGCCGACGGTGGGATATGCCCCTTTGCCGCCTGGTCCTTGCCTTCGGGCGGTGGCGGTAAATCGCGAACGGGCCTCAACCATGAGGCCTCGGCGACGAATTGCGCCTCTAAAGGGATGGCCGACTATACAGATTTAAGAACCGGGGAAAAGGGTGACGCCACGTCAACCGGCCGGGGCGGGTCGTTGCGTGGTTTCCGTCGTGGGTTCCACGGCGCTGTCATGCTCTTCGGCGGGCAAATCCGCTTCTGCCTGATCTGTTTCCAAGGCGGCTTCGTCGCTGTCTTCTTCCGATGGATCCGGCTCCGGCTGTTCCGGCGGCGGCAGACCGGCGCTGCGTTCCAGGTTCTGGGCGTCTTCCTCGCGGCCCAGGGCGCGCAGAGCGGCCGCCAGATTGACCTGGGTCAGGGCAAGCGAGGCATCGCCCGGCATCAGATGTTTTTCCTTGATGGCGACGGCGCGGCGGAACAGGGGCTCCGCCGCCTGGGTCTTGCCCCGGCGGCGGTAGAACAGGCCCAGATTGTTGAGCACGGAAGCCACGTTCAGATGATCATCACCCCAGGCGGTTTCGTCGGCGGCAAGGGCGCGTTGGTAATGCTGCTCCGCTGCCCGGTTGTCGCCGGCAAGGTCACAGGCGAGCGCCAGGTTGTTCAGGATGCCGCCCATGTCCGGATGGCCGTCGGCCTGGGCTGTTTCCAGAATGTTCAGGGCTTCGGAAAAATGTTCGCGCGCGGCGGCGAAATTTTCATGCTCATGGGCCAGGGCGCCCAAGCGGCCCAGGCATTCGACGGACAATTCCTTGTCGTCGGCGGGCACCGCGTCCGCCGCCAGACGGTAGAGCGTCGCGGCAACCTCCGCATCGCCGCGTGCAGCCATCAGGTCCCCCGCCACCAAACGGGTCAGGGCGGCGGCGCGGCCGTGCACATCGGCGGTCCAGGCGTGTTTGTGGCCGGTGGTGTCTTCTTCTTCGGCGGCGCGGATCAACAGGTCCGTGCCGCGTTGAATGTCGCCCGATGCGATGGCGCCCCGCGCATCGTGCAGCAGGCGGGCCGCCGCGGTTGATCCGGCGCTGACGGTGCTGAGCCGCGATCTGAGATCGTCCAATTCACCGGCAAAAGACCGCAGCCGGCTTTCGCGCGCATCGTCGTCCAGTCCGTTGGCCGCCAATATTTCGGCGAGCCCCTGAATTTCCGGGGTGTCAGGCAGGGGGTCCGGTTCCATCGGTGCGGGGGCGGGGTCGTCGGCAGGAAACGCGGGCGTCGGATCATAATCCGGGGATTGTGTGCGCAGCACGGGATCGGGGCGGTCCAGGCGTTCACCGGTTCGAAGGCGCCGGCCACCGAACAGCAGCACGCCGACCAGCGCCAACGCGCCGGCCCCGGCGGCGGCGATCGCCCAGGTCGGCATGGTGGCGACGGTTTCCGTCAGCGGGACCCATAGGCCCGCCGTCGTATCCAGAAGTCCGTCGCGGATAAGCGCGAGATCCGACAGCAGTTGTTCCATGGGTGAAAAAGGTACCTGTACGGGCCGAATTTGCACAGAGGAATGGCTCAATCCCCCGCCTTTGGGGCAGTGCGCAGGCTTTCGGTATGGTGCTGTGCCTGATGCCAAGGCATGCGGAGGCAAGGCGATTCGCCGGATGTGTTAGCCCAGCGGACGGAAGTGCGGGTAGGTGAAGGGCAACGCGCCGATGGCCAGCATGGTCTGGCGGCGTTCGCGTTCGTCTTCGTCATCGATGTTGCGTTGAACGAAGGCCTCGACCGTATCTTCCCGGCTGTGCAGGTTCAGCAGGGACTGGATCAGGTCGCGCTGGCGCAGGGCGGGGTTGGAGCGGCCCATCGCTTCGACCTCGGCCAGGGGCACGGCGCAACCGTCGAGTGCCAAAGCCCCCCGGGTTGTGACATAGGCTCCGGCCCGGTCGATGGCGGGGCCGCATTCGTGTTCGACATTCAGGTTCGACAATTCGCCGAACACATAATTGCCGCGTCCGGTCTCGGTCGTGTGCATATGGGCAAGCTGGCTTTCCGTCAGCCAATTGACGAACAGGGTCACGACCGTGCCCGGCGCCGGATGCAGAGTCGCGGGCACGGAGCCATAGCCCGCAAAATGGGCGCAATAGACCGTGTCGAAATCGTGCAGACGGATACGCACGACCGGCACGAGGCCGTCTTCGGGTTGTGAGAATTTCCATGCCAGTGCTGACGGCGACTGGTTGGAGCCGCAGGCGATGACCGGATAGCGCGCGCCGAAATCACTGCCCGTCAGTTCATAAAGGTCGTCATCCGATGCAATCGGCTGCACATGGCCCGCGTGAATGACATAGGAACAATCCGGCACGTCATAGGGATAGGCCAGCGCGCGGGCGACGGATCGGGGGCGGCGCGGTCGGTCGGATGGGGAAGCAGTGGGGGTGAGCGGATTATTCAAGGTATTGGGAAATGTCCACGTCGTCGATCTGATAGGGCTCCAAGAACCGGTCGGCGTATTCCTTGAACACGCCCGAGGTCAGGAACAGTTTGAACAATTCGCCGTCGATATGGGCGTCTTTTTTCATGAAGGACATGATCTTGATACTGGCCGACAGCTTCTTGGGGTCCTTATAGGGCCGGTCGGCGGCGGTCAGAGCCTCGAAGATGTCGGCGATGGCCATGATGCGCGCGGGCACGGACATTTCTTCCTCGGTCAACTTTCGGGGATAGCCCGTGCCGTCCATTTTTTCGTGATGGCCGCCGGCGTATTCGGGCACCCGCTTCAGGTGCTTGGGAAACGGCAGTTGTTCCAACATGATGATGGTTTGGACAATGTGGTCGTTGATCTTGAAGCGTTCTTCCTCGGTCAACGTGCCGCGGGCGATGCACAGATTGTAGATTTCGCCGAAATTGTATTTGTGTTCGGGGATGTTGAGCTTGAAG
This sequence comes from Rhodospirillales bacterium, assembly GCA_040218445.1. Taxonomy (GTDB): domain Bacteria; phylum Pseudomonadota; class Alphaproteobacteria; order Rhodospirillales; family Casp-alpha2; genus UBA1479. Next base: position 348,609 of record JAVJRK010000010.1, on the reverse strand, counting down.
CCGAACGGATTGTCGGGCTGGGCCGCCGGTTCCAGGGCATCGCGGAACACGACATGGTCGTCGCGGTCTTCCAGCAGATATTCCTTGGCGGGAAGGGGCTTGGGTGGCGTGCGGTCCTTGCGCTTGCGTTCCTCGAACGACAGGCCCAGGCGGTCGTCCAGCGTCCGTGTATACTGCTGTTTGCCGATTTCCCGGATGCGCTCCTGGTCTTCGGGCGCCATGAACTCGTCGCCCACGTTGGCCTTGGCGATGAATTCATAATCGTCGTCCAGCTTGGCCAGCGTTTCATCCAGCTTGGTTTTCAGGGCATCCGGGTCGCCGGTGCCTTCGGCCAGGGCCTTGTAGTATTCGACCTCGGCCTCGCGCTTCATGACCTCGAACCGCATGCGGACTTCGTGGATACGGTTGTAAATGGTCTCCAGCTTGACGGCCTTGTCGACCACGTATTCCGGCGTCGTGACCTTGCCGCAATCATGCAGCCAGGCCCCGATGTGCAGCTCGTACCATTGTTCCTCGGTCAGGGCGAAATCCTTGAATGGACCGTCCTGTTCCTCGCAGGCTGCTTTGGCCAGCATCTTGGTCAGCTCGGGCACGCGCTGACAGTGTCCGCCCGTATAGGGTGATTTGGCATCGATGGCCGACGCGATCAGCTCGATGAAGCTTTCCAGAAGTTTCTTTTGGCCGTCGACCAGTTGCTGATTGTCGAGCGCGACCGCCGCCTGAGACGCCAAGGCCTCGACCAGAGGTTGGATTTCCTTGGAAAATTCGATGACCTCGCCGGCGTCGTCATGGGCATTGAGCAACTGAATAACGCCGATGATTTCGTCCTGGCTGTTCTTCAACGGCACCGTCAGGAACGATTTGGACCGGTAGCCGGTACCTTCGTCGAATTTCTTGGTGCCGGAAAAGTCGAAGTTTTCGGCTTCGTAGGCGTCCTTGATGTTGATCGATTCGCCGGTCAGCGCGCAGTGGCTCGCGATGTTCTTCTGATTGGGTTCGCCGGTGTCCGGATCGAACATGCGGATCGGCGGGAAGGTGATATCCTTCCCGGTGGTGCCGCCCAGCGCGATGTTCAGGGAATCGGTGCGCATGATTTCGAACTTCAGCGCGTCTTCTTCGGTCTTGATGTACAGCGTTCCGCCGTCGGCTGAGGTCAGGTCTTTGGCTTCTAAAAGAATCTTTTCCATCAGGCGGTTAATGTCGCGTTCCGCCGACAGCGCGATGCCGATATCGATCAGGCGCTGAAAATTCTTCAGCGCCGGCTCGCTCTGCGCGGACGTAAGGTCACCAGACATCGATCACCGTTGAGATTACCACTTCCCGCCGTACCTTGAGGTGATCCGGCCTCTCCACCGGATTACTCCTCTGAAATCCTACATCACCGATGTTTTATAGGGTGTTAATGTCATGAATCGGCAGGGAAAGGGTATCCGCCTTTGTCCCGCATGACAACTCAAGGCGATTGCCCGGCTGTTCATCCCTGCCCAGGGCATTTTCACCTTTTGCCCAATGGATTCAGCCGCTAACGTCGGCGCCCCATGCCCGAACCGGGCCGCGACCAGGAAACCGCCCATGGCCTATGCATCACTCAGGGACTTCATCTTCAACCGGTTGGAGCCGGCGGGCCGTCTGGTGCGCGTGACGGCCCCCGTGTCACCGGAATTGGAGATGACGGAAATCCAGACCCGGCTGATCGCCGAGGGCGGTCCGGCCGTGCTGTTCGAAAACGTGGTGACCGGCAAGGGGGGCAGCAAAAGCAACATGCCGGTGCTGGTCAATCTGTTCGGCACGGTCGAACGGGTCGCCTGGGGCATGGAACGTGAACCGCATGAACTGCGCGAGGTGGGGGAAACCTTGGCCTTTTTGCGTCAGCCCGAACCGCCGGAAAGCATCAAGCAGGCCATGGAGATGCTGCCGCTTTTGAAGACCATGGTTGCCATGAAGCCGAAAACGGTGAAATCGGCGCCCTGTCAGGAAATCGTTCTTCAGGGAGACCAGATCGATTTGGGCGCCCTGCCGATCCAGACCTGCTGGCCCGGTGAGCCGGCCCCCCTGATCACCTGGCCGCTGGTCGTGACGCAAGGACCGCAAGCGGGACAGAAGGGCGGCGATAAACGCGACGGCTTCAACCTGGGCATCTACCGCATGCAGGTGACAGGCCGGGATACGACCATCATGCGCTGGCTGAAGCACCGGGGCGGGGCGCAGCACCACGCCCGGTGGAAGGAAACCAAGCCCGAGCCGTTGCCCGCCGCCGCCGTGATCGGCGCCGACCCGGGGACTATCCTGGCCGCCGTAACGCCGGTGCCGGATACCCTGTCCGAATACCAGTTCGCCGGCATGCTGCGCGGCAAGCGGGTCGATCTGGTCGATTGCAAGACGATCCCATTGAAGGTTCCGGCCGAAGCCGAAATCGTAATCGAAGGCCATGTGTCGCTGGAAGATTACGCCGACGAAGGCCCCTACGGCGATCACACGGGGTATTACAATTCGGTCGAGAAGTTTCCCGTATTCACCGTCTCGGCCATCACCATGCGTCGGGCCCCGATTTACCTTTCGACCTATACGGGCCGCCCGCCGGACGAGCCGTCGGTTCTGGGCGAGGGCCTAAACGAGGTCTTCGTGCCCTTGTTCCGCCAGCAGTTCCCGGAAGTGGTCGATTTCTGGCTGCCGCCCGAGGCCTGTTCCTACCGCGTCGCCGTGGTCTCCATGAAGAAGGCTTACGCCGGTCATGCCAAGCGGATCATGATGGGCGTGTGGTCGTATCTGCGGCAATTTACCTATACCAAGTTCGTGATCGTGGTCGATGCCGACATCAACGCGCGGGACTGGAACGACGTGATCTGGGCAATTTCAACCAATGTCGATCCCGTGCGCGACGTGACGATGATCGAGAATACCCCGATTGATTACCTGGATTTCGCCTCGCCCGAACAGGGCCTGGGCAGCAAGATGGGGATCGACGCGACGGCCAAAATGGGGGCGGAAACGCACCGGGAATGGGGTCGCAAGATCCGCATGTCAGACGACGTGATCGACGAGGTCACACGCAAATGGGCCGATTACGGCCTGCCCGGATCGGGCAAACCGATCTGGAAATGATCTTTCAGCAGGCGTCGGCGTAGCTGAAATACATATCCCGCGTTTCCTGGAACAGCGGGCCTTTGGGCAGGGCGCGGTCGTCGATCTGGATGCAAGGCAGAACCTTGGAATAGTTGCCCGTGGCGAACAGTTCGTCGGCTTGGGAAAGCTCGTCATAGGAAATCGCCCGTTCCACGACCTCGACCCCGGCATCCCGCAATAACTGAATGACCCGCTGGCGGGTGATGCCGTTCAGAAAGGTCCCGTTGATGGCCGGTGTGTGGACGACGCCGTTTTTGACCATGAACAGATTGGCCGACGAGAATTCGGCGACGTCGTCGTCCGGGTCCAGCATCACGCCGGTGTCGAACCCGCGCTGATTGGCATCGGCGACGGCCCGCGACACGTTGGGATACAAACAGGCGGCTTTGGCTTCGGTCGGGGCCATGTCGGCGGCCGGGCGTCTAAACGGTGACAGGCAGGCCTTGAAGCCATTGGGGTCCGGCAGGGGGGATTCTTCGATCGTCAGTACGAAATGGGTCGATTTCGGATCGGGCACGACGAAGCCCCCAGATGGATAAAACAGGGGGCAGATGTAAAGTTCGGCATCGTCGGGGAATTGCTGGATGCCTTCGTGACAAAGTTCGACCATTTCCTCGGCCGTCACATCGGATTCCATGCCCATGATCTCGCAGGATCGGATTGCGCGGGCGCAATGGGCTTTCAGGTCGGGGACTTTCCCGGCGATGGACCGGGCGCCGTCGAACACGGCTGACCCCAACCACATGGCGTGATCGGTCGCTTTTGCCACGGCGGGTTCTTCGTCATGCCATTCGCCATCGATCCAACTAATGACGTTTCCGCCTCGGCTTGCTCCGTATTTCATGGCCTTGACCTTTCCGTTCTCCCAAACGCGTCAATGCCACTCTCTTCGCATATGCAGCATAACTCTTGGCTGCCGCATCGCCAAGGTGGATAAAAATAGTGTTGTTTTTCAGATGAATGCGGGGCTGCCCGTGCCGCGGGCAAAATTTTCCGAGGATTTTGGCCTACTGACTGGCCCAGACGATGCGTGAAATCCAATCCACGTCGGTCAGGTCCAGGCTGCGGTCTTCGTGGGCCGGATTCAGAGACTGAAGGTCGATGTGGCGTGCGGTCTGCCGGATCAGAATTTTGGCCAGAACCTCGCCGTCGGTGGTCTTGACCACGACACGGTCGCCGCGCCGGACCGAGGCATGGGGCGCGACGATGATGGTGTCGCCGTCGCGGAACACGGGCTCCATGCTGTCGCCGTTGATTTCCAGGGCGAAGGCGCTGGGGTCGTTCAGGCCGGGGAAGGGGATTTCGTCCCAAGCGCCGCCCACGGGATAGCCCGCATCATCGAAGTATCCTGAATTGCCGGCCTGGGCGAAACCGATCAGCGGCACGTTGCGGTAGACGCCGCCGCCTTCGGTCTCGTCCACGTAGGATACCCATTCCGACAGACTGGCGCCCGTGGCCGACAAAATCTTGGCGACGCTTTCCGTCGACGGCCAGCGCAATTTGCCGTCACGGGTGGTGCGCTTGCTTTTGTTGAATGTGGTGGGGTCCAAGCCGGCCTTTCGCGCAAGGCCCGAGGTCGATAGCCCGTGTTCGCGGGCCAACCGGTCAACTGCATGCCATACGCTTGAATGCCGCAACATGGGAACATTGTCTTACAAATGCGCCTGGATTTCCATAGGGAATCGTCATGTGTAAGGCGTGTGGTCCCCGATACGTCGGATAATGGGGCGGCAGCCTGATTTTACAAGATAAAGGAATATATACATAATAAATTATTGACATAGGAATTTAGCGTTTGATAAGAACATATGTTCTTGTTTTGTTCAAAGTCAGGAATATGTGGGAGAAGTCGAACCTTGAGACGCAAACGCTACATACCCAAACCCATTCCGAGCGGGGCGGTTGATCCGTTCGAAACGGCCGAACAAGCCTGGTTCTGGTTCATCCGTGCGCAGAAGGCGCGGCGCGACGGGCAACGTTTCGACGGAGGCGGCGGGATGGTCCGGCCGTGCGAAGCCGATGATATTTATCTGGTGGCCCTGAACCTGGTTCGGGCAGGCGTGTTGCGTGTCATGCACCTTCGCACCCTGCTGGATTTCGGCGGCAGGGAACGTGCACCCGATGCCCGCGTGCGGGTGGAATCCGCCGCTGCGCGCCTGTGGGACGAAGCGCTTGACCGCATGACCACGGTCCTGCGGCGGAAGGGTATCCTTGCATGACGGAAGGGGCCGTGCCTGATGCCGACGAAGCGGCTTTGCCGGCCGGGCCTGATCAAGGCACGACATTGTCCGGCCCGGACTTGGCATTGGTGGCCTTTACCGGGCGGGCGACGCTTGCCTGGTTGCGGATGCTGAAGCCGGGGTTTCGCCATTGCTTCGTGTTGCTGCGGACCAAGGGGCAATGGCTCTATTTGGACCCCATGGTGCATTACACCTTCGCCTCGGTGGTCGGCGCCTATCCGTTGTTGGACCTGATGCGGGTATTCCGGCGCCAGGGTTGCCGCCTGTGCCTTGTGCGTCCCCGCATGCCGCCGCCCCGGCCGCTTGCCTGGCGTCCCTATACCTGTGTCGAAGAGGTCAAGCGTGTGCTCGGCCTGCGCGCCCCCTGGGTGCTGACGCCCTGGCAACTGTACCGCCGGTTGGACCGGCGGCGGATCGCCTAGCCGGTCAGCAGGCGCCCCGCGATGATCGCCGCCAGCACGATCAGGCCGAAATCGCGGTTGGACTTGAACCGCGCCAGACACAGCTTGGCATCATCCAGGTCCAGGGACCGGACCTGCCAGGCCAGATGCAGGCCCGCCACGGCAAGGCCGATGAAATAGGCGGGATGCAGCCCGGCCAGATGACCCGCCGCCGCCAATAAGGTCACCGCAGCACCGTAGAAAGCCGCCAGCCAGGGTTTGGTCGCATTGCCGAACTTCAATGCCGTCGACTTGATGCCGACCAGCACGTCGTCTTCCTTGTCCTGATGGGCGTAAATGGTGTCATAGCCCAGGGTCCACATGACGCCCGCGGCATACAGCAGGATCGCCGGTTCCGCCAACTGGCCGGTCACGGCGGTCCAGCCGACCAGCGCCCCCCAGTTGAAGGTCAGGCCCAGAACGAACTGTGGCCAATAGGTCACGCGCTTGGCAAAGGGATAGACCGCGACCAGGGCCAGGGATGACGCGCCCAAAATCACCGTATAGGTATTGAACTGCAGCAGAACCGTCAGGCCGATCGCCAATTGCAGGCCCAGAAACAGAAACGCCTGCACGACCGATACCTGGCCCGAGGCGATGGGCCGTCCCGCCGTGCGCGCGACCTGCTTATCGAAATCCCGGTCGGCAAGGTCGTTGACGGTGCAGCCCGCTCCGCGCATGACCAATGCGCCGACGGCGAACAAGCCCAGGAGCCAAGGGTCCGGCCAGCCGGGCGAGGCCAGAGCCGCCGCCCACCAGCAAGGCAGCAGCAACAGCCAGGTGCCGATCGGCCGGTCCATGCGTGCCAGGCGCAAATAGGGGCGAAGGCCCTTGCCCGGCATGCGGTCGATCCAACTTGTCGCCGGAATGTCCGAGGCGGAAACATGTTGTGGGTTGTCCATGATGTCCTTTAATAGGGGGCCAAGCCCGGGCAAGGAAAGGGAAAATCGGCCATGGCGGCAGGCATCCGCCTTTATGTCGACGGCAATTTGGCATCCGGTGACGCCGTCGACATCACATCCGAACAGGCCCATTACCTGGGGCGCGTGATGCGCCTTGCGGTGGGAGACGCGGTTCTGCTGTTCAACGGCCGGGACGGCGAATGGCGGGCCGAGATCGCGGCAATCAGCAAACGTGCCTCGCGCCTGATGCCTGTGGAACAGACCCGCCCGCAATCCGAGGCTCCCGGCCCTTGGTTGGCTTTTGCTCCGGTCAAGAAAACCGGCACCGATTTCATCATTCAGAAAGCGACCGAACTGGGGGCGGGACAATTGATGCCCGTGCAGACCGCCAATACCCAGACCGGGCGCCTGAACACGGAACGCCTGCAGGCGACTGCTGTCGAGGCCGCGGAACAATGCGAACGCCTGACCGTGTCTACCGTCGAGGAGATGGTGAGTTTGGAAGGACTGCTTGCAAACTGGCCTACGGATCGGGCGCTTTTCGTGCTGGACGAAACCGGCGGCGGCAGACCGGTTGCGGCGGCCCTGGAAGCGAACGCAGGCGACGCGGTCGGCTTTTTGGTCGGCCCGGAAGGCGGCTTTCAGGCGCAAGAGCTTGACAGGTTTGCTAAGCTTCCATTTGTCGTTCCAGTCACGCTGGGGCCGCGCATCCTGCGCGCCGAAACGGCCTGCCTTTCCGCCCTCGCGGTTTGGCAGGCGGTTGCGGGGGACTGGAAATGACCCAATATGGAAACAACGCCCGCCCGTTTTATCCCACGCCCAGCCTATAGCAACGAAAGACCCGGCCATGGCCAATGAAAGCTCTCCCAAGTCGCACCCCATCACCGACAAGGCCGCCTTGGTCGAATATCTGGAAGCGGGCTGCAAACCCGAACATGACTGGCGCATCGGCACCGAGCACGAAAAATTCGCCTACGATCTGAAAACCCTGCGCCCGCTGACCTATGACGGAAAGCCTGGTGTGTGCCAAATGCTGGATGCGCTGACGCGCTTCGGCTGGACCCCGGTGATGGAACACGACAACGTCATCGCGCTGTCGAAGCCCGACCGTAGTTCGATCTCGTTGGAACCGGCCGGGCAATTGGAATTATCGGGAGCACCCGTCAAAACCATCCATCAGACCTGCGGCGAAGTGACCGAACATCTGAAGCAGGTCAAGGAAATCGCGGGTGAACTGGGCATCGGGTTCCTGGGGCTCGGCTACAACCCCAAATGGCCGCGCGCGGACATGCCCTGGATGCCCAAGGACCGCTACAAGATCATGCGCGACTACATGCCGACCAAGGGCTCGCTCGGCCTCGACATGATGCAGTCGACCTGCACGGTGCAGGTCAATCTGGATTTCAATTCCGAAGCCGTGATGCGCCAGATGTTCCGTATCGCGCTGGCCCTGCAGCCCATCGCCACGGCCCTTTGGGCCAATTCGCCGTTCCGTGAAGGCAAGCCCAATGGATACCTGTCCTACCGCTCGCACATCTGGACGGATGTGGACCCGGACCGTTGCGGCACTCTGCCCTTCGTGTTCGAAGACGGGTTCGGGTTCGAACAATACGTCGACTACATCCTCGACGTGCCCATGTATTTCGTCTACCGCGACGGGGAATACATCAACACCGCCGGGCATTCGTTCCGCGATTTCATGGCGGGCAAGCTTGAAGCCCTGCCGGGTGAACTGCCGACCATGAAGGATTGGGAAGACCACATGACCACGGCCTTCCCCGAAGTGCGGCTGAAGACGTTTTTGGAAATGCGCGGCGCCGACGGCGGACCCTGGGCAAGGTTGTGCGCGCTGTCGGCATTCTGGGTCGGGCTGCTGTACGACACGGAAGCCCGCGACGCTGCATGGGACCTGATCAAGGACTGGACCGATGACGAACGCGAAGCCATGCGCCGCGACGTGCCCAAGACGGCCCTGAAAACGCCGTTCCGCGACAAACAGGTCAAGGACATCGCCTGCGAAGCCCTGTGCATTGCCCGCCAGGGGTTGAAGAACCGCGCGCGGTTGGACGCCGTGGGGTTGGACGAAAGCCACTTCCTGCAGCCGATCTATCACATCTGCGATTCCGGCATGACCCCGGCCGAAGAACTGCTGGTCGCCTTCGAACGGCGCTGGAAAGGCAATATCGATCCAGTGTTCACGGAATACGCCTATTAACCCGCTGCCGGCATGTGCCGTCAGGGGGCGGGCGCGTTCCCCAAATTCCTTGAACCGGGGCCGTGCGGGCGCTAGGTTCCCGCTCCGTTTTGCCGAGAGAGCCCAACCATGACAGACCTGCGCGCGATTGCCGAAAACGCCAATGCCTGGCCCTTTGCCGAGGCCCGGGCGCTGCTGAAAAAGCTCGGCGGCAAACTGCCGGAAAAGGGCTATGTGCTGTTCGAAACAGGCTACGGCCCGTCGGGTCTGCCGCACATCGGCACCTTCGGCGAGGTCGCGCGCACGACCATGGTGCGCCATGCCTTCCAGACCCTGACCGACATGCCGACCAAGCTGTTCGCCTTTTCCGACGACATGGACGGCCTGCGCAAGGTGCCGGAAAACCTGCCCAATCAGGACATGCTGGCGGAAAACCTGGGCAAGCCGCTGACCGCGATTCCCGATCCCTTTGGCACTCACGAAAGCATGGGCCACCACAACAACGCACGGCTGCGCGCGTTTTTGGACGGCTTCGGCTTCGACTATGAATTCAAAAGCTCGACAGACTGCTACAAGTCCGGCCAGTTCGACCAGACATTGCTGACCCTGCTGGAACGCTATGACGCCGTGCGTGGTGTGATCCTGCCGACCCTGGGCGAGGAACGGCGCGCGACCTACAGCCCCTTCCTGCCGGTCTGCCCCAAGACGGGCAAGGTTCTGCTTGCCCCGGTGCTGGAAACCAACCCGGCCGCCGGTACCATCGTTTATGAAAACGAAGACGGTGAAAAGGTTGAAACCCCCGTGACCGGCGGACATTGCAAATTGCAGTGGAAGCCCGATTGGGCCATGCGCTGGACGGCGCTGGACGTCGATTATGAAATGTCGGGCAAGGATCTGATTGAATCGGTCAAGCAGTCGGGCGCGATCTGCCGCATCCTGGGTGGCACGCCGCCGCTCGGCTTCACTTACGAATTGTTCCTGGACGACAACGGCGAGAAGATTTCCAAATCCCGCGGCAACGGCCTGACCATGGAAGAATGGTTGGCCTATGCGCCGCCGGAAAGCCTGTCCCTGTTCATGTTCCAAAAGCCCAAGACGGCGAAGCGATTGTACTTCGACGTGATCCCGAAAAACGTCGATGATTATCTCAGCCATCTGGCCGCGTTCGAGGATCAGGACGACGACAAGAAGCTGTCCAATCCGGTCTGGCACATTCATTCCGGCAACCCGCCGGAAGCCCAGGGGGCGCTCAGCTACAACATCCTGTTGAACTTGGCGGGTGTGTGCGGGACCGAGGATAAATCGGTCCTGTGGCATTTCATTTCGCGCTACCGCCCGGACCTGACGCCGGAAAATGCGCCGTTTCTGGATGGTCTGGTCGCCACGGCGATCAGCTATTATCGGGATTTCGTCAAACCGGCCAAGACGTACCGGGCCCCGACCGAGGGTGAGCATGCGGCCCTCGAAGACCTCGCCAATTCGCTCCGCTCGATGGATACCAAGGCCGAGGCCGAAGACCTGCAAACGGAAGTTTACGAAGTCGGCAAACGCCACGGCTTTGAAAACCTGCGTGACTGGTTCAAGGCGCTCTATGAAATCCTGCTGGGCCAGTCCCAGGGGCCGCGCATGGGTTCGTTCATCGCTCTTTACGGCGTCAATGAGACGGTCGAATTGATCGAGAAAGCTCTCGCGGGCGAGGACCTGGCCGCCAGCGCCTGACCGTCGGGTCAACGCAACCCAGCGGATAATGACATTTCAAAACTTGAGATCGCAGCGGCGGCCGGTGGGCAGCGATACCATTCGCGCTATCCGTAAATAGGAATATTTACTTGACCTCCAATTCACATATCTGATATGTCGTCTTTCAACGAATGGGATATTTGCGTCCGTGCCCATGCTTTACGACATTTTCCGGGTTTCTGATTTCACGCGAAGTTTCTACCTGTTCGTTGTCGTGATGCTGTTGCCTTGCCAGGATGCGATTGCTGCGTCCCGCGACGATGCCCGTGGGGCGGCCCAAGGGGAAGCATTGGTCCAGGTTTACGAACTCCCACAGGGCATGCGATTGCGGGTGCCGGTGGGCTATCTGTGGCGCTCAGAATTACCGCCCGACAGCGGTGTTCGTGACAAGAGCCAAACAGGCAGCAAGATTTACTTCCATGCCATCGCGCCCGATCTGAAGCCGCCCGCCTATGACTACCTCAAGAACTGGAAAGGCGGGAACGGATACCCACCCTACCTGAGTTTCGAGATCGTCGTCTCTCTTCCCGGCGTGACGGAGGGATACCAGACGGAAGTCATGCGAAAGTCGATGGCTGCCGGGATTTGCAATGCCCGCAAGATCGGCGATCTCTGCCCGGACCCAAGAGAATATTGGGCAGATGCGACAGAGGCGTTTTTCACCGGCCGGGGGCACCAATTTACGATCTGCGGGAAATGGGGCAGTGTTCCCGTCCCACATTGCGAAACCGAACACCAATTGACGGACAGGATCTTCGTCACCGCGTCCTTCGACCGGCGTATATTAGATTTCGAAAACCCGGTCTGGGATCGGATCTACAGGCTGGTCTGCTCCTGGATCGATTGGCCCGGAGACCTGCCTCTGGAGATCAACCGATGCCGTTAGTCTTATGCATGCTGGTTGTTCTACTGTCGCTTTACTTGCCGGTTCAAGGTGCTGCCGCCGCTTCGCGCGATGACATGCGTGGTGCTATCGAAGGTGCGGCATGGGTTCAGATTTATGAACTCCCACAGGGCATGCGATTGCGCGTGCCGGTGGGCTATCTGTGGCGCTCAGAATTGCCGCCCGACAGCGGTGTTCGTGACAAGAGCCAAACAGGCAGCAAGATTTACTTCCATGCCATCGCGCCCGATCTGAAGCCGCCGGCCTATGACTATCTCAAGAACTGGAAAGGCGGGAACGGATACCCGCCATACCTCAGTTTTAACATCGCGGTCTCTCTTCCCGACGTGACGGAAGGGTACCAGGAAAAATTTATGCGGAAGTCGATGGCGGCCGGAACCTGCAACGCGAAAAAAATCGGCGATCGATGTGAGGATCCCACGGCGCTCTGGCCAGGAAGATGGGAAACCTTCTACCTCGGCGAAGGGCATCAATTCGTCCGATGCGACCAAGATGGGTCAGTTCCCGCCCCTCACTGCGACACGTCCATGCTCTTGATGGACCGGTTCTTCGTCGATCTGCGTTTTGATCGGCGCATTTTGGATTTCGACGACCCGACCTGGGATCGGATCTACAGGCTGGTCTGCTCCTGGATCGAATGGCCGGAAAGCGTTTCCTTGAACGTTAACCGCTGCCGATAGATTGCGGCACCGAACCACTCGCTACCTTCTCCCCCCCAACGACTGAACGACATGAAAGGATGTTCCCATGCCGGAGCAAACCGATATCTCTGCGCGCCATCGGGCGGTCCTCGACGAAGCGGCCGCCCATCTGAAGAAAGGCGATACCAGTGCCTATTGGAAAACTATCAGCCGGATCAGCCCCCGATACGGCTGGATCGCGGGCATGGTCGCCGATAACGAAGGACCCCTGGGGACAGGTGCGCGCGAACGATTGCAGGATGCGGCTGAAGACGCCTTGGGAGAACGGTTCTCCGAGGCGGACCTCGACAAAATCGAGCGAGAAATAGCCGATCTTGATCGCCGAGCACGTGAAAGCAACTTGGAGCGAGATGGCGTGGCGGGTGTGTCGCTTGACGACTCCGACAAGTACCATCGGCGTGTTTTCGACGCACTCAAGCTCCCACCCGAAATCTATACTCTGCATAACGTGGCGAAGGCCCTGGGCCCGATCTCGGAAGCCGTACGGGATACGGACGACCCGAAGGACCCGGTGGCCAATGCGCGCTTCGCGTATGCCGTCAAACGGCACCGCCCGGCGTTGGGGGAGCGCCTTGGCAACAACCTTGCGGTGGTCGGGGATGGTCTATCTTTCATTTCCGACGTCATCGAAGGCTACGGCCATGATTTCAGGGGTTGGACGGAGGAACGCCGCCGGGAAATCCTCGATATTTTCGAGACCGATCAACCTATTCGATCGGATTCAAAAAGATCCGGCACCGGACTGGAAAGGCCCAAGGATGCAGACCGCACCGTGATCATCGGCAGTCTTACGCAGATGGACGGCCCCCTTGGGGATGTTCTGTTGAAACGGCCTGAGCATTTAACGGCGCGGGAAATCCGCCAGATTGCAGAACGGCGTCTCGCCAGCCGGGATGATCAGGAACGTGCCGCATTGTTTGATCTGGAACGGGCCCATTATGATTCTGTCTACGGAACCGGCCCCGTTGATCGGGATGGCACGGGAAAAATGATCCAAATGGATTCGCCTGCGGCGGGAAATGAAATGCCCGTGCCGGCCTTGGACAAAGATGGCCGGCTACTGGCGGAGGCCGTCAATGCAATCGCCGAGACTGTAGCGGGCCTTGCGCAGAATGAAGGGACAGGTTCCGCCGTCAGCGCCTTGCAGCGGGGATTGAATTTGTTGGGGAAAGAGCCGTGGCGGACACCCGATTTCAATCCGAAGTCATGGGATGAGCGTCGGCAGGCAGGGCGTGAGCACACGGCCTTTCCCTTGTTCGGTGGCCCGTACCCTTTGAAAGAGGACGGCCTGGTTGGACCTAAAACGCGGTCGGCCTTGCGGAATGCCGTGGCTGCCTGGGGCAAGCCGCGCGTCGAAGAAGGATTGGCGCTCGGGCGTTTTGATCGGTTTGCGCGTTCGGCGTCTGCTGGGCAGCCTTCGGGAGGGTTGAAATCGGCGGCTGAAAAAGCATTTGGCCCGCTGTTTCCCCAACGGGTGACTTTACCGGCAGAACCGCGGCCGGAAGGTTACGGTCTGCAAATGGCCATCAACGATCTGAGCCGGAATGCTGCCGCCCGTGATTTTCGGCCCCTTGCCGAAGACGGGGTGATTGGCCCCAAGACGTCGGAAGCATTCGCGTCCACCGTCAGGAACACCGGGGCTGACCGTTTTGCGGAACAGTTGGGGAAGACGATGGGGTTTTTCTCAGAAAACGCCTAGGCTGCGCCTGTCCCACCGACGGTCAACTGATTGACCAACAGCGTCGGCTGGCCCACGCCCACGGGCACGCCCTGGCCATCCTTGCCGCAGGTGCCGATGCCGGGGTCCATTTCCATGTCGTTGCCGACCATGCCGACGTGGTTGAGCACGTCCTTGCCATCGCCGATCAGGGTGGCCCCCTTCAGGGGACGGCCGACCTTGCCGTTTTCGATCTCGTAGGCTTCCGTGCAGGAAAACACGAACTTGCCCGACGTGATGTCGACCTGCCCGCCGCCGAAGGACACGGCGTACACACCTTTCTTGACGGAGGCGAGGATTTCCCCCGGGTCGGTGTCACCGCCCAGCATGTAGGTATTGGTCATGCGCGGCAGGGGTTCGTGCGCATAGCTTTCGCGCCGCCCGTTGCCCGTGGGCGCCATGCCCATCAGGCGCGCGTTGGTGCGGTCCTGCATGTAGCCTTTCAAAATGCCGTCTTCGATCAGCACGGTGTTTTCGGCGGGGGTGCCTTCGTCGTCGATGGTCAGGCTGCCGCGCCGGTCTTGGATGGTGCCGTCGTCGACCACGGTCACGCCCTTGGCGGCCACGCGCTCGCCCATCAGGCCGGAAAACACGGATGTCTTCTTGCGGTTGAAATCGCCTTCCAGGCCGTGGCCGATGGCTTCGTGCAGCAGGATGCCGGGCCAGCCGGGGCCGAGCACGACCGGCACCTCGCCCGCGGGGGCGGGCACAGATTGCAGGTTCACTTCGGCTTGGCGGAAGGCTTCATCGACGACACCCTTCCAGTTGGCCGGATCCATATAGCGTTCGTAGGTCACGCGCCCGCCCGTGCCGTAGCTGCCCGTTTCCATGCGCCCATCCTGTTCCAGCACGACCGAAACGTTCATGCGCACCAGGGGGCGGATATCGGCAACCCGGTGGCCGCCCGCGCGCACGATCTGCACGGCCTGCCAATTGCCGGTGATTGAGGCCGAAACTTGGCGCACGCGGTCATCCTTGGCCCGGGCATAGGCATCGATGGCGCGCAGCAATTCGACCTTGTCCTGAAATTCGACCATCGAAAGGGGATTGTCGTCCATATAAAGGGCCTGGTTGGTGCCCTGGGGGGCGGCTGCCAAACTGCCCGAATGGCCCCGGCGCACGGCCTTGACCGTTTCGGCGGCGCGCTGGATGGCGGCTTCGGACAGGTCCGAAGCATGGGAATAGCCGGTACTTTCGCCGGCGATGGCGCGCAGGCCGAAACCCTGGGCGGTGTCGAAATTGGCGGTCTTGATCTGCCCGTCATCCAGCACCACAGCTTCCGACTGCCGATATTCCAGGAACAGTTCGCCGTCGTCCATGCCGGTCAAGGCATCGTCCAAAAGGCCCTGCACACGCCCCCGGTCCATCCCGGTGCGGTTGAAGAACAGGTCGTCTGTGGCGGCTAGGTCGGTCATGGCATCCCCTGAATTGCATGGCTTGGGGTTGAAATTTATGGGCCCGTCGCGGCCCCTACTCAGGTATATAGGGGCTGGGTTCCGATTTTTCGAGTATACGGGTGACCATGTTTCAGGAACATCCCCTACGCCGTGCCTTGGCCGAAGAAATTCACGCCCGCCCCCCGGCGGACCTGGCGGCCCCTGTGCAGGTGTCGCATATCGCTTTGATTTCAGGCGAAGACGGCATGGCGCCCCACGTCGCCCATCTGGAAGCCCTGTGCAAGCATTTCCGGGTGTCGCCGCCGGCGGCGGACGCGACTCATTTTTCCACCGACCTGGGCGAACTGCGCCTGAAGTGGGAACGCCATACGGAATTTTCGACCTTCACCATCATCCGCCCGGGGGCCTTTTCCCAGCCGTTCAAGGGCACGGCCATCGACGGCCTGCCCAGGGATTGGCTGTCCGAACTGCCGGGCCAGGTCATCGCGGCCTGCCATGTGGCGATTGAAAACACCGGCGGGGCCGGGCGGGCGCTGGGCGATATCCAGGGCGTGTTCGACAACAACCCGATGACGGGCTCGATCATCGCCGGCGGCAAGGCCCGGTTCTGGACCGACTATCAGCTTCACACGGACGGGTTTTATCGCTTCCTTCTGGATGTGGACGAAATCGCGGCGCCGTCCTTGGGCCGTCTGGTGCAACGGATTCTCGAGATCGAAACCTATCGCATGCTGGCCATGCTGGCCTTTCCGCTGGCCAAGGAATCGCGCCCGCGCCTGACCACGGTGGAAACGCGGCTGGGCGGAATCATCACGCGCCTGGGAACGCGGGAAAAGGTCGAGGACGAACGCCAACTGCTGGACGAACTGTCGTCCCTTGCGGCCGAGGCCGAGGCCGTCAACGTCGCCACGGCTTATCGTTTCGCGGCCGCCCGGGCCTATCACGAACTGATCAAGCGCCGCATGGAAGCCATGCGCGAGGAACGCATGGACGGGGTGCCTCCGGCCATGGATTTCCTCGACCGACGCTTCGCCCCGGCCATGGAAAGCTGCGAGAACCTGTCGCGCCGCGTGGAAAGCCTGTCGGAACGTATCGCGCGGGCGACCTCGTTGTTGCGCACCCGGGTCGACGTGGCATTGGAAGCCCAGAACCGCGACCTTTTGGAATCCATGAACCGGCGTGCGCGCCTGCAGCTTCGCCTGCAGGAAACGGTCGAAGGCCTGTCCGTCGTCGCCATCAGCTATTATCTTCTATCGTTGGTGTCCTACCTGGCCAAGGGGGCGAAGACGGCCGGTTTCTCGCCCTTCGACCCCTACGTGGTTGTCTTGATGGCTTTCGTGCCCGTGGTCGCGGGCATCTGGTTCGGGGTCAAACGTATGCGCCGGGTGATCGAAAAATCGACGGATGGAAAGCCGCCGCCCGATCCGTGATCCCCGCCCTTTGGCCTTGACCTTTTCCGGGGCGGCTGTATTTTCCAGCTTCGTGGTGATTTGTTCGACCAGCTTGCGGCCACGTTAAAAACCCCGCTAAACGGTCTGTGGCGTTCTCGCCCTGACCCTTTGTTTATTTGGCGGTCGGGGTTTTTTTATGGCCGGGCCGAACGTGAGTTCAAGAAGCCTGGAATACAGAGAGAACGTGCGATGAAAGACGACAAGATCAATCCCGAAACCTGGCGCCCGGCGACCAAGATGGTGCGCGGCGGGACCTATCGCTCCAATTTCGAAGAGACCTCGGAAGCCATCTTCGCGACCTCGGGCTATGTCTATGGTT
This sequence comes from Rhodospirillales bacterium, assembly GCA_040218445.1. Classification (GTDB taxonomy): domain Bacteria; phylum Pseudomonadota; class Alphaproteobacteria; order Rhodospirillales; family Casp-alpha2; genus UBA1479. The sequence continues at coordinate 331,481 of JAVJRK010000010.1, read as the reverse complement.
CGGCCGAGCAGGCGGAACAGGCCTTCAAGGGCGAGGTCGAACGTTACATCTATTCGCGCTACGCCAACCCGACCGTTGCCGTGTTCGAAAAGCGCATGGCGCTTCTGGAAGGGGCCGAATACGGCATGGCCTTCGGCAGCGGCATGGCCGCCATGTTCGCGTCGCTGGCGAGTTTCCTGAAAGCTGGCGACCGGGTCGTCGCATCCCGCGCCTTGTTCGGGTCCTGCCTGTTCGTGATCGAGGATCTGTTGCCCAAGTACGGGGTGGAAACGGTCCTGGTCGACGGTACGGACATGAACCAATGGGAAGCAGCCCTTTCCAAACCGACCAATGCGGTGTTTCTGGAAACGCCGTCCAACCCGACCCTGGATATCATCGACGTGCCCGCGGTGGCGGAATTGACCCATAAGGCCGGCGGCCGACTGATCGTCGACAACGTGTTCGCCACGCCGGTGTTGCAAAAACCCCTGACCCTGGGCGCCGACATCGTGATGTATTCGACCACCAAGCATGTGGACGGCCAAGGGCGCTGCATGGGCGGGGCGTTGCTGACCAACGACGAGGAATATTACACCGAAAGCCTGGTGCCCTGGATGCGCCATACGGGCCCGGCGATGAGCCCGTTTAACGCCTGGACCATGCTGAAGGGGCTTGAAACCCTGGACCTCCGCGTCAAGCAGCATTGCGCCAATGCAATGGCCGTCGCCAAGTTCCTGGAAGGCCAGAAAGGCATCATCAAGGTGCTTTATCCAAGCCTGAAATCCCATCCGCAACACGACCTCGCCATGAAGCAGATGTCCGATGGCTCGACCATGTTGTCGTTCGAACTGGAAGGCGGCAAGGCGGCCGCGTTCAAGTTCCTGAACGCGCTTAATCTGATCGATATCTCCAATAACCTGGGTGACACCAAGTCGCTCACGACCCATCCGGCGACCACCACGCATCAACGCCTGACGCCGGAAGCCCGCGAACATCTGGGCATCGGCGACGGGTTGATCCGCCTGTCGGTTGGCCTGGAAGATCCGGAAGATATCAAGGAAGACCTGGCGTGCGGGTTGAAGGCATCGAGTTCCTAGCCGATCATGTTGATGATCATGACGGTCATCAGCATACCCGTGTCGAGCATGATCGTTGGTGATGTTGTCGGTGCTGTGATTGAGTGGGTGTCATACCGGGTGTATGGATTTCGGGTGACCTTTCTGCGCGGACTGCTTCGATCTAATCGCAGCTAGTATCCCGATTTGACAATCGGGATACTAGCTGTTAATTTAGTATCCCGATTTCTAGAGTGGGATACTAATAATGAACCGACATTCCGTAACGGCGCAGGCCACATACAGCGAATTGGTAAGCCAACTACGAATGTTAGAAGTGAATGAGTTCCGATATGGAGGCTCATTTATCACCAAAGAAGTGCGCGGCAAGAAATACTGGTACCACGCTGAGAAGGTGGGGGGCCAACTAAGACACAAATATATCGGACCTGATACCAACGACATCAAACAGCAAATCGAAGTTGGCAAAGAAACCATCGAGGATGTTCGCGAAACGAGAAAGCGTACTCGAGAGATGGTCAAAATTCTGACTAACACCGGTTACAATCGACCAGATCCAGTGACCAGTAGGCTCCTCGCTCGGTTAGCGTCGGCGGGTGCATTTAGGCTAAGAGCAGTACTGGTGGGAACCCATGCGTATCGTTGCTATGACGGTTTATTGGGCGTTAAGTTGCCTGAAACAACGGCAGTAACCGCTGATGTCGACGTCGCACAATTCAAAACGATCTCCATTGCCGTCGATGATCAGATCGAAAAACCAATCGACGATCTGCTTGAAGAAATAGACTCCCGATTTGATTTCGTTCCTCGCCTCGATCCGAAAGACGGGCACGCCGAATGGCGAATCAAAGGTGGGGATCTGACCTTCGAACTTCTTTGTCCCTTAGTCGGACCGGATGATGATTCGCTCCAGGACTTGCCGGCGCTCGGCGGCAGGGGAAAGCCTCTGAGGTTCCTGGATTATCTGATCTACGAGACGGAAGACGCAGCGATCCTTTATGAGACCGGTGTTCTGATCAAGGTTCCCGTCCCGTCACGCTATGCATGCCATAAGCTGATCGTCTCCCAACGGCGGATCGAGGCGAGGTTGGGGGACGCATCGAAAGCAAGAAAGGACTTGGCCCAGGCGGAAGCATTATTCGAGGTGTTGCTGAAGGACAGGCGGACAGAACTCCAATACGCATGGCGTGAATTGTTGGATAGGGGGCCAAAGTGGCGGTTGTACGCACAGAACGCCCTGGAAGGCATAGACCCTAGCATCGCGAAAGAAATCAGGTCGTTCGCTTAAGTGCGGGGTGCCGGGCTGCTCTGGTTTTGCGGGTTACTTCTGCACCCAGGGCAGGCCCTTGACCTTCCAGCCGCCGACCGTTCCGCGATGGCTGGCGGGGTCTTTGTCGCCTTCAAAGCCTTCAAGAACGTTGTAGGACTTGGCAAACCCGGCTTCGGTCGCGGCCTTGGCGGCGGCGATGGAACGCACACCCGAGCGGCACAGGAACAGGATCGTCGCGTTCTTGTCCGGCACTTGGTCGATCAGGTCGTCCGTGAACTCGGAATTGACCTCGCCCTTGGGAAACAGCACCCAGGAAATCATCAGAAGGTCCTTGCCCAGGCCTGAGACGTCGGGCAGGCCCACGTAGGCCCATTCCGCATGGGTACGCACGTCGACCAGCACGGCCTTGGGATCCTTTTCAAGGACATCCCAGGCGTCTTTGGGGCTGATGTCTCCGGCGTATCCGTCGGTCATGAGGTTCCGTCGCTCTTACTGTGTCGGCTTGGCCGCTCCAAGCGGCCCATGTATCGCGCAGGGACGCTTAGGCGTCCAGCACTTTCAACATTTCCGGGACGGATACGAATTTCTCGCGCGGGCTGTCACGGCCCTCGGCGCGGGCGACCTCGGCGGCCTCGATCTTTTTCCAGTCCTCGAAGGTGACGGTGCGCACGCCCCGTTCCGCCAACAGCGGCGCAAGTGCTGCCCGGCCCGGTTTCCCGCCCCCTTTTTCTGTGATGTTCTTGAAATCATCGCAGATGTATTCGGCGACGGTCACGCCGTCGGGCCGGTTGGATGAAATCACCCCGGTCGGCCCGCGCTTGATCCAGCCCACGGCATACAGGCCGTCATCAACCCGTCCGTCCCGGTTGGGGATGATCCCGGCCTTGTCGTCGAACGGCGCACCTTCCATGGGGTCGGACCGGTAGCCGATCGCGGCGATCACCAGACCGCAGGGAATTTCAAACAGCTCGCCCGTGCCTTCGGCGCGGCCGTCGACCACGCGGGTGCGCTCGAAGCTGACGGCCTCGGCCCGGTCGTCGCCCAGGATCGCCACGGGTTGGGCGAAAAACTCGATGTGAATGCGCTTGGGCTTGGCTTCCGGATCGTTGGTTGCATAGTCGCGCAGGTTGGCAAGGTTCCGTTCGGCCAGGCGTTTGGCGCGGGCCTCCATATCGTCGGGGACGGCATCGGGAAGCTGTTCCGCGCGGGCCAGGGGCACGGACTGGTTCAATTCCCCCAATTCGCGCAATTCCACATTGGTGAACTTGGCGTCCAGCGGGCCGCGCCGGCCGGTCAGGTAGACATCCGTGATCGACGAGGCCTCGATCGCGTCCATGGCATGGGCGGCGATATCAGCCCCGGCCATACCCTGGCGCGAGCGCACCAGCACGCGCGCGCAATCCAGCGCCACGTTGCCGTTGCCGATCACCACGGCGGCGGGGGTGTTCAAATCCGGCTCCAACTCGCGGAAGTCGGGATGTCCGTTGTACCAGCCGACGAAGGCGGCAGAGCCATGCACGCCCTTTTTGTCCGCCCCCGGGATAGTCAGCTTGCGGTCGCCGGGCGCACCCACGGCCAGCACGACCGCATCATACATGTCGCGCAGTTCGGCAAGGGAGACGTCCTTGTTGACCTCGACATTGCCGAAATAGCGTACGTCGTCGAACAGGGCGGTTTGTTCGTATTTCTTGGCGACCTTTTTGGTGGTTTGGTGGTCCGGCGCCACGCCGCCCCGGATCAGGCCATAGGGCGTGGGCAGGCGCTCGATGATATCGACCTGAACATCGCAGTCGGCGTTAACCAACGCGTCAGCGGTGTAGAATCCGGCCGGGCCCGACCCGATGATGGCGACGGTGATAGTCATCCGTCTTGGTTAACCCCCACAGCGAGTAAGGTCAACCGACGGTCCACGTCCGCCCGGATCGAAGCAGCTTGTTGAAATCGGGTTTTTCCGCCTGGGCATGGCTGCGTACCAGCTCGCCCACGCCGTCTTCATAGCTTTGTCCGGGGACCGCATAGATTACGCCGAGTGCCACCGGGAGGGTCGGCGGTTCCATATGGGCCAGCAGGGTCGCGATCATCTTGTTGGTTTCGTCATGAACCAAGATGTCGTCTTCCGTCACGCCGTTCTCGCCGATGGTCACGGCTTCCAAAGTCAATGTCTTGGGATTGAGCACCAGGCCCTTGTCCTGATCGGTGCCGAAGATCAGCGGCTTGCCGTGTTCGACATAGATCTGGCGGTCGCCGGCCACGTCGCGGCCCGTGAAGTTTTCGAACACGCCGTCGTTGTAGACCTTGCAGTTCTGGAAAATCTCGACGAACGAGGTGCCGACATGCTCGTGCGCGCGGGCCAGAACGCCCGGCAGATGCTTCTGGTTGGAATCAATCCCGCGGGCCACGAAACGTGCGCCGGCGCCCAGCGCGAACACCACGGCCGAGGCCGGGTTGTCCAACGAGCCCCAAGGGGTCGAGGGCGAGCGCGTGCCCTGGCGCGAGGTCGGTGAGTACTGACCCTTGGTCAGGCCATAAATCTCGTTGTTGAACAGCAGGAACTGCAGGTTCACGTTCCGGCGCAGCAGATGGAACAGATGGTTGCCGCCGATCGACAGCGCATCGCCGTCGCCGGAAACGACCCAGACATCCAAATTCGGATTGGCCAGCTTCAAGCCCGTGGCGAAGGCAGGTGCCCGGCCGTGGATGGTGTGAAAGCCGTAGGTGTTGATGTAATAGGGAAAGCGCGCGGCACAGCCGATGCCGGAAACGAATACCGTGTTTTCGGGCCGGGCGCCGATGTCGGCAAGCGTCTTCTGCACACCCTTCAGGATGGCGTAATCGCCGCAACCGGGGCACCAGCGGACTTCCTGGTCCGTGGCGAAATCCTTAGGCGTAAGTTTCTCGGACGGTGTGACGACGTTCATGTCAGTTTCCCAACTTGGCGCGGATGGCGTCTTCGATTTCGATGATCTTGAAGGGCTGGCCGGACACCTTGTTCAAGCCTTCGGCCGGGACCAGATATTCAGCCCGCAACACGTTGACCAACTGTCCGTGGTTCATTTCCGGCACCAGGACCTGATCGTAGCCCTTCAACAGGGCGCCCAGGTTTTCCGGGAACGGCCAGATGTGGCGGATGTGGATGTGACTGACGTCCAGGCCCTCGGCCCGCAGGTTGGCGACGGCGCGCGAGATCGGCCCGTAGGTCGAACCCCAGCCGACGACGGCCAGCTTGCCCGTTTCGGTGCCGTCTTCCACGCTCTGCGCGGGAATGTCTTTGGCAATGCCTTCGATCTTGGCGAACCGGGTATCGGTCATCTGCTGGTGGTTTGCCGGATCGTATGAAATGTGGCCCGAATTGTAATCCTTCTCGATCCCGCCGATGCGGTGTTCCAGGCCCGGCGTGCCGGGAACGGCCCAGGGACGCGCCAGGGTGTCCGGGTCGCGCTGGAAGGGATGGAAGCCTTCCGGGTCGGTGCGGAACTGGACCGGGATTTTTTCGTAATCGTTGATGTCGGGAATGTTCCAGGGTTCGGCCGCGTTGCCGATGTAGCCGTCGGTCAGAAGGAACACCGGCGTCATGTACTTGATGGCGATGCGCACGGCCTCGATCGCGACGTCGAAGCAATCGGCGGGCGAGCGCGCGGCCAGCACGCACAGCGGGCTGTCGGCGTTGCGGCCCAACACGGCCTGATACAGATCCGACTGCTCGGTCTTGGTCGGCAGGCCCGTGGACGGCCCGGCGCGCTGTGAATTGACGATGACCATGGGCAGTTCCGCCGAAATGGCCAGGCCGATGGCTTCGGTCTTGAGCGCGATGCCCGGGCCCGATGACGAAGTCACACCCAGATTGCCGCCGAACGACGCACCGATGGCGGCACAGGCGGCGGCGATTTCGTCTTCCGCCTGGAAGGTCACGACGTCATGGTCGACCATCTTGGACAGGGAATGCAGCAACTGCGATGCCGGTGTAATCGGATAAGACGCGAACAGCATCTTGATATCGGCCAGATGCGTGCCGGCGGCCAGGCCCCAGGCGAGGGCTTCCGCCCCGGTCACGGTGCGGTAGGTGCCCGGGGGGATGTCGGCCGCATCGACATGATAACCGTGGATGCCATCGGGCAGTTCCATGGTTTCGGCCACCGTATGGCCCGCGTTCATGGCAGCGATGTTGGCTTCGGCCAGATCGGGGCGGGCCTTGAACTTGGTGTTCAGCCAGTCCGACGTCGGCTGCCGGTCGCGGCCGTACATCCAATAGACAAAGCCCAGCGTCCACAAATTCTTGCAGCGCAGTGCTTCTTGTTTGGACAGGCCGGATTCCTTCACCGCTTCCAAGGTCAGCTTGGAAATGTCGATGGGGATGACCTGATAGCCGTCAAGGCTGTCGTCTTCCAGCGGGTTGCCGTCATAGCCGGCTTTGCGTAGGTCGCGGTCGCCGAAGCTGCCCGTGTCGACGATGATCAGGCCGCCTTTTTTCAGACCGCCCAATTCGACCTTCAGCGCCGCCGGGTTCATGGCGATCAGCATGTCGAAGGCATCGCCCGCGGTCTTGATCACGCGCGACCCGAAATTGATCTGGAACGACGACACGCCGAAGGTCGTGCCGGCAGGGGCGCGGATTTCGGCCGGGAAGTCGGGGAAGGTGGCAAGCTCGTTCCCGGCGAAAGCGGTGGCGAGCGTGAACTGCCCCCCCGTCAACTGCATCCCGTCACCCGAATCGCCCGCAAAGCGGACGACAGCGGATTCGACGGTTTCACGCGGGGAGGGGTCTAAATCGTTTTCTGCAAGTGCGGTATTGGACATGGACAGGTGATCCGTTTTCGATCATCCGGCGTCGTTAAAAAACGGCGGTTGCGGGACGGCGTGGCGGTCGGGCCTTAGGCCGGCTGCCTGCGCCTTGAAGAACCGCCCTGCGAGGCCGTTACTTCATATGTTGCAAAATATCTAGTGCATGCCTTGGCACAGAACAACCACAGTTTAAGTAGTGGTACAGTCGACATTTCTTCTGGCCCCTGGGCCCCTGTGGGCCATATTTAGGGTCAGAGCCTTATCCATATGAACAATCAAAACGGACCGCCATGACCGCCAACGGCAATATTATCGACCGACTTCAATCACTTATTGGTAAAGCGCAAAGCCTGGGCGCGGATGCGGCGGACGCGGTGTTTGTCCGCTCTGCCTCGCTTTCCCTGTCGCAGCGCCTTGGAAATCCCGAAGATTTGATGAGGTCGGAGGACAATGATCTTGGCCTTCGCGTGCTCATCGGCAAACGCCAGGCGGTGGTTTCGTCCTCGGATATGTCCGATTCGGCCCTTGATGAACTGGCCGAACGCGCCGTCGCCATGGCCCGCCATGTGCCCGAAGACGCCCATTGCGGCCTGGCCGACCCGGACCAGCTGGCAACGGAACTTGCCGACATCGATGACTTCGACCCGACGGAGCCGTCAGCGGAAGACCTGATCGCGCTGGCGGCCCAGGCAGAAGACGCTGCCCGTGCCGTTGCCGGCGTGACCAATTCCGAAGGCGCCGACGCCGGTTGGAGTGCGACCGAAATCGCGCTTGTGACCTCGACCGGGTTCGCCCAGGCACGCCATGCGTCGCGCCATAGTGTTGGGGTGTCGGTGCTGGCGGGGGACGGCACGGCCATGGAACGGGATTACGATTACGCGACCACGGTCTATGGGGATGATTTACCCGATGCCGCCGCGATCGGCCGGTCCGCCGGGGAAAAGGCAGTCAGGCGCCTGAACCCGCAAAAGGTATCGACCCAGCAGGTGCCGGTGGTTTTCGATCCGCGCGTCTCCAATTCGATCCTGGGCCATTTGTCGGGTGCCATCAACGGGGCCTCCGTGGCGCGCGGCACGACGTTCTTGAAGGACGCCATGGATAGCCAGATCTTCGCCGACGGCATCACCGTGACGGACGACCCGCACCGCCGGCGGGGATTGCGCTCCAAGCCGTTTGACGGCGAGGGCGTGGCGACACGGCGCATGAACGTGATCGAGGACGGACGCCTCACGACCTGGTTCCTCGATTGCCGTTCGGCCCGGCAACTGGGTCTTACGACCACGGGCCATGCATCGCGCGGCACATCGTCGCCGCCGTCGCCGTCGCCGTCCAACCTGTACATGGCACCGGGCACGGTTTCCCCCGATGACCTGATGGCGGCGGTCGGCACGGGCCTGTACGTGACGGAATTGATCGGCATGGGCGTGAACGGCGTGACCGGCGATTACTCGCGCGGCTGTTCCGGTTTTTGGATTGAGGACGGCAAGCTCGCCTTCCCGGTCAGCGAGCTGACCATTGCCGGCAATCTGAAGGATATGTTCAAGGCCATCACCCCGGCCGACGACCTGGAATTCAAATACGGCACCAACGCGCCGACCCTGCGGATCGACGGCATGACCGTCGCGGGCAAGTAAGGCGCCCGCCACCATGACGACGAACCATCAGATCATCTTCAAAGCCCGACCCGAAGGCTGGGTCACCCCCGATTGTTTCGAAATGCGCGAAGTGCCCCTGGCAGAACCGGCCGAGGGCGAGGTTCTGGTGCGCACCATCTATATGTCCATGGACCCGTCCATGCGGGGCCGCATGGATGCGGCCAAGTCCTATGCCCCCGGCTGGGTCCTGGGCGAACCCTGCAAGACGCGATCCGTCTGCGAGGTCACGGCCTCGCGCCATGCGGATTTCCGGGAAGGCGATCTGGTGTTCGGCAAGGTGCTGGATTGGGCGGAATACTCCTGCGTTCCAGGCAAGGCCATCCGCAAGATCAATCCCGCGGCGGCAGGCCTGCCGCTCAGCTATCATCTGGGCGCACTCGGCATGCCGGGCATGACGGCCTGGGTCGGGCTCGACCTGGGGCAGCCGCAACCGGGCGAGACTTTGTTCGTGTCGGCGGCGTCGGGTGCGGTGGGCCAGATCGTCGGCCAGATCGGAAAGATGAAAGGCCTTCGTGTCGTCGGCAGTGCGGGCACGGACGACAAGGTCGCCTATCTGACGGGGGAACTCGGTTTCGACGCTGCCTTCAATTACCGTGACGCAGGCGACGATATTCTGAGCGCCTTGGCTAAGGCCGTCCCCGACGGCCTCGACGTCTATTTCGACAACGTCGGCGGCCGGGTTCTGGAAGCGGCCTTGGACCACGCCAACCAGCGGGCCCGGGTGGTGATCTGCGGCATGATCTCGCAATACAATTTGTCCCGCGAGGATACGCCGGGCATCCGCAATCTGCCGCACATCAACCGCAAGCGCATTCGCATGGAAGGCTTCATCGTCTCCGACCATGAAGACTGCCGCGCGGCGTTCGAGGAAGAAATGATCGGCTGGCTGAAATCGGGGGCCATTCAATATCGGGTCGACGTGGCGGAAGGGTTGGAGAACGCGCCCGCCGCCATGATCGCCATGCTGAAGGGCGAGAACTTCGGCAAGCAAGTCGTCCTCGTTGGGGCCGAGCCTTGAGGCGCCGGGATCGAGGAATTTCTCGCCGAAGACAACACCTATGACAGCGACCAACCGACAGATCGTTCTGAAAAGCCGGGCCGAGGGATGGGTCACGCCGGATAACTTCGAGATGCGGGAGGTTGCGCTGCCGGAAATCGGCGAAGGCGATGTGTTGGTCCGCGCGCTTTATATGTCGCTCGATCCCTACATGCGCAGCCGTATCGGCATCGACCGTCCGCCCGCTGACCGGATACCCTTGGGTGGTCCGATGGAGGCAAGGGTGGTCGGGTGTGTTGCGGCCTCGCGCCATCCTGACTTCCGCGAGGGCGATCAAGTGTACGGCTCGCTCGACTGGGCCGATTACAGCGTCGCCGCCGGCGGAAAGGGATTGCGCCCGCTGCCTGACGCCCGCCAGGGCGGCAAACCCGTGCCGCTGGCCTGGCACCTGGGTGCGCTCGGTATGCCGGGGATGACCGCCTGGATCGGTATGCAGATCGCTCAGCCGAAATCGGGCGAAACGTTGTTCGTTTCCGCCGCGTCCGGAGTGGTCGGTCAGATCGTCGGTCAGATCGCCAAGTTGATGGGCCTGCGGGCCGTCGGCAGTGCCGGCACGGATGCCAAGGCCGCCTTCCTGACCGGAGAGCTCGGCTTCGATGCGGCGTTCAACTACAAGACAGCGGCGCCGGATATTCTTTCTGCCTTGCAAGGCTGCGTCCCAGGCGGCCTGGATATCTATTTCGACAATGTTGGCGGGCCGCTATTGGAAGCCGCGCTCGACGCCGCCAACCTGCGCGCGCGCATCATCGCCTGCGGCATGATTTCGCAATACAACCTCGTCCGCGAAGAAACACCGGGGGTGCGCAACCTCACTCATATCAACCGCAAGCGCATCCGCATGCAGGGCATCGGCATCAGTGACCACGATCACCGCCAAGCCGAATTCCTTGAAGAAATGTCGGGTTGGCTCGCTTCCGGCCAGGTGACCTACCGCGTCGATGTCGCCGACGGCCTGGAAAATGCGCCAGCCGCCTTCGTCGCCATGCTGAAGGGCGAAAATTTCGGTAAGCAGGTGGTGAAGATCGGGTCAGAGCCTTAACCCGTGAGGGTGAGGGGCCTAACCCATGCCGCTGGATGTTAAACCAGCTTGGGAAAATCCGTGACACCCACGTCATGGCCCATCTGGGTCAGGATCGTCGTCAGCTGCCCCCGGTGGTGGGTCTGGTGGTTGAACATATGGCTGACCAGGACCCAGCGCGGCTGATTGAAGGTCAGGTTATCCGTGCGTGAGGTCCATTCGACCTGTTCCGCCAGCCAGGCGTCGGTCAAGGTTTCGGCCCAGGCCGTGATCTCGCCATCCAGGATTTCGCGGGCGGCGCGCATTTCGTCGAAATCGGAAAACAGTTCCGCATCCGTGCCGGGGGCCGGGCGGTCGCCGCCGTCGAACCGGTTCATCCAGGCATGGTCGCCGAACATCAGATGGTTCAGCGTGCCGTGCACGGATTTGAAAAACGCCCCCCGGTCGGCTTTGCGCTCTGCGTCCGGAATGTTCGCGCAGACGCTGTAGACGGCCCGGTTCATGGCGCGGTTGTAACGGGCGAAGGTTTGGAACAAGGCGGGGCTGGTCATGGCGGTATCCTGCGGTTCTGATCGGCCCGCAGTTTAGCGCAACCGCCGGGGATCGTCAGGCGGGAACCAGCATGTCCAGACGGTCGGTCGCGATGCGCGCGTCCAGCGGCAGATGGGTGACGATGTCGCCGTCGCCCTGGACCGGCTCGCCGGCCATGCCTTCGACGATAATCGAGGTCGCGGGGATAACTTCGTAATCGGGCAGTTTGTCGAGCCGCCCCAAGGTCATCCAGGCGGCATAGCGCAGGGCACTCCAGGGGCCGACGGATTTGAACAGGCAGACGTGCAGGCGTGGGTCGCCGAGCGCCGCGTCCTTAGCGCAGACGAACCGCCCGCCGTAGTAATGGCCGTTGGCGAATACGGCCGATCCCACGTCATAGGCCTTGCCGTCGACAATCAGATGGTAGGCCCGGAAGTCGAAGCGGAAGAACCCGCGCAGGGTTTCCCACACATAGGCCATTTTGCCGATCAGACGTTTCATGCCGCTGTCGACAGATGCCACCACATGGGCATCAAAGCCGACACCCGCCATCATCACGAAGCGTCGGCCGTTGACTTCGCCCAGGTTGACGGCCCGCGTGCGGCCCAGTGCAATGGTACGTGCCAGGCCGTCGTCGTCCGACGGCAGGCCCAGTTCGGCGGCCAGTACATTGGCCGTGCCGAGCGGTATGATGCCGAGCGGCACATGCCGTCCCGCCAGGCCGTTGATCACTTCGTTGATGGTGCCGTCGCCGCCTGCCGCGACGATCACGTCATAGACCCCCGCCGGGGCTTCGCGGGCGGTGCGCTCCCCATCGCCGCGGGCCGAGGTTTCATGCAGCGTGACCTCGGCGCCCAGGGCGCGCATGCGGTCGAGAATACGGTCCAGGCGCGCACGACGGCGCATCCCTGCCGTGGGGTTGAAGATCACAAGGGTCTTGCGGGGAGCGGCCAGCAATGTGTCCGGCTCCCCCGGCAGGATGTTTGAATCAGGCATGTTTTTTCGTCGAAACCCAGTAATATGGCACTTTTGTTGCAACTATAATTTCAAAATTATTTCCCGTGTGTGAAATTTTAGTGACATGGACTGAAAGTGTTGGCGAACATATGGCTTATTACATACAAGTCCACACTAAATATAGGCGCAATCACTTGGGCTGTTGTGGGCATCATGAACGCTGTTTCGCCGAAGACGTCCTACAAATACCGATCGATCTGGATTTCCGACATCCATCTGGGCACGCGTGGATGCCAGGCGGAAATGCTGCTCGATTTTCTGAAGCACACGGAATCGAAATACCTGTACCTGGTTGGCGACATCATCGACGGCTGGCGCATGCGCCGCGCCTGGTACTGGCGCCAGGCCCATAACGACGTGATTCAGAAAATCCTGCGCAAGGCGCGCAAGGGAACCCGGGTCGTCTATGTGCCCGGCAATCACGATGAAAATTTCCGCGACTTCGCCAACCACCGGTTCGGCCGGGTCGCCGTGCTGAACGAGGCCTTTCACACCATGGCCGACGGCCGGCGTTTTTTGATCATTCACGGCGATCAGTTCGACGGCGTGGTCAAATACGCCAAGTGGTTGGCCTTCCTGGGCGACAATGCCTACAACGCCGCCCTGATGCTGAATCTGTGGCTCAACATCGTGCGGCGCAAGCTGGGGTTCTCCTACTGGTCGCTGTCGGCCTATCTGAAACACAAGGTCAAGAACGCGGTCGAATTCGTATCCAGTTACGAGGCCGCCGTGGTCGGCGAAGCCCGCAAGCGTGGTGTCGACGGCGTGATCTGCGGCCATATCCATACCGCCGAAATGCGCGACATGGGCGGCATCCTGTACTGCAACGACGGCGACTGGGTCGAAAGCTGTACGGCCCTGGTCGAACACGAAGACGGCCGCCTGGAAATTCTCAAATGGGCGGAATTGCGGGGCCTTTCCTTCCTGAGGGACGAAGAAGCATGCGACTCATCATCGTCACCGATGCCTGGTATCCCCAAATCAATGGTGTCGTCCGAACCCTCGACACCCTAAGGCAGGGGTTGGAAAAACGCGGTCACCAGGTGCGCCTGGTGACGCCGGATCAGTTTCGGACCATTCCCTGTCCGACCTATCCGGAAATCCGCCTGGCGCTGTTTCCGGGCCGGCGGGTCGCGGCCAGGATCGAGGAATTCCAGCCCCAGGCGATCCATATCGCGACCGAAGGGCCGCTTGGCACCGCCGCCCGCCGTCATTGTCTGAAAAACGGCTACCCCTTCACGACGGCCTACCACACGCGGTTTCCCGAATATATACACGCCCGGGTGCCGCTGCCGCTTTCCTGGCTTTATGCGGTGATGAAATGGTTTCATGGTCCGTCGTCCGCGATCATGGTGGCGACGCAAACGATCGAGGACGATCTGGTCTCCCGGGGCTTCCGCCCGCCCGTCAGGCGCTGGTCGCGCGGCGTGTGGACCGATCTGTTCAAACCCCGGAACAAGGCGTTTTTGGACGCCCCCCGGCCGATCAGCCTGTTCACGGGCCGCGTCGCCGTGGAAAAGAATATCGAAGCTTTTCTCAAGCTCGATCTGCCCGGCACCAAATACGTGGTCGGCGACGGCCCGCAGTTGGACGTGCTGAAACGTAAATACCCCGATGTGCGCTTCGCCGGCGTGAAAGAGGGCGAAGAACTGGCCAGCTACTTCGCTGCCGCAGATGTGTTCGTCTTCCCGTCCAAGACGGATACCTTTGGCCTGGTCCTGTTGGAAGCCATGGCATCCGGCGTTCCCGTGGCGGCCTATCCGGTGCCGGGGCCGCTTGACGTGGTCAACCGGTCGGGGGCGGGGGTGCTGGATGATGATCTGGGAAGGGCCGTTACCCAGGCCCTTTCCATCCCGGCCGAAGCCTGCCGCAATCATGCGCTCAAGTATTCCTGGGACGCCAGTTTCGACCAGTTCGAGGGCAATCTGCACGTGTTTCGCTGAGGCCTTTAGAACTCGCTCATAAATCCCTGAAATCACGCGGGATTCTTGGCCTTTCCGAGGCTACGTGGTAAAAGGTCCGCCACAATTCCTGAAGCGTCTTCGGAAGGACCCAAGGCCCGTGGCGTCCGCCATTGAAACTCACCCTCCTGCACATGCGACCACGGCAAATCTGCTGGGGCGGTTGCTTCGGGAAAGCATGCGCGGTTACGGACGCTGGTTCGTGGCGGCGCTGGTCTGCATGGCGCTGATGGCCATGGCCACGGCGGCCAGTGCCTGGTTGATGGAGCCGGTAGTCAACGACATCTTCGTTGACCGCAACGAACATATGCTGATGCCCGTGGGGCTGGCCGTGTTTGGCGTGTTCGTCGTCAAGGGCCTGGCCAATTACGGTCAGGCGACCCTGATGGCCTATGTGGGGTTGCGCATCGTCACCGACAATCAGAACCGCCTGTTCGACAAGCTGTCGCGCATGGACGTGAAATTCTTTCAGGATTCCAACACGGGCGGCCTGATTTCCCGTTTCCTGGTCGATATCAACCAGATGCGGGGGGCGGTGTCCAACGCCTGGGTCAGCCTGGGTAAGGACACATTGACCCTGATCGGGCTGATCGGTGTGACCTTCTATCAGGACTGGCAGTTGGCGCTGATCGCTTTCTTTGTCTTCCCTGTGGCTTTGCTGCCGATCGTTAAGCTGGGCAAGCGCATGCGTAAGGTTTCGGCCAATACCCAGCGCGAAATGGGGCTGTTCACGACCTTGCTGGAACAGACCATCCAGGGCATCCGCGTGGTCAAAGCCTATTCCATGGAGGCATACGAGCGAGCCCGCGTCGGCGAAATCGTGGAGCGGGTGTTCGCGCTCAACATGAAGGCCGAACGCACCCGGGCGCTCTCCAGTCCGATCATGGAAACCCTGGGTGGGTTCGCTGTGGGCGTTGTCGTGTTTTACGGCGGTTACCGGGTGATCGGCGGCGAAACGGATGCCGGGTCGTTCTTTTCCTTCATCACGGCGCTGCTTCTGGCTTACGAGCCCATGAAGCGGCTGGCCAATCTGAATGCGGCCCTACAGCAGGGCCTGGCAGGTGCCGACCGGCTGTTCCAGATGCTCGACATGGAACCGGATATCCAGGAAGCGCCCGATGCCCGGAACTTGGCGGCACCTGTGCGGGGTGAAATCGAATTCAAGAACGTGAACTTCGCCTATGTGCCCGATCAGGCGACGTTGAGCGATATGAATCTGACCGTTCCGGCGGGCAAGACCGTGGCGCTTGTCGGGCCGTCGGGGGCGGGCAAATCGACGGTCCTTAATCTGATCCCCCGGTTTTACGAAGTGGCCGAAGGGGCGGTCCTGGTCGATGGTGAGGACGTACGCGATCTGACCTTTGCGTCATTGCGGGGTGCTTTGGCCCTGGTCAGTCAGGAAGTCACCCTGTTCGACGACACCATCCGCGCCAATATCGCCTATGGCCGGGCCGGGGCATCCGAACAGGACATCGTGGAAGCGGCCAAGAATGCGGCGGCCCATGAGTTTATTTCGGCCCTGCCCGATGGATACGACACCCTGGTGGGCGAGCAAGGCGTGAAGCTTTCCGGCGGCCAGCGCCAACGCCTTGCCATCGCGCGGGCCATGCTGAAGAACGCGCCGATCCTTCTGTTGGACGAAGCGACCTCGGCGCTCGACACGGAATCGGAACGCCAGGTACAGGCGGCCTTGGACAGCCTGATGACCGACCGCACCACGCTGGTCATCGCCCACCGGCTGTCGACCGTCGTCCGCGCCGACAAGATTTGCGTGATCATCGACGGCCGGATCATGGAACAGGGCAGTCATGCGGAACTTCTGGCCAAGGGCGGGCATTACAAACACCTTTATGAATTGCAGTTCGCCGCCGAAGCCCCCAAGGGCCCGTCCGGCGGCGCCCGCCAGGCAGCGGGGCGCTGACCGCGGTCGGCGGCGGTCTTGTGGCGACGATGCTGAAACGGATCCTGAAAAGCGACGAACTGCGGCAGGTGCTGTGCTGGCTGGGCTCGCTCTATATCCGCATGGTCTACGCCACGGGGCGCTGGCAGGTCGTCGGCGGTGACGCGGCCCGCGACTGTTGGGACCAGGGCAGGCCCTTTATCCTATGTTTTTGGCATGGCCGGTTGTTGATGATGCCCCATTGCTGGCCCCGGAACCGGAACATTCACATGCTGATTTCGCAACACCGGGACGGCCAGATCATCGCCCGCACGGTGGGACATTTCGGCATCCGCACTGTGGCCGGCTCGTCCTCCAAGGGCGGGGCGCAGGCCCTGCGGGCCATGGTCAAGGCGCTGAAGGCCGGCGACTGCGTCGGCATCACGCCGGACGGCCCGCGCGGCCCCCGCATGCGGGCAACGGACGGTGCCGTGGCCCTGGCGCGGCTTTCGGGTGCGCCGATCATCCCAGCGACCTTCGGGGCCAAGCGGGGCCGGGTGCTGCAAAGTTGGGACCGCTTTTTGGTTGCCTGGCCGTTCGGGCGCGGCGTGATCGTCTGGGGTGATCCCATCAAGGTACCCCGCGATGCAAAGGCGGATGAATTGGAAGCGGCCCGCGCCCGTGTGGAAACAGCATTGAACGACATCACGGCCGAGGCCGACCGCCTGACCGGCCGAATTCCTATTGAACCGGCCGAAACTCCTGTGCCCGTTCAGACGGACGAGGTGCCGTGATGTTGGGCCTTTACCGTGCGATCACGACCCTGGGCGCCCCCTTGATCCAGGTCTATCTGGGCCGGCGCATCAAGGCCGGAAAGGAAGACCCCCACCGCTTCAACGAACGCCTGGGTATTGCCGCCTTGGCGCGGCCGGACGGTCCCTTGATCTGGCTGCATGGTGCCAGCGTGGGCGAGGCGATGTCGCTGCTGGTGCTGATCGACCGGCTGCGTGAGGCCGTGCCGGGTGTGCATATTCTGGTGACAACCGGTACCGTGACCTCGGCCCGGATGCTGGCGGAACGCCTGCCGGCGGGGGTGGTGCATCAGTTCGTGCCGGTCGACCGTCTGGGCTATGTGCGGCGCTTTCTGAACCATTGGCAGCCGAATTTGACGCTTTGGGCGGAATCGGAATTCTGGCCCAACCTGATCACCGAAACGGCGTCCCAGGGTAATCCCCTGGTCCTGGTCAACGGACGCATTTCGGCGGGCTCGTTCAAGGGCTGGTCCCGGGTGCCCGGGTTCATCGCCGGGATGCTGGGCGGGTTCGCGCTTTGCCTGGGCCAGACGGAAGGTGACGCGGAGCGCCTGCGCGCTTTGGGGGCTTTGGGGGCACGCTCCGTGGGTAATCTCAAGTTCGCGGCGGCCCCGCTGCCCGTGGGTGCAGACAAGCTTGCGGGTCTTAAGTCCGCGACCCAGGGCCGGCCGGTCTGGCTGGCGGCCAGCACCTGGGCCGGGGAAGAAGACATCGCCTGGCAGGTCCACCGCGATCTGGCCGCACGGCATCCGGGACTGTTGACCATCATCGTCCCCCGCCATCCCGGCCGCGGCGGAGAGGTTGCCAATGATCTGGCGGCCCAGGGGGCGCGGGTCAAACGCCGGTCTACGGGGGCCATGCCTGATGCCGCGACGGATATCTATATCGCCGATACCATGGGTGAATTGGGATTATTCTTCACCTTGGCGCCGGTGGTGTTCATGGGCAAATCCCTGACCGCCGAGGGCGGGCAGAATTTGTTGGAGCCGGCACGCCTGGATTGCGCGGTGCTCCACGGCCCGCGCATGAGCAACTTCCAGGACATGAGTGCCCGTATGGCCGAAACCGGCGCTTCGCTGCCGGTCGAGAATGGAGCAGCCCTTGGCGTGGCCGTCGGCCGCTTGCTGGCGGATCCCGCCCAGGCGAAACAACTGGCTGCCCAGGCCCAGGCGTTCGCCCAGGCCGAAGCCGGAGTGATCGACCGTTTGATGGATGAATTGGCGCCGTATCTGAAACGCCTGCACGGCGACGCGGGGTCAGTATGAAGGCGCCGGGGTTCTGGTATGCGCCCGGCAATTCGGTCTTGGGGGCCGTGCTGTCGCCGCTGGGTCTGATCTATGGCTGGGCGACGGCATTGCGGCAGCGCGGCAAGACGCCTTTCGACCCGGGGGTGCCGGTTGTCTGCGTCGGCAATCTGACTGCCGGCGGGGCGGGGAAAACGCCTGTCGTGCTCGACATCGCCCGCCGCCTGTCGGCGAAAGGCCTGAAGCCCCACGTGATCAGCCGGGGATACGGCGGTGCTCAGGGCGATGCCCCCCGGCATGTGAACAAGGAACAGGACAGTGCGGCGGATGTCGGGGACGAACCCTTGATGATGGCGGCGACGGTACCCGTCTGGGTCGGCAGCGACCGGCCCCAGGCCGCGCGGGCCGCGGTCCAAGACGGGGCCGGGGTCTTGATTTTGGATGACGGATTTCAGGACCCATCCTTGGTCAAGACAGTGTCCCTGGTCGTCGCGGACGGAAGGTTCGGTTTCGGTAACGGCTTCATGATCCCGGCGGGGCCTTTGCGCGAAACCCTAGCCGCTGGATTGGCGCGGGCCGACGGGCTAATCGTTCTTGGGCCTGACGCCTGGGGTGTCGCCGATGCCGCCCGGCGGTTCGGCCCGGCCGGATTGTCCTTGGTGGCGGGGCGGGTCCGCCCAGGGGCCGAGATCGATGACTTTGCCGGGTCGCTGGGGCTTGCTTTCGCCGGGATCGGCCAACCGGATAAATTTTTTCAGACCCTGCGGGACCATGGATGCCGCCTTGCCGCGACGCAGGCGTTTCCCGACCATCACGCCTATTCCGCCATGGAAATCGATGGCCTGCGGCGCCGGGCGAAGGACCTCAAGGCGCGCCTCCTGACCACGGAAAAGGACTGGGTTCGCATTCCCGAAGACCGGCGTGACGGGATTGAGGCCTTGACAATCACCCTTGAATGGGACGACGAAGCGGCCTTCGACCGTTTGTTGGCACCCCTCGAAACCTGATCTGGCTGCGTTTTCATGGCCCATGCGCCGCATTCCTTGAACAAGTTCGTCATTCATCCCGTCCAGGCGGCGGGGGCGTTTGCTATCTATATGTTCTTTCGCATTCTGCCGCTGGATTGGGCGTCGGCCTTGGGGGGAGTGCTGGCCCGAACCATTGGCCCGCGTCTGCGTATCACCGAACGGGCGCGCCGCAACCTGCGGACGACCTTCCCCGAAATGCCCGTGGGTGAAATGGAACGCATCGTTCGCGGCATGTGGGACAATCTGGGCCGGGTCGCGGCCGAATTCCCGCATTTGCAGGAAATCGACGTTTATGCCGATGACGATCGCGTTACGGTCGAAGGCGTGGAATATGTCGATCACCTGCGCGACGACCACGCGCCGGGCATTTTCTATTCCGCCCATATCGGCAATTGGGAGGTCCTGGCCTTAGGCGCGACGCAGCGGGGTTTGCCGTTGGACCGGGTGTACCGTGAAGCCAACAACCGCATGGTCGAATGGCTGTACCGCCACGGCCGCGCCGCGGTCGAGGGGGCTTTGATCCCCAAGGGCCCGCAGGGTGTGCGTCAATTGCTTAACACATTCCGTACCGGCAGCCATCTGGCCATGCTGGTCGATCAGAAAATGAACGACGGCATTCCCGTACCGTTCTTTGGGCGCCCGGCCATGACGGCCCCGGCCCTGGCCGAACTTGCCTTGCGCCACGACTGCCCGGTGGTCGCGGCCCGGGTCACGCGGCTTAAGGGCGCACGCTTCAAGATGACGGCCCTGCCGCCGATGCGGTTCCAGAAGACCGGCGATCACAAGGCCGATGTTCAGGCCGCGATGACGCAGGTCAACGAACAGGTCGAACAATGGGTGCGGGAAACCCCGGAACAATGGCTGTGGCTGCATAACCGCTGGCCCAACGGCGGGGAATAGACGCTGTTCAGCGCGCCTTTTGCGGGCCGACCAGCAATGCCGGATCCAGATGGGTCTTGAACCAGCTGACCCCCCAATGCAGATGCGGGCCGGTGGCCCGGCCGGTCTGGCCGACGGTGCCGATCTGCGTGCCCTTGGTCACGAATTCCCCGTCCCGCACCGTGATCGCGTTCATGTGGATATAGACCGAGTTCAGGCCCAGGCCGTGGTCGATCATCACGGTCTTGCCGGTGAAGAACATGTCCTGATGAACCAGGGCGACGATGCCGTCCCCCATGGCCTTGACCGGCGTGCCGGTGGGGGCCGCGATATCGACGCCGTTGTGCGGGCGGCGCGGCTTGCCGTTCAGAATACGCTGGCTGCCGAACACGCCGGAAATGCGGCCTTCGACCGGCCAGATAAAGCCCGCGTCGAAAAAGGTCTCTAACGTCGTTCGGGTTCGCACGGCGGCAATCTGGCGGATGTCGCTTTTGATGCGGGCCAGGTCTTCCGCCGCGCGGGGCGTGACCTTGCGGTCGGGCAGGCCATCGATGCGCTGAACCTTATAGGTGCGCGGTTTGACCGATATTTCGCGGGTCGTGGGTTTGCCCGTCGGGGGGGCCGTGCGCAGGATCGCCTTGGCCTTGGCGTCCCGGCCGAAACCGATGATGAAACGGCCATCGGGGGCCACCGTCACGGGCGTGCCGTCGAGCGTCACCGTGCTGCCGGGGGCGGCCTTGCCGGTGATCAGCCCGCCCTGGGTGAAGGTTCCGGTCAAGTCCAGCGCCCGGGCCGGCGTGACCGCCGCCGCAATCAACAAGGCGATCCACAGGGCGCGGCAGACCGGTTTCACAGAAGCGTTCCCTGCGGGTCATCGCCGCCGGCTTTGCCGGGTTTGGGTTTCGGGGGATGTGCCTTGGGTTTGCCGGCCCCATGCGGGCCGCTCCCGGAAACGGTGGCCGGGCGTGTGCCGTCTTTAAGGCGGAGGTCCAGCGCATCGCCCGTTTTCAGGCCTTTGACCGAGGTCACCGGCGCCCCGGACGGGTCGGTCACCAGGGCGAATCCCCGGTCGAGCACGCGCTGATAGGAATAACTTTCCAACAGGGCGGACGCCTGGGTCAGCCGGTTGCGGGCCTGATCCACGGCGGTTTTGCCGGCGGCCTTGAGGGCGCGGGCCTCCGATCCCAGCCGGCGGGATTCCATCTGGATGATCTTATCGGGCCGGGTCAGGCCGGCCGCGGCGGAGGTCAGGCGTGCGCGCCGCCGTTCCAGCCCGCCGCCCAGTGAATTGGCCAGCCGGTCGGTCCAATCGTCCAGGCGCTGGGCCTGTTCCTGCAGCATGCGCGCAGGGTTGGGAAGGGCGCGGGCGGTGGCATCCAGATGGCGGCGGTGATCGGCCAACAGGCGCGATACGGCGGCGGCGATGCGCTGTCCGTCTTCCATGACATGGGCCAGCAGGTCCAGGCGCACGGGCACGGCCATTTCGGCGGCGGCCGTGGGCGTGGGCACGCGCCGGTCGGCGGCGAAATCGGCCAGGGTGGTATCCGTTTCATGACCCACGGCCGAAATCACCGGGATCGGGCTTTCGGCGATGGCGCGGACGACCGTTTCCTCGTTGAAGGCCCACAAGTCTTCCAGGCTGCCGCCGCCGCGCGCGACGATCACCACGTCCGGGCGCGGGATGTCGCCCTGTTCATCGATGGCGCCGAACCCGCGCACCGCGGCCGCGACCTGTTCGGCCGAACCCTCGCCCTGGACCAGAACCGGCCACAACAGGACATGAACGGGAAAGCGGTCGGAAATCCGGTGCAGGATGTCGCGGATCACCACCCCCGTGGGCGAGGTCACGACGCCGATCACATCCGGCAGATAGGGCAGGTCGCGTTTGCGTTCGGGCGCGAACAGGCCTTCGGCCTCCAGCTTGCGGCGGCGGTCTTCCAGAAGCTTCAGAAGCGCGCCTTCGCCGGCCAGTTCCATATGGTCGACCACGACCTGATATTTGGACCGCCCCGGATAGGTCGTGATCCGCCCCGTGGCGATGACCTCCATGCCGTCTTCGGGGGCAAGGCCCAGCCTGCCCGCCGTGCCGCGCCAGCACACACCGTCGATATTGGCGTCGGCGTCTTTCAGGGCGAAGTACAGATGGCCCGACGCGGCGCGCTTGAAGCCCGAGATTTCGCCCCGGATTCGCACCCATTGGAAGTTGTCCTCGACCGCCCGTTTGACGGCCTGGGAAATCTCGGAAACGCTGAAGACCGGCAGATTGTGGCTGGTCTCGGCCTGATCGGGTTGACTCTGCGCGGTGCCGCTGGAATTGTCGCTCATGGGCGCAGTATGCAAGGCCCGAAGACTGGAAACAATACGGCGCCTGGGGCAATCGATCCCGATGCCGGACAAAGCGAAAGAACCGGGAGGAATCGGGACGAAATGAAGGTGCTTGTGGTCGGCTCGGGCGGGCGGGAACATTCCCTTTGCTGGGCCATTGCCCAATCCCCCAAATGCAAGGAACTGTTCTGTGCCCCCGGTAACGCGGGCACGGCTTTGGTTGCGACGAACGTGGATGTGGACGCCGAAGACCTGGATGCGATCATCGCCTTCGTTCAAGAAAAGGCCGTTGATTTCGTGGTGGTCGGGCCGGAAGCGCCCCTGGTGGCGGGGCTGGTCGACCGTTTGGACAAGCTCGGCATCAAATCCTTCGGGCCCACGGCGGCGGGGGCGGAGCTTGAGGGCTCCAAGGCCTTTACCAAGGACCTTTGCGCCAAATACGACATTCCGACCGCCGATTACGACCGCTTCGATGAACCGGACGCGGCCAAGGAATACATCCGCACCCATAAGGCCCCGATCGTGGTCAAGGCCGACGGCCTGGCCGCCGGCAAGGGCGTGATCATCTGCCGTAACGAAAACGAAGCCTATGCCGCGGTCGACCAGATCATGATCGAGGAAGCTTTCGGCAACGCGGGCACGGAAATCGTGGTCGAGCAATTTCTGGAAGGCGAGGAAGCGAGCTTTTTCGCCCTGGTCGACGGCGAGACAGCTCTGCCGCTGATCGGTGCGCAGGATCACAAGCGCGTCCATGACGGCGACGAAGGTCCCAACACGGGCGGCATGGGGGCCTATTCCCCGGCACCCGTGGTTGACCAGGCGATGATCGACCGGGTCATGGAAGAAATCATCGAGCCCACCATCCGTGGCATGGCGGCCGAAGGCAGCCCCTACAAGGGTGTGCTCTATGCGGGGTTGATGATCGATGACGATGGGCCCAAGCTGATTGAATACAACGCCCGGTTCGGCGACCCGGAATGCCAGGTCATGATGATGCGCCTGAAATCCGATGTGCTGGACCTGTTGCTGGCCTGCGCCGAAGGGCGGCTTGCCAAGACCAAGGTCGAATGGCGGGACGAGGCCGCGATGATCGTCGTCATGGCCGCCAAGGGGTACCCCGGAAAGTATCAAAAAGGGACTGAGATCAAGGGACTGGAAGCCGCCGGTGCGGTCGAGGACGTGGTTGTGTTTCATGCCGGAACGGCGGAACAGGACGGCAAAACCCTGGCCACGGGGGGGCGCGTGTTGGGCGTCACGGCGCTGGGCAAGGATGTCAAGGAAGCGCAGGCCCGGGCCTATCAGGCGGTCGATCTGATCGACTGGCCCGAAGGGTTTTGCCGCCGCGATATCGGCTGGCGGGCGATCAAGCGCTAATCACGGGGTGGGCCGAAGCTTTGGCGGGGCCTTTCGCCGGGGCGTCCCATTCCCTATATAATCCGCAGCAATAACCTACCCACCCCATAATCGGGGGACGAGGACGGAGGAGCCGACAACATGGACGACATGACCCGCACCGAAGTGGAAGCCGCCGCCTTTCGCGGCCTGATCAAACATCTGCAGAAACGCACGGACGTGCAGAACATCGACCTGATGAACCTTGCCGGGTTCTGCCGCAACTGCCTGGCCAAATGGTACGCGGCCGAGGCCCAGACCCGGGGCGAGGACGTCGATTACGATGCCGCGCGCGAGGCTGTCTATGGCATGACCTATGATGCCTGGAAAGACAAACACCAAGCTCCTGCCAGTGACGAGCAGAAACAGAAGTTCGAGGAATCGAAGCCCCTGCACGCCGATATCAGTGGTCATAACTAACCCATGACCGAGGCAGCGCCTGATTTTTGGCCCAATTCCGGATATCACCTGTTGGCGCGGGACGATGCCGGTCATCTGGCGGTCACGGATGAATTTTTGCGGGCCTATCTGCAGCGCCCGGAAATCGCCCCGATCGAGGAATCCTGCGATGCCGAACGGGCCCTGCATGGGGCGCTGATGGCCAATCCGCGCGAAGCGGTCGGCGACGGGCGGATCGACGCCATGGCGGACGAGGACGCCCAGGAAAACTACCGCGTGCTGCTCGGCTTCCGGGATCATCTGATTTCCTGCGGCACGGTCGAGGCCTGTTACCTGGAAATCTTCCGCCAGGGCGGGGTCAATATTCCACCCCTGTTCGTCGATCAGATGGCACATGTGGTCACGCGCCGGGTGATCGACGGCACGGACGATCCGTTCCGTGCCCGCGCGGCCGAACTGATGTTCCGCGAACAGATGGTCACGCTGAAGGACGGTGCGATCCTGCTGGGGGATTCGGATACGGTCGAAATGCTGGCGGCGACCGGTGGCATGGGCTCGCTC
Organism: Rhodospirillales bacterium; assembly: GCA_040218445.1. Classification (GTDB taxonomy): domain Bacteria; phylum Pseudomonadota; class Alphaproteobacteria; order Rhodospirillales; family Casp-alpha2; genus UBA1479. Next base: position 306,619 of record JAVJRK010000010.1, on the reverse strand, counting down.
GGTAAATTGGTGGTCGAAAGCGGGTCCGCCGCGCGGCAGGTCGACATGGACGTTCTGCAGGCGGAATCGGCCGATATCTATTGGGGCCGCAATGAAAAGTACGACACCGTTCTGGATATTTCCTTCGCCCGGCCGGGCCTGGATGCGCTGTGCCGGGTGCTCGAATCCTGGATCCGCCATTTCCTGAAGGCCGAGGTTTCGATCCAGCCCGTGCAGGAAATCAACGACGACAAATGGGTCTGGCATCTGGGCCTGGATGCGGAAGCTTCGCAGTTGCTCAACGATCTGTACGAAGGCAACGATGTCGAGGACGCACGCATGGAACGGCTGTTGTCGCTGTTCCGCCTGGACTTCAAGGACCCCAACCAGATGGCCGCCGATGTGCGCGGCCGGCCCATTTATTTGGCGTTGTGCATGACGACGGAAAACCGCGTGCGCGTGAAACCGCAGAACCTGCTGGTCAATCTGCCCCTGGCGGCGGAATCCTGAATACTGCCGGATCAGGCGGTTAGCGCCGTTCTTTGAAAAAAGCCTTCAACAAGTCTGACGCCTTTGTCTCCATCACGCCGCCGATGACCTCGGGCGCGTGGTGGCAGGTCGGCTGAGCAAAGAAGCGGGGGCCGTGTTCGACCCCGCCGCCCTTGGGATCGTAGGCCCCGAAATACAGCCGGCGGATGCGCGCATGGCTGATCGCGGCGGCGCACATGGCGCAGGGCTCCAAGGTGACGTAAAGATCGCAATCGGTCAGCCGGGCCGTGCCTTTGGCGGCGGCGGCGCGGCGGATGGCCAGAACTTCCGCATGGGCGGTCGGGTCGGGCCCGGCTTCGGTCTCGTTGCCGGCCTGGGCCAGGACAGCGCCCGTTTGCGTATCAACCACGACCGCACCCACGGGCACTTCGCCGCGATCTGCGGCGGCGTGGGCTTCGGCCAGGGCCTGAGCCATGAAGGTTTCGGATGCCGGTTTGTCCATGGCGTCAACCATACGCAGGACGGGGGTAGCGTCAATGCTTGCCGCGGCCGCATTCCGCCCCTAATGTCCCGGCCATGTCAGATAAATCCCATGATCCGAAAGCCACCGCCGGGGCGGCACCCGAACGCATCGCCAAGGTGATCGCCCGCGCGGGCCTGTGTTCGCGCCGCGAAGCCGAACGCTGGATCGAAGCCGGCCGCGTGGTGGTCGACGGCAAAAAGCTGACCACGCCGGCCCATACGGTGACCGATGCCAATATGATCCTGGTCGACGGCCAGCCCCTGCCCGGTAAGACCGCGGCCAAGCTGTGGCGTTATCACAAGCCCGTCGGCCTGGTCACCACCCATAAGGACCCGGAAGGCCGGGCGACCGTGTTCGACCGCCTGCCGCCGGACCTGCCGCGTGTGGTTTCCGTAGGGCGCTTGGACCTCAATTCCGAAGGCCTGTTGCTGCTGACCAACGACGGGGAGCTTTCCCGCCGGCTGGAACTACCGTCCAACGGCTGGAACCGGCGCTACCGTGTGCGCGTGCACGGCATGGTCAAACCGGAAGACCTGGCCAAGCTGGCGCGCGGCGTGACCGTATCGGGCGTGCGCTATGGCGCCATCCGGGCGGAAATCGACACCCAGGAGGGCGACAAAACGCGCAAGGGCTTCGCCAACCACTGGCTGACCGTCAGCCTGACCGAAGGCAAGAACCGGGAAATCCGCAAGGTGATGGAACATCTGGGATTGTCCGTGAACCGCTTGATCCGCACGGCCTATGGGCCGTTTCAGCTGGGCAATCTGCCGCGCGGCCAGGTATCGGAAATCAGGGGCAAGATCCTGAAGGAACAGCTCGGCAAGACGTTCAGCTGATATGCGTTACCACATGAGAATTTCCATATGAGAATTGTCGGCGGCAAGTTCCGGGGCAAGAAACTCACGGCCCCCGAAGGCAAGGATTTGCGTCCGACGTCCGACCGGGCGCGGGAATCGATCTTCAACATCCTGGCCCACGGCAAGGCTGCCATGAACCTGGACGGCATCACGGTGCTCGACATGTTCTGCGGCACAGGGGCCCTGGGGCTTGAAGCCATGTCGCGGGGGGCCGCATATGGCGTGTTCGCTGACCGCAATCCGGCGCATCTGCGCTACGCCAAGGACAACGCCGGCGCCATGGGGTATTGGCGGGAATGTTTGATGCTGGGGCTCGACTGCGCCCATCTGGCGGTGCCGCCGCGTGCGGCCAAGACACCGGCGCAATTGGCGTTCCTGGACCCGCCTTATGGCCAAGGGCTGGCCGACCCGGCCCTACGCGGCCTGGTCAACCGCAATTGGCTGACCCCCGATGCGACGGTGGTGGTCGAAGTGGGGTCGGACGAAGACCTTAAGGGCGCGCGGGGCTTTGATGTGCTGGACGAACGCACCTACGGTGCCGCCAAGGTCTACTTTCTGAAAAGATCGGAATAAGCCGCGATCCGAAGGCGCAGGTCGCGGTCGCGTTCGACCTCCGGCGCCGGGGCGATGTTCCAGGTCCAGCGTTCATCCGGTTCGGGCAATTTGATGTCGGCCAGGGCGGGCTCGACCTCATCCACTTCGTCGTCTTCCACATATTCGCGGTGGGTTTCCGTGATCAGACAGACCCGGCCGGGCAGGGCCTGCAGGGCGCGCAGATGCTGGCGCTGAATTTCCGCGCCAAAGGCCTTGGCACGTTTATCGGGGACGTGGCGTTGGGGGATCAACGGCAATTGCCCCAATAGGTTAAGCGAGACCACAAGGTCCGCATCGCCGTCCGGGATCACCGGCAGGGGCGGCTCGTCGGGAAGTTCTCCTTCGGCCAAATCGTCGATCAGTCCGGTCAGGTCGGCCTCGACCAGGCGCGCATTGGGGTATTGCGCGGCCCATCCCCGGACGGCGGGACTGTGGAAAATGTCGACCAGTACGACGTCGTTGAAATCTTCCGCCAGGTCGCCGAGCGGCACATCCAGCAAGCCGCCGGAACCCAGGATCACGACCTTGTTTTGATCGGCCGTGTTGGCGGCCGTCCACATCACGAACCGGCGGCTGCGTTCCAAATGATATTTCCAGGCAGGGGCATTGCGGCGATAGCGGGCGGTGATGGCGATCTGTTCCTTCAGATAGCCAAGGCGCTTTACCGGCTCGGGCGCCGGGGTCGTCAGATGGGTGAGCCATTCGCTGATCATGAGCCGCCTTGGTGCTGACCTGAACGGAGCCCGATGTTAACGCCGGCCGAACAGTTTTTCGATATCCGCCAGTTTCAGTTCCACATAGGTGGGCCGGCCGTGGCTGCATTGCCCGGAATGGGGCGTGGCCTCCATCTCGCGCAGCAGGCGGTTCATTTCATCGGCGTTCAGGCGCCGGCCGGCACGGATCGAGCCGTGACAGGCCATGGTCGCGCAGACGTCGCCGATGCGTTCAGAAAGCGCGATGGTCTCGCCGTATTCCGTCAAATCGTCGGCCAAATCCCGGATCGCGCCTTGGATATCCATCTCGCCCAACAGGGCCGGGGTCTCGCGCACGACCACGGCGCCGGGCCCGAAGCTTTCGATCACCAGACCCATTTCCGCCAGTTCGTCCGCCCGGGCAAGCAGGCGGTCGACGGCGGCTTCGTCCAACTCCACAACCTCGGGGATCAGCAGCATCTGCTTATTGACCCCGCCCGACGCCAGGGCGGTCTTGATCTTTTCCTGGGTCAGGCGTTCGTGGGCGGCGTGCTGATCGACGATCACCAGACCGTCCGCCGTCTGCGCGATCACATAGGTCGCATGGACCTGGGCCCGGGCCACGCCCAAGGGATATTCCGCAGGCGGATAATCGCCCGCTTGTCCGGGTGGAGGAACGTCGGATGCATATCCCGCCGGATAGACGCCCGTTTCGGCATCGGCCGTCATCGGCGCGCTGGGGGCGCGGTCAAGTTCGGGAAGGGGGGCATAAAGGTCCGACAGTCCGCCGGATTGTGGCTGCGCGGGATGGTATCCGCCGCCATGGCCGCCCCGTCCCATGGGCAGGGGCCCGCCTGGCCCGCCGCCCGGCCGAAACGCCCCCAGGGCGGCACCCGACACCGTGGTCGATGCGCGGTGCCCGGCTTCGGCCAGGGCGTGTTTCAGGGCGCTGACGATCAGGCCGCGCACCAGTCCGGCGTCGCGAAACCGGACCTCGGTCTTGGCTGGGTGCACGTTGACGTCCACTACGTCCGGCGGAATGTCCAGAAACAGCGCCAGCAAGGGATGCCGGTCGGAGGCCAGAAATTCGCGGTAGGCACCGCGCACCGCCCCCAGCAACAGGCGGTCGCGCACCGGGCGGCCGTTGACGAACAGGAACTGCATGGCCGCGTTGCCGCGGTTGAGCGTCGGCACCCCGGCGTGACCGGTCAGGCGGATGCCTTCGCGTGTCGCATCGATGGCCATGGCGTTTTCGGCGAACGACCGGCCCATGATACCCGACAGCCGTTCCAGGCGGGCTTGCGATGGGTCTTCGCCCAGGCGGGCGGCGACGGCCTCCAGGCGGATCAGGTCACGGGTGCCGTCCGACAAGGTAAAGGCGATTTCCGGATGGGCCATGGCCAACCGGTTCAGGGTCTCGACCACGTGGTTCTGTTCCGTGCGCGCGGTCTTCAGGAATTTTAGGCGCGCCGGGGTGGCATAGAACAGGTCGCGCACGTCGACCCGGGTGCCTTGCGGATGGGCGGCGGGCTGGGGTTTGGCGTGGCGCCCGCCCTCGACCGTGACTGACCAGGCTTCGTCGCCACCGGCCGGCCGCGATGTGATGGTCAGGCGCGCCACGGCCGCCATGGAGGGCAGGGCCTCGCCCCGGAAGCCCAAGGTCGTCACCCCCATGAGATCGTCGTCCGGCAGCTTGGAGGTGGCATGCCGTTCCAGCGCCAGTTCGATTTCCTCGGCCGTCATGCCGCGGCCGTCGTCGGTTACGGTGATCGCGGTCTGCCCGCCGTCGCGGATCACGACGTCGATCCGCCTGGCGCCCGCGTCGATGGCGTTTTCGACCAGTTCCTTGACCGCCGATGCCGGGCGTTCCACGACCTCGCCGGCAGCGATGCGGTTGACCACGGTTTCCGGCAGGCGCCGGATGATCGGGGGAAGGGTCATGGGGCGTCTCCGCCATTCCTGATCCGATGAATCCGGGACAGCAGGTTTCGGGTCGAGGAATCCAGCCCCGTGGGCATCATCCCGCCGCTGACGGCGCTTTCAAGTGGGGTCGCCAATTCCTTGCCCAATTCGACCCCGAACTGATCGAACGGATTGATGTTCCAGATTGCCGCCTGGACGAAGACCTTGTGTTCGTACAAGGCCAATAGAGAGCCGAGAGTCCTAGGGTCCAATTGGTCGCACAGAATGGTCGTCGACGGCCGGTTGCCGGAAAATGCCTTATGGGCCGGCGTGTTCGGATCGGGCGCACGCCCCAGGGCCAGGGCCGCCGGCTGGGCCAGGAAATTGGCCAGCAGTTTTTCGTGATGGTCGCCCATGGGGTCCGGGTGGCGTGCGGTGGCGATGCAATCGGAACTGACCAGGGCCGTTCCCTGATGCAAAAGCTGGTAGAACGCGTGCTGACCGTTGGTCCCCGCCTGACCGAAGATCACCGGCGCCGTGTCCTGGGTAACGGGATTCCCGTCCACATCCACGGACTTGCCGTTGCTTTCCATTTCCAGCTGCTGAAGGTAGGCGGGCAGGCCGTCGAGCAACTGGCCGTAGGGAAGCACCGCATGGGCGGTGGCTCCTTCGAAGTTGCTGTTCCAAATGCCGATAAGGGCCAGCAGGACGGGCAGATTGCGTTCGAACGGCGTTTCGAGGAAATGGCGATCCATGGCCCGGGCGCCGGCCAGGAAGGACCGGAAATTTTCCATACCGATGCTCAGCACGATCGGCAGGCCGATGGCCGACCACACGGAATAGCGCCCGCCGACCCAGTCCCAGATGGGGAATTGGGCATCGTCATCGATGCCGAAGGCACGGGCCGCGTTCCCGTTGGCCGTCACGGCACAGAAATGGGCGGCCACCGCATCCGCGCCCAAGGCATCGGTCAGCCAGTTGCGGGCCGAGGCGGCATTGGTCATGGTTTCCTGGGTCGTGAAGGTCTTGGACGACACGATGATCAGGGTGGTCTCGGGGTTACAAAGGCCGAGCGTTTCCGCAAGGTCCGTTGAATCCACGTTGGAGACGAAATGGGGCGTCAGGCCGTTCCGGTCGAGATAGGGGGCCAGCGCCCGGCAGGTCAGACGCGGCCCCTGGTCCGAACCGCCGATGCCGATATTGACGACATCGGTGAAAGGTTTGCCGGTTGCCCCCGTGCGGGTCCCTGCTTCAATCGCCTGGGCGAACGCGGCCATGTGCTCCAGCACATCAGCAACCTTGTCGTGGACCGGCGCACCGTCGATGGTGAACCCGTCATCGGCGTCGGCGCGCAGCGCCATGTGCAGGGCCGCACGGTCTTCGGTGGTGTTGACCCGTTTCCCTCCGGCCATGGCCTGTATGCGGCCCGCGACATCCCGTTCTTCGGCAAGGGCCAACAGCAAGGACAGGGTTTCGCCGGTAATGCGGTTCTTGGACAAATCCAGGAACAAGCCGTCCAGGCTGAACGACAGGCTTTCCGTGCGGGCAGGGTCGGCGGTCAGCAGGTCCCTAAGATGAACCGCTCCGGCCGCCTTGTGGTGGTCGACGAGCGCTTGCCAGGCCGGCGAGCGATTAGGGGACGGCATGAAGGTCTCGATTCCTCCCGGAGGGACGTATATCGCGTGGGAGAGTACCACCCAGGTCGAGTGCCGCCAACGCCGCGGATCAGGGGGATGATTTGACGTTCTTGGGCTCGCCCACGACGACCACGGTCAGTTTGTCCGGATGCAAGAGTTTCCGGGCGACGCGGCGGATATCGTCCATGCCGACGGCCTCGATAAAGCTGTTGCGGTTGTCCAGGTAGTCCATGCCCAGGTCTTCCAACTGCATGCCGACCAGCATGGAAGCGATTCGCTCCGTCGCGGTGAAGCGTAGGGGAAACGATCCGGTCAGGTATTGCTTGGCGGCGGTCAGTTCGGCCTCGGTCACGCCGTTCTCGGCCAGCTTGGCCCATTCCTTTTGCAACACGTCGAGTGTTTCCGACACACGCGCATTGGCCGTGCCGGCCCCACCCACGTAAATGGCCGAGCGTTCCATGGGGCTGAGATAGGTGTAAACGGAATAGGCTAGGCCGCGTTTCTCGCGAACCTCGGAATACAGGCGCGAGGTAAACCCGCCGCCGCCCAGAACATGGTTCATCACATAAGCGGCGTAGAAATCCGGGTCCTTGCGCTTCAGGCCCTGGTCGGCGAACAGGATGTTGCTTTGCTTGAAAGGCTTGTCGATCACGATTGTGCGGCCGTCGACCTTGGGCGCGACGTCGGGAATTTTCCAAGGGGCGGCCTGGGCCGGAAGCGCGCCGAAGGTCTTGTCCAGCAGCGGGGCCAGTTGTTCGGGTGTGATGTCGCCGACAATCCCGATGGCCAGGGTGTCCCGGGCCAGGCGTTCGGCGACGAACCGGCGCAGATCGGCGACCTGGATGGCGGCCACGCTTTCCAAGGTGCCGCCGGTCGGCCGCCCGTAAGGGTGGTTCGGGAAAAGCGATGCCATCAACGCCTTTCCGGCCAAGGCATCGGCCTGTTCCTGTTCGTGGCGCAACTGGGCCAGTATCTGGGTGCGCAGGCGTTCGACCGGTTCCTTATCGAAACGGGGTTCGGTCATGGCCTTGCGCAACAGGTCGAACGCCAGATCGCGGTATTCCGTCAGCGTCTGCAGGCGCGCGCCAAAGCTGTCGCGCCCTTCGTCGAAGCGGAGCGTGATGGAATTGTCCTGCAACGTCTGCTGAAAGGTTTTGCTGTCCAGGTCGCCGGCCCCTTCGTCCAACAGGGACGAAACCATGTTGGCCAGGCCTTCCTTGCCCTGGGGGTCCAGGGCGCTGCCGCCACGAAAGGCCAGGCGCATGGAAATGATGGGGTTCAAATGATCCCGGACCAGCCAGGCTTCGATCCCGCCGGGACTGACGACCTTTTCGATCTTGGTCGCCTGGGCGGTCCCGGCGGCAAAGGCCAGCAGGGCAAAGACCGCAATGGCACTTGTAAAGGTGCGAAGCCGGGCATGCGTGAAGCGGATCATTCCCGGCCCTCCTTGTCTTCAAGCAGGAATGCCGTGACCGACCGCTCCTTGACGAACAGGTACTCGGCGGCGGCTTTGATCTGTTCCTGGGTCACGGCGGCGATGCGGTCCGGCCAGGCTTCCACGTCATCCACCGATTGCCCCACGGCCAGGGCAACTCCCAAGGTGCGGGCCCCGGTGGTGAAGGAATCGCGGGCGAAAACGGCACTGGCCGTCATGCGTTTTTTGGCGCGGGCGATCTCGTCTTCGGTGACTCCCTGGGCCATGATCTTTCCGATTTCGGCGTCGACGGCCTGCTCCACCGTTCCCAGGGTGACCCCGGGACGGGGGCTGGCATAGACGGTGAACTGTCCGGGGCCCAGGGCATCGGCGTCGTAATAACTGCCGGCCGAAACCGCCAGTTTGCCGTCGATGACCAGTGAGCGGTACAGCCGTGCCGTGCCGCCGCCGCCCAGGATTTCCGTCAGAACCTGCAGGGCATAGGCATGCTGTGCCTCGCCGTAAAGATAGCTGGGCGCCAGGTAGGAGCGCCGCCATGAAGGCTGGCGCACCTGGGTGTGTTTCATGGCGACGATGCGCGAGGCTTCCTGCGGCGGTTCGGCCGGGCGCGCGCGTTTGATTTCGGGTGCGGCGGGAATGGTGCCGTAATATTTTTCGGCCAGGGGCTTCAACTCCTGGGCCGTGATGTCGCCTGCGACGACCAGGATCGCGTTATTGGGCGCGTACCAACGCTTGTAGAAATCGATGATGTTCTGACGGGTCATGGCGACGATTTCGTGATCGTAGCCGATGATCGGGCGACGGTAGGGATAGTTGCGGTACAGGGCTTCGGACACATGTTCACCCAGGATCGCGGCCGGGTTGTTGTCCGTACGCGACCGCCGTTCTTCGCGCACGACCTGACGTTCCGGTTCGATGATTTCGTCCGTCAGGACCAGATTGGTCATGCGGTCGGCTTCCATTTCCATGACCATTTCCAGATGCGCGCGGGCGATGGTCTGGTGGTAGGCGGTGTAGTCATAGGATGTGAAGGCATTTTCCTGCCCGCCATGGCGCGCAATCAGTTTCGAGAACTCGCCCGGTGCGCGGGTCTTGGTGCCCTTGAACATCAGATGTTCCAGAAAATGAGCGATCCCGGAATAGCCCGATTGTTCATCGGCTGACCCGACCTTGTACCAGACCATATGGGTAACGACGGGGGCCCGGTGGTTGGAAACCACGATCACCTGCATGCCGTTTTTCAGGGTAAAGGTCTCGGGACTGAACACCTTGGCCTGGGCCGTGCCGATGCCGATTGCCAGGACCAGGACAAAGACGAGGGCTGGCAAGAACTGACCTGCAAACGGGCGGCGCGGCATGGGGGCCGGCTGGGAGGGCTGCCGATGGTGGGAAAAGGGGCGCTTGATCATGTCGGGAACAGGACCTCAACCAGGTTGCGGGCGGTCTGCGGACGGGTAGGGGCGCGGTCGACACATAGCCGTTGGCACCGATGATGGCAATGGATTGTCGCTGTGATCACGGCCTTTTCATGGCGCGTGTGTTCGTTCATGACGAATGGCGGGACTCTAGAACCCCAGGATGCCTTTTTTGCGCGTCTCGCGCTTGATCTCGGGCGTCTTGCCTTCGTTGACGGGCTTGCCCAATGCCTGGGTTTCCAGAAGGCGGCGCTGTTCGGCCGCAGGATCGACCACGGTGCCCGGATATTCCTTGTCGTCGACCCAGAAAATCAGCTTGTCGATCAGACGGCGGTCCTCGACGGACAGGGTCAGGGTTTCCTCGTCGACGATCTTGCGGATGGACGGGTCGGCATCCGTTGCCCCGGTCTTGTTCATCAAAGCGGTCAGACCGGGTGTGGTGCGGCCCAGGGGCTGGCTTTCAACCGGCCGGCGCAGCACGGCGGCTCGGGCCTGGTCGCGCGGGCTGTAGGTTTCAAGCTGCTCGCGTCCCGGCTCGGGCGGACGCAGGGCATAATCCGGCGGCAGTGACAGGGGCGGGCGTTTATAGACGGCGAATTCGTCCGGCGCCTTCTTGCCGCCGGAAATGGCGCGCTGCACGGTATCGCAGGCACCCAGGCTGAGCGCCGCCACCAGAATAAAGACGATGCCTGTCGCTTTTGCTGAAAACCGTTTCATGCCTGCCTGGCCTTGCCGTGTTTAATTCGTGTCGTGATTGGGTTGACCGCTTATCAAGGACAAAGTCCTGAATGCGGGGCAGGGGACGTGTCCCTCGCCAAGGCCCTCAATCTACGATGATTTGTCCCGGTGAAACAAGGAATCAAGGACCAAAAGCACCGCACCCACGGTGATCGCGCTGTCGGCGACGTTGAAGGCGGGCCAATGGGCGCCGCCTGCGTGCAAATCGACGAAATCGACAACGGCGCCATGGATCAGGCGGTCGATGACATTGCCGATGGCCCCCCCCAGGATCAGGCCTATACCCAGGCCGACGATTCGCTCCGTCCCCCGCCAAAGCCAGATCAAAAGGACAATCGAAATGGCGATGGCCAAACCGGACAAAATCCAGGGGCCATAGTCCGATGCCGTGTTGAACAGCCCGAAACTGACCCCCCGGTTCCATACCAGAACGATATTGGCGAAGGGCAGAACCTCGATCACCCGGGGCGGGTTCATGATATCCGTCAAAATCCACCACTTGCTGAGCTGGTCCAGAACGATGACCAGGACGGCAAGGCCCAGGCCCTGGCGGCGGATGGATGATTGAAGATCGGCCAACAGGGCGGGGCCTATTCGGCGGCCAGGGGCGAATGGCGCACGGCATCGGCGCAGCGCGCGCAGACCGTGGGGTGATCGGTATCCTGGCCGACGTCTTCCAGAACTTTCCAGCAGCGCGCGCACTTCTCGCCCGTGGCCATCACCGGCACCACCGCCACGCCCGGGGCTTCCGGGATGGTGAACGCCCCATCGGGGGCGGGGGCGGTCGTGATTTCGCCGGATGAGGTGATGAAGATTTGCGCAAGGTCCAGGCCGTCCAAGGCCGCGGCCTGTTCCGCCGTGACGTGCACGGTGACATGGGCCTGCAGGGATGATCCCACGCGCTTCTCGGCGCGTTCCAGTTCCAGTGCCCCGGTGACGGCGCGCCGCACCTGTCGCACGGTGCGCCACTTGTTTTCCAGGGCTTCGTCGTTCCAGGTGTCGGGGATATCGGGGAACTGGCGGCGGTGGACGCTGTTGGCCGCATCGGGCTGATCCAGGCGGGCCTGCCAGGCTTCTTCGGCGGTGAAACACAGGAAGGGAGCGAGCCATGCCGTCAGGCAGTTGAACAGTTCGTCCAGAACCGTGCGCGCGGCGCGCCGTTCGACGGAATCGGCCCGGTCGCAATACAGCGTGTCCTTGCGGATGTCGAAATAGAACGCCGATAGGTCGACCGCGCAGAAATTGTGCAGTTCCGTGAATACACCATGAAATTCGAAACTGTCGCAGGCCGTGCGCAGCATCTTGTCGAGCCGCCACAGGCGCGCCAGAACCCAGCGCTCCAGTTCCGGCATGTCGGCGATGTCCATGCGCTCGCCGGGGGTGAAGCCGTCCAGGTTGCCCAGAAGATAGCGCAGGGTGTTGCGCAAACGGCGATAGATATCGGCGTGGAATTTGACGATTTCCGGCCCGATGCGCAGATCCTCGGAATAGTTGGACCCAACCACCCACAGGCGCAGGATGTCGGCACCATGTTGGTTGCACACATCCTGGGGGGCGGTGATGTTGCCAAGGGACTTGGACATTTTCTGCCCGTCCTCGGCCATCACGAAGCCATGGGTCAGTACGGCGTCATATGGGGCCCGGCCCCGGGTGCCACAAGATTCCAACAGGCTTGAATGGAACCAGCCGCGATGCTGGTCCGTGCCTTCCAGGTAAAGGGATGCCGGCCAGGTCAGATCGTCGCGCTGTTCCAGCACGAAGGAATGGGTCGAGCCGGAATCGAACCACACGTCCAGAATATCGGTGACCTGTTCGTAATCGTCGGCGTTGTAATCGTTGCCCAGGAAGCGCGAAGGATCCGATGCATACCAGGCGTCGGCACCTTCGGCCTCGAAGGCATCGACGACGCGCGCATTGACCGCCTCGTCGCGCAGCAGGTCGCCCGTTTCCTTGTGTACGAACACGGTGATCGGCACGCCCCAGGCGCGCTGACGCGAAATCACCCAATCGGGGCGATTTTCGATCATGGCATGCAGACGGGCCTGTCCGGCGCCCGGCACGAAATGGGTGTCGCCGATGGCGCCGATCGCCAGATCGCGCAGGGTGCTTGCGCCGCTCCCGCCGGGGGTATCGAAATCCCGGTCCATGGCAATGAACCATTGCGGCGTGTTGCGGAAGATGACCGGCTTTTTCGAGCGCCAGGAATGAGGGTATTGGTGTTTCAGGCGGCCGCGCGCGATCAGCTTGCCCTGCGTCAGCAGGGCGTCGATCAGCAACTTATTGGCGTCGCCCTTCTTGCCCTTGTCGGTGATGACCTGCCCGCCTTCGAAGCCGGGGGCTTCCGCCGTGAAGCGGCCATCGGCATCGACCGTGTAAGGGATGTGCGGATCGATCCCGCGTTCGGCCAGGAATTTTCCGGAACCGGTCCAGGCCTCGAAATCCTCGCGGCCATGGCCGGGGGCGGTATGGACGAAGCCGGTGCCCGTTTCGTCCGTGACATGATCGCCGTCCAGCAACGGCACGTCGAAGGCATAGCCGCCGTGATCGCCGTGACCGCGCAGCGGATGGGCGCAGGTCAACGTTGCCAGCAAATCTGGATTGACGTCGCGTTTGCGTTCGAAGGCCACGACACGGGCGGATTTCATCACGTCGGCGGCCAGGGCATCGGCCAGGATCAGCTTGTCGCCGGTTTTGGCCCAATTGTCGTCGGCCGCTTCGGTGATTTCATACAGGCCGTATGCGATGCGTTTGGAAAAACAGATCGCCCGGTTGCCGGGGATGGTCCAGGGCGTGGTCGTCCAGATCACGACCGAGACATCGGACAAACCATCGTCGCCCTTCGTCACCGGGAACTTGACCCAGATGGTGTCGGATTCATGGTCGTGGTATTCGACTTCGGCCTCGGCCAAGGCCGTCTTTTCAACCACCGACCACATGACCGGTTTGGAGCCGCGGTACAGCAACCCGTTGTCCAGGAACTTCAAAAGTTCGCGGGCGATCTGCGCTTCGGCCGCATAGGCCATGGTGGTATAGGGTTTGTCCCAATCGCCGACCACGCCCAGGCGCTTGAACTCGTCGCGCTGCACGCCGATCCAGTGGTCGGCGAAATCGCGGCATTCACGGCGGAATTCGACCACCGGAACCTCGTCCTTGTCCTGGCCCTTGGCGCGGTACTGTTCTTCGATCTTCCATTCGATCGGCAGGCCGTGGCAGTCCCAGCCGGGAACGTAATTGGCGTTCTTGCCCATCATCTGCTGGGCGCGCACGATCACGTCCTTCAAGATCTTGTTCAGGGCATGGCCGATGTGCAGGTTGCCGTTGGCATAGGGCGGGCCGTCGTGCAGGACGAAGGGCGGGCGCCCCTTGGCGTCCTCGCGCAACAGGTCGTACAGGCGCACCTGTTCCCAGTTCTCGATGATGCCCGGTTCCTTCTGGGCCAGGCCGGCCTTCATGGGAAAGTCGGTCCGGGGAAGGAATACGGTCGATTTGTAATCAACGGTCATTTTTCGTGTTTCGATACTGTTTGCCGGGCCAGGATTTCTTGCGCCTGGGCGCTGTCCGCGGCGATTTGTGCCTTTAATTGGTCGATGCCGTCAAACTTCTTTTCCGGGCGCAGGAAATCGATCAATCCGATGCCCAGGCGTTTGCCGTACAGATCGCCGGTAAAATCGAACAAAAAGACCTCCAGCAGATCGGCTTCGCCGGCGAAGGTCGGGCGCTTTCCAAGGTTGGCGACGCCGGTGAATTCCTGGGATTTCCCGCCGTCGTCGACCCGCACCCGCACGGCGTAAACGCCCCGGGCCGGGCGCTGGTAGGTTCCCAATGCCAGGTTCGCCGTGGGAAAGCCGATGGTCCGGCCACGCTGGTCGCCCCGGATAACGCGGCCTTCGATTTCGAATGGCCGGCCCAGGATGCGGGCGGCTTCCTGCGGGTTGCCCGCCTGTAAGGCCTCGCGCACGCCGGTCGAGGAATAGGCGGTTTCGGCGCTGTCCCCGCCCGCGAAGGTCTGGGCGCGTACAGCCGTGAAATCGAACCCCAGCTTCTTGCCGAAAGCCAACAGCATCTCGCAATTGCCGCCGCGGCCCTTGCCGAACACGAAATCATAGCCGCAGACCACGTGGCGGGCGCCCAGGCCCTGGACCAGCACGGTTTCGATGAACTGTTCGGCGGTCAGGGACGAAAAGGCCCTGTTGAACTGCTGCACGAAAATACTGTCCACGCCCAGGCCGAAAATCTGCCGCGCCTTGGCATGGAACGGTGTCAGGCGGAAGGGCGGGGTATCCGGCGCGAAAAAGGCGCGGGGATGGGGTTCGAACGTCAACACACCCCACGGCCGGGCCGTGGCATGGGCGATGGCACCGGCTTCGCCGATCACGGCGCGGTGGCCCAGGTGCACGCCGTCGAAATTGCCGATGGCGACAACCGCGCCCCGGGCCTCGGCCGGAATGTTCTGATAATGACGAAAAACCCGCATAACGCCGGTGAAAGTGCCCGTGGCCACGCGCCCGGTCAACCCTGGCTTATGGCGGGGATCAGTTGTTGCGCGACGGGACCATGATGGTGGCTTCGCCGTCGAGCACCACCTTGTCGCCGACCAGGCATTGGGTCTGGATTTTGACGAAGTTCTTGTCGTCGAACTTTTCCAGGATCGTGGCCCGCGCCGTGACCGTGTCACCGGCTTTGACCGGGGCCTTGAACTTCAAGGTCTGGCCCACATAGATGCAGCCGGGGCCCGGCATCTTGGTGCCGATCACGGTGGAAATGTAGCTTGCCGTCAGAAGGCCGTGGGCAATGCAGCCTTCGAACATGGTTTCCGATGCGAATTCATGGTTCAGGTGAACCGGGTTGGTGTCGCCGGACACGCCCGCGAAAACAAGGATGTCGGATTCGGAAATGGTGCGCGAATATTCATCGCTTTGACCGACTTCCAGATCTTCGAAATAAAAGCCGTGCAATTTGTCGACGGCGTTGACGGCGTGGGTGTCCATTTTTACGCGCTCCAATACATCGTTGGATTGGTTTTGTGCCGGGCACCGCCGATACCGCAGTGCAGCGATGTATTTTGCACCGCAATAAGCAGGGCGGCAAGGGAATGTTTTGCGGCCCCGTGCGGCGCGTGTAGCATGCCGCGGAAAGGGAGATCGATCGTGCCGCCGAACAAAACCTTGTGTTTTTCCGCCTTTTTTCTGGCGGCCTGTCTGGTTTTCACCGTCATCTCAGGCCCTGTTCATGCCAAGGACGGCGGGCCGCCGTCTCTGGGTCTGCCGGCGCTGTGCGAGCCGGGGCGGACCTGCTGGCTGGTCAACCAGGTCGATCACGACGACGGTCCCGGCGTGAAGGATTACGCCTGCAACGTGCAAAGCTATAACGGACATACGGGCGTCGACATCGCGATCCGCGACTATTCCAAGATGGAAGACGGCATTCCCGTGGTCGCGGCGGCGGCGGGCACGGTGCTGCGCCTGCGCGACGGCATGCTGGACGGCGATATCTCCCAGGCCGGGCACGAGGTCGTGAAAGGCCGGGGATGCGGCAATTCGGTCGCGGTCAACCACGGCGGCGGATGGGAAACCTATTACTGCCACCTGCGGCGCGGCTCGCTGACCGTCAGGCGGGACCAGCGGGTGGAAAAGGGCGATAAGCTGGGGTTCGTCGGATCTTCCGGCCTGGCCGAATTCCCCCATGTCCATCTGGGCGTGCGTAAGGATGGCAAGGTGATCGATCCCTTTGTGGGGCTGGCGCGCCGTGCCGATTGCCGGCTCGGACCTTCGCCGTTGTGGGATTCCCCTACGCTGGCCAAGCTGAAAGGCACGGCAACGGCCCTGTACGATGCGGGCTTCGCCCCGGCAGAGGTCAATGCCATCGCCCTGCGGCGCGGGTTCTACCGCGATACGCGCCTGTCCGATAAATCGCCCATTTTGGCGTTCTGGGTCGATGCCTTCTGGCTGGAAAAAGGCGACCGGCTGACCCTGACGCTGACCGGTCCGGGCGACCGCAAGGTCGCGGATAAGACCTTTACCCAGAAAAAGACCCAGGCCCGGGTCATGCGCTTCATCGGCAAGCGCAAGACCGTCGATTGGCATCGTGGGGTGTATCAGGGCATCGCGGTGTTGGAACGCACGGACGACAAAGGGGCGACGGAAACCTTCCGCATCGAACGCAGTTTGAACATCGAATAACCGGGCAGGTCGTGCAAGATAAGGTGCGGCGTCAGGTCATGGAGGGGCGGCGCGACACTAGTTTCGGCGTTGCCCGTAACGCCCGGCGAAAGCCCTGGGTGCGGGTCTGAACTTCGCGCTGGACCCGGGCGGTCGCCGTTTCGGCGGCGTCGGGGACGAAATCCTCGTCGGGGAACAGGTCGGCGGCGCGGTGTTTGTCTTCTTCCAACTGTTCCTGGCGCTTGGCGATCAAGTTCAAGGTCCGGGTCACCAGGGGATGACGGTCCGGGCGCTTGCGCGATTTGCGCATGTGCTCCTTGGCGATCGCCTTCACCATGTCGACGATGGTCTGATAGTGATGGTTGGCTTCGCACCAGCGGGCATAGGCCGCCACCGTCCAGGGGTTGGCCGGCAGCGGTTTCAGGCCCCGTTTTTGGCACCAGTCGACGAAGAACGTCCAGGCCGTCATGTGATTCAATCGAGGCATGTATCGTCGTTTGCTGTTGAGAATTTTACCATTTTATCCGCCGGACGCCTTGACCCGGGCGGAAATTCCACTATTCAAACCGGTCGGGAGTCAACGTCCGATTAAATTATGGAGAAAATTTGACCATGGGTGAATACCGAATTGCAGCCATCGGTGGGGACGGCATCGGGCCGGAAGTCGTCGAGGCCGGCGTCGAGGTGCTGAATGCGGTCGCCGAAAGGGATGGCGGATTCTCGCTCAAGGTCGAAACATTCGACTGGGGCGGCGATTATTATCGCAAGTACGGCGTGATGATGCCGGAAGACGGGGTCGAAACGCTGAAACCGTTCGATGCCATCTATTTCGGCTCTGCCGGCGACCCGGACATCCCTGATCACATCACCCTGTGGGGCCTGCGCCTGAAGATCTGCCAGACCCTGGATCAATACGCCAACGTGCGGCCGTCCAAGCTGCTGCCGGGCATCGATGGGCCCCTGAAGGACGTCAAGCCGGGCGATCTGGACTGGGTCATCGTGCGGGAAAATTCCGAAGGCGAATACGCCGGCGTCGGCGGCCGCGTGCATACGGGCCTTGCGGAAGAAGTCGGCATGGACGTTGCCGTGTTCACCCGCGCGGGGGTCGAGCGCATCCAGCGCTTCGCCCTGGAACTGGCGCGTTCGCGTCCGCGTAAGAAATTGACCCTGGTCACCAAATCAAACGCGCAGCGCCACGGCATGGTGTTCTGGGACGATGTGTTCGAGGTCGTGCGCAAGGATTATCCAGATGTCGAAACGGACAAGATGCTGGTCGATGCCATGACCACCCGCATGGTGCTGAAGCCCGAAACCCTGGACACCATCGTCGCCACCAACCTGCATGCCGACGTGCTGTCGGACCTGGCGGCGGCGCTGACCGGGTCGCTCGGCATCGCGCCCACGGCCAACCTGCGCCCGGAGCGGGATTTCCCGTCCATGTTCGAGCCGATCCACGGTTCCGCCTTCGACATCATCGGCAAGGGTGTGGCCAACCCGATCGGCTGTTTCTGGTCCGGCGTGATGCTGTTGGAACACCTGGGCGAGCCTGCCGCCGCCCAACGCCTGATGACGGCGATCGAACGGGTCACGGGATCGCGCGACACGGTATCCCCCGACCTGGGTGGCAGCGCGACCACGCGCCAAGTCACGGATGCGGTGTTGGCCGCGGTCAGGGGCGCCAATGACTGATATCACCGTAGAATTCCGGCGCTCCGGCGTCACCGGCACCTGGGACGGTTCGCACGAGAATATTCTCGAACTTGCGGAAAGCTTGGACCTGGTGCTGGCCTATAGCTGCCGGTCGGGCATCTGCACGACCTGCCAATGTGCCAAGATCGCGGGCGAAATCGAATATACTGACGACGGCGTGTTCGAACCCGATGCCGAAAACGAAATTTTGATTTGCTGTTCCGTGCCGAAAACACCCTTGGTGCTGGACATCTGACAACGAAGGGGAAACGGAAAACCATGCAACTTTCAGAAATCGCACGCCTACAGCAATATCTGCGCGCCGCGTTCGACAACAATCGGTTCGTCGTCAAGGCGCCGAAAAAGGAAGGCCAGCCGGTCGAGGTCTATCTCGGTGAAGCCTTTGTCGGCGTGCTGCACCGGGACGAGGACGAAGGCGAAGTGTCCTACGCCCTGCAGATCGCCATCCTGGAAGAAGACCTGCCCCAGGATTAGGCCGTCCGTGTCGTCACGCCGGGTATGTCGGGGATGATTTCGCGCATTGGCAGGTGCCGCGTTTCGGCGTAGCGTCGCGGAAAGGACCCCACAGGCGAAAGGCCTCGATATGCCCAGTGATGACAGAGACATCGGCCGTGCGCGCATGGAAATGCAGGCCATGTTGCGCGACATCAACCGCGAAACCATCCACGATCTGGTGCCCAACCTGTCCGGGGCGAAACTGACGCCCTATTTCAAGTTGGTGGCCAAGGCGCGGGGCTTATACATCAAACGCCTGATCGAACTGGCCGACGGCACGGATCATCTGCCGTCCGACGAGCAGGTGCGCGAATTGAACCTGCTGCGCCGGTCCTACGACGAGCTGATCCATGGCGCCCAGATGATCGAGACCGCGATCGAACGGGGCTATATCGACGTCGATAAAAAATAGGCGGCGGGACCGGGGTTATTCCGCGACCGGCAGCGCCGTGCGGTAGACCACCTGTTTCAGGGAAAAACTGGATTTGATGGAGGCGACGCCGATGACCCGCGTCAGCCGATCCATCAAGAACCGCTCGTAGGCGGCGAGGTCCGAGGTGACGACGCGCAAAAGGTAATCCGCGTCGCCGGTCATCAGATAGCATTCCATGACCTCGGGCCAGGACCGGATCGCGGCTTCGAATTCCTCTAGCGCCTTTTCGACCTGACGTTCCAACGTCACGCTGATGAAGATCGACACGGGCAGGCCCACGGCCTGCTGATCGACCAGGGTGACGTAATCGCGGATTACGCCTGCATCTTCCAGCCGCTTGACCCGGCGCAGGCAGGGCGAGGCAGACAGGCCGACCGCATCGGCCAGGTCCACGTTGCGCATGCGGGCATTGGCCTGCATGGCCTTCAGGATACGGCGGTCGATGGCGTCCAGTGTCGTGGGGTCAGGGGTTTCTGGCATTTTTCACCAAAATCTATCGGTAAGGTGGAAATTAATTGCGTAAACATCTCATTCAACGCCGCAACTCGCAACCAAATAGCGGGGAAATTGGCGTAGAATTGCGCCTGATAATGCGATTTCGCGCATTTCCTTTCCGGAGACATCCATGGCCCCCCTCGACACGCCCAACCATCTGATGATCGAACCCAACCCCGGCGCTGCCCCCGATGCGGAAACCTTGGCGCATCTGACGGACCTGCAGAAACGGATTCTGTGGCTCGCGACCTGGACCGTCCACAATGCCAACCACCTGCGCGCTAAAGGCGAGGTCAAGGTCGGCGGGCATCAGGCATCCTGTGCGTCCTCGGCGGCTTTGATGACGGCGCTGTATTTTCATGCCCTGCGTCCGCAGGACCGGGTTGCGGTCAAACCCCATGCCAGCCCCGTGTTCCACGCGATCCAGTATCTGACGGGCAATCAAAGCCGGGAGAACCTTGAAAATTTCCGCGGTCTGGGCGGCGCGCAAAGTTATCCGTCGCGCACCAAGGATGCGGACGATGTGGATTTCTCGACCGGCTCCGTCGGGCTGGGCCCGGCCATGGCGATGTTTGCCTCCCTGACCCAGGATTATACCCGCCGCCATTTCGAAACGGTTCGTGAACGCCAGCCGGGACGCATGATCGCCCTGGTCGGCGATGCGGAAATGGACGAAGGCAATATGTACGAAGCCATTCTGGAAGGCTGGAAACATAACCTTCGGAACTGCTGGTGGATCATCGATTACAACCGTCAAAGCCTGGACGGCGTGGTCAACGACAAGCTGTTCCGCTTGATCGACCGCCTGTTCCGCGCCGCCGGCTGGCGCGTCGTCGTCATGAAGTACGGCAAGCTGATGATGGAGGCCTTCAAGCGCCCGGGCGGCAAAGCCTTGAAGAAATGGATCAACGACTGCCCCAATGACATGTACGCGGCCCTGACTTTCCAGGGGGGGGCAGCCTGGCGCGATCATCTGACGGCCGATATCGGCAATGCGCCCGGCGTGCCCGAACTGCTGGCGGCCCATACGGACGATGAGCTGCAGGACCTGATGTCCAACCTGGGCGGACATTGCCTGGAAACCATCTGCGAGGCCTTCAAATCCGCCGATGACGACGTGCCGACCTGTTTCCTGGCCTATACCATCAAGGGCTGGGGCCTGCCGCTGGCCGGTCACAAGGACAACCACGCGGGCATTCTGACGCCCGACCAGCTGAAGGGTTTTCAAAAAGATCTGGGCATCAAGGAAGGCCAGGAATGGGAGCCCTTTGCCGGCATGGAAGACCGGGCCGAGGAACTGAGCGATTTTATCCGCTCGACCCCCTTCATGGCCGAGGGCGGCAAGCCCCGGCGCCATGCGGCCAAGACCGTCGCCGTGCCCGAAAAGCTGGCGCAAACGGGTACCGGCAAGGCATCGACCCAGGAATCCTTCGGCAAGATATTGTTCGAAATGGCGGCCATGGATCACGAGTTCGCTGACCGCATCGTCACGACTTCGCCGGATGTCACCGTTTCGACCAACCTGGGACCCTGGGTCAACCGGCGCGGCATCTTCGCCATGGAGGAAAAGGAAGACACCTTCCGCAAGGTCAATGTGCCTTCGGTCCAGAAATGGGGCGCCAACGACGAAGGCCAGCACTTGGAACTGGGCATTGCCGAAAACAACCTGTTCCTGGCGCTCTCGGCATTGGGGCTCAGCCATTCCTTGTTCGGCGAACGTCTGCTGCCCATCGGCACGTTGTACGACCCGTTCATCCAGCGCGGCCTGGATGCCCTCAATTACGCCTGTTATCAGGACGCACGCTTCATGGTCGTCGCGACCCCCTCGGGGGTTACGCTGGCGCCCGAAGGCGGCGCTCATCAGTCCATCGCCACGCCCATGATCGGCATGGGTCAGCCGGGCCTGGCCTATTTCGAACCGGCCTATGCGGATGAGCTCGAAGCCGTCATGCGCTGGGGCTTCGGCCATATGCAGGCCGATCATGGTGGGTCGGTCTATCTGCGGCTGTCGACCCGCCCGTTGGAACAAATTGACCGGAAGATGACCAAGGCTCTGGCCGATCAGGTCATCCAGGGGGCCTATTGGCTGAAAGAGCCTTCGGGTAAGGATGCGGGCGCCATCGTTTACACAGGTGCCTTGGCGCCGGAAGCCATGGCCGCGGTACAGAAACTTGCTGGCAAAGGCGGCCCAGGCATCCTGGCCGTGACCTCGCCCGACCGGCTTTATTCGGATTGGCGCGCCAAGGGTGCGAAAAGCCATGCCGCCAAGCTGCTGGGCGCCATCAAGCCGGGGGGCAAGCTGGTTACCATGATCGACGGTCATCCGGCAACGCTCAGCTGGCTGGGTGGGGTTCAGGGCCACCGGGTGAGCGCACTCGGGGTCGAGGACTTCGGCCAGTGCGGCACGGTCGACGATCTATACCGGGTCTATGGGTTGGACGCGGCTGCGATCGTCAAGGCCTATGCGGACTGACGATCGGCAGGTGGATTTGTCGTTGATCGATTAGTTGCAACGCAGGCGGACGCCGGAGCCGTATCCGCGGTCTTCCCAGCGCGGGCGGATGTAAAGCGTCACGCCGGCGGGGTACTTGGCGGCCTTCAGGTAGCGCACGGTCGCGGTCTGATTGATGGCGAAACGCATTTCCCGCTTGTGCAGAACCTTCTCGCCGTCGTGGGTCATAACCATCAAGCTGCCCGTTTTCGGCCACATGCTGCCGCGGTTCTTCATGCGGAACACGGCAGCACCCCCTTCGCAGCGGGCATCGATCACCATGTCCAGACGCGGTGCGCGGGCCTGGGCCAGTTCCGTTTCAGCGGCA
Source organism: Rhodospirillales bacterium (assembly GCA_040218445.1). GTDB lineage: Bacteria > Pseudomonadota > Alphaproteobacteria > Rhodospirillales > Casp-alpha2 > UBA1479. The sequence continues at coordinate 284,248 of JAVJRK010000010.1, read as the reverse complement.
ATACCCGGTTGCGCGGCGAATATAACTGCCAGAACGGCGATGGCGATAGCTGTGTTGCGAGCGATGGTTTTCATGGTCTTGATCCCTTGGAACGGCCCACGTTCTGTGAAAATCGACCGGGATATCCGATCCCGATGCCCCTTTATGAGGCCTCGGGCTGGACCATGAATGGCGCCAACCTGACTGGCGCCTGACTCAACCTGACAGCGATAAATCTGGACCCCCCCGCCAATCCGAATATTCTGTGCGCCATGAACGAACGCATTCTCCTGGTTGAAGACGACGTGCTGGTCAGCGGGCTGCTGAGCGCCCATTTGGGCGGCGATGGGCATGATGTGGAGGCCGTGGAAACGGCGGAAGCGGCCCTTGCGGCGATGGAAGCCCGCCCGCCCGATCTGATCATCACGGACCTGGGCCTGCCGGACGAAGACGGCCTGACCCTGATCCGCAAGATCCGCACACGTTCCAACGTGCCGATCATCGTGCTCAGTGCGCGGACCACGACCGAACACCGCGTGGCGGCGCTGGAACTGGGGGCGGATGATTATGTGACCAAGGGGGTCGATCCGGCGGAGCTGATCCTGCGGGTCCGCAACACCCTGGCCCGGGCCAAATCGGCCACGGTCGGCAGTGTTTCACATGCGGGTGTGGCGTCGGTCAAAGGGGCGGGAAAGGTGTCCCGGTTCTCCGGCTGGACCATCGATCTGGATGGCTTCACGGTGACGGGACCGGGCGGCGAAGATGTCGACTTCACCAAATCGGAATTTCTTGTCCTGGCGGCCCTGGCACGCCATCCGGGCCGGGTGGTCGGCCGCGATACCTTGCTGGATGCGGTCAGCGGCTTTGACGATGCCCCCCTGGACCGCACCATCGACACCTATATCTCGCGCCTGCGCCGTAAGATTGAACCCGATCCCAAACGCCCGGCCATCATCCTGACGATGAAAGGTGTGGGCTATAAGGTCGTGGAATAATTTAGGCGGGCAAGGAGTGATTTCGCGGTTTGCCTTGCCCGAAGTTGGGTGATAGAAAAGCGCCCCTGCCGACGGCCAATGCGGCCCCCGGCAGGCAAGTGTGCGGGCGTGGCGGAATTGGTAGACGCGCTGGATTCAAAATCCAGTTCTGGTGACAGAGTGGGAGTTCGATTCTCCCCGCCCGCACCACCCTTCGCTCTTCGAGCTTCGGGTGGCGTGCCACCCGGAGATCGTTAGATGAAGGCGTGTCCTCCGAAGCCTTGGCGAAGGAGGACGGGCTTAAGCTTCGGCCACCAGCGTCAAGCGCCACATCTCCCGCTCGTATTTTTGATAATCGAACCCGGTTCCCGCATGGATCGTCGAGCGGTTGTCCCACACCACGACATCGCCCGGTTGCCACTGCCATTTCACGGTGAACTCAGGTCCCGTGACGGTGGGCAGCATGTCGCGCCAGATCATCACGCTGTCGTCCTCGACACCTTCCAGGTCCCATTTGTCTAAATTCTCCGGGGCAACATCCTGCCCGATGGGAACGATGGCGCAGGTCGAACTGTTAAGGCCGTAAAGCGACGGCCGGCCCGTAACCGGATGGTTCAGCACGATAGGCACCCGGTTCGGCGGGTTTTCCTTGCGCTGCTCGGGGGTCAGCACCGGATAGTGCGGAGAATAGCTGTTGATCTTCTTGTCGTGGTGGGCAAGCGAGCAGACGGCTTCAAGCCCGTCCAGTTTTTGCCGTTCTTCCGGCGGCAGGGCGGCGTATGCACCCTGCATATCGGCGAACAGTGTCTCGGCGCCCTCGGGCGGGGCCTTGCGGCAATGAAAGACCGATCCGACCGGTGGCCGCGCGCGGAAGGTGGAATCCGTATGCCACACCGGGCGCCGGGTTTCCGGGTTATAGCGGATGTCCGCGTCGCTGGTCAGCTGCGGTACCTGCAGCAATTGTGCGACGATCTTGCCGTCCTCGTTTTTCACGTTGCCGATGCGCAGGATGGGAAAGCCTTTGACGGACTTGTCTTCGCGCGCCGTCTGAATTTTCTCCTCGATGGCGCCGAACACTTCTGACCAACGCACAAGCTGTTCGGGCAACAGGTCGGCCAAACGGTCGCCCCGGACGGCCAGCAGCCCGCCGTGTTCCAGCCATAGGCCGTGCGCCCAGGACTGAAAGTCCGGGTCGGCAAGGTCGTCCGGCGATACCTGATCGATCGAAATTCCGAAATCGCCGTTCATCGGCGTGGTTGGATGTGTCATTTGAATGTGATCCTCCGCTGCATGCCCCCGATTGAAGGATAATCCGCCCCCGGCCAAAAACAAGACCAGACGGAGCGCGGTTGTACTTTTCGGGGCGGGCTTCACGGTGAGACGGGCCAGGGAAGCATTGTCAGCGCCCCCACGTGCCTGATAGAAGCGCCGCACCATCAATCCAACGGGGACGGGCCGTCTGACATGCTGCGCCGCCTTTACGACCGGACCATGGCCCTTGCGGCCCATCGCCATGCCAAGGGATGGCTGGCCGGTGTCAGCTTCATCGAAAGCTCGGTCTTTCCCATCCCGCCCGATGTTATGCTCATTCCCATGGTGCTGGCCGACCGGGCCCGGGCCTGGCGCTATGCCTTCATCTGTACCGTCGCGTCCGTCCTGGGCGGTATCCTGGGATACGCCATCGGCGCCTATCTGTTCGACCAGGTCGGACAGCCCATGCTGGAATTCTACGGCTATGCCGCCAAGTTCGATCATTTCCGCGAAACCTATGCGGAATGGGGGGCTTGGGCCGTGTTCATCGCCGGTGTCACGCCTTTTCCCTACAAGGTCATCACCATCCTGTCGGGGGTCGCATCGTTGGACATTTGGGTGTTCTGCATCGCCTCCGTGCTGGCGCGGGGGTTGCGGTTTTACGTGGTGACCGCATTGCTGTGGTATTTCGGCGAACCGATCCGCGCCCTGATCGAAAAACGCCTGGGCCTGCTGTTCACAATTTTCTGTATCCTGCTGGTCGGCGGGTTCGTTCTTTTGAAGTTCGTGATATAGCTTTTCGCCATGTTGGCGATATTGGATGACCCCAAGGCACAAAGCTGGTTCCCGGCGGTTCTGTTCGCGGCCGCCACGGGGGCGCTGGGCTTGGCGCTTTATGCTCAGTTCGTTCAGGGGCTGGAGCCCTGTAACCTGTGCCTTTACCAACGTGTTCCCTATGCCGTGATCGGCCTGTTCGCGGGGGCGGCTTTGGTTCGCCCCAATGCAAAGGTGCTGCGTGCCCTTGTCTGGCTGGCCACGGTGGCCTTCGTGATCGGGGCGGGCATCGCCGTTTATCATGTGGGGGTGGAACAGCATTGGTGGGCCTCCGCCGTCTGCGGCGGTGCCGTTTCAGACGTGGGGTCGACCGTGGATCTTCTGGCGGGGTTATCGGTGGCGCCGGAAAAATCCTGCGATTCCGTGGACTGGGCCTTTCTCGGCATCTCCATGGCGACCTATAATGCGGCCTTCTCCGCCCTTATGGCCGTGCTGTGCGGCATTGCCGGCCGACGTCTGAAAACGGCATAATGGGCTGATGCCCAAAGGACCGACAAAAGACACCATGGCGACCGACGCCCCCAAAAAGCCCCGGCGCATGCCGGGCGATTTGTCCAAAAAAGACATGGTCGAACGCATGCTGCGCGTCGATCACGCGGGCGAATACGGTGCCGTGCGTATCTACCAGGGGCAGTTAGCGGTTTTGGGCGACACCGCCGCCAGTTCGGCCGACATCAAACACATGGCCGAACAGGAAGAGGTCCATCTTGCGACCTTCGATGAACTGGTCGCCGACCGCCGGGTGCGGCCGACGGCGCTGTTACCGCTGTGGCATCTGGCGGGCTTTGCCTTGGGGGCGGGCACGGCCTTGATGGGCGAGAAGGCGGCCCATGCCTGCACCGTCGCGGTCGAAGAAGCCATCGATGAGCATTACGCCGATCAGATCGAACGCCTGGAAGGCGAGGGCGAGGACGATCTGCGCGATACCTTCGAGAAATTCCGCCAGGAAGAATTGGAACATCACGACAAGGCGCTTGAACTGGGCGCCGAGGAAACGCCGGGTTACGAGCTGTTGAAGGGCGCCATCAAGCGGGGTTCCAAGCTGGCGATCTGGCTGTCGGAGCGCGTCTGACGCCTATTCCCCGTGCTTCCGATCAAATTCCCCATCCAAGAAGAAACCAAAGGATAGAGACAATGAAGGCAGTGGTATTCCCGGGCGACCGTAAGGTCGACATCATGGATTTTCCCGACCCCCATCCGGGCCCGGGCGAGGTCGTTTTGCAGATCAAGGCATCGGGCATGTGCGGCAGCGACCTGAAGTACTACATCAACCCGCCGGGCACGCCGACCCTGGGTCTGGGCGAGCGCAAGGGTCCGATCATCGCCGGGCACGAGCCTTGCGGCGTGGTGGTCGAGGTCGGCGAGGGCGTGCCGGAAAACCAGGCCCGCGTCGGCGATCGCGTCATGGATCACCACTACCACGGCTGCGGCGCATGTAAGCATTGCCGCACGGGCTGGTCGCAGATGTGCATCGACGGAACCATCGTCTACGGGGCGACCGGCCATGGGGCCCATGCGGAATATATGAAGGTTCCCGCCCATACATTGGTCAAGCTGCCGGACGAACTCAGCTTCAAGACCGGGGCCGCCATTTCCTGTGGCACGGGCACGGCCTATGGCGCGCTGAAGCGCCTGGACCTTGCCGGCGACGAGACGATTGCGATCTTCGGCCAGGGCCCCGTGGGCCTAAGCGCCACGCAATTGTCCAAGGCCATGGGGGCCAGGGTGATCGCGCTGGATATCAGCGAAGAACGCCGCAAGCTGGCCCTGGATTTCGGCGCCGACGAGGTCATCGACCCCACGGCCCACAACGATGTGGTCTCCGCCATCCGTGATCTGACGGGCGGCGAAGGCGCGCAGAAGTCATTGGATTGTTCTTCAAACCCGGATGCCCGGGCGGCCGCCGTGCGATGTTTGCGGGCCTGGGGTGTTGCCTGCTTTGTCGGCGAAGGCGGTCAGGTGACCCTGGACGTCAGCCAGGACATTTTGCGCCGTCAGGTCTCTATCGTCGGGTCCTGGACGTTTTCAAAGAACGGTCAGGCCGATTGTGCGGCTTTCGTCGCTGAACGGAAGATCGATGTCGATGCCTTGTTCACGGATGTGTATTCCCTGGATCAGGCGGACGAGGCCTATAAAAAATTCGTGACCCGAACCACGGGCAAGGGCGTGTTCGTGATGGACTGACGCAGACCCCGGACCCGGCGCCTGAATTCATGGTGGCGATTTGCGCGAATTCAGGATGCCGGATCGGGATCGGGATCGTCGTCCGGTTTGAACGGCCCGCGGCGCAGGGCCTTGATGATCCCGTGCAATGAGCGGACTTCCTGTTCGGTCATGCGGGCACGGCCGAACAGATTGCGCAGGTTTCGAACCATTACGGGCACCCGTTCCGGCGGATGAAGGTATCCGCAGATCTCCAATTCCCGCTCCAGATGCTCGAAGAAATAAACCAGTTCCTTGTGTTCGGCCGGGCGCGTGATCTTGGGCATGACCAGTTCTTCGTCGGGCACGTCGATCCCGGCCAAGCGCCATTCATAACTGGCCAGGAACACCGCCTGCGCCAGGTTGAGGGACGAAAACCCCGGGTTCAGGGGCGCGTTCAGGATGGCGTCGGCCAGGACCACGTCTTCGTTGCTCAACCCCTTGGCTTCCTTGCCGAACAGGATGCCCGTGCGGGCTCCGCTTTGCGTATACGTGTCGCGGATTTCCCGTACGGCATGGCGCGGTGTCAGCACACGTTTGGTCATGTCGCGGGACCGTGCCGTGGTCGCGATCACCAAGTTCAGGTCGGCGACGGCATCGGCCGTGGTCTCGAATACCTTGGCGCCGTCGATCACCACATCGGCGCCGGACGCCGCCGCGCGGGCGGGCTCGCTCGGCCAGCCGTCACGCGGGCTGACCAGGCGCATTTCCGTCAGCCCGCAGTTCAGCATGGCGCGGGCGGCCATGCCGATGTTCTGGCCCAACTGCGGTTCGACCAGAACGATCACGGGTGCACCCGCGGTATCGATCACGTCGTCCAGGCCGCGGCCCTGGGTCTTGTCCGTTCCTGCCATGACCGGCCCCTCAGCCCGCCTTGGGCGTGACGCCGTCACGGTACAGCATGTAAACCAGGGCATCGTGCAGCGCGTTATAGGATGCGTCGATGATGTTGGTGGAAACCCCCACGGTCGACCAGTTGTCCTGCCCTTCGGCGGCACTTTCGATCATCACGCGGGTCACCGCGCGGGTGCCGTCGCCGGGTGTCAGAATGCGCACTTTGTAGTCGACCAGTTTCAAAGCCTCCAGGTTGGGGTAGGCGGGGATCAGGACCTTGCGCATGGCGGCGTCCAGGGCGTTGACCGGGCCGTTGCCTTCGGCCACGGTCATGAACGGCTCGCCCGCCACGGACAGCTTTACCGTGGCTTCGGAAATGGTCACCACTTCGCCCCGGGCGTTCCAGCGCCGTTCATCCAGCACGCGGAAACTCGACAGGCGGAAATATTCCGGCACCCCGTCCAAGGCGTCGCGGGCCAGCAATTCGAAGCTCGCTTCGGCCCCGTCATAGGCATACCCGTCGAATTCCCGTTCCTTCACCAGATCGACCAGGCGCGCGACCTTGGCGTCCTTGGGGTCGATGTCGATGCCGATTTCGCGGAACCGGGCCAGGATATTGGACCGCCCGGCCTGGTCCGACACCACGATATGGCGGCGGTTGCCGACCAGGGGCGGGTCGATGTGTTCGTAGGTGCGGGGGTCTTTTTCGACCGCCGATACGTGCAGGCCGCCCTTATGGGCAAACGCACTTTCGCCCACATAGGGGGCATGGCGGTTTGACGGGCGGTTCAGGTGTTCGTCCAAAAAGCGCGAGATATGGCTCAACTGTGTCAGGCCGTCCGCATCGATCCCCGTTTCGAACCCCATTTTCAGCATCAGGGACGGGATGATGGCGATCAGGTCCGCGTTGCCGCAGCGTTCGCCCAGGCCGTTCAGCGTGCCCTGCACCTGCCGCGCCCCGGCGCGCACGGCGGCCAGGGAATTGGCGATGGCGTTGCCCGTATCATTATGGGCGTGGATGCCGATCTTCGACCCGGGGATCTCCGTGCAGACCTGGGTGACGATCTCCGAAATCTCGTGGGGCAGGGTGCCGCCGTTGGTGTCGCATAACACCATCCATCTGGCGCCCGCTTGTTCGGCGGCCTTCAAGCAGGACATGGCGAAGTCTTTGTCTGATTTGAAGCCGTCGAAGAAATGTTCGGCGTCGAACATGGCCTCGTCCTTGCGGGCGGCGGCCAGTTCAACCGAATCCCGGATCATGGCGATGTTTTCTTCCTTCGAGATTCCAAGCGCCACATCGACGTGAAAATCCCAGGACTTGCCGACCATGCACATGGCGGTCGCCTTGCTGGACAGCAGGGGGGCCAGGCCCGGGTCGTTCTCGGCGCTGCGGCCCGGCCTACGGGTCATGCCGAAGGCCGTCAGTTTGGCTCGTTTCAGGGCGGGCGGGGCAGCAAAAAAGGCATCGTCCGTCGGGTTGGCACCGGGCCATCCGCCTTCAATGTAATCGATGCCCAGCTTGTCCAACTCGCGGGCGATGGCGGCCTTGTCGACGGGGTTGAAATCGACGCCCTGGGTCTGGGCACCGTCGCGCAGCGTGGTGTCGAACAGGTAAATGCGATTGTCCGTCATGTGGCGATGCCTCTCTCATCGCGGCCGGCACCGGATGGCCGCCGCGAGGTCGCGGGAGAATGCCCAAAGCAGCGGTAATTCTCAAGGATTCCCGCAGATGCGGGCCGGTATCCAATTCTCATTACTAACTAAAGGCTAATTGGAAAATACGATCGGGTTTATTATGCTATGTAGGTGAATTCGCTAAGAAATGTCGAGGGTGCAGACAGAACATCGTCGGGGCGCTCGGCGACCGCAGGAATCGGGGTGAGGCAAGGAAAGGGAGCGGCGTGGTTTCAACTTCCGCACCGGTTACGAGCAAGGATATGGCATCGGACCCAACGCCGGAGTATCTGGACCTGAAAGGCCGCGCTGCGGATTCCAACCTTGATCCCGAAACCCTGCTTGCGACGGATTACCTCAATCATTTCAACGAGATCGTCATGCTCTTGGAAATGGTCCCGGACATGCCCGAGATCATGGAAGAAGTGAAGGCCTGGCAGCCCAAGGGTTATATTGATCATTTTCGTGACAGCACCATTGCCGACCGGGAACTGGCCATGGAAGCCTATGCCCATGTGCTGCCGGTTTATTTGGAACCGTTCGAGCATACTGTTGCGCAGTTGGACAATGTGATCGTGACCAGCGTTCAGCTTTTGGAGCGGTATATCGAAGAGGGTGACGAGAGCATGTTGCGCGAACAGGCAACCGTCATGTCGCGCATGATCCAGCGCCTGCTGGATACGGCTTCGGGCATCATCCATGGCGCGACCAAGACCATGGATCAGGCAGAGATCGACACCATCATCGCGACGTAACGTTTGGTGGACTGCGGTGACACGGCGGCCCTTCGGAAAATCAGATGTGTCTGTATCGGCTATTCGCCAGCAGCGGGCGGGGTTGTGCTGAACGCGCTTGATCCGGCGCGTGCCAATTCCATGAATTTTTCGTTTTCGACCGGCGGGCTGAACAGATACCCCTGGCCGACCTGACAGCCCAGCGCATGCAGGAAGCCGACCTGATTTTCCGTCTCGATGCCTTCGGCGACAATCCGCAGGTTCAGGTTTTGCGCCATCGAGATAATCGCCCGCGCCACGGCAGAGGCATCGCGGTCGTCGGGCAGGCCGGTCACGAAGGACCGGTCGACCTTCAGGCTGTCGAGAGGGAAGCGGGTCAGATAGCTGAGCGAGGAATAGCCCGTTCCGAAATCGTCCATGGAAACATTAACGCCCATGTCTTTGATGACATTGAGAATGCGGATCGTTTCCTCGGCGTTGGACACCAGCATGCTTTCCGTCAGTTCCACATCCAGAAGATACGGATCAAGGCCGCATTCGTTGAGGGTATCCCGAATTTCACCGGCCAGGTCGCCGTGCAGGAACTGCATGGCCGACAGGTTCACGGCGATATGGCAGTTGACCAACCCTTCTTTGTGCCAAGCCGCTGCCGTCTTGCAGGCCTCGCGCAGAACCCAGCTGCCGATGGCGACGATCAGGCCCGTTTCCTCGGCGACGGGAATGAACTCGACCGGCGAGACCTTGCCCAGATTGGTATTCTCCCAACGCAGCAGCGCTTCAGCGCCCAGGATGCGGCGGGTTTCAAGGTCCACCTTGGGCTGATAGACCAGTTCAAACTCGTCGTTTTCCAATGCCCGGCGCAGGCCGCTTTCAACTTCGATCCGCCGCCTGGCGTCTTCGGACAGGCGTTCCGTATAGAATTGGAAGTTGGCGCGCCCCTGCTTCTTGGCGAAATGGGCCGCCGTATCGACGTTGCGCATCAATTCGACCAGGGAATTGGCATTCTTCGGGTACACGACGACGCCGATGCTGCACGATGTAAAGACTTCGCGGCCATCGACCTTGAACGGCTGGGACAGGCTTTTCAGCACATCCTTGGCGACCTTGGCCGCGCGGGCTTCGTCGTCCATGCCTTCCAGAATGACCATGAATTCATCCCCGGACAGATGGGCCACCGTGTCCTGGCCGCGCACACAGCCGCATACCCGCTGGCCCGCCAATTGAATGATGCGGTCGCCGATCAGATGCCCCAGGGCGTCGTTGATGGTCTTGAAATTGTCCAGATCCAGGAACAACACGGCAAATCCGACACCGCAACTGTCGGCCTGTTCGATGGCTTCTTCCAGGCGTTCGGTGAACAGGTTGCGGTTGGGCAGGCGTGTCAGCGGATCGCGGGTTGCCAGATCGCGCAGGCGTTCTTCGTTTTCCTTGCGCTCGGTGATGTCGCGCAAGGCGCCGATGAACAGACGCCGGCCGGAAAACCGCATTTCCGAGACGGCCAGTTCGATGGGTATGTAGGAACCGTTCTTGCGCCGGCCGATCACTTCGCGGGCTGTGCCGATGATATGGCGCACGCCCGTGTTGGTGTAGCGCGCCAGGTAATGGTCGTGGTTCGCCGCATCATCGTCGCCCATCAGGATTTTGACGTTCGATCCCACCAATTCGCCCGGCGTATAGCCGAAAATTTCTTCCGCCGTCGGGTTCAGGGTTTCGATGGTGCCGTTCTCATCGATCGTGATGATCCCGTCGGCGACCGTATCCATGATCTTACGCAGGTGTTCTTCACGCGTCGCTTGGGCCTTCAGCGCACGGTTCCGCTCGGTCACGTCGCGCGCCATGATGATATAGGCGCTATCCTCGCCGTCGGTATCCGGCTGTTCTTCGTCCGTGTCTTCATAGGGCAGGGCGGCCAGTTCGACATCCAGGGTCGATCCGTCGGCGCGCAGCAGCACCATGGGGGTGCGCAGGCGTTCCTTGGTCAGGTTCTCGATCCCGCCCTGGAAATGATCGCGGCTGCTTTCCTGTACGAAATCGGTGAACACCCGGCCCTTCAATTCCGATGCGGGCCAGACGCCCAGCATGTCGGCGCCGGCCGGATTGATCAGGTCGATGGTTCCTGCGCGGCAGACGGCGATCAGGTCGGGGGCCAATTCAATGACGTGGCGGAAGCTTTGCTCGCTGCGCTTCATGTTTTCGAAGCGTTTGCGGTTGAGAAGGTCGTTGATGAAATCCAGCATCCGCTTGCCTTCGGTGGAGATCACCTCGACATATTCGCGGTAGTGGGGATTGGTCAGGGGGCCCAGGATTTCCTGATCCATCATGTCGGCAAAGCCGATGATGGTGTTCAGCGGCGTGCGCAGATCATGGCTAAGGGTTTCCAGGAGGGTTTCATTGGCCTCCTCGGTAATGTCGCCCGGCTCTTCAAGGCGTTGATCCGCCTGCCGGGCACCCGGCTTGATCTCATAGATATCCGCCATCACACCAGCTCACACATGCTCCTTCCCGCCGGTTATTCCGCTGAATTCCGCAGGTTCAAGGAACATCTCTCACCCTTTCCGGGCATTATAGGCGCTGGTTGTGCGATTTCGTCAAGCTAGCCAAAAGGTTAGATGTATGAATGAAATTGTCGGGCGGCTGTTTCCAGCCGCTTCACCGTGCTAGCGTCCGGTCATGCCGACGGAAATTATTCTGCTTACCGGTGATATCGAGGGCCCCCATCTGGCGGCCGCCTTGAGCGCGCAGAATACGGGCCTTCACGTTAACCACGTGGACGGCGCCGATACCTTGCGCGATGCCCTGGATATGACGGGTGGGCCCGCCGCCAACGAAGGCCGGCGCCTGATCGCGTTTTGCACCGGGGTGGTCGTACCGGCCGAGGTTCTGGCCGCCCTTCCGGGACCTGCCTACAACTTTCATCCCGGCCCGCCGACCTATCCCGGCAGTTGGGCCGCCGGTTTCGCGCTTTATGACGGGGCAAGCCGGTTCGGCGCCACCCTGCATGTGATGGAGCCCCGCGTCGACGAAGGGGCGATCATCGATGTAGACTGGTTCGACCTGCCAGCCGAAGTCCGCATGCGCTATGACGAATTGGAAGTCATGGCCTATCAACGCTGTATCGGGCTGTTCCAGCGCCATGTCCGCCATCTGGCGGTGGATGATGCGCCATTGCCCGCAATCGAAGAACGCTGGTCCGGCATTAAACGCACCAAGGCCGAGGTCACGGCCATGCGCGAGCCGCCGCGCGATGCTTCGGAAGACGAAATCCGCCGGCGGTTTCGTGCTTTCGGCGGTTGATTCTCTGAACCACAGAGACACAGAGACAATGAGGATGGAAGGGTGAGGCGGCTGGCTGAATTTCCCTAGGAAAGGGATTGCCGGAAAAGGCTTCGCGGGTTCAGCCGCGCCGCCAGGTCGCCCCCTCGGCGCTGTCCTCGACAATGATTCCCGCCGCCGTCAATTGGTCACGGATCGCATCGGCACGGGCGAAATCCTTGGCCTTGCGGGCGTCGATGCGTTCCGCGATCAGGGCGTCGATCTCATCATCCGAAAGCCCGTCCGCCTGGGTCGGCGGCTGCCATTTGAACCAGGCTTCCGGGTCCTGCTGCAGCAGGCCAAGTTGACCACCTGCGGCACGTAGGTCCATTGCGGCGCGGGATTTGGCGTCGTCATCACCTGCCTTATTCACCGTGCTGGCCAATTCATGAAGTTGACCTATCGCGAGCGGCGTATTCAGATCATCGGACAGCGCATCAATTAATGCTTCCGGTACGGCGCCGTCTTGTGCTGAACGACCGCGCAAGGCTCCATAAAATCGGTCAAGCTCAGCTTGTGCCTCGCGGATGCCGTCCTTGGTGAAATCGAGCGGCTGGCGATAGTGGGTTTTCAGCAGCGCCAGGCGGATCGCCTCGCCGGGGAATTCCTGCAACAGGTCATGGACCGTGTAGAAATTTCCCAGGGACTTGGACATCTTCTCGCCCTCGGCCATCAGATAGCCGTTGTGCATCCAGACATTCGCCATCACGTCCGTGCCGTGGGCACAGCGGCTTTGCGCGATCTCGTTTTCGTGGTGGGGGAAGATCAGGTCCTGGCCGCCGCCGTGGATATCGAAAGTCGGGCCCAGCAATTTTTCGGACATGGCCGAGCATTCGATGTGCCAGCCGGGGCGCCCGCGTCCCCAGGGGCTGTCCCATCCGGGCAGGCCGTCGTCTTCCGGCGATGGTTTCCACAACACGAAATCGGCGGCGTCTTTCTTATAGGGGGCGACCTCGACCCGCGCACCGGCGATCAGCTCGTCCCGGTCGCGGCGCGACAACTGGCCGTAGTCGTCCATCGACAGAACGTTGAACAGCACATGGCCCTCGGCCTCGTAGGCATGGCCCTTGTCGATCAGGGTTTCGATCATCTGGATCATTTCGGGGATGTGCTGGGTCGCGCGCGGTTCATGATCCGGCGGCAAGGCCCCCAGGGCGCCCATGTCATCATGGAACTGGGCGGCGGTTTCGCGCGTGATCGCCTTGATGGAGCGGCCGGTTTCCTGGGCGCGGGCGTTGATCTTGTCGTCCACGTCCGTGATGTTGCGCACGTAGGTGACCTTGGGGTACAGGCGGCGCAGCAGGCGCGCCAGCACGTCGAACACCACCACGGGCCGGGCGTTGCCGATATGGGCGAAGTCGTAGACCGTGGGGCCGCAGACGTACATGCGCACGTTCTTGTCGTCGATCGGCGTGAAATCGACTTTTTCGCGGGTCAGCGTGTTGTGAAGGCGCAAGGTCATCAGAACTGCTTTGTAAATCCGTTGGTGATGGGATAACGGCGGTCGCGGCCGAAGGCGCGGCCGGTGATCTTAACCCCCGGCGGGGCCTGGCGGCGCTTGTATTCGGCCCGGTCCAAAAGCACCCAGATGCGGCGTACGACCTCGGCATCGAAGCCTTCGGCCACCGTGGCGTCGAAGCCCATTTCCTTCTCAACCAGGCACATCAGGATGGCGTCCAACTCTTCATAGGGCGGCAGGCTGTCTTGATCTTTCTGATCGGGGCGCAGTTCGGCACTGGGCGGCTTGGTGATGATGCGTTCCGGCACGGCACGGCCCCGAGGGCCCAGGAAGTCGTCAGGGCAGTGTTGGTTGCGCCAATGGCACAGATTGAACACGGTGGTTTTGTAGACGTCCTTCAGCACGGAATAGCCGCCGTTCATGTCGCCATAGATCGTTGCGTAGCCGACGGACATTTCCGACTTGTTGCCCGTGGTCAGGACCATATGGCCGAATTTGTTGGAAACGGCCATCAGCAAAAGGCCCCGCGTGCGGGCCTGGATGTTTTCTTCCGTGATGTCCTTGTCCCGCCCGTCGAACAGGGGGGCAAGAATGTCGTCGAAGGCCTGCATGGCCAGCGCGATCGGCAGGTCTTCCAGCCGCGTGCCCAGAAGGGTTGCGGCCTCGGTCGCGTCTTCCAGGCTTTCCAATGACGTATAGGGCGAGGGCATCATCACGTTCAGCACCCGGTCCGGGCCCAGGGCGTCGACTGCCACGGCGGCGGAAAGGGCACTGTCCACCCCGCCGGACAGGCCCAGGACCACGCCCGGAAAGCCGTTCTTGTTCACGTAATCGCGCAGCCCCAGCACCATGGCGCGGTAAACTGCTTCCAGGTCGCCGGGCTCGGCCACGATCTCGCCCGCGTCCGGCACATAGACCTCGCCCGCACGGGTCCAATGGGTCAGCGTCACCTGGCTTTGCCAGCAGGGCATCTTGGCTTTCAGGGTGCAGTCCGCATCCAGCACGAAGGACCCGCCGTCGAACACCAATTCGTCCTGCCCGCCGACCAGATTGGCGTAAAGCAGGGGCAGGCCCGATTCCTTCACGCGGCTGACCGCATAGTTCAGGCGCTGGTCGCCTTTTTCGATGTCATAAGGCGATCCGTTAAGGACGATCAGCATTTCGGCGCCGCTCTCGTCCAGGCATTCGGTCACGTCCTCGAACCACATGTCCTCGCAGACCATGACGCCCAGGCGGGCACCCCGGAACGGCACCGGACCGGGCAGGGGGCCTTGGGCGAATAGACGTTTCTCATCGAACACGCCGTAATTGGGCAACTCATGCTTCAGGCGCACGACCTGAACCTCGCCGCCGTCCAACAACAGGGCCGCGTTATAAAGCTTGTCCGCGCCGCCGTTGTCTTTCTGTCGCCAGGGGGCGCCCGTAAGGACAGCCGGGCCGCCGTCAGCGGTTTCGCCCGCCAAGGTCTTCACGGCGTCTTCGATCCTGTCCTGGAACGAGCGCTTCAACACCAGATCTTCCGGCGGATAACCGCAGAGCGCCAGTTCGCCCGTGACGATCAGGTCGGCGCCCAGCTTGGCGGCCTCGGCCCGGGCGTTCTGGACAAGCGTAAGGTTGCCCGCGACGTCGCCGACGGTGGGGTTGGTCTGGGCAATGGCAATGGCCAAGCGTTCGGTCATGGTGGCTCTGAAGGTGGCGGGTTTTTCAACGGGGTGGTAAAGGCGGCGGCAGGGTAGGGACGGCGGTGGGCGCTGTCAACGAAACGACGACCGGTCCATGGCGGTTTACCCGCACCCAGGGATCATCCACGTTGGATCAGCGTGCGTTCCTTTGGGAATTTAATTTCGACCGTGGTGCCGACGTTCACCTCGCTAATGATGTCGATGCTGCCATCGTGTTTCTCGACCAGGGACTTGGAAATGGCCAAACCAAGGCCGATTCCCTTTTCGTTGCTTGTGACCTCGGGGTCGCGGCGGCCAAAAGGTTTGAGAACCAATTGCAGATCGTCTTCGGGAATTCCGATGCCTGTATCGCTGACCCGCAGCACGACCTCGCGGTTTTCGTTCAATTCGGCTGAAGTGATGACCGTCCCCCCGTCAGGCGTGAATTTGATGGCGTTTGAAATCAGGTTCAGAAGAATTTGGCGAATGGTGCGGGCGTCGGCTGACAAACGGGGGACATTGCGGCTCATCTCGGCCAGCAGGGTCAGCTCTTTGCGTGCCGCGGCCTGCCGCAGCATTTCCAGGCAGCCATCGACCAGGGTTTCAAGGTTGACCTCGGTTTCGAACAATTCCAACTGTCCCGCCTCGATCACCGAAAGGTCGAGGACATCATTGACCAGTGAAATCAGGTGCTGGCCGCTTCGGTGTATATCCCGGGCATATTCAAGGTAGCGGTCGTCGCCCAGGCGGCCGAACATTTCGCTTTGCAGAATCTGCGAGAAACCCAAAATTGCATTCAGCGGCGTCCGCAGTTCGTGTGACATATTGGCCAGGAATGCGGATTTGGCCTCGCTCGCTTCGCGCAGTAATGCGTTCGCCCTTTCCAGGTAGACCTTCGTTTCGTGCGATGCGCGGAGTTCCGTGATGTCGCGGGATGTGCCGCAGGCGCCTTCGAACTTCCAGGTATCGGGCTCATAAATGGGCACGCTGCTGACCAGCAGGCGGCGGGCATTTCCATCGGCATCGAGCATTTCGAACGTCGCATCGCGGAATGGCGACTTCCAATCCGGCTCGTTCCGTCCCTGGCCAAGGTTGGCAAAGGTTCCGACCTCGGCGAACTTCTGGCCGATCAACTGGCCGGGGTGGATGCCGACTTCTTGGATAATTCGGGTTGAAACATAGGTGAGCACGCCGTCGATATCGACTTCCCAAACCCATTCTGAAACGAGGCGGGAAATATCTTCCAGACGGGTCAGGGCATAGGACGCGCGCTTGTCGGAATCGCCTTTGATCGACGGCCAGTTGCGCGGGCGGCGAATATCCGGGGCGTCGGACATTATTAAAGCTCCAATTCCCGGATGGCGGAAAGGAAGTCCGAACCCCGTTGCCAGCGGCTGAGAACTTTCTCTGCATCGTCGGGGGCCATTCGGCGATAGAGGTCTAATACCTCTTGTCTGCGTTTTTGCGCCTGGCCGTTCTGCATATGCCGAATGCGGGCCTTGCGGGTCCGGTCGTAGATTACGATGAACTGCATTTCCGGCACGTCGACGGCCTTGCAGGCAATCGCCAGGGCCTCGCCGCCTTCTTCGAAGATGATCCGCGAGGCCAGGGTGTCATTGAGGTCGGTCAGGGCCGAGAACAGTTTCATGAACAGGGATGCCTCGCCGTCCATGAGGGCGGCGACGACCATATCCGGGGAAATCAGGCCTTCTTCGCTGAGCGCTTTCCGGAGACTTTGGCCGACGGCCGGCTTATGGGACAGGGTGTTGTCGATTTCCTCGCGGGCGGCGTCTTCCAGCAGTTCATCGACCATTGCTGGATCAAGCGCGTAGCGGTCGATGATATGGCTTCTAAGGGCTGCGGAAACCCACATGAACATGCGTTTGGCAAGGTCCTCGCGCAGATCCTCGCGTTTCAGCAGCGGGTCCTGAAAATCATCGATACGCCGGCTTTCGTCGACCAGAAATTCCAGGGTCGCCTGGGAAATATTCGCCGTCTGATTCTTCAGCAGGCTGACGATGACCTGGGTGTTGCCCTGTTCCACCAGAACGGCGGAAACTTCTTCGCTGATGTCGGTGCGTAGCGTGACCGCCAATTGGTGTTCATGGGTACGCAGGCGGATGATGTCGATCAGGTCTTCGTCGCGCAGAACCTTGCTGCGGGTCAGGATGGGATAGGCGACGTCGATTTCGTCATTGGCCAACTCTTGCAGCAATTCATGCGGTGCATCCGGCAAGGTGGCGAGCCTGGCACTGACGTTGCGGCGAACCGAGACTTCAACCTCATGGATCAGGCCATGCAGGATGTTCAGCATTAAATGACGTTCACGGTCCGTGATCGCTTCGCCATGTTCGTCAAAAAGGTCGTTGATGACGTTGGCAAGCGCGGTGCGCCCTTCGGACGATTTGTCGCGCGCGAGTTTGAACAGAAACTCCGTATCGACCGTACCGGTCATAGTGCAACGCCCCCCAGTGCGGATCGCCCTGGTAAATATGGTTCGATTGGCGGGTCCTTTGGCGCGATCCACCAATGCGTTAACCATCATCCTAATCGGATTGGCGGCGCATTCAGAGTCATGAATAAGTCATAGTATCAATAATTGTGAATATAAAAAAATATCGCGTTATGACTGTGGTTTGCGTAACAGAAATTCGCGGCCAAGTTTCACGCGCGGTTCGCCGTCATAGGCGATGATGTCGGCGGTGGCGTAGGTTTCGGACCAGTTGGCGGGCAGGTAGGATCCGGTGCCGACCATGTCGATGGGGGCGTCCACATCGGCCATGACCTTGCACTTCTCCACATCGAAACCGGATGAGCAAACGATCCGGGCCTTGCCATATCCGGCGGCGTCGAGCCGTTCGCGGAAGAGGAAGATGGCGGCGGCCGAAACGCCCGTGCCGGTCAGATAGCGCAGCTCCTTTTCATTGCGGTAACGGCGCACGGCCAAGGGTACGTGGCGTTCCAGCACGGCGTAGCTTTCCTGTGGGTCGAGCCCTTCCATGTAGCGCCCACCATGGGTGTCCAGGCGGAAGCCGAGCTTGCCCGACGCCGCCATGTCCGGAAAGCGCGAACAAACGGCCAGGGCGTCCGTGATCTCGGCCCCGAAATAGTCGGCCAGCACGGTCATGGGTTCGCCCGGAAAGGTCTCGGCGTACATTTCCGCCGCGCGCAGGGTCGATCCCGCATAGCCGATCATGGCGTGGGGCATGGTGCCGATACCGTTTTCGTTGCCGAAATGACGGGCCGTGGCCTTGGTCGCATTGCCGATGAAGCCGACGGCGCCCGCCTGTTCCTTGGCGGCGGTGGAGCCGACAGCACAGGCATAGGCCATGTGGTCGGCCATTTCCGTGCCCGCGCAATGGCGTGCATCCATGGCCATGAAGGCGACCTTTGGCAGGGTCGCGCACATGACGTAGGCATTGTTGGCGGCGACGCAGCAGGCCCCCAGTTTCTGCAGCAACAGGGTTTCCAGATCGACCAGATGTTCCAGCGACCCGGTGACGTACATCAGGGGCTCGCCCGCCCCGGCCCATTGGCCTTCGATGAAATTTGGCTCGACCTTGAAGTCGGTGTTGCGGGCGCGGGCGGCCTCGGCCAGCCAATCAAGCGCGATCTTGGGCGCGAACACGATGGGCCGTCGCATGAAGATCGCATAGGTGACCTGCGTGTCGCCGAACCGGCGCACGGCCTGTTTGGTGCGCAGGAAATAGTGATCGGCCCATTGGGCGATCTCGTCCTCGAACGGGATGCGATTGCTGTCCGTCAGGCCGTTAGCCATGTCGTCAGGCGGCGGGGCCATGGAAAATTCTCCCCCTTGTGCGAACCGCCCGCCGGCTTTTATGACGGCAGCGCGGCCTGCTTCAGCTTGGGTGTGCGGGCTTCCTTCAGCATTTCCGCCACCAGGAACGCCAGTTCCAACGCCTGGCGGGCGTTGAGCCGGGGATCGCAATGGGTATGGTAGCGGTCGCTGAGATCCGTGTCGGTGATCGCCTGGGCGCCGCCCGTGCATTCGGTCACGTCCTGGCCGGTCATTTCCAGATGAACGCCGCCGGCATGGGTGCCTTCGGCCTGGTGAACGGCGAAGAAGTCGCGCACTTCCGACAGGATGCGGTCGAACGGCCGGGTCTTATAGCCGTTGGAAGCCTTGATGACATTGCCGTGCATGGGGTCCGTGACCCAGGCGACGGAGCGGCCTTCGGATTTGATCTTGCGGACCAGCGGCGGCAGCCCCGTGGCGACCTTGTCCGATCCCATGCGGGCGATGATGGTGATGCGGCCCGGCTCGTTCTTGGGATTCAGGATATCGATCAGGCGGATCATTTCGTCCGGGTCCAGTGACGGGCCGGCCTTGAATGCGATCGGGTTGTTGATGCCGCGCATGAATTCGACATGGGCGCCGTCGGGCTGACGCGTGCGGTCGCCGATCCACAGCATATGGGCCGAGGTGTCGTACCAATCGCCGGTCGTGCTGTCGATACGGGTCAGGGCCTGTTCGTACCACAGCAACAGGGCTTCGTGGGACGTGTAGAAATCCGTTTCGCGAATTTGCGGCGTGGTTTCGGACGTCAGGCCGCAGGCGGCCATGAAGCCCAGCGTTTCGTCCAGGCGGTCGGCCATGTCGGCGTATTTTTCGCCTTCGGCTGAATCGGCGACGAAGCCCAGGTTCCATTGATGGACCTTGTGCAGGTCTGCGTAACCGCCTTGCGCGAAAGCGCGCAGCAGGTTCAGGGTCGAAGCCGACTGGTTGTAGACCTGGGTCAGGCGGTTCGGATCGGGAATGCGGGCTTCCTCGGTGAATGGCATGGCGTTGACCATGTCGCCCCGATAGGACGGCAGTTCGACGCCGTCGATCGTTTCCGTGGGGGTCGAGCGGGGCTTGGCGAACTGACCAGCCATGCGGCCGACCTTAACCACCGGCAAAGCCGCGCCAAAGGTCAGCACCACCGCCATCTGCAGCAGCACGCGGAAGGTGTCGCGGATGTTGTCCGGGTGGAATTCAGCAAAGCTTTCGGCGCAATCACCGCCCTGCAGCAGGAAGGCTTCGCCCTCGGCCACTTGGGCCAGGGATTTCTTCAGCGAGCGCGCCTCGCCGGCGAAAACCAGCGGCGGGCTGCGACGAAGCTGCGTTTCAACGGTTTCCAGGACCTTCGCGTCCGGATATTCCGGAACCTGAAGGATCGGTTTGCCGCGCCAGGAGTCGGGCGCCCATTTGATCGCCATTTCAGAACCTCTTTGAAGGCTTTTGGTGTTCATTAATCCCAGGGTGTGTAACGACCCGATATAAGGGGCATCGTTGCGGATTTCCAGTTAAACCGGCGTTAAAGGTCAAGAATGCGTGGAAACCGGCGGTCTTTACGGCGGGGATGCCGTGGAATCCGCCCGCGAATTACGTCAACCCGCGAGGTTCGTGACTTCCTGGCCGTCCAGCCAGTCCGTAATTTCGCCGATCGGTGCCGGCTTATGAATGAAGTAGCCCTGAATCTGACTTGTGCCCAGATTGGCCAGCAAATCCCAATCCTGCTGCGTTTCCACGCCTTCGGCAGTCGTCACCATGCCGAGACGATGCGCCAGGTCGACGGTCGCTTCCAGGATCGTCCGTTGGACCGCATTGTCATGCGCTTCGAACACGAACAGCCGGTCGATCTTCAATTCCGAGAAGGGAATGCGCAGCAACTGCTGCAGCCCCGAATACCCCGTGCCGAAATCGTCGATGGAAAGCTTGATGTCTTTCAGGTGCAGGCGCGACAGAATATGAAGGGCTGCCCGCAGGTCTTCGATGACCAGGTTCTCGGTCACTTCCAGGATCAGGTTCTGCGGTTTCAGGCCGCGGCGCTCGATCGCCGCAAGAATGTAATCGGTAAGGCCGCGATCCTTCAGGGCTGCTGCCGACAGGTTGACGGCAACCGCCTGCAGGCGCCCGCTTCGGATAAGGTCGGCGCAATCTTTAAGCGCCGTATTCAGAACCGATTTTGTCAGATCACCGATCAGCCCCGCTTCTTCGGCCATGGCACGAACGCGCCGGGGCCCAGAAGCCCGTATTCGGGGTGCTGCCAGCGGACCAGCGCTTCCACGCCGACCGGGCGTTTGTTGGCGACACAGATCTTCGGTTGATAGAAGGCGGACAGATCGCCGCTTTTGATGGCGTCGGCCAGTTCTTCCTTTTCGATGCGAACGATGGGCCGGCTGACCGCGCTGGGCAGGGAATTTCCATCCCATATTTTATCGACAATGGCGGACAGGGAATCCCGTTTCACCGGTTTGCCGAGGGTGCCCAAAATATTGAGACCGTGGGCGCGGGCGAATTCCGCTGCCGCCGTCAGAGTCTGTTCCTGGTGGGCGCTTTGGATCACGATTCCGGCACGGGTGCCCAGTTCCGCCAGGGCTTCCAGTGTCTGGATGCCGTCCACGTCGGGCATTTGCAAATCGCAGATCACAAGATCGACGTCATGTCCCATCGCGCGCAGGACGGCGATGGCCTCTCCGCCATTCGCGGCTTCGTAGACCGTGCCGATGTTAAGCGCCTTCAAGGCCTTGACCACGACCATGCGCACGAAGGCGTCGTCGTCGACGATCAATGCGGACAGGTCCAGGTTGGTGCTTGCGGCGGCCGCGGCGGTGGCGGGGGGTGGTGTCACGGATTGTCTCCGATTTCGTTCTTAATGGCGGTTCGGGTGTGGTTGACGGAGGTCGTGACATCGGCCAACAGGCCATCGATTTCAGCGGAGGCCTTGGCGGCGAGGGCCGCACGCAGCTTGTCTAGCGACAGGCTGAGGGATACGGCACCTGCCGTGCGGGCGGCGCCGGCGAATTTGTGGGCGGCATGATCCATTTCTTCGATGCCCAGGTCGCGCGCGGCCGACAACTCGTCGTGATTTTCCACAAGATTGGCAAGGAAGCTTGCCAGAAGATCGCGGATTGCTTCCGGATCGTCCCCGACAAGCTCTTCAAGAACACCAAGGTCAATTGCGATCTGGGACTGCGGGCCGTTCGCATCCCCGGGTTCGGCGGCGGGTCGCGGTTGCGCATCGGATTCCGATGCCGGGGCGGCGATTTCCGGCTGCGCGACCCAGCGTTTAAGCACGGCGCTCATGTCTTTCAGGCTGGCGGGCTTGGCCAGATAATCGTTCATGCCGACCGCCAGACAGCGTTCGGCCTCGCCCAACAGGGCGTTGGCGGTAATGGCAACGATCGGCAGGTCCGGGTTCACGCCGTGGGTGCCGCCGCGGACACAGCCGGTCAATTCAAAACCGTCCAGTTCCGGCATGTGGCAATCGGTCAGCAGAATGCCGTATTCGCCTGTCGCCAGCCGTTCCAGCGCCAGGGCGCCGTTCTCGACGACATCGCAGGCATATCCCAGACGGTCCAGTTGGCGGGCGATGACCTGGCGGTTGGTCGGATGATCTTCGGCAACCAGGACAAGCGTGCCCAGGGCGATTGCCTCGGCCTTGGTGGGGGCGGGCTTTTTGACGGGAAGAGCGTCGTCCGTGGCTGATTGACGTTGCAGCGTCGGGGATGCCCGTCCGGCGGCGGTCAGCATGGCGTCGGCCAGGGCGCGTGCCTTGACCGGTTGCGGCAGCATGACCAGATTGGTCGGCCGGGAGCCGGGCGGCAAACTGTACCCGGCGCGGTCCCGGGAAATCACCACAGCGCGTCCTTGGGAATCGCCGGCGGCGTCGAAGAACGCGGTCACGGCCTGGTGCAGGTCGGATGTCAGCACGCCGCGATCGAACACGGCGATGGTCATCTTCTCGTTCGCCTTGCCGTGTTGTTGGTATAGTTCCTCGGCCATGGCGAGTTCGGTCGTGCACCAATTGTCGATCCCGCAGGTCGACAGATACTTGGAGATGACCTGAGCCTTTTCCTGGTCCGCGGCGCAAACGACGGCCTGAATGCCCTGGATGTCCGGGAACCGTTCGATGGATTGCCCTTTCGACGAGGCAACCGTCAATTCCAGATCGAACCAGAACTGTGATCCGCTGCCGTAGCTGCTTTCAAACGCCATGCGCCCGCCCATGAGGTCGACAAGGCGCCGCGAAATGGTCAATCCAAGTCCGGTGCCGCCGAACCGCCGGGTGGTGGATTTCTCAGCCTGGGTGAAGGGCTCGAACAGATCCTGCTGGGCGGTTTCGGGAATGCCGATGCCTGTGTCCGTGACCGAAATGCGCAGTTTCGCTCTGGATCCGCTTTGCGACAGATGTTCGACGCGGATGACGACCTTGCCGGCCTCGGTGAACTTCACGGCGTTGCCGGCCAGATTGTTCAGAACCTGCCGGATGCGCGCGGGATCGCCGATCACGCGGGCCGGTACGGCCGGGTCGCAATCGGCGAACAGGCTCAAATTCTTGGACCAGGCATGGGGGGCGACGATTTCCGCCACGCTTTCCACCACGCCGCACAGATCGAACACGGTGTCTTCGATGTCCAGGTGGCCGGCTTCGATCTTGGAAAAGTCGAGAACATCGTCGATGACCCGCAACAGGGAAAAGGCCGATTGGCGGATCGTGTCGACGGTGGTGCGCTGGTCGTCCAGCAGTTCCGATTCACCCAATAGTTCAAGAAACCCGATGATGCCGTTCATAGGCGTGCGGATTTCATGGCTCATCATGGCGAGGAAGGCCGATTTTGCCCGCGTGGCCTGGTCGGATTCACGAACCCGGCGAAGCGCCGTTTCCAGTTTTTTGCCGTGCTCTTCGGATTCACGCAATGCCGAGGTCAGCATGTTGTTGGTTTCGCGTAATTTTTCATCGCTTTCGATCAGGCGCATTTCCGCCGCCTTGCGGTCGGTGATGTCGTGATATCCCGACACCATCAGGTCCTGGTCCTGATAGGTGATGCGATGGGCGGAAATCATGGCCCAGAATTCGGTGCCGTCGTAACGGCGCATTTGGGTTTCGAAATTTTCGACGTTGCCTGTTTCGCGCACGGCGATTGAAAATTCGATCCAGGCCGCCCGGTCGGCGAAGCGTTCCCTGATGGGGACACGTTCGGATGAATCCGTCGGTGCTTGGAACAGGTCGTAGGCCTGTTGGTTGGCGTAAATCGAACGTCCGCCGTCCAAAGGCGACAGAATGATGGATATGGGCAGGGCTTCGCTGACCGTGCGCAGCCGGGCCTCGCTTTCCTTAAGCGCATCGGCTTCGCGCTGTGCCATGGCGGACATGCGGCGGTCGATCACGGTGGATATCAGGAAAAGCCCGATGATCAGCAATGCCCCCAGCGCCACGGCGATGGCCAGCAGGGCCGGTGACAATGTCATGCCCGCGGCCGGGGATGACGACGCCTTGGTGAAGGTTGCGGCGGCCATTGCGGTGTAATGCATGCCGCATACGGCAATGGCCATGATCACCGCTGCCAGGGCTTTCTGCCAGGCGGCTTTCAGATTGAATGCCAGCCATAGCGCGGCCGTCGCGGCGACCACGGCGATCACGATCGACGTGGTGAATAATGTGGGATCGTACGAGATGGCGGCGCTGACCTGAAGTGCGGCCATGCCCGTGTAATGCATTGCGGCGACGCCCGTTCCGGTCAAAAAGCCCGAGGCGGCAAGGACAATAGGCCGCGTCGGGGCGCGACTGACCAGGAACATGCCGAAGCCCGTGAACCCGACGGCATAGGCCAGGGACAGGATTGTCAGGTCGGCGGCATAATTTATGGGAAGGTCGATGGTCGCGGCCAGCATCCCGATGAAATGCATGGAAAAGATGCCGCCGCCCATGGCGACCGCGCCGCAAACCAGCCAGATGCCTTTGGTGCTTCCTTGGGTGGCGTTGATCCGCCCTCCGATGTCCAATGCCGTGAACGACGCGAACCAGGCGATCGCAAACGACAAGGCAACCAACGAGGGATCGTAATAAACGGGAAGTCCCGGAAGGGAAGGATAGGCCAGTATGGGCATGGGCGACAGGTGCTCCGAACCGTCACGTGAACGGCTTGACGCGCTCATGTGCGGTGTCTGTTTTTTCCTGCATCCGTCGGCTTCCGGTGATGGTTCCGGGCGCAGTCTGCACGCAGTATTTTTTAGAGCACGTTACGTTTCTTCTTTTTATTACGGCGTTCTATAACGGCAAATGGATGACGTTTCCATCATCCAAAGGTATTACAAAGTCCGCTTGGGACACCGAGTTCACAAGGTATGATAGCGTAACTTTGTATGCAATATGTTTAAAATTACAAAAAACCGAGACGTCCCGAAGAAGGCGTACAGCAACCTTGGATTGGGCTTGGCGGTCGTTCTTTGGGTTGTGCTGATGGCTGCCGCGCCGCGTCTGGTATCGGTCGATGACGCGATGAGCGGCGCCCTGGCTGTCCTGTTCCTGCCGGGGACGGAAGAAAGCGAAATCCTGTCCGCCGTATCCGCCGCGGGCGGGCAAATTCTGCGTGGCGGCGCATTTTCCAATGTTCTGGTGGTCAGGGATGATGCCCCCGGGTTTGCCGGCCGATTGAAGGACGCGGGCGCATGGGGGGTGTTGAGCCCGGCCTTGGCGGCGGGTTGTTTGCTCATTCCACGGGATGCCTTGCCCGTGCAATAAGCCGCGCCCGGGCGGTCGCGAAGGCGTGAACGGAAGTGTTTCCGCATGGGCCCTGTAATCTTTTATCTCTGTGTTTATGGAACCGGCCTGATCGGCGGCGCAGCCGCTCAGCGGTCATGCCGCCTTTTGGAAGTCACCGATGACCAGAGCTTTTTTTGTCGCCGCATCCTTATCCTTGTGCCTTGCTTGGGCCTTGACGGGAAATGCCTACGCTGCCGGACCCAAGGCCGAGTTGTGGGAGCGCTGGCAGGCCCATGATCCGCAGTCCGCGCAGCGTGTTAATCACGACGCCTGGGGCCGGTTTCTGTCACGCTACCTTCGTGTCATGCCGGTGGAAGGAAATCAGGTCGATTACGGCGGCGTTACGGCGACGGACCGTGCGGCCGTGGCGGGTTATGTGGGGCATCTGGCGGCCGTTTCCGTATCCGGCCTGAACCGGGACGAGCAACGGGCCTATTGGATCAACCTCTATAATGCCATGACCGTGAACGTGATTTTGGATCACTGGCCGGTTTCGTCGATCCGCGATATCGACATTTCACCGGGCCTGTTTTCCGACGGGCCCTGGGGCAAGAAATTGGTCACGGTCGAGGGTGAGCAACTGTCGCTCGACGATATCGAGCACCGCATCCTACGGCCCATATGGCAGGATCCGCGCTTGCATTACGCGGTCAATTGCGCGTCCATCGGCTGCCCGGACCTGGCGGCCAAGCCCTATACGGGTGAAGCCATCGAACAGATGCTGACGGCGGCGGCCCAGAATTTCGTCAACAGTCCGCGCGGCCTGCGCATTGCCGGGGACGGCCGGGTGGTCGCCTCCAAGATCTACGATTGGTTCATCGATGATTTCGGCGGCACGGAGAAGGCGGTTCTGGGCCATCTGTCTGAATACGCAGCACCTGCGTTGAAAGCGCGGCTTGCCGGAAAAACGGAAATTGATGATCACGTCTATGACTGGCGGATCAATGCTGTTCGCTGATCAGGTGTGATTTTCTTTGCCCCGGGGGGTTGAAAAGCCTGCGTTGATCAGACTATCTCCCTTGCCGTTCAAGGTTGGGTAACAACCGGACAGTTAGGGAGAAACAGGCCGTGAATTGCGAACGCCGCATTCCGGACATATTCGAATTTATCATTGCGCTGGCTTCTCACACGTGGGAAGACGCTCGCCGCTAGGGGGAAGTGCCGCGCAATGTCCGAAATGATCGTCCTTGAGAATTTGACCAAGCGCTTCGGCGATTTGACCGCCGTCGATGCCGTTTCCATGTCCGTCAGCCGGGGCGAGGTTCTGGGCTTCCTGGGGCCGAACGGGGCGGGCAAGTCGACAACCATGAAGATGGTCTGCGGGTATCTGACACCGACCAGCGGCACTGCCCGGGTTCAGGGTTACGACGTCGTGACCCAACCCATGGCGGTCAAAGCGGCGATCGGATATCTGCCTGAAGGTGCGCCCACCTACGGCGACATGCGGGTATCATCCTTCCTGCGTTTCATCGCACAAGTTCGCGGCTTCAGCGGCGCGGAAATCGGCCGCCGGATCGATCGGGTGCGCGAAATGGCGAACCTGGACGAAGTGTTCAACCGGCCGGTGGAAACCTTGTCCAAGGGCTTCAAGCGCCGGGTCGGTCTGGCCCAGGCGATTTTGCACGATCCCGAAGTCCTGATCATGGACGAGCCCACGGACGGCCTGGACCCGAACCAGAAACATCAGGTTCGCTCGCTCATTCAAGACATGGCCCAGGACAAGGCGATCGTTATTTCGACCCATATCCTGGAAGAGGTCGAAGCGATCTGCACCCGGGCCGTGGTCATCGCCCACGGCAAACTGCTGGCCGACGGCACACCGGAACAACTGCTCAGCCGCGATATCCGCCACAATGCGGTGGTGGTCAAATTGGCGGCGGATAAGGCCAAGGACATTGTCGCGGGTCTTGCCGGTCTGGACCAAGTCGCGGGTGTTGATGCCCTGGGCGATGCGGCGAACGGGAGTGCAGCGTTCCGCGCCCGCCCGAAAGAAGGGGCTTCCATCGTCCTGCCGGTCGGCGATTTCCTGCGCGCCAACAACGTGACGCCCGAAGAAATGTACGTGGAACGCGGCCATATGGACGAAGTGTTCCGCGCGATCACGCAGGGCGGCACCCCGGGGGCGCCCCAAGGCGGCGACAGCGGGGTGGAGGTCTGAGATGCGAAACATGTGGATCATCGCCAAGCGTGAACTGCTGGGCTATTTCGCGACGCCCCTGGCGCTCGTTTTCATCGTTATCTTCCTGGCGCTGACAGGTGCCTTTACCTTTTACCTGGGCCGGTTCTTTGAAAACGGTCAGGCCAGCCTGGAAGCCTTCTTCCGTTTCCATCCCTGGCTGTACCTGATCCTGATCCCGGCTGTGGCCATGCGCCTATGGGCCGAAGAACGCAAGACCGGCACGATCGAACTTTTGATGACCCTGCCGGTGACCACGACCCAGGCGGTCATGGGCAAGTTTCTTGCGGCCTGGGCGTTCTGCGGTATTGCGCTGTCCTTGACTTTTCCTGTCTGGATCACGGTCAACGTGCTGGGCCAGCCCGACAACGGCGTGATTGTCGCGGGTTATGTCGGCAGTTTCCTGATGGCGGGGGCGTTCCTGTCGATCGGGGCTTGCATGTCGGCCATGACCAAGAACCAGGTGATCGCCTTCATCATCTCGGCCACGGTGTGCTTCCTGTTCACCATGAGCGGCCTGGAACTGGTCTTGAACTTCTTCCAGGCCTGGGCCCCGGCGCTGATCGTCGATACGGTGGCCAGTCTGAGCTTCCTGGTCCGCTTCGATGCGGTCATGCGCGGCGTGATCGACCTGCGCGACGTTCTATTCTTCGTGTCGCTGATTGCGTTCTGGCTGTTCACCAACGTGATCGTCGTCGAAGTTAAGAAATCGGCTTAAGACGACCGGCGGAGACGAAATTCATGGATTCCCTCAAGAATATCGATCGCAACCGATTGGCCGTCCTCGGCGTGGCCTTGGCCGCCGTGCTGTTTTTGGCGATCAATCTGGCGGTCAATCTGTCCATGCGCTCGGCCCAGGTCGACCTGACGGAACGCGAGCTTTACACCCTTTCCGACGGCACGCGGAAGGTTCTGACGTCATTGCAGGAACCGATCACCCTGCGCCTGTATTTCACCCGTAAGCTGGGCGAAAGCTATCCTGGGCATGCGGCCTATGCGGGCCGCATCCGCGAGCTTCTGGAGCGCTACGTTGATATCTCGGGCGGGAAAATCCGCCTTGAAGTCAGCAACCCCGACCCGTTTTCCGAGGTCGAGGACGAAGCCGTAACCTTCGGTTTGCAAGGCGTGCCGTTCGATCAGTCGGGCGACCGCGGGTATTTCGGGATCGCGGGGACCAATTCAGTCGACGGTAAGGCGGTCATTCCCTATTTCACGACGGAACGCGAACCGTTCCTGGAATACGACCTGACCAAGCTGGTCTATACCCTGTCCACGCTGGACCGCCCGATCATCGGTATGGTCGCGCGCCTGCCGGTTGAAGGCGGCTTCATGATGGGCCAGCGGCCCGTGCCGCCCTGGGCCGTGGTCAGCCAGATTCGTGAACTGTTCGATGTCCGCACCATGCCGGCGGAATTTTCCGCCGTGCCGCCGGAAGTCGGTGTTCTGATGATGGTGCATCCGAAGGAACTGAGCGAAGAAACACGATACGCCATCGACCAGTTCGTCATGCGGGGCGGGCGTGTCCTGGCGTTCATCGACCCCAACGCGGAAGCCGAGGTTCCCGGTCCGCGCAAACAGCCGGGCCCGTCCGATATCGACCGTCTGCTGAAATCCTGGGGGGTGACCTTCGTCAAAGACAAGATCGCCGCGGACCTTAAGACCGCCCGCCGGGTCAGTGTGCGCGACAAGGGCCAGATTACCCAGATCGATTACGTCGCCTGGAACACGCTGGGCGCGGAAAACCTGAACACCAAGGATGCCGTTGTCGCCGACGTGCGCAGCCTGAACGTGGGCTCGGCCGGCATTATCGAACCCGCCCCGGGGGCCACGACGACGTTCACGCCCATGCTGACCACGTCCGAGAATTCCCAGGCGTTGGATGCAGCCAAACTGCGTGGGCGGATCGATATCGTCGGCCTGTTCCGGGATTTCGAACCTTCAGGCAAGAAGCTGACCATGGCCGCACGTGTCACCGGGCCGGTCAAATCCGCATTCCCCGACGGCCCGCCGCTGGTCGGCACGGGGCCCGATGCGGAAAAAGCACGGGCCGAGCGGATGAAATCCCATATCGCGGAATCCAAGAAGCCGCTCAACGCGGTGGTCGTCGCCGATACGGACCTGCTGCACGAAGGCCTGTGGGCGGAAGTCAGCAACGTCAACGGTGAACAACTGCTGGTGCCTTATGCAGGCAACAGCGATTTCGTCATCAACGCGGTCGAGAACCTGTCCGGCGGGGATGCGCTGTTGGGGCTTCGCTCGCGCGGCGATTCACGCCGTCCGTTCGAACTGGTCGAGGAAATCCGCCTGGAAGCCGAACGCAGGTTCCGCACGGAACAGGAAAAGCTGGTCAAGGAACTGCAGGAAACGGAGCGGCGCATCGAAGGTCTGACCAGCCGCGAAAGCGGGGCGGGCGATGCGATTCTGACCGAAGACGAAAAACAGGCGATCGCCGAATTCCGCCGCAAGATGGTCGATATTCGTCGCGATTTGCGCGATGTTCAACACGCCTTGCGCAAGGATATCGACGCATTGGATGCCTGGCTGAAATTCCTCAATATCGCGGCCATTCCGCTGTTGCTGGGATTGGCGGCCCTGATCATCGCCGTCGGCCGGCGCTTCAGTCGGGCGCGTGCGCGGCCGGTCACGGAATAGGGGAGATTTAGACCATGAGCCCCAAGAATTTTCTGATCCTTCTGGTCATGACGGTCGCCGGTGTGGCTGCCGCCGCCGTCGCCGTGATGACCCGGCCCGGTGACGACGTTTATGCCAACCTGGGCGACCCGATCGTGCCCGGTCTGATCGACACGGTGAACGAAGTCGCCACGGTCCGGATCGAAAGCGCCGAAGGCGGGGTGCTGACGTTCCAGCGCCAAGCAGACCAAAGCCAGTCCGGCGAGGACAAAGCCGGTTGGGGCATTGTCGAACGCGCCATGTATCCGGTGAAGGCCAATCTGGTGAACGCGATGGTGCTCAAGGTCGCGGAGCTGAGCTATCTGGCGCCCAAGACGGCCAACCCGGATCTTTACCCGCGCCTGCAATTGGGAAGCACCACGGAAGAAGGCTCGCATGCCGTGAGTCTGCGCCTTGCGGCCAAGGACGGCCGTCCGCTGGCCGATATGATCGTCGGGCGGTCACGCAGCACCCTGGAAGGATCTTCCCAGGGCGGCACCTATTTCCGCATGCCGGGGGACGATCAGACCTGGCTGGCCAAGGGGGCCTTGGAAATCGGCAAGCTGCTTTCCGAATGGATCGAAACGGATATCTTCGACATCAAGACCCAGCGTATCCGGCGTGTCCAAATCGACCATCACGACGGCGAAAAGGTGGTGATCTTCAAGGATCAGGAAAAGGACCTGGATTTCATTCTTGAAGGCATCCCCGATGGCAAGAAGGTCAAAAGCCCGTTCAGTGTCAATGGCGTCGCCTCGTCCATTGATGAATACAAGATCATGGACGTGGCGCG
The DNA here is from genome assembly GCA_040218445.1 of Rhodospirillales bacterium. Taxonomy (GTDB): domain Bacteria; phylum Pseudomonadota; class Alphaproteobacteria; order Rhodospirillales; family Casp-alpha2; genus UBA1479. The sequence goes on along the minus strand of JAVJRK010000010.1, from coordinate 253,145 downwards.
GCGCGATACCCATCCCATCGATCCGGCCAAGGCGACGCGTGCGGTTTATGAAACGTTTGACGGTATGACCGTGACCGCTCTGATCCAGGTGCCGGATCAAGATGCCGCAGGGGACGATGCGCAATATTGGGTCGCCCTGGACATCACGGGGGCCGAAGGCTCCGACGAAGCGGACGGCCTGCGGGCTCGGACGCAGCCCTGGGTCTTCCGTATTTCCGATTTCCGCTATACCTCCATCGCCAAGCGCATGGACGACCTTGTCGAGGATACGGGCGGGTCGTAACGGCTGCGGAATAAATTTTCCGAAAATTAGATTATTGTGCCGCCTGTCACAGATGGGCGCGACTTTACCCCGTACCCTCCATCCGGTAGAGGACGGCCAGGGGGGCCGCCCGTGGACCCCGCTGGCGGGGTAAGGTAGGGTCGGTATGAGCGAACTTGCGCTCAAACAAGCGGGGGATGCCATGGGCGGCGCAAATTCAGGCAACGCAGCCAAGCAACCGAAACCGGCGGCCAAGTCGCGCGCCCAGGGGAAGACCGACCGCGAACGCTTCGTGGCCCTGGCTTTTTGCCGCGCGGACCTGCTGCTTGAGCTTGATGGCAACTACGACATCGTTTTCACCGCCGGGGTAACGCCGGTTCTGGGGGCGACGCCTGAAAAACTGCAGGGCTCGTCGTTCCTGAATTTCGTGGGTGACGAACACAAGGCCTATGTGCGCGACCTTTTGGGCGGCGGCGGTCGCAACGGCCGGCTGGAAGATGTGGTGCTGGATCTGCAAAGCACCACCGGCAAACGGGTGCCCGTGGTGTTTTCCGGCTACCGGATGCCCGATTTCGATGACCATTATTTCCTCGCCCTCAAGGTCGAGCCGGTACGCAAGACCCATGTGGCCCCCGAAGACCTGATCGAAGACGAATGGTCCGGCGTGCTGGAGCGGGAATCCTTCACCCGTGCGGCCGTCGAACGCATCCAGGATTATGACCGTACGGGTGCCAAGGGGCAGGTGACGTTTGTTCGCCTGGATAACGTGCAGTCCCTGACGGATACGCTGGGGGCCAGCGAAAAACGCAATCTGATGACGGCTGTCGGCAACATTCTGAAATCCCATTCCCTGGGCGGCAGCACGGCCGGGCAACTGGATGCGCAAAACTTCGCCTATGTCCATGGTGCGGACATCGACCCCGAGGACGTGAATTTGAAGGTCGAGGAAATGGCGCAGCAAATCCTGGGCGAAAAGGCCTCGGACCTGGGCGCGCGGTCATCGACCCTGGATGCGGATGGGGCCGGCCTTAGCGAAGACCAGGTCGCGCGGGCATTGGTTCATACCATGCAGGAATTCTGTACCGGCAAGGCCAAGGTGCCGGTCGAAAAGCTGTCCGACGCATTGGATGAAATGATGCAGGACACGGTGGAAACCGTGAAATACATCAAGGACACCACGGAACGCTGTGATTTCGATCTGGTGTTTATGCCGATTTGCGATCTGCGCCTGGGCCGGGTCCATCATTTTGAAGCTTTGTCCAGGTTCCGTGACCAGGCCCGGGCCAAGACGACCTTCCAGATCATCACGCTGGCCGAACAGTTGGGCCTGATCGTCGATTTCGATTTCGCGGTCGTCCGTCAGGTGATGGACATTCTGGGCCATATGTCCAAACGCGGGACGCTGCCGCCGGTCGCGGTCAACCTGTCGTCCCTGTCCCTGGCGGAACCACAGTTCGTGGAACGCCTGATCGGTATTCTGGAAACCCGCCAGGATATGAACCGGAAGGTCATGTTTGAATTGACGGAATCGGCCGAGGCCGATGACCTGGAATCCCTCAACAAGGTGATCCAGGAAATCCGTTCGCGCGGGTTCCAGTTTTGTCTGGATGATTTCGGCGCCGGTTCGGCAAGTTTCGATTATCTGAACGCCCTGGACGTGGATGTGGTGAAATTCGACGGTCCCGTGGTGCGACGCGCCTGCGCATCGGACAAGGGCCGGGACATGCTGTCATCCATGGCCAAGATGTGCTCAAGCGCCGGCGTGCATACGGTCGCGGAAATGGTCGAAGATCAGGAAGCCGCCAACAAGCTGTTCTATTGCGGCATCGATTACGGACAGGGCTGGCATTTCGGCAAGCCCAACCCGGATCCCTTCGCCTTTGCCGACCGCTTCATCGGCGCCGAATAGGCGGCCGCTTCCGACGTAATTTTGGATGCTTAGGACGCACGGCCCTTATAGGGGTTTTCGATCGCGTTGACGACGCCCTGCAGCACTTCGCGGACCTGGGCTTCGTCGCATCCCATGAGGACTGCATCCTCGAACGCGTCCTGACAGTACTGGCGGATTTCATCCAAATTCTCGTTCAGGACCTTCAGTTTTTCCTCACAAGACACGGGCTCACCGTCCGGCTGACGCCAGAGAATTCCTGCTTCAAGGGGAGAACGTTGGGCGGTCATGGTCCGAGGTCTCACTCCGATCCGGCCCGACTTTTCGGGCGCGGGGCATATGCCGTTGAATGTAACGGCATAAATGTAATCTCTTCTGGGGTCTGATCAAGCCTTCTTGGCATCAAGGGTGGAGCGATATCAGGACAGACCGGCAGCCCGGCTTTTCAGGCCGCTGTCTTCGTCTTCGTCCTGCGGGGCGTCATAGACGCTCATATCACCTTCTTCCTCGTCGTCGTCTTCGATGTCAGGGACTTCGGCCAGATGCGGCGCATAGTCGCGGGGCTCCCAGGGCAGGGGCGGCGGATCCTTAGGCCGCGAAATTTCCATCATGCGCTCGACCCGGGCCTGGTTTTTTTCCGTGATCAGGGTCAGGCGGTGCGCGCCGCGGGCTTCATAGACGCTTTTGGCCAGCCCGAAGGCTTCGCGCGCGGCTTCCAACTGGGCCGGGTCATGGGTCTGTTTGGCCATCATGAACAGGGCCGAGCCCAAGGTATTCTGCGTCGCTGCCCAAAGCATGGGGTGATCCAGCTTGTGGCGGACTTCCAGCGCACCCGAGCAGGCTTCAATGGCTTTTTCGAACAGCGGCACGGACTTCATCTGCTCGCCGAGGATCGCCGCGGCCTGACCGATGTTGTTCAAAACCTCGGCCCAGCGCATGGGATGGTCGACCCGGTTAAAGACCTGAAGGGCGGCCTGATAATGGTTGAGGGCTTTTTTCAGAAGATCCTGATCCCCTTCCTGGGCATCCATGCGGTAGCAAAGATGACCCAAGCGGTTTTGCAACGCGGCCCATTCCTTGGGATGGACCTCGCGGGTGAAATGTTCGTTTGCGGCTTCCAGCAGCGTCATCGCCTGGGCCATGGGACCCTCGGGCTTGTCTTCTTCCTCGGTGACCACCAGGTCTTCCATCTGTGGTGCCAGGACCGGCAGGATCGCCCCCAAGGCGCGTTGCGCCACGGCACGGTCGAGCGCATCCGTTTCTTCGCTCAGGGCTTCGATCACCTGACCGTAAATATCGGCGGCCATGCGGTAGCCTTCAATCTGGCCGGAAGGGGCCGAAACCAGGGTCAGAAGATTGGCGAAGAACAGGCGTGCGATAATCTTGTCGCGGTCTGTCAGGGCGCTGGTATCTTCCAGCGCCTCGACGGCGGGCATTGCCCGCTCAATCGCTTCGGGCAGAAGCTTCGCCAGGCGGTTTTTCTTCACGTCGGTCAGGGGCACCGTCGCGGCCAGGGCAACGGCGGCGGCCAGGGCGCAAAGGGCTTCGCCGGGTGCCGTGGGCAGAACCAGGGTTTGCGCCGGATGCAACAGGCCGGCCGGGTCTTCATTCTGGATGCCGAGCGGCAGGAACCGCAGGGTCAGGCGATTGGTCGACGCGTCCGTTTCGTATCCGATCAGGATGTCGGCTTCCGCCTGGGCCAGGGTTTGGCGGGCCATCCAATGTAAGCGGTTGAAAACGTCATCCGGGTCCGTGTCTTCGGGCACGGTGACGGGTTTTTTCAGCTGGCGAACGCGCACCCCTTCCAATCCCGCGAAGGCATCCATGATCGCTGTTTCCGGTGTGGGGTCGGGGGTGGCTTCGGGGTGGTCCTGTTCGGGTGCCGGAACCTTCGCGGACAACGGGGCCAGACGGATTTCAATCCGGGTCGGGTCCGCGGGCTGGCTCGCTTCCTTGATTTGGCGGAACCACCCGAATAGGGAAAACCGCCGGCCGCTGCCCGCGGGCGGGCCCGCCAAGGGGCCGAGCAGGCGGGCCAGAAGACCGGGACCGCGCGGTGCCGTGTTGTTGACCAAGGCAAGGGCCTGCTGATCAAGCGGGCGCAGCGTGACCGTGCCGGCGGCGATCGCGGTCGCCATATGGCGGCCGCGGCTCATATCCGTGTCGCCCAGGCTTTTCCCGGGGCCGAGCAGGCCCAGGTGTTTTTCCTTGCCGTCGACTTCCGTGACCAGTTCCACCTTGCCGGAAATGATGGTGAAGGCGCGAGTCGCCGGATCTCCCTCACGGAAGATGATGTCCTTGTCCCGGAATTGTTGTTTCTTCGTGGTCAAAGGCTGTTGCCTCGTCGCCAAATCACGCGTCATTTTATCGGCTTGATGTCCGTTCCCGCGCAGACCGCGATGCTGGACGATTGCCGTCCTGTCCATTAAACAGAAAGAAGGTTTACCCTTGTTTAAGGCGCTTTTGCTTCCTTATGCCGGGTCACCGACTGGGGACAAGGGGTGCGGGACCGGCACTCATGAGGGTGCGAGGGAAATTTGTCTAATTATATCAAAACGTTGTGCTGGGTGATTGGGTTCAGCCTACTGCCGATTTCCGGCGCCGATGCCAATAGCGTGGCGACGGGCTACGACATTCGCTTGTTGATGGGCAAAATCAGGGGCCTGAACGCCCCAGCCCAACAATGGGACCGCCCGCAGGCGCAACCGAGCGCCGGGCAGCCCGCAGCCGGCCGTGCGCCACAACCGGTCTATGCACCGCAGCCTGTGCGGCCCGCCCCGTATCCGGCGCGTCCGGCCTATCGACCGCAGGCGCAGCCTGTATCCGCCCCGGCACCCGCCGTAGCCCCCGCGCCGGTCATGCGTTCGTCGGCCAAGACCGGCCCGCTTTGGCCCGGCGGCACGGAACGCGGTGCCCGCGCCAGTTCGCGCGGCAATCCCCTGGGCGGTATCCTGGCGGAAGTGTCGATCGGTGCGCTTTTGCATGACGAGGGCCCGTTTTCCAATTCAAAGGAAGACGGCTACGACGGGCATATCGAAATTCGCTTCAAGTCGCCTGAATTCCTCGACATCATCTGGTCGCCGGAACCCCATATTGGCGCCAACATCAATTCGGCCGGCGACACCAGCCAAGTGTTTCTGGGGCTGAGTTATGAATGGAATCTGTGGAAGGGGTTGTTCGCCGGGATCAGCGTCGGCGGCGCCTATCACGACGGCGAGACGGATTCAGGAGCCGTCGACAAGAAGGACCTGGGCTGCCATCTGCTGTTCCGTGAATCCCTGACCTTGGGCTGGCAGTTGACCGAGCACCACAAAATCGCGGCCGTGTTCGACCATATTTCCAACGCCAAAATCTGTGATTACAACGAAGGCCTGGAAAACATCGGGTTGCGCTACAGCTACCGCTTCTAGGTTCCGTTATTCCCGCGCCGCACCCGGGCCCGCAGGTCGCGCCGGGTTTGATCCAGCAATCCCTGCCAGTCCGCCCGCCGTTCGGCGCGCAGCACGCGCACGCTTGGATACCAGGGCGTTGTGTCCCCGGACGTGCCCCAGCGCCAATCGGGAGAAACCGGTGCGATGACCCAGGTTTCCTTGCCCAAGGCACCGGCCAAATGGGCGACGGCGCCGTCGACCGCGATCACGATATCCATTTGATCGATATAGGCGGCTAGACCTGCCAGGCCGCCGGCGCGGCGCGTCAGATCGATGATCAGGGCTTCCGTTCCTTCGCTGTTCAGGCCGCCCGCCGCCGGGCCCGTCTGCAGCCCGAACAAGGTGACCCCGGCCAATCCCGCCAGTTCCAGAAACGGCCTGAGCCCCGGTGTGGGTGTGGTATGTGTCGCGGGGCGTTCGTCGGCCCAGGCGATGCCGACCTTCAGGATGTTGCCGCCGGGCGGCAGGCGAAAGGCACCCGGATCGGGGGGCGTCAGATACGGCGTGTCCGCGGGAACCTTGCCGGCGGTGGTCTTGAAGATCGAGGCCAGGGACAGCAGCGGCGCGTGCATGTCGAATTTGGGCAGGTCCGCCCCCTGAACGATGACCTTGTCGGCGCCCGAAACGGTGGCCAACAGATCAGCCAGGACAGCAGGGGCTTCCAATACCACGTTGGCCCCCTGCTGTTTGATCAGCGGGATATAGCGAACGAACTGGATGATGTCGCCCAATGTGCCTTCGCAAGACACCAGGACCGTCTTGCCCTTGGCCTTGCTACCGTCCCAGCGCGGGGTGTCCATGCCGCGCAGGCGGAATCGGCGCATCTGAAAGCGGGCTTCAAGGTCCTTGAAGCCGGCGGCGTACTCGCCCGCCAAAAGCAGGGACCGGCCACGGTCCAGCTGGCTGGGGACGTGGGCGGGGTTGTTGTCCAATGCGCGCTCGAAACAATCGAGGGACTGGTCGCGGCGGCCCAGGTCGCGCAGGGCCACGCCCAGGTTATGCAGGGTGTCGGCGTTTTTCGGATCCAGATGTACGGCCTGCTGATGGCTGGCCACGGCGGCCTCGAAACGGCCCAGATCACGCAGGACGTTGCCCAGGTTGGAATGAGATGACGCGTTGCGCGGTTTCAGCGCGATGGCGCGGCGATAACAGGAAACGGCTGCTTCGGGGCGGCCGGTCGCGCGCAGCACCACGCCCAGGTTGTTATAGGCTTCGGCGAGGTTGGGATTAAGGCCGAGGGCGCGGGTGTACTCGGGAATTGCCTCTTCCAGGCGCCCGTTCCGTTGATGGTCGGACCCGATTGCGAACAGGCGCGCGGCTTCGCGGTCGCGCAAGGCTGTCCGCTCTTCCTCGGGAAGGGATTCCCAGACGGCGCGGGCATCGTCAACGTCGACCGGAGATTGTTCCGGGGTAACGTGGTCGTCGGCGGCCATTAAACCTCCACGGTGTCGGCGGTTCCATGCCCGCCGTCGATTGAGTTCGCCTGGCCCGCTCTGTCCCGTTTTCGGTGATCTTTGAGCAGGTCAGGGAGTCGACCTGAATTCAATCTCCCCTCGCGGGCACATATTGAAGTGTCCACCGCCGAACCGCAAGTCCCGTAACCTACGAAGATTAAACTAAAACTCGCCTATTCATCCGGATTGTCAGGTCCGGTTCAGACTAGGTCGAGAACGTTCTCCGGCGGCCGTCCCAGAACGGCCTTGGCCCCCTTGACCACGATCGGTCGTTCGATGCATCGGGGATTGGCGATCATGCCCTTGATCAGGGCGTCCTCATCCATGTCCGCGGACAATCCCGCTTCCTTGGCCTCGGCCTTGCGCAGGATGTCGGCGGCACGCTTGCCCAGCTTTTTCAGCAAGTCCTTCATTTCGTCCGGCGAGGGCGGCGTGTCCAGATACAGGACGATATCCGGGGTCACGCCCTTGTCTTCCAGTAATTGAAGGGTTTGGCGGGATTTGCTGCATTTCGGGTTGTGATAAATGGTGATGCCCATGATTTCGGGTCCTCCCTTGGATTGTGTCGTCAACCGGCGTTCCGGCGGTTGTGTTCAACGGGGCTCGGCGGGGCCGGGGCCCGGCGGCTGAAATATTTCGGGCGCATCGTCGCCCGGCAGGCTTTCCACATAAATCGATTGGCTGGGGAAGGCAAAGCCCGTGCCGGCACCTTCGACGATGTCCTTGATGCGATAGGCTAGGCGTTCCTTGATCTCCAGATACTCGCCCCATTTCGTGGTCAGGGTGAAGCAATAGACCAGAATGTTGATGGAGGAATCGCCGAAACTGTCGACACGCACGAAGGTCGACACCTCGGTCGAGGGCGCGAACTCCGGGGTTTCTTCGATATAGGCGGCGACGGCATCGCGGATTTGGCGCAATTGGTCGACGGTGGTGCGGTATTCGACACCGATCAGCCATTTGATGCGGCGATGGGTCATTGCCGTGAAATTGATCACCGCCGTATCGGAAAGCTGCGAATTGGGGACCATCACCGGCGCCTTGTCGAACCGGCGGACCATGGTGGAGCGGAACCCGATGGCTTCCACATGGCCTTCGACCACGCCATCGACGTTGATCCAATCCCCCTTGTGGAACCTTTTTTCCGCCAAAATCAGCAGGCCCGCGATCAGGTTCTTGAACAGATCCTGCGCGCCCAAGGCCACGGCGACACCGATCAGGCCGAAGCCGGCGATGATCGGCCCGACCTTGATGCCCCAGATTTCCAGCACGGCAGCCGCCCCGATGATGAACACCAGCACACGGATCGCACGCGTCAGCCATTCCACCAGTTCGTCAGAGAAAATACTGTTCAATCGGTGCAGCAAGACACTAAGCGGTGTGATCGCGCGGTAAAGTGCCCAGAAAATGGTGAACGCGATCAGTGCCCGCACCAGGTTGGAGGTCATGATCGCGGCCGTGCCTTCCAATTCCAATATTTGGAATCCGAAAAACAGGCCCATGACGATGGGCACGAAACGTACGGGCGGCTCGATGGCTCCCAGAATATGATCGTCCAAGGTCCAGGGCGTGCGCTTGGTGAACATGCGCAGCCAGGCCATGAGGAACCGGGTCAGTAGTCCACGCAGCAAGAGGAACAGGACGAAAATGCCGAATGCCGCCGCCATGCGACCCACATCCACACCCCCGACACCGTGCTGCCAGACGTCTACGACGAGATTCCAGAACTCAGCTAGGTCATTCATATCAGTTGTTTATTGTATGTTGGCCCTGCTTGACTAGACTAATGGCGATAGAAATCTGTTTCTCGGGGACGAGAGCAGGGCCAATTTTCCGGAAGGCAGCCAAGGGGAGCTTAATGGGCCTGTCCCGTCTCACTGTATTTGCGGGTATCTTTGCGGTGGTAATCTGTGCGCCGTCGGGCGCATGGGCGGCGGCGTGCATCGCCTCGAAAAGCGACGTAGCGACGATCCCTTATGCATCGCCCGCCGAAGGCGCCAATTTTATCTTCAAGATCACCCATAATCCCGATTCCAAGACGCCGGACGTGACCCATCAACGCTATCGGGTGAAGTCCATTTCGGGCGACAAGGTGCGCTGGTTCCGGGAGCCGATCCAGGGCAAGGGGCCCATTCAGGACGTCACCCTTTATCGTGCCTTTGCCCGCACCGCCAGCGGCGGCGGCTGGCAATTCGATTTCGATATGCCCGAATACGACAAACTGTGGCCCTTGAAACAGGGCAATGAGGCCGATTACGTCGTCGAAGGCAAAAAAGACGGCAAATCGGTGATGAAACTGCAGTCGTCGTTCTGTGTGCGGGGCTCCAAGGCCCTTAAACTGCCGGCGGGTGAATTCACCGCCCACCTGATCGATATTTCGCAAAAGGTGCTTGAAGGGCCGAAATCCATGAAATGGGATTTGGTCGAAATCAACGCCTGGTACGTGCCCGAGTACGGCACGGCGCTGCTGATGGAAGACCGCATTTCCTATAAGGGGAAGCTGATTCTAGTGCGCCGGCGCGAGGCCATCGAAACGCCCAAGTAGCGATTTCCAAGTAGGTGATTTTCAAGGAGGCGGCTTTGTGGGATGAGCCGGCCGTCAGGCATCCGTGCGGGCGACGGGGCGGGGCGGGAAATTTTTCAATGTGAAACGAACCCGCTGTTCCGCCGACTCTAAGCTTTGCGGCGCATCACGCAGGCAGGCTTCGATCTTGGCCAGACGCAGGCCCAGTCCTTCGCCGTTGGCGATCTGAATGCTCAACCCCGGGCGGGCATTCAACTCCAGCATGACCGGCCCGCGTTCGGAATCCAGCACCATGTCGATCCCTTGATAGCCCAGATGGGTCAATTCGAACGACCGCGCCGCATGGTGCAGCAGCCGGTCCCAATGGGGGATTTGCACGCCGGAAACCGCGGCCCCCGTATCCGGGTGCTGGGTGATGATGCGGTCATGCCATACGGCGTTCAGGGTCTTGCCCGTGGTCATGTCGATGCCGGCGCCGATCGCACCTTGGTGCAGGTTCGCCTTGCCCGATGATTCCTCGGTCGGCAGACGTGTCATGGCCATCACCGGCACGCCGTAGAACACGATGATGCGGATGTCGGGCACGCCCTGAAAGGCGATGCGGTCGAAGATGGGATCGAACCGGATGCGGTATTCGATCAGGGCCTTGTCCGGCTGCCCGCCCAGAGAAAATGTCCCGGCCAGGATGTTGTTGATGTGAAACCGCATTTCATCGGATGTCATGACGGTCCCGTTGGCCAGACGGAAGGCGCCGCCGTCGCGCCCCATGACCACCAGAATGCCGTCGCCGCCGCTGCCTTCGGCGGGTTTGACGACGAAGTCGTCGCGGTCCCGCACGATATGTTCGAAGGTGCGGACTTCGTGCGGATATTCGATCACGCCGAACAATTCGGGCACTTCGATCCCGGCATCCTGGGCCAAGCGTTTGGATTTCAACTTATCATCGACCAGGGGGAAGAACTTGCGCCGGTTGTGGACCAGTTGGAATTCCGCGTTCCGCCAGTTAAGTCCCAACACGCCGTTGGAGCGCAAACGCCGGTACAGGTCGACGATCTGCATTTCAGGCACCGCCGCCGGACAAGGGTTTGAACCGGTACAGTTCCGTCAGCCGGTATCCCGAATAGCGGCCCAGCAGCAAGACCGCCGCCAGCACCACCATCAGCAGTTCCGGGAACTGGAAGAACAGATGTTCGGTCATGGGATGGCTGATCAGCAGATAACAGGCGGTCGCCACGACCAGGCTGCCCACACCCTGCTGCATGGCGTCGCGCGGGCCGCGTTCGTCCCAGATCACCGACATGCGCTCCACCGTCATGGTCAGGATGACCATGGGGAACAGGGCCACGGACAGTCCGCCCGCAAGCCCCAGTTGTGCGCTGAGCACGCTCAGCCCCGCCATGGCGCCGACCACGATGATCAGCACGGCCGCCAGGCGCGGCACGACCAACAGGCGCAGCCGTTCCATCCAAAGCCGGATGGCAAGGCCGATGGCGACGATCACGGTGAACAGGACAATGCCCCATAGAAGCTGGGTTTCCCGGAAGGCCAGGGCGATCAGCACGGGCATGAAGGTGCCGAAACTTTTAAGCCCGATCACGTTGCGCAGCACGACCAGCAGCAGGACGCCTAAGGGCACCACCAACAACACGCGATAGACCTGCTGAACCTCAAGCGGCAGGGACGCCATGGCCGAGGTCAGAAGATTCTTGGATTGGGTGTTGGCCGCGCCCAGAGTATCGACGATCGACCGGTCGGCGGCCCGTTCCACCGTGATCCGCACCTTGGGCGTGCCGCCGCCATCGACCTGGACCAGCTTGGCCGTGCCCCGCCACCAGGGGAACCAGGTTGCCGGAACCCCGGGCGCGGCCGGGTCGGCGGTCATGCGGTGCCAGACGCCGCCTTCGGCGACTTCCATCCAATGGACAAGGCGCACGGGTTTTTGTCCGGCCTCCAAGGCGATGCCGTGGACCGCCCGCGCATTCATGCCACCCAGCCGCAACACCGCCGCGGCGACGGTGACACGGCGTTCCGTACCGTTGCTGTTGCCCAACAGGGTCTTGGTGGCGTCATCGGGTTCGGACTGTGCCAGGCGTTTCAGGACCGCATCGGCGATCACCAGGGGGCTTTCCGCTTCGACGCGCACCTGGTCGAGCATTGCCCGCCCGGCTTCCAGGCGCAGACCCTTCCAGGGCGGGGGTTGGACCGGTTCTGGTTCGGCCACGGCGGGTGTGGTCACGGGTTCGGCGCGATGGATCAGAAAGCGGAAATAGACGCTTTGCGGCCCCTTTGCCTGGCGCCGGGTCAGGCGGGCCATGCGTCCTTCGGGAGTGACGTCGGTCGATAGGGCGTATCCCCGGGAAACGAAGCTTTGATCCAACACCGTGTGGTTGCGCGTGCTGCGCGGCACGAACAGGCGCACGGTTGCCGGGCCGTCCACGGCGGTAAAGGTGACGCGGGCTTCGACCTCCCAATTATCGGGGGCGTCGTCGGGGCTTAACGGGAATTCCAGGGCAACCACCTTATAGGCGAACAGCGCCAGTCCCGTGGCAGCCAGAAATGCCGCCAACAGATAGACCATGCGGTTTTTCATGGTTTCACCCCGGCGCAGGACGGCTGTGTCATGTCCGTTTTCGACACGTCCACCAGATAGGCGCCGGAAAGAAAACTGGCGCCCAGCAGCATGCGGTAGGTCAGGCGCGGACGTTTGGCCAAGTTGACCTGAACCTCGCGCGCGACGTCGCCCACGCAAAGGGTCATCAGGATGATGGGACGTTGATGATCGCCGGCGCCGGCCCGGATGATCGTCGCCATGCGGTGCAGGGGGCGTTCCATGGGTTTCTGTTCGCCGCCGTCCAGGCGCAGGGTGAAGCGGACCCAGGTCTGGCCATCACGTTCGAACGTTTCCCAGTCGGATGTGTCGATCGAGGAATGGTCGGCGCCCGTATCGACCTTGGCCCGGACGGCGATGTTTTCCGGCTGGATCAGGACGGGCTCGACGAAGCCGACGGTTTTGGCAGGGGAGGCTGCAAATACGGTGCTTGAAACCGCCGCCAGCATAGCAACGGCGCCCGCAATTCCGGAAAACCGACCCATCATCCGTCCCTCCCAGACATTTGCGATCATTGTTCCTGAAAACCGGGTCGGCCGCAAACCCTAGCCGTCGTCCAGCATGTGTTCCAGATCATCCACGGTTTCCGCTTCGATCACGCGCCTGGCGGTATCGTAATCGAACCCGGCCCGGGCCAGGGTCGCCAAATCCTTGTCCCGACGATCCTGGCGTTTATCAGGGCTGGCATAAGGGCCCAGACGGCGGCGGCGGGCCAGGGCGGCAGCGGCGGCAAGATCCGGTTGCGGCATGTCTTCGGTCGCGGCGGCAAGGGCCTGGTCGATGTCGTCCGGGCCCACGCCTTTCTGCATCAGTTTGAACCGCACACCCTTGACCGGCGTGCCCCGGCGCAGCATGTCTCCGGCCCGGACTTCGGCATAGGCGGCATCGTTCAACAGGCCCGTTCGTTGATAGCGCTGGATCAAGTCCTCGATCCATTCAGCACCTTCTGCCGGGTCCGTGCCGTGGTGGCGGGCCGATTTTTCGACCCGGCGCATCAGGACCCGGCGCAGGTTCTCGGCCGTGGTTGCGAAGCGCGACAGATAATGCAGGGCCGCGTTGGCAAGATGGCTTTGCGTGACCTTTTTGGGTGCGCGCCGCTTGCGCGGGCCGCCCTTTTTCCGGGGGGCCTCCGGCATGTCGTCATCGGATCGGGGTGGACTCTCCATGAGCATATCTTATAAGGAGCCGGATGATGCGTGACCAGTCACCCCAATCGACCTTGCCCGAACTGCCCTCCGCCCCCGGCGGGCCGGCGCCCATGGGTGCGGTCAACTGGATCGGGCTTAAGACCCTTTATCTGCGCGAGGTGCGCCGCTTCATCAAGGTCTATACCCAGACCCTGGTCGCCCCCCTTGTCACGACGATGCTGTTCCTGGCCGTGTTCGCCCTGGCGCTGGGCGGTGATCACCGCACGGTTGCGGGCATCCCGTTCATCACGTTCCTGGCACCTGGGCTGATCATGATGGCGATTGCCCAGAACGCCTTCGCGAATACGTCCAGTTCGCTGATGATCGGCAAGATCCAGGGCAACATCGTCGACAGTCTGATGGCGCCTTTGAATGAACACGAACTGGTGTTCGGCTTCGCTATCGGCGGCATGACGCGGGGCATCGCCGTGGCCGTCGTGGTCTGGGTGGCCATGGCGTTCGTCGTCGGCCTGGGCGTGCACAGCCTGTTCTTCATCGTCTATCACGCGGTGATGGGGGCGTTGATGCTGTCCCTGCTGGGGGTTGCCGGCGGCATCTGGTCGGACAAGTTCGATCATATCGCGGCGGTCACCAATTTCGTCATCACGCCGCTGTCGTTTCTGTCGGGCACGTTTTATTCGATCCAGCGGCTGCCCGAAGCGGCGCAGATCGCGGCCCATTTCAACCCGTTCTTCTACATGATCGACGGTATCCGCTACGGCTTCATCGGCCATGCGGACGGCAATCTGTGGATCGGCGTCGCGGTGATGGCCGTGATCAACGCGGGCTTGTGGTGGCTTTGCACGTGGATGTTCCGCACGGGCTACAAGCTGAAGGCCTGATCCGGCCCCTTTTAGGTGCGCGGAACGGTAACGTTCCCGCCGTTGACAACCCCACCTCGGATACGGATACTCGGCGGCTTTCCTGGAAGGGAAGACCGATGAAGCTCCTGGAGAACGGGGGCTTTTTTCCTTTTTGTCACTTAAATGCCGTTTGGCGAGCCATAGGAGAGCGAAATGATCAGCGCCGTCATGCCGAATTACGCGCGGACCGCTTTCGCCCTGGTAAAGGGTGAAGGCATGTATGTCTGGGCAGACGACGGCCGACGTTTCCTCGACATGGGGTCGGGCATCGCCGTTAATTCGCTGGGTCATTGCCATCCCAAGATGGTTGCCGCCCTGACCGAACAGGCGAATACGCTGTGGCATGTCTCGAACCTGTACCGGGTCGCGGGCCAGGAAAAGGTGGCGGAACAGCTTGTCGTCCATTCCTTCGCCGATACGGTGTTTTTCAACAATTCGGGCGCGGAAGCAGTTGAAACCGCGATCAAGATGGCCCGGCGTTATCACTATGCCGAGGGTCAGCCCGAACGCTACCGCATCATCAGTTGCGAAGGCTCGTTCCACGGCCGCTCGCTGACGGACCTGGCCGCCGGTTCCAACGAGAAACACCGCGAAGGTTTCGGCCCCATGCCGGAAGGTTTCGACCATGTGCCGTTCGACAACCTGAACGCGCTGCGTGCCGCGGTGACCAACGAGACGGCGGCGATTCTGGTCGAACCGGTGCAGGGTGAGGGCGGCATCCGTGCCGCGTCGCCGGGCTTCCTGAAAGGGGTGCGGGAAATCTGTGACGAGTTCGGCATCCTGATGCTACTGGACGAAGTGCAGACCGGCAACGGCCGGACAGGCAAGTTGTTTGCCCATGAATGGGCGGGCGTGACCCCGGATATTCTATCGACGGCCAAGGGCCTGGGCGGCGGGTTTCCCGTCGGCGCGGTGCTGGCGACGGAAAAGGCGGCCAAGGCCATGACGCCGGGCAGTCACGGATCGACCTTCGGCGGCACGCCGCTTGCGATGTCGGCCGTGGGGGCCATGCTGGATGTGGTCTTGGCACCGGGCTTCCTGGCCCGCGTCGACAAGATGGCTCGCCTTCTGTGGGATCGGCTGGGCGCGGTCGTCGCCAAGTATCCCAACATCCTGGAGGACGTGCGCGGCCAGGGCCTGATGGTCGGTATGCGCTGTGCCGTGGAAAACAACCTGCTGGTCAATCAGATGATCGATAACGGTGTGCTGACCGTACCGGCGGGGGAAAACGTGGTCCGCATGCTGCCGCCCATGATCCTTGAGGAAAGCCATATCGACGAAGCGGTTTCAGCGCTCGACAAAAGCTGTGCCGCCATCGCCGCCGAACTGAACGCGGAGAAAACGGGATGAGCGGACTGCGCCATTTCCTAGATCTGAACCGAACCGATAAGGGCACGCTGCGTCGTATTCTTGACCATGCCGCCGGCATGAAAAAGAACGGCCGGGCGCATGCGCCGTCGCCGTCGCTTGCCGGCAAGACGCTGGTGATGATTTTCGAGAAACCGTCGACCCGCACCCGCGTGTCGTTCGAGGTCGCGATCCAGCAATTGGGCGGACAGGCGGTCGTCTTGTCGGGTGGGGAATCCCAGCTTGGCCGTGGCGAAAGCGTCGCCGATACGGCGCGCGTGCTGTCGCGTTATTGCGATGTGATCATGATCCGCACGGACGATCCGCAAAAACTGCACGATCTGGCCGAATTTGCGACGGTGCCGGTCATCAACGGCCTGACCGATGCCTCGCACCCCTGTCAGTTGATGGCCGACGTCATGACCTTCGAGGAACACCGCGGCGGAATTTCCGGCCGGACCGTGGCCTGGGCTGGGGATGGCAACAATGTCGCCAATTCCTGGATCCACGGGGCCGCGCAGTTCGGCTACAAATTACGCTTGGCCTGCCCGGAACAACTGTCGCCGACGCCGGCGGTGGTCGACTGGGCCAAGGCGGAAGGGGCGGATGTCGTCGTCACCCGTGACGCGGACGAAGCCGTGGCCGGGGCCGACCTGGTGGTCACGGATACCTGGGTGTCCATGGGCGATGATGATGCAAGCCAGCGTCATAATCTGCTGGCCCCTTACCGGGTCGATGAACGCCTGATGTCCAAGGCGGCGACGGATGCCGTGTTCATGCATTGCCTGCCGGCCCATCGGGGCGAGGAAGTGACCGAGGCCGTCATCGATGGTCCGCAGTCCGTGATCTGGGACGAGGCCGAAAACCGCCTGCATGCGCAGAAGGGAATTCTGGCTTGGTGCCTGGGCGACATCTGACCGGACTGCCGGTCGTGGACAAAGGCGGCCATCATGTTTGACGAAGAAGGCATCCGCGTCCTGGAACGCCGGGCGGCTGAATGCTGGCCGCCGTTCAGCCAGGGCATCCTTGAAGGCTGGCTGTTGCGGGTGTCCGAAGGGGCGTCCCGGCGCGCCAATTCGATTTTGGCGTTGGAGGAAACAGGCGACAGCAGCCTGGGTGCACGCATTGATGCCGCCGAAAAATTCTACCATCAGCGGGGTTTGCCCTGCCGGTTTCAGATTTCCGGTGCCGTGCAGCCGCGCGGCCTGGACGCGGAATTGGAACGCCGCGGTTACGGGATCGAAGCCCGCACGCTGGTCATGACGGCTTCGGCAGATGCCGTGCGGGACAATTTGGCGGGCCGGTCGTCGCCGCGCTTTCGCACGCGCCTGTTTTCGTCCGCCAATGCTGCCTGGCTGCAGGTCTTCAGCGCCGGCTTGGCCGAAGGGCGTGAACGCGGCCTGCGCTGCCGGCTGGCCGAAGGCCTGCCCACGCCCCGCGCCTATGCGGTGCTGGATGCGGGGGCCGAGCCCGCCGCCGTGGGGGCCGCCGTGATGCGCGATGACTGGGTGATGATCCTGTGCATGGCGACCCATGCCCGGGTGCGGCGCCAAGGCCATGCGGCGCGAATTCTGTGGTCCTTGGCGAACTGGGCCTGCGAGCCGGCCCAGAATCGGCGGTTGTTTTTGCAGGTTGAAGACGATAATTCACCGGCCATGGCGCTTTATCACTTGGCCGGCTTCCAGCCTGCCCATACCTATTATTATCGAACCCAGAATATGATTGCCCCGAACGATGCCTGACGCTTCTTTTCCCCTCGACGATATCATTCAGCCTTTCCATGTGGATGCCCTGGGTGTGAACGGGCGCGTGGTGCGTCTGGGGCCGGTGCTTGATGCATTGACGTCGCCCCATGACTATCCGGCCCCTGTCGCCGACATGGTATCGCAGACCGTGGTGTTGGCGGCGGCGCTGTCCAGCGTCTTGAAATTCGATGGCGTCTTTACCTTGCAAATCCAAGGCGATGGCCCGATCGGTCTGGTCATGGCGGACGTGACCTCGGCGGGGGATATGCGTTGTTATGCCCGGTATGATGCGGACCGGCTTGCCGCCCTGGATGCTTCGGGTGCGTCGGGGGCTCCCGTGCCGGCTTTGTTGGGATCGGGATATCTTGCCTTCACCGTCGATCAGGGACCCGATACGGACCGCTATCAGGGCATATCGGAACTGACCGGGGCGACGCTGGCCGAATGCGCTCATGATTATTTCCGTCAATCGGAACAGCTGGAAACGGCGATCCTTGTCGCATCCGGCGCCGATCCGCTGACCGCCGGTGCGATCATGGTGCAGCGCCTGCCGAAAGGGCGCGGGGACAGTGATGAAGATGCCGAAGAAGCCTGGCGCCGGGCGGTCATTCTGATGAGCAGCCTGTCATCGGACGAGCTGCTTGATCCGGCCGTCAGCACGGAACAACTGCTGTATCGCCTGTATCATCAGGATGGGGTGCGGGTGACCGACGGCCGTGCCGTGCGGCAGTCATGCCGCTGTTCCCGGGAAAAGGTCGAAACGACCCTTCGGTCTTTTCCCCGGGCCGAGGTCGAGGACATGGCCGAGGACGGCATCATTACCGTGACCTGCGAGTTTTGCCGCACGGACTACATTTTCGACCCGGCCCAGCTTGACGCACTTTACAGGGATTGATCCGGGCCTGGGCTAACCCGGGATTGGATGCCTTTCCATTCGCTGCCTTGATCCCGTCACATGGCATGCTCAGTATGGGGGTGTCGGGGATGACAACCGAGAGAGGAGACGTAAGCGCCATGAAATCCAGAATGCTCTTGATGACGGCCTTGTTCGCAGGGTTTCTTTCGCTGGCGGCCTGTACGACGCCCGACCCCAGTGTGAATCTTCCTGAAATCACGTTTCAGCATGCACCGGCCCTGACGCTGGGTGTCGACAAGGTGGAAATCATCGATGCTCATAAGGCCACGCTGGCGCCGCCCAACGTGGAACATAAAATGACGACCCCGCCGGCCAAGGCGTTGAATATCTGGGGGCGGGATCGCCTGAAAGGCATGGGCGGCGGCACCGGTACTGTTGCCCGGCTGACCATCGAAAAAGCCCAAATCATTGAAACCCAATTGCCCCGCACGAAGGGGATCAAGGGCGCATTCACGACCGATCAGGCGGCGCGCTATGATCTTGAAATGTCGGCGATGATCGAGGTTTTCGATTCCCGCGGCCGCCGCGTCGGCCATGCCGAGGCGCGCGTGATGCGCAATCAGACCATGCCCGAGGATGCGACCCTGAATGATCTGCACAAGGCCTGGTTCGCGATGATGGAGACGGGGCTGAACGATTTCGACCGGGAGATGGAAAGCAACATGCGCCGTTTCCTGGGTGAATGGATGCGCTGAACCGGGTGTTTGCAGCACCCGAACCGCGCGGTTCTTGACCGGCGGGCCTTCCGCCGCCACCATGTCCGTTCTGGGCTGCCACTGTCCGGCGCGCCCTTCATTTTCATATTGATCTGTCCCAACATGACCGGAAGGCTTTCATGCTGACCTTTGCCGCCGCCTGTTTTTTTCTGTTCATCACGCCGGGCCCCGGCGTCCTGTCGCTTGCGGGGGTCGGCTCCGGCTTTGGGTTCGCGGACGGGCGGCGCTATATGCTTGGCCTGTTCCTGGGTACCAATTTCGTGGCCTTGGCTGTGGTGTCCGGTCTGGCGGCGGCCGTGCTGACCGTGCCGCATGTGCGCACGGTATTGCTTTACGCATCGGCGGCGTACCTTTTGTATCTGGCGCTCAGGATCGCTTTTGCCGGATCGAAGATCGCGTTCATCCAGCGCCAGTCCGCACCCGGCGTCGGCGGCGGGTTGATGCTTCAGGCCATCAATCCCAAGGCCTATGCCGTCAACACGGCGTTCTTTTCCGGGTTTGGGTTCATGCCCGAAAATCTGGGGATGGAACTCGCGATCAAGTTCGCGGTCATGAACGTGATCTGGATCAGCATCCATTTTCTATGGCTTTGGGCCGGGATTACGCTGCATCGGCTGGATCTGTCCGACCGCACGCAATTCGCGATCAATGCGGCCATGGCATTGTCCATGCTGGCGGTCGTGGCGCTGGCGGTGATTTCCCAGCAGTAGGAAGGGAAAAGCTTAGTTCCGCCAGAATGCCTGGGTGAACAGCACGATCACGGTGAACAGTTCCAGCCGGCCCAACAGCATGCCGATCGCCATCAGCCATTTTGCCCCGTCGTGAAGGTCGGCGAAGGTTGCGGCCGGCCCGGTTTCGCCGAGCGCCGGCCCCACGTTGGCGATGGCCGTGGCGGCGGACGAGAACGCGGTCACGAAATCCAGCCCCAGCAGACCCAGTCCCAGTGCCAGCAAGGTGAAACACAGGAACCAGACAAAGAAGAACGACAGGACCGAGATGATGACCTCGTCCGAAATGGGCTGTTTGTTGTAGTAGGGAATGAACACCCCATGGGGATGCAGAAGATGGCGCAACTGGGTGCGGCAGGCGGCATAAAGAATCTGAAAGCGGAAAACCTTGATGCCGCAGGTGGTCGATCCCGCACAGCCGCCGATGAACATGATGAAAAAGAAGATCGGCAGGGCGAAATGTCCCCATAGGGAATAATCGTCCGTGGCGTAACCCGTGCCGGTGATGATCGAAATGATGTTGAAGGTCGCAAGACGAAGGGCCTCGAACGGCGAGCGTTCCTGTTCCAGCCAAAGCCAGATGGTGGTCGCCAGAACCACGGCGCAGACCGTGGTCAGAAACCATTGCACCTGCGGATCCCGGTGCAGGGCGGAAAATTGGCCCTGCAGCATGCGGACGTAAAGAATGAACGGCAGCGCGCCGATGACCATCCCCAAGGATGCGATGAAATCGATGGCAGCATGGTCGAAATAGCCCATGGATTCGTCATGGGTTGAAAACCCGCCCGTGGCGATGGTCGTCATGGCATGGGCGACGGCGTCGAACCCGCTCATCCCCGCAAGCCAATAGGCCCCCGCCCACAGGAAGGTGAGAAACAGATAGATCACGCCGATCGTGCTGGCGATTTGGGCCGCGCGCGGCATGGCTTTTTCCGACGACTGGTCGGAGGATTCCATGCGGAACAGCTGCATGCCGCCGACCTTCAGCATGGGCAGAATCGCGATGGCCATGACGATGATGCCGATCCCGCCCAGCCATTGCAGCAATGAACGCCACAACAGAATGCCGGGCGGCAGGGTGTCCAGATCGGTCAGGATGGTCGAGCCGGTCGTGGTCAGCCCCGACATGGCTTCGAAAAAGGCGTCGGTGAAGCTCAGTTCTCGTTCCGAAAACATGAAGGGGAAGGACGCGAACACGGTCAGGGCGATCCAGCTTAGCGTCGTCATGACGAAGGCCTGGCGCACGGACAGGCGCCGCACCCCGCCGGTGGAGGCCGTCAGCGCCATGGCCACGCCCAGGAACAGGGTGACGCCCGCGGATGCGGCGAACACTTCCCAGTCCGGATTGCCTTGGAAGGCGTCGACCACCGCCGGCACGCACATGACCAGCGCCAAAGTCGCCAGCAGCGTACCGATAATCATCAGAATGGGGCGGAAATCCATACCCGTGCCTTGTTCTATCCCCTGTAGCGGACGAGGTTTAGAGCATTTCAGGTAAAGAAGGAACTAACCGCTTGGGCTTTGTGTTAGTGCCCGATCATGCCCAGGAATTCACGCCGCGTGGTCGGGTCGTCGCGGAACGCGCCCAGCATGCGGGATGTCACCATGGTTACGCCCGGTTTGTTGACGCCGCGTGTGGTCATGCACTGATGGGCGGCTTCGATCACCACGGCCACGCCCTTGGGCTCCAGCACTTCGTTGATGGTATTGGCGACCTGGGCGGTGAGCTTCTCCTGAATCTGCAGCCGCTTGGCATAGGTTTCGACAACCCGTGCCAGCTTGGAAATGCCGACCACCCGGCGGTGCGGCAGATAGGCCACATGGGCGACGCCGATGATCGGCACCATGTGATGTTCGCAATGGCTTTCCAGGCGGATGTCCTTCAGCACCACGATTTCGTCGTAGCCGTCCGTTTCCTCGAAGGTCCGCTGCAGGATCTCCGTGGGGTCGGCTTGGTATCCGGCGAAAAATTCCTCATAGGCGCTGGCAACGCGTTTGGGGGTATCGACCAGGCCCTCGCGCGCGGGATCGTCCCCGGCCCACCGCAGCAGCGTGCGCACGGCGTCTTCTGCTTCGGCGCGGGAGGGTTTATCGCTGGCGGGCTTGGCTTCATCATTCGCCAGTTGGGCGACATTCAGATGTTTCTTGGCTGTCACGGTCGGGTTTCCCGGTCCAGTTGTTAAAGAGGGCTAGTTCAGGTTGAAGCGTTCGTGTGGGCTGTCGAGCGAAAAGGCGGGAACGGCCACATCGAAAAAGTCGCCCGCCTGGGTTTCCATTTCATAGGACCCCATCATCATGCCCGACGGCGTCGCCAGCGGTGTGCCGCTGGTATACTCGAAGGCTTCGCCGGGCGCCAGGACCGGCTGTTCGCCGATCACGCCTTCGCCGCGAACTTCGTGGGAGGTGCCCTGGGCGTCGGTAATCCGCCAGTAGCGGTTGATCAATTGGACCGTTTCCGCCCCCTGATTTTCGATCCGGACCGTATAGGCCCAGACATAGCGGTGATCTTCGGGCACCGACTGATCGGGCAAATACTGTGGCAGAACGCTGACGCAGATATCACGCGTGGTTTCGGAATAGTTATGGCTCTTGGTATTCATCACGTTTCTTCGTTGCTGGGCGGCGACGCGCCGGAAGTGTCAGTTTATCCCCGCATATGGGGGGTTTGTCCACCGGGGCCAAGGGATTGTTTCCTCATGGCATGACAGGCGGTACGGGGATAAGGCGGTTTTGTATGAGATTGTTCGGGAATGAATCTTTCCCGGATTCCCGGATTCTTCTTGAATCCGCCGATGGGCGAGATACGCTTTAACCATAAATGGATATCAAAGGCCGGTGAAACGGCCCCTTCCTGCGACAAAAAAGAACGCACTTGGGAGGTAACGATGACCAATTCCGACAGCCGGCCCCGCGTTGCGGCGCTGGTCGGCCCGTATCTCAGTGGAAAGACATCCTTGTTGGAGGAAATCCTGCGTCAATGCGATGTCATTGACCGCAAGGGTTCCGTCAAGGACGGCAACATGGTTGGTGACGCCACGCCGGAAGCCCGCGCCCGCCAGATGTCGACGGAAATGAACATCGCCAGCGCCCGTTATTTGGGCGGCGATTGGACGTTTATCGACTGTCCGGGCTCGATCGACATGCTTCAGGATGCGCATAACGGGCTTTTGGTGGCGGATGCCGCCGTGGTGGTGTGCGAGCCGGGGCGCGACCGCGCGCTGACCGCGGCGCCGATCCTCAAGTACCTGGATCAACATCAAATTTCGCACGTGATTTTCATCAATAAGATGGATTCAGCCGAAGCCAGTGTCGCGGAAACGCTGGAAGCCCTGCAAAGCCTGTCCGACAGCCCGCTGGTGCTGCGCGAAATCCCCCTGCGCGACGGCGACGACATTACCGGCCATGTGGACCTGGTCAGCGAACGGGCGTTCCGCTGGCAGGAAGGCAAGCCGTCGGAATTGATCGAACTGCCTGACGCGGCCAAGGACCGGGAAGAGGCGGCGCGCACGGAACTTCTGGAAAGTCTCGCCGATTTCGATGACGCCCTGTTGGAACAATTGCTGGAAGATATCGTGCCCCAATCGGACGAGGTGTTCGAACATCTGGCCAAGGTTCTTCAGGACAGCAAGGCCGTGCCGGTGTTTTTCGGCTCGGCCGAACACGGCAACGGTGTGCGCCGGCTGTTGAAAGCATTGCGCCACGAAGCCCCGGGACCGGACGTGACCGCCGAACGCCTGGGCGAGCCGACGTCTGGAGAGGCCGCCGCGCGGGTGTTCAAGACCCTCCATGCGGGCCATGCGGGGAAATTGTCTTTTTCCCGGGTGTGGTGCGGCGAGGTCACGGACGGCATGGCGACCGACAAGGGCAAGGTTTCCGGCATGTCCAGGGCGCTGGGCCAGAAGATGGAAAAAATCGCCAAGGGCGGCGTCGGCGAAGTCGTGGCGCTTGGTCGCATGGACGATGTGCAGACCGGCGATCTGGTTTCGCCGTCGGGTGCCGCCAAGGGCATGGACTGGCCTGCACCCCTGACGCCGCTGTTTTCCATGGCGGTGCATGCCGCCAACCGGGGAGACGAGGTCAAGATGTCGACGGCCCTTGCCAAGATCATCGAGGAAGACCCCTCCATTTCCCACGAACACAATCAGGATACGGGGGAAATGTTGCTATGGGGCCAGGGCGAGATGCATCTGATGATCGCCATGGACAAGATGAAGGGCAAATTCCACATCGATATGGAATGGGAGCGGCCCCAGGTGCCTTACAAGGAAACCATCCGCAAACCGACGACCCAGCATTCCCGCCACAAGAAACAGTCCGGCGGGCATGGCGAATTCGGCGATGTGCATCTGGACATCAAGCCGGTCAATCGGGGCGACGGATTTTCCTTCGGCGACAGCATTACCGGCGGCGTGGTGCCCAAACAGTACATTCCCGCGGTCGAAGCCGGCGTGCGCGAATATCTGCAGCGGGGGCCCCTGGGCTTCCCCGTGGTCGACTTGTCCGTGACCCTGACCGACGGCCAGTATCATAATGTGGATTCGTCGGACATGGCGTTCCGCAAGGCCGCCCAACAGGCCATGCGCGAAGGCATGCCCAACTGTAATCCGGTCCTGTTGGAACCGATCTGCAAGGTTACGGTGTCGCTGCCCAGCGAATTCACCTCGCGCATGCAGCGTCTGATTTCCGGGCGGCGGGGCCAGATCATGGGGTTTGATGCCAAAGCGGGCTGGATCGGCTGGGACGAGGTGCAGGTGCAATTGCCGCAATCGGAAATGCATGATCTGGTGATCGAACTGCGTTCCATGACCATGGGGGTCGGCACGTTCCAGTGGGAATTCGACCATCTGCAGGAACTGCAGGGCAAGGAAGCGGACCAGGTCGTGGCCCAGCGTGCTCAGGCGGCGCAATAATCAGACCTTGGCTGAACCCAGCGGATACCCTTCGCACATAAAAAAACCGCCGGTCTCCGAAAGGAGACCGGCGAGTTTGACAGGGAGGCTTCACGTCTGGGAGACGTTGGGGCTGCTGCCCGGGGGGCCAGGAGCAGTCCCGGTGCCGGATAACCTCCGGCGGGGTGGATCTGGGAGGATCCAAAATTCGGTCGTTGCCGCGTCGAAAAGGTGGGATCGGCGGCAACAGGATGCAGGTTATATAGGCTTCTTTATTTGGTATACCAGACATAAACATGCATTCCAGATATGCATTTTACGCATGCCTTAGGCGTCTGCGTGCAAATATTGCATTAAGATGACACGATACGTGGGGCGGTGGGGGCGATGCCCGGAATCCGGATGTTATAGGTTTTCCGGGTTAAGCCGATCGACCAGGAAATCCCGGAACACGGTGATGCGTTTGGAATTCCGCAGTTCCTCGGGATAGACGAAATAGGCTTCGATCGAAGGGCCGCGCAATTCCGGCAGGACTTCCTTCAGATTGCTGACTTCCCGGCTCATGTAATCGGGCACGGCACCGATCCCCAGGCCCGCTTGCACGGCCCGGAAAATCCCGTAGATCGAATTGACCCGCAGGACGGGCTCGCGGCGGGTTCCCGGCTTGGCGCCGGCCGTCAGCAGCCAGTTCAGGTTTTCCACCGGCGGGCGGGCACCGTCGCCGTATACGATCAGGTCGTGGTCATCCAGGTCTTGGGGACGCGTCGGCGTGCCGTGTGCCGCCAGATATTCGGCCGACGCATAGACGTGATAATGCATGGTCATCAGATAACGCTGGATCAGGTCCGGCTGTTTGGGCGGGGCCAGGCGGATGGCCACATCAGCTTGGCGCATGCTGAGGTCCAATTCCGTATCGGCCAGCGCCATGGTCACGTCGATATCGGGGTAAAGGGTCTTGAACTCGCTCATGCGCGGGGTCAGCCAGATCGACCCGAACGCGACCGTGGTCGTTACGGTCAGCGAACCCTGGGCTTCGTCCTTGTTTTCGGCGATGCGGGCTTCGACCATGGCCAGTTTGGAAAACACGTCATGGGCCGTGCGGAACAGAAGCTCCCCCTGTTCCGTCAGGATCAGGCCGCGCGCATGACGGTGGAAAAGGGGAACTCGCAGGCTGTCCTCGAGGGCCGAAATCTGGCGGCTGACCGCCGACTGGCTTAGGTGCAGATCCTCGCCCGCGCGGGTAAAGCTGCCCGCTTCGGCGACGGCGTGAAAGACCCGCAATTTGTCCCAATCCATGGGATGACGCCCCCTGATCGGCCTTTCGGGGTGTGCTTCCTTGCCACACCCCGGTTGGTTGTCGTGCCTATTCGGCGGCGGCCTTGGCCGCTTCCTGGCCGGCCAGGAAGTGTTCGGCCTCCAACGCCGCCATGCACCCGGTACCGGCGGCCGTTACGGCCTGGCGAAACACCTTGTCCTGAACGTCGCCGGCGGCGAACACGCCCGGGATGCTGGTCTTGGTGCTGTCCGGCTGAGTCAGGATATAGCCTTCGTCGTCCATATCGATCTGACCGGCAAACAGTTTGGTGTTGGGGTCGTGGCCGATGGCGATGAATACACCGTCGGCGGCCCGCTCGGTCTCCTCGCCGGTCTTCACGTTCTTAAGCTTCATGGCCGTGACGCCCGGCGGATTGCTGTCGCCCAAGACCTCTTCAAGCACCGTATCCCAGATGATTTCGATCTTGTCGTTGTTGAACAGGCGGTCCTGCATGATCTTTTCCGCGCGCAGTTCGTCCCGGCGGTGGATCAGGGTCACGCGTTTCGCGAAATTGGTCAGGAACAGGGCTTCTTCGACCGCCGTGTTGCCGCCGCCGATTACGGCGACTTCTTTTTCGCGGTAGAAAAACCCGTCGCAGGTCGCACAGGCCGACACGCCGAAGCCCATGAAGGTTTCTTCCGACGGCAAGCCCAGCCACCGCGCACTGGCCCCCGTGGCGATCACCAGGGTGTCGCCCGTATAAATGGCGCCCGAATCGCCGACCGCCCGGAACGGCCGGGCATTCAGGTCGATTTCCATGATCGTGTCCTCGACCATGTCCGTGCCCACGTTCTTGGCCTGCTCGAACATCTGTTCCATCAGCCAGGGGCCCTGAATCGGTTCGGCGAAGCCGGGATAGTTCTCGACATCGGTGGTGATGGTCAGCTGGCCGCCCGGTTGCAGGCCGCGCACCAGAAGCGGGGACAGGTTGGCGCGCGCGGCATAGACGGCGGCCGTATAGCCGGCGGCGCCGGAGCCGATGATCAGAACCTTGCTGTGGCGTGGCGTGGCGTCGGAGGAATTGGGCATGGAGCAATGTACCTTCTTAAACGACTGTTTCAGGGGACCCGACTGCCCAGGGTTCGTGTCCAATTGGGGGCCTAAGATAAGAGCGCCCCGCCCGGGGTGCAAGCGCAAGCGGCCCTCCTAATGGCGGAATAACCGGACCTACGAAGTCGTGAACGCCGGTGTCACGCAACGGGGCTTTCCCCCGGAGCTGTTATAATATAATTTCGCAACAAAATTTCACTGGGCCCGGGGGTTGGGAAACGATCATGCAGCGCGTGAAACTGGATAAGATTGACCGGCGTATCCTGCGCGACCTGCAGGCTGATGGCCGCATGACCAATGTGGAACTGTCGAAACGCGCCGGAATTTCAGCACCGCCCTGTTTGCGCCGGGTTCGGGCATTGGAAGAAGCGGGCTTCATTCGCGGCTATCACGCGGACCTGGAGCCGAAAATGCTGGGCTACAACGTGACGGTTTTTGCCCAGGTCGGGCTCAACTCCCAGGCGGAACATGACCTGGAAGCGTTTGAAGACGCCGTGCGTGCCTGGCCGCAGGTGCGCGAATGTCACATGCTGGCGGGTGAAACGGATTTTCTGTTGAAGGTCGTGGCCGCCGATTGGGATGCCTATCAGGAATTTCTCACCACCAAATTGACGGCGGCCCCCAATGTCAGCCACGTCAAATCGGCGCTGTCAATCCGTGCGTCCAAGGCCATGCCGGGGGTGCCCGTGGATTTGGACGCACCGGACGAACCCGCCGATTAGGGCGATATTCGGAACGACTTCCGAACGCCATCGGCCCAGGTCAAGCCGTGGCCCGCAACGTCCGGCATGGTGATTTTTCCGTCGGCGACTTGGGCCGGAATGTCGAATAAAGGTTCCAGCAGGGGAAAGTCCTCCAGCCAGGTAACGTTTGGCTGTGCCGCGGCCAGATGGACGAACAGACCCGGCAGAAAGTGCGGGGCCACGGACAGTCCGTGGCTTTCCGCCAGTCGTGCCGCGGCAAGGCTGGGAGTCAATCCGCCGGCCATCGCCAGATCTGGCTGAACGATGTGCAGGCCTGCGCCGGAAACATAGGATTGGAATTCGGTGATCCCTTGAAGATGTTCCCCCGCAGCAATCGCCGTTTTACCGGTGGCGGCCAGACGCTTAAATGCATCGATGTCACGCGCAGGAAGCGGTTCTTCCAGCCATAGGCAGCCATGGTCCGCACAGATTGAGGCAAGCCGCAGCGCGGATGCCAGATCGCATTTTTCATTGGCATCGGTCATGATGTCGACCGTGTCCGGCACGGCGTCACGCACAGCGGCCAGCCGCGCGGCATCCGATGCGTTCCCTGCCAGGCGTGGTTTGATGGCGGGAAAGCCCTGTTCGACATGCACCAGAGCCTGATCTCGAGCCTGTTCCGGGCTGAAATTGGGCCGGTATCCTCCCGACCCGTAGACGGGGACGGTCCGGGGGCTGCCGCCCATGGTGACGCCCAAGGGCTCGCCTCGGCGTTTCGCATGAAGATCCCAGGCCGCGACATCAATGGCAGCCATGGCAAGATAATGCGCCCCCCGGCCGACGCGGTTAAGGCTTTGGTCCATGCGCCGCCACAATCGTTCGGGGGAGTTTGCGGGTTGATCGCCGACAAAATTTTGCAAAAGGTCGTGGGCCGCGGCAAGGACCACGTTTGATCCGCCGCCCAGGCAGTAACTGAAGCCCGTGCCCGTCGCACCGTCGCTATCGGTCAAGTCGACCGCGATCACATCGATTTGCGCCACTCCTGATCCGCCGACAGGCTTGTCCAAAGGAAGACGCAGCAAGTCCGCGGCGGTGCCGGTAATGCGTGATGTCAATTTCCCATCCCTTCCAATACGTCTTGTGCGATTTCTGATCCCAGGGCTTTCGCGCGGGTGATTGCGACCATGGCTTGTGCCCGGCTTGCCGTGGTCCCGCGTCCGAATAAATAGGCACGGCCGACCATGGCGAGCGCATCCGCATGACCCTGATCGGCAGCCTTCTGGAACCATTCAAATGCGGCCTTGGGGGCTTCGTCGATGCCATCGCCGGTATCCAGCCTTCGGGCGAATTCGTATTGCCCGGCAGGGTGATGGCGGTCCGCCGCCCGCCGGAAGGCTTCGGCCGCGACTTCGGGCAGACGCGGCACGCCATGACCCAGGGCAAAACTGCGCCCGACCCGGTAATAGGCCTCTGCCTGATTGATCGATTGTTTTTGGGATTCCACCAAAACAAGATCGTCCAGCCCCAGAAGGGCCTTTTCCGCTACGGCTTTGCGCATTTCCTGGGCCCGCGGCTGGCCGCGCGCGGCCGCCCGCGACAACAGCCGGTAGCCCTTGACCGCGTCCTGCCCGACCCCCATGCCGCGCATGTAGAACCATCCCAGCATGGTGGTGGCGTGAAGATGTCCCTGGTCGGCGGCCCGGGCGTACCAGGCGGCGGCTGCGTCCAAATTGCTTTCCACGCCCTGGCCGCGCGCATACAGCCCGGCGATCAGCGCCTGGGCTTCGGCATCGCCGGCCTCGGCCGCGGGTTTCAGTTCCTTGAAGGCGGTCTGGAAATCCCCGCTGTTATAAGCGGACTGGGCCTCTGCCAATCCGGCATGGGCGGATCCGGCGGTAATCGCGGCAAGAATACCGCCCGCCAGGGCAGTTGAGATCATTCGTCTTGCTTGAATCATGAAGCCGCGACTGCCAGATCATGCGCCACGGCTTCCACCACCGAATCCCAGGTCCGTCCGGTGTTTTGTCTGTAAAGCTTTGCAGTCGGATACCAGGGGCTGTCGGACCGTGTCGTTAACCATCGCCAGTCGTTGCCGTAGGGCAACATGACCCATACTGGCCGGCCGAGAACACCGGCCAGATGGGCAACCGCCGTATCGACCGTGATCACCAGATCCAATTGCCGGATAAACGCCGCCGTTTCCCAAAAGTCGGTCAGGTGTTCGGACATGTCGCGCAGGTTCGCCGGGGTCGGCGGATCGTCCCTTGAGGTTTCCTTCTGCAGGCTGAACCAGGAGATGCCCGAGATGTCGAACAATTGTGCAAGGGCTGCCAGGGGAACAGTCCGGAACGCGCTGCCGCGGCGTTCGGCGAATGCGCGCCAAGCTAAACCAACCTTCAGGCCGGGCGCATCGGCAAGGCGCTCGGGCCATTTGCTGTCCCCTTCAGCCACCGACAGGTAGGATTGCGGCGCCGGCAGGTTGTCCAATGTTATATCAAGGGCCCGGGGCAGGCTCATCATGGGGATCCGTAAATCGTGGGCGGGAACTTTTCCGTCCTGTCGGGACACTTCGTATCCGGCATTCTGTGATGCGAACAGCCGATGAAGGGCGGCGGGCACATCGACGATGACCGTGCCGCCCCGTGCCTGCGCCAGGGGCAGGAACCGCGCGAACTGAAGAGTGTCGCCGAACCCCTGTTCCGCATAGATCAGAAGGCGTTTTCCTGTGAAGGGTCGGCCGTCCCACAGGGGGGTGGATAGGCCGTCCCGCAAGGCCAGGCGGTTCGGTAATTTCCAGCGCCATTCGTAAGATTCCCAACCCTCGGAATAGCGGCCGGATAACAACAATGCCTGTGCGCGATGCACATGCGATGGGGCATGATCTGGTGCACGCTGGATGGCGCGGTCAAATGCCGCGATGGCATCATTCGGGCGGCCCTGATCTAGGGTCGCATTGCCCAGATTGTGCCAGGGTTCATAGGCGGTTTCGTCGAATTCCGCCGCTCTGGTAAAGGCCGTCTCGGCCTCTTTGGGACGGTTGAGTTCCATCAGGCACAATCCTTCCTCGTTGCAGATTGCGAGGCTCGGTTGTGCTGTGGAAACTTGATGCAGAAGATCCAGGGCTTCGCGTTCGTGTCCCTGGGCCCGTAAGCTGCGGGCAAGAGTCAGCAGGACGGCGGGGTTGCCGGGGGCATTGATAAGCGCCCGGCGGGCGATCTCTTCGGCGGTGACGGCGTCGCCACCTGCCAACAGGGCGATGGCGTAATTCTGATTAAACCCGGGATCGGCCGTATGGGCATCGGCAGCCAGCCGAAAGTACGGCAGAGAGGCAGCCGAATTTCCCTGCGACAGATGGATCGTGCCGCGAAACGCATTGGCTTGGGAATGACCCGGAATGAGGGCCAACACAGCATCAAGCGCTTCGGCCGCGTCATCAATCCGGGCTTCCCGCAAGGCCGTGATGGCTTGGGTAAGCAGGTGGTCTGCGTTGGTCATGCCTGAATGAAACGGGAACCGACGCGGAAAAGCAATTCCTGCGGCAAGGTTATTCTTCCGCGGTCAGCTCAGGTTGGCGCAGGCCCGCTGAATCCGCTGGCAGGCGTCTTCCAGCACGTCCGTGGCCGTGGCGTAGGAAATGCGGAAATGAGGCTCCAGCCCGAACGCGGCGCCGTGCACGGCGGCCACGCCTTCCGATTCCAGCACATAGGTCACGAAATCCTCGTCGTTCTGGATGACTTGGCCCGACGGTGTCTTCTTACCGATGGTGCCCGCGCAGGACGGATACACATAGAAGGCACCCTCCGGCGTGGCGCAGGACAGGCCGCTGGCCTGGTTCAGCATGCTGACGACCAGATCGCGGCGTTCCTTGAACACGGCGTTGTTCTGCTCGATGAAATCCTGCGGGCCGTTCAGGGCAGCCACGGCGGCGGCCTGCGACACGGCGGCCGTATGGGTAATGCCCTGGGACTGGATCATGGTCATGGCCTTGACCAGTTCTTTGGGCGCGCCGCAATAACCGACACGCCAGCCGGTCATGCAATAGGCCTTGGACATGCCGTTCATGGTCACGGTGCGGTCGTAAAGACGCGGTTCGACCTGAGCCATGGTCGCGAATTCAAAGCCGTCGTAGACAAGCTTTTCATAGATGTCGTCGGAAAAAATCCAGACATGGGGGTGCTTCAGCAGCACCTCCGCCAGGGCCTTGATCTCGTCGCGGGTATAGGCCCCGCCCGTCGGGTTGGACGGTGAATTGAACACCAGCCATTTGGTCTTGGGCGTGATCGCGGCGTCCAATTGTTCCGGCGTCATCTTGAAGCTGTTGTCTTCACCGCACTGCACGATTTTGACCTCGGCGCCGAACATCAGGGGGATATCCGCATAGGAAACCCAATAAGGGGCCGGGACGATCACTTCGTCACCCGGGTTGATGGTCGCCATGAAGGCGTTGAAGATCACCGGCTTGCCGCCGCAGCTGACGTGAATTTGGTCGCGGGCGTAGTCCAGGCCGCTGTCGCGTTTGAACTTGGCGATGATGGCGTCCTGCAGTTCCGGGATGCCGTTGACCGAGGTGTAGCGGGTCATGCCGTCGTCGAGCGCCTTTTTCGCCGCCTCGATGATATGGGCGGGGGTGTCGAAATCGGGTTCACCGGCACCCAATCCAATGACGTCCTTACCCTGGGCCTTCAGATCGTTGGCCTTCTGGGTGACGGCGATGGTGGGGGACGGTTTGATGGCGGCAAGGCGGTCGGCGAGGAAAGGCATGGTGAGGTCCTTGTCTCTGGATATCTCGGGTATGGGCCTAATGTTCGAAATTCAGGCGACCGGAGACTACGCCCGCCACCGCAAACTGGCAAGCGGGCGCGTCCCCTGACGGGGTGGAAATATACTGGGACGGCGTCAGCCGGCGGCCTTCAGTGCTTGGTCCAGGTCGGCCAGAATATCGTCGATATGTTCGATCCCGATGGAAAGACGCACGTAACCTTCCGTTACCCCGGCCGCGATCTTTTCTTCGTCGCTCAGCTGCTGATGGGTGGTCGACCAGGGATGAATGGCGAGCGACCGGGCATCGCCGATATTGGCGACATGGTACAGCAGCTTCAGCGCGTCGATAAATTTGGCGCCTTGTTCGGCCCCGCCCGCAAGCTCGAACCCGACCAGGCCGCCCCAGCCGCCGGCCATATGCTGTTCGTTGCGGGCCTTGGCGTCCGCGTCCTTTTCCAGGCCGGGAAAGATCACCTTGGTCACCGCCGGGTGGGCATCAAGATGGCGGGCGACGGCATCGGCATTGCGGCAATGCTCGCGCATGCGCAGCGGCAGGGTTTCAAGCCCCTGAATGAAGGTCCAGGCGTTGAACGGGCTCAGGGCTTGCCCCATATCGCGCAGCATGGTCGTCCGGGCCTTCAGGATATAGGCGATGGGAGCACCCAGGCCTTTGGCGGCTTCGGTCCAGACGGCGCCGTGATAGCTGGCGTCCGGCTGGGTCAGCATGGGGAAGCGCGCGGCGTTCTTGTCCCAATCGAACGTGCCGCCGTCGATGATCATTCCGCCGATCGACGTACCATGCCCGCCGACATACTTGGTCAGGGAATAAACGACGATCGCCGCGCCATGGTCGAACGGCTGGCACAGGGTGGGGGCCGCCGTGTTGTCCATGATCAGCGGCACGCCCAATTCGCGGCCGATGGCGGCAACGGCTTCGATCGGGAAAATCTTGAGCTTGGGGTTGGCCAGGGTCTCGCCGTAATAGGCGCGGGTCTTGTCATCGGTCGCCGTGCGGAAATTTTCCGGGTCGGACGGGTCGACGAACCGGGCCTCGATCCCCATGGTTTTCATGGTGTTGCTGAACAGGTTCCAGGTGCCGCCGTAGATATCGGTGGACACGACCACGTTGTCGCCGGCCTGGGCGATGTTCTGCACGGCCATGGCCGATGCGGCCTGCCCCGACGACACCGCCAGCGCCGCCACGCCGCCTTCCAAAGCGGCCATGCGCTGTTCCAGGACATCGCAGGTCGGATTCATGATCCGGGTATAGATATTCCCCAGT
Source organism: Rhodospirillales bacterium (assembly GCA_040218445.1). Classification (GTDB taxonomy): domain Bacteria; phylum Pseudomonadota; class Alphaproteobacteria; order Rhodospirillales; family Casp-alpha2; genus UBA1479. Next base: position 219,496 of record JAVJRK010000010.1, on the reverse strand, counting down.
TCCTCCAGCCCGAACAGGCCTGCCGCATGGGCCGTGTCGTCGAACTGATAGGACGTGGTCTGATACAGCGGCACGGCGACCGAATTGGTCGCAGGGTCGGCGCGGTAGCCGTGGTGCAGGCAGATGGTGCTTTTATGCATGGGGGATGTCTCCTTACAAACGATGCCGTCAAGGCGCGCCGTAACCTAGAACCTTTTGCGGGTGGGTTGAAGCCTTCACGGGGAGGTCCGCCGATGTGGCGTGAACTGTGGCGAAAAGGCGGCTGCGCTGCCCTGAAATGACCTTGCCCGAACCCCAGGGCGGCCCCAGTCCCGACCTTTACTGTGATCCATCGCCACTCCCATCGGGGTGGCGGAACGCCACCGGGAGGACCCGCAAGCTCATGCCCATCGTCAATTTCATCGGCCGCCGCTGGTGGTCCTTTCCCCTGGCGCTTGGGTTGATGCTGGTCCTGATCACGGCGGTCGCCGCCGCCTCGGCACGGGCTGATGACGGTGCGGCCAGGATGGCGGTCGTGTCCGCCGCGGCCATGGATTTGGGCGGGTTGTTCCTGCCGGCGGATAGTGATGCTGACAGTGATGACGGCGGCGTGCCCGGCGGCCGCGTGCGCGCGGTGCCCGTTCTGGGCACGGAAATTACGGTGCGGGTTTCGGGCCTGGTCGCGCGTTACGCCGTGACCCATCATTTCCGCAACCCCACGGCCAAATGGACCGAAGCGATCTATACCTATCCCCTGCCGCCCGACAGCGCGGTCGACCGCCTGAAGATGACCGTGGGCGGGCGCGTAACCGAAGGCATGATCAAGGAACGTGCTCAGGCACGCAGGATCTACACGGCGGCCAAAAGTGCCGGGCGCCGGGCGTCTTTGGTTGAACAGCAACGACCCAATATCTTCACCACTTCGGTCGCCAATCTGGGCCCCGGCGAAACGGCGACCATCGCCATCGAATTTCAGGAACGTCTGTCGTTCCGTGACGGGCAGTTCACCCTGCACCTGCCGTTGGTCGTCGGCCCCCGCTATATCCCCGGGCGGGCCCATCCCGTGAACTTCGCGGGCGGGAACGGCTGGGCGCGGGATACGGACCTGGTGCCGGATGCGTCCAAGATCACGCCGCCCCTGCGGTCCGCCGGGGAGGGCAAGGGAAATCCCGTGACCTTGGATATCCGCATCGATGCCGGGTTCAAGATCGGCAAGCTGGCAAGCTCCAGCCACGACATCCGGGTGACACGGCCGGATGGTGGTCGTGCCCAGATTGCCTTGGAAGGCGACGGGGTGCCCGCCGACCGCGATTTCGTCCTGCGCTGGGCGCCGGCCGATGCGGGCACGGCCCCCCAGGCGGGGTTCTTCTGGGAAAAGGCCGGTGATCAGACCTATGGCCTGTTGATGCTGATGCCGCCGGTCTCGGGCGGGGCGGGGGTGACCCTGCCCAAGCCCGCGCGGGACGTGACCTTCGTGATCGATACCTCCGGTTCCATGAGGGGGGCGTCGCTGCCCCAGGCCAAGAAGGCGCTGATTATGGCGCTGGACCGTTTGGCCCTGACCGACCGGTTCCGCGTGATGCGGTTCGCCGGCGGGTTTTCCGACATGACGCCCGAGCCCATCCATGCCGAAGCGGACATGATCGCGCGCGCCAAGGCCTATGTCCGGGGTCTTCAGGCCGAAGGCGGAACCGAAATCGTCAATGCCGTGACGGCGGCGCTTGAAGGCATTCACCGCCCGGTTCAGGACCCGGCCGGGGAAGGTGCGCGGCGCCTGAAGCAGATCGTCCTGATCACCGACGGGGCGGTCGGCGACGAGGACCGCCTGCTGGCCATCATCAACGGCCGCATCGGCGATGCCCGCCTGTTCACCGTGGGGATCGGATCGGCGCCCAACGGTTTTCTGATGACCCGCGCGGCACGGGCCGGGCGCGGCACCTATACTTTTATTCCGTCCGCGGATGACGTTGCCGAGCGCATGGCGGAACTGTTCCTGAAACTGGAACGCCCGGCGCTGACCGATGTCGCGCTGACCTGGCAGGATAAGGACGGGAAATTCGATGCCCCGGGGGCCGAGGTCTGGCCCCGCCCGTTGCCGGACCTTTATGCGGGCGAACCTCTGGTCGCCCTGATGAAGATCAATGGTGCCGGACCCAATGTTGCCGTATCCGGCCGCCTGGGCGGGCGGTTCTGGGAGCAGACCGTGACGATCACCGGGGGTGCCCCGGCACCGGGCGTGGCGGCCCTGTGGGGGCGGGAGAAAATCCGCCAACTGATGGGCGATATGCGGCGTGCACCGGATGATGAAGCGCGGGATGCGATCCGCCGGGACATCGTCGATACGGCCCTGGGCCTTCATCTGATCAGCAAATACACCAGCCTTGTCGCCGTCGACCGGGCGCCCGGCCGCCCGGCGGGTGAACACCTGGCCGATGGCACGGTGCCGGCGAACCTGCCCGCCGGATGGGACCGCGATGCGGTCGAAGGCACGCCGCCGTCGCCGGCTCCGGGTTCCGTGCCGAATTTGAAAAAGACCAAGGCGCCCATCACACCCATGACGCCCGATGCCGTCCCGGCAATGCCGGGGCAGGCGGCGACGCTTTCCTTCGATCGCAACGATCCCCGCATGCGCGTGCATTTGGCAGCGGGGAGCGGCACGCCCCTGCCCGTGGTGCCCCAGGGGGCGACGTCGGCCCAGGCCTATATGGGGCTTGGCGTGCTGTTCGTGATTGCGGCCCTGGCCATGTTGACGCTCGGTTGGCGCGGTCCGCGCCGCCGGCCCCGCAATGATGATGCCGGTGATGACTGATGCGCCGGCGCCGTCTGTTTCGTTCTTTGCTCCCTGCCTCCACTAAGCCTTCCAGACCGGCGGTGATCATTCTGGTTGCCGCCGGTCTGGGTCTTTTTGCCTGGGGGGCTTATATCCCGGCCAAGGCATGGGCGGCGCAGGTTCTATTGGATCGTGCCTGGGATCAATCGCGCAGTAATACCGCCCCTTCGGGGTTGTTCGCCAAACCCTGGCCCTGGGCAGATATGACGCCGGTGGCATGGCTGGGGATCGAACGCCTGGGGGCGTGGAACATCGTGTTGTCGGGAGCATCGGGCAGCACGCTTGCGTTCGGACCCGGGCATGTGGACGGCACGGCCCTGCCGGGGCAGCCGGGCCATAGCGTCGTTTCCGCCCACCGCGATACCCATTTCGCCTATCTGAAGGAAGCGCGTATCGGCGACCTGATCCGGGTCGAGCAGCCGTCGGGCGCCGTCAGCGGCTACCGCATCGTCGATTTGAAGGTCATTGATAAAGACACAGAGCAGGTCATGCTGCAGCCGGGCAGCGATTTCCTGACCTTGATCACCTGTTTCCCGTTCGAGGATTGGACCCCGGGCGGGCCCCTTCGCCTGATCGTCACGGCGGAACGGCGCCAATAATGGAAGTATCGAAATGAAAAGATGACCTGATGACCGGGTGGGGGGTTTGCCTCTAACATGGCGGCCGTTTAACGATCCGGGCAGGCACCAGCCCCCGGCAACAGAAGAAACGCCGCCCAAGGAGGACCCCCATGGCCGCCAGCACCATCGATTCAACCCTGTTCCGCGACCAGTTTTCGACCCCGGCCATGCGCGCCGTGTTCGACGATGAAATGACCGTCCAGAAATGGCTGGACGTGGAAGCGGCCCTGGCCCGCGCCGAGGCATCGCTCGGCATCATTCCCGAACAGGCGGCCAAGGACATCACCCGCGCCGCCGATGTGTCACAATACGACCTGGACGCCATGCGTGATGAGATGGCGCGCACCAGCCATCCCATCGTGCCGCTGGTCCGGGCCATGGCCAAGGCCTGCGAAAAATTGGGCGCCAAGGAAGCTGGCGAATACGTCCATTGGGGGGCGACCACCCAGGACATCATGGATACGGGCCTGGTCCTGCAGATGAAGGACGGCCTGGAATTATTGCAGGATGCCCTGGGCGTGCTTGACGCCAATCTGGAAAAACTGGCCCGCGATCACCGCGACACGCCCATGGCCGGGCGCACCCACGGCCAGCAGGCCCTGCCGATCACGTTCGGCTACAAGGCGGCCGTGTGGCTGGACGAAGTGCGCCGCCATCGTGCCCGCCTGGACGAAATGGCGCCGCGTGTGCTGGTCGGCCAGTTTTCGGGTGCCGTCGGTACCTATGCGGCGATCGGCGCCCAAGGGCCCGAGGTCATGCAGCGCATGATGGCTGATTTGGGCCTGACCGCGCCCGCGATCTGCTGGCACGTGGCCAAGGACCGGCCCGCCGATTTCGCCTGCAACCTGGCCTTGGTCGCGGGGACCATGGGCAAGATCGCCCACGAGGTCGCGACTTTGCAGCGCACGGAATTGGCGGAATTGGAAGAGCCGCACCAGCCCGGCAAGGTCGGGTCTTCGACCATGCCGCAGAAACGCAATCCGTCGATCTGCGAAGGCATCCAGTCCCTGGCCCGCGTGGCCTGGGCCTGCGTACCACCGGCCTTTGACGGCATGATCGCGGAACACGAACGGGACAAGGTCGCCAACCAGGGCGAGCGCGATTTCATTCCGCGCCTGTGCTGCTATACCGAGGCCGCCGTGCGGAAAGTGGCCTTTGTGACCGGCGGGTTGACCGTGCGCGCAGGCAATATGCGCAAGAACCTGGACCTGACCGGCGGGCTGTTGCTGTCTGAAGCCGTGATGATGAAGCTGGGCCAGAAGATCGGCCGCAACACGGCCCATGACGTGGTCTACGAAGCGGCCATGGAAGCCTTTGAGCAGGACCTTGTGTTCCGCGACCTGTTGTTGAAGGACGACCGGGTCACGGCGGTCATGTCGGCGGACGACCTGGACGGAATTCTCGATCCGGCCCGCTATACGGGCCTGTCGGCGGAAATGGTCGATGCGGTTCTGAGGGCCTAGTCCGCAATATCCAGGGGTGACCGGTGCGGACAGCGCGCCTATATAATCAACCATGGCCATGGAACTTCAGAACGACCCGGTAATATTCACCCCGCCCAAGCGCGCACCGGGCGCGGGTGGGGTTCCGTTCGACCTGCAAAGCGAATATCAGCCGGCGGGCGATCAGCCCCAGGCCATTGCCGAACTGACCACTGGCCTTGAAGAAGGTGAGCGGGATCAGGTTCTGCTGGGTGTGACCGGGTCGGGCAAGACCTTCACCATGGCCCATGTGATCCGCAACCTGGGCCGGCCGACCCTGGTGCTGGCCCCCAACAAGACCCTGGCGGCGCAGCTCTATGGCGAGATGAAGGAATTCTTCCCCGAAAATTCGGTCGAATACTTCGTCAGCTACTACGATTACTACCAGCCGGAAGCCTACGTGCCGCGCACGGACACCTATATCGAAAAAGACGCCTCCATCAACGAACAGATCGACCGCATGCGCCATTCGGCCACGCGCGCGTTGCTGAAACGCCATGATGTGGTGATCGTGGCCTCCGTGTCCTGCATCTACGGCATCGGTGCGGTCGAAACCTATGCCGAGATGATCGTGCGCCTGAAGCCGGGCGGCACGGCGGACCGGGAAAAACTGCTAAAGCAGTTGGTCGAGCTGCAATACAAGCGCAACGACGCGGCCTTCTTCCGGGGGACGTTCCGGGTGCGGGGCGATGTCGTTGAAATTTTCCCATCGCACCTGGAAGACCGGGCCTGGCGGGTGTCGCTGTTCGGGGACGAGGTCGAAGCGATCTGGGAGATCGATCCCCTGACCGGCGAGAAGGTGGCGGCACTGGATGAAATCATTGTCTATCCGAACAGCCACTACGTGACACCGCGCCCGACGCTGATGCAGGCCATCCCCCAGATCAAATCCGAATTGAAGGAAACGCTCACCCGTTTGATCGCCGAAGGCAAGCTGTTGGAGGCGCAACGGCTGGAGGAACGGACCACCTTTGATCTGGAGATGCTGGAGACCACGGGACATTGTTCCGGCATCGAAAATTACAGCCGCTACCTTACGGGCCGGGCCCCCGGGGACCCGCCGCCGACACTGTTCGAATACCTGCCGGAAAACGCTCTGTTGGTGGTCGATGAAAGCCATGTGACCGTGCCGCAGATCGGCGGCATGTTCAAAGGCGATTACGCCCGCAAAACAACCCTGGCGCAGTTCGGCTTCCGTCTGCCCAGTTGCGTCGACAACCGGCCGCTCAAATTCGACGAATGGGAAAGCATGCGCCCGCAGACGGTATTCGTCTCGGCCACGCCGGGCCCGTGGGAGCTGGATCGTACCGGGGGCGTAATAACCGAGCAGGTGGTGCGCCCGACGGGGCTGATCGATCCGCTTTGCATCGTCCGCCCGGTCGAAAATCAGGTCGATGACCTGCTGATGGAGGTCAAGGAAACGGCCGCCAAGGGGCAGCGTACCCTGGTCACGACCCTGACCAAACGCATGGCCGAGGACCTGACCGAGTATCTGCACGAACAGGGCGTGCGCGTGCGCTACATGCATTCGGACATCGATACCCTGGAACGCATCGAAATCATCCGCGATTTGCGCTTAGGCGCATTCGACGTACTGGTCGGTATTAACCTTTTGCGCGAAGGTTTGGACATTCCCGAATGCTCCTTGGTCTGCATACTGGATGCGGACAAACCGGGCTACCTACGCTCCAAAACATCCCTGGTGCAGACCATCGGCCGGGCCGCCCGTAACCTGGACGGGCGGGTCATTCTCTATGCCGACAACACGACGGAGGCCCTGGATTACGCGTTGACGGAAACCAGCCGCCGACGCGAAAAGCAGCAGGAATACAATCTGGCCCACGGCATCACCCCGGAAAGCGTGAAGAAGGGCTTCTCCAAGGCGCTGGAAAGCGTCTACGAAGGCGATTACGTCACCGTCGACACGGGCGAGATCGGCGCGACCGAGCTTGCCGGCCATAACCTGGCCGCCGTGATCGCCGACATGAACGACAAGATGAAACAGGCCGCCGCGAATCTGGAATTCGAAGAAGCGGCCCGCCTGCGCGATGAAATCCGCAGGCTCGAAGCCGTGGAATTGGGATTGGGGGCGCCGGGAACCGCTCCCTCACGCCTGGTCAGCCGCAAGCCGGGTGCTGAAAGCCGCGCATCAGGCGGCCCCGCCTGGAAGCCCAAGGGCAAGGGGGCACGCAAATCCGCCAACCGCGCGCCAAAGCGGCGTTCGTAAAGCGCTTAGCCTGATTTTCAAAAAATATCGGCGGCCATTCGCAGCCAGAGCACCATGCCCGGTAGGAGGGTTACCTAGTAGACAGTCACGTCCCCAACAACACCGGGCTCATATGCCACATCAGCATCCAATGCCCGCCTTTTTCCGTGATGATCGGATCGCGTTCCAGGCAGGCGACCGAACCCGGATCGAAGGCGATGACCCCGGCGCTGGCATCGCCGCAGGTCAGATAAGAGGTGATGCGGCTCATGAACGGGTCATGGCCGACCACCATGGTGTCCTCGTTCCATAGGCCTGCGGCCTCGACCAGACTGTCCAGGCGGGAGGACGGCGTCAGGTCCTTCATTTCCTCGACAATACGGCCCGGCCCGATAACCGGTGAAAGAGCCAGCGCCGTTTGCTGGGCGCGCAGGATTTCCGAATGAATGACGCGGGAAACCCGGATACCGGCCCGGCCCAGAAACGATGCCATGCGGCCCACGTCCTTTTGCCCCTGTTCGTTCAAGGGACGGTCAGGGTTTTCGTCCTTGGTCATGGCAAGGCCATGGCGCACGAGGTAAAGACGCATTCAAGAGCTCCATTTTTATTATCGGCGGATGCATGCGCCGATATGCCGTTATAGCAGGCTGCTCCGCCTGTTCGAAAGGCGAAGTCAGCTGCCTGCAGGCATAAAAAAACGCCGCGAAGCGCGGCGTTTTTTGTAAGTCTGTATGGAAGCCCTTAGCCGGCTGCGGCCACCATCGCCTCGGCGATCGTCACGGCGTTTTCGGCATCGGCCTTGGCCTTGTCATCACCGGCTTCGGCAAGCGCTTTTTGCGCTTCCTGAAGGCGGTCGTTGGCGGCCCCCTTGTCGATGTCCGCGACGGGCACGGCTTCCTCGGCCAGAACGGTGCAGGTTTCCGGGTTGATTTCGACGAACCCGCCGGCGACGAAGATCTTGTTCGAGACCTTGCCGCCTTCGTGGATGTCGATCACGCCCGGCCGCACCGTGCCGATCAGAAGTGAGTGGCCCGGCAGGACACCCAGGTCGCCCTCGCCGCCGGGGACGACGACCATGTCCACGGCCTGCGACGCCACCAGTTTTTCGGGCGAAACCAGATCGAATTGGATCGTATCGGCCATCTATTGAGTGTCCTTTGTCCGAACCAAGGCTTAAGCGGCTTCCGCGGCCATCTTTTTGGCTTTCTCGACGGCTTCGTCGATGGTGCCGACCATGTAGAACGCCGATTCCGGCAGGTGGTCGTATTCGCCTTCGACGATGCCTTTGAAGCCCTTGATGGTGTCTTCCAGCGGGACCAGAACACCCGGCGTGCCGGTGAACACTTCGGCCACGTGGAACGGCTGCGACAGGAAGCGCTGGATCTTGCGCGCCCGGGCAACGGTCTGTTTGTCTTCTTCCGACAGTTCGTCCATGCCCAGGATCGCAATGATGTCCTGCAGGGACTTGTAGGTCTGCAGGGTCTGCTGAACCTTGGTGGCGACGCCGTAGTGCTCGTCACCGATGATGCGCGGATCAAGCATGCGCGAGGTGGAATCGAGCGGGTCAACGGCCGGGTAGATGCCCAATTCGGCGATCTGACGCGACAGAACCGTGGTCGCATCCAGGTGCGCGAAGGACGTTGCAGGGGCCGGGTCGGTCAAGTCATCGGCCGGGACGTAAATGGCCTGGACCGAGGTGATGGAACCCTTCTTGGTCGAGGTAATACGTTCCTGCAGCATGCCCATGTCGGTCGCCAGCGTCGGCTGATAACCCACGGCCGAGGGAATACGGCCCAACAGCGCCGACACTTCGGAGCCGGCCTGGGTGAAGCGGAAGATGTTGTCGATGAACAGCAACACGTCCTGGCCTTCTTCGTCGCGGAAGTATTCGGCCTGGGTCAGGCCGGTCAGCGCGACACGGGCACGGGCTCCCGGAGGCTCGTTCATTTGACCATAAACCAGGGCGGCCTTGGAATTGTTGCCTTCCAGGTCGATAACGCCGGATTCGATCATTTCATGGTAAAGGTCGTTGCCCTCGCGGGTCCGCTCGCCCACACCGGCAAACACGGAATAACCACCGTGGCCCTTGGCGACGTTGTTGATCAGTTCCATGATCAGAACCGTCTTGCCCACGCCGGCGCCGCCGAACAGGCCGATCTTACCGCCCTTGGCGTAAGGCGCGATCAGATCGACGACCTTAATGCCGGTGGTGAGGATTTCCGTTTCCGTCGACTGCTCGTGGAATTCCGGGGCCGAACGGTGGATCGGCGAACGGGACTTGGTCTTGACCGGGCCGCGTTCGTCAACCGGGTCGCCGATCACGTTCATGATGCGGCCCAGCGTTTCCGGACCGACGGGAACCTGAATGCTGTCACCGGTGTCGGAGACTTCGGTGCCGCGTTGCAGGCCGTCCGTGGTGTCCATGGCGATGGTCCGCACGGTGTTCTCGCCAAGGTGCTGCGCAACTTCGAGAACCAGCGTGTTATCGCCGAGTTTCACATGCAGAGCGTTCATGATCGCCGGCAGATCGCCTTCGAAATGAACGTCCACGACGGCGCCCAGAACCTGAGACACCTTACCAACACTGTTCGTAGACATAGTTTTTTAGCTCCCGTTCAAACGGACTTCTAAAGCGCCTCGGCGCCCGAGATAATTTCGATAAGTTCCTTGGTGATGAAGGCCTGACGCGTGCGGTTGTAGGTCAGCGTCAGGTTGTCGATCATTTCGCCGGCGTTGCGCGTGGCGGAATCCATGGCCGTCATGCGCGCCCCGTGTTCCGAAGCCGAGCTTTCCAGCAAGGCCTGGAAGATCTGAACCGCCAGATTGCGCGGCAACAGTTCGGCGAGAATATCTTCTTCGTCCGGCTCGTACAGATAGACCGCCGACGGGCCCGAGGATTTCTCCTCGTTTTCTTCCGCCGTGGTCGGCTGGAAGGGAATGACCTGCTGTTTGGTGACGATCTGGGTCATGGCCGATTGGAAACGGTTGAAGATGACCGTGCAGATGTCGAATTCGCCGGCTTCGAACATTTCCGTGATCTTGTCGGCGACGCCATCGGCTTCGTGGAATTGAACCCCACGTTTACCGATGCCTTCGACCGTATCGACGATGTCCTTGGCGAAGTCGCGGCGCAGAAGGTCACGTGCCTTCTTGCCGACGCACAGAATTTTCACCGTCTTGCCGTCGGCTTTCAGGCGGCGGGCCGTTGCGCGGGTTTCCCGCACGATGGAGCCGTTGAAGCCGCCGCAAAGACCGCGGTCGGCCGTGCAGGCGACAAGCAGGTGGGTGTCATCGGCACCGGTTCCGGCGAGCATCCGGGGCGCACCCTCGGGATCCCCGATCGAGGCACCGATGGCGGCCACCATGCCCTCCATGCGTTCCGCATAGGGGCGGGCGGCCTCGGCACCTTCTTGGGCGCGGCGCAGTTTTGCCGCGGCCACCATCTTCATGGCCGAAGTGATCTTTTGCGTCGATTTGACGCTGTTGATCCGGATTTTCAGATCCTTGAGCGAAGGCATGAAAGCGCTTTCCTCGTTCGTCCGTCAGGTTGGCTTGTGACCGTTCCCGACGCTTAGGCCGCGAAGGACTTGGTGAAATCGTCGAGGAACTTCGACAGCTTCTCGCTGGTGTCGTCGCTGAGCGCCTTTTCCTCGGCAATGGTGGCCAGAATGTCGGCACCCTTGTCGCGGACCGCGTCCAACAGACGGGTTTCATAAGCCGTGATGTCGGCGACCTTGATGCCGTCGGCAAAACCCTTGGTGCCGGCGAAGATCACGACCACCTGTTCGGCCACGGTCAGCGGCGAATACTGGGGCTGCTTCAGCAGTTCGGTCAGACGCTCGCCGCGCGCCAGCAGACGCTGGGTGGCGGGGTCAAGGTCGGATGCGAACTGGGCGAAGGCCGCCATTTCACGGTACTGAGCCAGTTCCAGCTTGATCGAGCCGGCAACCTGCTTCATGGCCTTGGTCTGGGCGGCGGAACCGACGCGCGACACCGACAGGCCGACGTTCACGGCCGGGCGGATGCCCTTATAGAACAGTTCCGTTTCCAGGAAGATCTGACCGTCGGTGATGGAAATCACGTTGGTCGGAATATAGGCGGACACGTCACCGGCCTGGGTTTCGATGACCGGAAGGGCGGTCAGGGAACCGGAGCCTTCGCTGTCGTTCATCTTGGCCGCACGTTCCAGCAGGCGGGAGTGCAGATAGAACACGTCACCCGGATAAGCTTCACGTCCCGGCGGACGGCGAAGCAGCAGGGACATCTGACGGTAGGCAACGGCCTGCTTGGACAGATCGTCATAGAAGATGACGGCGTGCATGCCGTTGTCGCGGAAGTATTCGCCCATGGTGCAGCCCGTGTAGGGTGCCAGGAACTGCATCGGCGCCGGCTCGGAAGCCGTGGCGGCGACGACGATGGAATACTTCATGGCGTCGTAGTCTTCGAGCGTCTTAACCAACTGGGCCACGGTGGAACGTTTCTGGCCGACGGCGACGTACACGCAGTACAGCTTTTCCGATTCGTCCTTGGCGTTCTCGTTGACCGTCTTCTGGTTCAGGATCGTGTCGATGATCACGGCGGTCTTGCCGGTCTGGCGGTCACCGATGATCAGTTCGCGCTGGCCGCGGCCGACCGGGATCAGGCTGTCGATCGCCTTGAGGCCCGTCTGCACCGGCTCGTGCACGGATTTACGCGGGATGATGCCGGGCGCCTTGACTTCGACCAGGCGGCGTTCGGTGGATTTAAGCTCACCCTTGCCGTCGATCGGATTGCCCAGGCCGTCAACGACGCGGCCGAGAAGTTCCTTGCCGACCGGAACGTCGACGATGTCGCCCGTCCGCTTGACGGTGTCGCCTTCCTTGATGTCGCGGTCGTCACCGAAAATAACGATACCGACGTTGTCGGTTTCCAGGTTAAGGGCCATACCCTTAATGCCGCCCGGGAATTCAACCATTTCCCCGGCTTGCACCTGGTCAAGGCCATAAACGCGGGCGATACCGTCACCAACGGACAGTACTTGGCCGACTTCGGCGACTTCGGCTTCAGAGCCGAAATCGGCGATTTGTTTCTTAAGAATGGCGGAGATTTCCGCGGCGCGGATTTCCATGGTCGGGATCCCCTCTTATCGCATGCTTAGGCGAAGTTGCTGAAGTTTCGTTTTGATCGAGGAATCGATCATGCGTGAGCCGATTTTGACCACCAGGCCGCCCAACAGGTCTTCGTCTACCTGGGCGTCCACGGCAACTTTCGTGCCCATGGCCTTTTTCAGTCCATCCTCGATCGCTTGACGTTGCTTGTCGCTCAGGGCCTGGGCGGACGTGACCTCGGCGGTCAGTTCACCCCGGCGCTGGGCCAAGATTGCTTGGAATTGCTTGATCATGGTGGTCAGCGCGAACAAGCGGCGGTTCTGCGCGACGACACCGATAAAGCGTTTCGTGAGTTCGGAAACACCCGCTTCCGTCAGGATCGCATCCATGGCGGCGACTTGGTCGTTGCGTGCGATCACCGGTGATCGGATCAGACGCGCCAGGTCGGCACTTTCGTCGACCATGTTGCGGATCGTGGCAAGGTCATTGGCGACCTCGTCCAATTTATTATCGGCCTCGGCCAATTCGTATAGGGCGGTCGCATAGCGGCCTGCAAGGCCGGAAGCGCCTGCGATATCCGATGACACCTGGGAAACCCCTTGATTAAGTTTTTTACGGACCCGTGGAAGGCCGGTTTCGGTCAGTTCAAGCGCCTAAAAAATAGGCGAAATCCCGCCAATTCCGGCGGACCCCGCCTGAAAAGCGCGGCCAGTCCTACCACAGAGGTTTCGCACATGCAACCAGAGTCGGCGGGGTTTTTCCCCGGCCCGCAAATTACCCGTTTTTGGGCCCGTTTCGGGCGCTTTTTCAGGGCCGTTTACATGAACGAATATGGATCCACGTCGACCTGCACGCGGACCTTCTTGGGGATCTGCGCACGCTGGATCCAGGTGCGGATGATCGGCTGCACGGCGGTCCCCCGTCCGGCCTTCAGCAACAGCCTGCGTCGGTGCCGCCCGCGGATCATGGCAAGCGGGGCGGGGGCCGGGCCCAAAACCTGAATATCGGCCCCCTGCGGGGCCGTGCGGCCCAGGGCGCGGGCACCGGCGTCAACGGCGCTTTCGTCCGTGCCGGACACGATCAGGCCGACCAATCGGCCGTAGGGCGGCATGCGGGCGTCTTCGCGGCCCTGGGATTCGGCCGTCAGGAAGGCGTCCCGGTCGCCTGCCTGGATCGCCGCCATCACCGGGTGTTCGGGCATGAAGGTCTGGATCAGCACCCGCCCCGGGTGTTCGGCCCGCCCGGCCCGCCCCGCAACCTGATAGAGCAATTGATAGGTGCGTTCCGCCGCGCGCAGATCGCCGCCGGACAGGCCCAGATCCGCATCGACCACGCCGACCAGGGTCAGCAGGGGAAAATGATAGCCTTTGGCGACGATCTGGGTGCCGATGATCAAATCGACCTCGTGATTTTCGATGCGGTGGACGAATTCGCGGGCCGTGCGCTGGTTGAACAGGTTGTCCGACGTCGCCATGGCGACGCGCGCATCGGGATAAAGGGCCGCGACTTCTTCGGCCAGGCGCTCCACCCCCGGGCCGCAGGGAACCATGCTGTCCTCGCCCCCGCATTCGGGACAGGCCGGGGGCGGAGCCATCTGATAGCCGCAGTGGTGGCATTGCAGGCGTTTGAGCAGGCGGTGTTCGACCAGCCAGGCCGTGCATTGCGGGCATTGCAGACGGTGGCCGCAGGTCCGGCACAGGGTCAGCGGCGCATAGCCCCGGCGGTTCAGGAACAACAGGGCTTGCTCGCCGCGTTCCAGGGTCTGGGTCACGGCTTCGCGCAGGGGCGGCGACAACCATTGCCCCCGTTGCGGCGGGGATTTGGTCATGTTGACCAGATCGACATCGGGCAGGTCGGCGCCGCCGTGGCGGGCCGGCAGATGCAGATGGGCATAGCGGCCCCGGTCCACATTGGCCTGGGTTTCCAGGGACGGCGTGGCCGATACCAGCACCACCGGAATTTTACCCAGTTGCGCGCGCACCACGGCCATGTCGCGGGCGTTATAGACCACGCCTTCTTCCTGTTTGAAGGACCCGTCGTGTTCCTCGTCGATGATGATCAACCCTAAGTCCCGGAACGGCAGGAACAGGGCAGATCGCGCACCGACCACCACGTCGACCTTGCCTTCGGCCACATGGCGCCAGGTTTCCCGGCGCTGGGCTTGGGTGACCTCGGAATGCCAAAGGGCGGGTTCTGCCCCGAATCGCGCGCGGTAGCGTTCCAGCCATTGGGCTGACAGGGCGATTTCCGGCAGCAGCACCAGAACCTGGCGGCCTTTGGCCACGGCTTCCGCCACGGCTTGCAGATAAACCTCGGTCTTGCCGGAACCGGGCACCCCTTCCAATACCTGGACGGAAAAGCCTTCGGATACGGCTTTGCTCAGGGCATCGGCCGATCGGGCCTGTTCCGGGGACAGGTCCGGCCCGGGCCGGGACAGGTCGGGCGGCGGGGGCGGGGGGAAGGCCGGCAGGTCGCAGGCCTCCAGGGCCCCGGTCTTGGCCAGACCGGAAATCACGCCGGGTGTCACGCCCGCGGCGCGGGCCAGGTCCGATGCCTGGCGGGGCGGGCCTTCCGATGCGGCAGCCAAAACCTTTTCCCGGGCCGGCGTGATCTTGATGTCGGGCCGGGGGGCGGCGGCGCGGTAGGCGATCAGTGATTTGGGCGGGTCGAGCGCGTCGGGCACACTCAGCGCCATGCGCAGGACCGCCCCCGGCGAATGGATGGTGTAATCGGCGACCCAGTCGACGAAGGCCATGGCTTCGGGCGTCATGGACAAGGCGTCCAGGCGGGCGATGATGTCTTTCATCTTTGCATCGGGAACATCGCCGCCGCCCGGGCCCCAAACGACGCCCGTCATCCTGCGGGGGCCCAGGGGGACGCGCACGAAATCGCCCGGCGCCAGGCTTTCGCCCGGCGGCACGCGGTAATCATAGGCATCGGCCAGCGGCAGGGGCAGACGCACGGCGACGCGGGCCCCCGCCGGAAAGGATTTCCTGTCCGGCTTGGGAGCACCCTTTCCGTCGGCGGTGTCGGGGGCGTCTGTCATGTCGGCGGTTCCGGCGTTCTTTGTGACGTTCCTTGTGACGTTCCTTTGGGGGCGGCCCTAGGGGGCAGGGGGGCTTGGCATTATAATAGGGGACAAAGGGGCGCGCCTTCACCGCGCGTGAACAGGAAAGGATCCACAGGATGCCCCAAGGCAAGGACGATCCCGCCGTCAGCACCCTGGAAACGGCGGATTCCCGCCTTTCAGACGACGACGTGGCCGAATACCTGGTGGCCCATCCCGATTTCTTCCGCGAGCGCCTGGAAGTGCTGTCGTTCATGAACATGCCCGGCCGATTCGCGCAGGAAGGCCCGCGGGACGGGGGGCAGGTGGTCGATTTCCAACAGGCCCTGCTGCATCAGCAGAAAGAGGCGGTCGAGGAACTGCGCGAATGCGTGCGCGACGTGATCGAAACCAGCCGTTCCAACATGTCGGTGCAGCAGCGCACCCATGCCGCCGTGCTGGCGATCATGGAGGCCGCCGATTTCGATGCGCTGGTCCGCGTGATCAGCGACGATCTGCCCCGGCTGCTGGACGTCGACGTGGTCAGCGTCGGCTACGAGCCGAGCGACAATCCGCTCGGCTGGCTGGTCTCGCCCGAAATCAACGGCCTGGGCACAGGTCTGGTCGATGCCTTGTTGGGTGCCGGCGGTTCGGCCAAGCTGTACCGCGATATCGCCGACGACGGATCGGTGTTTGACGAAGCCGCGGGCCTGGTGCAGTCGGCGGCGGTGGCGCGCCTGCGCCCCAGCAGGGCGACGCCCGTGGGCCTGATGGCTTTGGGGTCGCGGTCCGATTCGTTCTTCCAGCCGGGCCAGGGCACGGAACTGGTGGTGTTCCTTGCCCGCGTGCTGGAAAACTGCATCGACCGCCTGCAGGAGCGGTCAATGTGAGCTTCGGGATTGCCCTGACCTGCGGCCCGGATCTGGCCGCCGCGGCAGAGCGGTGGCATGACTGGCTGGCTCACGAACGGCGCTATTCCCAGCATACCCTCGACGGTTACCGGCATGACCTTGCCGGGTTCGTTGCTTTCCTGAACGCGCATTTGGGCACCACGCCTGATCTGGGCGATATCGACGGCCTGAAGCCGCTGGATTTTCGTGCCTGGCTGGCGGAACTGGACCGGCGGGGGCTGTCGCGGACGTCCATCGCCCGGGCCCTGTCGTGTCTGCGGGGGTTTTTCCGGTTTCTTGAAAAGCAGGGCATCGCCCGCAATTCGGCCATCGGCGCCCTGCGCACACCCCGGGTGCCGAAATCCGTGCCCAAGGCGTTGAGCATCGAAGAGGCCTTCGATCTGATTTTGACCGCCTCGGAAATGGCCGACGACGATTGGGTCGGCCAGCGCGACAAGGCGCTGCTGATGCTGCTGTATGGCTGCGGGCTGCGCATCGGCGAGGCCCTGGGCCTTAATCGGGAACAGGCGCCGGGCCTGTTCGGCAACGGCGGCGATGCCATGATGGTGCGCGGCAAGGGCGGCAAGGACCGGTTGGTGCCGGTTTTGCCCGTGGTCCGCGACGCCATCCGGGAGTATCTGGATCTGTGCCCTTATGCGGGCGACGGCGACATGCCGCTGTTTCTGGGGGCGCGCGGCGGGCGGCTCAGCGCCGGGGTCGCCCAGGCCCGGGTGCGCGATCTGCGCAGGCTGCTGGGCCTGCCCGATACGGCGACGCCCCATGCCCTGCGCCATTCCTACGCGACGCATCTTTTGGCCGGGGGGGGCGACCTTCGGACCATTCAGGAACTGTTGGGCCATGCGTCCCTGTCGACCACCCAGCGGTATACGGATGTGGACATGGCGCGGCTTTCCAGCGTTTACGAAAACGCCCATCCGCGCGCGCGGCGCAAGGGCTAATTGGTCTGGTCCCGGCGGGTTGCGGACATCAGGCGGATCGCGGCGGCACCCAGGAAGGTCACGCCACCCATGACGGCGAAGGCCAGGCCCCAGCCGGTCACGCTTTCCTGGCCCATGCCGCTCAGCACCAGGCCGACCAGCACGGGGCCGACGAAGGCACAGGTCCAGGCCCCCAAGTTGTAGACGGCAAGGGTCGCGCCCTTGCGCCCGTCCTCGGCCACGGCGACGATCCCGGCGGTCAACGAGGCCGAATCCGCCTGCACCATCAGGGCATAAAAAATGACCAGGGCGACGACCAACTCGTACGGACCGGCCCCCAGGAACCCGATGACGCAGGCCAGGCAGGCGGTCAGGACCTGTATCCAGGCGATGAACTTCGGCCGGTCGATACGCTGGGCCAATTCGTTCCCGGCGATGGACGATGCCATGGCGGCGATGGCCGTGAACATGGCGATGCGCGACGGCTCGGCCAGCCAGCCGACCATGGGCTCTGCCTGCTGGGTCAAGGAAAAGGCCAGGAACGCGACCAGCCAGGCACGGAAGGCGATGAGCTCATAGGTATGGGTCGCATAGGCGATGACGTAGCCCATGACCGGGCGGTTGCGCAGCACCGGGCGGAAATCCAGCAGGCGCGTGGGCTCGGCCGGTCGGGTCGGGGCAACCGGGGCCAGGCAGACCGCGATCAGGGCGAGGCCCAACAACGCCCCCCCGGCGCCGGTCAGAAAGGCCATCTGCCAGCCGAAGGCATCCCCGATAATCCCGGACAAAAGATAACTGACCGCCGTGCCGAGCGACCAGCTGGAGGTATAGAACGCGATGGCGCGGCTTTCATTGCCGCCGGGGAAACGGTCGACCAGCACGCGCAGCCCCGGCATATATGTCGCGGCGAAACCGAACCCGGACAGGCTGCGAAACAGCAGGGCTGACCAGAAGCCCTCGGCGAACAGGGCAAACCCCGCCGCCGACAGGGCGATCACCAGGCAGCCCATCATGTACAGCCGCCGGGCATCGACTCGGTCCGTCAGCGCCATGATGACCGGCACGGCCAGCACGTATCCCGCTTGATAAATGCCGAGAATCCAGCCCTGTTCCGCCTTGGTCAGCAGCCATTCGGCCTCGAACGTTTTGACCAGTGTGGCGAACACGAAGAAATCGACCAGGGTCACGACCTGGGCGAGGCACATGAGAACAGTGATCAAGACGGGTCCGGGCTGGCGAAACATGGGGGCAGACTAACCGGAATACGGCTCCTCGTCCTTATTTGACGGATGACCCTAGAACTGCAGGCTGACGACCCCGCCGGCGATGATCAGGGCGGCCGCCAGACGCAAGGCCAGCCGGCCTTCTTTCAAAACGAACCCCGCCAAAAGGGCCGCGAACAAAACGCTGGTTTCGCGCACGGCGGACACCGGCGCCATGGGGGTGACGCTCATGGCCCAAATGACAATCCAATAGGCGCTCATGGACATGGCGGCCCCCATCAGGCCGGGGCGCCAATATTCCCGTGTGGTGATCAGGAATTGCCGTCCGCGCCGCAGCCAGACGATCGGTGTGAACAGAAGGCTGTCCAGGACGAACATCCACAGCGCATAGGAATGGGCGCTGCCGGCAAGGCGGCCGCCGATGCCGTCGACCACCGTGTAAGAGGCAATGAAGATCGCTGTGCCGACCGCGAAGGCAATACCCATCAGGGGAATATCGCGCCAGCCATTGGCGAAGGTCAGACCCGAAATGGCGACGGCGATGGCGATGATGGCGGGTTGTGTCGGGCTCAGGCTTTCGCCCGCGAACAGATAGGCGCCCAGCGCCACCAGCGCCGGGGCCATGCCGCGGGCAATGGGATAGACAAGTCCCATGTCGCCGTGCACATAGGCGCGGACAAGAAACAGCTTGTAGCCCACATGCAGAACGGCCGATGCGATGATGAACGGCCAAGCGGCTAGGTCGGGAAAGGGAAACAGGGCCAGCAGCGGCAGGGCGAGAAGGCCGTGACCCGCGTCGATCACGCCCATCATCACAAGCTTGTCGCCGCGCATCTTGACCAGCAGGTTCCAGCCCGCATGCAGGGCCGCCGCCAGAAGCACCAGCGAGAGTATCCAGATATCCATGTGCCGTCTTTCGTCGGAATTTTTCGGCGGAGCGCCGATAGGAATAGACGTTTAGACCATTAATTCCAATCCAGGCAAAGATGGATGAAATCCACCGGTCATGCCCCCGGATAGACGGCTTAACTTATTGGTCGATAAGGGTTGTCGCCGATCAGATGTGAATGGCGCGGCCCGCGACGCCCAAGGCCGCTTCCTTGACCGATTCCGGCAAGCCCGGATGGCCGTGGCAGATACGGGCGATGTCTTCGGACGATCCGCCGAATTCCATGACGTTGACGACCTCTTGAATCAGATCGCCGGCCTGCGGCCCGATAATATGGCAGCCGAGCACCCGGTCCGTCGTGGCATCGGCCAGGATCTTCACGAAACCGTCCGTGTCGTCGTTGCAGCGGGCCCGGGAATTGGCGGTGAAGGGGAACTTGCCGGACTTGTAGTCGATGCCCGCTTCCTTCAACTGTTCCTCGGTCTTGCCGACGGATGCGATTTCGGGATGGGTGTAGACGATGCCGGGAATGGCGTTGTAATCGATATGGCCCGTCTGGCCGGCCATGATCTCGACGCAGACCACGCCTTCGTCTTCGGCCTTATGGGCCAGCATGGCGCCGCCGATCACGTCGCCGATGGCGTAGATACCTTCCACATTGGTCTGGAAGTCGGCATCGACCGGAATGAACCCGCGCTCGCCGACCTCGACCCCCGCTTCCTTCAGGCCTAGGCCTTCGGTGAACGGGCGCCGCCCGATGGCGACCAGCACGACATCGACCTTGAGGCTTTCCGCATCGCCCCCATCGCGGGGCTCCATGGTCAGAGTCACACCCTTGGCATCGGCCTTCGCACCCGTGACCTTGGTCTTCATCTTGAAGGTCATGCCCTGCTTGGTCAGAATGCGCTGCGCCTGTTTGGATATCTCGGCGTCCATGCCGGGCAAGGCCACGTCCAGGAATTCGACAACCGTGACGTCCGCACCCAACCGACGCCACACGGAACCCAGTTCCAGGCCGATCACGCCGGCGCCGATCACGACCATCTTCTTGGGCACCTTGGGCAGGGACAAGGCCCCCGTGGAAGACACGATCTTTTTCTCGTCGATGGTCACGCCCGGCAGGGGGGTGACTTCCGATCCCGTGGCAATCAGGATGTTGGCCGTTTCCAGTTTCTGGGCCTTGCCTTTGCCTTCAAGCGGCTTGACGGACACCTTGCCGGGACCCTCGATCTTGCCCCAGCCCTTGATGTAGTCGATCTTGTTCTTCTTCATCAGCATCTCGATGCCGCCGGTCAGGCCTTTGACGACCGTGTCCTTGCGTTCCAGCATGGTCTTCAGGTTGAGCTTCAGGCCCGACACATCGATGCCGTGATGGGAAAATTCCTTGTCCGCCATCTCGTAATGATGGGACGACTGCAACAGGGCCTTGGACGGAATGCAGCCCACGTTCAGGCAGGTTCCGCCCAGCGCGCCGCGGCCTTCGATACAGGCCGTTTTCATGCCCAGTTGTGCGGCGCGGATAGCTGCGACATAGCCCGCGGGGCCGCCGCCGATGACCACCAGGTCGTAAGCGTCACTCATGAAATCGATCGCTCCTGCTTTGGCGTTTCAGGTCTTGATGACTATTTAACCGGCTGCGCTAGACATTCAACAGAATGCGCTGCGGATCCTCGATGCATTGCTTGATGCGGACCAGGAAGCTGACCGCCTCGCGGCCGTCGACGATGCGGTGATCGTAGCTCAGGGCCAGATGCATCATGGGCCGGATTTCGATGTCGTCGCCGACGACCATGGGGCGCTTCTGGATCGAATGCATGCCCAGGATCGCCGATTGCGGCACGTTGAGGATCGGCATGGAGTTGAGCGAGCCGAACACCCCGCCGTTGGAAATGGTGAAGGTGCCGCCGGTCATTTCGTCCATGCCCAGCTTGCCGTCGCGTGCGCGGCGGCCGAAATCGGCGATGCCGCCTTCGATATCGGCGAAACCCATCTGGTCGGCCTCTTTCAGGACCGGCACGACAAGCCCCTGCGGCGTGCCGACGGCGACACCGACGTTGTAGTAGTTCTTGTAAATGACCTCATCGCCGTAGATTTCGGCGTTCACGGCCGGCCATTCCTTCAATGCGATACAGGCGGCGCGCACGAAGAACGACATGAACCCCATGCGGGCCCCGTGTTTCTTCTCGAACACTTCTTTGTATTCGCTGCGCAGGGCCATGACATTGCCCATGTCGACCTCGTTCCAGGTCGTCAGCATGGCAGCCGTGTTCTGGGCTTCCTTCAGACGCCGGGCGATGACCTGGCGAAGTTTGGACAGCTTGACACGTTCCTCGCGGTCGTTGGGCGGGCGTTCCGGGCGGGGGGCGAACATGTTCTCGGTCGTCAGCGTGGGCGCGGCACCCATGGCCGGGGCGGCGGCGGGCGCGGCCTGTCGTTTGGCCGTGCCGGCCTGAAGGGCGGCCTGCACGTCGCCCTTGGTGATGCGGCCCTGCGGGCCCGTGCCGGTGATGCGGGCCGGGTCCAGGTCGTTGTCTTCGACCATCTTGCGCACGGCGGGGGACAGGGGCGGGCGGTTGCCGCTTGCCGCTGCGGGGGCTGCTGCCGGTGCGGCTGCGGGCGCAGGCGCTGCGGCGGGTGCTGGGGCGGCAGCCTTGGGGGCTTCGGCCTTGGCCGCCGGGGCGGCGGCACCTTCGGCACCGGCTTCGATGGTGCCGATCTTCACGCCGGGGCCGACTTCCGCACCAGCTTCGGCATCGATGGAGGCCAGCTTACCGGCGGCGGGGGCGTTGACCTCAATCGTGACTTTATCCGTTTCGACCTCGACCAGGACTTCATCGGCGGCGACGGCGTCGCCGACCTTTTTCGACCAGGCGCCGAGCGTTCCCGTGGATACACTTTCACCCATGGTCGGGGTGACGATATCGACCGTCTGGCCCCCACTTGATGCGGCGCCGGATTTGGCGGCCGGTGCGGCGGCGGCCTTGGGGGCGGCTTTGGCGGCGGGGGCGGCCCCTTCTTCGATCGTGGCCAGCAGGGCGCCGACGGCGACCGTTTCACCTTCGGCAGCGGCGATATTGCCCAGGGTTCCGGCGGCGGGGGCGTTGACTTCGATGGTCACCTTGTCGGTTTCCAGTTCGACCAGCGCCTCGTCCTGGGCGACGGCGTCGCCCGGGCCCTTGGTCCACTTGCCGACGGTCGCCTCGGTCACGGATTCCCCAAGCGTCGGGACGTTTACTTCAACGGTCATCAATTCTTCCCCTGCATATCTCGTCTACCCGGAAGTCTGCGATCGGTTCCGGGGTTATTTCTTGGCTTTGGCGGGTGCTTTTGCCCGGGCGCGCGGCGCGGCCTGGACGGTAAGGGCTTCGTTCAGGAAGGCATCCAATTCGACCTTGTGCTTGCTGGCGCTGCCCGTGGCGGGGGCCGCGGCGGCGGCCCGGCCGGTATAGGTCGGCTTGACCTGCTTGTATTTCAGTTCTTCCATCACCGCCATCATGGGCTCAAGGATGAAATTCCAGGCTCCCATGTTCTTGGGCTCTTCCTGGCACCACATGATCTCGGCGTTCTTGAAGCGGGCCAGTTCCTCGCACAGGGCGCGGTGCGGGAAGGGATACAGTTGTTCGACCCGCATCAGATAAACGTCCTTGATGCCGCGCCGCTCGCGTTCTTCGAACAGGTCGAAGTAGACCTTGCCCGAGCACAGCACCACGCGCTTGATCTTGTCGTCGGCGGCAAGGCCGCCCTTGACCAATTGCGCGTCGTCCCACAGAACCCGGTGGAAGGTCGTGTCCGGGCCCATTTCGTCCAGGCGCGACGTGCAGAGCTTGTGACGCAGAAGCGATTTCGGCGTCATCAGGATCAGCGGCTTGCGGAAGTCGCGGCGCATCTGGCGGCGCAGGACGTGGAAATAGTTGGCGGGCGTGGTGCAGTTGCAGACCTGCCAGTTGTCGTCGGCGGAATTCTGCAGATAGCGTTCAAGCCGGGCCGAGGAATGTTCCGGTCCCTGGCCTTCGTAGCCGTGCGGCAACAGCATCACCAGGCCGCACATGCGCAGCCACTTCTGTTCGCCTGAGGAAATGAACTGGTCGATGATGACCTGCGCCCCGTTGGCGAAATCGCCGAACTGGGCTTCCCACAATGTCAGGGTCTGCGGTTCGGCCAGGGAATAGCCGTATTCGAAGCCCAGCACGCCGAATTCGGAGAGCGGCGAGTTCAAGACCTCGAACGGGGCCTGGCCGAAGCGAATGTTCTGCAGCGGCGTGTGGCGTTCTTCCGTTTCCTGATCGATCAGCACGGAATGACGCTGGGAAAAGGTGCCGCGTTCGCAGTCTTCGCCGGACAGGCGGACCGGATGGCCTTCCACGACCAGCGTGCCGAAGGCGAGTGCTTCGGCTGTGGACCAGTCGATGCCTTCGCCGGTTTCGATCATCTTGGCTTTCGATGCCAATTGGCGTTCGATCTTTGAATGGGGGGTGAAATTGTCGGGCACGCGGGTCAGGCCGGCGCCGACTTCCTTCAGGAATTCGATGGAGCAGCCGGTTTCCCCGCGCCGGGCATCGCCGGACGCGATCGCCATGCCGGACCATACGCCGTCCATCCAATCGGCCTTGTTGGGCTTGTAACCCTTCGATGCTTCGAACGCGTCATCCATGGCGGTGATGAAGCCCTGCATCTGCTTTTCGATTTCGTCCTCGGTCAGGACTTTTTCGCGGATCAGCTTCTGGGCATAGATGTTCAGCGTGGTCGGATGCGTCTGGATGGTCTTGTACATCTTCGGCTGGGTGAACATCGGCTCGTCGCCTTCGTTATGGCCGTGGCGGCGATAACAGATCATGTCGACCACCACGTCCTTCTTGAAGCGCTGACGGTATTCGGTGGCGATCCGCGCCGTATGAACGACGGCTTCGACGTCGTCCGCGTTGACGTGGAAGATGGGGGCGGAAACGATCTTGGCCGCGTCCGAGCAATAGGGGGACGAGCGGTGCTGCTTCGGATTGGTGGTGAAGCCGATCTGGTTGTTGATGATGATATGGATCGTGCCGCCGGTCTGGTAGCCGTTCAGATTGGACAGGTCCAAGGTTTCCTGAATGATCCCCTGGCCCATGAAGGCGGCATCGCCGTGCAGCAGAATGCACATGACCTTGTCCATTTCCGGGTCATTGCGCTGCCGCTGCTTGGCCAGGGCCTTGCCCAGGCAGACCGTATTGACGCATTCCAGGTGCGACGGGTTGGCGGTCAGGGACAGGTGAACGGACTTGCCGTCGAACACGCGGTCGGCCGAAGCCCCCAGGTGATATTTCACGTCGCCCGAGCCGCCGACGTCTTCCGGCTTGGAAGCCCCGCCCTGGAATTCGTTGAGAATCGCCTGAAACGGTTTTGACATGACGTTGGCCAGAACGTTCAGGCGTCCGCGGTGGGCCATGCCCAGGACGATCTCGTCGATGCCCAGCTGGCTGCCGCGCTTGAAGATCTGTTCCATGGCCGGGACCAGGCTTTCGCCGCCGTCCAGGCCGAACCGCTTGGTGCCGGTGAATTTCTTGTCCAGGTAACGCTCGAACCCTTCCGTTTCGATCAGACGGTTGAGAATCGCGCGCTTGCCCTCGTTGGTGAAGGAGGTCTGGTTGCGGATGCGCTCGATGCGTTCCTGCAGCCAGGATTTTTCCTCGGGGTCCTGGATATGCATGAACTCGATCCCGATGGATCCGCAATAGGTTTCGCGCAGGACCTGCATGATGGTGCGCAGGGTCGCGGTTTCAAGACCCAGCACGTAGTTGATGAAGATTTCCCGGTCCCAGTCCTTTTCCGTGAAGCCGTAGGTCGCCGGGTCCAGTTCGGAATGGGGCGGGTGTTCGGTCAGGCCCAGGGGGTCGAGATTGGCATGCAGATGGCCGCGCACACGGTAGTTCCGGATCAGCATCAGAGCGCGCAGGCTGTCGAGGGTCGCTTCGCGCACCTTGGTGCTGCTCATGCGGTCGGCGGGTTCGGCGGCGGCATCGCTGTCGTCGCGGCGGCGGCCTTTGTCCGTCGACATCTGTTCCGACAGGGGAACGGCATCGCCGTGGCCGAGAATTTTTTCGGAGCGGGGGGCCCAGCTTGCGCCGTCTTGCTCTTGCGAGAAGCCGCGCGCGTCGTCTTCCAGGCCTTTGAAGAAATCCTGCCAGCGCAGGTCGACGGAACCGGGGTCGTCCATGTAGCGCTCGTATAGTTCCGCTACATAAACACTGTTCCCGGAATACAGGAATTGTGTGGGGTCGAGATCGATTTCCGTCATGCCGCTCAAGGCGCGAGCCCGGCGCGCCCTCCCTTATATGGGGGCCGCGCCGGGTCAAGCCAAAGCGCGGGTTACCCCTTGAATACCTTCATCATCGTTTCGCCGAGGGCCGCCGGTGAATCCGAAACATGGATTCCAGCGGCCTTCATGGCGTCGATCTTATCTTCCGCACCACCTTTACCGCCAGAGATAATCGCACCGGCGTGGCCCATTCTGCGGCCCGGAGGGGCCGTGCGGCCGGCAATGAAGCCGACAACCGGCTTCTTGGTGCCCGAAGCCTTGAGGAATTCGGCGCCGTCTTCCTCGGCGGAGCCACCGATTTCGCCGATCATCACGATCGCTTCGGTCGAATCGTCCTCGACGAACATCTGCAGGCAATCAACGAAGTTGGTGCCGTTGATGGGGTCACCGCCAATACCGATGCAGGTGGTCTGACCCAGGCCTGCCTTGGTCGTCTGGGCGACGGCTTCGTAGGTCAGCGTGCCCGAACGGGACACGATGCCGACCTTGCCCGGCAGATGGATGTGCCCGGGCATGATGCCGATCTTGCATTCGCCCGGCGTGATCACGCCCGGGCAGTTGGGCCCGATCAGGCGCGAGGACGAATCCTGCAGGGCGCGTTTCACGGCGATCATGTCGGCCACGGGGATGCCTTCGGTGATGCAGATGATCAGCGGAATTTCCGCATCAATGGCTTCCAGGATGGCGTCGGCCGCGAAGGGCGGCGGCACATAGATCACGGTGGCGTTGGCTTCGGCCTTGGCGACCGCTTCCTTGACCGTGTCGAACACGGGCAGGTCCAGGTGTTTGGAGCCGCCTTTGCCCGGGGTCACGCCGCCGACCATGTTGGTGCCGTAGGCGATGGCCTGTTCCGAATGGAAGGTGCCTTGCGCGCCCGTAAAGCCCTGGCAGATGACGCGGGTGTCTTTATTGACCAAAACAGACATGATTACGCGGCCTCCTTCACGGCTTGGACGATCTTGCGGGCGGCATCGCCCAGGTCGTCTGCGGATTTGATGGGAAGGCCACTGTCGGCAAGGATCTGTTTGCCTTTCTCCACGTTGGTGCCTTCAAGGCGCACCACCAGGGGCACGGAAAGGCTGACTTCCTTGGCTGCCGCGACTACGCCTTCGGCGATGACGTCGCAGCGCATGATGCCGCCGAAGATGTTGACCAGGATGCCTTCGACATTGGGGTCGGACAGGATGATCTTGAAGGCTTCTGTGACGCGTTCCTTGGTCGCGCCCCCGCCCACGTCCAGGAAGTTGGCGGGCGATCCGCCTTCCAACTGGATGATGTCCATGGTCGCCATGGCAAGGCCCGCGCCGTTGACCATGCAGCCGATGGAGCCGTCGAGCTTGATGTAGTTCAGTTCGTGCTTGGCGGCTTCCAGTTCGGTCGGGTCTTCCTCGTCCTCGTCGCGCATTTCCTCGACGTCCTTGTGCCGATACAGCGCGTTGTCGTCGAAGTTGACCTTGGAATCGAGGGCGATGACGTCGCCCGAGCCGGTCACGACCAGCGGGTTGATTTCAACCATCGAGCAGTCGAGGTCCAGGAACGCCTTGTACAGGGCCATCACGAACTTGACGCCGGATTTGACCTGCGCACCTTCCAGGCCCAGGCCGAAGGCGACCTCACGGGCATGGAACGCCTGAATGCCCATGACGGGATCGACAAACACCTTGATGATCTTTTCCGGGGTGTCGTGGGCGACGTCCTCGATGTCCATGCCGCCTTCGGTCGATGCCATGATCACGATGCGCGAGGTTTCCCGGTCCAGCAGTACCGACAGGTACAATTCGCGGGCGATGTCGCAGCCTTCTTCGATATAAAGGCGTTTGACTTCCTTGCCTTCGGGGCCGGTCTGCTTGGTGACCAGAACATGGCCCAGCATTTCGGCCGCGTTTTCCTTGACCTCGTCGACAGACTTGACGACGCGCACGCCGCCCTTGCCGTCTTCATTGCCTTTGAAACGCCCGGCGCCGCGGCCACCTGCGTGAATTTGGGACTTGACCACGAATACCGGTCCGCCCAGTTCCTGAGCGGCGGCGGCGGCCTCGTCGACGGTGTAGGCGACCTTACCTTGCGGCACGGCAACCCCGTATTTGGCAAGTAGCTGCTTGCCCTGGTACTCGTGGATGTTCATCGCGTCCCCTTAATCTCCTAACACTGCGGTTAAGTTCCCTCAAAAAAACCGGCCGTACCCGGGGACGGGTACGGCCGATCGTTCCAAACCTATGACTTCGCCGGCGCGCGCTTGGCGGCCGGTTTGCGGGCCGGGGCCCGTTTCGCGGGTGCCGCCTTTTTGGCCGGTGCGGCTTTCTTGGCGGCGGGTTTGCGCGTTGCCGTCTTCTTTGCCGGCGCCTTTTTGGCTGGGGCTGTTTTCTTGGCAGCCGCCGCTTTCATCAGGCGCTGGGTAGTGCTGAGCAACCCTTTCACTGCGTTGACCGACTTGCGGAACATGGCTTTCTCGTCGGCGTCCAGCTGGATTTCGACGATTTTTTCCACGCCCTTGGCGCCGATCACCGTCGGCACGCCGACGTACATGCCCTTGACCCCGTATTCGCCCGACAGATAGGCGGCGCAGGGCAGGACGCGTTTTTTGTCCTTCAGGTAGCTTTCCGCCATCTGAATGGCGGAGGACGCCGGCGCATAGAAGGCCGAGCCGGTCTTCAGCAGTTTGACGATTTCGCCGCCACCCATGCGGGTGCGTTCGACGATGGCGTCGATCTTGGCCTGGGTCGACCATTTCATCTTGATCAGGTCGGGCACCGGGATGCCGGCAACCGTGGAATAGCGGATCGACGGCACCATGGTGTCGCCGTGACCGCCCAGGACGAAGGCGGTGACGTCTTCGACGGAAACCTTGAATTCTTCGGCCAGGAAATAGCGGAACCGTGCGCTGTCCAGCACGCCCGCCATGCCGACGACCTTGCGGTGCGGCAGGCCCGAGGCATCGCGCAGAACCTGAACCATGGCGTCCAGCGGGTTGGTGATGCAGATGACGAAGGCGTTGGGTGCGTATTGCTTGATGCCGGCGCCGACCGATTGCATGACCGAGGTGTTGATGCCGATCAGGTCATCGCGGCTCATGCCCGGCTTGCGGGCCACGCCGGCGGTGACGATGCAGACGTCCGCGCCGCGGATGGCGCTGTAGCTTTTGGCGCCCTTCATGTTGGAGTCGAAGCCTTCGACCGGGCTTGATTCCGCGATGTCCAGGGCCTTGCCCTGGGGAATGCCGTCGACGATGTCGAAAAGCACTACGTCGCCGAGTTCCTTGAGGCCGACCAGATGGGCCAGCGTGCCCCCAATGTTACCGGCGCCGATAAGCGCGATTTTGTTGCGTGCCATATTTCTTTCCCTTGCCGCGAGTCTATTGTCGTGATCGATTTTCGAATCCGGAGCGGGATCAAGAGCGATATGCCCGAAAGTCCCCAAGAACTCCAAGAAACGCGGAATGTTCGTAGCGCGAAACGATCCTCAGGGCAACCGGGATGGGCTGTCCATCTCTTGAAGTGATATTGTGGTATACAATATCCCACGCCATTCAATCCGCCGCAAGATTTATCCCGGGGGTAAATCAATTTTTTCGCGGCCGGAATGCTTCCCGGATATTCCCGATGCCACGATGTCCGGCTTGGTCGTATAGTTGTCCGTTGATCAACTGGTGCCCGCATCGGAGGTCCGCCGTGTCCACCAATACAGCCCGCTTCACCGGCCTTGCCGAAGCCTATCAGAAATACCGGCCGGACTACCCATTAGAAGTCCTGATGGCGGTTCGCGCTTATTGGCAGGAAACGCCGGACACGCCCCGCCTGTTGGCCGATATTGGTGGCGGCACGGGCATTTCCACCCGGGTCATGATGTCGGTGTTGGCCGAAATGTCCGGGTCGCCGTGGACCGCGCGCATGGTCGAGCCCAATGACGACATGCGCGCCCAGGCGGAACGCGCCCTGGCCGACCGCGGGGATGTGAATGTGATCAAAGGCGAGGCTGAAGCCTTGCCGTTTGAAGACGGCGAGGTCGGTCTTCTGATGGCGGCGCAGGCCGCCCATTGGTTCGATCGGCCCAAATTTTATGACGAGGCCAAACGCGTGCTGGCACCCGGGGGGGTGCTGTTGGTGCTTTTCAACAACCGCGAACTTTATGACGACCCGCTGATGGCGGCGTTCGAAAATCAGGTTGAAACCTCGGTCGAAGGATATTGGCGCAATTATCGAAGCTGGAATCTGATGGAAGAATTGCGCGCCCTGGACTGGCCGGCGGATGTTCGGGAATTCATCCATCCCTGGGTCTGGCGCCTGACGCCGGAAGAATTCACCGGGCTGATGCTGTCACGTTCAAAGATGACGCCTTACAAAGAAGTGCACGGCGAAGCAGCGGCGGAAAAGGCGATCATGGATCTGGCCCGTCAGTTCGCGGACGGCCAGGGTCTGGTCGAAGTTCAATACAACACCCAGGCGGCCTGCTTGCGGCGGTAGTTGGGTGAAGAACGCCCTATTCGGCTAAATCCAAACCGATGTCGACGGCGGGGGCACGCCGCAAATCTTGAGCCGCGTTTTGCGGCGACAGTTGATTTGCGCAAAACCAAAAAGGCAGAGTGCTTATTCAGCGAGGTCCAGGCCGATATCGACGGCGGGGGCACTCTGCGTGATGCCGCCGACGGAAATATAATTCACGCCCGTCTCGGCGATGGCGCGGATGGTGTCGAGCTTGACCCCGCCCGATGCTTCCAGCGGCACGCGCCCGGCGACCCATGCCACGGCTTCGCGCAGCACGGGCGGCGGCATGTTGTCGAGCAGCAGGGAATCCGCCCCGGCTTCGACCGCCTCGCGCACCTGATCCAGGGTGTCGCATTCCGCCCGTACTTCCAGGCCCGTATCGGCACCCTTGGCTCGCTTGACGGCTTCGCCGACCGACCCGCCGCACACGGCGACGTGGTTGTCCTTGATCAGGATGCCGTCATCCAGGCGCATGCGGTGGTTGGTGCCGCCGCCGGCGCGCACGGCGTATTTGGACAGACCCCTGAGGCCCGGAATGGTCTTACGCGTATCCAAAAGGACAGCGCCCGTACCGTCGATGGTGTCCACATACTGGCGGGTCAACGTGGCGATGCCGGACAGTTTCTGCAGAAGATTGAGCGCCGTGCGCTCCGCCGACAGCAATCCCTGGGCCTTGCCGGTCAGGCGCGCAAGGTTGGTGCCCTTGGAAATCTTTTGGCCATCCTGGACGAACACCTCGATCACGGCATCGGGGGCCAGGCGGCGGAATACGTCCAGCGCCACGGGCATGCCGCAGACGACGATGTCCTGGCGGGTGTTGAGTTCCAACGTCAGGATCGTATCGGCCGGTACGGTCGTGCGCGTGGTCACGTCGCCCTCGCCGATGTCCTCGGTCAGGGCGGCGTCGACGACGGCCTTGATGTCGGCCGGTTCAGGAGGAGCGAATGTCATCGATGGTCTGGGCGCAATCGGATCAGGCCGCGGCCTTGGAGCCGTTTTTGCCCTTGGCTGTTTTTTTGGCCGGGGGCGACATCTCCAACATTTTTTCAAGCGGCTTCAGCGCCTGAATGCGCAGTTCCTCATCGATCTCGACACGCGGCGCTTCGTTGAGCATGGAGAGGTACAGTTTCTCCAGCGTGTTGAGTTCCATATAGGGGCAGTTGGCGCAGTTGCAGGTGCCGTCCGCACCGGGGGCGGCCAGGAAGGTCTTGCCGGGCGACGATTTCTGCATCTGGTGGAAGATGTGTTGTTCCGTCGCCACGATCACCGTGTCGGCCGCGTGGTCGGTCACGTAATCCAGGATCGAGCGGGTCGATCCCACATGATCCGCGTGCTTCAAGATGCCTTCATGGCATTCCGGGTGGGCGGCCACGGGGGCGTCCGGGTGACGGGCCTTGAGCTTGACCAGCTCGCGCTCCGAAAACATGTCGTGGACGATGCAGGCACCGTCCCAGAAGATCATGTCGCGGCCGGTCTGGCGTTGGATGTAGGAACCCAGGTGCTTGTCCGGCGCGAACAGGATTGGCCGATCGGCCGGCAGGTTCTTGACGATGTGCTCCGCATTGGACGAGGTCACGATGACGTCCGACAGGGCCTTCACCCGGGCCGATGAATTGATATAGGTGACCACGATGTGGTCGGGATGCTGGGCCACGAACTTGGCGAAGTCATCCGGCGGGCAGCTTTCTTCGAGCGAGCAGCCCGCTTCCATGTCCGGCAGGACCACGGTCTTGGTCGGGCTCAAGGTCTTGGCGACCTCGGCCATGAAACGCACGCCGCAGAACACGATCATGTCGGCATCCGTGGCGGCGGCCTTGCGCGACAGGTCCAGGCTGTCACCGACAAAATCGGCCAGGTCCTGAATTTCCGGATCCTGGTAATAGTGGGCCAGGATGACCGCGTTCTTTTCCTTGCGCAGGCGGTCGATCTCCGCCCATAGGTCGATGGTCGGGTCGACATCCGACCATGCAGTGGCCTCGGGGCCCGCCGGGATCACCGTATCGGGCACGATCAATGGGGTCATGTCGGCGGCCATTGCCTGAAAGCTCCTTGAAACTTGTGCCCCGGGATGGTGGTCGCGCCAACCTCCTGGGGTGTCTCTAGGCCCTAATATAGGCCCTGATTTTAAGAAAACCACAATAACGCCATGGGTCAATGTGATTTTTAGTGTCCGGAAAACACCTATGCCCCCAGGGAACAGACGGTCAGTCTCCTCCGCCATGGGGTTGGGCGATGTATTCCGGGGACTGCATTTCGATCAAACGCGACACCGTGCGCTCGAACTCGAAGGCGCCGTCGCCTTCGGTATAAAGCTCGGTCGGCGGCGCGTCGGCGGCACAGACGAAGTTGACGCGGGCGTCGTACAAAGCGTCGATCAGGGTCACGAAACGCTTGGCCTGATCACGTTTTTCGGGGCCCAGCTTGGGCACGCCGTTCATCACCAACGAATGGAATTTGTCGGCGATCGCCAGATAATCGCCCGCCCCCAGCGGTTTCGCGCAAAGCTCGGTAAAGGAGGTGAAGGCGACCCCTTCGGCGGCCATGGGAATATCGATTGACCGGCCGTTGACGCTGAGTGAGACAGAACGCGGCTCCATCCCCACCGTCAGGTCGTGGAAGGCTTTTTTCAGTTTCGCGTCGGCCTCGGTCGAATTGGGGGTGATGTAGATATCCAGTTCCTGTAGGCGCTGCAGGCGGTAATCGGTGCCCGAATCGAGCTCGATGATCTCCATTTTCTCCATAAAGACATCGATGAAGGGCATGAACCGTTCGCGCTGCAGGCCGTCCTTGTACAGGTCCTTGGGGTGGCGGTTGGATGTGGCGACCACGACCACGCCCTGTTCGAACAGGGTTTCGAACAGACGCCCCAGGATCATCGCGTCGGCGATGTCGGTGACATGGAATTCATCGAAGGCCAGCAGCCAGGCCTGATCGACGATGACCCGGGCCAGGGCGGGCAAGGGGTCTTTTTCCTCGCCGACCTTGCCAGCCTTCTGCGCTTCGCGGAAGGCATGGATGCGGCGGTGAACTTCCTGCATGAAGGAATGGAAATGGACATGCTTTTTCGCTTCGACGGGGGCGTTCTCGAAGAACAGGTCCATCAGCATGGTTTTGCCGCGCCCGACGCCGCCCCACATGTAAATCCCCTTGGGCGGCGGTTGTTTGCGCCCGCCCAGGCCCAGCCGCGCGGCCCAGCCGGACCGCCCCATCTGTTGGCCATAGGCTTCCAGGGCTTCGGACAACGCCTGCAGGCGGTCGATGCCATGGGATTGGGCGGGGTCCGGACGCACGTCGCCGCTGGCGGTCAGCGCGTCGTAGGCTTCTTTTGGGGTGCGGGTGATCGACACCGGTTGATCACTCAATCTAGAGAAAAGTGCCGCCTTGCAATCAAGGCGGCAACCGTTTTTGCGGGTGCGAGATAGTCCCCCATTTTCCGTTCCGCGTCCACCCCCGGAAGCCCCTGACAGGGGCGGAAATCAATCCCCTGCCGCGGCGATGGGGTTGTTTTTCGGCTTATCAGCGCCGGGTGTGTCAGCACGGGGCTTGGTGTTGGTCGCCGGTGCCGAAGGCGTGTTCGCGGGAGGCGGGGACTTTCCGGCACTGGCTTTGGCGGCCGGTGCAGGGCCGAACTGGGCCTCCATCTCGCGGCGGAACTGATAGGTTGCGTCCGAACGGTCCTGTTCGACGTCGTCCCAGCCGATGATCGCCCCTTGCTTGATCGGGCGCTTCAGCTTGATCTTCTGCGCCAGGCCGATGGGCACGGCACGGGTCTTCAGGCTTTCTTCGGCCGGCATCAGCTTGCCCCAGACGGTAAAGCCGCCTTCACCGTCCAGTTCCTCGCCGACGCGCAAATCACGCTTGGCGCAGGCCACGACGTCGCCGACGAAGCGGGTCGCGGCCCCGGTCGGCTGTTTCAACAGGGCGGCATAGGCAACGGACACGCCCAGTTCCAGCCCGATCAGGTGATAAGGCCGCCATAGCGCCGAATAGCCGCCGCCGGCATCGGTGATCATGCCGTAGTCGGAAAAACAGCGCCGCACGTATTCCGTGGGGGCTTCGAATACCACATAGACGCCCCAGCGCAGATCGTTCTCCAGATCTTCGCCCGACCGCTCACGCGATGAAATTACTTCGACCTGGCCCTTGTGGTGAAGCACACCGCCTGCGTCCTTGGGAATCAAGGTCGAGGCCAGTTCGTCCACCGGCACGGCCGGGAAATCGAGGCCGTGGGGAGCGGGCGTCAGCCCGGTCGCATTGGCGACGGCAGCCATTTCGATCCCCGATTTGGTGCCGTCCAGGAAGGAATTGAACATCTTGGCGTTCATGCCGCTTTCCTTGGCCCGCTCGGCGGTCAGGCCGTAATGGGCCCAGACCGTATCCGGGGTCGAGGCATGGAATTCGGGCATGTACAGCGTGCCCTTGCCGGCGGAGACGACCTCGAGCCCGATGGTGCGGGCCCAATCGACCTGTTGGCAGATCAGGGATGGCTGGTCGCCGTAGGCCATGGAATAGACGACTTCCATTTCAGCCGCCTTCTTGGCCAGCAAGGGGCCGGCCAGGACGTCGGCTTCGACATTGACCATGACCACATGGCGGCCGCGCTTGAAGGCGGCGAGCGCGTGTTTGATGCCGATTTCGGGAATGCCCGTGGCTTCGACCACCACTTCCAGGCCGCCGTGTTCGATCAGCGATAGCGCATCATCGGTGACGAAGGTCATGCCCTGGTCCAGGGCCTTGGCGGCGGAATGACGGGTGATGCGTTCCTTGGGCCAGCCCGTGTTGATCAGGGCCTTTTCCGCCGTGGCGGGGTTGAGATCGGCCACGCCGACCACATGGAAGCCCGGATGGTGCAGGGCCTGGCTGAGGAACATGGAGCCGAACTTTCCGGCGCCGATGACGGCGACGCGCACGGGGTTGCCGCTGTCGGCGCGCGCATGAAGAAGCGAATTGAGGTTCATCCGTTCCCTATCCCCGGGCCGCTTTGCGGGCCCGTTTCCAGGCACCCTTATTCCCAGGTACCGTTTTCCGGTTTGGCGCCGGGCTTTTGGTGCAGCCGCACCCGACGCAGGCTCCCCCTGGGAATCACATTCCCGTGGCCTGACTGGCCGCTTGGGAGAAATGGCACCATACTACATTTGAACCCCTTTTCGGAACGGGAAACAGGGCCCGGCTGCGAACGGCCTTCAGGATCAACAGATGACCGCCTTCAACGATTTTATCGCCGCGCATGAGCCGCTTCTTCGGATCGGCTGTTTCGTCTTCATGCTGGTGGCCATGATGGGGGCGGAAGCGCTTTGGCCGCGCCGGGGGGATCAGGCGCGGGTCCGACGCTGGCCCCATAACGCGGCCTTGGTCGTGATCGATACCCTGGCCGTGCGGGCCTTTGCCTGGATCTTGCCTGCGTTCTTGCCCGTGGCGGCGGCGGTCTTGGCGTCGGACCGGGGCTGGGGGCTTTTCCCGATGATCGGCCTGGACGGCTGGCCGGCCTTCTGGCTGGCCCTGATCCTGTTCGATCTTGCCATTTATGCGCAGCACGTGGCCGTCCACCACATCCCCGTTCTTTGGCGCCTGCACCGGGTACATCATTCGGACATGGCGATCGACGCATCCACGGGCGTGCGCTTCCATCCGCTGGAAATTCTGCTGTCCATCGTCATCAAGGTCGGCTTGGTGCTGGCCTTGGGTGTTCCGGCGGCGGCCGTGGTGGTGTTCGAGGTCGTGCTCAACGCGTCCTCGATCTTCAACCATGCCAATCTTCGCTTGCCGGCCTGGGCCGATGCGGCTCTGCGTCGCCTCATCGTCACGCCGGATATGCATCGGGTTCATCACTCGGTCCATCGGGACGAGACGGACAGCAACTTCGGTTTCAACCTGTCGATTTGGGATCGCCTGTTCGGCACCTACCGTGCCCAGCCGCGCGACGGCCACGACGCCATGGACATCGGCCAGCCTGGGTTCCGCGATCCGGCGAAACTGGGTTTTCTGCGTCTGTTGACCCAGCCTTTCGGCCGGGGGCCAAGCGGTTAATCTTTCAGCCGCTTAACCGTCCAGCCGGTCCTTGTTGGACGTGGCCATGATCTCGGCGACGCGGACGTGTTCTTCGCCCCCCAAGGCATGCAGCCCGGCCATGGCACCTTTGACGTCCTCGGGCTTGCGGTTCTGGCTCATCTTGCGTTTGCCCTCCAACCGTTCGATAGGCATCTCGAAGGCGACGATGCCTTTCAGTTGCGCGGTCACGAAATCCTCGGGCAGGTCGCGGACTTTCCAGGCGTCTTCGCCCGATCCTTCGTATTGCGCGGTCAGGGACGACAGCAACTGCACCACCCGGTCCGGCTGTTCGATCAGCCGGGGGCGGCCATAGGCGTGCACGGCTTCGTAATTCCAGGTGGGCACTGACTTCTGCGTTTCGTACCAGGTCGGCGAGATATAGCTGTGCGGCCCCCAGAACACGGCCAGGGCCTCGGTCCGGCCGTCGAATGCCTGCCAATGGTCATTGGCCTTGGCGACATGCCCCCAAAGAATGCCCCGGTCGCCGCCGTCCAGCAGGTGCAGCGGCAGGTGGGTCGCGACAAGGCCCACCGGTCCGCCGGTCGTCAGCTGGGCGAAACCGTGGTCGCGGATGATCGCGTGTTGTTCGGTGATGTCGTCGACGTCGAACATCTTGGGCCGGTACATGGCGGAGGCTCCTTAAAATCGGCCCGGAAAACGGGAGGTCGCAAGGGCCGGATAATGGCCCTTCGTTTATGGCCGATTGGCAAGCTTAGAAAGGACCGTTTTTACATGGCAGAAAGGGCCAATTACACCATTGCCCGTGCTCATCCCTGCGCCTAGGGTTTCCGTAACGGAGGGAGTTTCCCGTGCAATGGCGGACGGGACCCGAAACGGAGGGACCAATGGACGACGAACATTTCAACATGCAGATCAGGAAGTTCCTGAAACAGGTCGGCGTGACCAGCCAGCGCGAAATCGAAACGGCGGTGCGCGATGCCCTGGCTTCGGGCAAGCTGGCCGAAGACGGGGCCATTACGGCCAAGGTCACGCTCAGCGTGCCGGAACTGGGCATCAGCCATGACATTGCCAGCGATCTGACCTTGGAGGAGCCGGAGGATGAGCCGTCCTACGACTGACAAGGTCAGCAGCATCTGACAGCAAAAAGCCCGCCGTAAGGCGGGCTTTTCATTTTTGAGAGCGATTGAAAGTTACTGCCGTGCGGCGATCGATTTTTTGATTTCGGCGATCGCCAGGCCCGGGTTCAGGTGTTTCGGGCAGGTATTGGTGCAGTTCATGATGGTATGGCAGCGGTACAACCGGTACGGATCGTTCAGATTGTCCAGGCGCTTGCCCGTGGCTTCGTCGCGGCTGTCGGCGATCCAGCGATAACTTTGCAGCAGGATGGCCGGGCCCAGGTAGCGGTCGCCGTTCCACCAATAGCTCGGGCAGGACGTCTGACAGCAGAAGCACAGAATGCATTCCCACAGGCCGTCCAGCTTTTCCCGTTCTTCCGGAGATTGCAGGCGTTCGCGCGTCGGCGCCGGGGTATCGGCCTGCAGCCAGGGTTCGATGGATTTAAGCTGCGCATAGGGCACGTTGAGGTCCGGCACCAGATCCTTGATGACCGGCATATGCGGCAGCGGATAGACCTTCACGTCGCCCTTGATGTCGTCGATCGCCTTGATGCAGGCCAGCGTGTTGGTGCCGTCGATGTTGAAGGCGCAGGATCCGCAGACCCCTTCGCGGCAGGACCGGCGGAAGGTCACGGTCGGATCGATCTCGTTCTTGATCTTGATCAGCGCGTCCAGAACCATCGGCCCGCAGCGGTCCAGATCAACCTCGTAGGTATCGATGCGCGGCAGGTCGTCCGTATCCGGATCCCAGCGGTAGAGCTTGAATTTGCGGATGTTCGTGGCGTCGGGTTCGGCCTTGAAGGTCTTGCCCTCGGTCACGCGCGAATTGGCGGGAAGGTTGAATTCGACCATTTCCTAAGTTCCTTCCTTCTCTTAATACACGCGAGCTTTGGGCTCGATGTATTCGACTTCGTCCGTCAGCGTCCAGGTATGAACCGGCCGGTAATCCAGCCTGACGGAGCCGTCGTCATCGACCCAGGCGAGCGTGTGCTTCATCCAGTTGTCGTCGTCGCGGTCGGGGAAATCCTCGTGCGCCTGGGCACCGCGGCTTTCGTGGCGGGCCTCGGCCGAATAGATCGTCGCCTTGGCGCAGATCAGAAGGTTCTCCAACTCAAGCGCTTCGACCAGATCGGAATTCCAGATCATGGAGCGGTCGGAAACCTGCATGTCGTCCTTGGATTTCCAGACCTCGTCCATTTTGTCGCAGCCTTCCTTGAGCGTCTTCGACGTGCGGTAGACGGCGGCGTCGTTCTGCATGGTGCGCTGCATGGCATCGCGGATTTCGGCGACCTTGGTGCTGCCCGAGGCATGACGGATGCGGTCCAGGCGGTCCAGCGCCTTTTCCGTGCAGCCCGAGCGATAGGGGCGGAGCGGCATGCCGGGCTTGATGGTCTCTGCGGCGCGCAGGCCGGCGGCCCGGCCGAACACGATCAGATCCAACAGCGAATTGGTGCCCAGCCGGTTGGCCCCATGCACGGAGGCACAGGCGCATTCGCCGACGGCCATGATGCCGGGCGAAACCGCGTCCGGATCGTCGTCCGTCGGGTTCAGGGCTTCGGTCATGTAATTGGTCGGAATGCCGCCCATGTTGTAGTGCACGGTCGGCAGCACGGGGATCGGCTCTTTCGTGGCGTCGACGCCGGAGAAGATCTTGGCCGTTTCCGTGATGCCCGGCAGGCGCTTCATCAGCGTGTCGGCGCCCAGGTGTTCCAGGTGCAGCATGATGTGGTCGCTGCTTTCGCCGATGCCGCGGCCTTCGCGGATTTCCATGGTCATGGCGCGGGAAACGACATCACGGGACGCAAGGTCCTTGGCCGTCGGTGCGTAGCGTTCCATGAAACGCTCGCCCTCGGAATTGGTGAGATACCCGCCTTCGCCGCGCGCCCCTTCGGTGATCAGGCAGCCGGAGCCGTAAATGCCGGTGGGGTGGAACTGCACGAATTCGTGGTCTTCCAGCGGCAGGCCCGCCCGCGCGAACATGGCGTTGCCGTCGCCCGTGCAGGTATGGGCCGAGGTGCAGGAGAAATAGGCCCGGCCGTAGCCGCCCGTGGCCATCACGGTCTGATGGGCGCGGAAGGTATGGATGGTGCCGTCGTCCAGGTTCCAGGCGATCACGCCTTCGCACACGCCGTCGTCGCTCATGATCAGATCAAGGGCGAAGTATTCGACAAAGAATTCCGCGTTATGGGCCAGGGACTGCTGATACAGCGTATGCAGCATGGCATGGCCGGTACGGTCGGCGGCGGCGCAGGCGCGGCGCACCGGGGCCTCGCCGAAATTGCGCATATGTCCGCCGAACGGGCGCTGATAGATGCGGCCGTCGTCCGTGCGCGAAAACGGCATGCCGAAATGTTCCATTTCGATCACCGCCGGCACGGCCTCGCGGCACATGTATTCGATGGCGTCCTGGTCGCCCAGCCAATCGGCGCCCTTGACCGTGTCGTACATATGCCATTCCCAATGGTCTTCATCCAGATTGCCGAGCGCCGCCGAAACGCCGCCCTGGGCCGCCACGGTGTGGGAGCGGGTCGGGAACACCTTGGTGATGCAGGCGGTCTTCAGCCCCGCCGCCGCCATGCCGAGGGTCGCGCGCAGACCGGCGCCGCCGGCACCCAGCACGACGACGTCATATTTGTGATCGGTTAGTTCATAGGCCTTGGACATTTGCGGATCAGCTCCCGAAGGTCAGCTTTAATACGGCGAAGATGTTGATTACACCCAGGAAGATGGCGCCGAGCTTGATGAGAATAAGAGTGACGGTTTTGGCGCCTTCGGCATGGACGTAGTCCTCGACCACCACCTGCAGGCCAAGCTGCGCGTGATACATGCCGGAGACGATCAGCAGGATCAACAGAACCGCGTTCTGACCGGTGCCGACCCAGGCCGTCATGGCCGCAAGGTCCGCACCCAACAGGCCGGATACGGCCCAAATGAACCACAAGGTCAGCGGCACCAGGGCAATGCCCGTCAGGCGCTGGGCCCACCAATGGGCAACGCCTTCATGGGCAGCGCCCAGGCCGCGCACCCGGCTTAAGGGGGATCGCATTTCCATGGGATCAACCTCCGATCACGAAGTAGGCGCAGCCGAGCGTGGCCGCCGTCATGCCGATGGCAAACAGGATGACCAGGATGCCCGTGCGGCGCACGCTGGTCAGGTCGAACCCGGCGCCGGCATCCCAGATCAGGTGCCGGACACCGTTCGCCAGATGATAGTAGAGCGAGAACAGAAGTCCCCAAAGAACGACCTGTCCGACCCAGGAGCCGATCACGCCCTGTGCCGTGGCGAAGGCGTCCGGGCCGTAGGTCGCGGCGGTCAGCCAATAGCTCAGCACCAGGGCGCCGCCCGCAAGGGCGATACCCGTCATGCGGTGGGTGATGGACAGTACAGATGTGATTTGCGGTCGGTAGACCTGGAGATGGGGCGACAGGGGCCGTTCTCGACGCGCCATAGTTGGGAACCTCGCCGGTTTGATGAATCCGCGGCAAACGTAACCCCTATTTCGCAATTGCGCAAACGTCTGATGACGAATGGTTATTTCACGATTCCAGATACTTATGGCATACGGTCTTTTGTATACCAGAATGGAATTGTGCGGCCGCTTTCCGCAGGTTCCGCCTGCGTCATGCGGCGATGTTACCGGCAGGGGGCAAAACCCGGGGCGGGGTCCAGTTCCAATCCCTTTCAATGACTTAGCGGAAACGTCCCGGGACAGTTGTGGAAAAGGTGTGGATCGTATGTGGGAAGCTGCGGAAGTTATGCACAACTTTCGCCGCTAATCCCCAGGTTTCCGCGTTGCCGCCCTATACACCGAGGCACATGATGTTGCGCGCTTTGAAAGAAGCCGACATGACCCCGGCCGTCCGGTGCGGGGTCACCCGAAGGCGACAGGGGGCTTGCCCCATGAACCCAGAGGGAGGGAGCCGGTATCAGCCGCAGTCCGGCACCCGCCTTGGGCCCAGGCCCGGGAAACGTCTTCGGGCGCAGACCGGTCGCAAGCTCGATAGACCATCCGTTCCGGGGTTCGATCTCTGCCCAGGGTGCGGCCACGGGAGGACGGTTTTAAACAGGCGGATTGGTGACTTTCAAAGCGTGGAGCCTGGCCGGCTCCAAGAGAGGTGTCAGGTGCGTCGCTTGTCGGCGCGAGATGCAGGTGTCCCAGGACCTGTATCCCTGACACCTCTTTTTTATGGTTTTCCGGCTTAATCGTTCCGACATCGCTTTTGCTCCGGCCTGCGTATTGATCTATACAAATTGATCTGAACCGGTGGATTTTATTATCCTCCCGCCGACCTCAGCCGCAAAAGGAGAGCCCATCAGTGGTGTCGGATGCACAGTTCCGCCGCGTCGTCTGGCCGCTTGCCGTCGCCGAAACCCTGGTTTGGGCGGGCTTCTACTATATATTTCCGGCCTTGCTGCGTGTGTGGGAGCGGGATTTCCCCTGGTCCAAGGTTGAAATCGCCGGGGCTTTGACTGTTGCCCTCCTGATCTCGGCGGTGTTGGCGCCGGTTGCGGGCCGTATCATCGACCGGGGCCGTGGGCGGCTGCAATTTATTGCGTCGACCCTGTTTGGGGCGGCAATGCTGGTGCTGTTGTCACGCGTCACTGAACTTTGGGAATTCTATACGGTCTGGGCCGGATTGGGGGTGGCCATGGCGGGCTGCTTGTACGAGCCCTGTTTCGCTGTTCTGACACGGATCATGGGGGATCGTTCACGTCAGGCCATCACCATCGTCACGCTGGTTGCCGGGTTTGCCGGAACTGTGTGTTTTCCTGCGGTGCATTCGTTGGAACCGATCATCGGTTGGCGCAATGTCGTGCTGGTATTCGCGGCACTTGCCGTTTTTGTCTGCGTGCCGCTTATGCTTTACGCATTGGCGCAGCACGGGCCGGAAACGCAGGCGCCGCCGGAACCGGCGGCGACCAATACGGGCAAACCGATAAACTTGGTCCGGTCCTGGGTGTTCTGGTTCCTTGGATTGTCCTACGCCATGATGGCGTTTGCCCATTTCGCGATCATTTCGCACATGTTCCCCATGTTGGCTGAACGGGGTGTCGCCGATGATACGGCGATCCTGGCGGCTTCGATGATCGGCCCCATGCAGGTCGCCGGGCGTCTTTGTGTCATCGCCGTGCAGCGCCATGTCACCTCGACCCCGCCGATCACGGCGGCGGCCCTGCTGGCCATGGCGGTGGCGTCGGCGGCTTTGCTCGGCGCGGATACGGTGCCGGGATTGCTGGTTGTTTTCGTGCTGTTTCAGGGAGCGGGCAACGGCGTCATGTCGATCACCCGGCCGGTCATCGTGGCGGAACTGTTGGGGCGCCGGAAATTCGGTGTCATCGCCGGTCTGCTGGCCATGCCTTACATCGGGTTTACGGCCCTGGCGCCGGGTTTGGGAGGGCTTGTTTGGGTGGTCGCTGGATATGACGGGCTGCTGGTCCTGACACTGTTGTCCGGCTTGTTCGGTGCGGGGCTTGTCATGGCGGCGGCCATCGCGGCCCGCCGGCGCGATGATCGGGGTAACCCCGACCCGGAATAGGAAACGGGCCCCCGGTCAGGGGCCCGCCGCCGGAATTTTTCAATGTTGCCTTAGCTTAGAAAGCCACAAGGGCACCGGTCATGAAGGCATGGATTGCATCATAGTCCGTGCCCGTGCGGTCAAGCGTGTGATAGCGATAAGATACGAAAACGCTGGACCCCGTGCCGTCGATTTCCTGAACGGCCTGCAGGCCCACCGTGTCGAAGGTGTCGCCGTTCTGGCCCATATCTTCGTAGCGGCCATAGTCGACGGCGAAGTTGGTGTTGCCCAGGCTGTTCAGCTTGGTGATGTAGCCGGCCTTTCCGTAATAGAAGATCGGATCGTCCCGGCCGGCCGTTGCGGCAGACTTGGTGCCGGCGGCTAAAGTCAGGTTAAAGCCGTTGGCGAACAGGGCCGAGATCGACCCCGAAACGCCGTCTTCGAAAGCATCGTCGTTGTTGGCATTGGATGAATTGTTGTACCAGCCCGCGGCGGCCTCGATCGCCGTGCCTTTG
Source organism: Rhodospirillales bacterium (assembly GCA_040218445.1). GTDB lineage: Bacteria > Pseudomonadota > Alphaproteobacteria > Rhodospirillales > Casp-alpha2 > UBA1479. The sequence continues at coordinate 176,378 of JAVJRK010000010.1, read as the reverse complement.
AATTCTCCGGCGTAGGTCACGACGGCATCGACAGCGCCGCTGGTGGTGCTGGTGGAAAAGGCAAAGCCGCCAAACGTCGGCGATGTGTACATCGCCCGGTCGCCGGCATCCAGGCCGTCCAGGTTGTCGGCGGTGCTGCCGATGGAGACGGAGGACCGTGCGCCGGTCGACGAATTTACGAACAAGAAGCCGCCGGCCATGTCGGCGATGGCGGAATATCCCGCAAGGGCCGTGCCGGAAAGATCGACTTCGGATATTCCGTCGGAGGCAAGGGAGCCTTCCCGAAGGTCAGGGTGCCCAAGCGCCTATGCGCGAACCAAATGTCTGATTGATCGTGCTCGAAAGATCCGCCGGCGCTTTCCGATGTCTGGCTGACGTCGTTGGATCCGTTGGAGCGTAGTTTCACGGCGAAGGCCGCACCCACGGACCAGTCCGCATTGACCTTGCCGTCCGCTTCGAAAAAAATGATCGTCGAATCGTTTTCATTATCGACGTGCCGATAGGAAGCTTCTTCCCCGTCGTTGACGATCAGTAGCCCCCGGCTCACCTGGCCGCCGACCGTAAGGTCAAGGGGGCTGTTGTTTTTGATCGAACCTGCTTGCGCGCCCGAGGGCAGGGCAAGTACAGCAGCGCTTAACGCCAATGCGAAAATAGATGCAGAAGCACGGTGGTTTTTGGGTGTTGTCATGTCAGTCCTTTCGACAATTCTCCGAATGCCTTTCCAAGGTATGGAAAGGCCGTTGACGCAAAATCGCCGCTGCGGCACTCCGCTCCTTCGGCAACCCTCGACCGAAAGATGGACGATTATTTGACGGCAGGTTTCCTGACTTGCGGGTCGACGGTTATCCTTCCTTCCCAGGCATCATTGCCCAGTGGCACTCAAGGATTACCGATTTCCCGCCTACAGTTGCGAGGACAGTTCCGGATTGAGCCGATCGGCCCTGCCGGATTCCCTATTACCCCCGAAAGACCGGGGCACCGTCGATTTCCTCTTACCAATTTATCCATACATACTCAATGGGCTTATTAAATATGTTATAACATAACATTTATGGAAAAGCCAAGTGTTTCGGTTGGTATGCGTGGCGAAGGCCGAGCGGTTGTTCGTGTTTAAGGCGGCCGGCTAGCTCGAGCGGACTTCCGCCAGGAAGGCATCGACGGATTGACGTAGGGCCGTTGACTGGCTGGTCAATCCTTCCGCCGCGCTGAGGATCTGGCGCGATACTTCCGATGTTTCCGTTACGGCGCTCGACACCCCCTGAATGTTGGATGAGACCTCTTGCGTGCCGGACGAAGCCTGTTCCACATTGCGCGCGATCTCCGCCGTGGCGGCACCTTGCTGTTCCACGGCGGCGGCAACGGACGATGAAATCTCGTTCATGCGGCCGATCGTGGTTGAGATGCCGGAAATGGCTTCGGCCGAACGTTCCGTCTCCAACTGGATACTGGCGATCTGCTGGCTGATTTCATCGGTCGCCCTGGCCGTCTGGGTCGCCAGGTTCTTGACCTCGCTTGCCACCACGGCAAACCCCTTGCCGGCATCGCCGGCGCGGGCGGCCTCGATCGTCGCATTGAGGGCCAGAAGATTGGTTTGTTCGGCAATGTCCGTAATCAGATTGATCACGTCGCCGATCTTGTTGGCGGCTTCGGTCAGACCTTGAACCATCCGCGTGGTCTGTTCGGCTTCGCTTACGGCCTCGGCCGCCATCTGGTTCGAAGCGGCAACCTGGCGGCTGATTTCCTGGATCGAACTGGAAAGTTCTTCGGCGGCGGTCGCCACGGTCTGCACGTTCGAGGCCGCTTCCTCGGCCGCGGCGGCGACGGCTGTGGTCTGGCTGCTGGCCACGTCGGCCGCAGAGGACATGGTCCCGGAAGAGGTGCTCATGTCGTCGGCCGCTTTCCCGACCGCAGAGACAACGGCGCCGATGCGGGATTCGAAATCGTCGGCAAGCTGGTTCATGGCGGTGCGGCGCTCTTCGGCGCTGCGGCGTTCCTGTTCTGCCTGTTCCGCGTTCAGGCGGCGGACCTCGATGGCGTTTTCCTTGAACACTTGAACGGCGTTGGCCATCTCGCCGATTTCGTCTTTGCGGCCGACGCTTGGAATTTCCACGGCATCGTTGCCGTCAGCCAATTCGCGCATGGCCGAGGTCATGGCGCCGACGGATTTTATGATACCGCTTCCGACCGAGAACAGAATTACGGTCATCACGACAATGGCGGCGCCGTAAGCGGCCCAGCCGCCCATCCGTGCGGCGCTCAGCGCCTCTTCCACGTCCAAGACCGATTGATCGACGCCGATACGCAGGTTCTCGATATAGGTCGTCAGGGTTTCGTTCATGCCCGCGCCATAGCTGTCGATGATATCGTTGATCTTGGAGAATTCCTCAACCGGTGCATTGGTTTCGATCAGCTTGGCTAGATCAACCTGAATACCCTGGGCCAGGGGATCGACCTTTTGCAGGACGCTGCGCACGATCGTTTCCGAGGTCTCGTCTCCGGCCAGTTCGAGCAGCCGAATGCCTTTATTCTGGATCGTCTGAATGCTCGTCGCGACGACCTCCTGGCGTTCGGGCAGGATCTGGCCTTCCTGTTTGCCGATGATGGAATCCATGGCGGCCAGAACCAGTTCCAGGTTGGCCTGTTTCATATCGTTCGCCAGGGCGATCTGTTCATTGAACGCCGTGCTTTTAGTGACCGCGTTATGGATTCGCTGGCCGGTCAGGAACGAAATGCCCTGTTGGCAGGTCAAGGCCAGAGCGGCGATAACGCCGATGAGAATGATCTTGTTGCGGATGGTCCAATTCATGTCGGTTCCCCAGACAAGGCGTTGAAAGCCCACCAAACATTATGGTGGAACGAATGTAGACGTATAGAGTGGGCTTGGCAGGGATGCCGTGTTTCCTGCCGTAGGTACGCAATACCACGCCTAATACTAAATTAGAAACCTGCACACGGCATTGTGTTTAATGTTGTCCGCGTTGTTACGCAGGACGTCGCGGCATCAAGGCCCAGATATCGAAATCCAGAACCACGGCGGGGTGATCCTTGCCGTCGCCGTCTTTGAGCGGGAAATCTTGGCACGGATGATCCTTGGCGGCGATCAGGCGCAGGCGCAGGGCACTGACGTCGTCCCGCCCCTGGATTTCGGCCTTGTCCAGGACTTCCGACCAGGCATAGACCGTGTCGCCCGCGAAACTGGGGGCGACGTGTCGCCCGCCGTTGATGGCGGCGACGTGGAAGGCATTGGCCAGGCCGTTGAAGCTCAGCCCCCGGGCCAGGGAAATGATGTGTCCGCCGTAAATTAGGCGTTTGCCGAACCGCCCGCCTGATTGGGCATGCAGATCGAAATGAACCTTGGCGGTGTTCTGGTAAAGCCGCGTCGCCAGCATGTGCTCCGCCTCTTCCAGGGTCATGCCGTCAACATGGTCGATTTTCTCGCCGACGGCATAATCATCCCAGAAATGCGGGCTGCCGGCGGCAATGCTGTCATAGCCGGCAAGGCTCAACGTTTCAGGAACCTGCAGGCCGGCGGCATCGACCGCATCGGGCAGGTCGGGGATCAGCGGTTCAGGTGCGGGGGCATTTTCATCGCGTTTACGAACCATGACCCAGCGCACGTAGGACAAAACTTCCTCGTCCCGCTGGTTGGTGCCCGTAGTGCGGACCCAGACCACCCCCGTCTTGCCGTTGGAATTTTCCTTCACGCCGATAACTTCCGACTGGGCGTTCAGCGTGTCACCCGGATAGACCGGTTCGCCGAAGCGGCCATCGGCGTATCCCAGATTGGCCACAGCGTTGAGCGAGATATCCGGCACCGTCTTGCCGAACACGATATGGAACACCAGCATGTCGTCCACCGGCATGCCTTCGTATCCCAAGGACATGGCGAACATGTCCGACGAATGCAGGGCGAAGCGGTTGCCGTAAAGTCCCGTGTAAAGGGCGACCTCACCCTCGGTCACCGTGCGCGGCGTGGCATGGCGGAGTATTTGGCCGGGCGTGAAATCTTCGAAAAAATTGCCGCGATTGGTCTTGTCGCTCATGCCGGTGTCGCCTTTTTGGTTTTGGTTGTTCGGACGGGACTATTCGGCAGCCTCTACCGCCTGTTCCATGGCGGCGATGGCTTCGGCCATGGCGACCATCTGTTTGGCCCCTTCGACGTGCAGGTTTTCGATCAGGCGCCCGTCGACCAGGACCACGCCCTTGCCTTCTTTTTCGGCATCGGCATGGGCTTCGATGATGCGTTTGGACCAGGCAAGGTCTTCTTCCGAAGGCGAAAAGGCTTCGTTGGCCATGGCGATGGTCTTGGGGTGGATCAGGGTTTTACCGTCCATGCCCAGTTCGCGGCCCTGGCGGCAGGACGCCTTGAAGCCGTCGTCGTCGGCTAGGTCCAGATGAACGCCGTCAAGGATCGCGATCTTGGCCGCGCGGGCGGCCAGCATGCACAGCCCCAGCGAGGTCATGAACGGAATGCGGTCCGGCGTGTGCAAGGCGCGCAGGTCTTTGGCCAGGTCCGACGTGCCCATCACCAGGCATTGCAGGCGCGGTGAGGAAAAGGCGATTTCTTCCGCGTGCAGCATGCCCAGCGGCGTTTCCATCATGGCCCAGATCGGCAGGTCCGCAGGTGCGCCGGCACCGTCCAGGATGGCGATGGCCTGATCGACCATGGCCTTGCTTTCGACCTTGGGCAGCAGCACCGCATGGGCCCCCATCTTGGCGGCGGCCTTCAGATCGTCTTCACCCCAGGGGCTGTCCAGGCCGTTGGTGCGGACGATCAGTTCGCGCCCGCCGTACCCGCCTTCGGCGATGGCGGCGGTGATCTGGTCGCGGGCGGTCTGTTTGGCATCCGGCGCGACGGCGTCTTCCATGTCCAGAATCAGGCCGTCGGCGGCCAGCGTGCGGCCTTTTTCCAAGGCACGGGCGTTGGAGCCGGGCATGTACAGAACGGAACGGCGGGGCCGAATGGTGGGGGCCATGTTCGAGCACTCCTCAAGGATGGCGTATGGGGCGGAAAAGTCGGGTTATGTTGCGGCGCACACTAGCAAGTTCCCTCAACCGGTGGCAAGCTTCGGGGCATGTCCGTGATGTCCATTCATTCGCGCGTTTCCAGGGGCTATGTGGGGAACAGCGCCGTCGTTCCCGCACTGCAGGCCCTGGGCCGCGACGTTGCCGCCGTGGACACGGTGACCCTGTCCAATCACCCCGGCCATCGCACCGTTACCGGGCGCCGCGTGCCGGCCGACGAAGTCCGCGCCCTGGCCGAAGCCGTGTTAGACCTTGCCGGTGTGCCGGCGGTGCGTGCGGTCATGACGGGCTATATGACCGGCGTCGATACGGCGCGTGCGGCCCTGGGCATCATCAACCGGATCAAATCGGCGGGGCCGGGGGCCTTATACGTCTGCGATCCCATTTTGGGCGACCGGGAAGAAGGCCTTTACGTGGACGACGCCCTGGTGCCGTTCTTTCGCGGGGATGCCTTGCCGCGCGCCGATCTGGCCCTGCCAAATGCGTTCGAGTTGGAACAGCTGATCGGCGATCGCGTGGTCGATGTGGGTACGGCCGTGGCCGCCGCCCATGTCCTGCGGGCGCGCGGCACGGGGGCTGTGGTGGTGACGTCCGTGCCCGATCACCCGGACCCGCAGGTGGGCGGCATGCTGATCGGCACGTTGGCGGTCGATGACGAAGGCGAATGGCTGATCGAGGCCCCGCGATTGCAGCGTCGGGCCAAGGGGGCGGGTGACGTGCTGGCCGGTCTGATCACCGGGCATCTGCTTTCCGGGATGTCCTTGCGGGATGCGGCGGCCCGCGCGACGTCGTCCGTTCATGGCCTGATGGAAGCCGCCGATGAAGACGATCTGGACCTGCCGGTTATCCGCCACCGTAAGCTTCTGACCCATCCCGAACGCGAATTCGTGCCCCAGGCCGTGCGTTAAGCAGCCTGTTTGCCGACTCACCCAGGACAGGGTTGACAGGCATCATGGGGAATAGTATTTAACCAATTAGTTAAATATAACGATATTGATGTTGATAGAGCGATGCCGACCGACCAGCTGAGCGAGACATTCCAGGCCCTGGCCGACCCGACCCGGCGGGCCATTTTGGCGCGTTTGGCCCGGGGTGAGGCCTCGGTGTCGGAGCTCAGCGAGCCCTTCGATATGTCCCTGCCGGCTGTTTCCAAGCATCTTAAGGTTCTGGAGCGCGCGGGTCTGATCGAACGGGGCCGTCAGGCGCAATGGCGGCCCTGCCGGCTGAACGGTGCGGGCCTGAAGCCGGCCTTCGATTGGGTTGAGGAATACCGACGATTCTGGGAGCAGAGCTTCGACCGGCTGGAAGCCTATCTGGAAGAAATTCAAAACAAGGATGCGAGCGATGAACAGCACTAGTGCCGGGGCGAACCCGGTCTTCAAGACCGGGCATCGCGCCAAGGCACCGCGCGATCTTGTTTGGCGCGTGTGGACCGAGGCCGAACACCTGGTGCGTTGGTGGGGCGCCACGGGCTGCACTGTCGGGAAGTGTGAGCTCGACCTTCGCGTCGACGGAACCTTCCATTATCAACTGATGTTTCCCAATGGGATGGAAGTCTGGGGCAAGTTCGTGTTCCGCGAGATCACGGCTCCGGACCGGCTGGTCTTCCTGAACGGATTTTCCAATCCAGAAGGTGAATTCGCGGCGTCCCCTTTCCCCGGCGACTGGCCCCGTCAGATGCTGACCGTCGTCACGTTCAAGGACCAGGGTGGTGAGACGGAAATTTCCCTGACGTCCGAGCCCTTCAACGCGACCGAAGCCCAGCAGGCGACATTCGAAGCCACAATACCGTCCATGTTTGGTGGTTGGGCCGGCACCTTCGCCCGTCTGGACGATTACTTGAAACAATAATCTGATCAACTCGAATGCTGGCCCAAGGAGAGGCAGACATGGATTCCATCGAAACCACGGAACTGGAAACACCGCGTACGACCTTGCTTTTGACGCGCGAGTTCAACGCACCGCGTGCCCTGGTCTTCAAGGTCTGGACACAGCCCGAGCATGTCGCCCGTTGGTGGGGCTGTGCGGAAACGGGGGATGTGTCGTTCAAGAACGATCTGCGGGTCGGCGGCGAATTTTCTGTGGAAATGCGTTTAACCAACGGGACGGTGCACCGGATCTGGGGTGTCTATTGCAAGATCGAAGAACCGTCGCGTCTGGTCTTTACCTGGGCCTGGAAGGGGGCCGATGGGTTCGAGGGCTCGGAAACCCTGGTCACGGTTTTGCTCGAGGAGACGACGGCGGGCACCAAGCTGACCTTGCGTCATGAATCCTTCGCCAGCGAAGATGACTGTCAGTCTCACGGCGAAGGCTGGGGCGCCAGCCTGGATCGCCTGGGCGAATTCCTGGCAACTCACAGCGCGTAAGGGGGAAGCCCGCGAATGAAAGCTCATACGGTTCCCGCCGACGCGGCTGTATCACAGGATAATGCCCTGACCGTCACGCGCCGGTTCGCAGCCCCCAGGGCGCTTGTCTTCCGCATGTTCACGGAGCCGCAGCATGTTGCCCGTTGGCTCAGTTGCGAGCCGGAAAGCGACGTCACCTTCCGTAATGACCTGCGCGTGGGCGGTGAATTCGTCTCCGAGGGGCATATGCCGGACGGCACCGTCAACCGTGTCTGGGGTGTTTACCGCGAGGTGGACGAGCCGGAACGCCTGGTCTTTACGTGGTCCTGGCATGCCGGCGATTTCAAGGGTGCGAACACCCTGGTCACCGTGACCCTGGTGGAACAGGACGGCGGCACGGAACTTACCCTTCGTCATGAAAATTTCACCGAGGGCGAGGCCCGCGATCTGCATGGCCAAGGCTGGAGCATGTGCTTCGACAAGATCACCAACCTTTTATCGACTGGATGAGCGGCGGCATCATGGCGATCGTGCATTTCACCAGCCAGCTGGAACGCTTCCTGCCGGCCCCCAGCGTCGATGTGGGGCCCGAGGCCGCAACCCTGGGCGCCGCCTTGGAGGCCGTGTTCGGGGATCACCCGGCCCTTCGCAGCTACATCCTGGACGACCAGGGGGCGGTGCGCCGTCATGTCGCGGTCTTCGTTGCCGGGGCGCCGGCCAAGGACCGGGAAAAGCTGACCGACCCGATCGGGCCGGGCGATGAAATTCATGTTTTTCAGGCCCTATCGGGCGGCTGAGTAAAAAGGATATAGCGATGAGTAATCTGCTGCAGGTGGCAACCCGCAAGGGACTGTTTGAAATCACCCGTGGGAAAAGCGGATAGGACGTATCTGGCGTTCATTTCCTGGGCGATCCGATCTCGGCCGTTCTTACGGTGGACGGCATGACCCTGGCGGCACCCGACCTGGGCCATTTCGGGCCCAAGCTGTGGCGTCGGGACAAGGCGGGAAAATGGGCGGAAATGGCCATGCCGGCCTTCCCGGAAAAACCGGAGGACGCCGAAGACGATCCGCACCCTTGGACGCTGGGCCGCATCTGGAATTTCACGCCGGGCGGCGTGCCGGGCCGCATCTACGCCGGAACCATGCCGGGCGGCTTGTTCCGTTCCGACGATAGGGGCGAAACCTGGTCCCTGGTTGATACGCTTTGGCTGCATCCCGGGCGCAAGCAATGGTTCGGCGTCGCCGGCGGGGAGCAGCCGGGATTGTCTTCCGTTTTGGTCGATCCGCGCGACCCGGCCCATATCACCGTCGGCGTGTCCACGGGTGGTGTCTGGGCAACCCGCGACGAAGGGGCGACCTGGAACGTCATCAACAAGGGTATGGTCAACGACTACATGCCGCCCGACCAACAGGGCGATTCCATCCCCCAGGACATTCACCAACTGGCGCAATGCCCGGCCCATCCCGACGTCATGTGGTGTCAGCATCACAGCGCGATCTTTCGATCTGTGGATGCGGGCGAGAACTGGGTCAAGGTTGATGCAGCCCGGCCCTCGGGCTTCGGATTTGCCGTGGTCGCTCATCCGACGGATCCGGAAACCGCCTGGTTCGTACCGGCGGAAAAGGACGAGCGGCGCATCCCGGTGGACGGCAAGGTCGTGGTGTCGCGCACCCGCGACGGCGGCAAGCAAGTCCTTCGAGGTTTTGGACAAGGGCCTGCCGGGCAAACACGCCTATGATCTGGTCTACCGCCACGCATTGGCAGTCGATGAAACGGGCGAACGGTTGGCCTTTGGCTCAACCTCGGGCGGGTTCTGGATTTCGGAAGATGCGGGCGACAGCTGGCAGGCGCTGGACGCACGCCTGCCGCCGATTGCGGCCGTGAAATTCGCCTGATCCCCGGGCCGCGGGGTTACCCGCTGTTGCGCAAGCCTGCCGAAATACCGTTGATGGAAAGCAGCAGGCCGCGCAGCACCTTGGGGTCGTCGGCGCCGCCCCGATGGGCGCGCAGCAGATCGACCTGCAGGTGGTTCAGCGGGTCGATGTAGGGAAATCGGTTTTCGATCGACCGGGCGAGAAGCGCGTTGCAGGCGAGCAGCCGGTCGTTGCCGGTGATCTCGAACAGCGCGGTGATGGTCGCGATGCGTTCCTCGCGGATGCGGTTGAAAATGGTCTCGCGCAGGGTCTTGTCCGAAAGCAGATCCGCATAGCGCGAGGCGATCGCCATGTTCGACTTGGCCAGCACCATGTCCATGTTCGACAGCAATGTGGCAAAGAACGGCCAGTCGCGGTGCATTTGGCGCAGCAGGTCAAGGGCGCCGTCGCCCGCTTCGTCCCGCCAGGCCTGAACGGCCGCCCCGAACCCGTACCATCCCGGCAGCATGATCCGGCATTGCGACCAACTGAACACCCAGGGGATGGCGCGCAGGTCGGTGATCTGCCCGGACGCCTTGCGCGATGCCGGCCGCGATCCGATGTTCAGGGTCGAAATCTCGTCGATGACGGTCGAAGCGCGGAAGTAATCGTTGAACCCGGGTGTTTCGAACACCAGGTCGCGGTAGGCGCGGAAAGCCAGATCCGATAGCCGGTCCATGGCGCCGGTGAATGCCTCGGGCACGGGGCCGTCGGAGGGATGCAGCAGCGATGCCTCGAGCGTCGCCGCGACGTGAATTTCCAGATTGCGCCGGCCGACCTCCGGGTTGGTGTATTTGGACGAGATGATTTCGCCCTGTTCGGTCAGGCGGATCTGGCCATCGACCGCACCCGCCGGCTGCGCCAGGATGGCGTCGAAGCTGGGACCGCCGCCGCGCCCGACGGACCCGCCCCGGCCATGGAACAGGCGCAGCTTGACGCCATGGCGCCGGCACAGATCAACCAGGCCCGTCTCTGCCTTGTACAACTCCCACCCCGAGGTGACGTAGCCGCCGTCCTTGTTGCTGTCGGAATAGCCCAGCATGATTTCCTGCAGCCCGTCGCGGCTGTCGACCAGGCGGCGGTAGGCGGGTGTGGACAGCAGGGCGTCCATGATTTCGACCGAACGGCGCAGATCGTCGATGGTTTCGAACAAAGGCACCAGGTTGAGGCTGCTTTGCCCCGTTTCGTCGATCAGCCCGGCTTCCTTCAACAAGACCGCCAGGCACAGGATGTCGGAGGCTTCCCGGGTGTTGGACACGATGGCAGTGCGGATGGCATCTGCGCCGTATTTGTCCAACCCGTCGCGCGCCGTCCGCAGGACGGCCAGTTCCTTCGCCGTCGTTTCGGAATAGGCGTGGCGCGGGACGATCAGGGGGCGTCGGCTCAGCAGTTCGGCGCCGAGAAGATCGCGCCGCGCCATTTCGTCCATGTCCAGGTAGCCGGCGCCGGGCTCCGCCACGTCCAGTAGTTCCGCCAAGGTTGCGTTGTGCACGTCCGATCCTTGCCGCAGGTCAAGGCGGGCAAGGTGGAATCCGAAACAGTCGACAGCCCGGCGCAGATGGCGTAACCGGCCCTTGGTCAGCGCGAGGGAGCCGTTCTGCGCCAGGGAGTCGTGAAGTATCCGCAGGTCGTCGCCCAACTCGCGGGCGTTGCCGTAGGGTGCCGCCTCGCCCAGCGGCGCGCGCGCCGGGGCGGTTCCGTTCAGGTTCTGTTGCGTCGCGGCCAGGCGGGCGTAAATACGGCTGAGCGCCCGGCGATAGGGTTCCGCGTTGCGGTGCGGCGAAGTGTCCGGCGACCCGGCGGCGAATTCCGCAAGGGCCGGCGACACGTTCACGATCAGCGAGGACAGGGGGAGTTCCTGTCCGAGCTTGTGAACCTCCTGCAGATAGAAGGTCAGCGCCTTCTCGCTGTGCCGGCGCAGGGTGCCCTGCAGGACGTCGGCATCGACGAAGGGATTGCCGTCCCGGTCGCCGCCGATCCAACTGCCGATCATCAGGAACGACGGCAGGGCCGCCGTGTCCGTATCGGCGCCGGCCGCGGCAAGGCGGTCCTCGACCTCCGCGAACAGGCGCGGCAGTTCGGTGAAAAAGGTATGGTCGAAGTAGGTCAGGCCGTTGGTGACTTCGTCCATGACGTCCAGGCGCGTCTGGCGCAGCAGGTTGGTCTGCCACAGCACCAGAACGGCCCGGGCCAGGCGGTCTTCGATCTCGCGATGTTCATCGGGCGTCAGGTCGGTGCGCTCGCGCCGCGCGATCAGGTCGGCGATGGCGATCTCGCGGTGCATCATGCTTTGCCGACGTACTTCGGTCGGGTGCGCCGTCAGCACGGGGCTGATCTGGGCGCTGTTGAAGAACGCTTGAACCGCAGCCGGGGAAAGGCCGTCGCCGAAGGCCCGGTCTAAAGCGTCGGCGATGGTTCCCCGCCGGGGCTTCGATCCGGCGATGGCGTGGTGGCGGGTGCGCCGCACGTGGTGATGATCCTCGGCGATGTTTGCCAGATGGGAAAAATAACTGAAGGCGCGGATGACCTGGACCGCCAATGCGGGATCAAGGGCGCGGAGGATGTCTTCCAGCGCCTGCCGCGCCGACAGGTCGTCCTCGCGGTGGAACTGCACGGACATGCGGCGGATGGTTTCGATCAGCTCGAACACCCCGTCGCCTTGCTGCGCCTTCACGGTCTCTCCGAGCAGCCGGCCGAGCAGCCGGATGTCTTCGATCAGCGGCTGGTCCTTCGCGATGTCCTCGGCTTCCGCCGTCAAATCGATGTTTGCCGTCATGACCGTCCCGTGTCGCTGTTTGTGGTTACAGACCGATCAGAAGATGCCGCCCGGTCAAGGCGCGATCATAGCGGTTTTCGGTAAACCGGAAAGTGGAGACAGGGGGCACAGCGCCGTTTCCGCCTAGGTGACCTTGAAGTAACCCATCATCCCCGATTTCTGGTGCTCCATAATATGGCAATGGAGCATCCAGTCGCCCGGGTTGTCGGCGACGAAGGCAATTTCGGCCTCTCCATCAACGGGCAGCAGAACCGTGTCCTGCCAGGGCCGATCCTTGGCCGGTTTGCCGTTTCGCGTCAGCACGCGGAAGGTATGGCCGTGCAGATGAATGGGATGGGCGAAGGCGGTCTTGTTGCGGATGGCGAGGACGACCGTCTCACCCTTCTTGAAGGTGAACATGGGATGGTGATGGGTTTCGCCGTACTTCATGGGCGGATGGACCACACCGTTGAATGACCAGAACATGCCGTGCTGCAGCGCCAATTCCCGTCCGCTCAAGGCCTGGCCTTTCAGCATTGCGGTTTGTAACCCGCCCATGGCGCCACCTTCCATGTCCAGGTTTAGGCGGGTCGGGTTGGCCATGTCGGGTTCGGGTAGGGGATTGGGTGCCCAGGCGATCGGTGCGGGTCGTTCGGTCCGGGCAGATGCCGGCGCCGAACCATAGGCCAAGTCGGCCAAGCGGTAGCGGATGCCTTCGGGTGAATTGTCAATCACCGAATACCGTTCGCTCGGGGTGCCGTCCATATCGATGATCAGGTCGGCGCGGGATCCGGGGGCGATGATCAACTGGCCCTCGTCGAAACGGCGGGGTGGGATCGCATGACCGTCGATTGCGGCCAGCCAGGGCCGATGGCCCTTGAAGCTTAGCCTGAAAATCCGCGCATTGGCCGTGTTAATCAGGCGCAGGCGGATACGCTCGCCGGCTGTGACGGGCACAGCCTCGGCAATCTGGCCGTTGACCGTGACCGTATTGCCGAACCGGCCGCCGTGGGACATGTCATGGAACGGCCGGTCGAAAGACGCGATCTCGCCTTTTTCGGTCAAACGCCAGTCGTCGATCACCCATATAACATCGCGGTCCACATCGGGGGCGTCGGGCTCGTCGATGATCAACGGGCCGGCCAGGCCCATGGCGACCTGTTCCGATGAATTGAAATGCGGGTGGTACCAGAAGGTTCCGGCGTCCTCGGCATCGAATTCGTACACGAAGGTTTCACCGAGGTTGACCGGCGGCTGGGTCAGAAAAGGCACGCCGTCCATGGCGTTGGGCAGGCGGATGCCGTGCCAATGCACCGTGGTGGGTTGTTCCAGGGCGTTTTCGAACAGAACGCGGATGCGTTCGCCCCTGCGCGCGCGGATCACCGGCCCCGGTGTTTTTCCGTTATAGGCCCAGATTGCCGTTTGCGGTTCTTCGGCCCCGATCAACCTTGCGGTCGCGGGGGCGGTCCGTAATTTGTATTCGCGGACGGCGGCGGATGCGCGCGTCAGCGGCGGCAAAGCAATGGATGTCAGAACGGCCCCCAGGCCGGCGCCGATCCCGGCCAGAACTTTCCGTCTGGGGACCGGCCGGTTCGTCATTTCGGGGCGGGGGCGGCGGGCCGTTCACGCAGGCTCGTTTCCTTCTGGGATTCGATCTGTCGGGCGGTCCAGGTGGTCTTGAAATAGGCGATCAGGCCCCAGATTTCCTTTTCCGTCAGGCGCTGCTGAAACGCCGTATCGTGAATCTGTTCGGTCTTGCCGCCTTTGACGCGCTCGCCGGTGGCGATGGACGCGAAAATCTGCTTGTCCGACATGTGCCAGGTCGTGCCGTCGGCGGACAGCGGAATGCCGGCCTGCTTGCGCGTGGCGACTTCCCAACTGGGCATGCCTTTCAGCTTGACCCCATGGCAGCCCATGCAGTTCTGCTGATAGACAAGCTGGCCCACTTCTACCTGCTTCTGGTTTTCGATCGCCGCCAGGCTTTGTTCCGCCGGCCGGTTGACGGCGATATAGCCGACAAGGGCGACGCAGATTGCGATCACGCCCAGGCCGATCCATTGGCCCACGCGGCTTCGATCCGGTGCGGTCTGCGTCGCCTGTGTCATGTCTTTTATGCCGCCTTTTTCATGTAGGAGCGGATCAATTCCTCGGCGATCTGCACCGTGTTGAGGGCTGCGCCCTTGCGCAGATTGTCGGACACGCACCAGAACGACAGACCGTGTTCGATGGTCGGGTCCTTGCGCAGGCGCGACACGTAGACCGCATCCTCGCCCGCACATTCGACCGGCGTCACGTAGCCTTCGTCAGCGCGGTGGTCGACGACGGACACGCCTGGCGCCTTGCGCAAAGCCTTGCGGGCCTCGTCCTCGGTCACGGGAAATTCGAATTCCACGTTCACGGCTTCGGCATGGCCGACGAACACCGGCACCCGCACGCAGGTCGCATGGACGGCGATATCCGGATCCAGGATCTTCTTGGTCTCGGCCACCATCTTCCATTCTTCCTTGGTCGATCCGTCGTCCATGAACACGTCGATGTGTGGGATGACGTTGAAGGCGATCTGCTTGGTGAACTTGGTCTGGTACTTGTGGAACGGCTCGTTTGAATAGATGCCGCGCGTCTGATTGAACAGCTCGTCCATGGCTTCCTTGCCGCCGCCCGACACAGATTGATAGGTCGACACAACGACCCGCTTGATCGGCTGCAGGTCGTGCAGGGGCTTCAGCGCCGCGACCATCTGGATGGTCGAACAGTTTGGGTTGGCGATGATGTTGCGCTTGGCATAGCCAGCCAGGGCATGGGGATTGACCTCGGGCACGACCAGGGGCACGTCCGGGTCCATGCGGAAATGGCTGGTGTTGTCGACCACGACGGCACCGGCTTCAGCGGCGATGGGCGAATACTTGGCCGAAACCTTGGCGCCCGGGCTGGACAGCACGATGTCCGTGCCGCGGAAATCGAAGGTTTCCAGGTTCTGAACCTTCAGGACCTGGTCCTCGCCATAGGAAATTTCACGTCCGACGGAACGGGCCGAGGCAAGTGCCACGACCTCATCGGCGGGAAATTCCCGCTCTGCCATGATCTGCAGGACTTCGCGGCCCACGTTGCCCGTGGCGCCGACGACGGCAACTTTGTAACCCATGGTTCTCACTCTCCTTACATCCCAAGGGGGCCTTTGGATTTGGGCAACCACCCGGAACGATGCGCGTATCATAACGCAAACGGCCCGCGGGGTGCATCCGCGGGCCGTTTGCTAATATCGCACAAGCAATCAGACCCGCGTCACCTCGTGGTGGCGGTTTTAATCTTCCCTTTGGTAATGGGAAGCGGGGCCAAGATTGCGTCATGCAAATTCATGGCCGCTGAAATACCTCCAAGCGGGCACGGACGCAAGAAAAAAGCTCTGTAGCGGCCCTTATTGTCGGGATTCAGTCCGTGAAACTGATGGGCAGGTTGAGGCGGACGGCCGTGCCGTCGCCGGGCGCACTTTCAATGGTGACGTCGCCGCGCAGCATCTTGATCAGGCGTTTGACGATGCTCAGGCCCAAACCTGTCCCCATTTCCTTGCGGACATAACTGTTGCCCGACCCGTCATAAGGATTGAATACGGTTTCCACCATATCCGGCGGCATGCCAATGCCCGTATCGCTCACGCATAGGGAAAATCGGCCGGGGGCGGTGATGTCGGCGGAAACGGTAATGCGCCCGCCGTCCGGGGTTGCCTTCACGGCGTTGGACAACAGATTGAGAAGGGCCTGGCGCAGGAAGTTCTCGTCAAGCTGCACCACCGGGAAATCGGTGGGAACCAGATTTTCAATCAACAGGTTCTGCGCGCCATCGGTGCGTTGAATCAGGTCCAGGCAGGTCGCAACACAGTTACGCACATCCAGCGTACTGAGACGAAATTCCATTTTGCCGGCTTCGATGCGCGACAAATCCAACAGATCGTTGATGATGTTCAGCAACAGTTCCGCGCTGCCCCGGATGTCGCCGGCATATTCCTGATAGCGCGCGGGGTCGTCGAACCGGCTGTGCATCATCATTTCCGCGAACCCGATGATGGCGTTCAGGGGCGTGCGCAATTCGTGGCTCATATTGGCGAGGAAGTCCGATTTCACGGCGCTGGCGTTTTCCGCCTCGGCCTTGGCATGGCGGAGTTCCTCGGCGGTTTGAACCCGCTCGGTTACGTCGTTGTAGATGGACACGGCCCCGCCGTCGGGCAGGCGCCCGCGGCAAACGTCAAAGGTGCGCCCGTCGGACCGATGGATGATCTCGTGAGGCGTCGGCTCATCGCTCCATAATTCATTGTAGCGGGCTTCGGTCAATGCGACGGGATCGCCGTTTCCGAGAAACCCCTTGCGGGCCGAGGATAGGATGAATTCCCGCAAATGCATGCCGATGGCGATTTCCGACGGGTCCTGGCCCGTCAGTTCAGCGAACCTGTCGTTACAGGCGACAAGCCGCTTGCCGCTGTCCCATACGCAGATGGGCTGGCTCAGGGTTTCAAATACGGTTTGCAGGATTGCGGATTTCGTTGCCAATTCCTGTTCGACGGTTCTGCGCCGGTCGATGTTCCGTGTGAACGAGACAAGCTCTCCCGTTTCCAGAAAATACCGTTCGCGGCTGGCCGTACGGCCGTTGGCCAGGGTGAATTCCTCGCCTTTGTGTTTGTCACGGTTGGCATGAATCTCGACCATGCGGTTCTCGGCGATGGTTCGGGGAGCACCTGGGCCGTAGGCGCCGCGTTCGGCAAAGGCTTCAAGCACATCCACATGGGGCATGCCGGCGTAAAGTTCCACGGCCGGCGGGCCCGCGGTTTCCGCGAACGCACGGTTCCAGGCGACCAAACGGTCGTCTGTATCGAACACGCTGATCGATCCGTCGATCGCATCGACGATCGATTGCCAGTCCGGTCCCATGTCGGCGGCCGATAGCGGTGCTGCCGACGGGGCATCCAATTCATCAAAATCCCGCATGCTCAACCCTTTCGGTATTGATGCGCCCGGGGTGTGGACGCATCAACGCCGATGTTATTGGGTCATACCATAGCCAGGAATGACGGTTGGGACTGTGACGAAGGACACCCTTCTGCAGGGGCAGTTAGTGCGCAGTTAGGCGGCCAGTTTGTCCAGTTCCTTGGTGACGTTCTCGCCCATGTCGGTGGTCGAGATTTTGGTCATGCCGTCTTCCATGATGTCGGCGGTCCGCATGCCGGCGTCCAACACGTTCTTGCAGGCCTGATCGATCAGGTCCGCATCCTCGCCCATGTCGAAGGAATACTTCAGGCACATGGTGAAGGACTGAATCATGGCCAACGGATTGGCGATGCCCTGGCCCGCGATATCGGGGGCGGAACCGTGCACCGGCTCGTACAGGGCCTTGCGGCGCCCATCCGAGTCCGCAGCCCCCAGCGAGGCCGACGGCAGCATGCCGAGCGAACCCGTCAGCATGGCCGCACAATCGGACAGAATGTCGCCGAACAGGTTGTCGGTCACCATCACGTCGAACTGCTTGGGCCAGCGCACCAATTGCATGGCGCAGTTGTCCGCGTACATGTGGTTCAGTTCGATGTCGGGGAAGTCCTGGCCGACTTCGGTCGCGACGGCGCGCCACAGCACGCCCGTTTCCATGACGTTGGCTTTTTCGACCGAATGCAGCTTGCCCGACCGTTTGCCGGCCAGCTCAAAGGCAATGCGGCACACGCGCTCGATCTCGCCTTCCGAATAGACCTGGGTATCGACGGCCTTGCGCGTGCCGTCGGCCAGCGTCTCGATGCCGCGCGGCTCGCCGAAATAGACGCCACCCGTCAATTCGCGAACGATCAGGATGTCCAGGCCGGACACCAGTTCTTCCTTGAGCGATGACGCCTTGGCCATGGCCGGCAGGACCGTGGCCGGGCGCAGGTTGGCGAACAGGTCCATTTCCTTGCGCAAGGTCAGAAGGCCCATTTCCGGGCGCAGATCACGCGCAACGTTGTCCCATTTGGGCCCACCGACCGCCCCCAGCAGCACGGCGTCGACGCCCATGGCGTCGGCCAGGGTGTTGTCGCCCAACGGCTGGCCGTACTTGTCGATGGCGGCGCCGCCGACCACGTCTTCGTTCACGTCGAACGACACATGGCGGCGTTTATCCATCCAATCGATGATGGTGCGGACCTGTTTCATGACTTCGGGGCCGATGCCGTCACCGGGCAGCATCAGAAGTTTTTTGTTGGCAGCCATGGCTGTCTCCTTTTCTTGTGATGTTTCCGGCAGGGCCTATTCGGCGGCGGTGACGGACAGCCAGGGCTGTTGGGCCACGCGGTCGTTCTCGAAGTTGTCGATCTTCGATGCCTTCTGTTCGGTCAGGCCGATATCGTCCAGACCGTTGATCAGGCAATGCTTCCGGAACGGATCAATGTCGAACGAAATTTCGCCGCCGTCGGGGCCTTGGATCGTCTGATTTTCCAGATCGATGGTCAGGGTTGCGTTGGCGCCGCGTTCCGCATCGTCCATGAGCTTTTCCAGGTCTTCCTTGGAGACCTTGATCAGCAGCATGCCGTTCTTGAAGCTGTTGTTATAGAAAATGTCGGCGAAGGACGTGGAGATCACGCATTTGATGCCGAAATCCTTGAGCGCCCAGGGCGCGTGTTCGCGCGATGAGCCGCAACCGAAGTTGTCGCCCGCGACGATGATTTCCGAACCCCGGTAGGCCGGCTTGTTGAGGACGAAATCCTCGTTTTCCGACCCGTCGGCGTTATAGCGCATTTCATGGAACAGGTGCTTGCCCAGGCCTTCGCGCTTGACGGTTTTCAGGAACTGCTTGGGGATGACCATATCGGTGTCGATGTTGATCATATCCAGGGGTGCCGCGACACCCGTCAGCTTGGTGAATTTTTCCATTGTCTTGGATCCTCTTGCTTCAGGGGGCGTGGTCAGAGCTTGCGCACGTCGGCCAGATGGCCGGAGATCGCGGCAGCGGCGGCCATGGCCGGGCTGACCAGATGGGTGCGGGCACCCGCACCCTGGCGTCCCTTGAAGTTACGGTTAGACGTCGAGGCACAGCGCATGCCTTCCGGGACCTTGTCGGCGTTCATGGCCAGACACATGGAACATCCGGGGTCGCGCCATTCAAAGCCGGCTTCCATGAGGATCTTGTCCAGGCCTTCCTGTTCGGCCTGTTCCTTGACCAGGCCCGATCCGGGAACGACCAGGGCGGTGACATGCCCGGCGACCTTGCGTCCCTTGGCGACCTCGGCGACGGCGCGGATGTCTTCGATCCGGCCGTTGGTGCAGGAGCCCACGAACATGTAGTCGATCTTGATGTCTTCCATGCGCGTGCCCGGCTCCAGGCCCATATAGCCCAGCGCCATCTTGACCGATTCCTGTTTGTCCGGATTGGCGAAATCGGCCGGTCCGGGAACCACGGCCGAGATCGGCACGACGTCTTCCGGGCTGGTGCCCCAGGTGACCTGCGGCTCGATGGTGGACGCATCCAGGGTGACCTCTTTCTGATAGGTCGCACCTTCGTCCGACGGCAGGCTCCGCCAATAGGCTTCGGCGGCTTCCCAATTCGCACCCTTGGGCGACATGGGCCGGCCCTTCAGGTATTCGAAGGTGGTATCGTCGGGCGCGATCAGACCGGCGCGGGCACCGCCCTCGATGGTCATGTTGGACACCGTCATGCGGCCTTCCATGGACAGATCGCGGATCGCCTTGCCGGCGTATTCGATCACGTGTCCGGTGCCGCCGGCGGTGCCGATTTTGCCGATGATGGCCAGGACCAGGTCTTTCGCCGTGCAGCCGAAAGGCAGGTCGCCATCAACCGTGATGCGCATGTTCTTGAGCGGGCTTTGCAGCAGGGTCTGGGTCGCCAGCACGTGTTCGACCTCGGACGTGCCGATGCCGAAGGCCAGCGCGCCGAACGCACCGTGGGTGGCCGTGTGGCTGTCGCCGCAAACGATGGTCGTGCCGGGCAGGGTGAAGCCCTGTTCCGGGCCGATCACATGGACGATGCCCTGGCGGATGTCGCCCAGGTCGAACAGGGGCACGCCGAAATCAGCGCAGTTCTTGGTCAGCATTTCCAGCTGGATGCGGCCCTCATCGTCCTCGATGGGCTTGTCGCGATCCTTGGTCGGGACGTTGTGGTCCGCGACGGCCAGGGTCAGGTCCGGGCGGCGGACCTTGCGGCCCGCGGCGCGCAGACCTTCAAAGGCCTGGGGGCTGGTGACTTCGTGGGTCAGGTGGCGGTCGATGTACAGCAAGCAGGTGCCGTCATCCTGAACTTCGACCAGATGGCTGTCCCAAATTTTTTCGAACAGCGTTTTCGGCTGTGCCATGGGTAAATATCCTCCGACGTCTGCACAAACGCCGGCCCCCGACGGCGCTGCGGTTGTTTTACTTTTCTATATTTGGCCTGCGAGCCCGGCCATGACAAGCCGGGCACACATGCCGACCGTGGAAATATATCCCTTGCGACGGCCCCATAGGGGCAATCCTTGGGGGATTATTCCTCGGCCTGGGCTTCCTGATCGGCGGTCTGTTCAGAGGCTTGTGCCTTCTTGCCACCTTTTTTCTTCGAGGCTTCGTCGCGGGCAGCCTTCGCATCACGCGCGGCCTGTTTTTCTTCCTGCGACACCTTGCCCGAATATCCGTCCGTCTTTTCTGCGATACGGGCGGCCTTACCGGTCCGTCCCCGCAGATAATACAGCTTGGCCCGGCGCACATCGCCGCGGCGTACGACTTCGATCGAGTCCACGTTCGGCGCATACAGCGGGAACACGCGTTCCACACCTTCGCCGTAGCTCAGTTTGCGCACGGTGAAGGCCGAATTGACGCCCGCGTTCTTGCGCGCGATGCATACGCCCTCGAAAGCCTGCAGACGGGTCCGCTCGCCTTCGACGACGCGCACGTTGACGCGGATCGTGTCGCCCGGGGCGAACGACGGAATCTGCTTGTCGCCGCTCAGGCGGGCGATCTGTTCCTGATCCAGTTCTTCAATAACGTTCATGGTTCCAAACCTTTCCTTACAAACGCTCTGCCGTTTCCGGCAATTCCTTTATGTCCGCTCCCGGGCCGCCCATAAGTCGGGCCGTCGTTCGCGGGTGACCTCTTCCGCCTGGTTTTTCCGCCAGGCGCTAATCTTTTCATGGTGCCCCGAGGTCAGAACCTCCGGCACCGTGCGGCCTTGCCATTCCTGGGGCCGCGTGTAGTGGGGATATTCCAGCAATCCCCGTTCGAAACTCTCTTCCTCCAACGACGCATCCTTGCCCATCACCCCGGGCAGAAGCCTCAGACAGGCATCCAACAAGACGATCGCCGCCGGTTCGCCGCCGGACAGCACGAAATCGCCGAGCGATACTTCTTCCGCGCCTTGGGCTTCCAGCACCCGTTGGTCGACGCCTTCGAACCTGCCGCACAGCAGGATCACACCGGGCCCTGCCGCCAATTCCGCCACCCGTTTTTGGCCCAAGGGCCGCCCGCGGGGGGTCAGATAGATGAACGGCAAATCCGGAGATTCCTCCTTCGCCTTCCGGATGGCGCCATCGACCACATCGGGCCGCATCACCATGCCGGGGCCGCCGCCGAAGGGGGCATCGTCCACGGAGCGGTGTTTATCGCTTGCAAAGTCGCGAATGTCCACCGTTTCCAGGGCCCAGATGCCCTTTTCAAGCGCCGTTCCGGCCAACGAACAACCAAGCGGCCCCGGGAACATTTCCGGGAAAATCGTCACCATCTTGGCCGTCCATGCGGTCATCTTTCGTCTTTGTCCCCGCCGTCGTTATCACCGTCCTTCGTGTCGTCGTCATCGTCCAAAAGCCCTTCGGGCGGGTCGACGACGATTTTGCCTGCCGCCAGATCAACCACCGGGACGAAAGCCCGGGTGAAGGGCACCATGACCGTTCCGAAGTCTCCACCGGCGATTTCCAGAATATCGCCGGCGCCGAAATCGAAAACGTGGCGCACGGTGCCCAGGTTTCCCTGGGGCGCCTCGACCGCAAGTCCGATCAGGTCCGAATGATAGTATTCGTCCTCGTCGGGGGGCGGCAGCTTGTCCCGGCCCACATAAAGGCGCAGGCCCTTCAGCTTGTCCGCCGCCGTGCGGTCGTTGACGCCGTCGGCGCGGGCGATCAGAACGCCTTTGGACTGGCCGGTCACCCGAAGCTCGATCCGGCGTTCGCCGGCCTCGTCCTCAAGCGGCCCGTAGGCGGCGATGTCTTCCGGGATTTGGGCGAAGCTCTTGATGCGAAGATCGCCCTTCAGTCCCCGGGACCCGACGATCGCGCCGAGACAGACCCGCTCTTGCGTATCCTGTCCGTCGTCCGTCATGGTTCGCCTGACCTATCGTCCGTGACGCGCGTCGCCAGCTACTCCTTCTTCTCTTCTGCGTCTTCAGCAGCCGCTTCTTCGGCCGGCGCTTCTTCCGCGGGGGCCTCTTCGGCAGCAGCTTCTTCGGCCGGGGCTTCCGCTGCCGCTTCTTCAGCAGGTGCTTCTTCTTCCGCCGGGGCTGCGGCGGCTTCGGCTGCGGCTTCGGCTGCGGCTTCGGCGGCAGCCTTGGCCTTGTCTTCGCGTTCCTGCATGCGTTCCAGCGTCTTGGCCTTCGGGGCCGCACGCTTGGTCTGGTTTTCCGGAACCGGACGTGCGTCGGTCAGGCCGGCGGCACCCAGGAAGCGATGCACGCGGTCGGTCGGCTGCGCGCCGACGCCCAGCCAATGCTTGATGCGCTCTTCGTTGAGTTTCACCCGCTCGGGGCTGTCTTTCGGCAGCATGGGGTTGTAGGAGCCCACACGCTCGATGAATTTGCCGTCCCGCGCGCGGCGGCTGTCGGCAATGACGATCTTGTAATAGGGGCGCTTCTTGGCACCGCCCCGAGCAAGTCGGATCTTAACTGACATATTCTGTACGTTCCTTGTCTGGTTTGAATTCGAAAATCTGGTTTGTGTCTTAAGTGATCTTTTAAGTCGTTTGGTGGCTGGAGATACCGCCGGGCCACCTATCTGGGCATGCCGGGGGGCATCATTCCGGGCGGCATGCCGCCCATAAGTCCTTTAAGGCCGCCTTTTTTGCCGGCCTTCTTCATCATGTCGGCCATCTGGCGGTGCTGTTTCAAAACCCGGTTGACCTCGGGCACGGTGGTGCCCGATCCGGCGGCGATGCGTTTGCGGCGCGAACCGTTGATGGATTTGGGATTGCGCCGCTCATGGGGCGTCATGGACAGGATGATCGCTTCCTGATGGGCGATCATCTTGTCGTCCACATTGTGCTGGTTGAAGGCGTTCTTGACCTTGGCTGCCCCCGGCAGCATGCCCAGGATGCCGTCCAGCGAGCCCATCTTGCGCAGCTGCTTGAACTGTTCGGCCATGTCTTCCAGGGTGAACTGGCCCTTGAGCATCTTCTTGGCCAGCTTTTCGGCGTCTTCCTGTTCGACGACTTGCGATGCCTTTTCGACCAGGCCGACCACATCGCCCATGCCCAGGATCGAGCCGGCAACCCGGTTGGCGTCGAACGTATCGATCGCGTCGGTGCCTTCGCCGGTACCCATGAACTTGATGGGCTTGCCCGTGACCGAACGCATGGACAGCGCCGCCCCGCCCCGTGCATCGCCGTCGACACGGGTCAGCACGATGCCGGTGATGCCGACCTTGTCGTTGAATTCAGAGGCCAGATTGACCGCGTCCTGGCCGGTCATGGCATCGGCCACCAACAGAACCTCGGACGGGCCAGATGCCATGCGGATGTTGACGACCTCGGTCATCATTTCCTGGTCCAAGGCCAGCCGCCCGGCCGTATCCAGGATAACCACGTCGTAGCCTTCGCGCCGGCCCGTATCCATGGCCCGGTTGGCGATGGCGACGGGCTGTTCGCCCAGCACCGGGGTCATCACGGGGATGCCGGTCTGTTCGCCAAGCACCTGCAACTGCTGCTGGGCGGCGGGGCGGTAAACGTCCAGGGACGCCATCAGCACGCGCTTTTTATCGCGCTCCGACAGGCGCCGCGCCAATTTGGCCGAAGTCGTGGTCTTGCCCGAGCCCTGCAGGCCGACCATCAGGATCGCCTGCGGCGGGTTGCCGTCGACGGCCAGACCGGCGCCGGCGGGGTCTTCGGGGCTCAGCATCTCGACCAGGGCGTCGTGGACGATCTTGACCACCATCTGGCCCGGGGTGACAGAGCGCAGAACGTCCTGGCCGATGGCCAGTTCCTTGACGCCGTCGATGAAATCCTTGACCACGGGCAGGGCGACGTCGGCCTCCAGCAGGGCCACGCGGATTTCGCGCAGGGCTGCTTCGACGTCGGCTTCCTTCAAGGCGCCGCGTCGTGTCAGGCCGTCGAAAATGCCGGACAGGCGTTCGCTTAATGACTCGAACATATGCGCCGGTTATCCCTTGTGATCCAAACTCTGTTAGCCAACGAAAAACGCGCCAGTGCGCGAAACTCGCGGACTGACGTCGCCCCTCGGGACGGAAAGATCCGTACACCCAGTGGAATGTTGGCGCGCAATCTATGTATCCAAGGCCCGGAAGTCAACCATTTGGGCGATGTAATGGTACGGGGTTCCTTACTGCCGCGAGGCCGCGTGAAATGTTGGAAGGTGCGGCGCAAGCATGCCCCCTTGCCGGTAATGCCGCGGCCTTGACCTGCACAGCCGCCGGGTGGACAACGGCAGGATGGAATTTATGACCGTTGAACAACGTGTTGCGGAAACAGGCTTGGCCCTGCGCGGCGGGTTTCGTCCGGTCCAGGCGGACGGCCTTCCTTCGCATGTGCGGACCGTGGTGCTGGTTGGCGATCTGGGCGGGCGGTTGTGGCCGTATTTCAACAAAACACGCCGGGATGAGCCCGATCCCCTGGACAATTGGACGCGCCGGGTATTGGGAGCGGCCGCTTCCGATTTGGGGGCAGGGGTGCTCTATCCGTTCGACGGCCCGCCCTATCATCCGTTTCAGCAATGGGCCGTGCGGGCGGAAGGCCTGCAATCGTCCCCCATCGGGCCCCTGATGCACCCGGAATACGGCCTGTGGCACAGCTACCGGGGGGCTTTGCTGTTTGAACAGGCGTTCGACCTTCCCCCGGCGTTTGAAGCAGGTCATCCCTGTACCACCTGCCGGGACCGACCCTGTTTGTCGGCCTGCCCTGTCGATGCCTTTAAAGACGGGGGGGATTTCGACCTGGATGCCTGCCTGGGGCATCTGGGATCACCGGCGGGAACGCCCTGCATGACCGGGGGCTGCCGGGCGCGCAATGCCTGCCCGGTCGCCCGCGGCCATGCCTACGGCCCGGATCATCAGGCGTTTCTTGCACAGGGCTTCGTTTCAGCCTTTGGTTCCTGACACCCCCAAGGCCATGGACTTCTGAAGCCATGGGGCCTATGTAGCCATCCATGGAACAGGTGCCTTTCATAAAGATGCACGGATTGGGCAACGATTTCGTGGTGCTGGATGCACGCGAGACACCGTTGGCGATCTCTGCGGATCAA
Organism: Rhodospirillales bacterium; assembly: GCA_040218445.1. GTDB lineage: Bacteria > Pseudomonadota > Alphaproteobacteria > Rhodospirillales > Casp-alpha2 > UBA1479. Next base: position 150,885 of record JAVJRK010000010.1, on the reverse strand, counting down.
GCCGCGGCCATTGCCGACCGCCGGCGCGGTGTCGGCTGCGACCAGTTGATCGTGCTGGAACGGGCGCGCTCGGACATCGCCGATGTGTTCGTCCGGTTCCACAACACGGACGGCAGTGAATCGCTCGCCTGCGGCAACGGCACGCGCTGCATCGCTTCGTTGTTGATGGCTGAAAAGTCGGCCGACCATTTGATCGTGGAAACCGGTGCCGGTTTGCTGGATGCGGAAATGGCATCGAATGACCTTGTGACCGTCGACATGGGGCCGGCCAAGCTGGATTGGCGGGAAATTCCTTTGTCGGAAGCCTGCGACACCCTGCATATCGATGTCTCCGCCGGCCCGCTTCAGGATGCGGTCGGTGTTTCCATGGGCAATCCGCATGCGATCTTTTTCGTCGATGATGCGGAAGCGGCGCAGGTCGAGGTGTTTGGTCCGGTGATCGAACAGCACAAGATGTTTCCCCAGTTCACCAACGTCGAAGTCGCCACAGTGCGGCCAGACGGTTCCATCCGCATGCGGGTGTGGGAGCGGGGCGTGGGCGTGACCCAGGCTTGCGGGTCCGGTGCCTGCGCAACCCTGGTCGGTGCCGTGCGCCGGGGCCTGATCGATGGCCGCAAGGCCGATGTGATCGTCGACGGCGGCACCTTGACCATTGAATGGCTGCCCGACAACCATGTGCTGATGACCGGCCCGGTTGCGACCAGCTTTTCCGGCACGTTGGACCCCCGCCTGTTGAACGGCGGCGGAGCGTGACGCCATGGCCGGGGCTCCTCTGACATCGACTGACGTCATTACCCTGGGCTGCCGCCTGAACGCGTTCGAGTCCGAGGTCATGCGCGCCAACGCGGCCAAGGCAGGCCTGTCCGACGCGGTGATCGTCAATACCTGCGCCGTGACCAAGGAAGCCGAACGTCAGGCCCGCCAGGTGATCCGCCGCGCGCGCCGCGACCGCCCCGGTGCCAAGGTCATCGTCACCGGCTGCGCGGCGCAGCTCGACCCCGCCAAATACGCCGCCATGCCCGAGGTCGACCGCGTCATGGGCAACGAGGAAAAACTCGACCCCGCCGCCTTCAAACTGGATGGGCCCGAGGTTCAGGTCGCCGACATCATGACTGTCCGGGAAACGGCGGCTCATTTGATCGACGGGTTCGATGGCCGGGCGCGAGCCTTTGTCCAGGTGCAGCAGGGCTGCGACCACCGCTGCACGTTCTGCATCATTCCCTTCGCGCGCGGCAACAACCGCTCGCTCGCCATGGGGGCGATCGCCGAACAGGTCCGGGGGCTGGTGGCCGGCGGCTACCGCGAGGTTGTTCTGACCGGCGTGGACATCTGTTCCTACGGCACGGACCTGCCGGGCAATCCGACCCTGGGCCAATTGGTGCGCCGTCTATTGAAGGCCGTGCCCGAATTGGAACGCCTGCGCCTGTCGTCCCTCGACCCGGCGGCCATGGATGATGAGTTGTTCCGGGTGCTGGCCGAAGAAGACCGCCTGATGCCGCACCTGCATCTGTCGTTGCAGGCCATGGATGACATGGTCTTGAAACGCATGAAGCGGCGGCACAGCCGCGACGATGCCTATCGTGTTGCTGAACGGGCATTGGAAGCGCGGCCCGATGCGGTTCTGGGCGCCGACTTGATCGCGGGCTTCCCGACGGAAACGGCGACTATGCACGACAACACCTTGGTGGCCGTGCGCGATCTGGGCCTGGTTCATCTGCACGTCTTTCCCTATTCGGAACGGGACGGCACGCCGGCCGCCAAGATGCCGGCCGTGGATGTGCCGGAACGCAAGGCCCGGGCGGCGGAACTACGCGCCGCCGGGGATGCCAATCTGGGCCGCTATCTTGAAACCTGTGTCGGTCAGGTTCTGCCGGTTCTGATCGAACGGGACGCCATGGGCTACAGCCCCCAATACGCGCCCGTGCGGCTGGATCAGACCGCCGAGGAAGGCACGATCGTGCGCACCCGGATCACCGGCGTCGAGGACGGCAAATTGATGGGCATGGCCGTCTGATGGCGGACGGAACATCGGAAAACCAAAACGGCGGCTGGCTTTCCCGCCTGCGGTCGGGCTTGTCGAAATCCGCCGACCGGGTCGGCGGTGCGATCACCGGCGTGTTCACCAAACGCAAGCTGGATCAGGATGCCCTGGACGAGCTTGAAGAAATTCTCATTCGCGGCGACATGGGCGTCGCGACGGCAGCCAAGTTGACGGCCGCGGTGGCCCGCGAGCGGTTCGACAAGGAAGTCACCGACGACGAGGTCAAACAGGCCCTGGCCGACGAAATTGCAAATCTTCTCACACCCGTGGCCATGCCGCTTGCGGTCGACACCGGCGCCAAGCCCTTCGTGATCCTGGTCTGCGGGGTCAACGGGTCGGGCAAGACCACGACCATCGGCAAACTGGCCAGCCAGTTCAAGGCTCAGGGCAAGTCGGTCCTGCTGGCCGCCGGTGATACCTTCCGTGCCGCCGCGATCGAACAACTGCAGGTCTGGGGCGAGCGTTCGGGCTGCCCGGTCCTTGCACGCGACCAGGGGGCGGACCCGGCGGGTTTGGCCTTCGATGCGGTCAAGGACGGGCGCGATCAGGGCCATGACGTGGTCATCATCGATACGGCGGGGCGCCTTCAGAACAAAAAGGACCTGATGGCCGAATTGGAAAAGGTCGTGCGCGTCATCAAGAAACAGGACGACACGGCCCCCCATGCCTGCCTGTTGGTGATGGATGCCACCATCGGCCAGAATGCCCATGCCCAGGTCGAAGTGTTCAAGCAGGCGGTCGAGGTTACCGGATTGGTGATGACCAAGCTGGACGGCTCGGCCAAGGGCGGCGTGGTGGTGTCATTGGCCGAGAAATTCGGTCTGCCGGTCCATGCCGTCGGCGTGGGCGAGGGCATTGACGATCTGCGCCCGTTCGAGGCCCGGGCCTTCGCCCGTTCACTGATGGGCTTGAAAGACTAGGCGTTCAAGCCAAGTCCGGTGCGCGGTTGTGCCAGTCCGTGGCCTGCTGATAAGCATGGCCCAGGCGGTACAGCAGCCCTTCGTCGAAGGGACGCCCCATCAGTTGGAATGAGCACGGCAGGCCGTCCGACGTGAAGCCGCAGGGCATGTTCAGGCCGGGCAATCCTAAGAAATTACCGGGGCGGGTGTTGTGGCCGATCTTCAACAGGTAATCGGCGAAGCCCGGATTGGCGGCCATGTTGCTTTCGGCCAGGGTCGGCACGGGCATGACCATCAGGGGTGTATGCAGCGCATCGACTTGGCCGAATACCTGATCGCAGAATTCCCGCACCAATTGTTTGCGCAGCGTCAGCACGCGCAGGTACAGGCTGGCCGGCGTGAACAGGCCGATGGCCAGGCGCGCACGGGTCTGCGGGCCGTAATCGGATGCCTGTTCGGCAAGCCAGCGAGCATGGACCGAGGCCCCCTCGGTCGCGGTGATCAGATTGGTCAGGCGGTTCATGATGGTGACGGCGTCCGGCACCTTGATCGGCACGATTACGCATCCCAGGTCTTCGTAGGTCTTCAAGCTGGCTTCGACCAGGGCGCGGATTTCGGGGTCGACACCATCGTAAAAGAAATTTTCCGGCACGCCCAGTTTCAGGCCGCGCACGTCTTTTTTCAGTTCCGCCCCATAATCGACGACGGGCATGGTCGAGGTCACGGGGTCGTTGGGATCGTGCCCGGCGATGGCCTGCATCATCAGCGCGTTGTCGCGCACGGTGCGGGTCAGGGGGCCGACCGTATCCAGGGAATGGGCCAGCGGCATGGCGCCATGGCGGCTGACCCGGCCGTAGGTCGGCTTCATGCCGACCAGGCCGCAGCAGGCGGCGGGCAGGCGGATGGAGCCGCCCGTGTCCGACCCCAGGGCGCCGAAACACAGCCGGGCCGCGACGGCCGCGCCCGAGCCCGAGGACGATCCCCCGGTCATATGGGCCGTGTTCCAGGGGTTTTTCGGGGTGCCGACGACGTCGTTATGGCCGGTCACGCCGAACGCGAATTCCACCATGTTCAGGCGCGCGATATCCAAGGCCCCCTGGGCATCCAGGCGGTTGAGCGCCGTCGATGTGTGATCCGGGATGAAATCCTTGCGAATGACCGAACCGCAGGCCGACACTCGGCCCTTGCGGTAATACATATCCTTATGGGCCAGGGGCACGCCGTGCAGCGGCCCCAGGTCGCCGCCTTTGGCGCGCGCCGCGTCGGCGGCATCGGCCTGGGCCAGGGCGTCGTCTTCGTCAATGCCGGCAAGGATGTGCAGGGCATCGTTATGTGCCTTCAGACGGTCCAGACAGATGCGCGTCAACTCGCGCGACGATATCTTGCCGGCGGCCAGCAATGCGGCGGCTTCGGCCAGGGTCATGAAGGCGGGATCGGCGGCGTTCGCGGTCACGGGTCTTTCCGGGCCAAGCTGTCCAATAAAAGGGTGAAACCCGTGGGGTCGGCATCGAACGGAAGGTCCAATGCGGCCTCGCGCCCGGCCTTGGCGGCGGCACGGGCGGCCCCCGCCGGGTCGGCCAGTTCCACGCCTTCCGGCTGGAAGCCCTGAAACTGCTTCAGCCAGTCAAGGACCGCGGTCACGTCGTCGGTGTCGGATGGGCTCATGGGGGGCGCTGCCGTTACTTTCGAACCCATTGCCCGCCGGGCGTCATGACGTATTCGCCGGGGGCAGCGCGGGAAATGAGCTTTTGGCCGACGAACTGTTCGACGGCGCCAAGCGAGGTGCCGCGCTTTTGCGCAATCGCCTGGTACTGGGCACGGCGACGGCTGTTGATGTCGTTGATCAGGGCCTGCACGTCGGTCCGACCCGCAGCGACGGCGCCCAGATATCCATCCGGCCGTTCGCCGACCAATCCCTGGCCTTTGGCCGCGTTCAGGTCCATGGCAAAGGCCCCGCCCAGCATCGTGAGCATTAGGATCGCTGACAGGACCGTCGATTTCATCATGCGCTTCATCAGAACAAATCGCTGTTTTTCTTGAGAAGGTCGTCCACGTCTTTTTCCAGTTTGACACGGACTTCGTGTTCGATCTTCACATTCAGATTGATGACGATGGGTTTATCCGGCGCGGTGACCTGCACCTTGGGCTCGCAGCCGGTGACGACAAGCACGGCAACGGCCAATGCCCAAGCGGGAAATACCAGGCCGAGACGTCCGGGGCGCTGGGGCCGCTCTGTCATTCGGGGTATCCTTTCTTCGGGGTCATGCCGGAAAAACCGGCCGCGATGCGGCCTGGGCGAGTACGCTATCGCGCAAAGGGAGACATAACAAGAGCCTGCGGGCCTGTTATGATCGGCTGGACAGGAAAACTGGCGAGGAGGTCCGAATGTCCCGGGCGGAGGTCATCGACGAGGTTCTGGAATTCTGGTTCGAATACGACAGTGCGGGGGAACCACAGTTCCGTGATGTCTGGTTCCAGGAATCCGCCGATTTCGATAAGCAAATCCGGGTCCAGTTCGAAGATCATTATCATTGGGCGGCGGAAGGCCATTACGACAGCCTGGCTCGCAAGGCCCTGGGGTGTCTGGCGTTGGTCATTCTTTTGGATCAGGTTCCGCGCAATTTGTTTCGCGACAGTGCCCAGGCCTTTGCAACGGATGAGCAGGCCCTGGCCCATGCGCGCAAGGCCCTGCTCGCGCGGCACGACCGTGAACTGGATTGGGCGCAGCGGATGTTCCTCTATATGCCGTTGATGCATGCGGAAAACCTGGAAATGCAGGAACGGTCCGTTTTGCTGTTCGCGACCATTCCGATCGAGGCCTGTACCGAATCTGCCCTGAAGCATCATGCGATCATCCGCGATTTCGGCCGTTTTCCCCACCGTAACGAGGTTCTGGGCCGACAATCGACCGAGGAGGAACTTACGTTCCTGGCGGAACAGGGGCGGGGGTTCTGACGCCGCCGGTTCGAATGCGGGAAGCGGCATGCGCGATTTTTCCTGCACGAGAAGTTGATTTCCCGGATGCCCGCCCTCAAATTAAGATGCAGAATTGAAGTTAGTTCCGGGATGGGACGGGTTCCGGGTCGTGCCATTGTTACGGAGTGTGTTGAAATGACCTCTTCCTTGTTTTCAAAAGTGTCCCGAACCGCGCTGGCCGTTGTCGGGATTTTTGCGGTCACCGGCTGTGTAGGCAATGGGCCGAGCAATATTCATCCCGCCGTATCGTCTGTACCGGCGGGGCTGGAACTTTTGAGCTTCAATGCGCCGGGGCTTGCACCGCAAAGTGCCTTGCGCGCCGAATACAAAGACAACTACCAGGAAGAGGAATATGCCCTGTTCAAGGGTGAGGGCGGCGCCCAGGCCGAAGTTATTTCCGTCGAAGCTTCGTTCTATAGCGGTGGTGCTCAGGGCGGCGACCGCCATGTACTTGATTTTGCCAAACTGACCCGCGAAACCCTTGAAATGTGGAATATGTCCAAGGCCGCCAATCTTAAATACGCGGACCAAAGCTTCTCTCATAGAGGTAAGGTTCCCTACTACCTGCTGGCGTTTGAGCGCGGACAAGCGGGGCAGAGCTGTGTGGGCTTCCACGCTGAATTCAATATGGACCCTGTCGATCCCCGTGCGCGTTACGACAACCATCTGTTCGGGTATTACTGCGCGCCCGCCGGCACCAAGATGTCACGTGATGACATGATTGCAGCCGTCGACGGCCTGGACATTGCCGGCGTGACGGCGAAGGCACCGTCGGCGGTACTCAGCCGTCCCTTCCAGCAATTGAAAAACGATCCTCAACTGGCAGAAATGATTCAACGCGGCGGGCCTGACGGCTCGTTCGGGATGGCGGCCTTTCCCTTGGATATCGCGCAGATTTATCAGCAGGAATTCGGCGGTTCCGACGTTCAATAACAGCCTATGTGCCGGCTGCGCCGTTAGCCGCTAGCCGTTAATCGTTTCCCAGATCGATCATGATGGCGCGGCCAGGGCCTTCCAGGGTGAAGGCCGCGTCTTCGAACGCGGGCGCGCTGAGTATGGCGCGGGCCCCCATGGAAAACCCGAAATCCTCAAGCGGGATGCCGAACACCCCCTGATCGAAGGAATGATTGCCGTTGGCGTCATGGAAAGTGGCGATGGCGTAAGTGCCCGGTTCCAGCCCCTTGAATGTCCAGGTCGCGCGCCGTCCGTTGGGGACTGCGCGGCCTTCGATCAGCATGCCGTCGCCGTTGGGAAAGGTTTCCGGGACGTTATAGACAGCGATATGCACATCACCCTGATCGGATGCCAAACCCTGCACCGTCACCGACAGATCGGCTGCCTGTGCGCTTGCGGCGGTTAATGCTCCCCACAGCAAGATGGAAACTTGGATGGATCTGAACACGGGCCGGGAAACTCCGGGGCGATGGGGTGGATAAGGGCAAAAAACTGATGAGGAAAAGCTATGGACGGCGACGCCCGGGATCAAGCTTTAGGCGCAATTGAATGCAGCGGGCGCGCTAAACAGTGATGTTGAGGTAGAACCCACGCGGCACGTCGCGGCGCAGGTCCTGGCCGGAATCCATGGCTTCGTTCAGGCGGCGCATGCCCCGCCGCTCGATGGCGGTTTCGCCATGGCGGATGTGGGTGGCCCGGGCTTGAACTTCGCGAAGGGATTCGGACTCGTAAACGACCGACGTTTTTGCCGTGGTTTTGGCGGGAAGGGCGGTCGAGCCGCCGGGCGTGGTGTTGACGCTGTCCATGACGCCGAGAATAGGCGCGCAAAGGTTAACGGAATCTCAAAAGGCGGAAAAAATTGCCTAGCTTGCGGCCGGGCGCGGCGGGGCCTGGGTAATGCCGGGCGGCAGGCCTTCGCGGTGGCGCTCCAACGCCCAGCGGATCGACGGAAAGGCAAGATCGTCTCATGGAATTTCATCCCAGGACAGAAGGTGTGTTTCGGCGCTTTCCGGGCCGGGGGCGTGGGCTTTGGCCGTCATGTGCCCTGCGTGAAGGATGTAGATCTGGGAAATTCGGGGAATTTCGTAAAGCCCGATCAAACCCGTGATCTCGACGTTGATCCGGGCTTCTTCCCAGGCTTCGCGCTTTGCCCCGTCGGATGTGCTTTCCCCCAGTTCAAGAAACCCCGCCGGGACGGTCCAGAAACCCTTGCGCGGCTCGATCGCGCGGCGGCACATCAGATAGCGGTCTTCCCAGGTTGCAACCACGCCGGTGATGACCTTGGGGTTGTCGTAGTGAATGAACCCGCAATCCAGGCAGGTCAGGCGTTCGCGGTCGTCCCCTTCGGGAACGGCCCAAACGCTGGGACCGGATTTATTCGAGCCCGATTTATTGGTGTCGTCACTCATGACCTGGACTGTATCCGATCAGGCCGCCCGGCAAAACACGCCATCATCCCATGCGGCGGTGGGGCGCCTGGGATGTCATCCTGCTTTGCATGATGGTAACAGTGCGAAGGATCAGGCGATCACGTCGATGATCTGGCCCCGGCGGGCGGGTGCATTGGGGTCGATTTCGGAAACATCGACAGCTTGGGCACCGGCTTCTTGCTGGTTTTTCTGTGCCTGTTGCGCCAAGTCGACGGCCAGTTCCTCTTGCTTAAGGGTGCGCTTCAGCCCCAAAAGGTTCGCGACGGTGCCAAGCGGTCCGACCGGTCCGACCATGATGTTGATTTCCCCATATGCGAATCGATGCCGAATGATGCCATATTTTGGGGCGAATACAACAAGCCGAAAGGTCTAGGTTCCAAAATTCCCCGTCCCCGGCTTTTTAAGGAAATCTTCGCAGGCTGTGGCCTAGACTTTATATCTACTAGACAGCACCGGGGTTTAGACGATACCGGTGTGTGACAAGCATTAGGCACATAGCACCCGTGGCAGATCGCGACTACGACCATACTTATCTTGCCCTTCGGCGCCCGACATACGGCAGCCGGACGTTTCTTGGTGGCATAAGCCTGTCCTCGCGGACGGGAATTTTCGTCGTGCTCGGCCTGCTGGCGGTGATGGTTTATGCCGGTTTGATCGTACATGTGAATGACCGGGTATCGGCGGCCCAACTGGGGTTGGAGCGGGCGCAAAACCTTAACGCCATGGTGACCGAAGTGGCCCGCGGGCAGGCGGCTCTTCAGGCCCGGGAAAAGCAGTTTATCCTGACGCGCGGCCAGGATGACGCCAAGGAAATCCGCAATCGTTTGAATACGCAGTCGCGGGTGTTGGATGCTTTGTCTTCCCACGCGGATGCGGGCGATCTGGAACGGCCCATCGCCACCTTGAAGGACGGCCTGGTCCAGTATGATCAGCACCTTTCGTCGCTCGATACCGGATTGCCGGGTGATCCCGCGGCGGCGGGTGTGGCCCTGCGCGACGCAGATCAGGCCCTGGCGCCCCGGTTGGCCACATCCGGCAAACGGGGGGTTACCGAACTTCTATCCAGGATCAATCATCTGGGCAGCGAAATGGTTCTGACCGGCGATCCGGTCAATCTTGTGCAGTTGCAGGATGCCTATAAGGAATTGACCAATCGTGTGAAGGATGTGAGCCTGCCGCGGGTTGACCGGGATGCCATTGCCGAACTTCTGGTCCGCCACCAGAACGCCATGATGGCGCTGATCACGGCGCGGGTCCGCGTCAATGAAGAAGCTCAGCGGTTCGACGACATTCAGGCCTATGTGTCCCCGTCGCTGGCCACGCTTACCTCCGTGGGCGATGAATTGGCGGCCGAACGTTGGCAGAACCTGTCCGATGCGCGCAAGTTCGCCGCCGCGTCGCTGGTCGGGGGTGGTGCCGGGATCATTCTGTGGGTCATCACCATCGGCCTGATCGTCATGCGCTCGCTGACCCGGCCCGTGCAGGCCCTGGCCGAAGCCGCCGACCGCCTGGCCCGGGGGGACCGGACGGTCATCATCCCCGGGCGCGGTAACCGCGATGCCATCGGGCAACTGGCCCGTGCGTTCGATGACTGGATGGCGGCCACGGCCGATGCAGAACACCTGCGCCAGGACCTGGACCATGCCCAGGCCAAGACGCAGCAGGCGGTTGAAAACATGGAAGACGAAGCCCGCCGCGCCCAGGCCGCCGCCGATGATGCGGAAGCCATGCGCCGCACCCTGGCCGATTACCGCCGGGAAATGGACGAAATGGAAAGCCTGCTCGCCGCGATCGAGGAAGACCAAACCAGCCAGCCGCCGGTGCCCGCCTTGGCCAAGGCACAGGCCATGGCCCGTGCGCAGTCGGACGGTCAGGAATTGCCCCGCGAAGCGGCCCTTGGCCAGATTTCAAGCCATCTGTCGCAGGTCAGCCGCCAGGCATCGGCCGCGATCATCGATGTGGAACTGACCGATGCCCTGATCCGGGATCTTGCCGCGACCCGCGATCAGTTGGATGGACTGGGCGGGCATGTCGGCCAGGTGAAGGAAGAATTCAATCAGTTCCTGTTCGGCCGCCCGCAGGGCGGCGGCGATACGCCGAATGCATCCGACGGCGACAAGACCGTCGCCTTGAACGGCGGTGCCGTGCGTCAGGCCAGTCTGAAGGATCCGGAATCCCGCCAGCGCCTGGCGGCCATTCGCGACGCCGTCGACCGTGCCGAACGCGCCCTGGGTGCCTGTGCCAGTGACATCGACCGGGTTACGGAAACGGCGCAGCGCTTGGCCGCCTCGGCATCCGACGAAGCGCGCCTTGCGACCGACCAATTGTCGGCGCAGTCTGATTATCTGAAGGCCCTGCTTGATACGCTCGGCCACCGTACCCGGCCCCAGGCCATTACCGATGGCCGCTCAGACCGCGGCAGCGAAGATAACGCGCCCGATTCAGCCGCGCAGGACCGCGACGCCGGGTAGGTCCTTGCCTTCCAGCCATTCCAGGAACGCACCGCCCGCGGCGGACACATAGGAAAATTCCGTGTTCACCCCGGCGTTGATCAGGGCCGCGACCGTGTCGCCCCCGCCTGCGACCGAAGTCAGCGTGCCTTTTTGGGTCAATGCCGCCGCCGCGCGGGCCAGGGCATTGGTGCCGTCGTCGAAGGGGGTGATTTCGAACGCACCCAGGGGGCCGTTCCAAACCAGGGTGCGGCAATCGGCAAGGCGGTCCGTCAGGTGCTTCACGGTCACGGGACCAACATCCAGCATCATGGCGTCATCGGGCACCGCGCGCACGTCGACCACGTCCGACGGGGCCCCTTCCTTGAATTCACGGGCGATCACGGCATCCACGGGCAGGGCGATTTCGCAGCCGGCTTTTTCGGCGCGGGCCAGGATTTCCTTGGCCGCATCGGCCATGTCGTGTTCGCACAGCGATTTTCCGACGTCGATGCCCTGGGCATGCAGGAAGGTATTGGCCATGCCGCCGCCGATGATCAGCAGATCGACCTTGTCCACCAGATTGCCCAGAACCTCCATCTTGGTCGAAACCTTGGCGCCGCCGACAACGGCGGCGACGGGATGTTCGGGGGCTTCCAATGCCTGGCTCAGGGCGTCCAGTTCCGCCTGCATCAGGCGGCCGGCGGCGGCGGGCAGGGCGCGGGCGATGGCTTCGGTCGAGGCATGGGCCCGGTGCGATACGGAAAAGGCGTCGTTGACGTAAAAATCACCCAGGGCCGCAAGTTTGGCCGCGAAACCGGCGTCGTTCTTTTCTTCCTCGGCGTGAAAGCGCAGGTTTTCCAGCACGCAGATCGCGCCGTCTTCGAGGGAGCGGACCACGGCATCCGCATCCGGCCCGATGCAATCGGGGGCGAAGGCGACCGGGCGTTTCAGCACATCCGCCAAGGCGTCGGCCACGGGCTTCAGGCTCATCTCGGCGACCCGCTGGCCCTTGGGCCGGCCGAAATGGGACAGCACACAGACCCGGGCGCCGGCATCGGCCAGATCGGTCAGGGTCAGGGCCGACCGTTCCAGGCGCGTGGCGTCCGATACCTGACCGTCCTTCATGGGGACGTTCAAATCGCAGCGGACCAGGACGGTTTTGCCCCGGACGTCTAGGTCGTCGATGGTTTTGAATTGGCGCATGGCGAGGTCTGTCCCCTTGGAACGTTTCTTGTGATCGGATTGCCGGGGGTTATAGGCGGAAGTGCTGGCGCCGCCAAGAGGGCAGTACAATCGGGTTAAGGCGACAGTCGCTTGATATGGGCGGCGGCTTCGTCGGCCTTGGCCGTCTCGCCCAGCACGCGGTAGGCCTTTTCCAAACGCTGCCAGCCGGCCAGATCATCCGGGTTTTCCCGCATGCGGTCAGCCAAGCGTTGAACCATGCCGCGGATCATCGCCGCCCGGTCTTCGGCGCTCATGTCCTGGGCGGCTTCCATCTGTTCACGGGTCGGCCCCGGCTGGCCGTCGGGTGCGGCTTCGGCCTCTGCATGGGGATGGCCGGCATGGGGGTCGGCGCCTTCGGGCGGCATGATCGGGGTGTTGGGGCGCAGAACCGGCGGTTGGGACGCGATCAGTTCGCGGGCGTCGTCCGACATGGTCAGGGTCGTCGGGTCGATCTTCAGTTCTTCGGCGGCGCGGGCGATCTGCTGTCGGACCAGGGGCACCCAGGGCGCACCTTCGTCTGATATGGCGACCAGGTCGGCCCAGCCCTGCAAGGCGCCGGCGACATCATCGGCCTGGGCTTTCTTGAGCGCCAGGTAATAGCGTGATTTGGGTTCGAACGGGGATCTTTCACGCACGCCCTGGAACACGGCGGCGGCTTCCTCCGTGATCTTCATGCCGCTCATCAGGATCAGGGCTTCCGCATAGGCGATGTCCACGTCCGGGCGGCCTTGGGCGATCTTGCGGGCCCGGGCATAGGCGTTCTTGGCGTCCTCGAACCGCTCCACGGAAATGAGGCTCTGACCCAGAAGCAGCCAGCCTTCGACATTATCGGGATTGGCCCGCAGGCTTTCCGCAAGCCGCTCGATCATGGCGTTCATGTCCGCGACCTGGGCTTGCTGCTGGGCGGATTGTTCCGGGGTTTGCGCGGGTGATTGCCGGGCGGCTTGTTGGACAGGCTGTTCGGCGGGGATGTCGCGGGCGGCAAAGGGCTGATTGGGCTGATCGGGCGATCCTAGAACCACATACATGGCGGCGGCGGCGAATGGCACACCGGCGGCGATCAGAACGCCGCTGAATCCGACGCGGGCGGTGCCCGGTTTATCCTCGGCGGTTACGGTCCGGCGCAGTACTTCATCGGCGGCCAGCATGCGGCGTTGGACCTCGACGCGGGCGGCTTCGGCGGCATCGTCGTCCAGCAGGCCGCCCTCGGCGTCGCGTTCGATTTCCTTCAACTGGTCGCGGAACACGGTCAGGTCGTATTCGGCGCGGGCGGCGGGCGGAATATTTCGGCGCAGCAGCGGACGCGCCAGGACCAATCCCACAATTGCGGCCAGCACGGCCATGGCGACGATCAGGCCGGTCATGACGGCTCCTCGTCCATGATTTTCTTCAGGCGCGCCTGTTCGTCCGTGCTAAGGGGTTGGGCGGCGGCCGGTTGCGGCAGGCTGCGGCGGCGGCGGAAGAATAGGAACAAGGCGGCGATGCCGAACAGGGTGACCCCGGCCGGCCCGACCCAAAGCACGAGGGTCGAGGCCTTGAACGGCGGTTTCAGCAACACGAAATCGCCATAGCGCGCGACCACGTAATCGATGACCTCTGTGTTGCTGTCGCCTTCCTTCAGGCGTTCGCGCACCAGTACGCGCAGATCCTTGGCCAGTCCCGCATCGGAATCGTCGATCGATTGGTTCTGGCAGACCAGGCAGCGCAGATCCTTGGAGATCACGCGCGCCCGTGCTTCCAGGGTCGGGTCGGCCAGCATTTCATCGGGATTGACGGCAAACGCCGGGGCCGGGGCAAGCGGCAGGGCGGCAGCCAGCAGGGCGGTGAAAATCAACGCGCGTATCATTGGCTGTCAGCCTGAATCTGGCGGATCATCGGCAGGATGACCGTTTCCAGTTTGTCGCCGATGATGGGTCCCACATGTTTGAAGCGGATGCGTCCCGTTCCGTCGATGATGAAGGTTTCCGGCACGCCATAGACACCCCAATCGATACCGACACGCCCGCTTTCATCCGCACCGATGGCGGTGTAGCTGTTGCCCAGTTTTTGCAGCCAGTTAAGGGCATCCTGGGGCTGGTCTTTGTAGTTCAGGCCGTAAACGGGAACGATGCCCATCTTGGCCAGCTTGTTGATTTCCGGATGTTCCGCCCGGCAGGGCACGCACCAGCTGGCAAATACGTTGACCACGCTGACCTGGCCTTTCTTCAAATCGGCCGTGGAAAACCCGGGGCCCGTGCCGCCCGTGATCGGCGGCAGGGTGAATTCAGGCGCCGGTTTGTCGATCAGGGCCGAGGGAATGATCTTCGGGTCTTTGGTCAGGCCGACCGCGAAATAGATGGCGAGCACCAAAAACAGGCCGAGCGGCAACAGAAAGATCAAGCGTCCACGCATGGTCGGTTTCGTCCTTAGTCCGCACCGGCGGCTTGTGCCGCCGTACCCCGCCGGGAAGATGCCGGTGCCCCCACCCGGTGGCGGCGGTCGGTCAGGCTGAGCGCACCGCCCGCGATCATGATCAACAGCCCGCCCCACATCCAGCCGACCAGCGGGTTGAAGTACAGCCGCGTGACGAAACCGGGCTTGCCGTTGGGCGCGGTGCCCTGGTCGCCGATCACGGCATAGATGTCGCCGCTCATCATGGTTTCGATCCCTGCCTCGGTCGTCGGCGTGCCGGAGACGTTATAGACCCGTTTTTCAGGCGTCAGGACAATCGCCCGCCCGCCATCTTTCGAGACCGTGAATTTGCCCGTGGTCGTTGCGTAGTTGGGACCTTGACCGGTTGAGGCGCCGTCAAACCGGAATTCGTATCCGGCAAGCGTCACCGTGTCGCCCGGGGCCATGACCTGGATGCTCTCCTTGACCCAGGCACCGGCCCCGGTCATCCCGGCGATGGTCACGGCCAGGCCCAGGTGGCCCAGGGTCATGCCCCAGGCGGCGCGCGGTTGGCGCGTCAGGCGCGAAACCGAGCGTGCCAGCGGCTCGCGCCCCAGGCGGATGCGTTCGGACAGTTCGACCAATGTGCCGATGCCGAGCCACGCCGCCAACGCCATGCCGATGATGCCCAACAGCGGGCCGTCCGTAACCAGGGCCCAGGCAGCGATGGCGGCCAGCAGGGCCGCCACCATGGCGGGCCACAAACGGGCCACGGCGGCGCGCCAATCGCCGCGTTTCCAGTTCAAAAGCGGGCCCACGGCCATGACGGCGATCATGGGCAGCATGATGGGAATGAACACAGCATTGAAGAACGGCGGGCCGACCGAAACCTTACCGCCGTCGATGGCATCCAGCAGCAGGGGATAAAGTGTGCCCAGAAGCACCACCGCCGTGGCCGTGGCCATGACCAGATTGTTGAACAGCAGGCCGCCTTCGCGCGAGATCGGCTGAAACAGGCCGGTCGAAACCAGCTGCGGGCCGCGCCAGGCATAAAGGGCGAGCGAGCCGCCGATCACGATGATCAGCAGAACCAGAATGAACACGCCCCGCGTCGGGTCCGTGGCAAAGGCATGGACCGATGTCAGCACGCCCGAACGCACCAGGAAGGTGCCCAAAAGGCTCATGGAAAAGGTGATGATGGCCAGCAGAATGGTCCAACCCTTCAGGGTGTCGCGCTTTTCCACCACCGTCGCGGAATGAAGCAGCGCCGTGCCCGCCAGCCAGGGCATGAAGGATGCGTTTTCGACCGGATCCCAGTACCACCAGCCGCCCCAGCCCAATTCGTAATAGGCCCACCAGCTGCCCAGGCCGATCCCGGCGGTCAGGAAACACCAGGCAGCGAGCGTCCAGGGCCGCACCCAGCGCGCCCAGGCGGCATCGACCCGGCCTTCGATCAGGGCCGCGATGGCGAAGGAAAAGGCCATGGAGAAGCCGACATAGCCCAGGTAGAGCATGGGCGGATGGAAGGCCAGGCCCGGGTCCTGCAAAAGCGGGTTGAGGTCGTTACCGTTGACGGGGGCGGGGATCAGGCGTTCGAACGGGTTCGAGGTCAGCAGGATGAACAGATAGAAGCCGACGGCGATCAGCGATTGGATCGCCAGCACGCGGGCGCGCAAGCTGGGCGGCAGGTTGGCGCCGAAGGCCGCCACGGCCGAGCCGAACAGGGCCAGGATCAAGACCCACAGCAGCATGGAGCCTTCGTGGTTGCCCCATACGCCCGAGATTTTATAGATCAGCGGTTTGTCGGTGTGGGAGTTCGAGGCCACGTTGAGGACGGAAAAATCCGACGTGATGTAAAGATGGGTCAGGCAGCCGAAGGCGACCGCGACCAGAAGGAATTGCATCAGTGCGGCCGGGCGGGCCATGGCCATCCATCCGGCATGGCCCCGGTGCGCGCCGACCAATGGCAGCGTGGCCTGTGCGATGGCGACGAACAGCGCCAGGATCAGCGCGAAATGGCCCAATTCTGCGGTCAATACTTGGCTCCAGTTTTGCCTGGTTCATCTTTTCCCGTGCCGCCTTTTCCCATCTCGCCCTTCCACTGCCCGGATTTCTTGAGCGCGTCCGCGACCTCGGGCGGCATGTAATTCTCGTCGTGCTTGGCAAGCACCTCATCGGCCACGAAGTTCGCACCTTGCAGGCGTCCTTCGGTGACCACGCCCTGGCCCTCGCGGAACAGGTCGGGAAGGATGCCCTTATAGGTCACGGCGATCACATTGGCGCCGTCGGTGATGCGAAAGGCCGTGACGGCGTCAGGCTGTTTTTGAACGCTGCCTTGTTCGACCAGGCCGCCCAAACGAATGCGCCGGTCGGACTGGACCTTGCCTTCGGCCACGTCGGTGGGGGAATGGAAAAACACGATGGATTCTTCGAACGCGGTCAGCACCAATGCCGCCGCCACGCCCAAAAGGCACAGGCCGACGGCCGCGAAGGTCAGGCGCTTATGCTTGCGTTTCACGGCTGGTGGGCTCCGTCATCCGAGGCGTTTCTTTGACCGTTACGCGGGCTGCCGCTTTCCAGCCGGTCAAGTTCGGCCTCGGCGGATTTGAGGCCGCGCAGGCTGACCCACAGTAGTACCGCCAGCACGCCCAGAACCGCCGCGTAGCTGGGCCAGACAAAGCCCGCGTAGCCGCCCATGTCGAAGAATGTGCTGATGGTGTCCATGACGCCGGAAAAGGCCCTCTGATTTCGGCATTTTTATGGTGGCCGCGCGGCGAAAAGGCAATGTCGGAAACGAAAGCCGGGCGGCACCGTTCTTGGTTGCGTTCAGTTTAGCGACCTTGACCTAGCGGGCAAGGTTGCATTTTTTTGAATATGTTTTGCGAGGCACTGTTCCTTCATGCTCCGGCTTCCTCTGCCTGGATTTGGCGGCGGGCGCGCACACGGCTTTCCGTCAGTTCGCGGCGCATGCGCAGCAACAGCACCCATAGGAAATAGGTCGTGAACGCCCCGATCATCAGGAACAGGGGCCACAGCATGTCGGGGTGGATGGTCGGCCCGTCCATGCGCACGATCGATGCCGGTTGATGCAGTGTGTTCCACCAGTCGACGGAAAACTTGATGATCGGCACGTTGACGAAGCCGACCATGGCCAGGATGGCCGAAGCCTTGGATCCCCGCTGCGGATCGTCGAAGGCGCTGTTGAGCGCCATATAGCCGAGATAAAGAAAGAACAGCACCAGAACCGAGGTCAGGCGGGCATCCCACACCCACCAGGTGCCCCACATGGGTTTGCCCCAAAGCGATCCGGTCAGCAGCGCCAGAAAGGTGAAACAGGCACCGATGGGGGCCGTCGCCCGTGCCGCCACATCGGCCACGGGGTGCTTCCAGATCAGCCCGACGGCGGCCGAAATCGCAAGCGACGTGTAGCAGAACATGGCCATCCAGGCCGCCGGGACATGCACATACATGATTCGCACGGTGGCACCCTGCTGATAATCATCGGGCGACGCGATCAGGCCCAGGTAAAGCCCGGCCGATGCCAGCACCACCGTCGCCCCGGCCATCCAGGGGGTAAGGACGGTCGCCAGTTTCATGAAACGGCGCGGATTGGCGAAATAGTTCAACATGGCCGGGAACCTAGCCTCTTCATTCGGATTATTCCAGCGCTTGCCTGAGACCGGCCGCCGCCCCCCAGGGGCAGAGCGCCAGGGCGCCGGCAAGGATCGCGCCCAGAAGCAGCAGGGGGGCCCTGGCCGGGAAGCCGCCGATCGCGGCCTCGACCGCGCCCACGCCGAAAATCAGCACGGGAATGAACAGGGGCAGGACCAACAGCGCCAGCAGCACGCCGCCTCGCCGTGATCCCAAAATCAGGGCCGCCCCCACGGCGCCGATCAGGCTGAGCGTCGGTGTGCCCAGCAAGAGCGCCAGCAGCAACAGCCCGAAACCGTCCGCCGGCATGTTCAACAGCACCGCCAGCACGGGGGCTGCGATGATCAGCGGCAGGCCGGTCACCAGCCAATGGGCTAAAACCTTGGCCAAAACGACGATTTCCAGGGCGGGCGGGCTGAGCGCCAGAAGCTCCAACGAGCCGTCCTCGAAATCCGTGTGAAACAGCCGTTCCAACGACAACAGAACGGACAAAAGGGCCGCAACCCACAGCACCCCCGGTGCGATGCGGGCCAGGATATTGGCTTCGGGCCCGACGCCCAGCGGAAACAACACCACGGCGATGACGAAGAACATCACGACCAGGGCGCTGTCCATGCCCTGGCGCAAGGTCAGGCGCAGATCACGCATCAGGATCGCGCGGAAGCCGGTCATGCGGCCGTGTCCTCGTCCAATTCGCTCCCGCGCGCGGCGAATTGCGCAAGATCCAAGGTCTCCGCACCGGAAAGCCCCAAATCCGAATGGGTCGAGATCACGGCCATGCCGCCCTGGTCGCGGTGGCGCTGGATCAGGTCGCAGAGCCGCCCGGTGGTTTCGGCATCCAGTGCCGTCGCCGGTTCATCCAGCAGCCAAAGGGCCGCCGGCATCAAGGCGAGACGGGACAGGTTGAGGCGCCGTTTCTGCCCGGCGGAAAGGAAGCGCGCCGGAATATCCGCCAAATGGCCGATGCCGAGAGCGTCCAGCGCGGGGGCGACCGCCGTACCGGGATCGCTGCCCATCAGCCCGGCCCAGAAGACAAGGTTTTCCGACGCCGTCAGGGCCGGTTTCACGGCATCCAGGTGGCCCAGATAGCGCAGGCGCCCGCGGTGGGCGTCGGAATCTTCCGCGATATCCGTGCCGTTCCACGCAAGGCGGCCCGCCGCCTGGGGCAGCAGCCCCGACATAAGGCGCAGAAGCGAGGATTTTCCCGATCCGTTGGGGCCGATCAGAACAAGGGCCCCGCCCGCCTGCAGCGTGAAATCCAGACCGCGAAACACAGCCCGGGTGCTGCGCAGGCAATTCAGCGATGTGCCTTCAAATCGGTCCACGGCGGCACGGATCCTTTTTCGTCGAAACGCGGGGGCTTCCGAATTGATAACCCGAAAAGCATCGCGAATACAGGGGCTTATGGCTTTAAGGGTGGATAAAAAAAGCCGGGCTCTGGGGAGAGCCCGGCTTGAGTTCGGCTGGTTGCCGATTAAGGGGACCAGAGAGGGGGGTCTCTGGTTAATAGACGAGGAGGTCTATGGTCCCTATATAGCCAGCGGATTAGGGCGAGATTATGACCCGAATGTGATTCTTTCGGGCAGGGCCGAAAGGTTTGAGATTCCAGCCTTTTCCATGCTTCCCAGGAGGGATATCCTGTTGGCCATGGTGTGGTTTGGACGATTTCGGGCCGTGAATTGGGCCGTTGTGCTGATCGGATGCCTGCTGATTCTTCAGCCGGCGGTATCGGTCGGGGCGGCGGATGCGGATAAGGCCTTGATCGAGGACCTGCGCGCCGGGGGGCTGGTGATTTATTTCCGCCATTCGGCGACGGACTGGACCCAGGACGACAATGTCGCGAAGGCCGGCGATTGGAAAAGTTGCGACGGAGCGGAGATGCGCCAGCTGTCCGACAAAGGCCGCGACATCGCCCGCATCATCGGCAATGCCATGCGCGGGCTTAAAATTCCCGCGGGCGAAATCGTTTCTTCGGAATATTGCCGGTCTGCCGAAACGGCCCGTTTGTTCGACATGGGACCCGTGCAGACCACGACCGGGATCATGAACCTGCGGTCACAGGATTTCGTCGGCGGTCTCGACGCTGCCGTGAAAAACGCCCGCAAGCATTTCACCCGGCCCGTGCCGCCCGGCACCAACCGCATCATCGTCGGCCACGGCAACCTGATGCGGGCCACCACGGGCGATTACGCGGGCGAGGCCGGGGCCGGCGTCTACCGCGCCGCGCCGGACAACCCCATCGGCTTCATCCGCATCGGTCTGATCGACCCGCCGGACTGGCAGGCGCTGGTGGAAAGGTTCGGCGCGAAGTGAAATGGGGGCAGTTTTTGACCCAGAGCCGACAAATACATCAGTCATCTTGCGGGCCACACCGTCGTTTCAATTCTGCATTTAATTGAGAGACCAATTCTCCCAGGTTTCCCTCCAGTGGGTGCCTAATGTCTAATCTATGTCGATCAACACCGTGAACAGGCCAGCGCAGTTCACGATGTAAGATGACTGACAATCGACCAATATCGGGACTTACAGAAAATCGGCGAATTTCGTCCCAACGGTACCGAAAGCGGAATATCTGCAAATTGGGACGCAAGCAAATCCCGTCAGATGTGACCATTAGCCCGCCGAAATACATGCTATAAATAGCAAAAAAAACCAATAAAAATAATAAACAAGAATAACACTAGGAAGGTAATGCTGTTTGTAAGGTCAGTTCTTTGCCAGTTTATATTTGAAAAATACAAAATACCGATTGCTGCGATGAGAAAGACGAACAGCACATAAGGCAGGCCGAGCCATCGAACCCCCATGGAAAAGGGTATAAACAGGGGGAGATCAAGGGGGCTATCAGGCAGTACTTCAGTATCATTTTTGCCAGTTAATAAGCTGGCTAGTTTGGAAGCCGAATCTTGCCTTGAGGGAGCCGGCCCACCATAGAAAACGTAAAACCCGACCAGCCAGAGAAAAAGAACCAGGCTAATTGGGGGCAAAAGGAACCAAGCTACTCTTCCCACCGAAGTCCGGGGGATGACCCTAAAAGTTATTCTCGAATCAGCCCGATCTATAATTTCAATCAGAATTCGGCGGCATTCACTCAAACCCACAAAAAGGCCTGTGAACGTGTGGCCAAGGTGCCACAAAATCTCAATCTGCCGTGTGTCGGCAAATGGTGGCGGCCAAAACCACCCAAAAATGGCAACTACCGTGAAGCTTTGGCAAACGGGAAGGACGAAACTTAAACGTCGCGATATAGGAGCTTCTGTTAAACCTAAATATCGATCCAACAAATATGCCGGAGCCCAATAGACGGCGAACGTTCCGATGAACAAGATCGCGTATCGTAAATACCAATCCTCGGGCCACACCGAACCTACTCCCCCCGCAACTAAATTGCGCACAGATTATCGCGGATCGCGCGATGCTTTCGACAAAGAATTAGAGTGAAATTTGCCTCTGCCGTCGTCCGCTTCTGGCTAGAAGCGGACGCCCCCCCGCTTTTAACCTGCCGCCTCCCGCCGGTCCTCGACCACCTTGCCGTCGTTGGGCAGGCTGCCGGGGGCGGTCAGTTCCGCCGTGCCGCGCAGTTTGCAGACTGCGTGGATGGTTTCCGCCACCGCCTCGGCGAGGCCGTCCGGCGTGCCTTCGGCCTCGCACATCAACGTCATTACGTCCTGGCCGCCGTCGCGGGTGATGACCATGCGCGCGCGCCCGATTTCCGGGTGGCGTGCCACGATGTCGGCGATCTGGCGCGGGTGGATGAACATACCCTTGACCTTGGCTGCCTGATCGGCCCGGCCCATCCAGCCCTTGATGCGGGTGTTGGTGCGCCCACAGGGGCTGGCCCCCGTCATCACCGCCGACATGTCGCCGGTGGCAAAGCGGATCAGGGGGTAGTCGGTGTTGAACGGCATGGTCAGGACGACCTCGCCGACCTGGCCCGGTTCAACCGGATCGCCAGTGCCGGGGGTGACGATTTCCAGAATCAGGCCTTCTTCAAGGATCAGGCCTTCGCGGGCAGGGCTTTCATAAGCGATCAGGCCGATATCGGCCGAGGCATAGATGTTATACGCGGCGATCCCCGCGGCTTCGAAGGCAGCGCGCTGGTCGGGCAGGAATGGTTCACCGCCGACGGCGGCCTTCGACAGGGACGCGACATCCATGTCCAGTTCCACCGCCTTTTCCAGAATGATTTTCAGGAACGACGGTGTGCCGCAATAGGCTTGGGGCCGGATGTCGGCAATGGCGCGGACCTGCAGGTCCGTATTGCCCACGCCTGCCGGCACCACGGCGCAGCCGATGGCTTGTGCGCCGGCATCGACCATCAGCCCCGCCGGGGTCAGGTGATAGGAAAACGTGTTGTGGACGATGTCGCCCTTGCGCATGCCGGCGGCGTATAACCCCCGCGCCATGCGCCACCAGTTCTCGCCATGCCCCTCGGCATCATAGGTCGGCCCCGGGCTTTGATAGATACGGCGCAGGGTGCCCAGGGCCCCCGCATTCATGCCGCCGAGCGGCTGACCCGGTTTCTGAATATCGACCAGGTCCGATTTGCGCGTGACCGGCAGTTTGGCAAGGGCTGCGCGGTCGCTTACATCGCCCGGATGCAGGTCTTCGAACAACGCGCTGAAATAGGGTGCGTGAAGCTTGGCATGGGAAACCTGTGCACTCAATTGCGCGAACAGGGTGGCCTCGCGGTCTTCCGGCGGCCGGGTTTCGAGTTTATCGAAGTAAGGGCGGTCGGACATAAAGCCTCATGTCATCTTGTGCAAAGGCGGTGTCTTTAGTCCTTGTGAACCCAAGGCTCGACAAAGCCATGGGTTCGCGGGATCAGGATTTGCAGCTACAGCCAGCGCTTGCGGCGGCGGTAATGCTTAACGTCGCGGAAGCTTTTGCGGCCCTCGCCCGCCAGACCCAGATAGAATTCCTTCACATCCGGGTTTTCGCGCAGGCCCGCCGCATCGCCGTCCATGACGACGCGGCCGTTTTCCAGGATATAGCCGTAATCGGCGTATTTCAGCGCGACCATGGTGTTCTGTTCTGCCAGCAGGATCGACACACCTTCGTTTTCGTTGAGGCTCTTCACGATCTCGAAGATTTCTTCGACCAGCTGCGGCGCCAGGCCCATGGAGGGCTCGTCCAGAAGAATGGTGTTCGGGTTGGCCATGAGTGCCCGGCCGATGGCGGTCATCTGTTGTTCACCGCCCGAGGTATAACCCGCCTGAGACGTGCGCCGTTCTTTCAGGCGCGGGAAATAGTGATAGACTTTTTCCAGGCTTTCGGCGACGGCGGCGGCCCCGTCCTTGCGGGTGTAGGCACCCGTCATCAGGTTGTCTTCGACGGTCAGATGTTCAAAGCAATGTCGGCCTTCCATCACCTGGATGACGCCGCGTTTGACCAACTCGTTGGGGGTCAGGCTGTCGACCCGTTCCCCGCGATAGAGAATTTCGCCCTTGGTGACTTCGCCGCGTTCGGCGCCCAGAAGGTTGGAAATGGCTTTGAGCGTCGTCGTCTTGCCGGCGCCGTTGGCCCCGAGGAGAGCGACGATGCCCCCCTCGGGAACCTCAAGCGATACCCCCTTCAGCACCAGGATCACGTGGTCGTAGATGACCTCGATATTGTTGACCACCAACGGTGATTGCGTGCCGGTGACTTGTCCGGCCTGCCCGTCAGTTTTTTGAACGGTTTGTTCCATGGTCTGGTCCTTAAAGTGCTGTCAGTCTGGGGTTTGTCGTTGACCCTGTGCCTTAGTTGCAGGTCCGGGGCGTGATGTTGTTCTCCTTGGCATAAGCCGCGGCATCGGCTTCGACCAGCGGACGGACGATGTCGCGCATCGGCGTCAGCCAGTCACTGGCGTAGGACCACTTGGCGCCGTCCCATTTTTGGATGATCACCGGCCCCATGGTTTCATGGTCTTCACAGGTGATCTGAATGGGACTGACCATGTCCTTGAAGCCGCGTTGGGCCAAGGTGTCGGCTGTGATGTTCAGGTTTTCCAGACCCCAGCGGACCTGTTCGCCGGTCAGGGATTTCTTGCCGAACTTGCCCTGGGCCGTGCGGATGGCTTCCGTGGCGAACAGGGCATTGACGAGGGCTCGGTTGTAGAGCACTTCACCGACCTTGTTTTCCTTGGCCGCCGCTTCGTCGCCGCCATAGACATGCTTGACGATTTCCTTGTGGATATCGAAGCCGGCACCGGCACCGTGGAAGGTGGTGGAAAGGTAGCCCTTGGCGCCGTCGCCTGCGGGGATGACGTCCGCATCGGAGCCGGACCACCAGTTCCCCACGAACTGATCCATGGGATAGCGGATGCCCGAGGCTTCCTTGATGGCGACCTGGTTCATCACACCCCAGCCGGACATGAAGATGAAGTCCGGTTTGATGCGGCGGATCTGGCGCCATTGCGAGGCCTGTTCCTGGCCCGGATGGTCAACCGGGATCAGGGTCAGCTTGAAGCCGTAGCGCTTGGCCAGGACTTCCAGGGTTGGGTTGGCTTCCTTGCCGTAGGCAGAGTTGTGATGCAGGTGGACGATCTTCTTGCCCTGCAGCTTGTCGTAACCGCCGGCCCGGCGCGAGAAGTACTTGATCACGGCGGATGCCTGCGACCAATAGGTGGCGGGCGGGTTGAAGACCCATTCGAACACCCGGCCGTCGGCGGCCGAGGTCCGGCCATAGCCCATGGACAGGATCGGGATCTTATCGACACTGGCCTTCGGGATCAGCTGATAGGTGATGCCCGTGGAATAGGGATTGAACAGGCTGGCGCCCGTCGGGCCGTTGCCCTTGAGCTTTTCGTAGCATTCGACGCCCAGGTTGGTTTTGTACTGGGTTTCGCATTCTTCGAACGTCAGGGTGACGCCACCGACGCCGCCGTCACGTTTGTTGAGCAAGGTGTAATAGTCACGGAACCCGTTCGCTACGGGGATCCCCGACGGTGCATAGGCGCCGGTACGGTACACGAGCATGGGCAGGAACTGCTCGTCCGCCTTGGCGATTTCGGCCGCGGCGAAAGTGCCGAGGCCGACCGCGACACCCGCCGCGGCCATTACCAGTTTACGGAACTTCATGGCTATTTCTCCCAGTCACGGATGCCCCGTTTTTTTGGGGCTTCTTCCTTTTGGTTACGCTTCGGATCGTAGCACGGCGGTATATAAGCACCAACGCACATAACCCGGTTTCCAACGTGCTTATTATTGGTTTTGGCAGCGCCGGGCGCCGCGGCATTCAAATTTTCAACGCGGCCCATGCGGGCGCGGCCTGTACGCGGGCCGTCAATAAGGGAACGGCCATTTCCTCAGTTTCTCGCGCAGGATCTGCCACAGACGGGCGAACCCTTCCGGTTCGACGATCAGGAACACGACGATCATCACGCCGAAGATGATTTCTTCCAGATGCTTTTGCAGAGCGGTCGAAATGTCCAACCCAATCATGGGCGGGAAATTGGTCAGGAAGATCGGCACCAGGATGATGAAGGCTGCCCCCAGGATCGATCCGCCGATCGATCCCAGGCCGCCGATGATGATCATGAACAACACGCGGAAGGAGACGTTGAACAGATCAAAGGCTTCCGTTTCGGCCGACCCCAGCCAGCAGAAGATCATCAAGGCCCCGGCCACGCCGCAATAGAACGACGAAATGGCGAAGGCCATCAGCTTGGTCTGCAGCGGGCGGATGCCGATGATTTCGGCGGCGATGTCCATGTCGCGGATCGCCATCCATGACCGGCCGATATGCCCGCGCACCAAGTTCTTGGCGAACCAGGCAAAGGCCACAAGGAAGGTCAGGCAGACCCAATATCGTGCTTCGGGCGTGGCTCTGGGCCCGGTGATTAAAAAGCCCATGAATTCGCGCGGCGGGGCGGTGATCGTGCCCGACGGGTTGTCGTTGTAGAACCAGCCGACCTTGTTGAACAGCCACAGGATGAAGAACTGCGCCGCCAAGGTCGCGACGGCCAGATAGAAGCCCTTGATGCGAAGCGAAGGCAGGCCGAACACGATGCCCACGGCGGCCGCACAGCCGCCCGACAGCAGGATCGCGACGATCACGTTCATGCCTTCGATATTGGTCGTCAGCTTATAACAGGCATAAGCCCCCACGGCGGCGAAGGCCCCGGTGCCGAGCGACACCTGACCGGCGTAGCCCATCAACAGGTTCAGGCCGATCGCCATCAGGGCGAACACCAGGAACTGGATGAAAATCGCCTGCAGCCAGTATTCATTGGCGACCAGCGGCACCATGTAGGCGACGATGATCAGGGCGAAGACGGCGATCTTGTCCTGGAAAATGGGAAAGACGGCCTGGTCGCCCCGGTAGGTGGTCTTGAATTGTCCGGCTTCGCGGTAGAACATTTCGTCAGACCCTCTCGATGATCTTTTCGCCGAACAGCCCCTGCGGCCTGAACACCAGGAACGCAAGTGCCAGCATGTAGGCAAACCAGTTTTCGATGGCACCGCCGAAGGCCGGGCCCCAGAAGCCCTCGGCCACCTTTTCGCCGACGCCGATGATCAGGCCGCCGACGATGGCACCGGGCACGGACGTGAACCCGCCCAAAATCAGCACCGGCAGGGCCTTCAAGGCGATCAGCGAGAGCGAGAACTGAACCCCCGACTTGGCCCCCCAGACGATGCCCGCGACCAGAGCCACAATCCCGGCGATGGTCCAGACGGCGACCCAGATGGTTTTCAGCGGGATGCCGACGCTAAGCGCTGCCTGATGATCGTCGGCGACGGCGCGCAAGGCGCGGCCCATAGGCGTTTTCTGGAAGAAAACCGCCAGTGCGATGACCAATGCCGCACCGATGAACGCGGCGGTCACATCAAAGGTGTTAAGCAGGATCGGGCCCAGGTCAAAGGGCTTGTCGGGAATGCCGATTTCCAGGCGCTTGACGTCCGAGCCCCAGAACAGTTGCCCCGTGCCCTCAAGGATGAAGTTCAGGCCGATCGTCGCCATGAACAGGATCAGGCCTTCTTGATTGACCAGATAGCGCAGCATCAGGCGTTCGACCGCGAAGGCCAGACCGACCATGACGGCCATCGACAGCAGAAGGGCGGCCCACAGCGGCACGCCGTGTTCCATCAGGCCGACCAGCGTCAGGGCCGCGAACAGAACCATCGCACCCTGGGCGAAATTGAACATGCCCGATGCCTTGAAGATCAGCACGAAACCCAAGGCAACCAGGGAATACAGCACGCCGGTCGACAGGCCGACCAGGATCAATTCGGCCAGGAAGGCCGGGTAATTCCACATCTCGACGAAAGGGGCGACGAAGATGGATTCAAGAAATTCCATGTGCGTTGTTCTCCCCGGGCCTAATCGTGGCTCACGCCGAGATAGGCGTCGATAACGTCTTGGTTGCCCTTGACCTCGTCCGGCGTGCCGGCGGCCAGCTTCTTGCCGTAATCCAGCACCACCACGCGGTCGGAAATATCCATCACGACGCTCATGTCGTGTTCGATCAGAACGATGGTCGTGCCGTATTCGTCATTCACGTCGAGGATGTAGCGGACCATGTCCTCTTTCTCCTCGTGGTTCATGCCGGCCATGGGTTCGTCGAGCAAAAGCAGATCCGGTTCGGCCGCCAATGCCCGGCCCAGTTCGACGCGTTTTTGCAGGCCGTAAGGCAGGCGCCCCACGGGCGTCTTGCGGATGGCCTCGATTTCCAGGAAGTCGATGACTTCTTCGGCCTTGGCGCGGTGTTCCAGCTCTTCCTTAAGGGCCGGGCCGTAATAGAGCGCCTGCCACAGGAAGTTGCGTTTCATCTTCAGGCCGCGCCCGGTCATGATGTTATCCAGCGTCGACATGCCCTTGAACAGGGCGATGTTCTGGAACGTGCGCGCGATGCCTTCCTCGGCCGCTTCATAGGTCTTGGCGGTGTCGCGGCGCTTGCCTTTGTAATGAATTGCGCCTTCCTGTGGATGATAGAAGCCGTTGATGCAGTTCAGCATGGACGACTTTCCGGCCCCGTTGGGGCCGATGATCGCCAGAATTTCATGCTCGCGCACATCGAACGACACGTCGTCGAGTGCGCGCACGCCGCCGAACGACAGCGACACGTTTTCCACCTTCATGATGACGTCGCCGATGACGCGTTCGGAATTTGTCTGGGCGGTGCCTTCCGGCATGGTGCTCCCCTTCATCCTGCGCGCCGCGGTCAGGCCGCGGCCTGCCCCGCGCCGGGCGGGGCAATCTTGGCATCTCGGATCTTCAGATCGGCATGAATGGTATCCGTGCGACCATCCTCGAAGGTCACGGTCGCGGTGACTTCGCAATGATCCCGGTCGGAATAAAGGGCTGCGATCAAATCGTCATATCGTTCGC
The DNA here is from genome assembly GCA_040218445.1 of Rhodospirillales bacterium. Classification (GTDB taxonomy): domain Bacteria; phylum Pseudomonadota; class Alphaproteobacteria; order Rhodospirillales; family Casp-alpha2; genus UBA1479. Next base: position 122,597 of record JAVJRK010000010.1, on the reverse strand, counting down.
TTACAACGGAACGGCGGACCTTGCGCGTGCGCGTCAATTCGCCGTCGTCGGCGTCCAGTTCCTTGTGCAGGACCAGGAAGCGCTTGATCTGCGAGCCCGCAAGCTTTTCATCCCCGGCCAAGTCCACGTTGACCTTGTCGACGCAGTCGGAAATCAGCTCCATGACTTCGGGCCGGCCGGCCAGGTCCGTATAGCCCGTATAAGCAAGGCCCCGGCGTTCGGCCCAGTTACCGACCGCTTCCAGGTCGATGTTGATGAACGCGGCGACATAGTCGCGCCCGTCGCCGAAGGTCACGGCTTCTGACACGAAGGGGAAGAACTTCAGCTTGTTTTCCAGGTATTTGGGCGCGAACAGGGTGCCGTCCGTCAGCTTGCCCACGTCCTTGGCCCGGTCAATGATCTTCAGGTGCCCGTCGGCGTCCAGAAAACCGGCATCACCCGTACGGACCCAGCCGTCCGATGTTTTGGTCTCGGCCGTGGCGTCGTCGTTCTTGTAATAGGCCTGGAACACGCCGGGGCTTTTGAACATGACCTCGCCCGTGTCCTCGATGCGGATATCGACGCCGGGGGCGGGAACACCGACCGAATCGGACCGGATGTCGCCGTTGGGCTGGATGGTGATGAAGACCGATGCTTCGGTCGAGCCATACAGTTGTTTCAGGTTCAGGCCCAGCGAGCGGTAGAAATCGAAAATGTCCGGGCCGATCGCTTCGCCCGCCGTGTAGCCCAGGCGCATGCGGGTCAGGCCCAACACGTTTTTCAGCGGGCCATAGACCAGGAATTCCCCCATCCGGTATTTCAGCCGGTCCATAAAGGGAACCGGCTTGCCGTCCAGGATGTCGCGGCCGACGCGGTTGGCGTGATCCATGTAATTATGGAACATACGCTGTTTCCAGGGGGCGGCATCCTCGATCCGGATCATCACCGTGGTCAGGATGTTCTCGAAGATGCGCGGCGGGGCGAAGAAATAGGTCGGCCCGATTTCACGCAGGTCTTCCAGGACCGTCTCGGCACTTTCCGGGCAGGATACGCAGAACCCGGTGGTGAAGGCCTGCCCGACCGAGAAGATGTGGTCGCCGACCCAGGCCATGGGCAGATAGGCCAGCATTTCGTCGTCGTCGGTCAGCCCTTCCCATTCGGCGGCGTTGCGCGCGGTCTGGATCAGGTTATCGGCGGACAGCATGACGCCCTTGGGTCGTCCCGTGGTGCCCGAGGTATAGACCATGATGGCCAGATCGCCGCCCGTGCCCATATCGACCTGGGCGTCGTAAAATCCCGGATTGGCGGTGTCGTGTGCGCGGCCCTTGTCCTGAACGTCGGCGTAAAGATGCAGGAAATCCTGGGTGTAGCTGCGCATGCCGCGTGGGAAATGATAGATGATCGTTTCCAGCTTCGGCAGGCGGTCCTTGATTTCCAGCAGCTTATCGACTTGCTCCTGGTTCTCGGCGATGGCAAAGCGGCATTCCGCATGCTCCAGAACGTACTGCATCTCTTCGGCGACGCTGTCCTGATACATGGGCACAGGCACGCCGCCGACGGCCTGTGCGGCCGGCATGGCCCAATACAGGTGCGGGCGGTTGTCACCGATGATGGCAAGTCGGTCTCCGCGTTGGAAACCCAATGCCGCCAGCCCGCAGGCCAGGGCGCGAACTTCCTCCGCGACCTCGGACCAGGTCCAGGTCTGCCAGATACCGTAATCTTTTTCGCGGCTAGCCGGTTTGCCCCCCCGGATGCGCGCGTTCGCGGCCAATAGTTTCGGAAAAGTGTCTTGGCCCGCCGCATGATCGCCGGACATGAATGTCTCCCTGGTGAATCCTCAGCCTTCTTAATTTGTCGTGCTTTAGGATTTTTCTTGAGTTTAGCGCCTCTTGAAGGGCGTTGAGATAAAATAACATGCAGATTGAACCGCAAGACGCAAGCCGAAATATCCCGCAGGGATACACGCCTGCGTGAGGAAATCGGGTTGACGCTACGAAAACTTGGGGGTTCGTGGCCGGTGACGTTCCGCCAGTCAAAATGGCGAAGAATGCTGACCGAACAAAAGGCACCGCATTGCGATGCACATGAAGGGGCTTGCGGTGCCTCTACGCCTTGTGCGCAGGCGCCGATACTGAATTTGAGCCGAATTCAGGGTGCGCCCGGTGAGATGCGTTTCAGGAAATCGACGCATTTCACCGGGGTGAAAGCCCCTGTCCTAATCCTCGGTCAATAACGGTGCAGCGAAGCTGACCAATACTTACACACGCGGCGGTGCGAATTTGGTCAGGTTGATGCCGTCCACCGCGGACTTGTACTCGTCAACGCTGGGTGTCCGGCCAAGGATCGTCGACAACACCACGACCGGTGTCGAAGCCAGCAGCGACTCGCCTTTCTTATCATTGGAGTCCGCCACAACCCGGCCCTGGAACAAACGGGTCGACGTCGCCATGACGGTATCGCCCTTTTCCGCTTTTTCCTGGTTGCCCATGCAAAGATTGCAACCGGGACGCTCCAGATACAGGGTGTTTTCGTATGATGTGCGTGCCTCGGTCTTGGGGGACGTGTCGTCGAATTCGAACCCGGCGTATTTTTGCAGGATTTCCCAGTCGCCTTCCGCCTTCAGTTCATCGACGATGTTATAGGTCGGCGGGGCGACAACCAGGGGCGCGTTGAACTCGATCTTGCCGTTGGCCTTTTCCAGGTTGCGGAACATCTGTGCGACGATGCTCAAGTCACCCTTGTGCACCATGCATGAACCGACGAAGCCCAAATCGACTTTCTTGCTGCCGCTGTAATAGGAAATCGGGCGGATGGTGTCGTGCGTATAGCGTTTCGCGACATCGATGTTGTCGACGTCGGGGTCGGCGATCATCGGCTCGTTGATTTGGTCGAGATCAACGACGACTTCCGCGAAATATTTCGCATTGTCATCCGGCTTCAGCGCCGGTTGCTCGCCGGATTTGATTTGCGCGATACGCTCGTCCGCCTTGTCGATCAATCCCTGAAGCATCCCTGACGGGATTTCCATGCCCTTGTCGATCATGATCCGGATGCGGGACTTGGCGATTTCCAGGGATTCGATCAGGGTTTCATCATTGGAGATACAGATCGATGCCTTGGCCTTCATTTCGGCCGTCCAATCGGTGAAGGTGAAGGCCTGGTCCGCCAGCAGCGTGCCGATATGCACTTCGATGATGCGGCCCTGGAAAACGTTTTCCCCGTCGAACTGCGCCAGCATCTGAGCCTGTGTCGCATGGACCACGTCACGGAAGTCCATATGGTCGCCCATCTTGCCTTTGAAGGTCACTTTGACGGATTCAGGGACGGTGATGTTCGCCATGCCCAAGGCCAGGGCAAGGGCAACGGTGCCCGAGTCAGCCCCGAAGGCGACGCCTTTGGACATCCGGGTGTGCGAATCGCCGCCGATGATGATCGCCCGGTCATCGATGGTGATGTCGTTCAAGACCTTATGGATGACGTCCGTCATGGCCGAGTAGGCGCCTTTCGGATCGCGGCCGGTGACCAGCCCGAATTTGTTCATGAAGGCCATCAGCTTGGGCGTATTGGCCTGCGCTTTCTTGTCCCATACGGAAGCCGTGTGGCAGCCGGATTGATAGGCGCCGTCCAGAACCGGGGAAATCACGGTCGCGGCCATGGCTTCCAGTTCCTGGACGGTCATCGGGCCGGTCGTGTCCTGGGAGCCGACGATGTTGACCTTCACCATGGCGTCGGATCCGGCGTGTAGGACGGTGCCTTCGGGAACGCCCACGGCATTGTTGTTGAAGATTTTTTCGACTGCCGTCAGGCCCTGGCCCGGGTGGGAAACCACCTTGGCGGGCGCGAAGACCGGTTTCGGTTCCACGCCCAGGGTTTCGGCGGCGAAGATTTGGAGTTTCTTGCCGAAGTCGATGGCGTAGGAGCCCCCGGCCTTCATGAATTCGACCGATTGCGGGGAGAAGGCCGCCGAAACGTCGGCCAATTCCTCGGTGCCGTCTTCGTTGTAGAGTTTTCCGGCTTTCGTATCGATGGTCAGGGTCGTGCCCGTGGCGACGGAGTATTTTTCCTCCAGCACCGGGCTGCCGTCATTGTTGATGATGGCCTTGCCGTTTTCGTCGACCTTCTTGACCCAGTTCCTGAGATCGACGCCGATGCCGCCGGTGACGCCCACCGTGGTCTGGAAGATCGGCGAAATACCGTTGGTGCCGGCGACGATCGGCGCGATGTTGACGAACGGCACATAAGGGCTGGCCTGTTCACCCATCCAAAGTGCTACGTTGTTGATCCCGGACATGCGCGACGAGCCGACGCCCATGGTGCCTTTCTCAGCGATCATCATGAGGCGTTTGCCGGGGTGCTGAAGCTTGAGCGCCTGGATCTCTTTCTGGGCTTTTTCCGAAATGAAGCTCTTGCCGTGCAGTTCCCGGTCGGCGCGGGAGTGCGCTTCGGCCCCCGGAGACATCAGGTCGGTGGAGATGTCGCCTTCCGCCGCGACATAGGTCACGATGTCGATCTTGTCTTCGATCTCCGGCAGCTTGGTGAAGAACTCGGCGTTGGCGTAGCTTTCCAGGATATCCTTGGCAACCCGGTTTCCGGCCTTGTAGGCCGCTTGCAGGCGGTCGGTGTCGGCGTCATACAGGAAGACCTGCGTTTTCAGAACTTCGGCCGCCGCTTTGGCGATATCGGCATCGTCGCCCAGGGCCAGGTCGAGCAGGACCTTGACCGACGGGCCGCCCTTCATGTGCGACAGAAGCTCGAACGCGAAGTCCCGCGTGATCTCCTTGACGTCAGTCTGGCCGAGAATGATCTCTTTCAGGAACTCTGCTTTGACGCCGGCGGCACTCGTCGTGCCTGGCAAGGTGTTGTAAATGAAGAATTTCAGCGAGTCTTCGCGGTATGCGTTGCCGGTGTCCTTGATCTGCGCGATCAGGTCTTCGACAAGCGCGCCGTCTTCGATCGGTTTCGGATGCAAATCCTGCTTTTTACGTTCTTCGATTTCGGCCAAATAATCCGTGTACAAGCTCATGATTGCTCCGCGATGTTGGGTGTTCTCGACAAATCTACGGCGGATCGAGTGGACGATCTCGCCATAAAGGCGCCCAAGATAATTTAGTGATGATTTAGTTTAGCCTAGTTCGGCTTGCAAGGTGAATCTAATCGCTTGATATGTTAGGGTTTAGTGGAATTTCATTCCGTATAAGCAGTCGCTCCGGGGGCATGCCTGTGTGAGGCTCCCGGTTGACGTCATGTTACCCTTTGACTGTTGCGTGGGACTGCCGCGTGGGTATGAAGAATTGCCCCTTCCTGGTTGACCTGACCCATGGCGCACCGTAGCTATAGGCAGAAGGGGGATTAGTGCTGAGTCCAGCATGCGCAATATCATGCGCGAGCGCCAAGCGGAGGTTCCCCATATGTCCATCACCGGCCAAGATACCCTTAAAACACGCCGCACCCTTTCGGTCGGCAGCAAGGAATACGACTATTACTCGCTCGAGGCGGCGGAGGCCGCCGGCATCGGCGCCGTCGGACGGCTGCCCTTTTCGCTGAAAGTTCTGCTGGAAAACCTGCTGCGCCGCGAAGACGGCCGCACGGTGACCGTGGATGACGTGAAAGCCGTGGCCAAGTGGCTGGATACCCGCACGTCCGACCACGAAATCGCCTATGGTCCGGCCCGCGTGCTGATGCAGGATTTCACCGGCGTTCCCGCCGTGGTCGATCTGGCCTCCATGCGCGACGCCATGAACACGCTGGGCGGCGATCCGTCCAAGATCAACCCGCTCAGCCCCGTCGATCTGGTGATCGATCACTCGCTGATGATTGACAGCTCCGGCACCGCGACAGCGTTCAAGGAGAACGTGGATTTGGAGTTCGAACGCAACCAGGAACGTTATGAATTCCTGAAATGGGGCCAGGGTGCGTTTGACAATTTCCGCGTCGTCCCGCCGGGCACGGGCATCTGCCATCAGGTCAACCTGGAATACCTGGCTCAGGTCGTCTGGACGACCGAGGTCGACGGCAAACAGGTCGCCTATCCCGATACCTGTGTCGGCACGGACAGCCATACCACCATGGTCAACGGCCTGTCGGTTCTGGGTTGGGGCGTCGGCGGAATCGAGGCCGAAGCCGTGATGCTGGGCCAGCCCGTATCCATGCTGATCCCCGAAGTTGTCGGCTTCAAGCTGACCGGGGCGCTGGCCGAAGGCATGACGGCCACGGACCTTGTGCTGACCGTTACGGAAATGCTGCGCAAGAAGGGCGTGGTCGGCAAGTTCGTCGAATTCTACGGCGACGGCCTGGATCATCTGTCCCTGGCCGACCAGGCAACCATCGCCAACATGGCCCCGGAATACGGTGCGACCTGCGGCTTCTTCCCGGTCACCCAGGCGACACTCGATTACCTGATCTTCACCGGTCGCGACGCGGACCGGGTCCAACTGGTCGAAGCCTACGCCAAGGCTCAGGGCATGTGGCGCGACAATTCCACCCCCGATCCTGTCTACACGGACAGCCTGGAACTGGACATCGGCACCGTGGTGCCGTCCCTGGCCGGCCCCAAGCGTCCCCAGGACCGCATCAAGTTGACCGACGCCGCGTCTTCTTTCAAAGACAACTTCAAGGAAATCTCCGCCGGCCGCGATACGCAGAAGACCGTCGATGTTCCCGGTTGCGATTTCGACCTGTCCGACGGGGCCGTGGTCATCGCCGCCATCACCAGCTGCACCAACACATCCAATCCGGCGGTGCTGGTCGCCGCCGGTCTGGTCGCCAAGGCGGCCAATGAACGTGGCCTGACCAAGAAGCCCTGGGTCAAGACGTCGCTTGCCCCGGGCAGCCAAGTCGTCACCGATTATCTGGACACCGCCGGTTTGACCGAACACCTGGACGCCATCGGCTACAACCTGGTCGGTTACGGCTGCGGCAGCTGCATCGGCAATTCCGGCCCCCTGCCGGGAGACATCCACGAGGTCATCGAGGAACAGAACCTTTGCGTCGCCGCCGTGTTGTCCGGCAACCGCAACTTCGAGGGCCGCGTCCACCCGCTGACCCGTGCCAACTATCTGGCCTCGCCGCCGCTGGTCGTCGCCTATGCGATTGCGGGCAACATCAACATCGACCTGCTGAAGGACCCGATCGGCCAGGACCGTGACGGCAAGGACGTCTACCTGAAGGACATCTGGCCGTCGAACGCCGAGGTCAAAAAGGTCATGGATGCCTGTGTGACGCCGGAAATGTTCCGCGCCCGCTATGCCAACGTTCTGGACGGCGACGAGAACTGGCAGGCGATCAAGACCACCAAGTCCCTGACCTACAATTGGAACCCGGGGTCGACCTATGTCCAGCACCCGCCGTTCTTCGAGGACATTTCGATCGACGAAGAAGGCGAAGCCGAAGACATCATCGGTGCCCGCCCGGTCGCGTTATTGGGCCAGTCGGTCACGACCGACCACATCTCACCCGCGGGCAACATCAAGGAAGACAGCCCCGCCGGGACCTATTTGATGGAACATCAGGTCCGTCCGCGGGACTTCAACTCCTACGGCTCGCGTCGCGGCAACCACGAAGTCATGATGCGCGGCACCTTCGCCAATATCCGCATCAAGAACGAAATGGCGCCGGGCACGGAAGGGGGCGTGACCATCCTGCAGCCGACCGGCGAGCAGACGACGATCTACGAAGCCGCCATGGGCTACAAGGCCCAGGGTATCCCCCTGGTTGTGATCGGCGGCGCCGAATACGGCACGGGATCAAGCCGTGACTGGGCGGCCAAGGGCACGCGCCTTCTGGGCATCAAGGCGGTGATCGTCGAAAGCTTCGAACGTATCCACCGCTCCAACCTGGTCGGCATGGGTGTGCTGCCGTTGCAGTTCCCCTCGGGCGTGACGCGCCAGACGCTGAAACTGGATGGCTCGGAAACCTATGACGTCACGGGCCTGGCGGGCGGCATTACGCCGCGCATGACCCTGGCGCTCAAAATCCACCGCAAGGACGGCACGACCGAAGAAGTTCCGGTGCTGTGCCGCATCGATACCCTGGACGAGGTCGATTACTTCCTTGCCGGCGGCATCCTGCAATTCGTCCTCAAGCGTCTGGCTGCTTAAAAGCCGCCGGGCACCGGACAGCGAAGCGATCAAGGCCGGTCCCTTCGGGGCCGGCCTTTTTCATGCGACCATTCATATGTGCATAGTGAGAAGCGGAAATTAACGCCGGAGATTCACAGCCTTGTCATCATCCATTCACAGGCCGGGACTATGGTCCGGTCCTGCGGCACCAAGGGCGGCCCCTGGGGAGAGACGGCCCGCCCGGTGATGTCCACGGTCAATAATTTTCAGTGCGACCAATGAGGAGTCACACAAAGTGAACGATATGGCGATGATGTCCCGATACTATCTGGACCCCCGGCGCGAGCCCCAGTTGGACGACATGCTGTCCGACCCGGTGGTGCGCCTTGTGATGGCGCGTGACGGCGTCACCCTGGACGACATGCGCGACGTGGTTTCGTCCGCGCGCTCGCGTCTTCTGTTCCGCCAGATGGTGGCGGCCGAAAGCTCGTTCTAGAAACGCCGGATGAAATAACCCGCGTATTACCCCGCAAGGCCCTTCGCCATCAGCGACGACAGCCGCTTGGAAAAGGCCGGGGCGTCGATCACCGGCTCGCCTTCCAGGATACGGGCCTGATCCAGGAGCAACAGCGCGGCCTCGTCCAGTGACGGGTCCTTGGCGTTCTTGTCCTCGGCCAGTTTGGCAAGCTTGCCGATCAGGGCGTGGTCCGGATTGATTTCCAGAATGCGGGGGGACAGTTCCCGACCGTCCAGCTGTTTGTGCTGTTTCAGCAGCCGTTCCAGGTTCATGTCCAGATCGCCCTCGTCGGCGATCAGGCAGACCGGGCTGTCGGTCAGGCGTTCCGACGGGCGCACGTCCTTGACCTTTTCGCCCAATGCCACCTTGAACGCGGCGATCAGCTGATCCATGCCGGGCGTGGTCTTGGCCGTATCATCCGTGTCTTCGTCGTCGTCCTTGCCTTTGTCGTCCTCGGACTTGGCGTCCTTCGGTTTGGCGATCTTGGCAAGGTCGGCGCCGCCGCGGGTTGCTGATTTGAACGGCTTGTCTTCGAAATTTCCGACATGACCCAGCCAGAATTCGTCGACCGGATCGGTCATCAGCAGAACCTCGACGCCCTTGGCCTTGAAGCCCTCCAACTGCGGGCTGGCAAGGGCCGCTTCCGGGTCTTCGCCGGAAATATAGAAAATGGCGTCCTGGCCGTCCTTCATGCCGGCGACATAGTCGGCCAGGCTGACCCAGCCCGGGCGTTCCGAGCTTTTAAAACGCGCGAGCTCCAGAATTTTCTCGCGGTTGTTGCCGTCTTCATACAATCCTTCCTTCAGCACGGGGCCGAAGGTGTCCCAGAATTCCAGGTAGTCATCGGGTTTTTTCTCGGCCGATTTTTTCAGCTCGCCGAAGATGCGCTTGGTCAGGCCCTGGGAGATTTTTGCGACCACGGGATTGTGCTGCATCATTTCGCGGCTGACGTTCAGCGCCAGATCTTCGGAATCGACCACGCCCTTCACGAACCGCAGATAGGGCGGCAGCAGGCCTTCGCAATTGTCCGTGATGAATACCCGTTTGACGTAAAGCTTCACGGCGCCGCTGCGGTCCGGGTTGAACAGGTCCATGGGCCGCATGGACGGAATGAACAGCAGGTTGGTGTAGCTCAGCACGCCTTCGACCTTGTTGTGCAGGGTCATCCAGGGGTCGTCGAAGGCATGGGCCGCGTGGTGATAGAACTCTTTGTACTGGTCGTCCGATATGTCCTTCTTTTCCCGGGTCCAGATCGCCGATGCGGTGTTGAGCGTGCGCTCGTCATCGTCTTTCCCGACGGGGGCCAGGACGATGGGAATGCCGATATGGTCCGAATAGGTACGCACGATATGGGCGATGCGCTCGGGCTCCAGATACTCTTTTTCGTCTTTCTTAAGGTGCACGACGACGTCCGTGCCGCGCCCGTCGCGGGCGGCGTCTTCGATGGTGAATTCGCCGCGTCCGTCGGACGACCATTTGAAGGCCGTGTCGGTGCCTGCCTTGCGGGTGATGACCTCGACCGTATCGGCGACCATGAAGGCTGAATAGAAGCCGACGCCGAATTGCCCGATCAGGGAAACCGCCTTGTCTTTGTCTTTCTTGGCATCGTCGCCCAGGTTTTCGACAAAGGCCTGGGTGCCCGACCGGGCGATGGTGCCCAGGATGCCGGTCAGGTCGTCCTTGTCCATGCCGACCCCATTGTCCGATACGGTCAGGGTCTTGGCTTTCTTGTCCAGGGTGATGGTGACGTGGAAGCCGGGATCGCCCTCGATCAGCTTGGGCTCGGTCAGCGATTGATAGCGCAGCTTGTCACAGGCGTCGGATGCGTTGGAAATCAGCTCGCGCAGGAAAATCTCCTTCTGGCTGTACAGCGAGTGCGCGACGATATCGAGCAGCTTGCCCACTTCGGCCTGGAAGGCGTGTTTTTCAACGGTTGATGCGGTTGTCATGGTCTATCTACCCCCAATGGTTCCGTTTGGTCGGCGGGTTCCGGCCAGTCTTGCCCTTGGTGGGCGAGATATGTGACGGTGAGCGCGAGTTTGCAAGCCTTAAGGACTGCAGGGGTAATTGGGAGAGGCCCATGGCCGGCGACCCGTTCGAGGAAAAACGCCAACGGCTTTTGCGCGAAATCGAACAGGATGCCCGCGACACGGCATTCTGGACCGGGCGCAAGGCGTTTTCCGACCGCACCATGGCCGCCATGGCGGCCGTGCCGCGCCATGAATTCGTGCGGGATGAGGACGAGGTCGTGGCCTATATCAACCGGCCCCAGCCCATCGGCCACGGCCAGACCATTTCCCAGCCCTATATCGTGGCATTGATGACCGATCTGTTGGACCTGGACGGCACGGAAAAGGTGTTGGAGATCGGAACCGGATCGGGCTACCAAGCCGCAGTTCTTTCGCATGTCGCGGCCCGCGTTCATACCGTCGAAATCGTCGAAGAACTGGGCCGACAGGCGCAAAAGCGGCTTGCCCGCCTGGGCTATGACAACGTTCATGTGCGGATCGGCGACGGCTACAAGGGCTGGCCCGAAGAAGCGCCGTTCGACGCGGTGATGGTCACGGCCGCGCCCGAACGAATCCCCGAAGACCTTATTCATCAACTTCGCCCCGGTGGGCGCATGATCGTGCCCATCGGCCGGGCCCATGATCGCCAGACCTTGACCCTGGTGGTCAAGGCGCTGGACGGCAAAGTCACCATTGAAAGTGTGCTGCCGGTTGCCTTTGTGCCGATGATAAAGAGCAAACAAGCAGACTAATGCGCTTGCACGGGCGGGCATGGAAGGCGACATTTAATCCGTTATGGAACTCTCCACGCAGCACTGGCGTATTCTCGCTGTTCTGGGCCCGACCAATACGGGCAAGACGCATCTGGCGATGGAACGCATGCTGGCTCACCCGTCCGGCATCATCGCCTTTCCCCTGCGCCTGCTGGCGCGGGAAAATTACGACCGCGCGGTCCGGGCAAAGGGTGCAGGGCAGGTCGCACTGATCACCGGCGAGGAAAAAATCCTGCCCGAAGGGGCGCGTTATTTCCTGTGCACGGTCGAAGCCATGCCGCTGGACCGGCCCGTGGATTTCCTGGCCATCGATGAAATCCAGATGTGCGCCGACCCGGACCGGGGGCATATGTTCACGGAACGGCTGCTGAACGCCCGGGGCCGGTATGAAACCATGTTCCTGGGCGCCGAAACCATCCGCCCCCTGATCGAACATCTTGTCCCCGATGTGGAATTCATGACCCGGCCGCGCATGAGCGTGCTGCGCTATTCCGGGCAGAAAAAGGTCACGCGCCTGCCGCCGCGCTCGGCCGTGGTCGCGTTTTCGGCGGCCCGGGTCTATGCCCTGGCCGAACTGGTGCGCCGGCAGCGGGGCGGGGCCGCCGTGGTGTTGGGGGCACTCAGCCCGCGCACGCGGAACGCCCAGGTCGCCATGTATCAGGCGGGCGAGGTCGATTACCTGGTCGCCACGGATGCCATCGGCATGGGCCTGAACATGGACATTGACCATGTGGCTTTCGCCGGGATCGCCAAATTCGACGGCCGCCAGCGGCGCACGCTGGCCCCGGCAGAACTGGCGCAGATCGCCGGGCGCGCCGGACGCGCCATGAACGACGGGACCTTCGGGACGACGGCGGATCAGCGCGCCCTTGATCCCGATCTGGCCGAAGCCATCGAAAGCCATAAGTTCGACCCCCTTGGGAAGATCTTCTGGCGCAACGGCGATCTGGATTTTTCCTCGGTTCATGCCTTGAAGCAGACCCTTGCCCGCCCCGCCCCCAGGGGGGGGCTGATGCGGGCCCGCGCGGCCGAAGACGAACAGGCCCTGGCCCTGCTGCTGCGCGACGAGGCGGTGATGGACCGCGCCGTCACGCCGGAAGCCGTGCGCCTGCTGTGGGATGTCTGCCAGGTGCCTGACTTTCAGGGCGTGATGACCGATGCCCATGCCAATCTGCTGACGACCATCTACAAATATCTGACCGGCCCCGAAGGCCGCCTGCCCGAAGACTGGATGGCGGAGCAGGTCAAACGCCTGGACCGGCTGGACGGCGATATCGATGCCCTGACCCAGCGGATCGCCCATATCCGCACCTGGACTTATGTGTCCTTCCACGGGGCCTGGCTGCCCGATGCCCTGCATTGGCAGGAACGGACCCGGACCATCGAAGACAAGCTTTCCGATGTGATGCACGAACGCCTGACCCAGCGGTTCGTCGACAAATCGACGGCACATCTGATGAAAAAGCTGAAGGACACGCCGGATTTGATGGCCGCCGTGACGATATCGGGCGATGTGGTGGTCGAAGGCCACCCCGTGGGACATCTGAAAGGCTTTCTGTTCGATGCCGCGGGTGCCGGCGGGGATGCCGCCGGCAAAACCATTGCCGCGGCGGCGGGCCGGGCGCTCAAGGGCGAATTCCGCCGCCGGGTCCAGGCGTTCGAACAGGCACCGGACAGCGCCATCACCCTGGCGCCGTTCGACGGGCCGGAAGCGGGCGTGATCCTGTGGGACGGCGTTCCCGTGGGGCGCCTGGTGCGGGGCAATGCCTTGTTACGGCCCGCCGTGCGGGTTACGGCATCGGATTTATTGGACGGCAGCGGACGCGACCGGATTGCGAAGCGTCTGGAAGGCTGGACCGCCGGGCATCTGGCCGATCTGTTCCGCGATCTGTTCGCGCTTGAAAAGGCATCTCTTAAAGGAGCAGCGAAGGGACTCGCCTTCCGCTTGGGCGAGGCCTATGGCTCTTTGCCGCGCCGGGATGTGGATGAACAACTGGCTTTGATCGCCAAGGACGACCGCCGGGACCTTCGCGCCGCCGGGATCAGAATCGGCCGCGAAACGGTGTTCCTGCCGGCCCTGGTCCGCCCCGCACCGGCTGCCATGCGGGGGTTTCTGTGGTGCCTGGCCGAAGGGCGCCGGCCGGTCCCGCCGCCCGCACCGGGCCGGGTCTCCGTTGCCGCCGGGCGCTTGCCGGGTGAGTATTGGGAACAGGTCGGGTTCCGCCGGTTCGGCAAGATCGCGCTGCGGATCGACATGGTCGAACGGGTCGTGGCCAAGGCCTGGGCGCTGTCCAAGGCCGGCGGCAAGGCGGGGTTCGAGATCGAGGCCGATCTGCTGTCCCTTGCGGGATGCAATGCGGCGGATATGGAAACAGTCTTGAAGGGACTGGGGTTCCGCGCCAAGGAAGTCGAGGGCACCTTGCGGTTCCGCCCCGCAGGCCATGCGGCGCGGCCGGAACGCAAGGCGACGTCGCCGAAGTCCAAATCCACACCACGGCGCAAGGAAAAAGCGGCGTCATCGCCTGCGCCTCGCGTCGATCCCCATTCGCCGTTCGCCAAGTTGAAGGACCTTGTGGTGTCATGACCGGCGCGGTGGGTGGCGGCAACCTTCGCCTGGATAAATGGCTGTGGTTCGCGCGGTTCTTCAAAACCCGTTCGCTCGCCACCAAGTACGTGCAGTCGGGCAAATTGCGGGTCAATACGGTCAATGTCGCCAAGCCCCATTATTCCGTGAAGGTCGGCGATGTGCTGACCTTTCCCATGCGCTCGGGCGTCAAGGTCGTGAAGGTTCTGGCGCTGGGGCAGCGGCGCGGTCCGGCCCCGGAAGCACAGGGGCTGTACGAGGACATGTCCCCCCCGCCCCCGCCGAAGAATCCGGCTGATGGTGACGGCGCATTGATGTTGGGCGGTTCCGTTGCTCGGCGTGAACCGGGTGCCGGACGCCCCACCAAGCGCGAACGGCGGGATACGGACCGCCTGCGGGGCGAGGACGCGGATGCCTGAGTGAGGGGCGGCCTAGGCCATCCCGGCGCGTTTTTTAAATACCACCGACAGGTTATTGGCGGGCATCTTGACCGTTTCCACCAGATGCAGGCTGCGCATGCGGGCTTCCATGGCGACATCGTCCAGATTACGCACGCCCCAATCCGGGTTTTCGGCCCGCAGGCCGGCATCGAACCGGGCATTGCTTTCCGCCGTATGGGTCCCGCCCACGGCAAATGGGCCGTACAGATAAAGCACGCCCCCTTCGGGCAGAATTTCGGCTGCCCCGGACAACAGACCCAGACAGGCCTCCCAGGGTGAAATATGGATCATGTTCGCGGAAATGACTGCTGCTGCGGCCGGTACCGGCCAGGGATGGCGGCGGACGTCCAGATCAAGGGCCGGCGGCAGGTCCAGGCCCGCATGATTTGCCCAGGCATCGGCCGACGCCCGGTAGGTCGGGTCCGGGTCCGAGGCCTGCCAGTCCAGGTGGGGGAGGGCCCGGGCAAAGCCGGCGATATGCTGGCCCGAGCCGGATCCCACTTCGAGCACCAAGCCGTCGGACGGCAGAACGCGGGTGAGAATCTCAAGAATCGCGGTTTTGTTGCGTTCCGTCGCCGGGAAATTGAGGCGGGCATCGGGGGGCGGATTTGTCATGGTCCCTGTCGTTTAGGGGGCGTTTCGCGCATCGGCAAGAAAAACCGCAACATTGCTGTGGTTGAGGGCGGCCCCCCTGCGTGCTAGTTGGAGTTCATGTTTGCTAAACTGAAATCATGGGCCGACCGGCTCGCCGCCGATGAATCCGCTGCACCGGTGGCGGACGCAAAGGCGTTGGAACAGGCTACGGCCCTGCTGCTGGTTGAAGCGGCGTCTTTGGATGGCGATTTCGACGGGGAAGAAGAGACGCTTATCCGCAGCCTTCTGACCGGCGAATTCAACCTGGAAGACGGCGAGGCGGAAACCCTGATCGCTGATGCGCGGTCACGCGCCGACACGTCGGTCGAACTTTACGGCACGACCCGGGCGATCAAGGACCATATGGCACCGGAAGACCGGGTGCGGGTTTTGGAAATGGTCTGGGCCGTCGCCTATGCCGATGGCGAGCTTCACGATTACGAATCCAATCTGGCACGGCGCGTTGCCGGGCTGCTGCATGTCCCTGATCGCGATAGCGGTGCCGCGCGGAAACGGGCGCTGGCGCGGCTTGAGCAAAGCGCGGATAGGGCGTAATTAGATGCGCGCGCCGGTGTTTTGCGATCTGGATGTTTGCATGTTGGGCGTTTTGCAAATTTATTGCTTGTCTTGACCGACGACTTTTTGAATTTTCTTAAGCTATCGACCACACGGAGCTCGCAATGACCTATATCGTCACCGAAAACTGCATCAAATGTAAATTCCAGGACTGCGTGGAAGTCTGCCCGGTGGATTGCTTCTACGAGGGTGAAAACTTCCTGGTCATTCATCCCGATGAATGCATCGATTGCGGCGTGTGCGAGCCCGAGTGCCCGGCCGAAGCGATCGTTCCGGATACGGAACCCGGTGTCGAGGACTGGCTGGAGATCAATACCAAGTTCGCTGCGCAATGGCCCAACATCACGTCCAAGGGCGAGCAGCCGGCGGATGCCGAGGATTGGAACGGCAAGGACGGCAAGAAAGAGCTTCTGAGCTCCAACCCGGGCCAGGGCAACTGACCTTTTTTAAGGCGCTGCTGACTTCAAAGCGCGCTGAATAACGTTAAATACGGCAGAATCCCTGTCGTTTTTCCGGTTTTGTGCGCCTGCGAACCGGGGGGTGGTTTTTGCCTTAAATTTGTGTTACAATCACCAATTGTCGACCGAAAGGTCTATGTCCCCTCGGAGCAGCTCATCAGTCCGTCCGGGGGGATTTTTTCGGGCCGACATCTGGCTGTGGGATAAGCGTTCAAACGCTTGCCGGGGAAGGACAGCCGTCCACTTCAGGAGAGGACCGGTCAGCGACCATGTTCCGTGTCGCGGGGCGGCTCTTGTACTCCCTGAAGACTGCTTTCGGCACCTGATCGTCAGGAAAACGGGCCGGGGCGGGGCTTGGGCAGCCCAAGGCACAGAAGGGTAATATCGGAGTTGACCGCACCTATGTCCAAACAAGAAGAACTGCAGATCGACACCGGCGACTATGTCGTCTATCCGACGCACGGCGTCGGCAAGGTTATCGGTGTCGAAACCGAAGAAATCGCGGGCCACAAGCTCGATCTTTTCGTCATTTCCTTTGATAAGGACCGGATGACCCTGCGGGTTCCCGTTTCCAAGGCCCCGACGTCGGGCCTGCGCAAACTGTCGACGCGCAAAATCATGGAAGAGGCGATGACAACCCTTAAAGGCCGGGCGCGTGTCAAACGCACCATGTGGAGCCGCCGGGCCCAGGAATACGAAGCGAAGATCAATTCGGGCAATCCCGTTTCCATCGCCGAGGTCGTGCGCGATCTGCATCGGAACGTGGGGCAGCCCGACCAGTCGTTCTCTGAACGTCAGATCTACGAAGCCGCCCGCGACCGTCTGGCCGCGGAATTGGCGGCCGTCGACAAGACGGACGTGGAAAAGGCGACCGAGAAACTGGAGAAAGTCCTGCGCGCCGCCTGATTCCCGGCGCAAGGCATCGCCTGTTCTCTCAGGTGACATGAACATCGGCAAACGGCCGGATTTCCTATCCTTTCGGGGAAATGGAAACCGGCCGTTTTCCTTTGTGGAATAATTTTAATTCAGACCAATAAAAGCCTCCCCCGGTCAGCATAAATATGTATGCTTTCTCAGGGAGAATTGGGGGAGAAGAAGGTGACAGCGCCGTTACCGAATGGGGAAGATTTGTCCGCAATCTGCAACCGGGTTGCCGAACTGACCGAGATTGCGGTTATTCGGGAATTCTGTGAATTCATCGTATCCGGCTTGGGCGATAAAACCCTGCCTGATTACGCCACCATCGACCTGATGCAGGTCCCACGCTTGGCCCCTAACATGTTCGTCCACGATTATCGCGATGGGATCGAACAGGGCTTGTTGGTCAAATTCTCCGGCACTGCGATCGACGAGCATTACGGCAGGGTTTTGCAGGGCCGCTATGTCGAGGAAAATTATACCGGTAGTGACGGGCCGGACCATTATTTCCCGCTTCACCGCCGGGCGATCGCCGAACGCCGGCCGTTCTTTGCCAAACGGTCCATTCTGTTCGACCAGGGAAGTGAAAAAGAACGTTTCAAGCAATCGACCACACTGTATTTCCCCTGTTCCTCGGATGGACAAACGGTCAATTTCGGTATCGGTGCGGTCGTGTTTGAAACGGTCAGGGATGACACGGAAGCGCTTTATCTGACGCTGTGAGCTTTGGTCATCAAGGGGTGACGACCTTGACCTTTGTCCCCGCCGTGAGGCCGTCGTTCGGCCCCAGGCCGTTGAGTACCTGAAACCAGTCCAGTTTGAACGATTCCAGCGGCATCAGGTCCGCCAATTTTTCCGGCGTATCGCCCGGGTTGACGGTGATTACGCGCAGTTTCAGCGGCGTGATGGCCTTTGCTTCGGTCTCGCTCAGCCGGTTGAAGCTGTAGGTCACGCGCCGCAGGTCTTCGCTTCGCCGTTGTGTCGTCCCCGGCGGCGTCAGAAACAGAAAACGGTATATCCGGTCCGGTGCAAACCGGATCGCGACCAGGCGTACATCGCGCACCCCTTCCGAGGTGTCGATCCGCGCCTGCCCCGTGGCGGCGTCGAAGCCGTTGATCTTGATGCGCTCAACGTTTTCCAGGCGTCCTTTGCCCCAATCCGCGACATAGGCGCGGATATCGCGCACAGCGGCCACGTCTTTCTGGTTCAACTGGTTGAAGATGATGACTGCCTGATCCGGGCCGTGGGCGATGACCTGCGTTGGCGAATTGACAAGGTAGAATCCGGGCGGGACCTCGAACCTGAAATGCAGATCCGGATGTGCGAACACGCGACCGTGGACGATACCCTGTTCCGGCGCATCCCCCCAGAGCATGCCGTTGATGCGTTGAAGATAGTCTTCACGTCCGACGCGCGGATTGGCATCGGGGGGCACGCGGGCCAGTCGAATGGCCTGGGCGATGCGGTCGGCGGTGCGCGGGTGGGTCGACAGAATGCTGTCGGCCGGGTCTTCGTCGGGGCGGCCGCGCACGCGTTGGGTGATCGAGGTATGCTGGCGCATCTTGCGGAAGAAGCTTTCCAGCGTGCGGGGGTCGTAGCCCGCGCGTGCCATATAGCGCACGGCCAGCATGTCGGCTTCCAATTCCTGTTCGCGGGAATAGGACTGCAGATAAAGATGCCCGACCTGTCCGGCCAGCCGGTTCAGGTCCCCCGGCACGCCGAAGATCGACCCCAGAATACTGGCGCCGATCAGGCCGATATTGGTCGCCATGGCGGCGGAATAGCGCTGTGCCGTATGGCGCGCGGTGACATGGCCGATTTCATGGGCCAGGACACCCGCCATTTCTGCCTCGTTCTCGGCCAGGGAAATCAGACCGCGGGTGATGTAGATATAGCCGCCCGGCAGGGCGAAGGCGTTGATATTGGGTTCGTTCAGGACCGTGAACTTGAATTTCAACTTGGGCAGGTCCGATACCTTGGCCAGCTTTTCCCCGACCCAGTCGATATAGGTCTGGATTGTCGGGTATTGGTATTCGCCCCCCATGTCCTTGAGGATTTTGGGGTGTTCTTCGGCGCCGACCCGCAGCTCGTCTTCTTCGGACATGAAGGCGGTGAAGCTTTGCTGGCCGGTCGCCGGATTGGTCGAACAGCCGGTTCCGAACAAAAGCGGTGTGGTCAGGGCCAGGGCGGTCAGAAGTTTGCGCATGGGATGAATATAAGGAGGAAGGAACCTACTTTTCCAGAACCTCTATCTGTTCCGGGTGGCTGGCCTCGATCATCGGGCCGTTCCAGGACTTCAGCCAACCACGCACGCGAACGTGCCGTCGCTTGAACATGTCCGGTCCCAAGCCCGCGGCCTTGAACCGGCGGGCGACCTTACGGTCGATTCTTACGGTGAAATCATCGCGCCAGTTCACACCGAAATTCAAGTAAATCACACCGCGTACGTCGGCGGCGTCTTCGATGCGGCCTTCGATGATTTGAAAAGTGCCGATGTGACCGGCAAGCTGTCCGGGGTCGCTTGGGCGGACGGCATAAAAGGGATGTGCCCATATGCCGCGCCGGTTGGTGCGGGCGGCCTGTTCCGCCTGATACATCTCGGCCGCCCGTTCCCGATTGTCGGGGAAGGTATAAACCCGCGCCATGCCGTGGCGCAGCATTTCACCCTGGGTCCAGGTTCCATCGGCGGTGATTAAATGGGCAAGCAGCCGGCCGTGCCGGTCCATGCGGGCCCCGCCGTAATGCAGCCGGACGGATTTGCCGAGGACCAGGGCTTCCAATGCGGCCTTGGCTTCCTTGGCCAGGGGCCATTGCTTGAACCCCTTGCGGCCCAGGGGCAGCTTAGGCGCCTGGATGCCCGTCAGGCGGACCTGTGTGGCTCCGGCGATGTCCCGGTCCAGCACCACGGTGTCGCCGTCGACCACCGATTGGACCACGGCCTGTTCGCCGGCGGTCAGACCATCAAGTGCCGCCGCCGGTGCACTGGCCAATACGGCCCAAAAAAGGAAACACATCAACCCGGCAGTCAGCGATCTCATGGCATATCCTTTGGCTGGATGCCCGCACGGGCCCAGACATCCACAGGGCCAAGGCCCGACCGGCGCAGGTTTTCGATGGTTTCCGACTTATCGCGCTTGGCGAACCGCTTGCCGTCCGGCCCGGTTATCAGACCGTGATGGCGATAGACCGGGATCTCCAGGTTCAACAGGGCCTGCAGCAGGCGGTGGATATGGGTGGCGTCGAACAGGTCCTCGCCCCGGGTCACATGGGTCACGCTCTGGATGTGGTCGTCCAGGGTGACGGAAAGGTGATAGCTGGTGGGGGTGTCTTTGCGGGCCAGCACGACATCGCCGAAAATATGCGGGGTTGCGGCTTGTTCCCCCCGGTCCAGGTCGTGCCAGATAAGATCGCCCGCCTGTTCCGATGCGGCATCCGTTTTCAGACGCAAGGCATGGGCGTCGCCCCGGGCGATGCGGTCCTGAGCTTCCGTGGGATCAAGGCCGCGGCAGGTTCCGGGGTAAAGCGGGCCGTCCGGCCCGCTGGGGGCCAGATGCGGCGCATGGCCGGCGGCATTGATTTCGCGCTGGATGTCTCTCCGTGTGCAGAAACAGGGATAGATCAGGTTCCGCCCGGTCAGCTGTTCAAGGGCGGTGGCATAATCATTCATATGGTCGGACTGGCGGCGCACCGGGGTTTCCCAGGACAGGCCCAGCCATGCCAGGTCTTCCAGAATGCCGTCTTCGAATTCGGGCCGGCAGCGGCCTTGGTCGATGTCTTCGATACGCAGCAGAAAACGGCCGCCGTCCTGCTGTGCCTGGACCCAGGAAAACCAAGCCGAATAGGCATGCCCCAGATGCAGACGACCCGTCGGGCTGGGGGCGAAACGGGTCACGGTCCGTCGGTCGGTGGCAGGGGGCGGCATGGAAGGTCGATCAGCCTTATCAGATTAAGAATCGGCACCATTCGTTAACCATTCTGCGGTAACAACAAGGGCCGGTTCCAGCCATAATACCGGCACACCCATGGATAAGACGAGCCTGCAAAGATGAGCAAATCAAAGAAGCCCGGCGATCTTGGACCTGATCTTCCAAGCGAAGCAGAAATCCCCCACCTGACGGGACCATTGGTTCTGCCGGCCGATGGTTCCAAACCGGAACAGATCGTGCTGTTGCTGCACGGTGTCGGAGCGGACGGGGATGATCTGATCAACCTGGCGACCTATTTCGGCAAGGTTCTGCCCAAGGCCGTGTTCATCGCCCCCAACGCACCGTTCCGGTTTGACGGCGGCCCCATGGGCTTTCAATGGTTTTCCATTACCGACCCGGCCATGGAGCAGAAGCTGGAGGGCGTCAAAATGGCGGCCCCTGTTCTGAATGCGTTGATCGATCATCTGTTGGCGGAATACGGCCTGGACGAAAGCAAGATGGCGATCGTCGGGTTTTCGCAAGGCACCATGATGGCCCTGCATGTAGGGCCCCGTAGGGTCAAACCACTGGCCGGCATCATCGGTTATTCCGGCTCGTTGGCGGGCAGCGATTTGCTGGCCAGCGAGATCAAATCCAAGCCGCCGGTCCTGCTGATGCACGGCAATATGGATCCCATCGTGCCCCCGGACCTGATGCACCATGCCGAAGATACATTGAAATCGGCGGGTGTGCCTGTGGCGGCGTATCTGTGCCCCAATCTGGGACATGGGCTGGACGATATGTGCATCCAATTGGGTATGGAATTCCTGGCGGAAATGTTCGATGTCGATGTATTGGGTGTGGCCGGTCTGAAGCCGTAATCAGCTGCCCGCCTTGCGATCCGCCGCCCCGCAACCGACGAGGCAAAAAGACCGCACCATGAACCCGATCTTCTTTCCCAAGATATTGACTTATCTGTGCGCGTTGGCCGCGCTGTGTTGGATGTTGCCCGGAACGGCACTGGCCGCCGGTAACGTCGGGGTGGCCAAGCGGGTCGTGAATGATGTCACCACCCAATCCTTCGGTCAGTCCGTGCAAACCGGCGATGAATTGGTTGCCGCGGAAACCGTCGTCACCCGCAACAAAAGCGCCATCGATATCCGACTGACTGATCAATCGATGGTGATGATCGGCGAAAATTCCGAACTGTTGCTGGACGAACTGGTCTATGGCCGCGACGAGAACAAGGTCACGGGCGCATTCCGTATGGTGTCCGGCGCGATCCGTTTCGCCTCGGCCGGCGTGCCCATGGATTTCCTGATCAAGACACCAACGGCAACGATCGGCATTCGCGGCACCCAGTTCGATGTTCTGGTCGACCAGAACCGGACCGAGGTCGCGGTGATCGAAGGTCTGATCCAGGTCCAATCCCGGTTCGGTGTGGTCGATGTGGGAACGGGACAGGTCTATCAGGTAACGACCCAGCAGGCCGTGTTCCTGCAGGCGCAGTCAGCGCAGATGCAAAGCGCCATGCAATTCATCTTGGCGATGCTGCAGGGCAGCGGCGGCACGCCCGTGTTCCAAACCCAGCAAGCCAGTGCGACGACCCCGCAGGTCGCGGCCCTGCCGCCGTTTCTGGCTGGCCGGGACATGGAAAACCTGCTGGTCATCGATTTGCCCCAGGGCAAGGTCTATGTGGAACTGATGCCGGGCGTGGCCCCGCTTCATGTGCGCCGAATCAAACAACTGGTGCGTCAGCAATTCTATGACGGCCTGGCGTTCCACTACGTGCGCCAGGATTATGTCGCGGAAACGGGTGATCCTTCCTATACCCCGGGCGGGGCGGGCGGCGGCGGTTCGGGCACGACGATCGCGGCTGAATTTTCGGCCACGCCCTTCACCGAAGGGACTGTCGGCATGTCGCGCCTGCAGAACGATCAGAACAGCGCAGACAGCCGGTTCTTCATCGCCCTGGGGCCGACGGCACGCACGCTTGACGGTAAGTACACGGCCTGGGGGCGGGTCGTGTTGGGTATGCAATATCTGAAGGCATTGAAGGCCGCCAACAAGCCCCGCGCGCCGGAAAGAATTCGTACCGTCCGCGTGGTGTCGGACCTTTACAAATAACATTCTGCCTGGATGTGGTGGGGCCTCTCCGGCGTTGTCCCGGACCTGTCAAAAAAAACTTCATTCCCGTAACATTTGGCGACCTAACGCAATATGTAGTATTCTCCGCGTCATGAGGATGGAGATATGAGGGTTTGACCCAGTGAGCGCTTCAGCCGAAAGCTGTCCCGCACTCGTTCTTAACGCCGATTTCCGGCCGTTGAGCTACTTCCCTCTTTCCCTTTGGTCCTGGCAGGACACTCTCAAGGCGGTATTTCTTGAGCGGGTCAACGTGGTGTCCGAATACGACCGGGTCGTTCATTCCCCCAGCCTGGAATTCCGCCTGCCCAGCGTTATCGCGCTGAAGGAATATGTATCCATGGGGCGCCGCCCGGCGTTCACCCGGTTCAACGTGTTCCTGCGCGATGCCTTCCATTGCCAGTATTGCGGTGACCATTTTCCCGCCGAACATCTGACGTTCGATCACGTGATTCCCCGCTCGCGCGGTGGGCGGACATCCTGGGTCAACGTGGTCACGGTCTGTGGGCCCTGCAATCTGCAAAAGGGCCACCGCCTGCCCAAGGCCTGCGGGATGGAGCCGCTGCGTGCGCCGGAACAGCCGACCAACTTTTTGTTGCAGGAAAATGGGCGGGCTTTCCCGCCCAATTACCTTCATGAAAGCTGGCGTGATTTCCTGTACTGGGACACGGAACTGGACCCCTAAGCAGGCTTATCGGGATTGTTTTCCCTGGTGGCGGGCAAAAACCTGCGCCGTGCCGTCGGACTGGAAAAGCAGCACATCATACGCTTCCGGGTTCGGGCCTTCCATGCCCGGCGATCCCACCGGCATGCCCGGCACGGAAAGCCCCCGTGCCTTTGGCCGTTCGGCCAGCAGCCGGGAAACTTCGTCCGCCGGGACATGTCCTTCGATGACATAGCCGTCGACCACCGCCGTATGACAGGACTGCAGGCCCTCGGTTACGCCGGTCATTTTCTTGATGGCGGACAGGTCTTCCATTTCGACGACCTTCATGTCGTGTCCATGGGCCTGCATGTGTTGGACCCATGCACCGCAACACCCGCACCAGGGCGATTTGTACACGGTCACTTCGGCGGCATGAACGCCGGTGGAGAGATAGGCCATGGCCGCCAGGGCCAGGGCAAACGCGGACAGGGTGCGCCGGATACGGATGTTACGGAACATGATGTGGTCCTTATCTAAAACCAGAAACTGACGCCGGCAACGAAACGGACGGCATCCGTATCCTCGCCCTCGTGGCGGGCGAAATTGGCGGTGGGGCCGAACTTGCGCTCATAATGCACGCCGATATAAGGAGCAAATTCGCGCCGGATTTCGTATTTCAGGCGTATCCCCAGTTCGATGTTGTTGATCCCCGCACCGCTTTCGATGGCGGCATCCTCGGAAAAGGCGAGATTGATTTCCGCCGACGGTTGCAGGATCAGGCGCTGGGTCAAAAGCCAATCGACCTCTGCTTCCAGTCGGGCGGAAACGTCGCCCTTTTCGCTGATGAACAGGTCTGCACCCGTTTCCACGAACTGTTTGGCCAGTCCCTGGATGCCGACCACGCCATAGGTGCGGTCCGGGTTCGGGCGGAGGTCATGCCTGACACCGATATTGGCGTCGAAGAAGGTTGAGATCGGGCGGCGGTACAGGAATTGAAGTTCCGCCGCTTCCAGGCGTTTTCCGACAGGGTTCTCTCCTTCTGATTTGAAGGCGAGGCGATGGTCGTCGTTGCCGATCCAGGCATTGACGTCCCAGGCAAGAACGTCATCGCTCTCGCCGGTTCTGTATTCGAACTGTTCCGCCTGAAACTGCCAATAGATGGCATCGTCCAAAACATCGGCATGAGTGTCCGCTGCGTAAAGAAAAAGGATTCCGGCAGCCGCCGTCCCGGTGAAAAGTCGCGATATGTTCATTGGGAAAGCTCCGCCGTTTCGCGTTCGACCACGACCTTGCGGAACATGCCGGACGCCATGTGGTACATCAGGTGACAGTGAAAGGCCCATTGCCCTTCGGCATCGGCCTCGATATCGGCTTCGACCGTGGTGCCGGGTGAGATGGAGATCGTGTGCTTGGCCGGGTTGTCCTTGCCCGATCCGTTGTCCAGGATCTGCCACATGCCGTGCAGATGCATGGGATGGGTCATCATGGTTTCATTGATGAACTTGAAGCGTACCCGTTCGCCGAATTTCAGCTTGATCGGCTCGGCGTCCGAATACTTCACATCGTTGATGGACCAGATGTAGCGCTCCATGTTGCCGGTCAGGCGGACCTCGATCACCCGTGTGGCTTCGCGGTCCGGATACAGCGGCCTGAACGCTTTCAGGTCCGCGTAGGACAGGAACTTTCCGCGCCGGTGGCCGCCTTGGGCATCAGGCCGCTGCCGGAGGCGTAGAACGGGTCCTCCTTCGGCTCCGGCGACGGCATGGCCCCATGGCCCATTTTGCCGTGGTCCATTCCCTTCATCATGCCATGCCCCATCTGGCTGTGATCCATGCCTTTCATCATGGTGCCGTCGGGCATTTTGTGATCACCCCCAGGCATCTTCATGGCGCCATGGTCCATTTTTCCATGATCCATTTTCCCGTGGTCCATTTTCATTGACCCGTGATCCATGCCGGCCATGTTGCCGTGGGCCATGCCCATGTCGGCCATGGTCAGGAACTGTTTCGGGCGGGCATCGGGGACGGCCGCCGTCCGGCCCATTTCCGGGGTAAGGGTGCCGCGGGCATGCCCCGTGCGGGCCATGCTTTCGGCAAAGATGGTATAGGCCTTGTCCTCGGTCGGCCGGACGATGACGTCATAGGTTTCCGCCACGGCGATGCGGAATTCATCCACCGGCACGGGCCGCACGTTGTTGCCGTCGGCCTGCACCACCGTCATCTTGAGACCCGGAATGCGCACATCAAAGTAAGTCATGGCCGCGGCATTGATGAAGCGCAGGCGGATACGCTCGCCCGGTTTGAACAGGCCGGTCCAATTCTGTTCCGGGTTTTGCCCGTTCATCAGAAAGACATAACCCGAGACATCGGCGATGTCCGACGGCAGCATACGCATAGACCCCCAATCCATGCGGTCGGACAATGCGGCGCCGAAGCCCATTTTCTTGGCGTCGTCGATGAAGGTGCCCAATGTGCGTTGCTGATAGTTGTAGTAGTCCGCCATCTTTTTCAGATTGGCGATGATGGCTTCGGGCTTGTCGGTCTGGTGCCAATCGGACAGGACGACCACGTATTCCTTGTCGAAGCGGAAGGGATCGCGTTTTTCGGGGTCGATGATGATCGCGCCGTAAACCCCCGCCTGTTCCTGCAGGCCCGAATGGCTGTGATACCAATAGGTGCCGGCCTGCTGCGCCGGGAAGCGGTAAGTAAACGTCTCGCCTGCCTTGATGCCGGGAAAACTGATCCCCGGCACGCCGTCCTGCTGATAGGGCAGGATCAGGCCATGCCAATGGATCGAGGTATCCACGTCCATGCGGTTGGCGACGTTGATGGTCAGTTCTTCGCCTTCCTTGAAACGCAGAACCGGCCCCGGAACGGTGCCGTTGATGGTCATGGCATCCCGATTGTCCTGGGCTACGTCGATGGTGCCGCGGGCGATTTCCAGGTTGTAGGTGCCTGCCTGTGCGGCGGGCGCCAGGGTCAGGGCGCCGACGGCAAGAGCCGCCAGCGCGAAGATGGGTCTAAATGACTGTCGCATCGATATCTCCTGTTGCCTTGGCCGCTATTTGAAGCGGATTTCACCCATCATCCCGGACTCGTAGTGCCCCGGGATGTTGCAGGCGAATTCCAGTTTCGTCGGCTTGGTGAATTTCCAGATGATCTCGCCCGACTTGCCCGGCTCCAGCAGGATGCTGTTGGGGTCATCGTGCTTCATGGCATGGCCGTCGCCATGATCCATTTTCATCTTGTCGTGATTAATGCGGTCGGCTTCGATCATGCCGTGCTCCCACATCTTCATCATTTCCGCTTGATGCTTCTTGTGCATGGCGGCCGTGCCCAGGCCGAATTCGTGCAGAAATTCACCCTTATTGATGATCTTGAAGCGGATGGTTTCGCCAGCCTTCACGGAAATGTTCTCCGGGTCATATAGATTGTCGATCATGGTGACTGTGATGGTGCGGGTCACCTCCGATGCCTTGCCGGCTTCGCCGATGGCGGACATGCCGCCGTGATCGCCGTGACCGTGGCCCGCCTTGCCGGCACCGGCCAATGCGGGTGCCGCGCCGACCAGAAACACAAGGGCGGCGGCGGAACGGATGGAATTGCGGATAACGCGGTTTGAATGGGTCTTCATTGTAGAGATCCTTGAATTTGGATTTGAGACGTTCACGGCGAAGGAAAGGCCAAGGCCTTGCCCCTGCCGGCGCGACGGTTTCCCGCTGGATTGGAATTCGTAAGAAAGGCGGCGCGTGACAACACGCTTGCCGGTTGCCTGTGTCAGGCGTGGCTTATGACGATTCGGTCATGCTGCGGGCCTGACTTGGCTAATGGAATTCCTTGCGGCCGAAGACGGCCGAACGGGAATTATGCGTGGTCTCGCGGCGGACGGAACGGGCCTGTGGGCGATGCCAGTGCCGGCGTCCTGTCGATG
Source organism: Rhodospirillales bacterium (assembly GCA_040218445.1). Classification (GTDB taxonomy): domain Bacteria; phylum Pseudomonadota; class Alphaproteobacteria; order Rhodospirillales; family Casp-alpha2; genus UBA1479. The sequence continues at coordinate 95,027 of JAVJRK010000010.1, read as the reverse complement.
CTTGCAATCACTTTCTGGATGCCGAATGCCGGGGGCGTGAAAGTCAAAACGTCGCGCGGCATAACCGTCGGAAAACAGACGTTCACACAACAGCCGCCGATTTCATGCTGCGTTGACAGGGGGCGTTTATCGGAAGGGGCCATCTGGCGGGGACATTCGGTGCGGTCCCGGGTTTCGGAATGCTCACATTTGACCGTTTCGGCGCTGGCTGCGTGTCCATGATGCATGCCGTCGGCAGGGGCGGCATGTCCGATCCCGAACCCGGAAAGGAAAATCGCCAAGGTCAGAAGTGCCGCACATATGCGTCGCGACTTCTTGCCTGTGATCATTTTTCCTTGGTCAAATTTCACATCGATAACCCGAAATCATATCCGTAAAGGGTAAGGCTTAAGGCTTCCCCCAACTGGAAGGTCAATAGACGGAATGGCGTTTTATATGTGGCATGCAATAAGGCATGACGCATTCATGCAGTAAATCCTATTGGTCCACTTGGCGGTTCAAGGCGTCATGCCGCGCTCGAACGGTCGCGGGCCAAGTGCTCTTGATATAGGACAGGACGGCGATGATCTCATGGTCCGTCAAAACCCCGTCATAGCCGGGCATGTCGCTTTCATAGCTGCCGCCGACCACGGCGGCGGGGCCCCGCTTGGTGATGTCGAACAATTGGGTATCGGTATGATGCCAGGTATGTCCCGCCCGGTCGTGGGGTGGTGCGGGCAATCGGCCCGACGGCAAGCGTTCCCGCCAATTGGGTTGTCCTTCCAGGTTGACGCCATGACATTGGGCGCAGGCGTCCTTATAGATTGCAGCACCTTGCGCGACGACTTGGGTGTCATCGGGTTTCAAGGCGACGGTTCCGTCCGACAATTGCGGGCCGAACCACATCCAGGCAGCGCCACCCAGGGCGACCGCGCCAATGATCGCCGCCGCCCAAACAGGTTTGGAAGGTCCCGCCATCAATGTTCGGGCCCCGCCAAGCCATCGATGATGGGGCAGCTTGGCCGATCATCGCCGTGGCAGTTGTCGACCAGATGTTTCAATGTCTTGCGAAGGGCTTTCAGTTCCTCGATCTTTGCTTCGATTTCCGTCAGGTGTTCCGCGGCGATGGCTTTGACGTCGGCGCTGGCGCGGTTCTGATCCTCGTAGAGCGATAATAAGGTCCGGCAGTGTTCGATCGGAAAACCCAAACCCCGGGCACGTTGCACGAATTGCAGTTTGTGCACGTCGTTTGCCGAATAAGCCCGGTAGCCGTTATCGCTGCGCTTCGGCACGACCAGGGCGATATCTTCGTAATAGCGGATGGTCTTGGCCGGAAGTCCCGACAGCCGGGCCGCGTCACCGATATTCATGGCTCAATCCTTTCCGATGTCGGCGCGGCGCAAACGCAGCGCGTTGGTGATCACTGAAACGGAACTCAGGCTCATGGCGGCGGCGGCGAACATGGGCGACAGCAGAATGCCGAATACGGGATAAAGAACGCCCGCCGCGACGGGCACGCCCAGGGCGTTGTAGACCATGGCGAAGAACAGGTTCTGGCGGATGTTGCGCATGGTTGCCAGCGCCAGTTTGCGTGCTCGCACAATGCCGCCCAAATCCCCTTTTACCAAAGTGATGCCGGCGCTTTCGATCGCCACGTCTGCACCCGTTCCCATGGCGATGCCCACATCGGCCTGGGCCAGGGCGGGGGCATCGTTAACCCCGTCGCCGGCCATGGCGACCTTGCGGCCTTGTGATTGCAGGTCCTTGACGATCCGGGCCTTGTCTTCGGGCAGGACGTCGGCGCGGATATCGTCGATGCCCAATCCTTTCGCCACGGCCCGGGCCGTACGTTCGTTGTCGCCGGTTGCCATGACGATATGAAGTTCCGCCGCATGCAAGGCGCGGATGGCGGCGGCGGTGGTTTCCTTGACCGGATCGGCGACGGCGATCAGGCCGGCGATTTCTTTGTCGACGATCACGAACATGACGGTTTCGCCCTGATCGCGCCGCGCATCCGCCTGTGCCGTCAGGTCGCCCGCAGCGATACCCAGGTTCTCCAGCATCCGGGCATTGCCGAGGGCCACGGCCTTACCGCCCACGATGCCGGTCACGCCCATGCCGGTGATCGATTGGAAGTCATCCGCCTTGGCCGTGGTGATACCGCGATCCTCGGCGCCGGCCACGATGGCCTCGGCCAGGGGGTGTTCGGAGCCGCGTTCCAGGCTGGCGGCGAGGCGCAAAACCTCGGCCTCGTCATGGCCCTCGGTGGGATGCACGGCGACAAGTTTCGGTTTGCCCAGGGTCAGGGTGCCCGTCTTGTCGACGATCAATGTGTCGACCTTGGCGAAGCGTTCCAACGCCTCGGCGTTTTTGATCAATACGCCGGCCTGGGCACCCCGGCCCGTCGCCGTCATGATCGACATGGGTGTCGCCAGGCCGAGTGCGCAGGGGCAGGCGATGATCAGCACGGCCACGGCGGACACCAGGGCATAGGCCAATGCCGGCTGCGGTCCCCAGATCGACCATGCGATAAAGGACAGAATGGCGACGGCGACCACCGCTGGCACGAAAATGCCGGCGACGGCATCCGCGACCTTTTGAATGGGAGCCCGTGACCGTTGGGCGTTTGCGACCATTTCGACGATCTGGCTGAGCGTCGTTTCGGCGCCGACGCGCTGGGCTTCCATGATCAGGCTGCCGGTTCCGTTAAGGGTGGCGCCGGTCAGGGGATCACCTTCCGTCTTTTCGACCGGCACGGGTTCGCCGGTGATCATGGACTCGTCGACGGAAGACCGGCCTTCCAGAACGACGCCGTCGACCGGAATTTTGTCGCCGGGGCGCACGCGCAGGCGATCGCCGCTTTGCACGTCCTCAAGGGGCACCTCGGACTCGGTTCCGTCGGGGGCGATCCGCCGTGCGGTCTTGGCGGCCATGTCCAGCAAGGCGCGAATGGCCGCACCGGTGCGGTCGCGCGCGCCCAGTTCCATTAGTTGCCCCAACAGAACCAGCACGATGATCACGGCACCGGCTTCGAAATAGACACCCACGTGGCCATCCGCGCCGCGGAAGCCATCCGGGAAAATGCCGGGGGCCAGCACGGCGGCAAGGCTGAACAGATAGGCCGCCCCCACGCCCATGGCGATCAGGGTGAACATATTAAGGTGGCGCGTGATGACAGACCGGACGCCGCGTTCAAAGAACGGCCAGCCGCACCACAGAATAACCGGGCTCGCCAGGGCCATCTCAATCCACTGTGCCCGGCTTTCGCCCAGAACGTCACGAATGCCCAGGCCCAGCATCGGTCCCATGGCCAGGATCAGAACCGGCACGGTCAGGACGGCACCGACCCAAAACCGGCGGGTGAAGTCGACCAGTTCCGGGTTGGGGCCTTCATCGCCCGTAGGCACGCCCATGGGCTCCAACGCCATGCCGCAAATAGGGCAGGTGCCGGGGCCGACCTGGACGATTTCCGGATCCATGGGGCAGGTGTATTTCGTCCCGGCCGGCATCTCCGGCTGGGGTTTTAAATGGGCGCCGGAAAGATAATGTTCCGGATCGTTCGCGAACTTTGTCCGGCAGCCTTCATGGCAGAAATGATAGGCCGTGCCGTTATGCTCGAATGTCGGCTTGCCCATGCCCAAGGTGACGGTCATGCCGCAAACCGGATCCTTGGCCGTGGCTTCATGTGCGGATTCGGTGCCATGGCCGCCGCCGCAGCAGGATGCGGTGTGTTCTGCCGGTGTGGCGGGCGGGGTCGTGGGGGGTGTCATGCTTTATATCTCCTGTGTCGGTGCGGTGCGTGGAACTGAAACCGATCCGATCTGGGGTATATAAGGATTCCAGTCACTGGAAGGTCAAGGGCGCGTTCTGCTTTAATCAATTGAGGCCTTAGGCATAGGCCATACCGATAAATCCTATCGGCATTAGCGATTTGACGTATGGGTAGGGCGACCGCGACACTCCGCTGATTGACACTGCAACCGGGTGCCGCCCCATGCCTGATGAACGTCTTCACGTGCCTGCCCCGTCGGAAGGGGAAAGCAACGCATCGCCCCGGCGGCGGGAATGGGCGGCGGGCGCCCTGGGCGAGGCATCCAACAGGGCGTTGGCCGAAGACGCGGACCTGTTCCTGCATCAATCCGTGTCCACGCCCTGTCTGTCGGTGATTACAAAGGCGGAAGGTCCCTGGATCGAAGACGCCGAAGGCCGGCGTTATTTGGATTTTCACGGCAACAACGTGCATCACATCGGATACGGCCATCCGCGCCTGAAGAAAGCCATCGCCGATCAGATGGACACTCTTTCCTTCGCACCCCGGCGTTTTGCCTGTGCGCCGGCGACCGCCCTGGCCCGCAAGCTGGTGGACATCGCACCGGGCGACCTTGGCAAGGTGCTGTTCACCACGGGCGGATCCGACGCGGTCGAGGTCGCGTTGAAGTTGGCCCGCGCGGCGACCGGGCGGTTCAAGACCGTGTCGTTCTGGGACGCCTTTCACGGGGCCGGGTTCGGGGCGTCGTCCGTGGGCGGGGAACAGCTGTTCAGATCGAACCTGGTCGGCCCGCTTCTGGCGGGCACGGAACACGTGGCCCCCTTCGCCTGCTATCGCTGCCCTTACGGCTATCCGGAAACGGACGGCCAGCCGGATTTGGACCTGTGCAAGATGACCTGCGCCAACATGGTGCGCTATGTGCTGGAGAAAGAAGGCGACGTCGCCGCCGTGATCGCCGAGCCGGCCCGCGCCGTGCCCTATGTGCCGCCGCCCGGGTTCTGGGCTGCCGTCCGCCAGGCCTGCGACGATGTCGGCGCTTTGCTGATCTTCGATGAAATCCCGACAGGCCTGGGCAAGACCGGGCGCATGTTTGCCTGCGACCACGACGGTGTGGTGCCGGACATTCTGGTCATGGGCAAGGGGCTCGGCGGCGGCATCCTGCCCATCGCCGCCGTGATCGCGCGGCCGGGCCTGGACGTGGCGGGCGACTATGCCTTCGGCCATTACACCCATGAGAAAAATCCCGTGACCACGCGGGCGGCGCTGACGACCATCGAAATCATCGAAGACGAAAACCTGGTCGAGAATGCTGCGACCGTGGGTGCCCATGCCCTTGCACGCCTGTACGATATGAAGGATCGCCTGCCGGTGATCGGCGACGTGCGCGGGCGGGGCTTCCTGATGGGGGCGGAACTTGTGGTCGACAAGGCGGGAAAGGAACCGGCGGTGGCCCTGGCCGAAGACGTGCTCTACCGTTGCCTGGACGGCGGACTTTCGTTCAAGATTTCCATGGGCAATACATTGACCCTGACGCCGCCCCTGGTGGTGACGCAGGCAGAGATGGATCAGGCCCTGGATATCCTGGAAGGGGCCATCACGGATGCCGCCCGCGCGGCCGGACTGGCCTGAACGGCAACAACCCGGAAAACAAAAAAGGGGGAGCACATGGTCAAGGTCGTCCGCACGGACCGCGAACTGCAATGCCCGGTGATCGATCCAGGCCTGCGCGACATGGGCGTTGATCTGGTGTTGGTGCCGGACGGTGCAGGCGAAAACGTGCTGCTCGACGCCGTGGCCGACGCGGATCTGATCCTGATGTGCTACACGCCGATCACGGCGCGGGTGATCGCGGCGGCGCCGAAATTGAAAGGTATCGTCAAGTACGGCGTCGGCATCGATGCCATCGATATGGCGGCGGCCCGCGAACGGGGCATCCCCGTGGTCAACATCCCCGAATATGCCGAACGCACGGTGGCCGAGGGGGCCTTCACCCTGATGCTGGCGCTGGCCAAGAAGCTGATCCCGCTGGATCGCACCATGCATGCGGACGGCTGGGCATGGCCCGAAGAACAATGGCTGGCATCGGACATCGCGGGCAAGACCGTGGGCATCGTGGGGGCCGGGCGCATCGGCCGCGCCTTCGCCCAGATGGCGGGGGCGGGGTTCGGGGCCCGGGTCATCGCCTATAGCCCCCATACCCCCGATGCGGAATTGATCCAGGCCGGGATCGAGCCCGTGGCGGACCTCATGGACCTGATGGCGCGATCGGATGTCGTCTCCGTCCACTCCGTGCTCAACGACGAAACGCGGGGCCTGATCGGGGCACAGGAATTGGCCGCCATGAAGCCGACGGCCTTTCTGATCAACGTGGCGCGCGGTGCCATCGTGGATGAAGCGGCCCTGGTCGAAGCATTGGTCGAAGGCCGCATCGCAGGCGCCGGGCTCGACGTTTACAGCCAGGAGCCGCTCGCCCTCGAAGGCCATCCCTTGAGCCCCCTGTTCGCCATGGACAACGTGATCCTGTTGCCGCATCTGACCTTCTTCACCCATGAAGCCATGCAGCGCCTGGAACTTGAGACGCTGGACCGGTGCCGCGAAGTGCTGGAAGGCCGCCCGGTGACGGTCAAATCACCCGATCCGCGACTGCGCGCGCAGACGTCGGGCGTGCGGTTCGAAAACCCGTGACAGGGGTGCGAAATCCGCTGGCGCGGCCTAATCCTGCGGGCTAACGTCCGGCATCTGATTCCATTTCCCCGAACATCATAAGAAATGCCGCCATGACCGAAACGCTCAGTTGTATTTCCCCCGTTGACGGATCGGTCTATGCCGAACGCCCCGCCGCAAGCGATGCCGAAATCGGGGCTGCTTTGGACCGTGCGGCCCAGTGCCAGGCAACTTGGCGCCGCATGCCCGTGGCCGAACGGGCGGTGATCTGTGCGCGCATGGTCGATGCCTTCATCGCCGAGCCCGATGCCGTTTCCCGGGAATTGGCCTGGCAGATGGGCCGGCCCCTGCGCTATGGCGCGGGCGAGGTTGCGGGGTTCGAGGAACGGGCCCGCCACATGATCGCCATCGCCGAAGGCACCCTGGCGGATACCCCCGCTCCGGACAAACCGGGCTTTACCCGCTTCATCCGCAAACAGCCCCTGGGCGTGGTGCTGGTCGTCGCCCCCTGGAACTACCCCTACCTTACGGCGGTCAACGCCATCGTGCCGGCAATCATGGCGGGCAACGCGGTGGTCCTGAAACACGCGACGCAGACGCCTTTATGTGGCGAGCGCATCGCCCGCGCGTTCGAAACCGCCGGTGCCCCCGACGGCCTGTTCCAGGTCCTGCATCTGACCCATGACCAGACGGCCCGTGTGGTCGCATCCCCCGAAATCAATTTCGTCGCCTTCACCGGCTCGGTCCCCGGCGGGGCGGCCATGGAACGCGCGGCGGCGGGACGCTTCATCGGCATCGGGCTGGAGCTGGGCGGCAAGGATCCCGCTTATGTGCGGGCCGACGCCAACCTTGCGCACGCCGTCGAGAACGTGACCGATGGGGCGTTCTTCAATTCCGGGCAAAGCTGCTGCGGGATCGAACGGGTCTACGTCCATGCCGCGGTCTATGACGATTTCGTTCAGGGCATGGTCGAGACCGCCAAGGGATACGTTCTGGGCGACCCGCTTGATACGGCCACGACCCTGGGCCCCATGGTCCGGCCCAAGGCCGCCGATTTCGTGCGCGGGCAGATCGCGGGCGCGGTCCAGGCCGGGGCCCGGGCCCTGATCGATGCCAAGGCGTTCGGCCGGGATGCCCCCGGCAGCGCCTATATGGCGCCGCAGGTGCTGGTCGATGTGGACCATTCCATGCGCGTGATGACTGAAGAATCCTTCGGCCCCGTGGTCGGCGTGATGAAGGTTGCGTCCGACGACGAGGCCGTGGCCCTGATGAACGACAGCGACTTCGGCCTGACCGCCAGCATCTGGACGGCGGATACGGACGCGGCCCTGGCGCTGGGCGACCGCATCGAAACCGGCACCCTGTTCATGAACCGGGCCGACTATCTGGACCCGGCCCTGGCCTGGACCGGGGTCAAGAATTCGGGCCGGGGCTGCACCTTGTCGCCGCTCGGCTATGATCACCTGACCCGGCCCATGTCCTTTCATCTTCGCACACAGGTCTGACGCCCATGACGAACATGCCGCTTACCGGTAACTGGAATTATCCCACGGCCATCCGCTTCGGCGCCGGGCGGATCAAGGAATTGGGCGAGGCCTGTATTCAGGCGGGCATGGCCAATCCGCTGCTGGTCACGGACCCGGGCCTGGCGGCCCTGCCCATGGTGGACGAGGCAACGGCGGCGGTCGAAGGGGCGGGGCTCGGCATTGCCGTGTTCTCGGCCATCAAGGGCAACCCGACCCTGGAAAACGTCGAGGCCGGTGTGGCCGCTTTCAAATCGGGCGGGCACGACGGGGTGATCGCCTTCGGCGGCGGCAGCGCCTTGGACGCCGGCAAGGCCGTGGCCTTTCAGGCCGGGCAGACCCGGCCCTTGTGGGATTTCGAGGACGTGGGCGACAACTGGGCCCGCGCCGATGCGGACGCCATCGCCCCCAACATCTGTGTTGCGACCACATCCGGCACGGGGTCGGACGTGGGCCGTGCGTCCGTCATCACCGACAGCGCGCGCCATGTGAAGAAGGTCATCTTCCACCCCAAGATGATGCCGACCGTCACCATCGCCGACCCGGACCTGACGGTGGGCCTGCCGGCGCATGTCACGGCGGCGGTGGGGATGGATGCGCTGTCGCACAACCTGGAAGCCTATCTGGCGCCGTTCTATCACCCGTTCGCCAAGGGGGTGGCGTTGGAGGGCATGCGCCTGGTCAAGGACTGGCTGCCGACGGCGGTGAAGGACGGCAAGAATATCGACGCCCGGTCGCACATGATGGCGGCGGCCATGGCGGGGGCGACGGCGTTTCAGCGCGGCCTCGGCGGCATCCATGCCCTGGCCCATCCCTTAGGCGCGCTTTACGACGCGCACCACGGGCTTTTGAACGCCGTGCTCATGCCTTATGTGGTCAACGCCAACAAGGCGGCGATTGAAAAGGACCTGACGGACCTGGCCCGGGCCCTCGACCTTAATGAATACGCGCCCGCGGGCGTGATCCAGTGGATTTTGGACCTGCGGGCCGAGGTCGGCATCCCGCACACCCTGGCCGAGATGGATATTCCGGCGGGCGATGCCGCGACCGTGGGCGCCATGGCGGTGGAAGATCCGACCGCGGGCGGCAACCCCATCCCGTTCACCAAGGACCAATACGCCGCATTGTTCCTGGACGCCCATGGGGGGCATCTGGAATTCTAGGGCCAAGGAATCAAGCCGAATTTTTCAGGGGCAGGCAGGGAGAGGCAGATGAAACCGGAAAACGTGAAGACCGCGGCCGACGCCAAGAAGATCATCGCGGAACGCAAGCTCGATTACGTCAAGGTCGGCGTGGTCGACATGGACGGCGTGATGCGCGGCAAATACATGAAGACGGAAAAGTTCCTCTCGTCCCTGGATAAGGGCTTCGGCTTCTGCGACGTGGTGCTGGGCTGGGATTCCTACGATCAACTGTACGACAACGTTTCCGTCACCGGCTGGCACACGGGATACCCCGACGCGCCCGTGCGCGTTCTGCCCGCGACCTGCCGGGAAATCGCCTGGGAAGACGGCATGTTGTTTTTCCTGGGTGAATTCGCAGGCGACCACGAAGCGGTCTGCCCGCGCGCGGTCCTGCGCCGCACCCTGGATAAGGCCGACAAGATGGGCTTCAAGGTGCTGGCCGGCCTGGAATACGAATTCTTCCTGTTCGAAGAAACGCCAACCGGCGTGCGCGAAAAGAACTACCGCAACCTGAAACCGATCCAGCCCGGCTGGTTCGGTTATTCCGTTCTGCGCAACACGGTCGAAAGCGATCTGTACCGCGACCTGCTGGACGGCTGCATCAAGATGGACATGGCGCTGGAAGGCCTGCACGAGGAAACGGGCCCGGGCTGCATGGAAGCGGCGATCGAGGTCTCAGGCGGCCTGGACGCCGCCGACAAGGCCGCCCTGTTCAAGACCTTCGCCAAGATCATGGCGCAGAAGCGGGGCCTGATGGCGACCTTCATGGCGCGCTGGTCCGAAGACTGGCCCGGCCAGTCGGGCCATATCCATATGTCGCTGCAGTCCAAGGCGGGCAAACCCCTGTTCCTGGACAAGAAAAAACCCCATGGCATGAGCGATACCATGCGCCATTTCGTCGGCGGACAGCAGAAACTGATGCCCGAATTCCTGGCCATGATCGCGAATACGGTCAACAGCTACACCCGCCTGGTGCCGGGCTTCTGGGCGCCGACGGATGCGACCTGGGGCGTCGACAACCGGACCTGCGCGATCCGCGTGATCCCGGGCTCGGAAAAATCGCAGCGCGTCGAATTCCGCGTCGCCGCCGCCGATGCCAACCCCTACCTGGCGCTGGCCGCCGCCGTGGGGGCGGGGCTGTGGGGGATCGAAAACAAGGTCGAGCCCGACGCGGCCGTCGAAGGCAATGCCTACGATAAAAAATTCCCAAAACGCCTGAACCTGCCGCGCTCCCTGATGGAAGCCGCCGGGATGCTCAAGGCATCCAAGCCCGCGCGGGCGCTTTTCGGCGACGCCTTCGTCGATCACTACGCCGCGACCCGCGACTGGGAAGAACGCGAATTCCGCCGCGCCATCACCGATTGGGAAATGGAGCGGTATTTCGAGATTATCTAGCGCAAAACCTGAGCGCCCTGTTGTTCACAGGGGCGCGAAAGTTGTTTTGCGTGGAATGAAGATCGCCGAAACCCGAGTGCCCTAGCGCGACAATCGTTTGCTGCTGAGTCTGCTATTAGCCAGAAGCGGACATCAATCCAAACCGTTTAGCTGGTTTGCTTTGATTGTTCTTTAGATTGTAAATTTAGTTTTGGAGCCGCCATTTCTGCGAGGTTTAAACCTTGAGCCTAAAGTTTTCGTTCTTATTGATGATCGCCCTGGCCTTCGCAGCACTGATTCTATGGGTGATTGTTAATGTTACCTATACTGAGATCGCTGAAAAAGATAACTGGTTGCCGTTATCCCTGATAACGTTCTTTTTGGCATCCCTTCCAGTATTGCGGAAGTTTAGCAAAACAATTCAGGAGCAAATTCTTTCAGGCACTTTATTCGCCGCTGGCCTATTGGTTCTCGGAATTTTGTTCGATGATAAAGAAATCGTCGGCATTGGTTTCGGCGTAATTTTAATTTGTTTTCCGATCCTCGAAATCCCGCACCTAACGAATAAACTAAAAGCTGGGTCAATGGGGGTTGTCAGCATCATCGCGCTATGGGGATACATTGAAACCGAGGTTCTCAATTACGTCAGCTTGACCGCACTGACCGCACTTTGTGCGACCGTGTCATTATTTCGGGACCGTCTGACAACCCCCTATTTTCAGAACATCGGGGAAGACAAGAGAGTCGGATTCTTAATAGTAGCTCTTGTGCTTTCTTTGGCAGTCGTCAAAATCTTTCGCCCGATACCCTAAAGCCAGCTGCTTGCACGCTAGGTTGAGGTTTGCAGGTAGGTTGGTCCGCTTTGGGTCATAAGCAGACATAGCCCAGGCTCCCCAACCACTCGCCTGCAAGTGGAGCCCTAATCCCGCTCCGTCATCGCCATTTCCCAGAACGCCCGCACCACCCGCGTTTCCGCCCGGTTTTCCAGGCAGACCATGTATTCGTGCATGGGCAGTTTGCAGTCCCTGAGTTCCAGCATGGCAAGGCGCGAGTCGAAGCCGAATTCCGGCTTTGAAACAAAGCCGATGCCGTTGCCGGTGGCCACGGCCTCGCGGATGCTTTCCCGGCCTTCGACCTCCATCACCGGGCCCATGGTCAAATCCAGCCGGGCGAATTCCTGTTCGACCAGCCGGCGCGTGGTCGAGCCCCGTTCGCGCAGCACCAGGGGCTGATCGGCCATTTCCTTGAACCGCACGTCGTCGCGCCCGGCCCAGGGGTGGTCGCGCGAGATCACCGCGACCAGGGGGTCGTCGCGGAGTGACAGCACCTTGAGCCTGGCGTCGTCGGGCACGTGGGAAAACACGCCCACGTCGGCATCGAAATCGTAGAGCTGGTTGAGGATGTCTTCCGAGTTGCCGATCTTCAGGTTCACGGTCACGCCGGGGTACTGGTTGCGGAAGGCCCGCACGATGCGCAGCACATGGAAGGGCGCATCGGCCGAAAGGGTCAGCGTGCCGACCAGAAGGTTCTGGGATTCGCGCAGATATTCAAGCGCCTCGCCCTCGCATTCGAACATGCGGTTGGTGATCGCCAGAAGGTGGCGGCCGGCATCGGTCAGCGAGACCGAGCGCGAGGTGCGGTTGAACAGCAGGATGTCGAAATCGCGTTCCAGCTTGCGCACCTGATCGGACAATGTGGGCTGGGTCAGGTGCAGAAACTCGGCGGCCTTGGAAAAGCCGCCCTGGGTCGCCACGGCATGGAAGGCCCGCAGTTGCGAATAATACATAGAGTAAACCTATATGACCTATCAAAACTGACGATTTGACTTATATTTCCCGAATGCGATTGAGTCTATATGGAACCATCGGAAACGGTGCATTGATTGGCGTTTCTGGGGGAATCCGTGCCGCGGCCAACGAGGGCGGCGTTCAAGGGGGGCGTTTGACGCAGTGCCGAAGAAAACCTGTCCCCTGAATTCATAATTGGTAATACTGTCACACGCCGGTCATGGCTTTGTTTGATAATCCGGCGACCACACAGGGAGTTTCACGATGAAATCTAAATGGTTCACGGGCCTCGGAATGGGGCTGGCGGTGGCTGCCACGGCGGCCATTCTGGGCGTTACGCCCGCGCAGGCAAAAACCGATCTTCTGGTCTATACGGCGGTCGAAGCGGACGAGCTTAAGAAGTTCAAAAAAGCCTTCGAAGCGGATTATCCGGACGTCAACATCAAGTGGGTGCGCGATTCCACGGGCATCATTACCTCCAAGCTTCTGGCCGAAAAAGACAACCCCAAGGCCGACATCGTCTGGGGCGTTGCGGCGACCAGCCTGTTGCTGCTGAGCGAGCACAACTACTTCCAGGGCTATGCCCCCAAGGGCCTGGATAAGCTGTCCAAGAAATATTACGACACCAAGAACACCCCGCCGCTGTGGGTCGGTCAGCGCGCCTGGATCGCGTCGATCTGCTTCAACACGGTCGAAGGTGAAAAGCACAAGCTGCCCGTTCCCCAATCCTGGGACGATCTGACCAAGCCGGTCTACAAGGGCCATGTGATCATGCCGAACCCGAACTCCTCGGGCACGGGCTTCCTGGATGTATCGTCGTGGATTCAGATCAAGGGTGAAGAAGCCGCCTGGAAATACATGGACGCGCTGCATGAAAACATCGCGCGCTACACGCACTCCGGCTCCAAGCCCTGCAAGCTTGCCGCCAAGGGTGAAATCCCGATCGGCGTGTCCTTCGCCTATCGGGGTGCTAAGTCCAAGAATGACGGCGCCCCCCTTGAGGTCGTGGCCCCATCTGAAGGCGTGGGCTGGGATTTGGAATCCTTCGGGATCGTCCACAATACCAAGAACCTGAAGGCCGCCCAGGCGCTGGCCGATTGGTCGGTGACCAAGAAGGCACAGGAAATCTACAACGAAGAATATGCGGTCGTTGCCATGCCGGGGATTGCCAAGCCGGTTAAGAACTTCCCCCCGGGCATCGAAGACAAGATGATCGACAACGACTTCCAATGGGCGGCGTCCAACCGCATCCGCGTTCTGGATGAGTGGCGCAAGCGTTACGACGGCAAGTCCGAACCCAAGTAAGTAAGATTGCCCCGTGCATATCTGACGTGAATGGAAAGCCCCGGCTCCTCAATTGGGGCCGGGGCTTTTCGTTTGGATGCGGCGGCCGCAATCTTTGACCGCACATCGCGGGTGCGCAGGGCGGGCGCGGTTCTGATAGACTTCGGCCTTGGAGGGCAGGGATGGTCAACGACAATAACGACGGCACCTATCTTCAGGTCAGGAACCTGACCAAGAAGTTCGGTGAATTCACGGCACTCCAGACCGTGTCTTTGGATGTCAGCGAAGGCGAATTCGTGTGCTTTTTGGGGCCGTCGGGGTGTGGCAAGACGACATTGCTGCGCGCCATTGCGGGCCTGGATATTCAGACCTCGGGCACGGTCGAGCAGGCCGGCCGCGATATTTCCGACCTGCCGCCCAACGAACGCGATTTCGGCATCGTGTTTCAATCCTATGCGCTGTTTCCCAATCTGACCGTCACACGAAACATCGCCTACGGCCTGGAAAACCGCAAAATGCCCCGCCCGGAAATCACGGCGCGGGTCGCCGATTTGCTGGATCTGGTCGGCCTGCAGGCACATGCCGATAAGTATCCCGCCCAATTGTCCGGCGGTCAGCAGCAGCGCGTGGCATTGGCCAGGGCACTTGCGACCTCGCCGGGCCTGTTGCTGTTGGACGAACCCCTGTCGGCGCTGGACGCCAAGGTGCGGGTTCATCTACGCCACGAAATCAAGGAACTGCAGGAAAAGATCGGCATCACTACCATCATGGTGACCCACGATCAGGAAGAAGCTCTGGCCATGGCCGACCGGATCGTCGTGATGAATCACGGCGTGATCGAACAGGTCGGCACGCCGGAAGAAATTTATGCCGATCCGGCTTCGCCCTTTGTCGCCGATTTTATCGGCACGACGAACTTCATCGAGGGGCAGGTCCAATCCGGTGGGCAGGTTTCCGTCGCGGGACATGCGATCGATTGTGCCGGTGCTATTGATGATCTTTCGCCGGGCGCCAAGGTGACGGTCTGCATCCGGCCTGAAGACATTCAGGTTGCGACGGCGGCGTCGGGGAATGGCGGGGACGGGATCGGCGTGACCATTACCGATATCGAATTCCTGGGCTCGTTCATGCGCTGCCATGTTGAACCCGCGGCCACGGCGACCGATGGCGGTGACGACATGAATTTCATGATCGACCTGTCGGCGGGCCGGGCGCGCGATCTCGGCATCCGCGAAGGCATGACCGTTCAGGCCGCCATGCCGCCCGAATTCGTGCGGATCTATCGCCCCGTGGGCGGAGCCTAGGCCATGGCCGACAGCGCCATGCCCGGACCGGCTGCCGACGGTGTATCCGCCCCCCTGGTGAAGCCGAAGGTCAGCGGCGAGGATTGGATCATGCGCGCGGTGCTGATGGGCATCGCGCTGTATCTGCTCGTCACCATCGTTTTTCCGCTGTACGCAATTCTGTCCAAAAGTTTCAAGAACGCGGACGGCGTGTTCGTCGGCCTGGCCAATTATGCCAATTTCTTTTCCACGCCGGCCCTGTTCTGGTCGATCCAGAACAGCCTGACCGTGACGCTGATCTGCTGCGTCATCGTGGTCACGCTGGCGTTCATCTATGCCTATGCCCTGACCCGCACCTGCATGCCCTTCAAAAGCGTGTTCAAAGGCTTGGCTTTGCTGCCCATTCTGATGCCGTCACTGCTGCCGGCCATCGCGTTGGTCTATTTCTTCGGCAACCAGGGGATCATCAAGGACTGGCTGTTCGGCTACGAAATCTACGGCCCCATCGGCATCATCATGGGCGAATGTTTTTACGTTTTCCCCCATGTCCTGACGATCATGCTGATCGCCATGGCCAATTCCGACGCACGCCTGTACGAAGCATCGGAAGCCCTGGGCGGATCCAGAATCAAGACCTTCTTCACGGTCACCCTGCCCAGCGTGCGCTACGGCGTGGTCTCGGCCTTTTTTGTCTGCTTCACTTTGGTGATCACCGATTTCGGCGTGCCCAAGGTCGTGGGCGGCAAATACAACGTGCTGGCGACCGACATCTACAAACAGGTCGTCGGCCGCCAGGATTTCGAAATGGGGGCGGTGGTCTCCATGATCCTGCTGCTGCCGGCGGTGTTCGCTTTTGCCGCCGACCGCATCGTTCA
Source organism: Rhodospirillales bacterium (assembly GCA_040218445.1). Taxonomy (GTDB): domain Bacteria; phylum Pseudomonadota; class Alphaproteobacteria; order Rhodospirillales; family Casp-alpha2; genus UBA1479. Next base: position 79,305 of record JAVJRK010000010.1, on the reverse strand, counting down.
GCGCAAGCAGGTGGCGCTTTTGTCCGCGCGGGCGGTGCCGTTCCAACCCAAGAAGAATGCGACCGTTGATACGAGCATGCTGGTGTTCTGCGGCGTGATCGGCTTCATCTTGGTCTCGGTTTTGGCTATGGCGGCATTCGCGTCCTTCGCCAAGTTCTGGCCCTATAATCTTGAACTGTCGTTGAAGCATTACAGCTTCGATCTGATGGACGGCGGCGGATGGAATGCCTATTGGAATTCCATCGAACTGGCGGCCTGGACCGCCGTGATCGGCACGGTGATGGTGTTCACCGGTGCCTATCTGGTGGAAAAAAGCAAAGGCTTCCATTCGGGGCGTGCGGCCATGCAACTGCTATGCATGGTGCCCATGGCCGTGCCGGGTTTGGTGCTGGGGCTGGCCTATGTGTTTTTCTTCAACGCGCCGGACAACCCGCTGGGCTTCATTTATCACACCATGCCGATCCTGGTGATCTGCACGATCACGCACTTTTACACGGTGGCGCATCTGACGGCGGTAACGGCGCTGAAACAACTGGATGCGGAATTCGAAAGCGTGTCCCAGTCGTTGAAGGTGCCGTTCTACCGGACCTTCATCCGCATCACCGTGCCGGTCTGCATGCCGGCGATCCTGGATATATCCATGTATCTGTTCGTCAACGCCATGACGACCGTGTCGGCGGTGGTGTTCCTGTATTCGCCGGATACGGCCCTGGCCTCGGTTGCGATTCTCAACATGGACGATGCCGGCGACGTGGCGCCGGCGGCGGCCATGGGCATGATGATCGTCGCCACGGCGGCGGGGGTGCGGCTGGTGCATGCGGTGCTGACACGCGGGATTCTGTCGCGCACACAGGCGTGGCGAAAACGGTGAGCAGGGCCTGAAACGCCGCCCAGCATAGCATAGCTGTAATCTATTGATGATATCCGAATTAACGATTTGACGGGTCGACGTATCGGCATGAAACTCCGCGCAATTGGCGGGGGCATGCCCGTCCGCGAAGCCAAAATTGGAAAGGCCCCATCATGACCTTGACCCCCGGTGATCCCCTGCTTCTCACGCCCGGCCCGCTGACCACGGCGGCCGAAACCCGCGACGCCATGCTGCATGACTGGGGCTCGCGCGATCAGGCCTTCATCGATGCCAATGCGGCCGTGCGCCGCAAGTTGCTGGAAATCGCCAATGCGACCGAGACCCATGTCTGCGTGCCGCTGCAGGGTTCGGGCACTTTCGTGGTCGAAGCGACGCTCTGCACCCTGATCCCCAAATCGGGCAAGGCGCTGATCCTGGTCAACGGGGCCTACGGCAAACGCATGGCCAAGATTCTGGATTATGCCGGCCGTGCTTACGAGATTTCGGAAACGGCCGAGGATGTGCCGCCGGACGCCACCACCCTGGCGGCCAAGCTGGCGGGTGATGCATCCATCTCCCATGTCCTGGTCGTTCATTGCGAAACGACCTCGGGTATCCTGAACCCCATCGAAGACATCGCCCGCACGGTTAAGGACGCAGGGCGGTCGCTGATCATCGACGCCATGAGCGCCTTCGGCGCGATTGAACTGGATCTGGCCAAAGTGCCGTTTGATGCCGTCATGGCATCGTCCAACAAATGCCTGGAAGGCGTGCCCGGCATGGGCTTCGCCCTGATCCGCAAGTCCGTGCTGGAAGTCTGCGAAGGCAATTCCCATTCCCTGGCGCTTGACCTGTACGACCAGTGGAAGGCCATGGACGGCAACGGCCAATGGCGCTTCACCCCGCCGACCCATGTCATCTTCGCCTTTGCCAAGGCCATCGAACAATTCGAGGCCGAGGGCGGCCAGCCCGGCCGGTTCAAGCGCTATGCCGACAACTGCAAGATCCTGATCGACGGCATGGCGCAACTGGGGTTCCGCACCTTGCTGCCGCAGGGGCTCCAGGCGCCGATCATCGTGACCTTCCACATGCCGTCGGACCCGGCTTTCGATTTTCAGGAATTCTACGACCGTGTGAAGGACAAGGGTTATGTGCTCTATCCCGGCAAGCTGACGGTCGCACCCAGCTTCCGTGTCGGCTGCATCGGGCATTTGGGTGCGGATGAAATGAAGGCCGCACTCAAGGCCATGTCGGATGTGCTGGCCGACATGGGGGTCAAAACCGGCGCACCCCAGGCCGCCGAATAGGACACGCGGCCTTGTCCGATACCAAGAAGACGCCGCCCCAATCCTGCGAAGTCGTCGTCATCGGCGGCGGGGTCATCGGTTGTTCCATCGCCTATCATCTGACCAAGATTGGGATTACCGATGTGGTGTTGCTGGAGCGGCGCAAGCTGACCTCCGGCACCACCTGGCATGCGGCGGGCCTGATCGGCCAGCTGCGCGGCAGCGCCAACATGACGCGGCTGGCCAAATACACGGCAGAGCTTTACCGCGAATTGGAAAGCGAGACAGGTCAGGCCACGGGCCTGAAGCAGAACGGATCTGTCTCCGTGGCGCTCCACGAAGGGCGGATGGAGGAATTCCGCCGCAATGCCTCCATGGCCAAGGTGTTCGGCCTGCAGGTCGATATCATTTCGCCGGAAGAGGTCAAGGAACGCCACCCCCTGGTCGAAACCGGCGACGTCCTGGGCGGCACCTGGATTCCGTCGGACGGGCAGGGCAACCCGGCCGACATCACCCTGGCCCTGGCCAAGGGGGCCCGCATGGGCGGTGCCCGCCTGTTCGAGGACACCAAGGTCACCGGGATCATCGTCGAGAACGGCCGCGCCGTCGGCGTGCGGACCGACGCGGGCGAGGTGCGGGCGCGCTGGGTCGTGCTGGCCGCCGGAATGTGGGCGCGCGACATGGCGGTCGAAATCGGCGTGAGCCTGCCGCTGCATGCGTGTGAGCATTTCTACATCGTCACCGAACCGTTCGAGGGCATGACGCCGGACCTGCCGGTGCTGCGGGTTTACGACGAATGCGCCTATTACAAGGAAGACGCCGGCAAGATGCTGATCGGCGCGTTCGAGCCCAAGGTCAAGCCCTGGGGCATGGACGGCATTCCGGACGACTTCGAATTCGACCAGCTGCCCGACGACTTCGATCACTTCGAGCCGATTTTGGAAGCCGCCATGGCGCGCCTGCCGGCGTTGGAAAACGCGGGCATTCAGACCTTCTTCAACGGCCCGGAAAGTTTCACCCCCGACGTGCGCTACAACCTGGGTCCGGCCCCCGGCTTGGACGGCCTGATGGTCGCGGCGGGACTGAATTCCATCGGCATTCAGTCGGCGGGCGGCATCGGCCGCGTGGTGGCCGACTGGATCAAAGACGGGCATCCCCCCATGGACCTGTGGGAAGTCGACATCCGCCGCCAGATGCCGTTCCAGGCCAACCGCGCTTATCTGCAGGACCGGGTATCGGAAAGCCTGGGCCTGCTCTACGCCACCCATTGGCCGTTCCATCAATATACGACCGGGCGCGGCCTGCGCCGCTCGCCCCTGCATGAACAGATGAAGGCGGCCAATGCCTGCTTCGGCGAAAGTGCCGGGTGGGAGCGCGCCAATTGGTTCGCGCCGGAAGGGACCGAGCCCAAATACGAATACAGTTATGGCCGCCAGAATTGGTTTGATTATTCGGCGGCGGAACACCGTGCCGCGCGTGAAGGCGTGGCGCTGTTCGACTTGTCGTCCTTCGCCAAGTTTCGCATCGAAGGCCCGGATGCGGCCCAGGTCTTAAGCCGGGTATCGGCCAACGACGTCGCGGGCGAAGTGGGCCGCGCCGTCTATACCCAATGGCTGAACGGCCGGGGCGGGATCGAGGCCGATCTGACCGTCACCCGTCTGACAGAAGACACCTTTCTGGTCGTCACCTCCGGCGCCTGTCAGGTTCGGGATTTCCACTGGCTCAAGGATCATGTGCAGGACCATCAACATTGCACCGTCACGGACGTGACCTCGGGCCATGCAGTGATCGGTGTTGCCGGGCCCAAGTCTCGGGACCTGCTCGCAACGCTGACACCTGGTAGTTTGAGCAACGATGCCTTTCCCTTCGGAGCCAGCCGCGAGGTCGAATTCGCCATGGCTCTGGCGCGCATGACCCGCATTTCCTATGCGGGCGAACTGGGCTGGGAAATCATGGTGCCGGCGGAATTCGCGGCCCATGTTTGCGAAGCGATTGCCGAAGCGGGGCAGGCGTTCGGCCTGGTCCATGCGGGCATGCATGCCATGAATTCCCTGCGCATCGAAAAGGCCTACCGTCATTGGGGGCATGATATTTCCGACGAGGAAACGGTGCTGGAAGCCGGGCTGGGCTTCGCGGTCGCCTGGGACAAACCAGGTGGCTTCATCGGCCGGGAAGCCCTGATGGCGCAACGTGAAGCGGGGGTAAAGCGCCGCCTGTTGCAGTTCCTGATCACCGACCCCGAGCCGCTGCTCTATCACAACGAACCCATTTGGCGCGGGGATGAGATCGTCGGCCGCGTAACCTCGGGCATGTATGGCCATACCTTGGGCGGTGCCGTTGGGCTTGGTTATGTCACCGTGCCGGACGGTGATCTGGCGGGCTTGGATCAACATGCCTACGAGATCGAGGTCGCCGGGGTGCGCTATCCGGCCCAGGCATCCCTGCGTCCGCTTTATGACCCGAAGTCCCAACGTATGCGTGCCTGAAGAAGGCTTCATTTCCTTTATATCAATAGTTTATGAGCCTTGTCCTGCAGCCTTCGGTAGGGTTTTGTCATATTGGTTTAACCTATCAATTACATCGTTATTAGCGATTTGACATATCCTTTGGTGCTCACGAGAATTCCTGAAACCGGGCCAGAGGTTTGATGCCCGGACGTTTTCAAAGGTGAGCAGCATCATGGATCAACATTCTTCCTCCCCCCGTTCCGTCTCCGTCAACGGCCGCACCTACGCCTGGCCCAGCCAACCCCTGGTCGTCGTGTGCATCGACGGGTCCGAGCCTGATTACATTGAACAGGCCATCGCCGGCGGCCATATGCCGTTCCTGGAAAAGGCGCTGGCGGGCGGTTCTGACCTGCGTGCCGATTGCGTGGTGCCCAGCTTCACCAACCCCAACAACCTGTCGATCGTCACCGGCGTGCCGCCCAAGGTGCACGGTATTTCCGGCAACTTCTTCCTGGACCCGGACACGGGCGAGGAAGTGATGATGAACGATCCCAAGTTCCTGCGCACGGACACGATCTTCAAGGCCTTCCATGATGCGGGCGCCAAGGTCGCGATCGTTACGGCCAAGGACAAGCTGCGCCGCCTGTTGGGCCATGGCCTGGACTTCACTACGGGCCGCGCCGTGTCGTTTTCATCGGAAAAAGCCGACGAGACGACGATTGCCGAAAACGGCATCGACGATGCCCAGGGCATGGTCGGGCGCGACATCCCCGACGTTTATTCGGCGGAACTGTCGGAATTCATTTTCGATGCGGGCGTCAAGCTCATGGAAACCATGCGGCCAGATGTGATGTATCTGTCGACCACCGATTACATTCAGCACAAACACGCGCCGGGTACGCCTGTGGCCAATGCGTTCTATGCCATGATGGACAGCTATTGGGCCAAGTTGGATGCCCTGGGCGCGGTCTTGGCCATGACCGCCGATCACGGCATGAATGCCAAATTCAACGATGCCGGCAAGCCCGATGTGATCTATCTGCAGGAAGTCATGGACGGCATTCTGGGTGCGGGTAAGGCCCGGGTGATCCTGCCGATCACCGACCCCTACGTGGTGCACCATGGCGCGCTTGGATCTTTCGCCACGGTCTACCTGCCGGCCGACGCCGATCAGACCGACGTGATTTCCAAGCTGGCCGCCGTTTCGGGCGTGCAGAAGGTCTATGACAGGAAACACGGCTGTGCCGAGTTCGAACTGCCCGAAGACCGCCTGGGCGACCTGATCGTCGTGTCCGACAAATCGAAGGTTCTGGGCACCTCGTCCGACCGCCACGACCTCAGCCAGTTGAAGGAACCGCTGCGTTCCCACGGCGGTGTGACCGAACAGAAAGTGCCGCTGATCGTGACCCGCACCGCCGATGTCGATACCGGGCGCCGCCTGCGCAATTTCGACATCTTCGATGTCGCGCTGAACCATACGGCGCTGGCCCAAAACGCGGCCTAATGATCGCCACCTGAAACAACACAGCATTAAACAACACCCCGCCAGGGGACGTTTGGAGGATAATTCCATGGACAGCGCCGTTACCGACCTCAAGGACGAAGTGATCCACGAAAAGCTCCGCATTGTCGGAGACAGCGGCGTGCGCGACGAGCGCATCGAGGTCATGAACCCCTACACCAACAAGGTTGTCGGCACGGTGCCGAAGGCGTCGGTCGCCGATGTCAAAAAGGCGTTCCAGACGGCGGCCGACTACAAGCCGACGCTGACCCGGCACGAGCGCTCGGAAATCCTCAAGAAGACCGGCGAGATCCTGTATTCCCGCCGCGATCAGGTGTCGGACCTGATCACCGCTGAATGCGGCCTGTCGAAAAAGGATTCGATGTACGAAGCCGGGCGTTCCAACAGCGTGTTCAACCTGTCGGCGGCCCTGACCTTGATGGACGACGGCGAGGTATTTTCCTGCGATGTGTCGCCCTCTGGCCCTAAGCGCAAAATCTTCACCACGCGCCAGCCCCTGACCGCGATCAGCGCCATCACGCCGTTCAACCATCCTTTGAACCAGGTCGCGCACAAGATCGCGCCCTCGGTCGCGACCAACAACTGCATGGTTCTGAAGCCGACGGAAAAGACGCCGCTGACGGCGTTGCTTTTGGCGGACGTGCTGTACGAAGCGGGCCTGCCGCAGGAGATGTTTCAGGTCATTACGGGCGATCCGGCGGTGATCGCGGACGAATTCATCACCAATGAACATGCCGACCTGATCACCTTCACGGGCGGCGTGCCGATCGGCAAATACATCGCCGAAAAGGCGGGATACAAGCGCACGGTTCTGGAACTGGGCGGCAACGATCCCTTGATCGTGATGGAAGATGCGGACCTGGAAAAAGCCGCGACCCTGGCGGTCGCAGGGGCGACCAAGAATTCCGGCCAGCGCTGCACGGCCGTGAAGCGCATCCTGGTGGTTGATGCCGTGGCCGACGAATTCGCCAAGATCGCCCTGGAAAAGGTCAAGGCCATCAAATACGGCGATCCCATGGACCCGGATACGGACGTGGGCACGGTGGTCGACGAACAGGCCGCCATGCTGTTCGAGCGGCGCGTCAACGACGCCGTCGCCAATGGCGCCGAGCTGCTGCACGGCAATCACCGCGAAGGAGCGGTCTATTCACCGACCCTGGTCGACCGGGTGCCCTATGACTGCGAACTGGTGCGCGAGGAAACTTTCGGCCCCGTGGTGCCGATCATCCGCTGCCCCAACGATATCGCCGAGGTCATCAAGATTTCCAACTCCACGGCCTTTGGCCTGTCGTCGGGTGTGTGCACCAACAACATGGAATACATCACCCGCTTCATCGACGGCCTGGTGGTCGGCACGGTCAACGTCTGGGAAGTTCCCGGTTTCCGCATCGAAATGTCGCCCTTTGGCGGGATCAAGGATTCGGGCCTGGGCTATAAGGAAGGCGTGATCGAGGCCATGAAGAGCTTCACCAACGTGAAGACCTTCTCCATGCCCTGGCTCAGCTAGTCGACGTATTCACGGATACATCCATTTGCGCGCACCAGGCTTTCGATCTATAAGCGCACTCAGTGCGGTTTTGAGGGCGGGGAGTTTGCACCGGGACCGCCGGGTGGATCAACCATCCGGCGCATCGGCCCCGATACCTGAAACGGAAAGCACATAGGGACTGTGGAAACAATCATCAACATCGTCGGCGGCGTGGCGCTCTTGCTTTGGGGCATCCGCATGGTGCGGACGGGCATTACACGCTCGTTCGGTGCCGGGCTGCGTCAGGCTTTGGCGGCATCGTCGCGCAACCGGGTGACGGGCCTTGCCGCCGGGTTCGGCGTGACGGCGATTCTGCAAAGCTCGACCGCGACGGCCTTGATCGTCTCGTCCTTCGCCGGGCAGGGCATGATCGCGGGCGTCGCGGCCTTGGCCATCATGTTGGGGGCGGATGTCGGCTCGACCATGATCGTGCAGGCCCTGTCACTTGATCTTGAATGGCTGTCGCCGGTGTTGATTTCCGCCGGGGTGTTCCTGTTCCTGTCGACCGAAAACAGCCGCCGTCGCGCCATCGCGCGGGCCTTCATCGGTCTGGGCTTGATGCTGCTGTCCCTGCGCCTGATCGCCATGGGCTCATTGCCGTTCCGCGAAAGCGAAGCCATGGCCGTGCTGGTCGGCCCGTTGACCAGCGAGCCGCTTCTGGCAGTCGTGTTCGCGGCTGCTCTGACCTGGGCGTCCCATTCTTCTGTCGCGGTGGTGCTGTTGATCATGTCGCTGGCCGGGATGCAGGTGCTGAATACGCAACTGGCCATGACCATGGTGTTGGGTGCGAACCTGGGCGGCGCCCTTGCCGCCGTGGGGCTGACGGCCAAGGCCTTGCCGGCCGTTCGGCGGGTGCCGCTCGGCAATTTGATCATGCGCACTGTCGGGGTCCTGGCCGTGGTGCCGATGGTCCCTTATCTGCAACCTTATCTGGCCGTATTGGGTGACAGCCCGGCGCGGCTGCTCGCCAATTTCCATACGGGCTTCAACCTGGCCTTGGTCGTTTTGTTCTTACCGTTGCTGGCGCTGGTCGATTGGGCGGCCAAGCGAATCATACCGGACCGCCCGGCCACGGACGATCCCGGCAGCCCGCGCTATCTTGACGAAGGGGCGCTCGATACCCCTTCCGTGGCCCTGACCGGGGCGGCCCGCGAGACGTTGCGCATGGGCGATGTGGTCAAATCCATGCTGGCGGCGGCGCGCGACGTGCTGCGCACCAACGATGCCAGCCTGCGCAAAACGGTCGAGGCCCAGGACGACGTGGTCGACCGCCTGCACGAGGCGATCAAGCTGTACCTGACCCGCCTGACCGAAGAAGAATTGGACAAGGCGGAAAGCCAGCGCAGCATCGAGGTTCTCAGCTTCACCACCAACCTGGAACATGTCGGGGACATCATCGACAAGAACCTGATGGAACTGGCGGCCAAGAAAACCAAGGGCCGGATCAATTTTTCGGACGAAGGGCAGGCGGAACTGGAAGCCTTTCACGACCGCATCTTGCAGAACCTGGATATGGCCCTGCATGTATTCGTGTCGGCGGACGAAGAGGCGGCCCGCAGGCTGCTGCACGAGAAAACGGAAATCCGTGACCTGGAACGCCGCTACGTTGAAAATCATTTTCGCCGCATGGGCGAACGTCGCCCTGACACGCTGGATTCAAGTGCCCTGCATCTGGACGTGCTGCGCGATCTGAAACGGATCAACAGCCATCTGACCTCGGTCGCCTATCCGATTTTGGAACGCCTGGGGGTATTGACGGAAAGCCGCCTGATCGAGGATGCGGAACAGCCGGGCGGCCCGTCCGTGCCGCTGGGTGCGGAGCCCCGCCGCGAAGACGGCTGATTTTTTCGGTATCTTATTGTGGGGTGAGCCCGCGCAGGCGTTCCGTACGCCGGCGCAGAAGTTCCAAGGTCGTCAGCAAGGCGATGGAAAAGGCGATCAGGATGGTTGCCGCCGCCAGGATGGCGGGCGAGATCTGCTCGCGAATGCCGTTCCACATTTGCAGAGGGATGGTTTGTTGGTCGTAGGACGCGACGAACAGGACCACGACGACTTCGTCGAACGACGTGACAAAGGCGAACAGGGCGCCCGAGATCACGCCCGGCAGGATCAGCGGCAGGATCACCCGGCGGAATGTTTCCACCGGCGAGGCCCCCAGGCTGGCCGCCGCATGGATCAACGAACGGTCGAAGCCCGACAAGGTCGCCGTCACGGTGATGATCACGAACGGGATGCCCAGCATGGCATGGGCCAGGACCACGCCGATGTAGGTATGGGCAAGGCCGACCTTGGAATAGAAAAAGAACAGCCCCGTCGCGGAAATGATCATCGGCACGATCATGGGGGAAATCAGCAGTGCCATGATCGCCCGGCGGAACGGCATTTCCGGGCGTGACAGGCCCAGGGCCGCCAGCGTGCCCAGCCCGGTCGCGATCAGGGTCGAGGCAATGCCGATCCCGAACGAGTTCTTGGCGGCGTGGACCCATTGCCCGTTGGCCCAGGCATCGGCCCACCAGGCGCCGTCGCGCAGGGCATCGGGGTCCGTCATGCCATGGGTCAGGATGCGGTCGTACCAGCGTAAGCTGAAACCGTCGGGGTCAAGCGCCAGCATGTCGCGGGTGAAGGTGAAATAAGGCTCTGCATTGAACGACAGCGGCACGATGACGATGATGGGGGCGATCAGGAACAGGAACACCCCGGCGCAGAACGCCAGGTAGAGGCGGCGCCAGATGCGCTCGAACGTCGTCGCGTGCGGGGGCATGGACATCCTCTTCTTTCCCTTTCGCGCAAATCGTCGTCGCGGCCAGAATGGCCGCTCGGGATTTGCGGCTAACCCAGCTTCATGTTGTCGACGCCGATCAGCCGGTCATATAGCCAATACAGCACCACCACACCGCCCAGCAGCAAGGCCCCCAATGCCGCCGCCAATCCCCAGTTGAGGGATTGCAGCATGTGGAAGGCGATCTGGTTGGAAATCAGCTGGCCCGACGAGCCGCCGACCAGGGCCGGGGTGATGTAGTAGCCGACGGAAATAATGAACACCAACAGCACGCCCGCGCCGATCCCGGGCACGGTCTGCGGGAAATAGACCCGGACGAAGGCCGTGACCGGCCCAGCCCCCAGCGACCGCGCGGCACGCACGAAATCCTTGGGCACCGTCTTCATCACCGAATAAAGCGGCAGGATCATGAACGGCAGCATGATATGGGTCATGGCGATCACCGTGCCCCACTGGTTGTACATCAATTGCATCCGCCCGCCGTCACCGACGATGCCCAGGAAGACCAGAAGGTCGTTCAGCACCCCCTGGCTTTGCAGCAGGGTGATCCAAGACGTGGTGCGGACCAGCAGCGACGTCCAGAACGGCAGCAGCACCAGAACCATCAACAGATTGGAATACCGGAGCGGCAGGTTGGCCAGAAGATGGGCGGCCGGATATCCCAGCAACAGGCACAAAAACGCGATCAGGGCCGACAGCATCAGCGTGCGTTTGAACAGCAGGACATAAATGCGCCGTTCCTCGGGCGCGCGGGTCAGGTCCCCCTTGTCGTCATAGGCCAGATCCAATGCCTGGGCATAGAACGCCGCCGTATGCGGTTTGGCGGCCCGCGCCATCACGGTCCATAGGTGCGGGTCGCCCCAATCGGGCTTGAGGGCGAGAAGCTTTTCCTTATAGGGCGGGCCGTCCAGTTTACGCAGGCGCCGGGCGGTCGATTTGAACAGGCTGGTCGCCCCCGCGCGCTCATAGTTGACGCGTGTGCCGACCTGGGCGTGGGTGCGGTTCTTGCGCGCATCTTTCAGGTCCAGGACCAGGGCCTCGAAGGCGTCCTCGCCCGGAACGCCGTCCAACGGATTTTCGGTCAGCCAGGCGGACAGGCGCGGCATATTGTCAGAAAACACCGGGTTGTAGATGCTGAGGTAAAGCATCTGCCCGATGGGCAAGGCAAAGGTCACAAGCACGAACAGCAACAGCGGGGCAACCAGCAGCACCGCCCGGAACCGCGCCCGGCGTCCGGCCCGGGCAAGTGCGGTTTTGAGCGGCGTGCCGTCACCGGTGGTCAGGGGGCGGGCGGTGCCCGCCGTCGTCTCCGCCGTCATGATCGTGCCCGCCCCGTCCCCGCGGTCAGTTGGTGGCGATCCAGGCGTTGAACCGTTCGTTCAGTTCCGAATCCCGGTCGGCCCAGAATTCGAAGTTGTTGACCAAGGCGTTCTTCAGGTTCATGTCCGCCGTCGGCATGTGCGGCGCCATCCGGGTCTTGCCGTCCTGATACAAGCCGACCAGCGCACCCGATGATTTGCGCGCCGGGCCATAGGCGATGTATTTGGCCTGGTCGGCCAGACGCTGGGTGTCCGTGGCGAATTTGATGAACTCAAGCGCCAAGTCCTTGTTGGGGGCCCCTCTGGGAATGACGAACAGGTCGAAGTCCAGAACCTGGCCGTCCCAGACGATTTCAAAAGGTTTGTCCTCGCCGATGGCGGCATTGAAGATGCGGCCGTTATAAGCGGTGGTCATGCTGACTTCGCCGTCGGCCAGAAGCTGCGGCGGCTGCGCACCGGCTTCCCACCACACGACATGGTTCTTGATGCTGTCCAGTTTGGCGAAGGCGCGTTTCACGCCGGCGTCCGTGCCGAGCAGTTTGTAGACCTCTCGCGCCGGGACGCCATCGGCCATCAGGGCCATTTCCAGGTTGGGCTTGGCGCCCTTGCGCAGGCCGCGCTTGCCGGGAAATTTCTTGACGTCGAACAGGTCGGCGATGGTCTGGGGTTTGGCGCCCTTGAACTTCGATGCGTCATAGGCGAACACCGTGGACCACACGATATTGGCCACGGCGCAATCGGTCAGCGCGCCGTCGATGAAGTCTTCGGTCGCCGGTGTGCCGTCCGGTCCCGGCGGCAGGACGGCCGGGTCGATCAGTTCCAGCAATCCTTCATCGCAATAGCGTACGGCATCGGAATATTCCACGTCGGCGACATCGATGGACACGTTGCCGGCTTTGACCTGGGCCTTGATGGGGGCCGCCGGGTTGGGGGCGTCGACCGATTTGATCTTGTGGCCGGTCTTGGCCATCCAGGGCTTGTGATAGGCCTCGACCTGACTTTTGGTATAGGCACCGCCCCAGGATACGACGGTGATTTCCCCGGCCCCTGCGGGCAGGCCGGCCAGCACCAAGCCTGCGGTCAGGGCCGCGGCGGTGATCGTTTTCTTGGCGTTCATCTTCGTCCTCTCCTATTTCCAGATATGTCCGGTTCTGGTCTTTAAATTCAGATGTCGATGGGGTCGAGCGCACGGCAGTCTTCGGTGGCCCAGGCGACGGCGATGTCCTGGCCGACCTTGATCGTTTGACGGGAGCCGTCATTGCGCAGCTTGACCACGAAATCGTCGTTGCCGCAGACCGACAGGCGCACGCGGATGTGGTCGCCCAGGTAGATCAGTTCCTGCACCCGGCCGGGCAGGTGGTTGGGGGCGTCCGTGCCGTCTGCGACCAGAACGATGCGTTCCGGGCGGATCGACAGGGTCGCCCGGTCGCCGGCCTGCCCGATATTGACGGCAAGGGCGTGAACGTCCCGGCCGCCGTCCAATTCAATCCGGCAAGTGTCGCCGTCGAGATCGCGGATCGTGCCGCTTAGGCGGTTGTTCTCGCCGATGAACTGGGCGACGAAGGAATTGGCGGGCTTTTCATATAGTTCGTCCGGGGTCGACAGCTGTTGAATGATGCCGTCGTTGAACACGGCGATACGGTCGGCCATGGTCAGGGCTTCGGATTGATCATGGGTCACATAGACCACGGTGACCCCCAGGTTGTCGTGGATGTGTTTGATTTCGTACTGCATCTGCTCGCGCAATTGCTTGTCCAGCGCCCCCAGGGGTTCATCCATCAGGATCAAGTCCGGTTCGAACACCAAGGCGCGGGCAACGGCCACGCGCTGTTGCTGGCCGCCGGAAAGCTGGGCCGGGCGGCGGGTGCCGAAATCGGGCAATTCGACCATTTCAAGCGCCCGGGCGACCTTGGCCTCGATCTCGGCCGCCGGCATCTTGCGTACACTCAACGGGAAGGCCAGGTTTTCGGCCACGGTCATATGCGGGAACAGGGCGTAGTTCTGGAACACCATGCCGATGCCCCGTTTGTGGGGCGGCACGTTGTTGATCGGCTTGTCGTTGAGGAAAATCTCGCCGTGGGTCGCGGGCTCGAACCCGGCCAGCATCATCAGGGTCGTGGTCTTGCCCGACCCGGACGGGCCCAGCATGGTCAGGAATTCGCCCCGCGCGATATCCAGGTTCAGATCGTCGATGACCAGGGTTTCGCCGTCGTAGCTTTTCTGCACGCTGTCAAAGCGCACGCTGGCACCGCCCCCTGCCGGGGGCGATGGGGCGGGACTGTCATCGTCCGTCACTACGTTGCCACGCTGGATATTCACGCTGAATCCAAGCGGTTAGCTTCCCTGGCCACAATCTTATTCGCGGTGTGTTGCCCATCAGGGTAGAGGACCGGCACGGCGCCCGCAACCGCCGCTCATGTGATTTCGGGGAAAAGCGCGGAAACCCGCCGGATGCGTTGACATTCCTCGCGCGATGCCTATACTCCCGCGCTCCATTTCCGGGAACGTGGATGTGTGCTGCCTATCGGGCCCATCCCGCCCCCTTCGTGAATGCTGGCGCGAAACCGGCTTTCAAGTAAGGGACCAAGGCCTACCGGGACAAATTGAAATGCCGGACGGGACAACCCGCCGGATAAAAGAGAAGGACGTAACTCACCATGTCGAAGCGCATTCGCTCGAAGTACAAGATTAACCGCCGTTTGGGCGAAAACCTTTGGGGTCGCCCCAAAAGCCCCGTCAACACCCGCGAATACGGCCCCGGCCAGCACGGTCAGCGGCGCAAGAAGCCGTCCGATTACGGCACGCAGCTGATGGCCAAGCAGAAGCTCAAGGGCTACTACGGCAATATCTCGGAAAAGCAGTTCCGCCGCTATTACGCCGAAGCCTCGCGCCGCAAGGGTGATACCTCGGAAAACCTGATCGGCCTGTTGGAGCGCCGCCTGGACGCCGTCATTTACCGCATGAAATTCGTGCCGACCGTGTTCTCCGCCCGCCAGTTCGTCAACCACGGCCATGTCAAGGTCAACGGTAAGAAGGTCAACATCTCTTCCTATCAGGTTCGCGAAGGCGACGTGGTCGAGGTCAAGGAGAAGTCCCGGGAAATGCCCCTGGTGCTGCTGGCCGTCGAATCCGCCGAGCGCGATATCCCCGATTACATGGAAGTGAACCACAAGAAAATGGCCGGGACCTTCCTGCGCACGCCGAAACTGGCGGATGTGCCCTATCCCGTTCAGATGGAACCGAACCTGGTTATCGAATTCTATTCCCGATAAGGGACTTTCGAATTCAGGCGCTGTTTTCACCGCGCCGGAAAAGGGGCACCATTGGGTGCCCCTTTTTATTTGGAGACATATCGAAATGTCCGCGATGACACCGGAACAAATCGTCGAAAGCTTCTATGCCGATGTGTGGAACCGTCGCGATTACGATCAGGCCCGCCGGATCATCGCCCAGGACTTCGCGTTCCGGGGCTCGCTCGACGATGACCGCACCGGGGTCGAAGGTTTCATCGATTACAACAAGGGCGTTCACAATGCCCTTGGCAATTATACCTGCACGATCCTGGACAGGGTCGTCGATGGCGGGCGGGTCGCGGCCAAGATGTATTTCGAAGGCATCCATCAGGGGGATTTCTTCGGTGTCGCCGCGACGGGCAAGGCCCTGCATTGGCATGGCGCCGCGTTTTTCGATATCGCGGACGGCCAAATCCAAAGCCTTTGGGTGCTGGGCGATATTGACGGTCTGAAACGCCAACTGGGCCTGACCGAGGCCGCCTGGGCATAGGTGCGGCAAGCCTGTCGCCGCCGAAACGGGAAAAGGCCGCATTACGCGGCCTTTTCATTGACCCCCTGGAGACAAAGGGTCCGACGCCCGTTCCCCAAGGAGCAGGGGATACGGGCGCCGGTGTAGACTCAGGCCGCGATGTCTTCGGCGGGGGCCAGGCGGATCATGTAATCGAAGGCCGACAGGGCGGCTTTCGCACCATCGCCCATGGAAATGATGATCTGTTTATGGGCGACGGTGGTCGCGTCGCCGGCGGCGAAGATGCCGGGGATGGAGGTTTCACCGCGCGGGTCGATTTCGATCTCGCCATGGCCAGTCAGGGCGACCGTGCCTTTCAGCCATTCCGTATTGGGGACCAGGCCGATCTGGACGAACACGCCCTCCAGCTCCAGCCGGTGGGTTTCGTCGGTCGTGCGGTCTTTATAAGTCAGGCCCGTCACTTTGTTGCCGTCGCCGACCACATCCGTGGTCTGGGCGGAAACGATGACATCGACGTTCTTGAGAGACCGCAGCTTGGTTTGTAGGACTGCATCGGCACGCAGTTTGGTATCGAATTCGATCAGCGTGACATGGCCGACAATACCGGCCAGGTCGATGGCCGCTTCGACGCCCGAGTTGCCGCCGCCGATCACCGCCACGCGCTTGCCCTTGAACAGGGGGCCGTCACAATGCGGGCAATAGGCGACGCCGCGGTTGCGGTATTCGTCTTCACCGGGAACGTTCATCTGCCGCCAACGCGCACCAGTCGAAAGGACCAGGGCCCGGGATTTCAGTTCGGCGCCGTTTTCCAGTTTGACTGTGTGCAGGCCGCCGGGGGCGTTGGCGGGAATCAGTTCCGCTGCGCGCTGCAGGTTCATGATATCGACGTCGTATTCCTTGACGTGGGTTTCCAGGGCGGCCGCCAGTTCGGGGCCTTCCGTATGGGGCACGGAAATCAGGTTTTCAATCGACATGGTGTCCAGCACCTGGCCGCCGAACCGTTCTGCCGCGATGCCCGTGCGGATGCCCTTGCGGGCGGCATAGATCGCCGCTGCGGCCCCGGCCGGCCCGCCGCCGACGATCAGCATGTCGAACGGGTCTTTTTCGGCGATGGCTTCAGCCATGCGGTCGCCCGCGCCGGTGTCGATCTTGGCCAGAATTTGTTCCAGTTCCTGGCGGCCCTGGGCGAACGGTGCGCCGTTCAAATAGACCGAGGGCACGGCCATGACCTGGCGTTCCTCGACTTCGTCCTTGAACAGGGCGCCGTCGATGGCGACGTGGGTGATGTTCGGGTTGAACACAGCCATGATGTTCAGGGCCTGGACCACGTCGGGGCAGTTCTGGCAGGACAGGGAGAAATAGGTTTCGAACTGGAATTCACCCGGCAGGGCCGCGATCTGGTCCAGCACGTCCGTATCGACCTTGGGCGGATGGCCGCCTGAATGCAGCAGGGCCAGAACCAGGGACGTGAACTCGTGACCCGTGGGGATGCCGGCGAACCGCACACCCGTTTCCTCGTCCTTGCGGAGAATCGTGAACGACGGTGCCCGGCTATCTCGTTCAGAGGCTTCGGCCTGTCGCCAGGTGACCTTGTCGGAAAGCTGAGCAATATCGGAGAGCAGGGAGGCCATATCCGCCGAGGATTTCCCATCGCCCAAGGTGGCGACGAGCTCGATCGGCGTCCGGAGGTTTTCCAGATAGCCTTTCAATTGGGCTTTAAGGGTATCGTCCAACATTGTCTTCATGCTCTCTTTCTTGGTCTCTTGACTTTCTTGGGCCTAAAACGCGGCCAGGTCACAAGGCGGGGCGAAAGGGGCGCGTGCCGATGCGGCGCCGCGCCCGTTTGCCTTGACTAGATCTTGCCGACCAGCTGCAGGGAGGGGGCCAGCGTTTCCGAGCCTTCTTCCCATTTGGCGGGGCAGACTTCGTCCGGATTGGCACGCACGTACTGAGCGGCTTTGATCTTGCGGAGAAGTTCCGTGGCATTGCGGCCGACGCCTTCGGAGGTCGTTTCCAGAATCTGGATCACGCCGTCCGGGTCGACCACGAAGGTGCCGCGATCGGCCAGTCCCTGGCCTTCACGCATCACTTCGAAGTTGCGGGTGATCGTGCCGGTCGGATCGCCGAGCATGGGGAATTTGATCTTACCGATGGCGTCCGAAGTATCGTGCCAGGCTTTGTGGGAGAAATGGGTGTCGGTCGACACGCCGTAGATTTCCACGTCCATGGACTGGAACTGGTCGTAGTTGTCGGCCAGGTCTTCAAGTTCGGTCGGGCAGACGAAGGTAAAGTCGGCGGGGTAGAAGAAAAACACCCCCCATTTGCCCTTCACGTCTTCGTCGGTGACGGTGACGAACTTGCCGTCTTGATAGGCTTCGGCCGTGAACGGCTTCATTTCGGTATTGATAAGCGACATAACTGCTCCGTTGGTTGGTGTTGATGGTGTTGACGGAGACGTGTTTAGCAGGCGCACAATAAATTATAAAATTGATTTATTAATATAATTAAATCGTAAAAAACGATTAATAGAATTCATGGGATCTCTACGGCGAGAACCCCTGGAAATCCGGGCGTTCGCATCTGTCATAAGAACTCGGCTATCGCTGTAGGAAGATAATGATCGCTGTGCCTGTTGCGTGCTGCACAGCACCCAAATAGGAAAAGGACCGCCAATTGGCGGCCCTTCCCTCAAGCCCCTCCCTGGAAACTCGGGGGCCTCATTTTTATGGGGTGGTTATACCCAGACGAATAAGACGAAATTCAGGCGGCGTTTTCAACGCCTTTTTCGTCGAATAACTGCTTCAATTCACCGGTTT
This sequence comes from Rhodospirillales bacterium, assembly GCA_040218445.1. Classification (GTDB taxonomy): domain Bacteria; phylum Pseudomonadota; class Alphaproteobacteria; order Rhodospirillales; family Casp-alpha2; genus UBA1479. The sequence goes on along the minus strand of JAVJRK010000010.1, from coordinate 60,996 downwards.
CGTACATTTCCCGGATGATGTCGCAGCCGCCCACGAATTCACCCTTAACGTAAAGCTGGGGAATGGTCGGCCAGTTGGTATAGGCCTTGATGCCTTCGCGGATATCCATGTCGTCCAGGACGTTCACGCCCTTGAACTTCACACCCATGACCGACAGCGCCTGCACCACGGCGGCGGAAAACCCGCATTGCGGGAACATGGGCGTGCCCTTCATGAACAGCACCACGTCGTTGTCGTCCACTTCCTGTTTGATCTGGGCGAAAACCGGATTCTCGCTCATATGTCTTGTCCTTTCTAAGTGGCCCGGGCCGAATTCCACGGGCGGGTCGTCTGCGCTGGTTCCGGATCAGTCCTGGGGCGCGGAAGTCTGCAGGGCCAGGGCATGCAGTTCGTTGCCCATGCGCCCCTGAAGCGCCTGATAGACCATCTGGTGTTGCTGAACGCGGGATTTTCCCCGAAAGGCGTCCGACACGACGACCGCAAGATAATGGTCGCCGTCGCCGCGCAGGTCTTCAATGGTCACCTCCGCGCCGGGAATCCCCTCGCGGATAAGGCTTTCGATGTCGCCGGCGGCCATTGCCATATCTGCATCTCCACATTCAGCACGTTATTGGGTGAAGATATGGCCCGGCGCGGGCCGAAGGTCAACAGTCCGCGTGACCTGAAAAATCGACAGAGGCTCTGGATACTGCTCAGGTCCCGGTCATAAAGGCTGGCATCCAGCTTTCGTGGGCTTCCCGCAGTTCCGACAAAGCGATGGAACCCAGGTCCGCAATCACGATTTCGCCGCCCCGGCAAACACCCAATGCCGTTGCCGGCACGCCCGTATCCCGGGCCGCATCCACGACTTGTTGGGGATTATCGGTGACGACCAGATAACGGGCCTGGTCCTCGCCGAACAGGAAGCCTGTCGGATTAATGCCGTCGGGCAGGGTGATGTCCGCGCCCAGATCGCCGGCCAACGCCATTTCCGCAAGGGCTACCAGTAATCCGCCATCCGACAGGTCATGACAGGCAGTGATCTGCCCCGCTTCGATCAGAGTGCGGACGAAATCGCCGTTGCGCCGTTCCGTGCCCAGGCTGACGGGCGGCGGGGCGCCTTCTTCGCGGCCTTCGATCTCGCGCAGGTAAAGCGATTGTCCCAAATGGCCTTCGGTCGCCCCCAGCAGAACGATGGCGGCGCGGTCCTTCGGCAGGCCCAGGCCGACACGCTTCGACGCATCCGGCAACAGGCCGACACCGCCGATGGTCGGCGTCGGCGGAATGCCCTTGCCGTTGGTTTCATTGTAAAGCGACACGTTGCCCGAGACGACGGGGAATTCCAGCGCCACGCAGGCTTCGCGGATGCCTTCGACGCAGCCGACGAACTGCCCCATGATTTCAGGACGTTCGGGATTGCCGAAATTCATGTTGTCGGTGATGGCCAGCGGGCGCGCACCCACGGCGGTCAGGTTGCGCCAGGCTTCGGCCACGACCTGACGGCCGCCTTCGACGGGATCGGCTTGGCAATAGCGCGGCGTGCAGTCCGACGTCATGGCCAGGGCCTTTTGCGTGCCGTGCACGCGCACCACGCCTGCGTCGCCGCCGGGCCGCCCGATTGTGTCGCCCATGACCATGTGGTCGTACTGTTCCCAGATCCAGCGTTTGGAAGCCAGATGCGGGCAGCCCAACAGGGTTTTCAGGGCATCCAGCGGGGCCACATCTTTTTTCAGGTCCTGGGCCGTGATCGCGGTCTGTTTCGGTGTCTTGACCCAGGGACGGTCGTATTCGGGGCTGGCCAGGGCCAGCGGATCGATCGGCAGGTCGGCGACGATTTCGCCCTTGTGGCGCAGGACCATGTGCCCCGTGTCGGTCAGCTTGCCGACCACGGCGAAGTCCAGCTCCCATTTTTCGAAGATCTTGCGGGCATCGTCCTCGCGCCCGGGCTTCAGGACCATAAGCATGCGCTCCTGGCTTTCCGACAGCATCATTTCATAGGCCGTCATGCCTTCTTCGCGCTGGGGCACGTGATCCAGGTCCAATTCGACCCCGGTGCCGCCCTTGGATGCCATCTCGAAGCTGCTGGACGTCAAGCCCGCCGCGCCCATGTCCTGAATGGCGATGATCATGTCCGTGGACATCAATTCCAGGCAGGCCTCGATCAGCAATTTTTCCGTGAACGGGTCGCCGACCTGGACGGTCGGGCGTTTTTCGTCGGAATCGTCCGTGAATTCGGCGGACGCCATGGTTGCCCCATGAATGCCGTCGCGCCCGGTTTTAGAGCCCACATAGACAATCGGATTGCCGATGCCCGTGGCGGCTGAATAGAAAATCTTGTCCTGATCGGCCACACCGACGGTCATGGCGTTGACCAGGATGTTGCCGTTGTAGCCTTCGTGGAATTCGCATTCGCCGCCCACGGTCGGCACGCCGACACAGTTGCCGTAGCCGCCGATCCCGGCAACCACGCCGCCCACCAGATGGCGGGTCTTGGGATGGTCGGGAGAACCGAAACGCAGCGCGTTCAGGTTGGCCACGGGCCGGGCCCCCATGGTGAAGACGTCGCGCAGGATGCCGCCCACGCCCGTCGCCGCCCCTTGGTAGGGTTCGATGAAGCTGGGGTGGTTGTGGCTTTCCATCTTGAAGATCACGGCCTGGCCGTCGTCGATGTCGACCACGCCCGCGTTCTCGCCGGGGCCGCAGATCACCCGCTTGCCTTCGGTCGGCAGGGTCTTCAGCCATTTTTTCGAGGATTTGTAGGAGCAATGCTCCGACCACATGACGGAGAAGATGCCCAGTTCCGTCAGGTTCGGGGCACGGCCGAGGATTTCCAGCACCTTTTCGTACTCGGCAGGGCTCAGGCCGTGCTCGGCGACGATTTCAGGCGTGATTTCCGGGGAATCCGTAGCAGAATTTTGGGGTGCGTCCATGGCGGCACTTCTTAGCAAATCCCCGGCATTTGGCAATGTTTTATCGGCCATGAGAGGCCGTTTGCCGGGGTTTTCCGTGTTAAAGGGCGAATCCTCAGTGCCAGGGCCGTTTCACACCGCCCCGGCCGGGACGGCGCAAGCGGATTTTGGGTGCGCGCTCTCCCGGCTGTTGCTGATCCCAGGGACCTGGTCCGGGGGTGCCTTTGCCCCGAGGTTCGACCGGATGAAGGGGCCTGCCGCCGATTCCGGCCAGAAGCGGCACGTCCTTTCGTTTGAAGAACGGCACCAGGATCATGCCGGCGACGGCCCCCCCGATATGAGCCCAAAAGGCGACGCCGCCGCCCGATCCCGGGTCCTGGGCAGCGCTGAAGACCTGCAACCCGATCCAGGCAGCCAGCGCGGTCCAGGCCGGCACGGGCACGATCTTCACGAAGATGAAAATCCAGATCAGCACGTTGATATGGGCCTTGGGGTGCAGCAGCAGATAGGCCCCGATCACACCGGAAATCGCCCCGGACGCCCCCACCAAGGGAACGGTGGAGGTGGGGTCGATCAGCATATGCGCCATGACCGCGGCGATGCCGCACAACAAATAGAAGATCAAAAACCGCACATGGCCCATGCAGTCCTCGACGTTGTCGCCGAGAATCCACAGGTACAGCATGTTGCCGATCAGATGCATCCAGCCGCCGTGCATGAACATGGAGGTGAGCAAGGTCGCTTCGGCCGGAATCCAGGCCAGTTCCGGCGGCAGGCTTTTGTCGCCGAACACGACGGCCGGAATGGCCCCCAGCGCATAAACGGCTTCCTGCGCGCTTCGGGGGTCGAGCGTCGCCTGCCACAGGAACACGGCGCCGCAGATTGCGATCAGGGCGACGGTTACGTATTGAAACGGGATGCGGTGCCGGGGATTGGAATCGTATAGCGGCAATAACATCGGCCGGGTTTCTCCTGCGGCGGCGGGTGGGATTATCCTTCAATAGCCGGCGATTATGACCAAAGACGGGCGGGCCCGCCAGCATCGGGAATCAAGAAATTCGGGCCCGAACCGTAATTTGGTTGTCTCTCTGCCGCGTCAGATTGTATACAATGTGCCGCGCCGCCGATGAGCTGGGGCATGCCTCTGCAGACCGATCAGCCGACATTCCAGGGAGACGACTTTCGATGACCGAAATCCTGCGCCAGCCCGTGACCGATGCGACCGCATGGCGGGCGGATACATATCCCGACGAGGCCGTCTGGACGATGACCCTGGGCACCGACGAGGTCGCCGAAATCGACACCGCGCTGCGCACGGTCAAGGCCGAGGGCAGGGCGTTGGGTTTCGCCAAACAGGATTTCCCGCTGCCCGGTCTGGCCGCGCGGCTGCAAGATGTTTCCGACGAGATTCAGTTCGGGCGCGGCTTTCAGGTTCTTCGCGGACTGCGACCGGAACGCTATTCCGTGGACGATCTGAAGATGATCTTCTGGGGGCTCGGCCAGTACCTGGGTATCGGCATCGTTCAGAATAAACAGGGCGAACTGATCGGCTCGGTCATGGATTACGGCGAAGCACCCAAGGGTTCGGACCCCTATCTTTCGGGTGTGCGTTTCTACCGCACCTCTTTGGACCTGCCGCCCCATACGGACAGCTGCGACGTGGTCGGGCTGTTGTGTGTGCGCCGGGCCAAGGCAGGCGGGGAAAGCACCGTGGTGTCGTCGACCGCCATGTACAATGAAATCCTGAAAGCCCGCCCCGACCTGATCGACACGCTGTGCGACGGCTTCCATGTCGACCTTGCCGCCAAGACCGGCAACATGGCCGAGGTCACGGCCCAGAAAATTCCCGTGTTCGCCTATTATCAGGGAGCCCTTTCCTGCAAATACAACAAACGTCAGTTGGAACTGGGTGCCGAGAAATCCGGCCACCCCCTGACGCCCGCACAGCAGGAAGCCGTTGATTACGTGCGCGAACTGTCCATGCGCGACGACATGAAGCTGAAGATGGACCTGCTGCCCGGCGACATCCAAATTCTCAACAACCGCACAACCATGCACGCGCGCGAAGAATTCCATGATTATGACGAGGTCGAACGCAAGCGCCTGTTGCTGCGTATCTGGCTGAACACGCCCGAAGGTCGCCCGGTCGCGCCGGAAATGCTGAACCAATTGAACACCGGTCCGCGCGGTGGCGTTCGTGCCCAATAATCCGGACATGGTCATCCGGGCCGGGAGCATCAAATGAAAGACGGGGACGTCATGACGCATGCAGAAACGGCGGCCCCCGGTGCCTCCGCCATCCTGGCCGATTTCGCCGCGGGCCTGCAATTCGAAGACCTGCCGCCCGAAGTGGTCGACCACTTGAAACTGGCGGTGCTGGACGGACTGGCCTGCTGCCTGCACGGGGCGACATTGCCTTGGACCCGGATGGTCGCCGAACTGGCCGATGCGGATGGCGGTACGCCCGAAGCGTCTTTGATCGGGATGCTGCGCATGGTCCCCGTGGCCAATGCCGTGCTGGTCAACGCCACGGCGGGGCATGCCTTCGAAATGGATGACATCCACCGCGATGCCATCACCCACCCCAATTCCATCGCCGTGCCGGTGGCGCTCAACATGGGGGAACGCCTGATGGGGTCGCGCAAGGACGGCGTGCCCGGGTCGCTGGTTCTGACGGCCATCGCCGCGGGATACGAAGTCGCCTGCCGGGTCGGGGCCGCCGCCGGAACGGATTTGCTGCTGCGTGGTTTTCATCCCCAGGGCACGGTCGGCCCGCTGGTCGCGGCCGCCACGGCGGCCCGCATGATGGGTTTGGATGCGGCGCAGACCGCCCATGCACTCGGCATTGCCGGCTCATTGGGGGCGGGGCTCATGGCGGCTCAGGAAGGGGCCATGGTCAAACGCCTGCATTCCGGGCGCGCGGCCGAAGCCGGCGTGCGCGGAGCTGAACTGGCGGCCAAGGGCTTCACCGGTATTTCGGACATGGTCGAGGCTGAATACGGCGGGTTCCTCGCGGCCTTTGCCGGAACCAACAATATCGACCGCGCCGTGCGGGGACTGATGCCCGGCCAGACCATGGAGTGGGAAATTCTGCAGACGGGGTTCAAGCCCCATGCCACGGTGACCAGCATTCATGCGGCCCTGGATTGCCTGAAGGCCGTGATGGCGGATAACGGCATCGGCGCTGACGAGGTCGAGGGCATCACCGCCCATATCAGTCATCCGACCTATGTGCATTGCGCCTGGCCCTATAAGGCACAGGGCATCACGGCGGCGCAGATGAACCTGTATTACGGCCTGGCCATGATCGCGCTGGATGGCGAAGCCTTCACCGCCCAGTTCACCGAAGACCGCATCAAGGATGCCAAGGTTCTGGCCTTTATCGAGCGCATCGATGCCAAGGTCGACCCGGAAATCGAGGCCGAAGGCCCGGGTGCGCGGCACATGGCGCGTATTACCTTGCATACCAAGGACGGCCGCACCTTCAGCCATACGGAACGTAACCGCCGGGGCAGCCCGGAAAACCCGGTCACGGCCCAGGACCTGGACCGTAAATACCACGCGTTGGCCGAGCCGGTGATCGGGGCGGACAAGGCCGCCCGGGTAAAGGCCTTCGTGGCGGATTTGGATCGTGTTGCGGACATTCGCCCGCTGATGTGCCTGCTGACGGCTTGAACCGTGCCTTCGGGGCCTAAATAGGGTATCATTCGCACGAGAGGGATGGGGAGGCAGACAGGAGATTGCCTCATGACCCAGGAACGCCGCGCAAGTACCCGCTTCGATATTCATGAACTGATTTTCGTCAGCAGCGATGCGGAAACGCGCGCCGGATTGCTGATGAACATCTCGCCCCAGGGGGCGCAGGTCGAGTTTTCCGAACCCCTGGCACGCAACCATCACCATTTTACCGTGGGCGAACCGGTCGATCTTCAGATCGAGGAACTGGGCGAATTGTCCGCCCAGGTCAACCGCACCTGGGAAAAGGGCGTGGCCGTGGAATTCCGCATCGACGGGCAGGAACAGGAAATGCTGCTGGCGGAAATTCAGGAAGCCTTCGCTGCCGCGTGACGGCTTCTAGCCCTTGAACACCATCCAATAGAGGTTCAGGAACGGCAGGACCGTCGCCAGACTGCCGAACAGGTTCCAGCGCCGTGCCAGTTGCCGGTAGCGTTCGGGAACGTCTCCGCCGTCCTTGAACGTGCGGGCCAGGCGCATCTGCTGGATTTGTGTGGGGACCAGAACGATCAGCCAGATGGCCCCGGACAGGGCGAACAGGCCGATCCCCCATTGCAGCCAAGGTGTGGCCAACACGTCCCAGCCGGCGGCGGCGATCATCGCGGTCCCCGATCCCGCGATCAGCACCACCCCCAAAGACGTGAAGATCACATCCGTCAAAATCACTTGACGCTGGCCGTGCGCGATCACCGCCGGGTTTTCGGTGCGGTCGGCGGTGACTTTCCACCAGGCCGTGACGACGATATTGCCAAGGAACAGGATGACGCCCAGTAGGTGCAGAAGTTTCAGGATTTCATAGGGCATGCAGAGAGACTCCGGAGGTCAGAATTTAGTAGCGCCAGAAATCCGCGTCGAACACAACCAACAGCGCCAGGATTTCAAGCCGCCCCGCGAGCATGGCCAGGGCCAATATCCATTTCGCCGCATCGGGCAGGGTCGCGAAATTACCGGCCGGGCCGATGATCTGTCCCAGGCCGGGGCCGACATTGGTGATCGCCGTGACGGTTGCGGTATAGGCCGTCAGAATATCCAATTCCAGAAACGACAGGGCCACGGTGAACACGGCGACGGTGGCCACGAACACGGCCAGGAACGCCAGGATGGAATAAGGCACGTCGTCGGGTACGGGCACCCCGTTATAGGTCAGCCTGATCACCCGGTTGGGGCTGAACAGGCGTTTTACATGGGCGCGCACGAACATATAGAGGATCTGGTGGCGGTAGATCTTGATCGCGCCCGAGGTCGATCCCGAACAGCCGCCGATGAACATCAGGGCCAGGAACACGCCGACCCCGCCCGGGCCCCAGGTCGTGTAATCTTCGGACACGAAGCCCGTTGTGGTGACAACCGAGGTCACGTTGAAGGCGGTCAGGGTCAAGGCGTCGGTGAAGTCGATGCCGCGTTTCCAGGTCATCCAGGCCGCAAGGGTGATGCTGACGGCGATCAAGAAGGCGATGAACCCTTGTACCTGCTGATCGCTGAACAGCTTGCCGGGCGTCCCCCGGGCGGCCTTGACATACAAGTAGAACGGAATGGCCCCGGCAGCCATGAAGACGGTCGCGATCCAATGCAGGGACGGGGTTGTGAAATACCCGAAGGACGCATCGTGGGTCGAATAACCGCCGGTGGAAACAGTCGCCATGGCATGGGTCACGGCATCGAACATGGTCATCCCGAAAGCGAAATACAGGGCCGTGCAGAGGACGGTCAGCAGGGCGTAGAACGCCAGCAGGTAGATCACCATCTGGAATGCGGTCGCGCCGAATTTTTCACCGGTGTCCGAACTTTCGATCTTGAACAACTGCATCCCGCCGACCCGCAGCAGCGGCAGCATCAGGATCGCCATGGCGATGATCCCGATCCCGCCCAGCCATTGCAGGATCGCGCGCCACAAAAGGATGCCCGGCGGCAGGTGGTCCAGGCCGGTCAGAATGGTCGATCCCGTGGTGGTGATGCCGGACATGGATTCGAACACCGCGTCGGTCAGGCTGATGCCTAGGCCCAGGAATGGAACCGCGGCGACGGCGGCAACGGTGACCCATCCCAGCACGGTCACCAAGAAAGCCTGGCGCAGGTTCAGAGTGAAACCGCCCTTGGGCCAGGCGGCGATGGCCGTACCGGCACCGATGAACCCCGTAACCAGGGCGGTGGCGGTAAAGGGAATCCAATCCTTGTTGTGATAGACCGCATCGGTCAGGGCGGGAATACACAACAGACCGGCCAGGAAACAGGCCAGCAGGCCCAAAAGATGCACCACGGGCCGAATGTTCAGCATGATGTGACCCTCCTTTAAGGGTCTTGCGGAAACGACCGGCCCGGTAACGGGGCCTTAATGCAGCGCGGCTATCAGACCGTCGAACATGGGTTTGCCGTCAGTGCCGCCAAGCGCCGCTTCGGCCAGGCGTTCGGGATGTGGCATCATGCCCAGCACGTTACCGGCTTCGTTGACGATGCCGGCGATGTTGCGGCGGCTGCCGTTGGGATTGGCGCCTTCGTCGGCCTGGCCTTTGGCATCGCAATAACGGAACGCGACGCGGCCTTCGCCTTCCAGGCGGTCCAGGGTCTCGTCGTCGGCGAAATAATTGCCGTCATGATGGGCCACGGGGATGCGGACGACCTGGCTGTTCTGGTAGGCACCGGTAAACGGCGTTTGGGTGTTCTCGACTTTCAGCCAGACATCCTTGCACACGAACTTAAGGCCCGCGTTGCGCATCAGCGCCCCCGGCAGCAAGCCGGCTTCGGTCAAGACCTGAAAGCCGTTGCAGATGCCCAGCACGGGTACGCCCTTGTTGGCGCGCTCGACCACCGTGCGCATCACCGGCGAATTGGCGGCCATGGCGCCGGACCGCAGATAATCGCCGTAGGAAAATCCGCCCGGAACGGCGATCATGTCCACATCCGGCAACTCCGTATCGCGGTGCCAGTGCATGATGACGTCGGTGCCGGTCACCGCTTCCAGCGCGACCTTTATGTCGCGGTCGCAGTTGGAGCCGGGAAAGACGATGACGGCGGCTTTCGTGTTGGTTGGCATGGGACGGGAATCAGCCTTCGGAGATATCGACGGAATAGTTCTCGATCACCGTGTTGGCCAACAGCTTTTCGCACATGGCTTCGACGGCGGCCTTCGCCTTGGCGGCGTCGGTTTCGGTCAGGTTCAGTTCGATGAATTTACCCTGGCGCACGTCGTTGACGCCGGCGAAGCCAAGATCCGCCAGGGAATGCTGCACGGCCTTTCCCTGGGGGTCGAGAACGCCGTTTTTCAAGGTTACGTGAACGGTTGCTTTCATTGGATCGTTTCAGGTTCTTTCAAATCAACGGGGCCCGATTCCGGCAGAATGCCAAGACGCCGGGCGACTTCCTGATAGGCTTCGGCGACATTGCCCAAATCCCGGCGGAAGCGGTCCTTGTCCAGCTTCTCGTTGGTTTTCACGTCCCACAGACGCATGCTGTCGGGGCTGATTTCATCGGCCAGGACGATGCGCATGTTGTGGTCGTTTTCCCACAGACGGCCGAATTCCAGTTTGAAATCGACCAGCTTCAGGCCGATGCCCATGAACAGGCCCGACAGATAATCATTGATGCGCAGGGACATGGCCATGATTTCGTCCAGGTCCTGGGGCGTGGCCCAGCCGAAGGCGGTCACGTGTTCCTCGGCGATCAAGGGGTCGCCCAGTTCATCGGATTTGTAGCAATATTCGATGATCGAACGCGGCAGGGCCGTGCCTTCCTCCATGCCGAAACGCTTGGAAAAGGTACCGGCGGCGACATTGCGGACAATGATTTCGACCGGAATGATCTCGACCTCGCGAACCAGCTGTTCGCGCATGTTCAAACGGCGCATGAAATGGGTCGGAACGCCCATCTCCCCCAGCCGGGTCATGAGGAACTCGGAAATCCGGTTATTCAGCACCCCCTTGCCGGTGATGGTGCCTTTTTTCTGGTTGTTGAAGGCGGTCGCGTCGTCCTTGAAGTACTGAACGATCGTTCCGGGCTCCGGGCCTTCGAAAAGGACCTTCGCCTTGCCTTCGTAAATCTGTCTGCGTCGTGCCATGGGTATGGGCCCTCGTGAAATTTCCCTTTGTGGCGCGCCGCCTAGGATAGGGGGCGCCAGCGGGGGAGGGATTAAAGGCACCATATAGCAGCGTCCGCGGCCATCCTCAACCGAATAGGCGCTTGCCGGCTCATGGTGAGAGGGGTGTGAATTTTCCGGGTTCGGGCCGGTCCGGGCAGAACAGCCACTGCGGCTTCAAGACGGGCTCGAACGGCTTGGGAACGGCGATCAGCGAGGACGACACGGTTTGAAACCCGAAATCCGTGCGGAAGGACATGGAATCGCGCTCTTCGCCGCCTTCCCACTCCTTGAAATCCGCCAGAAGATCGATCCAGGCGGCCCATCCCTCGGCGCCCCGGCCGGGATCGGGGGCTTCGACCGCCTGAAATAGAGGGCGGTATTTGGCGATCCGGGGCGATGTTGCATCGTTCAGGTCGTGGGCCGTGATGACGGAAACCCCTTCGGGGATGACATGCACGGAAACAGCCCGGTTTTCGCCGTCCCCGGCGATCCAATGGGCCGTGTGGGCATCGCCGACGACCAGGTTGAAAGAGCGATAAGCCCCGGCGTCCAGATGGCCCAGGGCTTCGGCGGCGACCGCGGCCTCGGCATGATCCAGGGCGTCCAGGGGAAGCTCGCCGCGCGACCGTTTGCCGGCCAGGGCGCCCAGTGATCCCCGCCGGTTGAGCACGCCCGCGACCAGGCGGTCATCATTCACGCCCAGCCACGACCCGCCTGCTTCGCGGTCGCGGCCGGCGATCACATGCGGGCGGTCCGGCCAATGACGGCCCGGCGCGTCCCAGGCCCGGTCGGCCATTTCATCCCGGTTGGCGGCGATGATCAGCGGCCAATCGTGACCCGGGCGGCGAAGAATGACGAGTGTGCACATGATGGTTACATAGAACGTGTGGGCAGATTGCGCCAGGGGGCGTCCTGGATGTTGCGATCATGCGCCAACCCGCGTAAATAAACGCAACGATACCCAACCACCTAAATAGGCCAGAACGGGAGCCCAGGACATGTCGGATGCCTTCAAGGACCGGGAAAAAGGTTACGAAGCCAAGTATCAGCTGGACGAGGAACTGCGGTTCAAGGCGGAATCCCGTCGCAACAAGCTGTTGGGCCTGTGGCTGGCCGAAGCGTTCGGGCTGACCGGCTCGGACGCCGATGCCTATGCCCGCGAAGTGGTGCTGTCCGACCTGGACGAACCGGGCGTCGAAGACGTGGTCCGCAAAGTCATGAGCGATATCGAAAGCCGCGGTATTTCGATCACCGAGGACGAAATCCGCCGCAAGCTGGAAGATCTTTTGCACACGGCGGCGGATCAAATCCGGGCCGAGTAATCGGCAACCGGGCCGCTTCGTTCTACTTCTATAGTTTCCCTGCCAGATGGGCGCGGACCAGTTCCGTGTCCGCCTCGCCGCGCGACGGCAGATTCAGGCTGCTTGAATGGCCGAAGCACCTGATTTCACCCGCTGCCGTCATTTCCACGAATCCGGCGGAGATCGCTTTCAGGGGCTTCAATTCGCCCGCGACCCAGCTATGGGTGAAGGCATGAGGGAATAGAACGGGTGCTTCGCTGCCGCCGCTGGCGGCGAACACGATATATTTCATGGGGCGGCCCGGACTATCGGTCATCCCCATTATTCCCCGTCTAGCTGCCGAAAACCCGTTTGAACACGGTGTCGACCTGGGCCGCGTGATAGTCCAGGGACGAAACCTTGAACAGGGCTTGCAGTTCCTCGGGCTTCAGAAGCTTTTGGACGTCCGCGTCCTTTTCCAGGAAGAACATCAGCCGGTTGTCGTAGCTCTGCGCTTCCTTGTCCTCGTCGTCCAGATGGGCCGGCTTGTCCGGATCGTCCGGGTCAATGCCGAAGCTTTTCCACACCCGCATGGCGTTGCGCTGAACGATGCGATAAGCGTCTTCGCGGCTGACACCCTTTTGCGTCAGGAACAAGAGCACCCGCTGGGCGTCGTGGATGCCGCCGAACTTGTCGATATGTTCCTTCATGTTGGCCGGATAAATGACCAGCTTTTCGATCACCCCGGCCAGGCGGGCCAGGGCGAAGTCGAGCGTGACCGTGGCGTCCGGGCCGATCATGCGTTCGACCGAGGAATGGGAGATGTCCCGTTCGTGCCACAGGGCGACGTTTTCCAGGGCCGGCACCACGGCCGAGCGCACGATGCGCGCCAGACCCGTCAGGTTTTCCGTCAGGATCGGGTTGCGCTTGTGCGGCATGGCCGACGAGCCTTTTTGCCCGGGCGCGAAATATTCCTGGGCTTCGCGCACTTCCGTGCGCTGCATGTGGCGAATTTCCGTGGAAATGTTTTCGACCGATCCGGCGATCACGCCCAATGTCGCGAAATACATGGCGTGGCGGTCGCGGGGGATGACCTGGGTCGAAATGGGCTCCGGCGTCAGGTCCAATTTCTTCGCGACATATTCCTCGACGAACGGGTCGATGTTGGCGAAGGTGCCGACCGCGCCGGAAATGGCGCAGGTCGCGATTTCGTCCCGCGCACGTTCCAGGCGCAGCTTGTTGCGCTCGAATTCGGCATAAAACCGGGCAAGCTTCAGGCCCACGGTGGTCGGCTCCGCATGGATGCCGTGGCTGCGGCCCATCACGGGCGTCATCTTGTGTTCCAGGGCGCGGGTTTTCAGGGCGGCCAGGACCTTGTCGATATCTTCCAGCAGGATCGTCGCTGCCTGCTTCATCTGTACGGCCAGGCAGGTATCCAGCACGTCGGACGACGTCATGCCCTGGTGGACAAAGCGGGCCTCGTCGCCGACATGTTCCGCCAGTTCCGTGGTGAAGGCGATCACGTCGTGCTTGGTTTCGCGTTCGATCTCGTCGATCCGGTCGATGCGTGCCCCGTCATAGGGTTTGTCGCCCTTTTCCCAGACGACCTTGGCGGCCTCTTTCGGAATCACGCCCAGCTCGGCTTGCGCGTCGCAGGCATGGGCTTCGATCTCGAACCAGATGCGGAACTTGTTGGCGGGCTCCCAGATGGCGGCCATCTGAGGGCGGGAATAACGCGGGATCATGGAAACGTCCTTATCAAGGCGGGGATTATAGTCGCCCCGAGACTGCGGGCAAGGCGGCTGCGGACAAGGTGAATGCCAAAGTCCGCCCCGTTTGAAAAGCCCCCAACGGCGATTTCCACGAAATTGCCCTGATTTAGGGGCTATAGTGCGGCCATGGACGGTGCTGCGGACAAAAAGGCCCTGGTGGCCATTCCCCTTGTCAACTTGGGGAAAGCGGGGCCGGCGGACCTGGTCGAAGCCGAACGGCCGCGTTTCGAAGCGTTATTCCGGTCCGGCCGCGACCACTACGGCCCGGCTTTCCTGAAGATCGGCGACGTTTTGACAAAACGCTGGCTGGCCGGATGCCCCACGCCTTACCGGGCAGATCTGGATGATTGTGCCGCACGGCATGACGGGGCGGGCGTCTATATGCTGAATTTGTCCTACGAATGGTCCTGCACCTCGGCCGTTGGTATGCCGCCGTCGGGACAAGGCAACCGCATGCTGCGCACCTTGGACTGGCCGCTTGCGGGGTTGGGGCGGAATGTGGCCGTCGTCCGCCATGAAGCGTCCGCCGGTGAGTGGTTCAACATCACCTGGCCGGGGTTCGTGGGCGCCGTCACGGCCATGGCGCCGGGGCGGTTTTCCGCCGCGATCAACCAGCCGCCCATGAAACGGTATACGCCCAGCTGCTGGATCGATTGGGCAATTGAACGCACCCAGGTCTGGCGCCGACGCCTGATGCCCGCGACGCATCTGCAGCGCCATGTGTTCGAGTCCTGTCGTACCTATGACGAGGCCAAGACCCTGCTGACCGAAACGCCCATCGCCATGCCGGCGTTCTTTGCCTTGTCCGGGACGGAAGCAGGCCAAGGATGCGTGATCGAGCGAACGGAGCGGGCGGCCTTTCTCCGCGATGGCGGGAAGGCATCGGTCGCCAATCATTGGATCGCATCCCCCTTGAGTGGGCGCATGCGCGGCCAGGACAGCATCGGGCGGTTCGATCGGATGGAACACTGCCGCGATGATGTCGAGGATGGGTTCGATTGGGTTTCGCCGCCGATCCTTAATCCGACGACGCGCCTTGCCGTCACCGCCAACGCCCGTGCCGGGACATTGCAGGTCCGCGGGTATGAGCGCGACGGGCCGGTGACGCAGGATTTTTCTCTTTAAGCTCAACCGGAAGTTCCGCCTAAGGAGCGGGCTGTAAGGTTTGGCGGATGTCCGCGCTTGAACACCCGGATATGACCTTTGGCAGGATTTTCTTTGTCGTCGGGGGGCAATAAAATCGGCCTTGGATTTGCGCGGTCCCTGTTCGTGATGATGCCGGGGGGCATCGTATTTAAGGGATTGCCGTGATCCGGCACAAACGCGTTGGGGGAGGAAGCAGGCCGAAACGGTCTGGCGATTTTGGAGCGAATTTTGGGCTCATTTCGAAATAATTGGCTCGCTGCATCGGTATTGGCGATGGCGGTGGTTTTGGCCTTCCCATTCTCCGGCCGTGCCCATGAGGCAGGAAAAGAGCATGGTGTGCTGGTGGTGTCGCAAGATGCTGCTTGGCCGCCCCTGGCCTATCGGGATGAAGACGGCACGCCGCGCGGTATTCTGATCGATTTGTGGCGCAAATTTTCCGAGGTCACGGGCCGCCCGGTCGAATTCAAGCTGGTCGATTGGCAGGACAGTCTGGATCAGGTCAAGGATGGCACGGCGGACTTGCACGGTGGCTTGTTTCGATCCGAACAACGCCAAGCCTATCTGGATTTCACCACGGACCTGATGCCGCTGAGCACGCGGTTGTTTGTGTCCTCGATGCTGCCGGCCGAAAATTTGGCGGAGATCGGGACGGTCCCCGTCGGCATCACCAAGGGCGGGTTCGAGGAAGAATTCGTCCGCAAGAACTACCCGAATGTCCGCTTGAAGCCTTTTGCCAATAATCTGCTTCTGGCAGAGGCAGTTGAACGCGGCGAGATCATGGCCTTTGTCGCGGACCAGCCTGTCGGGATGTATTACCTCAACAAATTCGGAATCACCGATACCTTCCGGGTCGTCCAGACGCTTTATGCCAAGCATCTCAAGGCGGCCGTCGCCACAGGCAATGATGCCTTGCTTGGCGAGCTCAATGCGGGCCTTGCGAAGATTCCTGAATCCGAACGGGAACGCATCATTCAAAAGTACGTCCTTTCCGTTGATGTGGAGGTCATCCCCGCATGGCTTGTCCCCGCAATCGGCGTATTGGTGGGCGCGGTTCTGCTGATTTTCATGGGGCTTTACAGTTGGGTCCTGCAGAAACAGGTGCGCGCCAGGACGACCGAACTGCAAGCTGCCAATACGGCGCTTCAGGCCAAGGCCGCCGATTTGGTGCGGTCCAACGAAGATTTGGAACAGTTCGCACAGATCGTGACGCACGATCTTCAGACCCCCTTGGGCAATACCATCAGTTTCCTGGACCTCGTCAAAACCCAATACCGGGGGGAATTTTCGGACAAGGCACGGGAATACATTGATATTGCCCACGAATCGGCGCTTCGCAGCAGCAATCTCGTCTATGAGCTGTTGGAATATTCCCGGGTGTCGTCGGATGCGTTGTCGTTCACGGACGTCGATATGAATGAAGTCGCCAAAGGCGTGCTTGTTCAATTACGAAGCGAAATCGATGCCGCCGGAGCGAAGGTCCATGTGGCCGATCTGCCCCAGGTGCATGTCGACGAAGGCCAGGCGTTCAGTCTGCTGCAAAACCTGGTCGGCAACGCCATCAAATATCGCGCGCCGGACCGTGCGCCGGAGATCGCGATCACAGCCGAGCGGGACGGCGACCGTTGGCGCTTTTCGGTCGCGGATAACGGGGTCGGCATCGCGGAACATCAGATCGGCAATGTGTTCAACATCTTCAAGCGTCTTCATTCGAACAGGTCCTTGAAAGGCTTCGGGATCGGGTTGTCGATCTGTCAGCGCGTGGTCGACCGCCATGGCGGCAAAATCTGGGCCGAATCAGAACCGAATAAAGGAACAACGTTCCATTTCACTTTGCCGATCACGGGCGGAGATGCAGCCACGCCGATGAATGCTCCGCCGCAGGTCGATGTGGCGTAAGCGCTTTGTGCCCTTCCTGCGCGGCTATTCCTTGACGCTTTGCATGGAAACGAAGGTCGATGTCGATGCCACATGGGGCAGGGCGGAAATTTGCTCGGCCAGAACCTCGCGGTAGGCGTTGATGTCCTTGGTCCGGATTTTCAAAAGATAGTCAAAGCCGCCGGCGATCATATGGCAGGCTTCGACGGCGCTGAGTTCCTGAACGGCTTCGTTAAATGCCTTCAGTGCGGCTCCCCGGGTGTCGCTCAACGATACCTGGACAAAGGCGACATGGGCTTCGCCCAGTTTTTCGAAATTAAGCTGCGCGTGATAGCCCAGCACATAGCCTTCTTTTTCCAGCCGGCGCAGGCGTGTTTGGCATGGGGACTTGGAAAGTCCGACCGCGTCCGATATTTCGGCCAAGGTCATGCGCCCGTCGGCGGCGATCAGGTTAAGAAGCTTGCGATCCGTGCGATCTATCATGATTTCGGTATAATTTCCCGGTATTTTATTTATTACAGATATAATTCCGTAAAATTTTTAAAAATTCAATTTCTAAATATAGATTTTAGGTGCATTCGGGAAATTTTATTTTCGAAAGAGTGGTAGCGTTACGTCCTGTTGTTTCAGGAGTTCCGCCATGAACCTTCTTCTCGCTGATGTTCCTTCGTCCTTGTCCGGTCGCAGCGCGCCGTCCTATGCGGATTTGGCTGTTCTGCCCTCTCAGCGGGCCGAAGCCGATGTGGTTCGGGGTTTTCTCGCAGACCCGGCCCTGACCGCCCAACAGCGCGAAAGTGTTTCCGCCATGGCGACGGATTTGGTCGAAGCCGCGCGAACGGGCGGCGGCGTGGGGGGGATGGAGCGCCTGATGGCGGCGTTCAGCCTGTCCCGCGATGAAGGCCGGGCATTGATGGAACTGGCGGAAGCTTTCCTGCGCATTCCCGATGCCGAAACGCGGGATGCCTTGATCCGGGATAAACTGGCCGGGCGGGATTGGTCGGCGCCGGGGGCGCCGAAACCGGTGCGGGCGGCGGCGGGGGCCTTGGGTGCGGCGGGTGCCGTCGTAGCACCGGATACCGGTGGCCTTGTCACAAATCTGATTAAGCGTCTGGGCCGGCCCGTGGTCCGCGCCTGCATCGACCAGGCCATGCGCCTGATGGGCCGCCAGTTCGTGATCGCGCCGACCATCGGTCTGGCGCTTGCCGCTGCGGGGCGGACGCCGGATACGCGTTATTCCTTCGATATGCTGGGCGAAGGTGCGCGGACGGACGCCGATGCGGCGCGCTACTTCCATGCTTATCTTGAAGCCATCGAAAGCGTCGCTGTGCGGGCCCGCCCGGGTGATCCGCATGACAACGACGGCGTTTCGGTCAAGCTGTCGGCCTTGTCCTGCCGCTACCGCACGGCGGCCTGGCCGGACCTGCGCCTTCATCTTTACCCCATGGTTTTGCATCTGGCTGTTCGGGCGCGGGCGGGCAACGTGCCCCTGACCATCGATGCGGAAGAAGCAGCGCGCCTGGAATTGTCCTTAGGGTTGATCCATGACTTGGCGACGGCGCCGGAACTTGCCGGCTGGGACGGTCTGGGCGTGGTCGTGCAGGCCTATAACCTGCGGGCGGACGGCGTGATCGACTGGCTGGCCAACCTGTCCGCATCGTCAGGCCACCGGATCGCCGTGCGTCTGGTCAAAGGGGCCTATTGGGATGCAGAAATCAAGATCGCCCAGGAAAAGGGGCTTCAGAATTTTCCTGTCTATACCCGCAAGGTCCACACGGACCTTGCCTATCTGGCGCATACACGCAGGCTGCTGACCTTGTCGGACAGGCTCTATCCTCAATTCGCGTCCCACAATGCCCATACTTTGGCTGCTGTCGAAGTGATGGCGCGCGAGCTTTCGGTGGACGGTTTCGAGGTCCAGCGCCTGCACGGCATGGGCGTGGCCGTGCACCGGGCGTTCAAGGCCGGGTTCGGTCGGCGGGAACGGGTCTATGCACCGGTCGGCGGACATCGCGATTTGCTGGCTTATCTGGTGCGCCGGTTGCTGGAAAACGGCGCCAATGCATCGTTTCTCCATAAACTGGGCGATCCCGGGGTGCCGCCTGCGGACCTTGCCCGCGACCCCTATGAAACCGTTCGCGAAGGAAATGTGCCGGCATCGCGGACCGGTGCTGATCTGTTCGCGCCCCAGCGCCGCAACAGCCGGGGATGGGATTTGGATGCGCCGTGTGTCCTTGCCGAGATGCAGGACATCCACGGCACCCTTCCGACTGTGCCCACAGAGGCAACCAAGCCCCAGGCGGACGCCGCTTTCGCCAAGGCGCGCAAGGCACAACCGGATTGGGCGGCATTGGGGGCGGATGTCCGCGCCGACGTGCTGCTGCGTATCGCCGACTGGATGGAGCGCGATGCGAATGCTTTTCTTTCGTTACTGACGCAGGAAGCGGGCAAGACCTTGCCCGATGCGGTCGCCGACCTGCGCGAGGCCGTGGATTTCTGTCGCTATTACGCGAAACAGGCGCGCGCGCTGCCGGCCGGCTGCCGGGCGCGGGGTGTGGTCGTCGCGATCTCGCCCTGGAATTTCCCGCTCGCCATTTTCATGGGTCAGGTTGCGGCCGCCCTTGCGGCGGGCAATGCGGTGATCGCCAAACCGGCGGAACAAACACCCCGCGTTGCGGCCCTGGCGGTTGGCTTGATGCATCGTGCGGGCGTGCCGGCGGATGTTCTGCATCTTCTGTGCGGTCCCGGGGAAACACTGGGGGCGCATCTCGTATCTGCGGGCCAGGCGGATATGGTGGTGTTCACGGGATCGACGGACACCGCCCGCCGTATTCACGGGGCGGTCGCGGCTTCGGTAAAACCGGCGGCCCCCTTGCTGGCGGAAACGGGCGGGCTGAACGCGATGATCGTCGATTCCTCCGCATTGCTTGAGCGGGCGGCGGACGACATCGTGACTTCGGCATTCCGGTCCGCCGGGCAGCGTTGTTCGTCCCTGCGGATGCTCTATGTACAGGAAGATGTCTATGCCCCGTTGATCGAACTGATCCGGGGGGCGGCGGATGCCTTGAAGATCGGGGACCCCCGGGACATATCGGTCGATGTCGGCCCGGTGATCGATGCCGAGGCCAAGGCCGCCATCGACGGGCATGTCGCGGCGGCGCAGGCCAAGGGACAGGTTTACTGGCAGGGGACTGCCCCCAAGGGGCTTTATTGCGCGCCTGCCATTATCGAGTTGGGCGGCATCGGTGAACTGGCGCGCGAGGTCTTCGGCCCGGTTCTCCACATCGCACCCTACCGGGCCGGGACCGAGGCCAGGATCATTGCCGATATCAATGCCAAGGGCTACGGCCTGACCTTCGGCCTGCAGACTCGTATCCGGTCGAAGGCGCTTGAATGCGCCGGTGCCGCCCATGTCGGCAATGTCTACGTCAACCGCAACCAGATCGGCGCCATCGTCGGCAGCCAGCCGTTCGGCGGCCATGGTTTGTCGGGAACGGGGCCCAAGGCGGGCGGGCCGATGTATCTAAGGGCGTTCACCAAAGATGCGGCGCCGTTGGTTTCCGGCGAAGAGGACACCGGCGTGCCGTTGCCGGGCCCGGACGGCGAAGAAAACCGATACAGTGTCACGCCGCGTGGGCGGGTCTTGCGCTTGGGCGCGGATCCTTTGGCCGCTCAAGCCGCGGGAAACCATGTCGAGATCGTCGACGACCTGCCCGACGACCTTTCAGGTGTCGCCGCGGTCTGCCTGGATCCGGGCATGGGGGTGGATATCGCCGCCGTGCGCAGTCGCCTTGCCGATGCGCCGGGACCGTTGATCCCGCTGATCACCGACATGGGCGGCTGGGCTTGGCTGCATTCCGAGACGCACCACTGCTGGGACTTGACGGCGTCGGGCGGGAACGCGGCATTGTTGGCCCGCATCGACGGCTAGGTGATGGACGCCTGTTCGGACTATTCGTAGGGGTGGAAACCCGGGCGTTCCATGGTGAACACCGTGTCGGCGTTGACCTCGGAATAGTCCTGATAGCCCATGCGTGCGATGGGGTGCAGCTTGCCGATGTCGATCTGGCCGTTTTCCATGATCAACTCGTCGGCGATATGGATACCGACCACTTCGCCGAACACCACGGTGTAGGTGTCTGCACCCTGGGTGTTGGGCAGTTCCACGCTTTGCACGACCTTGCATTCGAAATGCACGGGGGCCTCTTTCACGCGCGGCGGCTTGACGATGGTGGACGGGATCGGCGTCAGTTTCGCCAGGTTCATCTCGTCGACCTCGACCGGCGTGTCTGACGAGGTCACGTTCATGGCTTCGCGCGTGTCCCAGGTCGCAAGGTTATGCACGAATTCGCCGGTTTCCAGCGCGTTGCGCAGGGAATCCTTCATGCCGTCTTCCCGTTCCACATGGCTGTATCCGGCCGAAAACATCACCGTCGGCGGCCTGTAGGACACCGCGTTGAAGAAGCTATAGGGGGCAAGATTGACCGCACCCGCCGCGTCGACCGTGGAAATCCAGCCGATCGGCCGGGGCACGACCAGGCTGTTGAAAGGGTTCTTGGGAAGGCCGTGGCCGTCCTTGGGTTCGTAAAACATAGGTGTTTCCTTGGATTGGATGGATCGTTCAGAGGCGGCTTTTACGGTAAGCCGCATACCACAACAGGCCGGCCGCCTGCATCCCCGCGACGATCAGGAACGCCCAGCGATAGCCTTCGGGTGCGAAATGGCCGGGGGATGTTTCAGGCCACAGATAGATGATTTCGCCGATGCCCCATTGCACGGCGAAGGCGCCGAAGAACACCATGACGTTAAGTCCCGTGACGACACGCCCGGTCAATTCCTTGGGGAAGGCCTGCGACAGGACCGTATAGGGCAGGATGCCGAACGTCCCGAACAGGCCGAAGGCGTACCATACGGGCGTGGTGTCTTCGAACGGGTCCAGGCCCAGCACCGCCAGGGAGATGGTGAACATCCACATGCCGAACACGGCAACGGCCATGGTGCGCACGCCGATCCGGGCCAACCGGTCCGCGATCCAGCCCATGGACACAAAACCCAGGACCATGAAGGCTGCGATGAACAAAAGCCCGGTCGCCATTTCCGATTGTTGCAGGCCGGCCACGTCGCGCAGCCAGGGCCCCGACCACAGGGACTGCACGCCCAGGTAGCCGCTTTGCACCAGGACCGATGCGGGGGCTACGCGCTTGAACGCGGGGTCGGCGAACACGCGTTTGATCCCGGCAACCATTTCGCCCCAGGTTTCCGTGCTTTCCGTGCGATCGCGTTTGGGCACGGCAAAAAACAGATAGGCCGCCGCGACCAGCGTGACCGCCGCCAAAATGAAGAACACGCCGCGCCAATCCGTATAGGACAGGGCCATTTCCACGGGCTTGGTCGCGGTCAGCGCCCCCATGCCGCCGAACGCCATATGGATGCCGGTGATCAGAGATTGGCGTTCCGCCGGCACCCAATGAGAATAGGCCTTGAACGCGGCCATCAGGCAGGCCGAGGTGCCGAAGCCGATCATGGCCCGCCCGGCGATCAGGCTCGGCGTGTCGCTGGCCATGCCGAACACCAGGGCCCCGGCGGCGGCGACCACCAGCAAGGAGGCTTCGACCTTTCGGGGGCCGTAGCGGTCCAACAAAATGCCCAACGGCAGTTGAAAGGCCGCGAAGGCGAAAAAATTGGCGCTGGTCAGCAGGCCCAGGTCCGCCGCCGTCAGGCCCAGGTCGGAAATCAGGTTGGGTGCGATGACCGCATTGACCACCCGAAACAGGTAGCTGAGGAAATAGCCGAAGGCGAAGGGCAGAAAGACCTGAAAGACGATCATGGATGGGCCTATATTAGGGTAGAATTTCCGCTGGTCGGCGGTGGCTGGGGGGCGAAACCTTGCGCTTTTCATCCGCCGAAGGCAAGGGCGGGACCGGGAAACATACTAAGGTAGGTAGGCCATGGGGCCGGGCGGCGGTTTTCCCTTCGGCGATTGGGAACGCGACATTCAGGCAATCAGTGACTGGCTGGTTACGGAATCCCTGGGGCGTGTTCAGGTGCGCGCATTATTGGCGGGGTTCTGCGATTCCTTGAACGAAGCAGGGCTGCCGATTCTGCGTGCGATTTCGGCGCTCAGCACCCTGCATCCCATGTATGTGGCGCATACCTATACCTATATCCGCGGCCGTGGAAACGTCACTTCGGATATCCCGCACGGTGCGCAGAACACCGATGCCTGGCAGCGCAGCCCGCTCAAACCCATGTTCGACAACGATATGACGGAATGCCGTTATGACCTGACCGATCCGGAACAGGTGGCACCCTTTCCCTTGTTGGGTGAAGCGCGCGACCTGGGCGGCACGGATTATCTGGGCCTGCTGACGCCGTTTGACACGGGAACCCGCGTGCATCACGAGGTCGAGGACCTGGATGGCCTGATGACATCCTGGGTGACCGACCGGGACGATGGCTTCGCGCCCAAGCATTTGCGCGCACTGCGGCGTTTGGTGCCGCGCTTCGCCCTGGCGGCCAAGCTGGCCAAGCGGGAAGAGACGGCGCTGAACATCGTCACCGCCTATATGGGGCGCGATGCCGGTCTGCGCGTGCTGAACGGCCAGATCAAGCTGGGCGACGGCGAGGTTATTCCTTCGGTCATCTGGTATTCGGACATGCGCAATTCGACCCATCTTTGCGAAACCCTTAGCCACAGTGACTATCTTGCCGCTCTTAACCAGTATTTCGCCTGTACCGCCGGGGCCGTGATGGAAGGCGGGGGCGAGGTTCTCCGCTTCGTGGGCGATGCGGTGCTGGCGATCTTTCCCATCGATGACGGCGGGTACAGCCCGGAAGAAGCCTGCGCCAAGGCGCTTGCGGCGGCACGCATGGCCGAAGACAAGCTTGAAAAGATCAATACGACACGCCGTGAAACCGGTCAGCAGGAACTTGATTTCGGCCTTGGCCTGCATGTCGGTGAAGTCATGTACGGTAATATCGGCGTCCCCGCCCGGGTCGAGTTTTCGGTCACCGGGCCGGCCGCCAACGAGGTCGCGCGGCTGGAAACTCTGACCAAGGAAACGGGCAACCGGATTGTCGTCTCGGCACGGTTTTCAAGCCATCTGGATGTCCAGTGGCGGCCTTTGGGCGCACATCACCTGCGCGGCGTGAGCGGCGAGCAGGAAGTGTTTGCGCCCCCTTCGGCGCACTGATAAAGCACATCCGGGAGTAAGAAACTGGATACGTACAAAAACGGCAACGGGAAGGGATTCTGGCAGAGCGCCCAGCGCTTCATGCGCTACAAGCTGCTGGTCCCCATGAAGCGCAGTCCCCACCCCCCGGAATACACGGCGCGTGGCGTGATGTGGGGCGTGTTCTGGGGGCTGACGCCGTTGGTCGGCATCCAGATGCCGGTCATCACGGCCCATTGGCTGTTGTTCCGCTTGCACCCCAAAACCAGCTTTCATTTGATCCAGGGCCTGGCCTGGGTGTGGATTTCCAACGTCTTCACCTTGGTGCCCATGTATTACGGGTTCTACGTCACGGGTCAGGTCTTGTTGGGCCGTTTCGCGGCGATTTCCGGCTATGGATCGTTCGCCAAGCTGTTTTCCTTCCATGCCTGGCAGGAAGACACGTTCTGGGAAACCCTGGCGCATTATTTTTCATACGTTTGGGAACAGTTCGGCCTGCCGCTGGCGATCGGCTGGATTCCCTGGGCCGTGGGCTGCGGCTGGCTCGGCTATCGGCTGTCCTTGAAGATCATCCGTCAGCGCCGTCAGCGCATCCTGCAAAAACGCCTAAGGCGGGCGGAACAATCTCAGGACGCCAGCGTGAAGGACGGTGCCGCGACCTGACGGTCCGGGCCGGCGCCCTAACTTACAAATACTCTGGCTTACAAATATCCCATGTCGCGGAACGACGTATGGCCGGACTTGGCGATGATCAGATGATCGTGCAGCACGATGCCCATGCTTTTCGCGGCTTCGGCGACCTGTTGGGTCATGTCGATGTCGGCCTGGGACGGGGTCGGATCGCCCGACGGATGATTGTGGACCATGATCAGGGCGGCGGCCTGCAGGTCCAGGGCGCGCTTGACGACTTCGCGCGGATAAAGCGGCGTGTGATCGATCGTGCCGCGCCACTGCACCTCGTCCTTGATCAGCACGTTCTTGCGGTTCAGGAACAGCACGCGGAAATGTTCGCGGCCTTCGCGGCTCATGGCCGTGCGGCAATAGCGCAACAATTTGTCCCAATTGCCTAGCACCGGGGCCGCGGCCATTTCGTCCCGGGCCAGGCGCTCGCCGGCGGC
The DNA here is from genome assembly GCA_040218445.1 of Rhodospirillales bacterium. GTDB lineage: Bacteria > Pseudomonadota > Alphaproteobacteria > Rhodospirillales > Casp-alpha2 > UBA1479. The sequence continues at coordinate 35,941 of JAVJRK010000010.1, read as the reverse complement.
GGCAACCGTTTTCAGGGCGATGACCACCGCGTCGCCGGCACCGGGAACCTGGCGGATTAGGGAAGGCTCCGCCGTAATGACATTCGCGAACGACCCGAACCGGTCCAGCAGGTCCTTGGCCAGGGGCTTCACGTCGCGCCGGGGCAGGGCCTGAAACAGGACCAGTTCCAGCAATTCGTAATCGGCCAGCTGATCGCCCCCGGTTTTGAGAAACCGGTCCTTCAGGCGTTGACGGTGTCCGTGAAAATGCGGGGCCTTGGTTGTGCCGGTCGGCGTGTCAGAGGCCGTGCCGGGCTTGTCATCATCGCCAGCCGCCACCGGTGCCTCCCGGGTCAGGCCTTATAGGGCGGCCGGTCAAGCCCCTTGGGAGAAGAGGTAAAGACCTCATACCCGTCCGCCGTCACGCCGATGGAATGTTCGAACTGGGCGGATAGGGACCGGTCCTTGGTTACGGCGGTCCAGCCGTCGGCCAGGATTTTCACGTCGAACCGCCCGGCGTTGATCATGGGCTCGATGGTGAAGAACATGCCTTCGTGCAGTTCATCCCCGTCGCCGGCGCGGCCGAAATGCATGACGTTGGGTGCATCGTGGAAGACCTTGCCCAGGCCGTGGCCGCAGAAATCGCGCACCACGGAATAGCGGCGGTTTTCCGCATAAGCCTGAATCGCCTGCCCGACATCGCCCAGGCGTGCTCCCGGGCGGACCAGCTTGATGCCTTCCCACATGGCTTCGAAGGTGGTGTCGACCAGCTTTTCGGCCTTCACCTTGGGTTTGCCCACATGGAACATGCGCGATGTGTCGCCGTGCCAGCCGTCGACGATCACGGTCACGTCGATGTTGATGCAGTCCCCGTCCTCCAACACCTTGGGGCCGGGAATGCCGTGGCAGACCACATGGTTGACCGAGGTGCAGATCGATTTGGGAAATCCGCGATAATTCAGGGGCGCGGCGATGGCGCCGTGATCCGTGATGAACTGATGACAGATCTGGTCCAGGCGTTCGGTCGTCACGCCGGGCTGAACATGGGGGGTAATCATGTCGAGCGTTTCCGCCGCCAGCCGCCCGGCCGCGCGCATGCCCGCGAAGCCCTCGGGCCCGTGGATTTTTATCTGACGTCCGTCGCGGGACGGCACGGTTTTGACGATTTCTTTCATGGCGTACTAAATAGTCAGTCCAATCGGATAAGCAACCTGACCCAAAGTCCGGGTCCGTTTTACCAGACCTGGCTCCCGGGCGCGACCCAAACCGGCCAGCCTGGGTATAGGTCAGATTATGAGCAGATCATGGGGTTAAGGGTACGGGGTCGCTGACGGAAATGTCCTTGGACGTTACCTTGCAGCGGTAGCACAGAACTTCGACGCCCTTGTCGCGGGCGACCGTCAGGCCTTCCGCATAGGTCGGGTCGATGTCGGCGGCGATTTCGAACCGCGCGCCGTCGCCGCGCTGACACAGATAGAGCATCACCGCGCGGTGGCCTTCGGCGACCATATCGGCCAATTCGACCAGATGTTTGGCGCCGCGCGAGGTCACGCCGTCGGGAAATTCGATCGGCCCGTCCTTCAGGTCGCGCCGCATGGTGACGTTCTTGATTTCCACGTAGCAGGTCCCTTTTTCGGGGTCTTCCAGCAGGATGTCGATGCGGGAATTCTTGCCGTATTTGACCTCGCGCCGCAGGGTTTCGTACCCGGCCAGTTCGGGGATTTTCCCCTTTTCGATGGCGTCGGCGACGATCGCGTTGGGCAGGGAGGTATTGATTCCGACCAGAGTCTTGCCGATGCGGATCATCTCCCAGGTCCATTTCAGCTTGCGGTCGGGGTTGGCGGCCGGGCTGATCCAGACTTCCGCGCCTGGTTCGTTGACCGACAGCATCGATCCCGAATTGGCGCAATGGGCCGTGACGATCGATCCGTCTTCCAGGGTCACGTCGGCCATGAACCGCTTGTAGCGCTTGACCAGGGTGCCCTTGACCAGGGGTGCGTGAAACTTCATGGCGCGGGAAGCTACCCGGCCCTTGGCGAAAACACAACCGGCGAAAAGCGTGGGTGGCGGATGGGCGCGGTTCCGGTCAATCCCTGATCCGCGCGATGGCCAGGCCGTCGTGGCCTTTGATCCCGACCTGCTGGATGACGACGCTTTCCAGGCGCGGGTTGCGGGCAAGCTGGTGGTTGAAGGCGGCGGCCCCCAGGGCCGACGGATCGTCATCATCCGGGTCCAGGACCTTGCCTTCGCGCACCACGTTGTCGGCCAGGATCAAGGCCCCAGGGCGGGCCAGTTTCAACGCCCAATCCAGATAGCTTGGAAAATTGACCTTGTCCGCATCCAAAAACACCAGGTCGAAGGGCGGCGTTCCCGCACTCTCCAGGGTCGGCAAGGTGTCCAGGGCCGGGCCGGTGACGACGGTGATCCGGTCTTCAAGGCCGGCGGTTGCGAAATTGTCTTTCGCCACGCGGGCGAAATCCGGGTCCAGTTCCAGGGTGATCAGACGGCCGCCTTCCGGCAGGGCACGGGCCAACCAGATGGTCGAGTAGCCCGCCAGAGTGCCGATTTCCAGAACGGTCCGCGCTCCGACCAGTTTCGCGAACAGGTACAGCAGCTTGCCCTGATTGGCGGAAACCTGAATATCCGGCAGGCCGACCCGGCGGGCATGCGCCTGCGTGGCCGCAAGAATGTCGTCTTCGGCGGCGAACAGCCGGTCGATATAAGCATCAACGCGATTGAAGATGTCCGCGATCATGGCGAAAGACTAGCGCCGCCATGTTGCGGAACGGTGACGCTTGGGTCCGGGGTGGGTCAGTCCTTGGGGGCGGCTTTTTCGCCTAGGCTGATTTCCCGGCTGTCCAGGGCATCGGCCAGCCGCGTCTGGGCGCTGCCGGGGGAAAGCGCTTTTTGCTGCGTCGGGGCCGGGGCCCAGGCGGTCAGCGTCAAGATTTGGAAGCTTGCGGGATAGCGGCCGTCGGCATCCCGGTGACGGTCTTCGTAAAGGGCCATGGCCTGGGCGATGGTGTCGCGCCGGGCCAGGCCCTGTTTGGCTTCGTTCACGGCGTTGCTTTCGCCCATGCCGCGCAGGTCGTACAGCAATTTCATGGGCGTTTCGTAGCTGACCGTGATCACCTCGGCATCGACCACGGGCAGGGCGAAGCCGGCGCGTTGCAGCAGTGCGCCCACATCGCGCACATCGGCAAAGGGTGAAACACGGGGGCTCAAGCCCCCGGTGATGGCGATTTCAGCATCGGCCAGGCAGTCGCGCAGTTCGGCCAGCGTGCCGCCGCCCAGCATGGAGGCCAGGAACAGGCCGTCCGGTTTCAGCGCCTTGCGGATCTGCAGCAAGGCCCCCGGCAAGTCGTTGACCCAGTGCAGCGACAGGTTGGACATCACGGCATCGAAGGTGCCATCGCCGAACGGCAGGAATTCCTCGTCCAGGGCCAAGACGGGCATGCCAGCGGCCCCGGTGTCGCGCGCGCGCCGCGTCATGCCCGGCGCGAGATCGGCCTGAACCAGGCGTTCGATCCCGCCGCGCCCCATGGTGCGGGGGCCGAAAATCTGCCGGCCCATTTCGCCGCCGTGACAGCCGAGATCCAAGGCCAGGGGAAATTTATGGGTGATGTCGTCCAGGCGGTCGGCCAGGCGGTCGGCAGTTTCCTCGAACAGGAAATCATGTTCGTTAAAGGATGTCGCTGCCCGTTCGCGATGGGCGCGGACCTTGGCGCGATTGAACACATGGATCGTATCGGTCATCGTGTCTGTATGACATATCGTTCGCCCGGCATAAACGCCCCCTTGAACGGGGCGACGAAAGACCGCCATCCGGCGGCCGGGTTGCTGGCGGCCGGGCGCAAGCTGCTGGATGTGATTCTGCCGCCCCATTGTCTGAACTGCGGCGTGATCGTGGACGAGCCGGGAAGCCTGTGCCCCGAATGTTGGGACAAAGTGACCTTTTTGGGCCCGCCCCTGTGTGGTCATTGCGGGATGCCGTTCGAATTCGATGTCGGCGAAGACGCTCTTTGCGCGGCCTGCATCCGCCGCCCGCCGATTTATGAGCGCGCCCGCGCGGTGCTGAATTACGACGATGCCAGCCGTGATCTGATATTGGGTTTCAAGCATGCCGACAGGACAGAGGCCGCACCCGCCTTTGGGCGCTGGCTGGCCCGGGCGGGCGGGGAACTGATCGCCGAGGCGGATATCATCGCCCCCGTGCCGCTGCATTGGGCGCGGCTGTGGCGGCGGCGCTATAACCAATCCGCCCTTCTGGCGCATGCCTTGGCGCGCACCGCGCGTGCCGGCGGCCGGCATCTGCCGGTGATCCCGGATTTGTTGGTCCGCCATCGCCGCACGCCGCCGCAGGGCGGCCTGGGTGCTGCCGGGCGGGCACGCAACGTGCGGGGGGCGTTCCGCATCAACGCGAAGTTTCAGGCCCGGGTGCGGGATGCCCGGGTGTTGTTGGTCGATGATGTTCTGACCACCGGGGCGACGGTCGAAGCTTGTGCCCGGGTGCTGCTGCGATCCGGGGCGGGGGAGGTCGATGTGTTGACCCTGGCGCGGGTGGCAAGGCCACGGGCCGAGTGACGGCACCTTTTCATAGGCCCAGTGTGACCTATATAAGGGGGGCGGGATTGCCCGCTTATTCATTTTCGGGACGGACAAACGTGACAAAGAAGATCGAGATTTATACCAGTGCCTTTTGCCCCTATTGCCATGCGGCGAAGCGGTTGCTGACGGACAAGGGCGTCGAGTTCGAAGAAATCGACGTGATGATGTCGCCTGGGAAACGCCAGGAAATGACCGCACGTGCCGGGGCGACTTCCGTGCCGCAGATTTTCGCCGACGGCGAACATATCGGCGATTGCGACGGCATCCATGCGCTTGACGCCAAGGGTGCCTTGGACACCCTGCTGGGCATCGGATAGGACCGCACCATCATGAGCCAGACCTTCACTGCCGCCCTTGTGCAGACCAATTCCGGCAACGAACCCGATGCCAATGCCGACATGATCGTCGCGCGCATCAAGGAAGCGGCGGACCAGGGGGCCGACATCGTGATGTTCCCCGAAGTCGTCACCCTGGTGGAAACGGGTGCCAAGAAGGTCGCGCCCAAGGTGACCTCGTTCGAGGCTGATGCCAACCTGCCGCGGTTCAAGCAGGCCGCCCGCGAAAATGCCGTCTGGGTGCTGATCGGCTCCATGGTGGTCGAACACGAAACTTTGGACCGCAAGTTCGCCAATCGGTCGGTGCTGATTTCCGACAAGGGCGAGGTGGTCGAAACCTACGACAAGATCCACATGTTCGACGTCGACCTGGAAAACGGCGAAAGCTACCGGGAAAGCAAAAGCTACGAGCCCGGGACCCGGGCCGTGGTCGCCGACCTGCCCTGGGGCAAGATGGGCATGACGATTTGCTATGACCTGCGTTTCCCCCACCTTTACCGCCGCTTGGCGCAGGCCGGGGCGACAATGCTGGCGATTCCGGCGGCCTTTACACAGCCCACCGGCCGGGCCCATTGGCATGTGCTGATGCGGGCACGGGCGATCGAAACGGGATGCTTCGTGTTCGCCCCGGCACAGACAGGCCTGCATATGGACGGACGCAAGACCTACGGCCATTCGCTGGTGGTCGATCCTTGGGGCGAGGTCATCGCCGACGGCGGTGAGGACACGGGAATCGTCCTGGCGAAAATCAATTTGTCCAAAGTCGCGAAAGCGCGGTCCAAGGTGCCGTCTCTGACCCATGACCGCCCGTTCGAAGGGGCGGGAACGCCCAATTAATGGCGGTGGCCAGGGTGATTTTTCAGAAAGATGCAGCGTACAAAACGCAGATCGGTTATATTCCACCGAACATGACCTTAACGATTGAACCGAATAATTGGTGATTAACGTGCGGGACTACAAAAAGATTTTGGCCGCCGGCGCCCTTGCGCTCGCGGCCTTTGGTTTGAACGGGCAGGCTTTGGCGCAATCGCCGGGGCCGTATGTTTCCGGTGCGCTCGGTGTGACGCAGCCCCGTGATTGGGGATTGCGGGGAGACGGCGTCGACCTTAACCAGGAATCGGACCTTGGCTATGCCGGTACGCTGGCGCTGGGTACGACCTTCTCCGACAATTTGCGGGGCGAGGCGGAACTGTCCCACAGCTCCGCCGATGTCGATAATTTCTCCGGCACGAACGCGTCGGGCGAAACCAACATGTTCGGCCTGATGTTCAACGGCTATATCGACTTCAAGAACGACAGCAAATGGACCCCTTATGTCGGCGCCGGGATCGGCGGGGCCGCCGTCAAGGCGAGCGCTTATTCGCCGGTCAGCGGATCACGGGTGTCGGACAGCGATCATGTCTTCGCCTATCAGGGCATTGCCGGCGTAAACTACAAGATCGATGACCGTCTGGGGCTGTTCACGGAATACCGCTATGTCGGCACGGCCGATCGGGACTTCCGCACCGATGCGGGCGCGGGCCTTGAAGGCGGTGCGGGCGAGCACCGGATCATGGTTGGCCTGCGCTGGTCGTTCGGCGCGCCGAAACCCATGCCGAAGGCCGAACCCCAGCCGGTTCCCGTCCAGGCACCGGCCCCTGCGCCGAAGCCCGTGGCCAAGCCGGCCCCGGCACCGGAAGCGCCGCGCAACTATCTTGTGTTCTTCGATTGGGACAAGTCGGTGCTGACCAGCGATGCCCAGGCGATCATCAAGGCCGCGGCCGCCAACAGCCGGACCATGAAGATCACGCAGATCGAAGCCACGGGCCATGCCGACCGGTCGGGCACGGACGCTTATAATTTACGGCTGTCGCAGCGCCGGGCGGAAAGCGTCAAGGCCGAGTTGTCTCGCCTTGGTATTCCCGCGGGCGAGGTCGTGATCCGCTGGAAAGGGGAGCGCGAACCCCTGGTGCAAACGCCGGACGGCGCGCGCGAGCCGCAGAACCGGCGTGTCGAGATCATTTTGAGCAAATAAAAAAGCCGCCCGTTGGGCAGCTTGCGGTGGGTTGGGTTTCCGGCCTGCGCCGATTTTCGGTTTAATCGTCGAGGACGGATTTTCCGGGCTTGCCCGCGGCGGTATCCATGGCGGCCAGGGTTCGCACGTCGTCCTGCTGCGGCGTGGTCGAGGCCATCATCGCCGTCATCACCGGACGTCCCTGCACATAGGCCGTAAGGTTCTGGCGCGGCTGGGCATGGGCTTCGCGGAATACACGGTCCATGGTCCGGCAATAACTGGCCGATGCCAGGCGGCGCAGCGATGCACGATTGGCCAGATGGGTGATGAACCGGTTCAGTTCACGTTCCGCATTGCCGCGATGAATGCGCCGGAACAGCGACCGCAATGCGCGCCCTTCGCGGACCAGTTCATCCTGATGGCGGGTCACAAGATTATTGTAATGGGATTGTTGCTGACAGCTGAGTGCGGCGACCGCCAGATCGGCGCGGAACATGCGAAGCCGCACGGCCTGTCCTTCCGTCGGGGTCAGGCAGGCGGCCGGCAGGCGGATATCGGCGAAGTCTTCAGCCGCGATGCAGGCGGCTTTCGCATCCTGGGGGGCGAACGCCACGACGGTCAGCGCAGCCAGTCCAGCCGCTGCCGACAGATGTTTATGCAAAGTCTTTGATGCGGATACCGCCAAAGCCCCTGTATCCCCTTGGTTCCCTTAACGTTCCCAATCATGCCATCAAGAGAGTTACCATGCAACTAACGAACACCGCCGCCCAGGTGAACGCAACAGAGCGAACCCAATGGCGGCGGTGCGGGGGCAAGCAGAACGGGATCAGGCAGTTTTCTGCGCGCTGTCCATGTAATCGGGGTCCATCACGGTGGCCCGGCGCATGTCGCGGCGATACAGGTCCAGGTCGAACGGCCGGGCCCGGTGCATGGTGCAGCGGTTGTCCCAGATGACCAGATCGCCGACCTGCCAGGTGTGGGTGTAGACGAATTCGGGCTGTGTCGCGTGTTCCATCAGGTTGTGGATCAGCATGCGGCCCTCGGGGATGGGCATCCCGACGATGTGCGAGGCATGGGAGGCCAGATAAAGGGTCTTGCGCCCCGTGGCCGGATGGGTGCGCACCAGGTCGTGATGGACCGGCGGCAAAGCCTTGCGTTCTGCGTCCGAGAATGAGGTGAAACCCAATTTCTCGCGCGAGGTGGCGATACAGTGTTCCGCCTGCAGATCCTCGATCTTGTCCTTCATTTTTTGCGACAGGGCGTCATAGGCGGCACGCATGTCGGCGAATTGCGTTTCGCCGCCCTCGGGCACCACGGTATGGGCGTGCAGTAATGAGTACTTCGCCGTGGTCGCCTTGAAGGACGCGTCCGTGTGCCACAATTGGTTGGCCAGGCCGAAAATCCGGCGCCGGTCGTCCTGCGCCATGGTTTCGTTTTTTTCGTTCAGGTTGGAAATATCGACCAGCTTGGGCCCGATGCGGTCCTTCAAGCCGTCCTTGAGCAGCCGGTTGTCGGCGTAAAGCGGGCCGAACCGTTCGGCGAATGCGGCCTGTGCGTCTTCGTCCAGGGTCGGCCCGTGAAACACCAAGACGGCGTGCCGGTCGATCGCATCCTGAAGTTGGGCGAAGGTGCCGTCACCCATTGGTTCGGACAGGTCGACACCCTGAATTTCACCCATGAACAGGGGATGCAACTGATTGACGGTGACGGACATGGTCAGGCTCCTTGGATTGTCGGTTTCCTCTGCGTCGCATCCCGTCTTCGCGGGGCGGCGATACATCCGATTTGACAGCGCTCCCTGGATAATGTCGAATTCAAAATATTAGCCATTCATAACAAAATATTATGGGGCAGTTAACGGCATGCGTCTGAACCTTCGTCAGGTCGAAGCCTTCCGCGCCGCGTTTCAGACGGGCAGCATGACCGCCGCCGGGGATTTGATGGGCATCACGCAACCTGCGGTCAGCCGCCTGATCAAGGACCTGGAAGCCGAAATCGGCTTGGCCCTGTTCGAACGCGCGGGCGGGCGCATCGTCGCCACGCCCGATGCCGTGGCGCTGTATCGCGAGGTCGAACGCAGCTTCCACGGCCTTGACCGCGTGGCGCGCGCGGCGGCGGAACTTCGCCAACGACGGCAGGGGGCGCTGCGGATCGCGGCCTCGCTGGCCCCTTCATTCTATTGTCTGCCGGCTGTCGCCCATGCCTTTCACACGGCCTGGCCCGGCGTCGCGCTTTCCCTGAAGACCGTCTCCTCGCCCGAGGTTCTGGATTTGGTCGCCATGCAGCAATGCGACATGGGCGTTGCCGTCGTCCCGGCGGAAGCCCCCGGTGTGGTGGTGCGGGCCTTGCCCGCGCATGAAGGCCTTTGCGTGTTGCCGGAAAGTCATGCGCTTGCCGCGAAATCGGAAATCACGCCCAAGGACCTGGACGGCCAGCCTTTGTTGGTATTGTCCGATTACAGCCGCTTGCAGCAGCAGTTCATGGCGCAACTGGCGGCGGCGGGGATCGATGTCAACATCGTGTTTGAATCGACCTTTTCAGGATCGCTTTATCCCCTGATCGCCGATGGTGTGGGGATCGGCGTGCTTGACCCCTTGACCGCGCGGGCCAACGAAGGCCGGGGCGTGGTGTTGCGCCCGTTCCGTCCTGCGGTGACTTATGAATTGAAGGCCATCTTTCCCGCCGCCCGGCCCCTGGGCGAGCGCGAGGCCGCCTTCACCGACCTGCTGGACCGGCACCTCGGGAATTTTGCTGCATAAGGCTGACGGGAGCGGATCGATGTTCGGTGATTTAACGGTCAGCGGGCGGAATATCCCGGACGCCTTTCGAGAACGCGCGCACGTCTTCCAATGAATATTTCAGATGCTTGCGGTCCGCCGATGCGGGGTGATGGTCCAGGCTGACGCCCGGCCGCCGTTCTGTTTTCGGCCGTATGGGGCGGGGTGAAAACCCGCCGCCGCAGTTCGGGCAGACGTTGTTCAGTTCGGTATCCACGCAGGTCCGGCAGAATGTGCATTCGTAGGAGCAGATCATGGCGTCCTCGGCATCGGGCGCCAGGTCCTTGTCACAGCATTCACAATTGGGTTTGAGGGTCAGCATGGGGATGAACCTACTGTTTTGAGGGGGGCAGGGCATGCGGCGGCGGGTCGCCGTCGTCGCGGGTGGACAGTCCCAGGTCGTTGACGGCGCAGATGCGTTGTTTCATGCCGGGCGGCGCTTCATCCGTCTGTCCGTGTTCATAGGCGACGACCTGCAGCTTTCCGTGGACAAGGTCCAGCAGTTCGCCCGCTTTCAACAGATGATCGGGATTGCGCGGCCGGCCGAAGGCTTCGTTGCCGCGGGCGAAGGTTTCGTACAACAGCACGCCGCCCGGCTCCAACGATCCAATCAGTCCGTCGAAATGCGGGCGGTACAGATAATTGCTGACGACGATGCAGGCGAACGTTTGGCCAGCGAAGGGCCAGGGTTTGCCATCTTCAAGATCGATGTCGATGACCTCGGCATTATCGGCGCGGGCCAGATCGGCCAGTGCCGAGACATCCTTGTCCGCCGCCGTCACGCCATGCCCGCGTTCATGGAAATAACGCGCGTGGCGTCCGCCGCCCGCCGCCAAGTCCAGCACGGTGCCGCTGCTGGGCCCGGTGGTCGGCACCAAGGGGGCGAAGCGCTGAACCCAGGGGGACGGCGACTTGAATTTCAGATGGGTGGCGTGCTTCTCGGCAGGATCTAACATGGCGGTGATGCTTGGATTCCAGGGCAAGGTGATTCGGATTTTGTTAAGCGTTTCATACTATGTTTTACAGGTCAAAACGCCTATAACAGGCGCGAACGGCCTGAAAAATTCCCATTGTTCATTACTTTACGGGGTTTCTGGCCGTCGGCACAGAAAGAGTCCGAGCCATGATCCGTTATCGTCTCATTTGCAGCCAGGATCACGAATTCGATGCGTGGTTCCGCGATGGCGCCGGTTACGACCGCCAGATCAAACGCCAGCAAGTGTCTTGTCCCCATTGCGGTGACGTCGACGTGGCCAAGGCGATCATGGCGCCGGGCATTTCGAAATCCGCCAATTCGGATCATTTCGCCGAGGCCAAGGCACACGAGGTCGCGCGCCGTATCCTGACCGCGGTCGGTAAGCTGCGCGACAATGTGGAACAGGAATGCGATTACGTCGGCGGTCAGTTTGCCGACGAAGCCCGCGCCATCCACTATGGCGATGCCGAAGAACGCGGCATCTACGGCGAAGCGACGGATGATGAAGCCGCCGACCTGGAAGACGAAGGCATCGAGTTCTTCCGCATTCCGGGAAGCCCGCCGCGCCGCGACAACTGACCCTGTGCTGTTGTTCTTGGGCGCCTAGTCGTCCGTAAATGAAATTCCCGCGTTTCGCTCCAGCACCTTGATGACGTCATCACAGCTTGCCTTGGGGCCGAGCATCTGCATGCCGGCCTGAAAGAATTCACGCGTCAGGTTTGATGCCATCATCGGTACGCCTGAATCATTGCCCAGCTGACAGGCCAGCCGCACGTCCTTGTGCATCAGGTCGATGGCGAAGGTGCCCGGTTTTTTGTCGCGCACGCGCGGCAGGGAAATCTTCGATGCGTTGCTTTGTCCCGATCCCTTGCTCAGCACTTCGATCATGGTGTCCAGGCTTAACCCGTTCTTGATGCCCATGGTCACGGCCTCGAAGGTGGCGATACGGATCGAGGCACTGGTCACGTTGTTGACCAGTTTCATGGTGTGCCCCGCACCGACATCGCCGCAGTGAAAGATGTTGGGGCTGATGGCCTCAAGATAGGGAAGGGCCTTGTCGAATTGCTCTTTCGCCCCGCCGACCATGATCGCAATCGTGCCGGCTTCGGCGCCGTGCGGGCCGCCGGAAACAGGCGCGTCGATCAGCCCGATGCCCTGTTCCGCAAGTTCCGCCGCCATGGCCTTGGTCTCGTTGGGATCGCCCGTGGTCTGGTCGATGATCAGCTTGCCGGGCTCCAGGCCTTCGATCAGGCCGCCGGGCCCGAAAACCGCCTGGCGGACGTTGGCCGACGTCGGCAGGCAGGTCAGGATGATGTCGCATTCGCGGGCCAGCGAGGCCGGATCCTGGACCGGCTGGGCGCCGTCGGCGGCAAAACGGTCGACGGCTTCGCGGTTGAGGTCGAACACACGCAGTTTGTGTTCGCCCATCAGGCGCCGTGCCAACGCGCCGCCCATCATGCCAAGCCCGATATATCCCAAATTCATGTGGTCAGTCCTCCCGTGGCCGTTCCCATGTTTACGCCGCCGTGGCCGGGCCGACGGGGAACGGGTTGGTTTTTATGTTCCTTGATGCATCACGTCCGAACGGACGCGACCAAAGAGTGCCGGGAAAGATGATAGCGGATATCGGGGCGGCTCAGAAGCTTCGGGGTTAAACAGCGGTCAGGCGCTGTTTTATTTGCTGCCGCGCCGGCGCCGCGCAAATCACGCGCGATGGGGGGAAATCCAGAACCACGCGGGTCCCCACGCCCTTGGCACTGATCACATCTACGGCGGCGCCGTGGCATTTTGCCAGTTCGATGGTCAGGGGAAGTCCCAGCCCCGTGCCCTGGTGATCCCGGGTCATGTGATGGCCGACCTGGCCGAACCGTGACAATGCGATTTCCAACTCGTTTTTGTCCATGCCGATCCCCGTGTCGGAAATGGATAAACGCAATCCCCCGTCACTCATTTGACGGGCTTCTACCGTGACGCGTCCGCCCGCGGATGTGAATTTGACCGCATTGGACAGCAGGTTCAGCAGGATCTGTTTCAGGCGCCGGTCGTCAGCAAAAAGCCAGGGCAGGTTTGCCGCCAAGTCGGTATTCAGGTGAATGCCCTTGCTGGCGATGTCGCGGTCGACCATGCGCAGGGTTTCGGTGATCATCAGGGCGAGGTTGACCTCTTCTTCGCTTAGGGACAGGCGTTGGGCCTCCGCCGCGGATATATCCAGAATGTCGTTGATCAGGGACAGAAGGTGACTGCCGGAGACATTGATATCTTGCAGGCAACTTTCTTGTTTTTGATTGGCGAGCGGGCCGTAAACCCCGGATTTCAATGAACTGGAAAACCCGATGATGGCGTTCAACGGGGTGCGCAATTCGTGGCTCATGTTCGACAGGAACTCGGTCTTTGCGCGGTTGGCTTTTTCCGCGCGGTTTTTCTGGCGCTCCATATCGTCCTGGGCCAGGGCGATGTCCTTAAGTCTGTGGCGCAATTCCTCGTTTTTGGCCTTCAATTCGTTGACGGTCGAACGCACCTTCGTTTCCAAAGGCCGGTAGATGAATGCGGCCTCAAGCAGTAAGGCCATCAGGGCGCAGAGCCATAACCCCGTCTCGAACCGTTTGATGCGGGAAATGGCATGCCGGGAAAATCGCTCATATCCCTCGACCGCCGAATTCAGCATGGGCTCCAAAACGTGCGGGCCATAGTTGATGAGGTAGACATAGGATGGTGTGTTGATCCTGAGTTCACCGTAGCGATGGGTGTAGATGTCGCGCGCATGTCCCAGAAACCGGTTGACCGCTATGTCCAGTCCGACCGTGTTGTCGAAATAGATGACCGACAGGTCCTCGGTCATGACCTGGGGGATGCCCGCGTCTTCGTCGCCGGTCAGCAGCAGAAGATGCGCACGCTGCATGGCGTTGACGGCGCGGCCCAATTGGGCGCGCGAGGTCTCGTATTCGTATTCGTCCTGTGCGATCACCATTTGCCCGGCGAAATGGGCGATGCGATTGGCCTGGCTGTTCTGGCCGCCGGCGACGAAGATCAGGTGCGCGTAATCGCTTTGCTTGTCGATGATGACATGCATGGTAATGAACGACGCCGTGACCAGCAGCGCAATGGCGGCCAGCCCCAGGACGTAGCGATATCGCAGACTTTTGACAGCCGCCAGTTCCGACATGTTTGCCCCGCAGATAACGTCGGTGGATCACATTGTGCGGCGCATCATAGGGAGGGTTTATGACAGTTGTGTTTCGGTCCGGACGCCGGGCGGACAGATCAGACCTTGATGCCGAATGCCAGATAGTTAACGCCCAAATCGCGGGCATCCAGACGCCAGGTATCGCTTAGCGGATTGAACACCATGCCTTCCAGCTGGGTCACTTCGACCCCATGGGCGGAAAGGGTACGCGTCAGTTCCGACGGACGCACGAACTTGCGCCAATCATGGGTGCCGACGGGCAGCCAGCGCAGGATGTATTCAGCCCCCACCTTGGCCAGGGCCAGGGATTTCAGCGTGCGGTTCAGGGTCGTCACCACGGTGCAGCCGCCCGGCCGGATCAATCCGGCGGACGCCGCAAGAAACACATCCAGGTCGGCGACATGTTCGACCACTTCCATGTTCAGAACCACGTCATAGCTTTCGCCCAGACCGGCCAGGTCTTCGGGCAGAACGTGGCGATAATCGATATCCAGGCCCACTTGCTCGGCGTGCAGGCGCGCCACGGCCACGTTCTTTTCACCGGCATCGATCCCGGTCACGGCGGCGCCCAAACGCGCCATCGGTTCGGACAGCAGGCCGCCGCCGCAGCCGATATCCAGCAGCCGAAGCCCCTTTAACGGCTGATCCCTGTCCGTGGACAGGCCGAAATGGGCGGCCACATGGTCCCGGATATAGGCGATGCGCACCGGGTTGATGCGATGCAGCGGCCGGAACTTGCCGCCGGCATCCCACCATTCATCGGCAATCGCCTGAAAGCGGGCGACCTCGCCGTCGTCGGCGGTCGTTGGGACCGCGGTCGATGAGGGCTTGGGGGCGGCGGTGGTCTGGGACATTTCAGCTGGCCTTTATGCTCTTGGTGCGGCGGGCACCTTGCCCGCAGCGCGGATTAAGAGTAAGAAGGCGCCGCCCGGCAGACAAGGGCAAGTAATTCCGGCGGAATATTCCGTTTTTCGGGCAGGTTTCAAGGGTCGGGGGTAGCATCCGGTTCCATGGCGTTGATCGTGCAAAAATTCGGCGGGACCTCCGTCGGCGACGTCGACCGCATCAAAGGTGTGGCGCAACGCGTCAAGACCGAGGTCGATGCGGGCAACAGCGTTGCCGTCGTCGTATCGGCCATGGCCGGGGTGACCAACCAATTGGTCGAATACGTGGGCGAAATTTCGAACCTGTTCGACGCCCGCGAATATGACGCCGTGGTGGCATCGGGCGAACAGGTAACCTCGGGCCTTTTGGCGCTTGCCTTGCAGGATATCGGCATTCCGGCGCGGTCCTGGCTGGGCTGGCAGATTCCGATCCATACGGACAACGTCCATGCCAAGGCGCGGATCACCGGGATCGACACGGACAAGATTTCCGAACGTCTGGAAAAGGGCGAGGTCGTGGTCGTGCCCGGGTTCCAGGGCCTGGCGCCCGACGGTCGCATCACGACGCTGGGGCGGGGGGGCTCGGACACCTCGGCGGTGGCCCTGGCGGCCGCGCTGAAGGCCCATCGCTGCGACATCTATACGGATGTGGACGGGGTCTATACCTGCGATCCCCGGATCGTCACCAAGGCCCGCAAGCTGAACAAGATCACTTACGAAGAAATGCTGGAGATGGCGTCCCAGGGTGCGAAGGTCCTGCAGACCCGCGCCGTGGAAATGGCCATGAACCATGGGGTCCGCACGGAGGTCCGTTCGACCTTCTCCGCCGATCGCGGTACCCTGGTCGTGAACGAGGAAGAAATCGTGGAAAAGCAAATCGTCAGCGGAATCGCCTATTCCCGGGATGAAGCCAAGATCACCCTGGTTCGCGTCGCCGACCGCCCGGGTGTGGCCGCCAGCATTTTTGGCCCCTTGGCGGAAGCCAGCGTCAACGTCGACATGATCGTGCAGAACGTATCGGCCGACGACAAGGCCACGGACATGACCTTCACCGTGACCAAGGCCGACCTGGAGCGCACCAAATCGATCATTCAGTCGAAGAAAGATGAAATCGGCTACGAAGACCTGATCGCCAAGGATGGCGTGGTCAAGATTTCGATCATCGGCGTCGGCATGCGGTCGCATGCGGGCGTGGCGCAGACCATGTTCCAGACCTTGGCGGAAAAGGGGATCAACATTCAGGTGATTTCGACATCCGAGATCAAGGTCAGTGTCCTGGTCGCCGAGGAATATACCGAATTGGCGGTGCGCGCCCTGCATACGGCATATGGCTTGGACGCTGCTTAAAAAGTTCGACGCGGCAAGGTCTTAAGGGACCCTTTATCGGTCCCGAAACTGAATTTCCGGCGGCACTGCGGTCGCCCATGCGATAATTTGTTCCTATATGATAGCTCAGGTCCGGGAGGAGCCGCCCCGGACCGAGCCGCGCATGCAGAAAGGGCAGGGGGTCTAATTTCAAGTGAACGATACGTCCAACCCGAAAGACCCGGCCGCCAATCCGGTGCGCAGCAAACCGCTTTCGGGCGGTGAACGCGGCGCGTCGCGGCGGCCCGCGATTTCGCCCGTTCCCCGGCGCATGCTGGGGAAGGTGCGCGCCGTCATGGCCGGCGCGGGCACGGCGCAGGAGCGCCTGGATCAGATCGTTCAGATCATCGCCCTGGAAATGGTCGCGGAAGTTTGCTCGATTTATTTGCGGCGGGCCGGGGACGTGCTGGAACTGTTCGCGACCCAAGGCCTGCGCAAGGATGCCGTGCACAAGACCCGCCTGCGCATCGGCGAGGGCCTGGTCGGTGAAATCGGCGCCCATGCATTGCCGTTCGCATTGGAAGACGCCCAATCCCATCCCAGTTTCGCCTACCGGCCGGAAACGGGTGAAGAGCTGTTTCATTCTCTGATGGGCGTGCCGATCATGCGCGGCGGCCGGGTCACGGGGGTCGTCGCCGTCCAGAACCGGACGCGGCGCGCGTACGAGGATGAAGAGGTCGAAACCCTTCAGACCGTGGCCATGGTTCTGGCCGAACTGGTCGCCGGGGGGGACTTGGTTTCGGCCGACGAATTGCTGCCGGTCGATGGCATTGCGTTGAAAGCGCTGCGCATCGAAGGGCTGAAACTGAACGGCGGGATCGGGATCGGCACGGCGGTTCTTCACCGCCCGCACCTGTATATCGAAACCATCGTTGCCGATGATCCGGCGGCGGAGCGCGACCGCCTGCACCAGGCGTTCAAGGCCATGCATGGCGCGCTTGACGACATGCTGGCGTCGGACCATGTGGCCAAGGGCGGCGAGCATCGCGACATTCTGGAAACGTACCGCCTGATCGCGCAGGACGCGGGATGGCTGGCACGGATCGAGGATGCCATCGCTTCCGGCTTGTCCGCCGAAGCCGCCGTCCAGCGCGTGCAGAATGATTTGCGCGCCCGCATGGCCGGGATTGACGACCCTTATCTGCGCGAACGCGCCCACGACCTGGACGACTTGGGGTACCGATTGACCCAGCATCTGTTGGGGACGGAGCCGGGACCGCGCGAAATGCCGGAAAACGCGATTTTGATCGCGCGCAACATGGGACCGGCGCAGCTTTTGGATTACGACACGGATCGCCTGCGCGGCCTTGTCCTGGCCGAAGGTTCGCCCAACGCCCATGTCGCCATTGTCGCACGGGCATTGGATCTGCCCGTTGTCGGGCGCATGGAAAATATCCTCGACCGGGTTGAAGACGGTGATCCCCTGATTATCGACGGCGACCATGGTCAGGTCTTCCTGCGCCCCGGCGAGGACATTCGCATCACCTTCGAGGACAGCATGCGGGGGCGTGCCGAACAGCGCGCGCAATATGCCGAACTGAAGGATATGCCCTCGGTCACCAAGGACGGGGTGGCGGTCAATCTGTTGCTCAACGCCGGGTTGCGTGTCGATCTGATGCATCTGGACCAGACAGGGGCCGCCGGCATCGGGTTGTTCCGCACGGAAATCCCCTTCATGGTTGAAGCCGCCGCGCCCACGGTTGAACGGCAACAGGAAATCTACGCGACCGTGTTCGAAAATGCAGGCGACAGGCCCGTGACATTCCGCACATTGGATGCGGGCGGGGACAAGGTTTTGCCCTATTGGGAAGTCGAAGGTGACGAGGAAAACCCGGCCATGGGATGGCGGGCGATTCGGGTGTCCTTGGATCGGCCGGCATTGATGCGTGACCAGTTGCGTTCGTTGATCCGCGCGGCGGCGGGACGGACGCTGCGGGTGATGTTTCCGATGGTCACGGAAGTGGCTGAATTCGATGCGGCAAAGAAGCTTTTGGATGCGGAACTGGCGCGCGCCAATAAACGTGGAACCGCGGTGCCGGCGGACGTCCGCGCCGGCGTGATGCTCGAAGTGCCCGGCTTGATCTTTCAGATGCCGGCGCTGATGAAGCGGGTTGATTTCATTTCCGTCGGCTCCAACGACATGCTGCAGTTCCTGTTCGCCGCCGATCGGGGCAACCCCCAGGTCGCGGCGCGATATGATGACCTGTCACCGGCCGCGCTCAATTTTCTGGGCGAAGTCGCGCGCCAATGCCGCGATACGGATACGGAATTCAGCCTATGCGGTGAAATGGCAGGCGAGCCGCTGGCCGCGATGACCTTGATCGGCCTAGGTTTCCGAAATCTTTCCATGTCGGCGCCGTCGATCGGGCCGGTCAAGGCGATGGTGCGGTCGCTGGATGCCGGAGCCCTGGAAAACTACCTTCAGGGGCTGCAGCAATCGGCCGACCACTCCTTGCGGGAGAAATTAAGGGCTTTTGCGGCGGATCATGGAGTCTTGGTTTAACGGAACCGGTTTTCTTCTTGAATCTACATGACTTTTCGTGGGATTATGAAACCTGCGGAAAAGACGAAACGATTCGTCCTGAAATTCGATCTTGGCAGCCTTATCCGGGGGGATGTGGCGCTTTGATCTGATGGCCGCGAGGCCCTGTTCTCAGGGAACGCGGCAAAACGGATTCGGGGGGCGGACGTTTGGGGAAAAGGGGTGATGTTGGCGTGAACCACGAACCCATTTCACGGGCGGAGCCGGGGGGCACCGCCACAGACCGCCGTACGGGCGTCGGAGGATTGCTCAGAGCATCCCGCCTGCGCTGTGGCGAGGAACTGGAGGTCATCTCCGATGTCCTTCGTATCCGTCGCCGCCATCTTCAAGCCATCGAAGACGGAGATTTCGACCAGCTTCCGGGCACGACCTATGCGGTCGGGTTCATCCGCGCCTATGCGGATTACCTGGGATTGGACGCGGAAGAAGTCGTGCGCCGGTTCAAGGAAGAACAAACCCTGCAGCCGGGCCGCCCGCCCAAGGCTGATCTGATCTTTCCGTCGCCGATGTCCGAAACGGGCATTCCCCGGGGGGCAGTTGTGTTCCTGGGTGTGGTGATCGGTGTGATCGCCTATGGCGGATGGTACAGCTCCACCGTCGACAACGATTTCTTCAAACAATGGATCGAGCCGGTGCCGGCGCGCCTGATGGCCTTGATGCCGGGCAGTGCCCGGGAAGACCTACCGGATCGCAGCCAGGCCGTCGCGGCGGACAAGCCCATGTCCCGTGAGTCCATGTCCAATTCCGATACGGCGCCGGAAAATACCACGCCCGAAAACGCGATGACGGCGCCGATGACCCGGGAGCCGGCGCAGGTAACGGCTGAAACTTCGGCAATGCCTTCCAGCGAATCGAGCGGCGCCGAAACGCAATCGACCATGACGGCGGACACGGCAGGGCCAGAAGATTCAAGCGTTCCGGCGAATGTTTCTGAGACCTCGTCGGCAACGGCGGCAGAGACCACATCCGATGCCATAACCAACGAAAGTGCGGCCGCGGGCAATGCCTCTGTCGGCGCGGCTGAAAACGCTGAACCTGCGACACCCGTCACGGAAACGGCCGATGCCGCACCGGCCCCGGAACCGATTACCCCGGCCACGAATCAAGAAACAGTGGAAACCCAGCCAGAAACCGTGCGTCCGCCGGCATCGATCGCTCAGCCGGTCGAAACGGCGCAATTGCCGGCTCCGGACGCGGCGGCGCCTACATCCATGGAACCTGCGACTGTGGAAACCGCCAGCGGCCAGGAAGATGCGCAACCGACCGTGTCGACCGATGAAGCGGCAGCGGCACCGCCCGCCACCACGGAAGTCGCCAGTACGCCGGCCAAGGCTACCGATGCACGTATCGTGCTGACGGCGATCAGCGACAGCTGGGTCGAGGTCCGCGAAATGGGAACGGACGCCTGGATTTGGGGTAAATTGCTGCGTTCCGGCGAGACCTATGCGGTGCCGGACCGCCCTGACCTTAAACTGAAAACCGGCAACGCTGGGGGGCTGACCATTGCGGTTGATGGTACCGGTGTGCCGCCCGTGGGCGCCAGCGGCGAGGTCGTGCGCAACGTCCTGCTGGACCCGGATCGCCTCAAGGCCGGGACGGCCGTATTCCGTTAATTCGACGCTGGGCCGTACGGCCCGGGTTTCTCGACCGTTGACCCCGGGCCGGGGGTCGGGCAAAACATGCTCCACGGGCCGAACGGGTGCGATCCGACCTTGTGCGCCGCCCCGCCCGGACCCATTTGGAATGCCGTTGAGCCTTTAAAGGATCCGTATCCATGTCCCAGGAAGCCCCGCTTCCCTCTGCCCCGACGGTCGCGTTCGGACCCGCGGCCCGCCGGGTGAGCGTACCCGTCACCATCGGCAAGGTCGCCATGGGCGGCCTGAACCCTGTGGTCGTGCAATCCATGACCAATACGGATACCGCCGACGTGGACGGGACTGTCGAACAAATTCACGCCCTGGCCCAGGCCGGCTCGGAAATCGTGCGCGTCACCGTCGATACGGAACGCGCTGCCGCCGCCGTCCCGCATATCAAGGAAAAGCTGCTGGCGCGCGGTGTCGATACGCCCATCGTCGGCGATTTTCATTACATCGGGCACAAGCTTCTGGAAAATCATCCGGCCTGCGCCGAGGCATTGGACAAGTACCGCATCAATCCCGGAAACGTGGGCTTCAAGGAAAAGCGCGACACCCAGTTTTCCAAGATGGTTGAAAAGGCCATCGAGTACGGCAAGCCCGTGCGCATCGGTGTCAACTGGGGATCGTTGGATCAGGATTTGGTGGTCCGCCTGATGGATGAAAACGCCAAGTCGGCGAACCCCATGACGGCCGAGGAAGTGACCCAGGAAGCCCTGGTCCAGTCGGCCATTTCCAATGCCGTGCGGGCCGAGGAACTGGGTCTGGGCCGCGATCGCATCGTGTTGAGTTGCAAGGTCTCCGAAGTTCAAAGCCTGATCAAGGTCTACCGGGAACTGGCGCGGCGCGGCGATTGGGCTTTGCACCTGGGCCTGACCGAAGCCGGCATGGGGTCGAAAGGCATCGTCGCTTCGACCGCCGCCATGGCGATCCTTATGCAGGAAGGCATCGGCGATACCATCCGCGTGTCGCTGACGCCGGAGCCCGGCGGCGACCGCACGAAAGAGGTCATCGTCGCCCAGGAAATGCTGCAGACCATGGGGCTGCGTGCCTTTACGCCGCTGGTCACCGCCTGCCCCGGATGCGGGCGCACGACCTCGACCTTTTTCCAGGAACTGGCCGACACCGTGCAGGGGTATGTGCGCGGCATGATGCCGACCTGGCGGGAAAGCTATGACGGGGTCGAAAATCTGTCGCTTGCCGTCATGGGCTGCATCGTCAACGGCCCGGGCGAAAGCAAGCACGCGGATATCGGCATTTCGCTGCCCGGCACCGGCGAGGCGCCCACGGCGCCCGTGTTCGTCGATGGCGAAAAGGTCGCGACCCTGCGCGGTGCGCATATTTCCGAAGACTTCAAAAAAATCGTCGATGACTATGTTGCGCGTAAATATCCGCGCAAGGCCGACACGCCTGTATCCGGCACCGGCGCGGCGGAATAGCGGACCCGGCAACGATGGTAGACCTGCAACCCGTTCGCGGGACCCACGACATCCTTCCTGACGATTTTCGGCTTCACCGGCATATCTGCGATCTGGCGGCCCGGTTGGCGGCCCGCCACGGTTTCCGGGAGATGACGCCGCCGATCTTTGAATTCACCGAAGTATTTTCGCGCACCTTGGGCGAAACATCCGATGTGGTGACCAAGGAGATGTACACCTTCGACGACCGGGGCGGTGATTCCATCACCCTGCGTCCCGAATTCACGGCCGGCATCGCGCGGGCCTTCATGTCGAACGGCCTGGCCCAGGAAGCCCCCCTGAAGTATTTCGCACGGGGCCCCGTGTTCCGGCACGAACGCCCGCAAAAGGGCCGTCTGCGCCAGTTCCATCAGATTGATGTGGAAATTCTGGGCGTGCCGGGGGCTCAGGCGGATATCGAGGTCATTGCGCTGGCCGCCCATCTGCTGGACGAACTGGGCGTGGCCAAGGATGTGCATCTGGAACTCAACACCCTGGGCGACCCGGAAAGCCGCAAATCCTATCGCGCGGTGCTGCTTGATTATCTTGAGAAATACCGCAACGACCTTTCCGAAGACAGCCGCACGCGGATGGACCGCAATCCTATGCGCATCTTCGATTCCAAGGACAAGGGCGATCAGGCGATCATGGCCGATGCCCCCTTGCTGAGGGACCATTTGAATGAAGCTTCCGGCACTTTCTTCGACGAGGTTCTGGCCGGGCTTGACGCGTTGGGGATCGGCTATCAGGTATCGCCGCGGCTTGTCCGCGGGCTCGACTATTATACCCATACGGCTTTTGAATTCGTGACCGAAACGCTGGGCGCCCAAGGCACCGTGCTGGCGGGCGGCCGGTATGACGGCTTGATGGAGCAGATGGGCGGCCGTGCGACGCCCGGGATCGGCTGGGCCGCCGGTGTGGAACGGCTGGCCATGATGATCGGCGATGCCCCCCAGGATGACCGTCCGATCGTGGTCATCCCCCTTGGCGACGAGGCCCAGGCCCCGGCCATGAAGGCTGCCGACGAATTGCGCCGGTCCGGCCATACGGTCGACATGGGATATTCCGGCAACCTGAAAAAGCGCATCGCGCGTGCCGACAAGGC
This sequence comes from Rhodospirillales bacterium, assembly GCA_040218445.1. Taxonomy (GTDB): domain Bacteria; phylum Pseudomonadota; class Alphaproteobacteria; order Rhodospirillales; family Casp-alpha2; genus UBA1479. The sequence goes on along the minus strand of JAVJRK010000010.1, from coordinate 13,102 downwards.
CGATGCCAAGGCGGTTTTGATTTTGGGATCGGACGAATTGGCCAAGGGGGTGGCAACCCTGCGGAATATGGAAACGGGCACGCAAAGCGATGTGCCGCTCAACAAACTTGTCGAGACTCTGAAATTCCACTTCTAGCGAGGGAACCCCATGCCCGAAGACCGCGCGTATACCGCCCGGCCGTTCGTGGCCGGGGTCAACCATCGGACAAGCTCGCTTGGTCTGCGCGACCAGATGTTCATCGAGGAAGAGGCCGTCGCCGCTGTCCTGGGGCTGCTGCGCGATGCCGGGCTGGACGAGGCCGTGCTGCTGTCGACCTGCGACCGGGTCGAAATCGTCGGGGCTCATCCCGAACCTGAAAAAGCGGCGGACATCGTCCTGACCGTTCTGGCCAAACAAACCCAGGTTTCTCTCGCGGATTTACGGGCCCAGGCCCACCTTGCCTATGACGAAGCGGCGGTTCTGCATCTGTTCAATATCGCGGCCTCGTTGGCCAGTCTGGTGATCGGCGAGCCCCAGGTCCTGGGCCAGGTCAAGGCCGGCCATCGGATCGCCAAGGATGCGGGCATGCCCGCCGGAGTGCTTGATGCGCTGCTGCAGGCGGCATACGGGGCAGCCAAACGGGTGCGCACGGAAACGGGCATCGGCGAAGGGCCGGTTTCCATCGCCGCTGTCGCGACCATGGTGGTGCAGGACCTGCACGGTGCCTTGCCCGGCGTGTCGGCGCTGTTGATCGGTGCCGGCGACATGGGCGAGATGGTGGCCGAAGACATGATCGGCGAAGGCCTTGCCGACCTGACGGTGATCCATCCCCGTGAACGGCGCGCACGGCGCACGGCGCGTGTCTTGGGCTGTAATTTCGATGCATTCGACAATCTGGCCGAACTGGTGCCGAAAACCGATGTGATCATCGCGGCCTTGGGTGATGGCGGGCGGATCGTGGAAAAAGACCTGGTCGCCCAGGCGCTGAAAGCACGGCGCCGCCGGCCCATTCTGGTGGTCGATACGGCCGTGCCGGGCGATGTCGATCCGGCGGTCCATGACCTGGATGATGCCTATGTCTATGACTTCGGCGATCTGGAACGCATCGCCATGGAAGGCCTGGTTGGGCGCGGGGCCGAGGCAGAGGCTGCCCGCCGGATCGTCGATGACGAGGTCCGGGCGTTTCTGAATGGACAGCGCGAACGCGACGCCGGGCCGCTGGTGACGGACCTGCGCCGTCATTTCGAGGATCAACGTGTCCAAGCCCTGACGGAAGCCGGCGGCGATGCGGAAAAGGCGACGCACCTTCTGGTCGCGCGTCTGTTGCACGGTCCGTCGACACGCCTGCGCCGTGCCGCCGCCGAGGCCAATTTGGACTTGGACGCGGCGGAGCGTCTGTTGGCACATCTATTTCAGCCGGATGGTCCCGGAGCCGATGGCGGCACGGGCGGCGGCGGCAAGGAGAACGGTTAAGTGAGCCTGAACGAGAGCCTGGACCGGGTACTGACCCGCTACAAGGAATTGGAAGCCCTGATGTCCGACGGCAGCGCCGGCGGCGAGAAGATCGCCAAACTGGGCAAGGAGTATTCGGACCTGGGCCCGGTGGTCGAGGCGGTCAACGCCTATCGCAAGGCCCAGTCAGAAGCCCAGGGCATGGCTGATCTGCTGGCCGATCCCGCGACCGACCCGGACATGCGCGAATTGGCCGAAGAAGAATTCCGGGAACTGAAAGAAACGCTGCCTGACCTGGAACGCCAGGTGCAGGTCATGCTGCTGCCCAAGGATGAGGCCGATGAAAAGAACGCGATCCTGGAAGTCCGCGCCGGCACCGGCGGGGACGAAGCGGCCTTGTTCGCATCGGACCTGTTCCGCATGTACCAGCGTTATGCGGAAACCCACGGCTGGCGGTTCGAAATCATGGGGGTGAACGAAACCGGCATCGGCGGTTACAAAGAGGCCGTTGCAACCATTTCCGGCACGGACGTGTTCGCGCGGTTGAAGTTCGAATCCGGTGTGCATCGGGTGCAGCGCATCCCGGTCACGGAATCGGGCGGGCGTATTCATACCTCGGCGGCGACCGTGGCCGTCATGCCCGAAGCCGAGGAAGTCGATGTCGAGATCGATGAAAAGGACCTTCGGATCGATGTGTTCCGGGCTTCGGGGCCGGGCGGGCAATCCGTCAATACGACCGATTCCGCCGTGCGCATCACCCATATTCCGACCGGCATCGTCGTCAGCCAGCAGGATGAAAAATCCCAGCACAAGAACCGGGCCAAGGCCATGAAGGTGCTGCGTGCGCGTATTTATGAGCGCGAACGCCAAATCCGCGATGATGCGCGCGCGGCCCAGCGTAAGGGACAGGTCGGGTCGGGCGACCGATCTGAACGCATCCGTACCTACAACTTCCCCCAAGGGCGCGTCACCGACCACCGCATCAATCTGACCCTGCACAAGCTGGACCGGGTGATGGACGGTGAGCTGGATGAACTGATGGACGCCCTGATCAGCGAAGATCAGGCTTCGCGCCTGGCCGAGATCACGTGACCAAAGCCCCCAGCCGTCATGCCGCCGGTACTCTGGGGCATGCCGTGGACCAGGGGGCGGCCCGGCTGGCGGCGGCGGGTATCGAGACGGCACGTCTGGACGCGCGCGTGCTGGCGGCCCACGGCCTGGGCCAAGCCCCGTCGTTCATCCTGACCCATCCGGAAACCGTTCTGGGCGACCAGGACAAGACCGTCATCGACCGCCTGTTCGCCCGCCGCGAAGTGCGCGAACCCGTATCGCGGATTTTGGGTGAACGGGAATTCTGGTCCCTGACCTTTCGTGTGACCGAAGCAACCCTGACCCCCCGCCCCGAAACGGAAACATTGGTCGAACATGCGGTCACACGGATTCGCGAATCCGGCCGCGGCGATGCGCCGCTTCGCATTCTTGATCTGGGCACGGGCACGGGTTGTCTGCTGCTGGCCGTGTTGTCGGAACTTCCCCGGGCAAGCGGCCTGGGCATCGATCTCAGCGCCGATGCGGTGGCGGTGGCGGCGGAAAACGCGGGCCGTTTGAACCTCGATCAACGTGCCTTGTTTCAGGTCGGGGACTGGGCGGCCGGCCTGACCGGGCCGTTCGATGTTATTTTGTCCAATCCGCCCTATATCGCTGACGGGGATAAAAGCGCCTTGCCCCCGGAAGTCCGCGAGTTTGATCCACCCCAAGCCCTTTTCGCCGGGGCCCGCGGGCTGGATGCCTATGCGGCCATTGCACCCCAGGCAGCCGAGCTGTTGGCCCCGGGCGGGTTTGTTCTGCTTGAACTGGGGCAGGGACAGGAAGCGGACGTCACGGCGATATTCGAGCCTGCGGGATTGGTACGGTTGGATGCGCGGGCCGACCTTGCGGGAATCGTCCGTTCGCTTTGCCTTGGAAAGCCGGGTGGATGAAAGGACAAAAAAAAGTTGGAAATGGGGATGAACCGGTCTAGGGTGCCGGTGGTGGCCGTGAGGCCGCTTGGGCGGATCGTCCAATGTGACGCGTCCTCGTTACCGGAAATCACTAGAAATTCGGAACCAGGTCACAGCACTGGACAGGCCCCCGGGATTTCCCTGAGCAAAGTGACGCGCGTCTCCGTTGAATGACGAGGCAATCGTTCTTTGAACAGCCGAAACGGCGATAGGCGAGGTTTGCCTTTCTCCGGGACGGTTGGGGCTGGACCTAAAAGCGGTTCAGTCCGGATGGGAACTGTGCCCAGCAGCCCGCTAACAAACGTGTTGCAAGGAAAATGAACAAGAATTCCAATAACAGACGGTCGCGCGGCCGCGGCGGCAATAAGCGCCACGGCAACGTTAGAAATCAAACCTTCGAAAGCAACGGTCCCGGCGTCAAAGTCCGCGGCTCGGCTCAGCAGGTTCTCGACAAATATCTGGCGCTTGCCCGCGACGCATCGTCGTCCGGCGACCGCATCATGGCGGAAAGCTATTTTCAGTTCGCGGAACACTATTTCCGCCTGCTGAATACGGACGAGCAGCGCAATGCGGATCGCAATAGCGCCAATCGCCGGGGCAACGGCCGTGAACGTGGCGAAACGCCCGGCGGTGCCGAGGGCGGACCCGACGATAATGTGTCGGGCAGCGAGTACGACGAGGACAGCGGCAACGACGGTGATCAGGACGAGTCCGGCGCCGAAGTGATCCGCACGGATCGGCCGAAAGCCGAAGACGGCGATGATGGCGACGCGCAGGATAACGGCGACCGGAATAACGGTCGCCGGGATAATGCCGGTGCCGACAATCGGACCGACAACCGGGGCGGCAATGATGACGCGCAGGCGAAGCCGGCGCGGGCACCCCGTGGCCGGCGCAAGAAGGCGCCCGAGGCCCAGGCCGAGCTGCAGATGGACAGTCAGCCCGAGGTTCAGCCCGAACCGCAGAGCGAGCCCAAGTCTGAATCTAAGTCTGAGCCTAAGCCCGAGCCGTCGTCAGAGCCCCGGCAACAGCCCGTTGCGGATGACGCCGCTGATTGACTGCCTGATTTCCTGAAGCGCGACGTTTAAACCGCGTCCGCGTCACCATACGCGGAGCTTCAGGCCGGCAAGACGGCATCCCCAACGGCGGCGCGCCCTGCTTTCGTGACGCGCACGAACACACCCAGATCGATGTGGCCGAATCCGGCCTGCAGAAACTTGACGATGTTCAGGTCACGCTCTGCCGTGTCCGGGTTGACGTTGACGGCGGCACATCGGTCGATGCGTTCCGTCACGATGCCCTCGGCGCTGCCCAGGGCGACCGGTTTTCCGATCCAATCGAATTCGGCCCAGGGCTCGATCCCGTCGATATAGAAATTGGCGCGGAACCGGCGATGGTCGACGGGCTGTTTGACGACCCGCTCCAAATCGCGGATTGACGCCAAGTTGATGACCGAAACCAGCGGAACGGGCTGATCGGTCAGGCGCTCTCCCGCGTTGGCTTCGACCAGGCGCGGGCGCCCGCGGGCTTCGTCCTTCATATAAGCGGCGAAGAAATCCTCGATCATGGTGCGGCCGATGCGGTCGGTGATGTTGCCGCGCGCAACCTGTCGACCCTGACGCTTGATGGTCAGCACGCCGGTGGCATCTTCGTATTCGGTTTCCAGCGTCGCCAACTTTTCGTTTTTCACCAGGGCCAGGAAATTGCGCTTGGGCATCCATTCCAGGTGATGGCCGCCGGAAACGGGGGTCGAGCCCAAGGCGACGGCGAACCGGCGGTCGCCCGGCAGGTAGTCGTCAACGCCCAGGTCCGTGGCATCGAGTCCCTGGGGCGTCAGGCCCTTCACCGGATAGCGGTAGATATGTTTGATTTCGGCGCTCATGGGGTCGCAAAGGTCCGCTCTTGGGCGTCGGCTGTCAACGGCTCAAATAAACTTTTCTTCATGTAATTGCGGTGATGTGCGGATAACCCTATTTCAATTCAGGAAACAGGCACTCTGTTTCCGGATTTCACCGATGCGGGCAATGGTGCCCGGTCGGGTCTATACTAACCCTTGAGAGGGGCGGCCGGTTCGCCGATTATGGGGACTTAGCCGCTCTGTCGCTAAAGTGAGGGACAGATGGAATTTGAAAAGTTTACCGAGCGTGCGCGCGGCTTCATCCAAAGCGCCCAATCGCTCGCCATTCGTGAAACGCATCAGCAGTTCACGCCGCTTCACCTGTTGAAGGTTCTGCTCGACGACAAGGAAGGCCTTGCGTCGTCGCTGATCGAAACCGGGGGCGGCAATGCGCAACGTGCCCTGCGCCTGACCGAAGGCGAATTGAAACGCCTGCCCAAGGTCGAAAGCGACACGGTTCAGATCTACCTGGCGTCGGAAACGGCCAAGCTGTTCGATCAGGCGCAACAGATCGCGGAGAAAGCCGGCGACAGCTTCGTCACCGTCGAAATGCTGCTGCTTGCCATCGCCATGGCCGAAGGCACGGCGGCCTGTGACGTGCTGAAAGAAGCCGGGATCAAGCCGCAGGATCTGAACACGGCGATCAAGGAATTCCGTAAGGGACGTGCCGCCAATTCCGCCAATGCGGAAGACGGCTATGAGGCGCTTAAGAAATACGCCCGCGACCTGACCCAGGCGGCCATGGACGGCAAGCTTGACCCGGTGATCGGGCGCGACGAGGAAATCCGCCGCACGATCCAGGTGCTGTCGCGCCGCACCAAGAACAATCCGGTCCTGATCGGCGAGCCCGGCGTGGGGAAGACGGCCATCGTCGAAGGCTTGGCGCTGCGCATCATCAACGGCGATGTGCCCGAAGCCCTGAAACAGAAAAGCCTGATGGTTCTTGACCTGGGTGCACTGGTCGCCGGGGCCAAGTTTCGGGGTGAATTCGAGGAACGCCTGAAGGCCGTGTTGGCGGAAACGACGGCAGCAGCGGGGCAGATCATCCTGTTCATCGACGAGATGCACACCCTGGTCGGCGCCGGCAAGGCCGAAGGCTCCATGGATGCGTCGAACCTGTTGAAACCAGCCCTGGCGCGGGGGGAACTGCACTGCGTGGGGGCGACGACCCTGGACGAATACCGCAAGCATGTGGAAAAGGACGCTGCCCTGGCCCGCCGTTTCCAGCCCGTGTTCGTGGGCGAGCCGACGGTCGAGGACACGGTTTCCATCCTGCGCGGGATCAAGGAAAAGTACGAACTGCATCACGGCGTGAAAATCCACGACAATGCCCTGGTCGCGGCGGCGGTTCTGTCCAACCGATATATCACCGACCGCTTTTTGCCGGACAAAGCCATCGACCTGATGGACGAAGCCGGCTCGCGCGTGCGCATGGCCGTGGATTCCAAGCCCGAGGAACTGGACGAACTGGACCGCCGGGTCATCCAATTGAAGATCGAGCGCGAGGCCCTGAAGAAGGAAACGGACAAGGCGTCCAAGGACCGGTTGGGCAAGCTTGAAGTTGAACTGTCCAAGCTGGAAGAAACCTCGAACGCGATGACCAGCGAATGGGAGAAGTCCAAGTCGTCCCTGGCGGATACCACCAAGCTGAAGGAAGAATTGGAAAAGGCCCATTTGGCACAGGGGCAGGCCCTGCGCGCCGGCGACTATGAAAAGGCCGGCGAACTGCAATACGACCTGATTCCCCGGCTGGAAGATAAGCTCAAGGCTGCCGAAGAAGCCGACGGCTCCGCCGTGGTCGAGGAAGCCGTGACCGAAGAACACATTGCCCAGGTGGTCAGCCGTTGGACGGGCATTCCCGTGGACAAGATGTTGCAGGGTGAACGCGACAAACTGCTGCAGATGGAATCGAACCTGGGCCGCCGGGTGATGGGCCAGGCCGAAGCGGTGACCGCCGTGGCCAACGCCGTGCGCCGCTCACGCGCGGGTCTGCAGGATGCCAACCGGCCAATGGGTTCGTTCCTGTTCCTGGGGCCCACGGGCGTGGGCAAGACGGAACTGACCAAGGCGCTGGCTGAGTTTTTGTTCGATGATGAGACGGCCATGGCCCGCATCGACATGTCGGAATACATGGAAAAGCATGCCGTTTCGCGGCTGATCGGGGCACCCCCGGGCTATGTCGGCTATGACGAAGGCGGGGCCTTGACCGAGGCGGTGCGCCGCCGGCCCTATCAGGTGGTGCTGTTCGACGAGGTCGAAAAGGCTCACCCCGATGTCTTCAACGTGCTGCTGCAGGTGTTGGACGACGGGCGCCTGACCGATGGTCAGGGCCGTACGGTCGATTTCCGCAATACCCTGATCATCATGACTTCGAACCTGGGGGGCGAAATTCTCGCCACGCAGGAAGAAGGCCAGGATTCGTCCGAAGTGCGCGGCCCGGTCATGGACATCGTACGCCAGGCCTTCCGGCCCGAATTCCTCAACCGCCTGGACGAAATCATCCTGTTCCATCGCCTGTTCCCGGAACACATGGGCGGGATCGTCGATATTCAGTTGGGCCGGCTGCGTAAACTGCTGGTCGACCGGCACATCAAACTGGATTTGGATGAAGCCGCGCAGAATTGGCTCGCGGAAAAAGGATACGATCCGGTCTATGGCGCCCGGCCCTTGAAACGGGTGATCCAAAAGGAGCTGCAGAATCCGCTCGCCAGCATGATCCTGGAAGGGGCTGTCGATGACGGTTCGACCGTGACGATCTCTTCCGAAGCCGGCAAGCTGACCATCAATGGCAAGATTGTGGAGGCGGAAGCCGCCTGATTTTTCACCGTCCCGGTTCCGCCCATCGGGCGGGCCGGGATGTGCCTTTTGCTCGTTGTGATCTCTATCACTGTATCGATTTCGAAACGATAATATCCTGATCTACAGTCAGGCTGGCCTGTGATTTTGTGCACGGTTGCCGCCGGGGCTGTTGAAAAGGATCAACACCATGGGTGACGTGACCCTTACGCGCGGTGTCAGGGCCAATCTGCTGCAATTGCAGCGGAACGAATCCCTGCGTCTGCAGGTCGCCGATCGCCTGACGTCGGGCCGGCGGGTCAACCGCGTGGCTGATGATCCGAAAGATTTCTATGCGGCACGGGCGGCGTCCAACCGGGTCGGTGATCTGTTCGATCTCAAGTCCGGGATCAATCAGGCGATTTCTTCCGCCGGGGCGGCGGATGTGGGGCTCAAGGCGGTCGAGGACCTGACCCGCCAGTTGCGCGGCATCGCCACGGCGGTGCGCGGCGGCACGGCGGAACAGCGCCAGGCGGCGGCCGAACAGTTCGACCGCATCCGCACGCAGATCAACAGCCTTGCGGGCGATGCGTCCTATGGCGGCGTCGCCTTGATCGATGATCCGGCCGACAGCCAGACAACGCCGGTTGGCGATCTGTCGGGGGGCGCGATCACGGTCGAAGGCGGTGCTGCCAGCGCCGAGGCCCTGGGGATCGGCACGGCGACGGGTGACTACAACGGTTTTGCATCTGATGCCGATATCGATGCGGCGCTTAACGATCTGGCCGGGGCGACCAATCAGGTCCGGTCCACGCGACAGCGTGTGGGCTCCGATATTGCGTCGCTGACCACCCGCAGGCAGTTTACCCAGAACCTTTCCGACACGATCAAGACGGCGGAAGACAAGATCGCCGGTTCTGATTTGAATGATGAAGCCGCCCGTCAACTGGCCTTGCAGCTTCAGGACCGGTTCGCGACGGCCAGCCTGCGCTTTGCCGTGCGTACGGAAAGCCTGGTTGCCGATCTTCTGGGCTCGGGGACCTGATGATGCAGACGGGCTTTCAATTCGCGGTCGCCTCCCAGGCGTACGGCCGGACCCATCGCTCGGTCATTTGCGGGCGCCCGGCCGAGGCCGAGGCCTTTGCCCGTGCCGCATCCGCATTGCGGGATGCAGCCGAACGCCCCCATGACCGCTCAGTTCTGGTTCAAGCGCTTGGCTATAATCAGAAGTTGTGGACGATCGTTCAGGCCGAAGCATCGGACCCAAGTCATCCCGCGCCGGCGGACATGCGGGACGATATGCTGTCCCTTGCACGCTACATGGATCGCGCCACGGCCGATGCTTTGGCGGCGGCGCAGCCAAGCCTGGGCACCATGATATCCATCAATGAAAGCCTGTCTTCGGGCCTGTTCGGGCACCCGGCCTGACGGCTTGTTTTAGATGCGATCGGCGAGCGTATAGTCCCGCTCGACCTTGGCGACCCTGATCCGGAAGTCCTTGAAAATTCCCGCCTTGCCTGCATCTTGCGCCGATTGATGGCCCAGATGTTCGCGCCATTCCTTGATCGCGGCCTCGTCGCGCCAGAATGACAGCGATACATAACGGTCCCGGTCGGCAAGGCTCTGAAATCGCTCGATGGAAATGAACCCGTCGATCTTTTCCAATTCGGGCCGCAGTTCCGCCGCCAGGTTGAAATAATCGTCGGCGCGGTCCGGGTGGGGGGTGACTTCGAAGATCACGGCATACATGGTCTTTCTCCTTCCGGCCCCGGCAGCCTCAGGTGCCGAGGAACCCGGTTACATGCTGCAGGAACAATTCGGGCGCTTCCGCATGGGCCCAATGGCCGACGCCGGGCAGGTTCTCGATCCGGGCGGCGGGAAACAGGCGGTCGATCTCAGCGTGGTGCTGCGGTTGGATGTAGTCGGATGCTCCCCCGGCCAGAAACAGCGCCGGGCCGTCATATGACTGACCTTGCGGCGGAGTGTCGAAATTCAGCAAATCCGCCATGGCGGCGCTCAAGGCCTCCAGGTTGACCCGCCAGGCATAGCCGTCCGCGGTGCTTTCCAGGTTCTGCAGCAGGAAGGCGCGGATGCCCGGGTTGCCTTCGGTCGGGGCGAGCAGCGCATCCGCGTCCTTGCGGGACGTGACCAGGGCAAGATCCATGGCGCGGAGCGCCTCGACATAATGAATGAAGGTGCCGGGCGAAGGTGCTGGGGCGATGTCGACCACGGTCAGGGACGTGAGCAATTCGGGGTGGGCAAGGGCCAAGGTCATGGCGGCCTTGCCGCCCATGGAATGGCCGATGATATCGACGGGGCCTAGATCATGGGTCTGAATAAAGTGGGCGACGTCGGCGGCCAGGGCAGGATAGGTCATGGTCGCATCCCACGGACTTTCGCCGTGATTGCGAAGGTCCAGGCAGATGACGCGCCGGCTGCCTGCAAGCGCCTTGGCGATTCCCCCCCAATTCCGTTTTGATCCGAACAGGCCGTGCAGGATCAACAGGGGCGCACCAGTGCCGGTTTCGGAAAAGGCCAAAGGAACGGGAGAAAGGGTCACATGAAGCTCCGCCGGGGTCGTGGCGGGCCGCCGAAGGTCGGCTCAGCGGGCCTCCGCCAGGTCTTGATCGTTCTTGGCGTCCTGGTTATCCCGCAGGCGGGCGAACTGCAAGTCCATCTGGGATTTGGCGGCCAGGAACCGTTCCAGTTCTTCGCCTTTCAGTTTGCGCCCAGACGGCATGCGCACGCTCAGCGGATTGACTTGCCCGCCGTCGACCAGGATTTCGTAATGCAGATGCGGGCCGGTGGAGCGGCCCGTGGTGCCGACATAGCCGATCACCTGACCCTGGCGGACGCGCTTGCCGCGGCCGATACCGCGGGCAAAGCCTTTCATATGGGCATAGGCGGTGTGATAGCGGCCGTTGTGACGGATGTTGATGTAATTGCCGTATCCGCCCTTGCGCCCGGCAAAGGTCACGACACCGTCGCCGGCGGCATAGATCGGCGTGCCCGAGGATGCGGCGAAGTCCACGCCGCGATGCATCTTGGTGTATCCCAGGACCGGATGGCGCCGCTTGCCGAAGCCCGATGACAGGCGTGCCCCGTCGATGGGCGTGCGCATCAGTGCCTTGCGGGCGCCGCGTCCCTTGTCGTCGAAATAGTCGACATCGCCTTCACCGGTCACGAATCGGTAAAGCGGCCGGCGGTCGCCCGACAGCGTCAATGCCGCGAAATGAACCGTTCCGGCGTGGACCAGGCGGCCGTCTTCGTCGCGGACTTCCTCGTAAGTGACCTCGAAGGCGTCGCCTTCGCGGATATCGCGCTGGAAATCGACATCCCAGGAATAAATCCGGATCAGCTCGGCCAGGACGTTGGGCGGCAGGTTTTCCGCCTGACCGGCCAGATAAAGGGAACTGGTAATTTGTGCGGCGACCCGCGCCAGGGAGCGGTTGATCTTCTTGGCTTCCTTGGCGGCGGTGAAGCGACCGTCGGCATGACGGATGACCGTGATTTCATGCCGGAAATCGGGCTCGAATCCGAATCCCAGGAACAGGCCCGGCTGCGCGCCCGTGCGCTGGCCGTCGGAACTGCCTTTGGGGGGCCGGAAACGGACCTTGATTTTCTGCCCGGGCAGTAGGCGCCTGGGATCATACATGCCGGTAAAGGCGCGGATTGCGGCATCGGCATCGGGGCCCTTTACGCCGGCCCGGGCCAATACTCCGGCCAGCGTTTCGCCGCGGCCGATGGTTTCCGTCGTATGGAAGATATTGGGGCGCAAACCGCCCTGACCGGGCTCGCGCAGGCCGGGGTGGACGATGCGATGTGTCGCCAAGCCAGACGCCGCCGCCGGGTGGCCCAGGCTCAAGGGGGCCAGAGCGAACGTCGGTTCACCATCACCGCCCAACAGGCGATCCATATTTTCAGGAGTCTTCAAGACGAGTCCTGCCGATCCCAGGACGACACCGAAGAACGCTCCCGCCGCAAGGAGTGTCCGCATACGCATGAAAAGTGAGACTCCCCATCTTTCCCTTGCCGGCGGCTGCTACCCAGTCAGCCAGCCGGCGTTTGCCCAGTACAGGCCCCGCCGCGTCATGTTTTTTCCCAGGCGGCAGCGCCTGCTTGAATTCGTCAAAGCTCCCTGGAAATGCGCGAACCGGCAAGCCCGCAGCATGTTCCCCCACGCTTTCGCGTAACAATGTGCGGGGATATGCAGCTTGTCAAGCGCTGGACAATGATTCCTTTATAGGAATCAACATTATAGGAGAGAGTCCTGATATATTGTTTTATTAAAGGCGATTATCACGCAGGAATTCAAACAGGAGTCTCTCATATAGGTTGGTTCTGGGGGGCTGTTTTGCGGATTGTTCCCTAAACTGCTGATTATTTGGTCCGGCGATTCGAGCGGGCGCCTGGATTTTTACCCTCTGTTAAGGCTTCAGGCCTTGGTTTTCCTGGCATTCCCGCACGTTTCAAGAAAATGACAAAAGGGGTTTGACAGGGCGCAACAGCCTGCGTATAACCCCGCCTCCACCACGGGGGGCGACGGTGTTGAGCCGGCGCCCTTAATCTTTGCCTCCGTGGCGGGGGCTTCGGCCCCTAAACGAGTTTCGCGGCTTTGGCCGCACGGCTGTTTGACATTGTAGTTATAGGAAGGGATGCGCGGGCGGCGTTTTGCGCTGTACGGGTAGGGATTGAAGAGCTGTCTTTTTATTGAGGTGGCGACGACCTGTTCGTTTTTCTGTGTATCTCTGTCTACTCGCTTGAGTGGGCTTTTCCTGGATCTCTTTTCGGAGGGGTTCGGAGAAGTTCATTTGAAGTAATGCAAGTCAGTGAATCATGGGTTTGCTGGGCATTTCGGTGTCTGGTGAACAAAGTGAAACGGACGGGTTCTCAAGCTCAACTTGAGAGTTTGATCCTGGCTCAGAACGAACGCTGGCGGCAGGCCTAACACATGCAAGTCGAACGAAGGCCCTAGCTTGCTAGGATCCCTTAGTGGCG
>JAVJRK010000011.1:0-413120 GCA_040218445.1 Rhodospirillales bacterium | reverse complement strand
TCTCGCTCCGCTTACGCTTCGCGGGGCCCTTGAAAACCTCATGGGGCCCAGTTGGCAGACAATCCCGGTTAGATTTTGAGACGTGAAATAACGCGGGGTGGAGCAGCCCGGTAGCTCGTCAGGCTCATAACCTGAAGGTCGCAGGTTCAAATCCTGCCCCCGCAACCAATAAAAAACGCCCTAACCTCAACAGGTTATGGGCGTTTTTGTTTGGCCGGATCCCAGCCGCCGAAATCCAAGGGTCAACCTATGGAAAGCAGATGGAATCAAGTTCCTGCAAGGTAAGGCAAGGTGGAAGGCGCTGCGGGGATGGATCAAAACTCCACGCAGGGCTGACCATGACTAGGATGATGAGGCATTCGTGAATTGTGTCAAGCAGGCCTATCGGGTCGGTGGCTATCCCGGAAACGACGAGGACGGCAAGGGTATGCAAAGCCGGCTAGACAAGCAGTAACTTTTCACCGATCTGTTGAATGGGGCACGCTTCATAAACTCCCACGCGCTTTCGACCGGCAGGCTTGGCGCGACAGGGTTCCATTTCTGGGGCGGAGTGGTCAACGCCCTTGCGGTCGAAATGGGTGACGCGCGCACTGTCGCTGTTCCCTATTACGGTCGCGCAGCGATGACAGCCGATGTCCCGAAACTCACGGCGGCGCTCATGATCCAGAACGCTGAAGATGACCCTCGGATCAACGAGGCCGTGCCCGCCTATGCCGAGGCGTTTAAAGCATATGGAAAGACATTCGAGATGCACACCTAAAGAACACGGCAACGAAGCCAATTTTCCCGCAACCATCCACAGGATTAAGAACTCAGCATTCTTCGGTCGAAACTCGCCAGTCCGCGTAGCGAAGCTGACGCAGACATGCACGCACAAGGGCCCGGTGCGGGCGGTCCATATCCGTCATGTTGATCATCCGGCCTTGGCCGACGGCCTCGATCACTCGGCGCTTTAGGTGCAGGTAATCGGCATGAGCAAACCGCAGGACGATGTCCTGGAACGCATCGTGCGCGTCCGGATCGAACGGCCGGGTGTTGCCCAGGCCGTCGCTGAGCGGATTGGCCGGATACATCGACAGGCAGGGCAGCCAGCCCTCGGGCAAGGGCACGTTGGCGGCATGAGTGCGTTGGTGCGCCGCCAGACGCGGCAACAGATGGGTGTGCGGGCCATGGGGAGTGGGCAGTCCATTGGCTTGCGACGGGATGTATTGATAGACCTCGACCCGGCCCAGGCGAGACAAAAATACCCGGTGCGGGCTTTTCGCGATGACTGCCGTCATGGCCGGACCTTCGAAAGACAACATGTCCGCACCGCCATGGGCGCGCAGCGTTTTAATAAGGTCGGGATCGCGGGTCCGCACGCAGGCATCCACATGGGGCAGTCTCAAACCCAGGTCGAACAGCACCGCACCTCGGTCTTCTTTGCGAACGGCATCGTTGTCGGGTCCGATCTCCGTCAGCCCCACGCGCCCAGCCATGTGCCCCGCCTCGTCGTCGGGCAGGCAGATGTTGACGCCCTGGTTCCAGCGGTTTCGGTTGCGTGATGGCGTTTCATAGGGAAAGACCGTCGCGTCTTCTTTCAGGTCGATGCGGATTGCCCCTTTGCCGGTGACGACCGTGCCGCCGGTATCTCGGAGAACAACTTCCGCCACCTCGTCTGCGTCGCGATGGAATTCAGCGATCACGCCGAAGGAGCCGATACTCCAGCCCGTGGTCGCGGTTCGCATGTGTTGATGGACCAGTGCCACCGCATCTGTGAAGTCTTCAGTCTGGGTCCCGGTCACGTTCGGTTCTCCTCGGGTGAATGTGAAACGACGATCTGTCGGCCGTCAACGAAGTGCAGCCCGCCCTTGATGCGATAGACCGCGGCAAGGTTCCCGGGCTTCAACACAACGTCGGGCGTGCCCTGCGCGAAGATGCGCCCGTCCGCCATCAAGATCAGATGATTGCAGTAGCGTGCCGCCAGGGTTAGGTCGTGCAAGACCGCGACGGTCCCCGCTGTTTCCGATACGCGACGGCGCAGAATGTCCATAACATCCAGTTGATGACGCGGATCCAATCCGGTGACGGGTTCGTCCGCCAGCAGCATCGGTGCGCCGCCGGCCAGACAGCGGGCGATCATCACCAGAGTCCGCTCGCCGCCGGACAACGTTGTGACGGCGCGATGGCGCAGATGGTTCGTTCCCGTAGCGGCGAGGGCATCGGCAATGGCCTGCTTGCCGGCGGCGGCCTCGGCCCTGCGGTCCTGACCGTTCGCCAGCAGACCCAAGGCGACGATCCGTTCCACGGACATGGGCCAGTGGCAGGGGGCGCCCTGGGCCAGGTAACCGACGCGGCGGGCGATGTCGGAAGGACGGTAATTGGTGAGCGGGAGGCCGTCCAGCCGGACCTCGCCGCCGTCGACCGGGATCAGTCCCAACAATGCCTTGAGGAACGTCGTTTTGCCTGCCCCGTTGGGGCCGATCAGCCCGGTCAGGCGGCCGGGGCCGAAGTCGGCCGAAATGCCGTCGAGCAGGCGGCGCCCGTTTCGCGTCACCACCAGATCATGGGCCGACAAGATGGTCATTGCCCTTCCCTCCGCGTTCTCAGAACCAGGGCCAGGAAGAACGGCGCGCCGATCATCGCCGTCAGAACGCCCAGTTGCAGTTCCGGCCCGTCCGTCGCAAAGCGCACGGCGATGTCGGCGGCCAGGGTCAAGGCGCCACCGCCCAGCGCCGACGCCGGCAACAAGCGGCCCGGCGCGTGCCCGACGGCGGGCCGCAAAAGGTGCGGCACGACCAGACCGACGAACCCGATCACGCCGGAAACAGCGACGGCGGCCCCCACGGCCAGGGCGGTGCCGATGATCACCCGGGCCTGTAACCCACCGATGCCGATGCCCAGGCTGCGGGCGACATCCTCTCCCAGGGTCAGCGCGTCCAATCCGCGTCCGGTCGTTGCCAGCAAACCCATGCCCAGGGTGATGAACGGTAGAGCCAGGTCGACATGGTCCATGCTGCGGTCGGTGAGCGCGCCGAGCAGCCAGAAAAAGACTTCGAACGCCGCGTAGGGATTGGGCGACAGATTGAGCGCCAGAGTGGTCAGCGCTCCCGACATGGCGTTGATGGCGACCCCGGCCAGGATCAATGTCAGGATCGGCGCGTCGCGGCCGGCCAAAAGATACAGCAAGACCACCGCCAAGCCCGCCCCGGCCATGCCGCCGAGCGGCAAGGCGAGGGGGTAGACGGCGGCGAGCCCCGAATAGAACGTGGCGACGGCACCTAGCGCCGCGGTCCCGGATACGCCGACAAGACCCGGTTCGGCGAGCGGATTGCGCAGCAGCCCCTGTAGAGCGGCGCCCGCCATGCCCAGCGCGCCACCGACGACAAGCGCCAGAATTGCCCGAGGCAGGCGTAGTTCGCGCAGGATCACGGCTTCGGGTGTTGTGGGCGCGCCGATCAGTATTCCGGCATTCGGGATCAGAACCCCGGCGCGCCCGAAGACGACCGATGCGGCGAACAATACCAACGTCAACAACACCAGACCCGCGAGCAGGAAGGGAAAGGGGATATCAAACGACCGGTCGGTACGGGATAGCTTCATGGCCGTGGTTTTCCTTCGTCCCGGGTATCGGCTGCCTTGGCCAGGCGGGCAACGGCCTCCGCCGCCTGAGGCCCGCCGCAAGTCCACAGACTGGCGGGCAATTCGATACGCCGTGCATCGCCAAGAGCCGCATGGGCAGGATGATGCAATGCTTGATGAGTCAGCGACGGTCGCTCGGCCGTGCGGGCGGCAACGACCAGCAGGTCGGGCCGGGCCGCGATAAGCCGTTCCAACGGCAGGAAGCCCATACCCGTAACCCCCAAATCGGCGGACAGGTTGCGCAGACCAGCAGCACGTAGGATACCGTCAACCAGCGATCCGGGTCCGGTGGTCATCCCACGCGGCTGAAGAACAATAGTGCGCGGAGCAAGGCGGCCAGGAGATGAGCGGCGCCGAACATCCGCCAAGCGGCGGTCGAAATCGTAAATGATCCGCTCGGCCTTGGGCGCTTCGCCCAACGCCTTCCCGACGCGGCGGATGTTGTCATGGATGTCGGCGAACCCGCTTGCGGGGTCGAGAGTCAGGATGCGGTGACCGAACCGGCGTAGGATCGTCGTCGTCGCCCGTGTGGTGTAGGTGCCGGCCAAAATCAGGTCGGGCCGCAGGGGTAGGATTTCCTCGGCCTGGCCGTGGTTGGCGTGCAGTCCCTGTGCCAGGAGCGCATGGTGGGAGATCTCCGGATCGAATGCCAGATAGGAGATCGAGGCGATCCGGTCCCGTTCGGCCAGCAGCAGGACAAGCTGGTCCGTGCACAGGTTCATGGACACGATCCTCTGTGGTTTCCCCTTCACGGTCTCGGTCGGGATGGGGGCGGGAGCACCAACCGGTGCCCCCGCCAGGGTGGCGCCCGTGGGCGCCGTGGAAAGAACGACCACCGCGACCATCAGTCCCCACGCCTTGGAGAGTATGGGGAAAGGCTGTGATGGGGGATGCATAAGCCGTTCTTTCCCGAGACCTAGAGACCAAACCGGGTGCGGATGCCGAAATAGGCGGCGATCCCCGGCTCGTCGTAGAACAGGACTTCCTGGTATTTCTGGTCGAGCAGGTTCTCCACCCGGGCGAACAGTTCCACCCCGTCCTTGATCTCGTAGGAGCCGGCGATGTTGACCAAAAAGTACTCGTCCAACCTGATCGATCGGCTCGTGCCGTAAGAGTTCGAGAACTCCGTATCGCGTTGGACGCCGTTGAAATCGACCCCCAGATCGACCTTTGCCTTGCCGTCCAGAAACGCATAGGCAAGGTTCATGCTTGCGATATGCTTCGCCCGCCGGACCAGTTCCTTGCGGTTGGCGTCCTGCCCGTCCGTATAGGTGTATTGGCCTTTCAGGCTCAGGCCATGGCCCAGGTTCGCTGCGACGGACAACTCGACCCCCTGAATTTTTGTGATCCCGTCCAGGTTGACCGAGGTGTTGCCGCTGCCCGAGATCAGGTCCGTGATGCGGTTGTTGAAATAGGTCAGGTCGGCAATCAGACGGTCGCCGAGGAAACCCTGTTCGACACCGGCATCCCAGCCACGGCTGGTTTCCGGCCGTAGGTTCGGATTCCCCGTGTAGGTGGCGGTGGAGCCGAACAGCTCCGACAGGGTCGGATTCTTTGCCCCCGTGCCGTAACTGCCGTGCAGGCGGGTCCCGGTTTCGTGGTGGACGTAAGCCGCCGTCATCCGGTAGGTGCGCTTGTCGTTGAAGATGTCGTTGTCGTCGTAACGGATGCCGCCGGTCAGGTGTAGGCGATCCCACAGGGAAACGCGGTACTCCCCGACATAACCGTAGTTGGTGATGTCCCGGTCCGATGTGCTGAAGTTACTTTTCGTGAACTGGGTTTCGTCCTCGCGTTCCACCAGAATGGTCAGACCGTGTTGTGCATTGGCGATATCCGGTGTGTCGAAAGACAGATTGCTTTTGTAGTGGAATCGCAGTTTGTCGCCGTCTGCATGATAAGTCTCGATCCCATTGGTGCGGCTATCGGCGCGGTCCGTGTGTACGGCGGCACCGAGGGCCTGTTCCCAGGCACCGTCGAACAACTTGTATCTCGCGAGCAACCCGCCGCTGCGCTGGATGGTATCCGTCTGTTTATCGGCATCCACGGTCTTGATGATTCCGGCAACGGAGGGCTGATTGTCCGTTTCCGTGGAATCCTTCACGTAGCGCCCGAATAGGTCGAAGGACAGGTTATCTAGGGGGGTGACACCGGCCTTGAAATTTATGGTGGCGTTTTCATTGCCATCCAGTTCGGTATTGCCGTCTTCTTCCGGGGCGATAGAAATGCCGGCTGTGCGATAACCGCTCGCGCCGATGGAATAGTGGTATTTTTCGGTGCCGCCACGCAGGCTGACGGAACCCATGCTTGTCGCAAAGGATCCGCCCTCGGCGCTGATGCCGATCTCCGCCGGGCCTTGGCCTCGTTTCGTGACGATGTTGATGACCCCGCCCACGGCGTCACTGCCGTAAAGCGCCGACTGCGGCCCGCGCAGGACCTCGACGCGTTCGATGTCGATGGCGCGCAACTGGCCGAAATCGAATTCCGATCCGCCGCTGGGGTCGTTGACTTCAATCCCGTCGATGATCACCAGCGTATGGTTCCCCTCGGCGCCGCGGATGCGCACTTGGGTCTGGGTGCCGACGGTGCCCGACCGGCTGACGGCCAAGCCTGGAACTTCGCGCAGCACGTCCGACAGCACGCGGACCTGTTTGCGTTCGATTTCCTTTGCCGTGATGACGGTAACGGCGCTGCCCACAGCTTCTGACGGGGTTGGGACCATGGTCGCCGACACGACGATTTCAGGAAGGATCCGTGCTGTCTGGCCGGGTTGGGTTTCTTCCGCGCTGGCCATTATCGGCGAAGCAAGGATCATACAAAACACGGCGATCTCCACCGTGCAGCGCGCGGGGAATTTGGACCTTAAAACACGAGCATTCATTTGAACCTCCTCCGGTTGTTCGCTCGAACAACCGGACGGGCCGCATGACGCGCGCGCTCGATGCCTTGATGAAACCCCGGAACGGACCAACCCCTCGGCTCCGAACCCATACAGGTTTCAGACACCTCGTTCGCGCGTTCAGGGGACCGTCCGGCACACACCAAGTGCACGGAACGGACTGCCGGTATCGTTGGGGGAAGGTTCCCAAGTCTAAGGGAACGACGCAGACACCCCGTGGCGATGACCGGCAATCTGCCGCACCAACAAGGCGTCACCACAAACGGTCTCTACCGCGCCTCCGACAAATCCCGATCGGCGGCTGGGCGACGCGTTCCTTGGCAGGTCTCCTGGCTCACGGGTCGTTGGCTTGGGTCCGCCTTCCCCGGGCAGTGCCCGAGTGACATAAGATGACCGTCGCCTCGCCGCTCACAGTTGCGGGTACAGCCGCAGATCAGGCCCCCCTGCTGGGTAAAACCCTACTGCGTTCCCTTTTGATCCCCCGGACTGAATTCCGTTGACGGGGAACCAAGGACGCGTCCGTGTTACGGGAAGTTGTCGATAATGGCAAGCGCATGTTTTTCGTTGCAGAGCTTAATGACGATGACCAAATGCGGTTACGAGATGCGGATCGATAAGGAGTCACCTCACATGAATACCATCTCCCTGCGCCTTCTTTTCTTGCTTGGCATGATCGTGTTTGTTTGTCCGAGCGCCGTTCAAGCCGACGATGCAGGGGATGCGGGCGCGATCCGGCACCTGCTGCATTCGACATTCGATCAACCGGATGCGCCGTTGACAGTCGAGCCCGTCACGATCATTGGGGATGCTGCTGTCGTCGGTTGGGCACAGGGCGATCGTGGGGGGCGCGCACTGATGCGAAACAAGCACGGTGTTTGGGAGATCGTTCTGTGCAGCGGCGATGCGCTGAAGGAGGCGGCCGCTTTGGTGGATTTCGGACTGCCTGCTACCCAAGCGGAGAAACTCGCCGTTGCTGCCGAAATGGCGGAGTCGAAACTTGCCCCAGTCCTCAGGGCGAAGTTTTCCATATTCGACGGGGTCGTGATGATGGACGAGAAGGGCCATCACCCCACGACAGGTGGGCACGGCGTCAATACTAAAAATTGACGCCTATTGAATGGCGCGTCGGTGGATAAGGACTTTCGCCGCAGCAATATCCGCGCTTTGCCATGGTCCCTTCATTCCTGAATGACAAACCGATGAGCAGAACCTTCAGAGCGATCCGGGGCTGCGGGTCACGCTGTCGTTCTCATCCGCCGCCGGGGGTTCCCAGAGTTTTTCGGACTTACACTGAGACATAGACTCGTATGCGCTGCATGCTACACCTCTATCCGCAGCGCGCTTGCGGTGAATAACGCCCGAGTGTTCCTTGATTTTTCATCGCTCCATCCTCTCAAGAGTTGGAGCCTCCGGCAATCCCGGGGCGGTTCAAAGGGAAGGTCAGGCCTGAGTTGGTTATTCTTGTGTAGCCGAAGCGTGTAAATAAAGATGGTTGCAGGCCCCCGCAACCAAATTAAGCCTGCGATCCCAATAGGGTGGCGGGCTTCTCGATTCTTGGCTCATGCCTTTGCGATGCGTTCGGGTACCATATGGGTACCACCTGAAATCAAGCTCCATCCAAGCTCGATGCTCTAGACTAGGCGCTGCGCCGCCGGTGCACTGTTATGCTCGATCTCCTAGTTTCGAACCGTTCATGAAAGGATGGCGAGTTGCGCGTGCAATTGAGCCAGCTCGCGATAACGTACAGGATCATTTGCACTTTCGGGTTTGACGGCTCCTTTCGATAAACCGAAACGTCATCACAGTCGAACCTTGCAACGGCGGGGCGGACCATACATTTTGTTTGATGACGTCCCGCAGCATCACCTTGTCCAACGACAGGTCGACAACCAGCCGCTTCAGCTTGGAATTTTCTTCCTCAAGCTGCTTAAGCCGCTTCATCTCCGCCGGCATCAGCCCAGCATACTTCTTGCGCCAGTTATAGAACGTTGCTTCGGCAATCCCCGCCTTGCGACAAACCTCGGCAACCGATGTCCCTTCCTCGGCCTGCTTGAGAACAAAGGCGATCTGCGCATCGGTGACCCTCGACCTCTTCATGGAACTCTCCTCTTCCCACAACGGGGATCATAAGTGGAAAATTCCAACTCAAAACGGTCCAGTTGTCAGGCAGCAGGTCAACGCCAAAACGCAATCGCCGTAAAGGGGTGCAGAACCAGGACGCCTATGATCGCTCCGAGTATGGTGTAGAGTGTTGTTTGAGATCCTCTCCGACGCTGTCGCCGTTGATGTAGTTTTTCTCGCAAAACGCGCTGCGCTACTTCATCCTGCTATCTTAGGATTAGGCCGGCAGCTTCTCGTCAATACGATCATGCCGAGTAGCGCGGACAGGGAGGAGCCAACAATAATACTGAAGTTCGTGCTGAGGATTAAACCAGGTTGCACAAACGCGAGGCCAGCGACAAACAACCCCATCGTAAAACCCACACCAGTCAAGACCGATGCGCCGTAGATTTGAGGCCAAGTGACGCCGGTGGGCAATCGGGCGATCCCGGAAACGACCGCTATGCCTACACCGGTAAAAACACCCAATTGCTTGCCGATGAACAGCCCGAGCGCTACACCAAGACTGATTGGACTGAGGAACGACTCCACCGTTACGCCCTCTAAATCGATCCCTGCGTTAAAGAACGCAAACACTGGAACAACCCCGAGCGCTACCCAAGGCGTCAAATCATGCTCAAGCTGCTTAAGAACTTCTTTGCCGGAGGCTCTCATTGGAATGCTCAAGGCAATCAACATCCCCGCGAGCGTCGCATGAACGCCAGATTCCAGTACCGCCACCCATACGAAAACGCCGGTCAATGCATAAGGAGTTAGGCGCGCGATCCTAAGCCTGTTCAGGATGAAGAGGGCGGCAAGACCGAGGGTGGCCAGAGCAAGAGAGGGCAGGCTGAGGCCTTCAGTATAGAAGGCCGCGATAACAACAAGCGTTCCCAGGTCGTCGAATATCGCCAGAGCTGTGAGAAAAACCTTTAAAGAAACCGGCACTCGCTCACCAAGAAGTGCCAGAAGCGCCAACGCCAGAACAATATCGGTGGCGACTGGAACGGCCCAACCTCTGACTGCTACAGGATCTCCGAGATTAAAAAAGAGATAGATCAGCGCTGGCGCCGCCATGCCGCCAGCTGCACCAAACGCAGGAAGCGCAATTTGCGTTACTGAAGAAAGCTGCCCCTCAAGTACTTCTCGTTTGATCTCTAGGCCAATCAGGAAGAAGAAGAAGACCATCAAGCCCTCATTGATCCAGAGGATTATTGGTTTGCTTATACTGAATGTCCCGACTGTAAAAGACATCGGAGCATGGTGGATCGTTTCATAAGAGCTGCTGAAAGAGGAGTTGACCCAGATAAAGGCTAATAGCATCGCTCCGAACATGGCGAAGCCGGCGCTCTTCGGAGACGTCAATGTGTTTTCTAGCCGTGATTTGATGGTTTCCATACTCATCTGGCTAGGGCGCCTCTTTTGGGCGCGAAGCGTCGTCCGCACCGGAGGGTCCACAATTGGGCGCCGTTAGCCATCTTTTTGCTTCAATCTATCACTCAGAGCGAGCAAAAGGCCGGACACCACGAACACGCCATGTATCCCCGCCTGCCAGGCAAGCTGCCGGTCGGTTAGGTTTTCCACGTGCATAAATGATTTGAGCAATTGAATCGCTGAAATCGCCACGATTGACGCTATGAGACTGAACTTGAGCCCACTCATATCAACGGCCCCCATCCATGAAGGGCGGTCGGGGTGTCCGTTCGTTTCGATCTTCGAAACAAAATTTTCGTACCCGGCAAAAATCACCATCAAAACGAGATTGCCCACGAGAATTAGATCGATCAGCGACAGGACGGCAAGAATTGTGTCATTGCCCGAAGATGAGACGATCGTCGGGATGTAGGACACGAGCTCCTGAAGAAATTTGAAGCCGAGTAAGAGGAGTACTGCGACCAGCCCCAGATAGAGCGGAGCCAAGATCCAGCGGCTCTGGAAGATAATCCATTCGATGGTCTCTTCGAGCCACTTCATTTGGCGCTCCCTGCTGTGGTTTCTTGTTGCCTGGCCGATGACGCCAACGCTTCCATATTGGCTTCTCTATCGACCGTCATATTTGGTGAAGCGAAACGCGAGCAAGCGCAGCGCGTTGAAAACAACGACGATCGTCGATCCCTCGTGAACCGCCACCGCGGGACCAATTCCGAGACCGAGGATAGTAGCCGGAACCAGAAAGGCAACAACCCCTAGGCTAAACCACAGGTTCTGTCGAATGATCGAGCTCGTCGACCGGCTCAACGCCACGGCGAAGGGCAAATGGTTCAGGTTATCCGCCATCAGCGCCACATCGGCGGTTTCCAGCGCGACATCGGAGCCCGCCGCGCCCATGGCAATGCCGACCGTGGCGTTCGCCATCGCCGGCGCGTCGTTGACGCCGTCGCCAACCATTGCGACCTTGGCTTCCACGCGCAGTTTCTTGATCGTCTCTACCTTGTCATCCGGCATCAGATCGCCGCGTGCCTCATCAAGGCCGATCGCCCGCGCCACCGCGTCGGCGACCCTCTGATTGTCGCCTGAGAGCATGATCATCCGGCGGATGCCGATCTTATGCAGCGCCTCGATAACCGCCGGCGCCGCTTCGCGCGGCGTATCCATCAGTCCGATGGCGCCGAGATAGCGGGTCCCCTGCCGGACAATCATCGTGGTGCGACCGTTTGCTTCCAGCGTTTCGATCCGGGAGCGCAAGTCGTCAGGAATTGGCGGCCCATCGACCTCAGCGAAGAGGTCGTCCTTACCGATGTATGTCGTCTCGCCATCGACTTCGGCCACGACACCACGGCCGGTAATGCTGCGCAGGTTAGATGCCTCGGCGACAGGTGCGTCGCCAAGGCGTTCGCGTCCGTCCCTGACAACGGCGGCTGCGAGAGGATGGTCGCTCAGCATCTCGACCCCGATCGCCACGCGCAGCAGGTCTTTGTCCTCGACGCCCTCGGCAGTTACCACATCGACCAGCTTCGGCTTGCCTTCGGTCAATGTGCCGGTCTTGTCGAACGCGATGGCCGTCAGTCGCCCCAGATTCTCAAGCGGCGCACCGCCCTTGACGAGGACGCCGCCACGCGCAGCGCGTGCGACCCCGCTAAGTACGGCGCTCGGCGTCGCGATGGCGAGCGCACAGGGGCTCGCCGCCACCAGAACCGCCATGGCGCGGTAAAAAGTGGCGCTGAAGGGTTCGTCGACAACGAAGCCCGCGAACAAAAGCGTGACGGCGAGAATCAGAACCGCCGGAACGAAGATGCGTTCGAACCGATCGGTAAGACGCTGTGTGGGCGATTGGTTGGTTTCGGCCTCGTTCACCATCTTGATGACACGCGCCAGGGTCGAATCTACCGATGTGCGGGTGACCTGAATCTCCAGGGCGCCACCACCGTTGATGGTGCCGGCGAAAACACGGCTGGTGGCATCCACCAAATCGGGTTTCTCGGCTGCCTTCGCGGCATTCTGGACGGGCAGTTTGTCCACCGGCACACTCTCACCAGTGATCGGCGCCTGATTTACGCTACTTTCACCCTTGGTGACGAACCCGTCGGCGGACAGGCGTTCGTTCGGCTTCACCAGCACGGTATCGCCAACCAGCAGGGCGTCGACGGCCACCTCTTCGACGCTGCCATCTCTTCGCACGGTCGCGGTCTTCGGCGCCAAGGCGCCGAGTGCCTCGATCGCCTGCTTGGCGCGGCCCATGGCGTAGCCTTCCAGGGCGTGCCCAAGGCTGAACAAAAACAGAAGCAGGGCGCCCTCGGCCCATTCGCCGAGCGCCGCCGCGCCCGCCGCCGCCACAAGCATCAGAAAGTCGATCTCAAATCGGCCGTTCCGCACACTTTCGACGGCTTCGCGCAGGGCGTAATAGCCACCAAAAAAGTAGGCCGGAACGAGGACGAACAGGGGTGTCCATGGCGGCATTGCCACAAACTTCGGCAGCAGCCAGCCAATTAGCAGAAGCACGCCGCACAGGGCCACGAAGATCAATTCGGTCTGCGCCCCAAAAATACCGCCGTGAGCATGATCATGGTCATGGTCGCGGGACTCGTCAGGAGTCTCGCGCGTGCCGGGCTTCGCGTTCTCCTGCGACACCCCCATGTCCCGAAGAGCAGCGCGGATCTTGTTTTCATCGGTTTGCGTTTGATCGAACTCGATCCGCAGCGGTCCGGTGGCGTTGGCCTCCGCCTCGAGAACTCCCGGCAAGCGGCGTACCCGCTCACTGACCGTCCGCGCGCGACGCTGATCCGAAATGCCGCCGACTTGCCAAACCACATGGCCGAATTTGGCGGTTATTTGGGCTCCAAGCGCTTCGGCGATCTGGCGGATGCGGGCCAGGGGCAGTACGCCGGGGTCGTAGTGAATGCACAGCTCGGTGCCTTGGTCATCCTCTGTTTCGCGAATATGAGCGCGTTCGACGCCTTCCCGAGTTTCCAGGCTCTCGGTTAGTCGCTGCACACAAGCGTCACGCGCGTCCGGCACCTCGGGAAGGAGGAGCGGGAGATCGAGCTGAACAGTTTGAGCCATTTTTACTCCACTCTACCGCTTGCAGTTGGAACCAACATGGACCTGGTCCGTGCCGCAGCCGAGGTCACCGCCCGCACGAGTGGTTTTCGAGCGCACTGACGACTCCGCATGAACCGAATTTCGAATAGAGTCTTGTTCATCACTCGTCCTTATCTTCAGCGCGACGATCGTATCTTGAGCTTAGCCATGGCAAGTGGTGAGCCGCCAGAATGAGAAAGACGATAACGGCCGCCAACGCGCTAAGGACATACATTCCAAATCCCACGCCAGTACCGACCGCCGCGGTCGCCCAGACCGTGGCCGCGGTGGTCAACCCATGGGTACGGTTGCCATTGTGCATAATGATGCCAGCGCCCAAAAATCCAATCCCGACCACAATGTTGGCCGCCATGCGGGACGGCTCTGCGCCCGGTATGTGTTGCGAGATGAGTGCAAATACGCACGCACCCATGGCAACCGCTGCGTAAGTCCTCACACTGGCTTCGCGCCGATGCCATAGCCGCTCCAATCCGATAAGTCCCCCAAGGACAGTCGCAAGGATAGTCCTGCTGGCAAGCACTAATTCGAGTTCCCAGTCCAAAAATTACCTCTCCAATATTACAAGCATAGCTGTTTTTGACTTTTCACATACGTCTCTAACAGTCTTCTGTGATCAATGGAAGATTTCGCTAAGCCACGACCTGCGGCCATAGCCTCGGCCGTGATGGCCCCCTCCATGTTTTCCGCGCCGGTATCCATCGTCGTCCCGATTGTCGCGCCCACCATCGTTCGGCACCTTGTTTTGTGGTTGAAGGCTCCGTTCGATGATCTTGTCGAGTTCGCCGCGATCGAGCCAGACCCCCCGACATTCGGGACAGTAGTCGATCTCGATGTTTTGGCGTTCGGTCATAACCAAAGAGACGGCGCAGACCGGACAATTCATACTGGGCTTTGCCGCTTTTTCGGAAGAGGGGCCTGGTGTACCCATTCTACAGCTCCTAAATGTTATTTGCCGCACGCTGACTCGAGTCATGGCCGCAGGCGGTGTAAGGGAAGTTGGCACCATTGATTTGGGGGCTCCAGTGACTAGAGCTTCAAGAGGGGTAACAAAAAAAGATCTGGCCCCAAGTTAATAGATTGTTGGGTCCGTCACCATCTCGGCCGTGACCTTGAGAATTGGCCACAGAATCACGGGTCAGCACCGCACCAGAACAGAGGCAATCGCTGCAGCAGCAGATTGCTGTCGGTCCTCTGCATCGTATCGTCCGCGCCGATACACGGGGTCGACGTGGTTCCGCCCGCCAGGGCGCCCTTGGCCTTCGTCGCTTCCTTGCGGGCGTTCTCGATGGTCATGTCGGGAAACGTGCCGAGGGTGACCCGGACAGGCCGCCCCTGATGCTTCTGATAGAGCTGGAAGGTCTTCTGGCCGTTGGCCGTCACGCGGATAATCAAACCCTTCACCCTGGCGTCCTTGAATGAGTGACGCTTGCCCACAGGGGGTAAGGGCAGGGCGGCTAACAGCGCCTTGGTGAAGTTGATCGTTTCATTCGGGGCTACCATGGGGCTACCTATTTGCGTTAAAATGAGGAATCCACGGTATCAACGATTAAACGATAAACCCCATAAATCATAACAAAAAGAATAGGTTGTTATAACTCGGTAACCCCCATTAACCCTAGGCATGTTTGGCTCATAACCTGAAGGTCGCAGGTTCAAATCCTGCCCCCGCAACCAATAAAAAAACGCCCTAACCTCAAATGGTTATGGGCGTTTTTGTTTGGCCAAATCCCAGCAATCAAAAACCAGGGGTCAACCTATGGAAAGCAAACGGAATCAACTTCCTGCAAGGTCGGGCAAGCTGAGGTGGGGGCGGTAAATATTAAAGCTTGAGGGGGTTGGAGCTATCTCAAGGCAGTTAACTAGGATTCGGGATCATCGACAAATCCGCCTTTAGCCGAAGACCATACAAATTTCTTTTCTGGCGTGGGAACAAACTCGTTTCCTAGATGGTTGACGGACACGCCTCTCAGGCGATTTATATTTCCGTCATTATCACGTTCAAGGTGAAGGATATTGTAGCCTCTTAGTGTGTCTTCTGGGCGGCTTCCAGCTTCCTTATTCATGGTCTGCGCGCAAGACCTTACAAAATGGCTGCCCCCAGCTGTCTCCTTAACGATTTCATACTGATGCCAGTGACCATGCAAGAATATGTGGGTTTTCGTGGGTGTCGATAGATGACTGGTAAAATGGTCAGGATTGGTAACGCTCTTATCGCCGTCCTTTCCAATCGGGCAATGGTGCCCTAGCCCAATCGTTGTAACACGTCTAACGTTGTTGGTGTTTTGGCGTTCTTTGATTCGGGATCTGATCGCAGTCAGACTTTTTGGACAAACCTCGCGGGCTGGCAAAAAGCCGGTATCTGCGGGCTGGGCAGTGTTTATCCCATAAAATACGACGCCAATATGACGAAAGCGGTCCTCAACCCAGGGTAATCCGTTTTCCAGTCCTGGAGACGGCAAAAAGTCACGATCACAATGTTGTTTGTGAAACGATTTGAATGGAGCGAATGCGTACTCGCTGAGCTCGGTGGCCGGCGTCTCTTCACCGTTCTTAACTAGCCGAGTACTCTTTTTCTGACCATCTAAAATGCATCGTCCTGCCGCGGCGAGGTAGGCGGATACGTCATGGTTTCCAGGAACAGTTAAGAGACGGGCAGCTTGGTGCTTTTCTGGAATCCCGACCTGGCTCATAAAGGATTTTAGCCAGTTTCCTGCTGCTTCAAACTCTGAAGGCAGGGCTCGCTCGGTGATATCTCCCGTAACGACAACAAAATCAGGTGGCCGATCGCCGCAACGTTCGCGAATATTATATGCATTGATTTCAGTTCGTTCGGAAAGGTTAGTGCTGTCGAAGCCTCCAAACTGAAGATCCGAGATATGCAGAATCGAAATTTCACGATTTCCGGCATCATCTAAAATGAAAGATGTATCGGAAACCTCATGAATTACTCTCTGGAGTGCGCGAATTGCATAAAGGACTTGCCCATCGCCATCAATATCACGCCAGTGTAAAAAAGTGGAAAATTGCCTTTGTTTCCAGCCGTACTCAAGGTGGGCATGGTTAGCTGCATCCCACCTGCTACTAAGAAGTGCGATCGGCACCCCGTTGAGATCTTGAATAGCGTCTTCCAAGTCGTAGTCGAGCCAGTCAGCGCTATCGCTTAAAATGGCATCTACGATTGGCGCAGCATTATGTCTGTCGATACCAGTTGGACCGACGACAGTAACGGGCGCGGGATCGCACAAGCAAAGAACGTCAGCTTCGATCGCGTCACCTATAACGCGAAGGGCAACCGGGTCGTCGCCTTTGCTAAGAAATCTGCGGACCTGGCTTGGTAACGTTCTTGTAAGCCTCCCTCCCGAACCTGCAGGTCCATACACCGACCCCACCACCTACCAACAAAAAAGGGCCCCTTGTGGGGCCCATTTTTTATTGGTTGCGGGGGTAGGATCCACAAAACCGGTACTGGCTCGGAAAATTGCAGCTTCCACTCCGACTCGTTTACAGACTTCGCAATCGCACTCTTGCCAAGGACGATCCTGGAGCATTTTCCGATACGCCTCCGACAATTCCTCGATTTTCTTTTCCCCCACCGGTGCGCCGTTCTTTGGATCAATCAAGTAAGACCTGGCGTAGGTGAGAACTGCATCGAGAACATCTTCGAGACTGGCCTGCCCTTTGTCGTAATCTCTGACAGATGCCAATGCCGCTTTTTCTTGAGAAATAAGTGTGCTCTCCGCGACCAATCCTTTGGAACTGAGGCGCTTCAGACTGTTGCTCTCAGTCGCTTGCGGGATACGGATCCCTTGAAGCTTATTGTCGTGTTCAAAAATTATGTGGTCGACGGAGCACCCATGTGTAAATCCACCGTCCTCATAGAATTCCACAATCTCGGCCGGCGTATAGGGCGGTAAATCAAGGTTCGCATAGCTGAATGCCCCGCAATCACCAAAGACTTGCAGGTGACTGAATTCGGGTTTGTCGATCCTGAGAAATTTCTTGGCACCTACACGACGAAATCGCATGGATTGCGTGTCGGTATATTTCCCTCGAAACTTATGATCACCAACGATGCCGCGCGAAACCAAGATCCCATCATAGGGAGGCTGCTTTAGGTATTCATGAGGGAACTGGTCATCCCAGTACACTTCGCGGTTTGGATCCGATCGATCCTCGATAAAGTTATAATTTGGATCAACGAAATCGAGCGAGTCTGCGTATATGAATTTCACGATGAATGCCTCGACAATTCTCGATCTAGACGACAGAGATAATCCGCAAGCCGGTTGATATGGCCATCAATGCTCTGAATTTCGTTCCACTTAATACCAAGGCCGTCCCAGACACCGTCTGTCCAGCAGCAGTAAGGCGTGAGGCGAACCAAAGATTTCTTAATTTCCTTTTCCTGCTGCCTTCAGACCTGGATTAGCAGATCGCACCAACTTGTAGACTTCGGTGAGTTGATCCTTCAGCAACTCATTCCTGGGATAAAGTGATAGGACTTTTGTAAAAAATTCTCCTGCCCGAACTCTCTCACTCACATTAAGAAGCGCTGGCAGATAAAAAGATAAAGTTTTGCCACTCCCTGTACCGGCCGTGATAATCGTTCCGCAATCTTGGGGGGCAGGGAATATCCGCTTAAATGCATCTACTTGAAAACGGGATAGAGAAGCCATACCGCCGGCAGCAGGTACCGATGCCCAGATTGCTTCCTGCATTTTAGAAAAAGCCGCACCAGAACTAGCAATCTCTGCTTTCCCGTCGTCTAGAGAAATATCTCTTTTGGGATAACGCCTAGGAGAAATGTCGAGGCGATAATCTGAAACAAGCGTGGGAGATGATCTCCAAGGCCTCCCGTCAAACAATTGACGAGACCTTGATAACAGACGAACGAGTTCCGCAAACCTCGAACGGTAACAACGTTCATCCTCAGACAGCCAGTAGCGAACGAGATGCCTTTCTTCTAATTCGGCAATGACATCTTCCGGGTCTGTCCCTACGTCATAGCGATCAAATGATTTGGAAATTTGATCAATAAACTGCTCTTCGCTGACGTAGGAGTCGACAAAACCCCATGTCAAACTAGGAAGCTCGAGTTCTTCGAGCGCCCCAAGGGCGATCTCAATGGCAACTTGGTCGATTCCTTGGGACTTCATCTTTTATCCAAATCGAATTCGGACTTGATCTATCATTTCGTGTTCGCTCAACCACGCCCGAACCTCATCGGTCAATTCATTAAGGCGAGCTCCCCGCCCCGACGCCGATCTGAGAAAACTGCGAACGGACTCAGGGATGCCATCCAACGACTCAAAAATAGTCCGTGCTTTCTCAGAGAGGTCAGAAACCGTGGCGATTGATGTCTCATCCGCTGGAAGATCAGCCCGTAAGGCTTGAATATCCTGAAGACAATCAACGATATCATTTTTTGCTTGCCCAAGTTCTCCACCATCGGGCAATGAGTTCAACCAATCTTGAGGGATTTGAGGCGAAGTCTCATCGACAAATTTTCTCCAATCCTCTTTCAATGCCTGGGTGACGTTTTTAGCAAGGTGCTCTCTCGCTGGATCAATGAAGTTTGTTACGAGAGTTCTGTCTCCCAGAGCCTTTTCCCAATCTTCTTTAAAACTCTCTGTCACCTGCCGGCTCTTATTGATCAATTTTTTTGAAGCGGATGGCCTGTCTCGTAAAGTCACCTTTGCTCTTTTCATCGTCGCGCGCGTTGAATTCGTTGTATCGACAATTTCGCGGACTTTTTGAATTTGAATTGCGCGACTACTTAATGCTTGGAGACGCTCCCGACTGGCCCCGACATCGTCGAGATGTTCCATCAAGTCCTCCACTTCGCTTGAGAGGTCAATTAGGTTTTGCATTCCCGCCCCCTTGCAAAGCGTCGGAAATTTCTCCCAGATCCGTCTGTATCTGAGCAACCAATGTTTCGGTTGCGCTCGGATCGTAGCCAACATCCTCGAGCTTCGCTTCGATATTACTTTTTGCACGCCCTAATACTTGAAGCGCATGTTGAATAAGATCTGAACTAACCTCCTTAGCGCCGCGCACATTAGGTGCCAGGTGCCACGGCCTAACTACTTCAGCTTTTTTTAGAATACGGACTGCGCGAATCGAATCCAGGCCCCTGGTCTGTGACCACGAGATAGGTGCCGTCTGCCTTTTTCATCCCTGCGCACTCGACCCAGCGGTTTCGAAAGTGCGGCATTTCATAACGTTCCCGGAGACCGTCGAGCCAAGTACCGTCGCTGATCAGCCGTGATTTTTCCTGATGACCGATCTCGAGGTTTCCGTGCTCGATTGCGTTTACGAGTAATTCGATAATGCCGGACATCGCCCGCTCCGGATCCGGAAACATGCTCGATAAGAAACAGGCGGCATCTTCCGCGTCTTCGATGGTTTTTATCTGAAACCGACAACTGGACATGGATTGTGACAACAGTCTGCTTCCCCGAACCTGTGCCAAAAGCTGTCGCCGGCGAACCGTATCATCAAGGGCAGATTTGACGATTGATGCGGTGCCTGTATCGTTCAAGGGAAAGGAAAGGGAGTAGAACATTCCGGATGTGCTGTGGGTGGGGATACGTCCCTTCATGTCGTCACGAACCAAGGTGATGACGGAGATGGTTCGAAGGTCTGTGGAACTGCGAATGACGTCGATCAGATTGAATCCGTCCATAACAGCGGTTTCGCAATCGGCGATGACTGCACCGACCTTGTCGCCGTTGGCCGCAAGGTAGTCAGAGGCCGCATGTGTTGACGTCAGCTGCTCAAGATCAAAACCAAGCCCAACCAGGCAATCGGAAGTTTCATGAAGATCTTCGGGTCGGTTCGTGACGAGCAATACCTTCAGCATTTGGGCGGATGAAACGGCATTCATAAAAGTCATGTGACGTCTCTCCTAGGCCAGGGAGATTGGATCCTGTCTTTAAATTAGTATTCAGACAATGCGGATTCGATGGCCAGATGAATAGGTTTGAGTAAATATTCAAGAAGTGTTTTTTCACCTGTGACGACATTGGCCGTGACCGTCATGCCCGGAAGGATCTGATTATCCGTCGGCTCGACGCCGAAATGGTTGCGGCTGAGGGTGATGCGCCCTTTGTAATAACGGGCCCCGCGGTCGTCCTTGAATGTCATGGCGGAAATATGATTCAGGGTTCCGTCCACGGTGCCGAAGCGGGCAAAGTCGAAGGCGCTGACGTTAACCAGAACGCGCTGTCCGGGTTTGATCCGCCCGATGTATTGTGGGGGAATGCGGACTTCGGCGATCAGGTCGTCATCGAACGGGATGACGGAGGCAACGGCTTCGCCGGCTTGCAGAACACCGCCCAATGTATTCACGTTGACCGATTTGATGATGCCTTTGACCGGTGATCTGACCACCAGTCGTTCCGCGCGTTCCTGCAGTTGTTTTAGAAGCTCATCATTCTGGATCAACTCGTTTTGAAGGGCTTCGAGTCTGGAAAAGGCTTCGTCCCGGCGGGTTGCGGACAAGGACTGAATGCGGTGTTCGAACTCGGCGATCGCTTCATCGACCTGGGCAATCTTGCGCAAGGCAACCGCTTCCTCACCCCGCAATGAATTGACGCGAAGCTCTGTCTCCATGACCTTGACACCGGAAACGTAACCGTCCTTGTGAAGCTTGCTCCGGCGGTTGTGCAAATCTTCCAATAATTCCAAGTTCTTCCGTGTCGATGCGATCTGGTTGACCAGTGATCCACGCAATTGCTTTTGTTGGGCCAGTTGCTTTTCCATGACGGCCCGTTCTTTTTCGCGGGATTGCATCATGGCGTTGAAGATACGCGTTTGTTCGAGAATTTCTGCCCGGTCCGTGGCGTTGAATCCAGATACATCCAATTCCCGGTCATCCAGATAGGCTTTGTAACGTTCGATCTGGAAAGCCAAAGACTGTTTCCGTTGGCGCGCACGTTCAAGATTTGTGTCCGTGTCTGCCGCATGCAAACGAACGACCTCTTGTCCGCGTTCCACGACTTCACCTTCGCGGACCAGGATCTCATCAACGATCCCGCCCTCCAGGTGTTGCAGGACCTGCTCGTACTTCACGGGGGTCACTTCACCCGGCGCCCGAGCCAGTTCGTTTATGTTCGCGACAGCCGCCCATCCGATAAAGGCAGCCATGGAGAAGACGATAAGGCCGGTGGTATAGCGCGCGATGCGGGGGATGCCGGTTTCTTCCAATCGAATTGATTGGGACAACAGGCGTAATTGGTCGTTGCGGGCGCCCGTTGATGTGTCGTTCTCGTTGGCGGGAGAACGGGTTCGTTGCTCCGTATCGATAAGCTTCTCGTCCATCGTTCTGCTCCTGTTTCGAATGTTTCGCCGCTGCCTTAAACGGCGAGCTCTGTCTTGGCGTTCAGGCGGGCGCGAACCGCTTCGGGTGTTCCTGTCTTGGCTTCCATGCCGCGTTTCAGGGCGACAACAAGATCGGCCTTGCTCATAAAGTCGGCGCGGTTGACGACCATCACGACCGTTCTTTGACCCTTTTGCGCGTCGATCAGGTCCTTGATCACCTGGCCGCCGGGGCCGGCAAGTAGGGAATTCGGCATTTCGTCGATCAACAGCAATTGCGATTGCATCAAAAGAGCTCTGCCAAGACTCAGAAGGAACCGCATCTTGAGGGATGTGACTTCCGACATGTCGGTTTCCAGGCCGTCTTCAAGGTCTCCAATCTCAGCCGCGATACCGACCTGTGCGATAATTTCCCATAGCTCGAACTCGGACGCTCCGGGACGGCCGGCACGCAGATTGTCGGCGATGCTGCCTTGAGAGAAATCGGGATTTTGTGGCACGTAGGCGATTTGCCGGCGCAGATCCAAAGGATCAAGCTGGCGAATATCGAACCCGTCAATCCGGACGGCACCGCTTTGCGGCGTGTATAGGCCTTGGATCAATTTCAACAGGCTCGTTTTACCGCTGCCGCTGTCGCCGGTGACGATCACCGTGGAGCCGGGTTTGATCGACCAATTGATCCCTGAAAGTACAGGTGCGGAATCCATGCTGTAACGCAAACCCACATCGACGAATTCGATGCCACCGCGAACTTTTTCCAACCGGACCTGATTGGCATTGGTATCGATCTCGCCGTCCATTTCCATCAGCTGGTTGACTTGGCGGATGCTGTTGCGGATCTGTTCAAGGCGGGGGATCGATGTGCATAGGCTGTAAAGCGGGGCCAGAACACGCCAAACAAGGATCATGGAGGCGACAAGGCCGCCGGCGGTGACGGACCCGGCCCAGACCATGAAAATACCGGCGGTCAGGGTAGTGGCAGCGGAAATGGCCAGCAGGGCATGAGCCAGCGCTTCTGCGATATTGGCCAGGAATGACAAACGGAACCGCGCGATTTGTTCGCGACCGGTCAGGTTCCGGTGCTTGCGCTGCCAGATTTCGCATAAGCCGTTGGACCCGATGTCTTCGACGCGGGAAAGGCTGGCGATCAGGAATTTCTGGCGCATGGAGCCGATTTTGGCGGCGACCCGGATGGCAACGCCGATTTTCTGGCGCATGACATGGAACAGAATAAGGAAGGGAACAGCCATTGCCAGAGGGACAAGGGCCAACCATCCGGCCACTGCCGCAATCGCGGCGACAGAGACGATGACGAACGGTAACTCCAATACCGAGAAGAAGGTTGAGCCGGCAAAGAACTCCCGAATCGATTCGAAGGTCTTGATCCGTGCGATCTGTGCGGATACGGCGGCCCGCTCCACATAAACGGGGGGCAGGGCGAACAATTTGGCGACAATGCTGGTGCCGACAACCCAATCGATGCGTGCGGCCATCCAGGAAATGACCCGGCCGCGATAGGAACGCAATAACCATTCAAACAATACACCCACGGCCATTCCGGCGATGAGAACCGGCAGGATATCGACCGCTTTCACGGCGATCACCCGGTCGTAGGTCAGCATGATGAACAGCGGCGTCGCCAAAGCCAGTCCGTTAATGGCCAAGCTTAATGCGAATGTCGCGGCAAATTCCTTGCCGAACCGAGTCAGCAGAGCGCGGAACCAGCTATGTCCGGTCGATTGACGCTGGAATGACGATGTCGCCTCATTGTCGCTTTCGGTTTTCAGTAGGAAATGAGCGGTTCCTGCGGCGATCTCAGATTCTTCATCCTTACCGATCCGCCAGGTCCGATTGGTTACAGGGTCGTAAATATCGGCGGCGAACTCGGTCTCCACAAGGTGTATGCGTGAGACCACGAGCGGCGTTGCATCTTTTCCTTTGGGGATGAACAAACAGGGGACCAGACGCGGTTCAAGGTCACGCAAGCGCAGGTCCAAGGCGTGGGTCTTCATGCCCAAATTGGCAAAGGCATCGTAAAAATCATGAAGGTCGAGGATATCTTTATTATCGGGCAATGAATCGTGAAGCGTCCAAGCCCGTTTTTCGATCTTCAATAAAAACGCCAGGGCGCAGAATGTTTTCGCCAGGTTGGACACACCATCGGCGTTTGACCAAAGCGATATCCGGCGTCTCACTGCCGGCGTTGAGCAGGTCCGCCCCACCGGCGTTGAGCAGGTCCGCCCCGGCATCCAGGTCAAGATCGACATCACCGACCACGGCTTCGACCGGATCGAGCGGCACATCGGCGTCCACGTCCGCGACATCGGTCCCGGCGAGATCGACGTCGCCGTCGACCACCAGGTCCGTGTCTTCGCTGCCTTCCGGTGTCTCGCTGCCGGCGTTGAGCAGGTCCGCCCCGGCTGCCAGGGCGAGATCTACATCACCGACCCCGGCTGCGACCGGATCGAGCGGCACGTCGGCCTCGACATCGGCCACATCGATCCCGGCGAGATCGACATCGCCGTCGACCACCAGATCGGTGTCTTCACCATTATCCGGCGTCTGATTGCCGCCGTTGAGCAGATCGGCCCCGGCATCCAGGTCGAGATCGACATCGCCGACCACGGCTTCGACCGGATCGAGCGGCACGTCGGCGTCCACGTCCGCGACATCGATCCCGGCGAGATCGACATCCCCGTCGACCACCAGGTCCGTGTCTTCGCTGCCTTCCGGCGTCTCGCTGCCGCCGTTGAGCAGATTGCCCAGAAGGCCGTCAGCGGTGTCTGCAATGTCTTCGATTACATCGGAAGCGGTGTTGGCTGTGTCCTCCGGTGCCTCAGCCACATCGTTCCCAAGTTCACCGACAGGTGTGTCATCGATATATGAGCCTACGAAGTCGTCGAGGTCGGTGTCAGTAACGGCATCTAGAACATTACCGATTCCGTCCAGGGCGCCGTCGGCCACATCGGCAGCGCCATCGATCAGGTTAGCGCCGGTGTTCCCGATGCCGTCGATCGCAGCTTCCGCTGCGTCGCCAAGCTCATCGGTGACCTCTGCCGCTGTTTCGCCCAAGTCGCCGGCTGCGATTTCGAGCGTGTCACCGGTCACGTCAGTGGCATTGTTCACGACATCGCCCAAGGTGCCTCCTGCGGGGCCACCCACGGTGCTCACAGTATCGTCAAGAGTATCGCCGAGATTGTCCGTGACATTGTCCACGGCCTCGCCGGTGCCGTCCGAGGCGGTGTTAATGGTTTCACCTGCGCCATCGATCAGGTCGTTGACGATGCTGCCGATACTATCGGTGGTATCGTTGACGATGCCCTCGGTGGAATCAGCAATGTTTTCGATGCTCTCTCCGGTGGTATCCACCGTTTCGGAAACCGTATCGCCTGGTTCGCCCGGGCCGTTCCCGAGGATGTCATCGACAAGTCCAGCGAGTCCGTCCGTGGCGCTGTTGACCGCATTGCCGGCGGTGTCGGTCACGTCTTCAACCGTATCAACCACGCTCTCGGTCGTGTTGCCGAGGGTTTCGACAACATCGTCGACCAGGTCGTTGGTATCACTCAGAGTGTCGCGGATCCCGCTTGTCACATCCTCAACGGGGGCACCGATATTTTCAATCGCATCGCCTATGTTCGATCCAGTGTCATCGATGATGCCCCCGATGCTGTCGACCAGGTTGTTAACCTCACTGGATACACCGTCAACCGTGTCGCCCAGGTCATCATTGAATAGATCGTCCACAAGACCGCCGGCCGTGTCATCAAGGCCTTCGATCACATCGCTTAGCCCGTCACCGACAGCGCCGATCACCTCAGCGGTGCCGTCACCAACGCCGTCGATCACTTCACCGAGTTCATTCAGGACATCGCCGACCAGGCCGTCGACACCAGCGGCAATATTCTCAACCCCGTCGACAATCTCTTCGACCGTATTGCCGACGTTGTCGATCGTGTCGGATATTTCGGTGATGACGTCGTCTACGGCACCGGTAACGGCTTCGACCGTATCTTCAACTTCTTCGACGATATCCTCACCGTCGATGATTTCCTCGTCGTCGGAACCGTCTTCATCTTCATCACCGACCTGGGGGATGTCATCGACGTCGATCGCCGGCCCTTGTGCATCCGTGGCGGCGACACCGTCGAATGCAGGAATGTTGATTGACGGGCCAAAACCGCCCGTGCCACCGATGGCGCCGACACCGGCAGAACCCGTGGCGCCAGAGCTTGCACTGGCGACGGATGTGGTTACGGTCGACTCGGTGCTGTCTGACTGGGACCGTTGGGAATCACCGGGAATGCCGTCCCGTGCGTCCGAACCGTTTCCTGCGGCGTCGTTGAGGGTGTCGTCGAGGTCAGGGGAAGCGCTGCCGGCCTGTCCGCCTGAAACATCGCCACCAATTTCGCCGCCGTCCGTCAGATCGGAAATATCGGTTGCTGCGCCCTCTGATTGAACATCGTCGCCGTTCAGTTGTTCAAGAATGGATAAATGGTTGAGATTGCCCGAACCACCCACGCCTTCGACCAGGCCGTCGAGATCTTCGGCCGCGAAATTTTCGGCCTCAAGGCGCAATGCCACGGAATCCTGCACCGTCGCAGCGTGGTCCATTTGATCTCGGACCAGATCGCCAGAAGGCTTGGCGGTTCCCATGTTCTTGTCGGATGTGTCAGCCATAATTTTATCCTTTCAAATACGTATCGTCGGGGCGCTATGCGCGTCTTGTCCGCGGATTTCCACCGGGCCCGTTAACCTGCTTTCAAGATTTTTCCGGCCAGACCGTCATTCAAAAAAGGGGTGGGCAACGACGGGGCATAGACCGTGGGGGAGCAGGAAATCTCCTGGATCAGGGTTTCCAGCTGTTCGATCTCGAACGGCTTGCTGAGGATCTTGACCATGCGCAGCCCCTTAGCGGTTCCTAAATTATGTGTGATCTCGAGCATCTGTGTTGACTGCCCGCTGATCAGCACCAGGTCGGAGGTGCAGCCCAGGGATTGCAAACGTTCGATGAGTTCGATCCCGTCCATGTCCGGCATATGAAGATCGATGAAAATCGCGCTCGTGCCTGGATGATATTCGGCAAGCAAGGCTTCGGCCGTTTGAAATGCCTTTGCCCTGACGCCGCAACCGGCAGCGACTTCGACGATGATCTCGCCGATCGCCGGCTCGTCGTCCGCGATGAGAATTTCTGGGGATATTGTCATTGTTCTTGTACCTTTTTTCGTCTTGTCCTCAGGCGCTGTTGGCCTGAACGCCGGGAGCCACCATCTGTAATGCCGGCGCGGCGGTTTCGTTCTGATCGATCGTCTGGCGGACACGTTCCGCGATTTCCGATTCTTCGTATGGTTTTTGCAGCATCGTTTCCAACAGCGGCTCGCCTTGGTATTGCTGCATCAGCCTGCCCGTAAAACCGGAGGTCAGAAGGATCGGCAGGGTGGGCCGTATCCGGCGGGTTTTTTCGGCCAGCTCCAGCCCGTTCATGCCGCCGGGCATGATCACGTCCGTAAACAGCAGGTCGATGTGCGTATTGCTCTCCAGGATTTTGATCGCGCTGGGACCGTCGCCTGCACAAACCGTGGTGTAACCGTACCCTTCCAGAAGTTGGGCGGCGATTTCGCGTAATTCAGGTTCGTCATCGACAATCAGAATGGTTTCCGTGCCGGTTATGGGACGCATGGTCTCATTTTCGTTCGGCGCAAGAGGCTGTTCCTGGCCCAAGCTGCGGGGCAGGAAGAACTGCACCCGGGTACCACCATCCGGTTCGGTTATGATCCGCAGGGAGCCGCCGGACCGCCGGGTGAATGCAAAGGCTTCGCTTAGCCCCATGCCGGTGCCGGCACCTTGGGCCTTGGTGGAATACAAAGGATCAAGCGCAGAGTGTGCGGTTTCCATATCGATGCCCATGCCGTCGTCAATCACGGACATCACCACATAGTCACCGGCGGGAAGATCATCCTGCGCACCGTCACCGAAAGACCGGTTAACGGTCTCGATTGCTACGTGACCACCGGACGACATGGCATCCTTGGCGTTCCGAATGATACCGGTAAGTGCTGTCTTGAAATCCCCGCGGTCGATTTCGACCGGGTGGGTGCCCTGACCCAAGCGTAACTGCAAGGTTACTTCCTTGCCGAGTTCCGCACTTAAATCGTTTTCCGCCATGGAGATGAATTCATTGATGTTCGTGACCTGGCCGGGGGTGCGGCTTTGACGGGCAAAAGATTGGAGCCGTTCGGACAGGTCGCTGGCGCGTCTTGTCGCCATTACGGAGGCATCCAGGCGCGCGGCGATTTTGGGGTCGCTGCTGATTTCGCGTTTCAACAAATTCAAATTGCCGACCAGAATACCCAGCAGGTTGTTGAAATCATGAGAAATGGCGCCGGCAACATTGCCGATTGCGGCCAGGCGTTCCGATTTAAGGATTTCGCCGGTTTCGAATTTCCGAACCAGCTCTTGAGTCGAATCAACGCCACCCTTCGTGCCGCCGGCAAGATGGTTCGCCGCCAGATTGGCCAGCATATTCAATTGGGAAATCTGTTCCCGGCTGAACAAACGGGGTTCGCGGTCCATAACGCAGATTGTTCCGATGGTCAGATTCTGGGATGTCGTCAACGGCGCGCCGGCATAGGCGCGGATTTGCGATTTTCCCGTTACCAACGGCTGGTCGCGGAACCCGAATTCGGCGCGGGCGTCTTCAACGATTAGGACACTGCCGGTGTTAACGACATGACCGCAGAAAGATTGTTCGCGCGGCAGGGTTTTGGCACTGACGCCCGATGCGGATTTGATGCGAATGGAAGACTCGTCAACCAAACCGATATAGGCAACGGGGGCGTCCATGACCGACGCCAACAAATTGACGATGATTGTCAGTGCCGGGTCTTTGGTTTGTTTGACGAGATCCAAGTCGGCCAAAGCGCTTGCCCGCTTGATTTCATCGGTAACGTTGGGGGAAGTCATCGCATCGTACTCCATCAGAATGAGGTCTTTTGTTTCATGCGTTCTGGGTGTGACCCGGCCGCGCCGGACTGGTGTTCATCCGCGTCACCAGAGGCTGTTGGGCTGTTCATGATTTCATGTACGCGGTGTGCCAATTCACCGGCTTCATACGGTTTCGCGAGCAGGTTGCTTTCCAGGTGCTCGTCCATCGCGGCAGTGGTGGCCTTGCCGGTGAAGCCCGATGTCAGCAAAATCGAAGATTGCGGGTAGCGCTTCTTGAATTCGTTGGCCAATTCAATGCCATTGATACCGCCGGGCATGATCACGTCCGTGAATAGCAGGTCGATCGCATGCTGTTCGGCCATGACATCCAACGCCTGGGCCGCATGTTTCGCAGTCAGGACGTCATAGCCCAAGTCAGTCAAAATGGATTTGGCGATTTCAAGAAGGTCAAGTTCATCCTCGACAACAAGAATGGTTCCATGGGTTTGGTGAGGCTTGGGACCGGTCTGTGGAACCAATGAAACTTTGGTTTCGCAAGCTGTCGATCGCGGGAGATATAACTGGATGGTGGTTCCAAAATCGACTTCGGAATAAATACGGAGCGCCCCGGCGGAGCGTCGTGCGAACCCGTACACCATGCTCAACCCAAGTCCGGTGCCCTTGCCTGCCTCTTTTGTCGTGAAAAACGGGTCCAATGCCCGCTCGCAGACATCCTTCGGCATTCCCTTGCCGGTGTCGCTGATTGATACGACGGCGTAGTCGCAAAAAGTGGAAAGCTCGGCATGATTGTCCGGATCCCTGTCCATGGTTTTATTCATGGTTTCGATGATCAGGCTCCCGCCCGTGGGCATGGCGTCGCGGGCATTGATCGCCAGGTTGACGATCGCGTCTTCAAGGTCACCGCGGGCGATGTTTGTCGTCCAGATATCGTTTGCCGGATAAAACTGGATATCGATTTCGTTGGTCAGGGATTTTTGCAGCATGTCCATCATATCGGCGATGACGGTATTGATGTTCGTGGGTTCGCCCGTACGCGATCCCTGGCTGGCGAAATGAAGCATCTTCGAGGTCAGGTCTTTTCCGCGGCGGGCGGCCTTGGTCGCCGTTTCAATGCGTTCCTGTATGTCCGGCCGGCCGGCGGCGGCGCGATTGGCCAATCCCATGCTGCCGATGATGATCCCCAAAAGGTTGTTGAAATCGTGGGCGATGCCGCCGGATAGTTCACCAACGCATTCCATGCGTTGTATCCGTTCCATGGCGCGTTCCGTCTGCTTGCGCTCGCTTATGTCCTGTACAATCCCCCGCAGACCGATTGCTTGCCCCTGGTCATTGGGGACGCATTCGGCGATATGCACGACGGTTCGAAGCATGCCGTCGGCGCGGTAGATCCGGTGCTCCATGTCGAATGGAATGCCGTCCTTTTCCAAGGCTTGGAATGCGGGCTCGAAACGGGCCAGGCTGTCGATCGGCATACGTTTGGTGAATTCCTGAAGCGACGGCTCGGTATCCGACGGATGATTGCCGAGAACCTCATACAGCCCTTCCGACCAAGTGGTTTTATTGGCATCAAGGTCGTGTTCCCAGCTGCCCATGTGGGCGACGCGCTGTGCATTGGCGAGGGTTTCCCGTTCCTGTTTCAGCGCTTTTAGTGTCCGGCGCTGGTCGAGATGCAGACGATTGATGGTCATCGCCGTGGACAGTTTTCGTTCCAGCGCGATTGGGCCGATCGTGTCGGGCGTCAGAAAATTTTGTGCACCTGCATCCAGTGCGGCCTGTATCGCATGGTCGCCGCCGCTGCCCGAGTACACGATCACGGGCGGCGGCGTAACAGAGGATGAAACAAAGGGGGTAACCGCTTCCGTGCTGGTAAAATTGGGAAGTTCGATGTCCAGCACGACGCATTCAAAGCGTTCGTGCGAAAGCTCCTGCAACCCATGTTCTAGAGAGGCACATTCCGTGACGCATAAGGCGTTGCATGCGTTCTTGATGGCGGCCGAAAGGACGCCCCGTACGGCGCTATCGGTGCTCATCAATAATACATTTCCGGTCAGTTCTTTTGT
Source organism: Rhodospirillales bacterium (assembly GCA_040218445.1). Lineage (GTDB taxonomy): Bacteria > Pseudomonadota > Alphaproteobacteria > Rhodospirillales > Casp-alpha2 > UBA1479. The sequence goes on along the minus strand of JAVJRK010000011.1, from coordinate 382,643 downwards.
CACGTTCAACTCTCAATCTGGGGTGTGTCGGCATTGTCGCCGGCCATCGGGGCCGACGAGGGTTTTGTTATGCAACGGTGCATTGATTCTGAGCCGACCATCCCTTGACTGGGATTTGACTCAAGTGCGAGAATTTGACTCGACGTTTGGTATAGTGTTGTCTAGCTTTTGTGCCCTGCCGTTGCGCTGGGTGGTGGGCCCGGATACGTACGGCAGAATTCAAATAATGGGGAGAGGATTGAGCCTAAGCCGGTGGCAGCCGGTTTGCGGAAAATCTTTCGGCTGCCCACGGCGAATGTGATGTGCCTGCTATCGCGGAGGTTTCCTTGAGCGCACATATCGTCATTGTCGAAGATGAAGTTTTGATCCAGGACTTCTTAAGGCATTGCCTTGAAGGCGAAGGTTACACGCTGACCTGCTTGGATACTGGCATGGCGCTCTTGCAGTTCCTTGACCACACCACCCCGGATTTGATTGTTTTGGACCTTGGCTTGCCGGATGAAGACGGCATTGTCATTTTGCGCCAAATTCAAGCGCGACAGCATTATTCGGTGATCATACTGACGGCGCGAGAGGACGAAGCATCCCGCATGTCGTGCCTGGAAATCGGTGTCGAGGATTTCCTGCAGAAAAATGTCACACGCAGTGAACTGACCCTGCGAGTAAGAAACGTTCTTCGGCGGGTCACAGGCGCCACACAACCGGTGGATGCGCGCGTGGCGAAGAAAGCGATGCTGGACGCGGGATATTGGTCGGTCGATACGGCCGCATGCCGCGTTATCGGTAACGGGGGGGGAATCAACGGATCTGACACCACAAGAATTCCGTTTGTTGGAAGCCCTGTGTCGGGCACCGAACCGGGTTTTAAGCCGCGGACAATTGCTTGATGCCCTGGCGATGGGCGGGGATCCGCCGTCAGACAGGATGGTCGATGCCTTCGTCAGCAGGATACGCAAGAAAATGGGGGCGACCTGCCCGATTACAACGGTGACCGGTTTCGGTTATCGTTTGGACACCGCCGCACCCTGAGAGGCTTTCCTTTCGTGCGGATCTCGATATTTCAGTGATTTTGGGTCAAGCTGCCTGAGTTCCCTTTTTGGCCCGCTCGGCCAGAGTCTGGGTAACGGCGGCGGCCAATGAATGCTCGTCGAACGGTTTGTGCAGGACCGTCCGGTTGCCGCAGGATCGAGCACCATGGCCGTTTAATTTCCCGGTGAAACCGGAAGTAACAAGAACCGCAATCCGGGGGTGTTTTTCTTCGATCAATTGCGCCAGTTCGAACCCGGTTGTCCCACCCGGCATGACGACATCCGTGAGAACCATGTCAACGGACCTTCCCATCGAACTCGCGAGGATGGAAAGCGCTTCCTGTGCCGTTGTCGCCGTGATGGTTTTGTAGCCAAACTTCCGGAGTGTGTCGGAAGTAACCATCAACAAATCTGGTTCATCATCGACAACCAGGATGCGGGCTTCCGAGATATCCTTTTTCAATGTTCTTGGCGCAGCAACCGGACGAGATGCGGTATCCCTGTTGTTCGCCGTCGCCGAAACAGTTTCAGCGGCGGGGAGGGGGGCTTGTGTCTCATGATCAATTACCGCACCTTTTTCAGATGGTTCGGCAACATGCTCGGCATCAAGTTCCATGCGCGGAATGTACAGCCGAATGGTCGTGCCGCGCCCAAGTTCGGAATAAACAGAGACATCGCCGCCCGACCTGCGGATGAACCCGTAGACCATGCTTAACCCCAATCCCGTTCCTTTGCCGGTTTCCTTTGTCGTGAAGAAAGGCTCAAACACCTTATCCCGTACTTCGGGGGACATGCCTTCACCCGTATCGGATATCGTGACAACGACGTAATCACCGGGGTTAAGCTCTGTCTTATTGATGATCTGTCCCGATCCGATGGAACGATTTTCGGTTTCGATCAGCAACTGACCGCCGTTCGGCATGGCGTCACGGCTATTGACTGACAGATTGATCAAAACATCACCAAGGTCGCCGGGGTCGACCTTTACCGCCCATAGGTCGTCCGCAAGAACGAACCGCATTTCCACTTCGCTGGTCAAAGTTCGACTGACCAGGTCGTTCATTTCCACGATCACGTCGTTGACGTTGATACGTTCTCCTTCCTTCGCTTCTTGGCGGGAGAACGCAAGTAGTCGCCGGGTCAAGTCACGGCCACGTTTTGCCGCTTTTCTGATCGCGTCCAGCCGGTCAACGGCATTTGGAATGTCGCTTGCCATGGAGCGAACCAAGTCCGTATTGCCCATGATTATGCCAAGAAGATTGTTGAAATCGTGGGCAATCCCGCCGGTAAGTTGACCCACGGCTTCCATCCGGGAGGCATTCTTCAACGCCTGTCTTGTTTTGCTTTCTTCGGTGATGTCGAACATATTGGCGCAAATGACGATGTCGTCGCCCCAAGGGACGGTCACTGCCCGGTTGCGGACGACTATTTTTGTTCCATCCCGTTTGATGCCTCTGAATTCATATTCCTCGGGGGCGTCGACACCGGAAGACCGCTTCTTGAAAAAGCTTTCCACTGTTCCAAGGTCTTTTTCGTCAATCAGGGACACAATGCTGTCCAGTGCCATGACATCATCTATCGAGGCGAAACCGAACATGTCGGCAAATGCCTGATTGACGTATGACGGTTTCATATCCTTGTGCACCAAAATACCCTGACTGGCCTCGGTGAACATGGAACGGAAACGTTGCTCGTTTTCCCTTAAGCGTCGATCAGAGGCCAAACGGTCGCTGATGTCGCGGATCACAGCCAGGTAGCCGACGACGTTGCTGTCTTCGTCATGGACAGGCGTACCGATGGTGTCGCCGTGGAATATCCGTCCGGTCTTGTGCTGGTACTCGACCGTATAGGCAGCGGCACCATCCGAGTTCGGTTTGACGTTGGGATTGTAGCGCAACTTTCCTTGCGCTTCATATTCAGCCGGATCGGCGTAGAAGATGTTCGTGGATTTTCCCTTTAATTCCTGCGGGTCGTGCCCGAAAACCTTCGTCACGCTGTCGCTGGCAAGCAGGATGCGTCTGTCTGGGTCTACCAGGATCATGCAATCCGGGATATCGCGGAACACGGCACGAAGCAGTGTGGACATATGAGCCAGTTTTTTCTCGTCGTTCCGCCGCACGGTGATGTCTTGGACCGTGCCGGTAAGGCCGATGACACGGTTGCCGGTGCCGATGGTCGGCTCGGCAAGTTCATGGAAAATGTATTCCATGCCGTCGGGGTGCTGATATCTGTAATCAACATCGACGTCGGTTCCATTGGCGATCGCCTGGGTTCTTGCATTGACCAGGGTGTCCTGATCTTCCGGATGAACGCGTTGGAGAAATTTCTCGAATCCTTCGCCGCCGTCTTCGTCGTTAAGACCGAGCAGAAGATTAAGGTTTGGAGAGCGTTGGATTTCACGGTCGGCAATAGAGTAATGCCAGCTTCCCATGCGGGCGATTTTCTGGGCGGAACGAAGGCTGCTTTCTTTCTCCTTCAGCGCCATTGACGTTTTCTGCAGGGTATTCTGGCGGCGGCCTTGTTGTAGCAAGTAAAAGCAAAGGACCGCGGTGATCATCAGGCCGCCGGCCATGACGCGTAGGGGAATTGTCAAAATGTGACTAAACACCTCCGCCGGTAGCGGGAAAACTTGGACACTCCACCATTTGTCACCCACGTCCATGGGGAATGTTTCCACATACTTTTTGATTCCCAGAAAGTCATGGATAAATGCCTGCCATTGCGAAAGCCGTTGACGCGGTTCTGCGAGTTGGAGAAAGAAGCGTTCCGCATACGGGCTAACAGGGTATTCATTGGTGATTGAAATATGCTGACGGAACAACGTGTTCCCAGAAATAGCGGGTTCGACTGTCGCGTTCACATCCATGATCGCGACGATATAGCCAGATTCGATTGAAGAGGCCTTATCATGATCGAGGATCATCGTGGGATTGGTATGAACGGGGACGAGGATGACCAATTTATTGCCTGAGGCACCGCCATGTTGAATCCGGACGGGATCGTAGAGCACGCGATTATCATAGGGTGTAGGGGCGGAGATGGCGGCCGTCTCGGGAATTATTCTGCTGACGGCATCTATACCTAACCATTCTTTGGCTATGTCCAGGTTTGACCCCGACCAAACATATGTGATTGGGAATGAAACAGAGCGGGGCGGAGCCTCTTGGACCGCGCCGTATTCCAATAAATCGCGAATGGGGAGCTCATTGTCACTGTTGTCACGTTCAAACTGCTTCGGTGCCCAGGCAATCAAGTTGATGACCTCAGGGTCAAGATTAAGCTTGTCGACGAAGCGACGGAATCGCTCTTCATCCATGATGTTCGCAGTCGCCAGCATGGCCGCTGTCGCGGTAAGCTCGATCACACTTTCCGAGATCGTCTCCTCCACCAGGTGTGCCAGTAACAAGCCTTCCTGTTGATGCGCGATTTCGAAATTATCGGCTGAATCACGCCAAGCCTGATGAGTGACGATACCGGTGATCAGGCACCCGAGAGTGAAACAGATAATGATGGCTTCACTGGTTCCTCGCAGGAACCATGCCTTTTGAAGCTTGCTGCGTTGCTTGGGAATTTCGCTGAACTTGATGCTCATTGCTGCCTCGCTGGCTGTTTTCTGGCGCGTACCGCGAAGACGAGCGTGCGCAGAATATGGCATCAAATATTGCGGATGAATTTTGCGGGTTGTTGATTCTTATTTGACCCGGATATGACTCTGACCAAAGGCACTTGTATCGATTGCGGTGACTATGATGCCGCAATGACGGGATTCTTCATGCTGATGGGGCATGTCAGGCATACCCAGCCAAGATAGTTGTATGCCCCCGCAACCAATAAAAAATGGGCCCTCCAACGGAGGGTCTTTTTTATTGGTAGGTGGGAGCAGGCCACCTTATGAGGGCGATTTACCGGCGGGCGTTCGGGACACGCAGGATCAGGACGAAGCCGACGGCGAAGAATGCCAGGATCGTCGCCATTCCATATCGCTGGCTTCCGGCCATGGCGGTTGCCCAGGCAACGGCGGCCGGGCCCAGGAAGGCGGTTGCCTTGCCGGCCAATGCCATGAAGCCGAACATTTCCGTGCGCAGGTGTTCCGGGGCCAGATGCGCCATCATCGAGCGCCCGGCGGCCTGACCGGGCCCGACGAAAGTCCCAAGCCCGATGGCGCAGGCCCAGAACCACGACTTTTCCGTGACGAAGATGATCACCGAACCGAATACAAGAAGGCCGATAAGGGAGATCAGGATCGTTTTCTTCGGCCCGATCCAATCATCAACCCAGGCCATCAGAAAGGCACCGGCACCGGCGGAGACGCTCATGCCGATGCCGAGCATGATGATCTCCGACGTTTCCATGCCGAAGGTGCCAGCGGCATAAATCCCACCGAAAATGAACATTGTGTTCAGGCCGTCGATATAGATCATATAGGCGATCAGAAAGGCGATGATGCCGTCGTATTCCCGCGCCTGCCGTATGGTGGTCCGCAGGGTCGACAGCCCGCTGCGCACGGCTTCCATGGTGCCGATCCGGGCCGATGACTTATCTGGTGTGAACAGGAACAAGGGCAGGGAAAACAACGCAAGCCAGACGGCCACGAAGGGGCCGGTTATCCGGACCTGTTCAAAGGTTTCCTTGTCGAGCCCGAGCCAGGGAATATCCGGTTGAATGAAGCCGACCAGAATCAAAACCAGGCAGCCGATGCCGCCGAAATATCCAAGACCCCAGGCCCATCCGGAAATGCGGCCGATCATGTCGCGGCCGGCAACGTCGGGAAGCATCGCGTTGTAAAACACGGACGCCATTTCAAACGAGAAATTGGCAACGGCGATGCAGACCAGGGCCCAAAGGACAAACGACGGATCCGGCTCTGTCTGCCACAGCAATGCCGTCGCCGCGATCAAGCCAATCGTAAAGAACAGGATCCAGGGTTTGCGGCGGCCACCGCGATCGGCGATCGAGCCGAGAATGGGGGCGGAAAGGGCGACGCAAAGGGAAGACAGGCTGATCGCATAGCCCCACATTTCCGTGCCGCTGATCGTATCTTCGGCAACGTATCTGGTGAAATAGGCACTGAACACGAATGTGGTGATGACGGCCGCGTAGGCCGAATTCGCCCAGTCGTACATGGCCCAGGAAACCGCCCCCAGGATCGTTCTGGGCCGTTCCGAAGGTGCCCCCGTCGTCATGTCGTCACCTCTCCTCCGCGGCTGTCATTGCCGCTAAGGTGCCCGGCTTGGGTAACGCGCTCAAGCCAAAAGGCTTAATGACCAAAAAACCCGACCGGCGGGCTGCCGATCGGGCCTTGGTCGTTGAATTTTTTGAAGAGGTTCTAGATCGCCAGGTACTGCTGGCGCAGGTCCGCGTTATCGAGAACTTCCTGTGCCGAGCCATCAAATACGACCTGGCCCATGTCGAGGATGATCGCTCGGTCCGCCAAATGGAGGGCGGCGATGGCGTTTTGCTCGACGATCAGCGTGGTGATGCCGTGGGTTTTGATTTCCTCGAGGGTTCTCTCGATTTCCTGGACGATCACCGGGGCGAGCCCTTCGTAGGGTTCATCCAGTAACAACAATTTCACGTCGCGGGCGAGGGCGCGGCTGATGGCCAGCATCTGCTGTTCGCCGCCCGAAAGCGTGGTGCCTTCTTGCGTCCGCCGTTCGCCCAGGCGGGGGAACAACTCGTAAATGCGTTCAAGCGACCAGCCGAGCGGTGGCGCGATCTGAGCAAGCTGCAGGTTCTCTTCGACGGTCAGGCCTTGGATGATCCGGCGGTCTTCGGGAACCAGTCCAATGCCGTTGCGGGCCGCGTCGTGGGATCGCATGGTGTGCAACGGTTGATGGTCGAGCCAGATTTCGCCATGGGTCAGGGCCGGGTCGTCCATGCGGGCAATGGCTCGCAGGGTCGAGGTTTTCCCCGCCCCGTTGCGGCCCAGAAGGGCGACGATCTCGCCTTCGCGGATGTCAAAGGAGACACCCTGAACGATATAGCTTTCCCCGTAATAGGCGTGAATATCCCAACAGGAGAAATAGGCGGGTGTGCTGCCCTTGCCTGTGACGGGCGGAACGCCCGGGGCATTTGCATCCTTTTCAAACCCACCGTTTTTCAAAAGGGTCGATTGATTTTCCCCGGCGTCGTTCATTTGTGACTCCCGTTCATCTATCTGGTTCATAGATGCGCCCCTCCCAGGTACGCCTCTTGAACCTTCGGATTCCCCTTGATCTTCTCTGGGGTGTCTTCGGCGATCACGGTTCCCTGTGCAAGTACGGAAATTTTTTCCGCCAAGGAGAACACGACATGCATGTCGTGTTCGATCACAACCATTGTAACTCCACGTTGCGAAATCCGCTTCATCAGGTCAATTGTGTTGTTGGTATCGGCCCGGGCCATGCCGGCGGTCGGTTCATCCAGCAGCAGCAACTGCGGATCCTGTACCAGGCACATGGCAAGTTCCAGGCGCCGCTTGTCCCCACGCGACAGGTGACCGGCTGTTTCCAACGCCTTGTCCGCCAGGCCCACATCGTCGAGCATGGCCATCGCTTTCTTGCGCATGGGGCCGTTCTTGAGGATCCGGCGCCAAGCATTGATCTTGAAGGCACCGTCACGGCGGGCGAAGCTGGGGATCATCACGTTGTCGATCAAGGTCAGTTCCGGAAAGATTTCCGGGGTCTGAAACACGCGGCTGACGCCAAGCTGGTTGATCTCATGCGGCGCGATGCCAAGCAGGGACTGTCCGTTGAAAAGCACAGTGCCCGTGTCCGGCTCAAGCCGGCCGACGAAGCAGTTCAGCAACGTCGACTTACCCGCCCCGTTGGGGCCGATGATCGCATGGACCGTGCCGGCCTCGATCTCCAGGTTGACGTTATCCAGGGCCTTCAGGCCACCGAACCGCTTGTTCACGTTTTTAACTGAAAGAGCGCTCATTTCCGTCACCCCTTACGTCGCCGGCTGTGGTTCGGCAGTGCTGCCTTCACCACTGTCCGGCGGATCTTTCTTGAAGAGTTTCATCACCCGGGACACGCCTTCCATCAGGCCGCCCGGAAGGAAGATGACGATGATCATGAACAACGCTCCCAGCGTCAGGTGCCAGCCTTCGCCGACGAACCACGAGCTGACGGTCACCGCAGCATGCTGTAGCGGATCCGGCAGGAAGGAGTAAATATTGTTCAGGATGTTCTGGTTGAAAGCCGAGAAGATGTTTTCAAAGTACTTGATGGCACCGGCGCCGATGACCGGTCCCAACAGGGTGCCGGCGCCGCCCAGGATGGTCATCAAGACGACTTCGCCCGACGCCGTCCATTGCATACGCTCGGCTCCGGCCAGCGGGTCCGTGACCGCCAGCAGGCCACCGGCCAGTCCCGCATACATGCCGGAAATGATGAATGCCGTCAGCGCATAGGGGCGGGTATGAATGCCTGTGTAGTTGAGGCGGTTCTGGTTTGATTTAACCGCCCGCAGCATCAGCCCAAAGGGCGAGCGGAAGATGCGCAGCGAAATATAGAAGCAGATGATTAGCAGGGCCGCGCAGAAGTAGAAGCCCGGATATCCGGTCATCTCGATGCCGAACAGGTCGGAAGACGGCAGCACGGCGCCGTAATCCCGCCCGAAGGCGACATCGAGGGCGCGCGGATCGGATTGCGTCAATTGCAGGCCTGTTTCACCGTTGGTGATCGGTGTCAGCACCGAATAGGCGAGGTTGTAGCACATCTGCGCGAACGCCAGGGTCAGGATCGAAAAATAGATGCCGGACCGGCGCAGCGAAATAAACCCGATCAGGGCGGAAAACAGACCGCCCATGAGCGTCGCAAAGATGATCGCGGGGACCGGATTCATGCTGAGCAGCTTGAATGTCCAAACCGCCGTGTAGGAGCCGACCCCCAGGAAGGCAGCGTGACCGAACGACAAATATCCGGTCAGGCCGAACAGGATGTTGAACCCGATGGCGAAGATGCCGTAGATCGCGAATTTCTGCAGAAGGTCGGGGTATCCGGCACCGAACGGCTTGAGAATGACCGGACCGGCCAACACGGCGGCGATGAAAACCGCCATGAGCAGCATGTCCTGTTTGTTGATCGATATGGAATTCATGGCTTTAGGTCTCCATCACGCCTTTGCGGCCCATCAGGCCACGCGGACGGACCAGAAGGACCACGACCGCGATGAGATAGATAATGATCTGGTCGATGCCGGGCAGGATGGCCTTGACCTCGTTCATCGATGCGAAACTTTGCAGAATCCCCAGAAGGAACCCGGCCGCGACGGCACCGCCCAGCGACCCCATCCCGCCGACCACGACGACCACGAAGCTCAGGACCAGGAAATCCATGCCCATGTGATAGTCGGGACTGAGGATCGGGGTGTACATGGTGCCGGCCAAGCCCGCGACAACGGCGGCCATGCCGAACACGATGGTGAAGCGGCGGTCGATGTCGATGCCCAGCAGGCCCACCGTTTCCCGGTCGGCCATGCCGGCACGGACGACCATGCCGAATGTCGTGAACTGCAGGAAAGCAAAGACCGCGGTAATGATGCCGATGGAGAACAGGAAATAGATCAGGCGCCATGCGGGATAGACGACGTTACCGGCATCCATGCCGATGATGATGCCGAAATCGATCATGCCGTTGACGGAGTCCGGCGCCGGTTGTGGGATCGGATTGGCGCCGAAGTTGGCCTTGATGATTTCCTGAAGGACGATGGCCAGGCCGAACGTTACCAGGATCTGTTCCGCATGCGGGCGCTTATAGAAAAACCGGATCAAGCCGCGTTCCATGGCGATGCCGATCATCAGCATGATGGGAATGGCGACGAGAATGGAAACCGGAACTGAATAATCAAGCAGTAAATTCCCGAAGTCGCCGAACCAGACCTCGACGAGCGGCTGCCGGATTTCCATCGGCGCGCCCCAAGGGGTGGTTTGCGTGGGGTCGATCGTGACTTGTTGGATGTTCAACAGCGCCTTGACGGAAACCGCGCAGAACGCACCCAGCATGAACAGTGCCCCATGGGCGAAGTTCACCACGCCCAAGGTGCCGAAAATGATTGTCAGGCCCAGGGCGATCAGCGCGTAGGCTCCGCCTTTGTCCAGACCGTTTAGAATTTGCAGAAGAATTGCGTCCATAAGTTGATCCCTTCGAAGAAATGGGAGGTCGCCCCCGGGGAATGCCCCGGGAGCGACCGATTACCCATCAGGGAGAACTGATCAGCCGTTGTTGTACGGCCCAAGGTTCCCACCCAGCATGGAGGCAGGATACTCGACCTGCGCACGGGGCGTAACCTCGACAACCTCGAGAACGTCGAACTTGGAACTCGGGTTCTCTTTACCCTTCACAACCAGCACGTCTTTGAAGCACTGGTGATCTTCGGCACGGTATTCCGTCGGGCCATTGCCCAGACCGTCGAACTTGAAGCCTTCCAGGGCTTTGCCGACGGCGGACGGCATGAAGGTGCCGGCCCGCTGGGCGGCATCCGCATACAGAAGCGCCTGGCTGTAGCAGGTGTGCGCGGCCTGCGACGGCGGGAAGCCGTACTTCTTGCCGAAGGACTTGACGAACTCCTTGGAGCCTTCGTCCTGCAGGGACCAGTGCCAGTTGGTGGAACCGAAGATGCCTTTGACGTTTTCGCCGGCACCCTGAGCCATCAAACGCGAGTACAGCGGAACGACGATGGCGAAATCCTTGCCGTTGACCTGCTTGTCGCGCAGACCGAACTGAACGGCCTGGGTCAGGGAGTTGACCATGTCGCGGCCATAGTGGTTCAGGACCAGCACGTCGGCACCCGAGTTGAGGACCGGCGTGATGTACTGCGAGAAATCACCGGCGCCAAGCGGCGTACGCACGGCGGAAGCCGTCTTCCAGCCCAGCTTTTCGGTGTACTTCTTGATCGAGCCTTCCTGCGACCAGCCCCAGGTGTAGTCGGCGGTCAGGTGGTAGGCGACACGGTCGGAGCCGAAGTTGTTCTTCAACACCGGGGCGAGAGCCGCACCGGTCATTTCCGTGTTGAAGAAGTGACGGAAACCGTTGGCGCGCTTGTCTTTGCCGGTGGTGTCGTTGGAGTGGGTCAGGCCGGCCATGAAGATGACACCGGCGTCCTGGCACAGGCCCTGGACGGCGATGGCAACACCGGAGGACGAACCGCCGGTAATCATGACGGCGCCGTCTTTTTCGATCATACGCTTGGCGCTGGCACGGGCGGCGTCGGACTTGGTCTGCGTGTCGCCGGTCACGTAGGCGACTTTTTTGCCGTTAACGCCGTTGCCCTTCAGGGCCTTGGACGAGAAGGTGTTGAGCATGCCGCCGTCACCTTCGCCGTTGATGTGCTCAACGGCCAGTTTGTAGGCGCGCAGTTCATCGGCACCTTCATCGGCATAGGCACCCGTCTGCGGCACGTTGAAGCCCAGCGTAACGGTTTTGCCCTTGGGCTCGTTCATGTAGCCGGCCCAGGCACGCTTGGAAAAGATGGTGGGGGTCGCAAGCGCGGCGCCAGCAGCGGCCGTGCCCTGCAATAAGCCGCGACGGCTTATCTCGAACTTTTTCATAAGATGTCTCCAAAAATGTCAGGTTCTTATCGTTTGAACGGAGGAGACGTGCTGGCGTTAGTCGATACAGCGACAGCCTCCTTGTGGATTCCCAAATCCGCGGACACCCTGCGCTGCGTTTGTAAATTGGTCAATATATGTTTGATTTTTAGAGAAAATTTAGTAAATATATTCTTGTTTAGTTAAAAAATTTGTCAATAATTGACTCTCATCAGCCCCCCTTGAGAGAGCGCCAAAGGAACGGTTCGGATGTTTTCATCCATACTTGGAACGCGCATTCGCCAACGTCGCAAAGAGGTCGGCATCACGCAGGCCGATTTGGCGCGTAAAGTCGGAATTTCTCCTTCCTATCTGAACCTTATTGAATGGAACAAGCGACGTATCGCGGGGCAATTGTTGCGCAACATTGCCGATACATTGGGCTTGTCGGTGGATGATCTCGGTGGTGTTGCCGAACGGCGTTTGCAGTCGACCTTAACGGAAATCGCGCATTTGCCTGCGTTGGCCACCGCTGATATCGAGGCCGACCGTACCAGCGAACTGATCGGCCGTTTCCCCGGTTGGGCAAAAGGTGTCGCTGCCTTGGCCCATTCCGAACGGGAAGCCACGGCCAAGGCACAGATACTGTCCGACCGCATGTCCAATGATCCGTTTCTGGGCGAAGCCATCCACCGCATGCTAACCCGTGTTGCCGCCATCCGGTCGGCGGCGGAAATTCTGGTGGAATATCCCGATGCGTCGGCCGACCGTCGGGATCGCTTTCTTGGCATCATCAACGAGGAAGCACGGGTCCTTTCGGACGTCGGCGAAGCCCTGGCCGCCTATCTGGACAAGGCGGAGGATACGCAAAGGGTCATGACCCCGTTGGACGAGGTCGAGGCTCTGTTCGATTCAAATGATAATCATTTCTCCGAAATCGAACATGCAGCCGGCCCTTTGAATGAAACTTTGACCGATCCCCATCCGGTGTCCCGCCGGGATCTGTCGCGCCAGCTGACGGATAAACATTTGCGCCCGATCATCGAGGAGATCGTCGCCGATCACCCGCAGATTGAAACCGCGACCGCCCGCGAGCGCGCCCGCCGGCTGCTGGCGGATTATGCCGTCGGTGCGATCTTGATGCCGATGGCGCCGTTCGTCGAACGGGCAAGGGAGCTGGCCTACGACATCGAAGCGCTATCGGAAGCTTTCTCCGTCGATGTCACGACGGTCTGTCACCGTTTGACGGCCATTCCCCGTCAAAACGGCGTGCCCAGGTTGACCTATCTTCAGGCCAATGCGGCAGGGACGATCATCGAGGTCGTGGGGCGTGACGAGCTGGCAATCCCCCGTTATGCGGCGGCCTGTCCGTTATGGGCGCTGTACCGCGCGCAGCAATCGCCGGAATCGATCATCCGCCAGCGTGCGTTGTTTCCATCGGGGGACCGGTTCGTGTTCGTGGCCCGGGCCCGTCATGTCGGACCGTCGGGATTTGGTCGGCCGCGCCATTATCTGACCGACATGCTGGCCATGTCCGAAGCGGATGCGGCCTTTACGGTCTATGCTCCTGATCCATCGGCGATCGTCGAGGAAGTGGGGCCCAGTTGCCGGCTGTGCGACCGGCGGTCCTGCGACCATCGGGTCGAAGACCCGTTCCTTGAATAAGTGGACGTGATCTTTGATGTGCGCGGCCAAATGGTGTCTATTTAGGCGGGGGCGCGCGCCGAGGCGCAGCGAAACAGGGGGTCGGCATCGATGTCGAAAGAACCGAAACACGTCCTGATCGTGGAGGACGAGCCCAATATCGCCGAACCTCTGTCGTTCCTTTTGGAGCGCGCAGGGTATGCCGTCACCGCCAAACCGGATGGCCGGCAAGGCCTGGATACAGCTCTGGATTTGGTTCCAGACCTGATCATTCTTGATGTCATGCTGCCGGAACTGGACGGGTTCGAGGTTCTTCGCCGTCTGCGCCAGGACGATCGCGGGGCTAAGATACCGGTTTTGATCCTGACGGCACGGGGACAGCGGGGAGACCGGGAAGCTGCCCTGGATAGCGGGGCGGATATGTTTGTCCCCAAACCCTTTGCCAACAAGGATGTCATTGCGGCCGTCCGCCAGCTTCTGGGCGATGAGGTGTAGAGCACTACCTGCTTCGAACGGTTGGGGACACCCGGCGGCGGCAATGATAGAATTTGCGGACACAGAGTTGACAAAAGCCCCATGTCAGGGGCCTTTTCATGGCCAACCAAGACCACACCAAGAGGAATACCATCCATGAAGCTGATGATGTTTGACGCGGGCGCCGGTGCGCGCCTGGGCGTTGTTCAGGACGACAAAGTGATCGACGTGCCTGCATTGGGCGACAACTTGCCGAAAACAATGATCGACCTGATCCAGTCGGGGGGCGAAGGCCTGGCCCGCGTCGTGGGGGCCGTCGCGGCGGCTCCGGATCGTGCGCGTCTTCCGTTGGTCGATGTCAAACCGGCATTGCCGATCGAACGTCCCAACAAATTCGTCTGCGTCGGCTTGAACTATGCCCTGCATGCCAAGGAAGGCGGGCATGACATTCCCAAATACCCGTCGCTGTTCGTGCGTTGGGCGTCGTCCCTGGTCGCGGCCGAAGCCCCCGTGATCCTGCCCAAGGTTTGCGATCAGCTGGATTACGAGGCCGAATTGACCTTCATCGTCGGCAAGGGCGGGCGCGCGATCCCCGAGGAAACGGCACTGAGCCATGTGTTCGGATACACCATGTTCAATGACGTGTCGGTGCGCGCCTGGCAGCGCTATACGCCGCAATGGACCCAGGGCAAGAACTTTGACGGTACGGGGCCGTTGGGACCCGTCGTGGTCACGCCGGAAGACCTGCCGGCGGGGGCTTCGGGCCTGCGCATCACGTCGCGGGTCAACGGCGAAACCCGCCAGGATTCCAACACCGGCGACATGATTTTCGGCACGGCACGCCTGATCTCTATCCTGTCCGAGTTCATGACCTTGGAACCGGGCGACGTGGTTGCCACGGGAACGCCGTCCGGCGTGGCCCATGCCATGAACCCGCCGGGATGGATGAAGCCGGGTGATCGGGTCGAGGTCGAGATCGAAGGTATCGGCGTGCTGGGCAATCCCATCGTCGACGAAACCTGAGAATTTTTGGCGTTCTTTGAAGCGCAGGTGATCTCCTAGACTGGACGCTAGGCTCCATCGGGTGGGAGGATCGACGGAATGCGCCTTGATCGACGACATCTTCTGGGGTTGATCGGAAGCCTTGGGGCTTGCGGTCTGAACTTTCCGGACATGATCGGGCGGGCCGTGGCGGCCCGCCGCATGACCGATTCCGCCGGCCGTGCCGTCCCGGTTCCCGATCGGGTCGGCAAAGTCTTTCCCGCCGGGCCGCCGGCCTCGATCTTTCTGTATATGATGGCCCCGGACCTGATGGCCGGCTGGACCCGGCCATTGCGTGGCGCCGAGCGCGCGGGTATTCCTGAAAAATACCATGACCTGCCGACGACCGGGCGACTGACCGGGCGCGGTGGCAGTGCCAACCTGGAAACGGTGATGGCCATGCGGCCGGATCTGATCCTGGATTACGGCTCGATCAAGCCGATCTATATCTCGCTTGCGGACCGGGTGCAGGACCAAACCGGAATTCCCTATGCCCTGATTGATGGGCGGTTCGACAACATTCCGACTTCTTTCATGACTGTCGGCGATTTGATCGGCCGGCCCGAACGCGGCCGTGCCTGCGCCGCCAAGGCCCAGGCGATCATCGATGAATTGTCCCGGGCCCGTGCGGCAATCCTCGCGGCATCCCGCCCGCGGGTCTATTACGGGCGGGGGGCGGACGGCCTGCAGACCGGGCTTAAGGGCTCGATCAATATCGAGTTGCTGTCATATGCCGGTGCGGTCAATGTCGCCGCCGAAGCGGGCGAAGGAGGATTGACCCAAGTCTCGTTGGAACAGGTTCTGGGATGGGATCCGGATGTCGTGTTGACGACTGATCCGAATTTCTTCGATCTGATCTGGACCCACGATGTGTGGAAGACGCTGCGCGCCGTCAAGGATGGGCGGGTTTACCTGTCCCCAACCATTCCCTGGGGATGGTTCGACCGGCCGCCTTCGGCCAACCGTTTGATCGGCCTGCATTGGTTGCTGGCCGTGCTGTATCCGGACCGGTTCCTGGCGGACCTGCCTGACCGGGCGCGGGATTTCTATACGTTCTTTTATCATTCCGACCTGGACGCCGACCGCCTGGCCAAGGTTCTGGGCCCCGGGTCCCACCCCGGCAACCCCAGACGCGGATAAAGTGGCACAGGAACCCGGCATATTGACCCGCCGCGCCGCCTGGGCGGCTGCGGGCGTGGGCGGGGCTGCGGCATTGTTTTTCGCGGCCGCCACGGTGGGGCAGTTTCCCGTATCCATGGGGGATGTCGCCCGTATCTTGTGGGAAGCCGTGACTGGTTTTCCGCAAGACGTATCCGAGCGCGCCCGGGCCGTCGTGATGGACATTCGCGTGCCGCGCCTGACGTCGGCGTTGTTGGTCGGCCTGGCGCTTTCGGCGGCGGGGGCGACCTATCAGTCCGTGTTTCGCAACCCTCTGGTCGCCCCCGACATTCTGGGGGTGACATCGGGGGCCGGCCTGGGGGCGGTTCTGGCGATCTTTCTGTCTTTGCCGGTGGCGGCGATCCAGGGCATGGCCTTTGTGTTCGGTCTGGCGGCGGTGGCCATGGTGTACTTCGTCTCCAAGGCTGTGCGCGGTGCCCATGACCCGGTTCTGGTGCTGGTGCTGGCGGGGGTGGTGATCGGTGCCGTCATGGGGGCGGGGATCGCGGTCCTGACTTATTTGGCGGACCCTTATGATCAACTGCCGGCCATTACCTTCTGGCTGATGGGCTCGCTTGCCGGTGTGACCTATTCGGATTTGGGCACGGCCTGGCCGGCGGTGGCGTTGGGTCTTGTCCCGTTGTTGTTCCTGCGCTGGCGGGTCAACCTGATGTCATTGGGTGATGACGAGGCCCGTGCCCTGGGCATCGATACGGAACGCCTGCGCCTGATCCTGGTGGTCTGCGCGACCTTGGCGACCTCGGCCGTGGTCGCCATCGCCGGGACCATCGGTTGGGTCGGGTTGATCATCCCGCATATGGCGCGGTTCATTGTCGGCCCTGAATTCTCCCGCCTGTTGCCGGCGACGGTGTTGCTGGGGGCGATTTATCTGTTGGGCGTGGACACGCTGGCCCGCGCGGCGACAACGGTGGAAATTCCCCTGGGCATTCTCAATGCCTTTGTCGGGGCACCCTTGTTCCTGTGGGTTCTGGCCCGGGCGCGGCTGTCATGGCGGTAGCGGTTGAAACACGGGGTCTGGCGACCGGCTATCCGGGGCATCCCGTGGGCCGGGACATGAACCTGGTTATTGACGGCGGTGTGGTCACGGCCCTTCTGGGGCCCAACGGATGCGGCAAGACGACGCTGTTCAGAACGCTTCTGGGTCTGCTGCATCCGCAGGGCGGGCAGGTGTTGATCGGCGGCGATGATCTTACCTCCCTGCCACGTTCTGAAATCGCCAAACGGATCGCCTATGTCCCCCAGGTGGTCGAAGGTTATTTCCCGTTTTCCGTGATGGATGTGGTTCTGATGGGGCGGGCTCCGCATTTGGGCATGTTCTCTGCCCCGGGGACGGAAGACCGCCGGGTTGCCGAGGCCGCACTTACCGAACTGCGGATCGTCGATCTTGCCCGCCGGTCGTTCACGGCAATCAGCGGCGGGCAGCGGCAACTGGTTTTGATCGCCCGCGCTTTGGCCCAGGAAGCGCCCCTCATTTTCATGGACGAACCGACCGCCAGTCTGGATTTTGCCAATCAGTTCCATGTGTTGGAATGTATCCGGCGATTGGCGGGGGCAGGGCGAACCATCATCGTTTCGTCCCATCATCCGGACCATGCCTTGCGCTTTGCCGCGGCGGCGGTCTTGATGAAGTCAGGCGGGGTCTATGCCGCCGGGAAGAGCGGGGATGTGTTGACCGGGGCGGCGCTGAGTGATGTGTACGGAATTCCGATCCGCATTACCGAGGTTGCAGACAGCGGCACGGGCCAGCCGATCCGGGTGTGTATCCCGGACCCTGTATCGCAATTGATTTAAAAGATTTAAGGAAGCCGGATCAGGCGGCGGGAACCATGGCGGGAGCACCGAACAGCGCCTCGCCCTTTTTCTTGCGCTTGGATTTTCCCTGGGTCCGGGCTTGGCAGATGGCTTCGGAAATTTCGCATTCGCATTTGCCGCAGCAGGGCGCGCAGTCGAAATAGGTATGTACGTCGTCCCATTGCTGGGCACCGGATTGCACCGCTTCTTTGACTTCCGTTTCAGTTATTCCGTTGCAATTGCAGACGTACATGGATGACGGTCCCAAGGATTGATTGTCGTTGATAATGATTATCATTAATTTTGAGAATGATTGTCAATGTCGAATATCGGCTTGATGGTTTCAAGGGGCATTTTTGTCTTGGGCGGGAAATTTTCAGGCTTTTCTCCTTGAACGGAGGCAGGGAAAGAGGGGATTTTTATTCCCAAGCGTGAAGACTGCCATTTGCATGCAATTTTTGGTTAAGGGGGAGAGGATAAGCGATGAGCGACGAAAGCCGGGAAACGGACCTGAAATACGCAGTGGACGAAAATCCGCCGCCGGCATTGTCGGCGGCGATGGGTTTTCAGGTTGTGGTCTTGATCATCGCCGGCATCGTCCTGGCCCCGGTTATCGTTATTCGCGCGGCGGGGCTGCCTGACAGCACGGCGTCTTGGGCCGTATTCGCGGCCCTTATCGTTTGCGGCATCACCACGATGATCCAGGCGCGGCCGCTCAAGGTGCCGGTTCTGGGGCGTTTCGGTGCGGGCTTCGTGCTGTTCATGGGGACGTCCGGTGCGTTCATGGCGGTATCCGTGGATGCCTTGAAATCGGGCGGCTTGGCGCTTTTGGCGACCCTGGTGCTGATGTCGTCGCTGATCCAATTCGTGTTCTCGTTCCGGCTGGGCTATCTGCGGCGGATCATCACGCCGACGGTCGGCGGGACTGTTCTGATGGTCGTTGCCGTAACCGTCTTTCCGATTGTCTTCAATATGTTAAGCGTCCCCATGCCCAGCGTTCCCGAAGGCAGCGCGGCCGCGCCGCTTACCGCAATCGCGACCTTTGTCGTGATTGTCGGTGTTTCCCTGTTCGGCAAAGGGCCGGTGCGCCTTTGGGGGCCGATCATCGGTGTGATCGTCGGATACGTCCTGGCCGTGGCCATGGGGGCTTATGATTTCAGCAAAGTCGCCGAGGCGGATTGGATCGGCTTGCCGGTCGGCGTTTGGCCCGGCCTGGACCTGACATTCGGTACGGATTTCTGGCGCCTGCTGGTTCCCTTCGCCATCGTCACCATCGTCGGTGCAATTGAAACCTATGGTGATGGGGTCGCCATCCAGCGTCTGTCCAAACGCCGGCAGGAACCCATCGATTTCCGCGCTGTTCAGGGGGCGGTTAACGCCGACGGGTTGGGCAATTTTCTGTCAGGCCTGCTGGGAACCCTGCCCAATACGACCTATTCCACCAGCCTGTCCGTGGTTGAACTGACCGGCGTCGGTGCGCGCGCCGTGGGGCTGTTCGGCGGGGCTTTCCTGTTCCTGTTCGCGTTCTGCCCGAAGGTCGCGATGTTTCTGATCACCATCCCGGCACCCATCGCCGCCGCCTATATCGGGCTGCTGATCATTCTGTTGTTCATGCACGGCCTGAAACTGGTGACAGAGGACGGCCTCAGCTTCGACAACGGGATGATCGTTTGCGTCGCGTTCTGGCTGGCCGTCGGGTTCGAAGAACAGGCCCTGTTTGCCGATTATATGCCTGACTGGGCCCGCCAGCTGTTCGACAACGGCATGACGGCGGGCGGTGTCGTGGCGATCCTGATGTCGGTATTGCTGAGCTTCAAGCGTGACCGGGTGAAAAGCCTGGATTTGCCCGCATCCCTGTCTTCAATTCCCCAGCTACAGGAATATCTGACCGAGGCCGGGACAAAAGCCGGTTGGGACCATCGCGCGGTCTTACGCCTGGAACTGGCGGGGGAAGAAGCGATGTTATTCCTGATCGGTCAATTGGCGGATGAAACCGGGGGCCGTGCCCGCAAGTTACGCGTATCCGCGCGGCCGGAGCACGACACCATCGAGGTCGAGATTCTGTCCGGTGCCATGGATGTGAACCTGGAGCAGGCGGTCGAAGGGTTCGACCGAAATGCCCTGCCGCGGGCGGATGATGTGGGATTGCGTATTCTCAGCGGTATCGCCGACCGGGTCCGCCATGAACAGTTCTACGGCGTTGATGTTCTTCTGCTGACGCTCGACAGCCGCCCGCTTTAGGATGACCGGCCCCCTGGGGCGGCCAGAAGATGGTTGTCCCAGGGCGCGCTGTCCGCAGGGGGTGAAGACGCGGATAATCCGGGCCCCCCGATCTGGAAGGCGCCCAGGCCGCTGGTCAACACGAAGGAGCCTTCGGCCGGCCCGGGCGCAATACCGCAACCATCGGCAAGCGGCGTGGTGCCGACCAGTTCGGATGTGGCCGTGTTCCAGAACAAGATGCGGCCGCCGCGCGGGGCGCTGACGGCGGCGATCTTGCTGCCCCGGTCGACGGCGACCGACCCGCAATACCCTTGCAGGCCATACAGAGTCGCCTGGGGAGCGGTCAAATCCTTGATCCGGCCCGACCCCGGACGGTGCAGGCCGACCAGTGGCAGGCCGTCCCCCGCAGGGCCCTGATCCTGACAGGCGATGACGACGCGCCCATCACTGAACGCGGCCAGATGGCGGATGCTCAGTTTCTGCCGGCGGCCCGGGGCATGGGAAACGCTGTCCTGCAAGCGCCCGGATGCCAGGTCCACATAGGCCAGATTGGGGGTCATGGTGCCCAGGTTCAGCTTGGCCCGGCCGCTATCCGGGTGGGTCAGGATGCCGCCGTTGGCGACGGCCAGGGTTTGGCCGTCGGGCATCAGGACCAATTCGTGCGCGCCGATGCCGTGGCTGGGCAATTCAGCCACGCGTTTGAAGCGGTCGGCGGCATCATAAACCCCGATGCAGCCGCGCACGTTATTGAAATCGTTTTCGGTCGCGAACAGATATCGGCCCTGGGGTTCGAACACCGCATGGCCCTGGAAATGCCGCCCCTTGGGCGTGTGAAAAACACGTGCGGGGGCGTCGCCCGCCGGATCGAACGCGGCGGCGAAGGTGCCGGGCCGGCGCGCAAGGGCCACGGCCTGGGTGCCGGTTGGGTCAACGGCAAAACCATGTCCACGGGCGGGCAGGGCGACTTGGCGCAGGATGCGGCCCTGTTCGTCGGCCACGCAGGCGACGAAGTGAAAGGGCGCGTCACGGCCGTTGCCCAGCCGCCTGACGCCCAGATAACGCGGCCCGTTGGCGGACGCGCGGATTCTCGGCGCGGCCAGCAGCACGAAACCACCGGCGCTTAGGGTCAACAATCGGCGGCGTGTCATGGTCGTGACCATGATCAGTCTCCGTCCAAGGCGTTGAAGCCCAAAACCAGATTCAGCGCCGCGGATACGTTTACGATCACCTGTTCGCGCAATTTCAGGATACGGCCCTTCAGTTCCTTAAGACGCAGGGCGTCTTGATCGGTTTTCAACAAGGCCTTGATGGACGGACCCATGGCTTTCGTATCCGCGATCAGTTGAGTGAACTGGCGGCGGATCAGGGTGTCTTCCGGTGTGCCGGCCAAGCTTGCCGCCGGTGCGGTGGCGAGGCCGTCATACAAATCTTCCAGTGCAACCAGGTTGTGCGCCACGTTGCGCAGGGCCCGGCCGCTTAGCTGGTTTTCCGCCCGGCGCGGTCTGTATCCTCCGTCGCTGCCCAGGGCGGCGCCCAGTTTCAGGTCGCCCACGGCACCCAGGCCCGTGGCCAGATCGTTGAACAGATCAGTGGTGACGCGTTTCGCGGGACGGCCGGCGGCGGGGTCCCGGGTCCAGCGTGTTTCCAGTTCCCGGGCGATGGCATGCAGATTGACCGCGATGGCCTGAACGACGGCACAGGGCGAAACCGGGCCGGTGGTATCCTTCAGGCGCGTCTGGGCGTTATCGGCGAACAGCAGGCGTTCCATGGCCGGAAAGCCCTGCACGGCGATGGAGACATGACCGAACACGTCCGGTTTAAGGATATCCGGGTTCTTATTCGCCATCAGGCGCGCCAGGTGCTTGTCGACCAGGCTTCTGCGGTCCGGCCAGAACTTGACGCGGATATGGGCTTCCAGCGTGGCGGGCGGCCCCTGACGCAGGTGTTCGATTTCTTGCCAGGCATCAAGGGCGTCGTGAAAGGCCGTTTTGACGGCGTCTAGGGTTTTGGGCGCGACATCGGGGCAGAGCGTTCCGGCAACCTGTGCAAGTTGGGCGGTCTTGCCGGTCAGGCCGTGATAGCGGGGCAGCAGGTGGTCTTTGACGATGGCGGCATTGACCGCTTCGTAGTCGATGGCCTTGCCGGCGGCATGGGCGGGGGTAGGGGTGATCAGGCTCCCTGCGAGGCCGATGATTAATCCATATAAAATCTGGCGTCGGTTCATAGCGAATTCAGGAACGCGAGCAGCGCGTTCCGCTCCTCTTTCGGCATCATTCTAACTTTCTCGCGGGCGGCTTCAGCCTCGCCGCCGTGCCACAGGATGGCTTCCAGCAGGTTGCGCGCCCGGCCGTCGTGCAGGAAAAAGGTATGGCCGTTGACGGTCTTGGTCAGACCGATGCCCCAAAGCGGCGGTGTCCGCCATTCGCGGCCGTCGGCCTGGCCTTCGGGCCGGTTGTCGGCAAGGCCGTCGCCCATGTCGTGCAGCAGCATGTCCGTATAGGGCCAGATCAGCTGATAGGAGTGTTCCTTGCGGGTTTCATCCCGGCGGGTCACGAACTTGGGCCGATGACAGGCGATGCAACCGCCTTCGTAAAAGGCTTTCTTGCCGGCCAGTACCTGGGCATCCGTGACTTTGCGGCGCTGGGGGACGGCCAGGTTACGGGAATAGAACACGACCAGGTCGAGAACTTTTTGCGATGCCTCCATGCCGCCGGCGGTCGGGTTGTCCGCATCCGGCGTGGTGCCGCCGTCGGGTGCGGTGCGGCAGGCGGATTGTGCTTTCGTGCAGTCCCCCCAATGATCGCGCGCGACCGGGTTGGAGATACCGATGTCGCCGGCGAAGGCATGGCCCGATTGCTGGTGGATGGTCGGGTTGCCCGCTTTCCACCCGAACCGGCCGATTGCGGCCTTGCCCGTATCCGTGTCCCAGACACGCTGGACGCGCCCGGAAATGCCGTCGCCGTCCTTGTCGTCCGGGTCGGCATTCACGGTGATGTCGGCATCGGCGATCATTTCCAACAGGCCCAGGCCGATCATCGGCGGCGTCACGCGCGGTGAGATCATGGTGTCGGGGTGTAGGGGGCCGTAGCCAAGATGGGTGATGGTATAGGTTGGGCGGCGTAGGGAAACCGTCGTGCCGTCGCCCAGTTTCACAGGTTCTTCGGCATAGGTGATGTGCATGCGGCCTTCGGGCTCGATGCCCGGAATGGCGAAATCTTGAAGCTGCCCGCCGTATGTGGGCTCTGGGATGACGGTGGCGCGGGCCTGTTTTATGGCGCGGCGCTGTTCATCGGTTTGCGGCGGGATCGACAGGCGCAGGAACATGGAGACGGCGCTGTCGTCCGGCCAGTTGGCCTTGGGCGGATGGCCGCGCCCGTCTTTCAAATGGCAGCGCTGACACGACCGGGCATTGAACAGGGGGCCCAGACCGTCGGCCGAGCGGGTCGATGCCGGCGCCGAAACCCATAGCCTTCGGAAGAATCCGTTGCCGACCTTGAAATCCAGTTCCTGGGAAAAATGAAGATTGGCGGAGGAATGGGAAAACGCGTTGATATTGGCGGCCTTGCGCGATGTCGCGGCCCCGCCCTGCATGGCCTCAAAGGCCTCTGCCTTGGAAAAATCGGTGGTTGGCTTGACGATCTCGGTCGCCCGGTCGGCGGACGCAGGGATGGCGGCGGCGGTCATGACCGCAATGGCGGCTAGGCTGGCCCAGCGGTTGGCCGAAAACATATCAGACGTGCGTCCTTAAGTTAGATTTGGTCGTTCAAGACCGAAGGGTGAACGACGGCGCCCGATGATGTGCAGACGCCGCCGTTCGCTCTCACCCTGCTATTTGAATACGGCGGTCGGATTGTCAAGGCTGTCGGAGCCTTCGAACGACACACCGGAAAGGCCCAGCGGCGCCATGGCGCTTTCAATCGCCTTGGCCTGTGCGACCAGTCCGTCGACGACGTCCTGGATGATCTTGTTTCCGGCCACGTTGCCTTCGCCGATCATCTGGTCGTAGGCCATGACGCGGCGGTCGGCCAGATCCTTCATGATCTGCATGCGGGCCAGGGTGGCGTTCATCGCATCATCGATCTTTGCCGCCAGTTTGGCGTCCTTGGCTTTGACCAGATCTGCCAGGCTGGGACCCATGACGACCGAGCCGTCGATGCGGGCATAATGACCGGAATAGACCGCCATCATGCCGACCTGATCGAAGTAATGGGAATTGTGTGTGTTGTCGGCGAAGCAATCGTGTTCTTCCTCGGGATCGTGGAGCATCAGGCCCAGCTTGATGCGCTCGCCCGCAAGCTCGCCGTAGGACAGACTGCCCAGGCCCTTGATGATGGCGCCGACATCTTTGACGGCCTTGCGGGCGTCGCCGTCCGGCGCCCATTGGGCGACGATGTCCTTAAGGTCGGCGATCAACAGGTCGGTCGCCGCCGTCAGGTATTGAGCCCGGCGGTCGCAATTGCCGTGGGTGCAGTTCTTGGTGTCGAAATCCGTGTGCGGGCGGTTGCCGGCGCCGGGGCCGGTGCCGTTCAGGTCCTGGCCCCAAAGCAGGAATTCTATGGCGTGATAGCCGGTGGCCACGTTGGCTTCGACGCCGTCGACTTCGTGCAGGGTGCCGGAAAGCAGCTGGGGCGTGATCTTGGCGGCGTCGATGGTCTTGCCGCCCAGGCGCAGATTCGGATTGGCGATGACGTTGGCCGTGTAATAGGGATTGTCCTGGCTGTCCTTGCCGTAGGATGCGTCGACATAATCGATCAGGCCTTCATCCAGGGGCCAGGCGTTGACCTTGCCTTCCCAGTCATCGACGGCGGCGTTGCCGAACCGATAACCTTCTGTCTGCTGATAGGGCTGGCGCGCGGCGACCCAGGCGGCGCGGGCGCGGATCAGGGCTTCGCGCGACGGCTTGGCAACCAGGCCGTCAATCGCCGCTTTCAGGGAGCCGGCGGCGATCAGCGAGTCTTCGTACATGGCATGGGCGATGTCGGCATAGGTGTCGAGCACCTTGGCCGGGTCCGCCGCCACGGCCGGCAGTGGCCGCAAGGCAAGCGCCGCAAAGGCGCAGGCAATGGAAAGCGATTTGGTGAGGCGGTTCATAGATCACTCCTGTGAGTTTGCGTTTCTTCTGTGATTTGCGGGTCCGGCCGGGCCGAAATGAAGGCTCTTAGGAATAAGACGAACGAGACGCCGCATTTCCGTCAATGAAATGTCGGCGCTCCGGGAATAGGGCGCGTGGCCGGGGGGCAATTCTTCGTGGCGGGCCGGGCTGGGCGGCGCGGCCGGATGTTCAATCCGGCCTTTGCCAGGGTGTTTGCCAGTTCTTTCGCGCGTTCCATGCCCAGGCGTTTTGCCGTCGGCGGCAGGCGGCGATCGAATAAATCGCTGCCGGCCGCGCCGGTCCTCTGAAAGCCTGCGATCACGCTCATCAAATGATGTTCATCGGCACTGATGTCCCTGCATTGCGGGCCGCGAATGTCGATGGCCCCCGTCGCTGCTGTGGTGATGATGGTCATCAGACCGTCCAGGTCGCCATGGGCCGCGGGGGCGCCCGCAAGCTTGAAGCCGTTGCGCAGCGTTGCGTGATCCAAGGTGCCGTGGTGTTGTCCGCGCGTCCAAAGACGCATGGCCCAGAGCACGAATTGCTCGCCGAACGGCAAGTCGGCGAATGTCACAGCAGGGGTATGGATATGCATCGATGTTCAACCCGCGCCGGTGTTCATACCGTCCAATCCGTGCCGCAGGCCCGCGACGAAGGAGGCAACGCCGGAACTGCGCAGCGGCACGAAAGGCTTCATGGTCTGGCGGCACAGGCGTTTGACCTGAAGGGCCGCATCGTGACTGACGCAATCTGTGGGGAAGACCACGGCGTCGGCCTTAACCACGGCACCCGCCAGTTCGTTGATTGATTTCTCCAACCCGCCGTCGTGGTGCAGGAACTGCCCGTTCCAGGCTTCGACCAGGGATTTCAGGCGATGTACGGTTTGCTGGCGGCCGCCGACATACAGCAGGCAGCGTCCCCCTAGATCGAACGGGCAGGCAGGATCGCAATTCGCGTCATCGGGTTCACCCTGGGCCCGTTCGCGCAACAGCGCCAGTTCAAGGGAGCGGTTCTCGTCGAGCAGGCTGTCGACCAAGCCCGACAGTTCGTCGATCCGGCTGCGTTGCCCGCGCAAGGTTTCGGAAGCTTGGGCCGCTTGGGCTCCCAGATGGCGAAGTTCGCCTTGCAGGGCCGGAACGGAGGCACAGGCACCGTCGATGTCCAGGTCTTCCGGTTGCGCGATGCGGATCGCGCGCGACGGATCGTGGTGAAGTTCATCCCGTAATTGGGAAATTTGTTTTTCCTTATCGTCCAGGCGTTGGCGATGGTGGCTTTGTTGCTTGGCCAGTTTTTCACGCAAGCCGGCGTTTTCTTCCTCCAGCGCGGTCAGACGCCGGATGTCGCCCCGGTTGGACGCCCCCACCAAGTGCGACAGCATGTGCACATCAGCGAACATGCGCTCCGACAGTTCCGTGGTCGTGACGGGATGGCTGAGGATCGCCCAATAGGGGCCGGGGATGTCGCCGGCCTCAAGGGCTTCGTCCCAATAGCTTTCAAGCGCGGGCACTTGCCTGGCGCCGCGCAGGGCACGGATCGCCTTGGCGTGCTTGCGGTCCAGAAGCTTGGTCAGCATCTTGGCGGCTTTGCCGGGCTGGTCCGCTTCTTTGACGAAAAACCCGTGCAATTGATAATCGATGGGAAAGCCGCTGCGGATGTTCAGCGGCAGTTTCCGCGCCAGGGCGCGCAGGTCCGAAAGAGTCAGGCATGTCCCCAGGATCGAGCAATGCCAACCGGCCGTCATTTCCCACAGGCGGCGCCGTTTGAGGACCGGCTCGCTGTTGCCGGGCGCATTGCCCAAGGCTGGGTGGTTGTGGTGGTTTTTATCGCCGCAAAGCTCGCACATGGGTGCGTGGTTCTCCAATCGTAGCCAGGTTAAGGCCGGGACCGATTTTGCCCTCGGATCGGTATGTCCGGGTTTCGGCCCGTGGGGCATGGCTTTCGGAGAATATGATAATGATTATCAATTTCACAAGGGGAATTTTGCGAATCAATCGCAATCGAGGTGGGTGCTCGTCGGTGCGTTGCCTGACGAGATTTACAAGGTATCTAAAAAACTGATATATAATTTTATATGTCATCATTAATAATGAAATATTGATATGGATCTGTCCGACCTTCGTTTTTTTGAAGCGGTGGCACGCGCGGGGGCCATGAACCGGGCGGCGTCGGAACTGAATACCGTGCAATCCAATGTGACGGCGCGCATTCGGTTGTTGGAAGATGCGCTTGGAACGTCTTTGTTCGACCGCCATTCCAGGGGGGTGCGCCTGACGCCTGCGGGCGAACGCCTGCTTCCTTTCGCCAAGGCGGCGGAACGCTTGCTGGCCGATGCCAAGCGTGCCGTGGCGGATGACGGGGTGCCGCGTGGTGACCTTGTCCTGGGTTCTTTGGAAACCACGGCGGCCATGCATTTGTCGCCGGTTTTGACCGGCTTTGTCGGGGAGTATCCGGGGGTCGACCTTTCCATCCGCACGGGCACCACGGCGGAACTGATCGAAGACGTGCTGGAAAACCGGGTCGAAGGGGCTTTTGTCTGCGGCCCGGTCGATCATCCCGATCTGGAATGTCAGACCGCGTTCCACGAAGACCTTGTGGCCGTGACGGCGCCCGGCGTTGCGGACCTGCGCAGGATTGCCGAAAACGGCGAGGTCAAGATCGTGGTGTTGCGCGTCGGTTGTTCGTACCGCCGCAAGCTGGAAGAAATTCTTGCCGCGCGCGGCGTGACCGGCCTGCGCATTCTGGAATTCGGAACCATTGAAACGATCATGGGCTGCGTCGCGGCGGGTCTCGGCGTGACCCTGTTGCCGCGCGGGATCGCGCGTGCCGTGGCGGAACAGGGACGCGTGCGGATTCATGCCCTGCCGGCCAAGGAAGGGCGGGTGACCACCCTGTTCATTCAACGGCGGGACAGCTATCGCTCGCCGGCCATGGCGGCGTTCATGGATCATCTGTATCCGGTGCGCGCGGCCGCGGAGTAGGTATCTCGGATATCGATAGCGGCTATCGCCGGAAACCGTTTTCCAGGGTGCTGCCGTCAAGGTAGCCTTCTCAGCCGTTCATTACCGGAGGACCATCATGCCCGTCTCAACCGATTTGATGACCCGTCTGGCCCTGACCAGTCCCGTCATCCAGGCCCCCATGGCCGGCGGCAGCGACACGCCTGCATTGGTGACGGCAGTCTCCGAAGCCGGGGGGCTGGGCTGCACCGGTGCGACCTATCTGACGCCTGAGGTTTTTCAACAAACGATCGACATCGTTCGGGCACAGACCAACCGGTCTTTCGGGGTCAATCTGTTCGCCCCACAACCGGTTCCGCCGCGCCCGGAAAATCCCGATGCGACCGTTTCCGCCGTTGCGGAATCCGGTGCGGCCGTCGGCGCACCCGATCCTGTGTTGCCGGAAACGATGTCCGATCCGTTCGAGAAGAATTTCCCCGTTGCCCTGGACAGCGGGGCCAAGGTGTTCAGCTTTACCTTTGGTACGCTGCCGGACGACGCGGTCGAGGCGCTGAAATCACGCGGAGTCTTCATCATGGGCACGGCCACGACCGTGGCGGAGGCCTTGGCCCTGGAACAATCCGGTGTGGACGCGGTCGTCGCCCAGGGGGGCGAGGCGGGCGGTCATCGCGGGACCTTTGTCGGCTCGTTCGAAGGATCGATGATCGGCACCATGGCGCTGGTGCCGCAGGTCGTCGACGCCGTTTCCGTGCCCGTGGTGGCGTCGGGCGGCATCATGGACGGGCGCGGCATCGCCGCCGCATTGGCGCTGGGTGCCCAGGCGGTGCAGATGGGAACGGCTTTTCTGACCTGTGCCGAAGCCGGCCCGCCTGAATGTTACAAGCAAGCCCTGATGGCGGCACAGCCGGAAGACACTCGGATTACCCGGGCGTATTCCGGCCGTCCCGCGCGCGGCATCGTCAACCGGTTCATGGAAATCATGGAAGGGGATGGTGCCACCGCGGCGCCGCTGCCGTTCCCTTGGCAGAACGCCCTGACCCGGCCTATGCGCACGGCGGCGGCCAAGGCGGGCGATGCGGGATTGCTGTCCTTATGGGCCGGGCAGGGCGTGGGCATGGCCCGGCGGGAGACGGCAGCGGACCTGATGGTACGATTGGCGGACGAAACCGAGGCCGCAATCACCAAGCTGACCCGCTGACAATCCCGCTGCCCGTCCGGATTGCCATCGTATTGCCATGAGATCGCCCACGCAGGGGCATATCTGGCGTGCCTAATCTTTCCCAGTCCATTTTCGCACCATGTCAACGACTGGAGGCAATGATGACACGCACGGCTACACGTACTCTTACGGCTTTCGTTCTTATGTCCGCCCTGGCTTTGGGCGCTTGTTCGGGGATGTCGAATACGGAACAGCGCACACTAAGCGGCGGTGCCATCGGTGCCGGTGTGGGGGCCGTCGGCACGGCTCTTACGGGCGGCTGTGTGTCATGCGGTGCGGCCCTTGGCGGCGCGGTCGGCGCCGGTGCCGGTTATCTGTTCGGCAAGGGCGAAGACAGCGACAAAAAGGACGACAAACATTAATGACCGGAAACGGATTCAGCCATCGCCTCATTGCGCGGCTGAATCCGTTTCGTTCAACCGTCAAGCGGCCCGGTAACGGTCGAGCCAGTGGGCATAAGGGGCGGGAAGGGTCCAGGCGGCTTTATCCACTCCCAATTCCTTGGCTGCCGCATAGGGCCAGTGCGGGTCTTCCAACAGCGGCCGGCCGAGCATGACAAGGTCCGCCTGTTCATTCCGGATCAGGCTGTCGGCTTGTGCCGCACCGCTGATGTACCAGCTGGTCGATGCCGGCAATCCCGTGGCATTGCGCACTTTCTGTGCCGCCGGGGCCAGGAATGCGGGGCCCCAGGGAATGTTTGCCTCGGGCGTGGAAAACCCGACGCTGACGTCGATAAAATCCAGGCCTTCGGATTTCATGCGGCGGATCAGGTCAATGGATTCGGACAAGGTTTCTTCATCCCGGCCGTCGAATTCAATCACGCCGAAACGGGCGGTAAGGGGCAGGTTCTCCGGCCAGACCTTGCGCACGGCGGCCAGGGTTTCGATCAGGAACCGTCCCCGGTTGCGGTGATCTCCGCCATAGGCGTCGTCGCGGTTGTTGGAATGGGCGGAAAAGAAGCTTTGCCCCAGATAGCCATGGGCGAAATGCAGGACCAGCCATTTGAACCCGGCGTCACGGGCGCGTTCGGCGGCCCGTACGAAATCCGACTTCACGCGTTCGATTTCGGCGATGCTCATGGCACGCGGCACCTTGGGCAGATGCGCGCCATAGGCAATGGCGGAAGGGGCGATGGTTTCCCAGCCGCGCGGATCGTCCGGGGCGATGTGGTCGTCACCTTCCCAGGGACGGTTGGCGCTGGCTTTTCGCCCGGCATGGGCAAGCTGAATGCCCGGCACGGCGCCGGCATCCTCGATGCTTTTGACCACGCCGGCCAGGGCCTCCGCCTGGTCGTCATTCCACAGGCCCAGACAGCCGGGGGTGATGCGGCCTTCGGGCGAAACGCCGGTGGCTTCGACCACGACCAGGCCGGAACCGCCGCGTGCAAGCGTCGCCAGATGGACGCGGTGCCAATCGTTCACCAGCCCGTCCTGGGCGGAATATTGGCACATGGGGGAGACGCCGATGCGGTTTTTGAGCGTGATGTCTTTCAAGGAAAAGGGGTCGAACAGGTTCGTCATGTTTCAAATTCCAAATTGTATTGCGGGGGATAGGGCGACCATATGCCGCTATCATTAATTCTATAGTTCGATAAATTTCGAACAATAGAAAGACCAAACTTTGTGTGTTACAAATCCTTCATGAGACCGTTCAAGCATCCAAAGATCGAAGATGTCGCGCTGGAGCATGTGCTGCATGCCCTTTGCGATCCGCTGCGCATGGATATCGTTCGCCAGCTTGCGGCCGATGGCGAGGCAAGCTGCAACGCGCTGGACCGGGGGCGCCCCAAATCCAGCATGTCCCATCACTTCCGGGTGTTGCGGGATGCGGGCATCGTGGCGACTCGCAGCGACGGCACCGCGCATATGAATTCGCTCCGCCGTACGGATCTGGACAAGCGCTTTCCCGGGTTATTGGATGCGGTGCTGTTGAATGCGGACAGGTGACGCCGCCGGGTTGGCCCATCCTTCGCGACTTCCTATATTGACGGTATGAGCAAACACCTCCTTTATGTCGCTGATCCCATGTGCTCCTGGTGCTGGGGGTTTTCGCCCGTGATCGATAAGGTCGCCGATTCCTTTGGGGCAAAGGCCCCCGTGCGCGTCATGGTCGGTGGGCTGCGTCCAGGCACGACGCATGCCATGCGCGGCAAGGACAAGGACTATATCCGGGACCACTGGAAGCACGTGCAGGAAGCTTCCGGCCAGCCGTTCGATTTCGCCTTCTTCGATCAGGAAGGTTTTGTCTATGACACGGAACCGGCCTGCCGTGCCGTGGTGACGGCGCGTAAACTGGACGAAGCCAAGACCCTGCCGTTCCTGGCCCGGCTGCATCGGGCGTTTTACGTGGAAAACCACAACACGGTCGATGATGGTGTGCTGGCTGATATCGCCGGTGACTTCGGTTTCGACCGGGATGAATTTTTTCAGACCCACACCTCGCCCGACATGCGCGAGGAAACGCAGGGCGATTTCTGGTTCGCCCAGCAGTCGGGCATCACTGGTTTCCCGACCCTGCTGGCGGTCGAGGATCAGCAGGCGACGCTGGTGACGGCAGGCTATCTACCCTGGGATGCGTTGGAAAAGCCGCTCGCCGGCTGGGTTGCGGGCGAGGCGCCCGCCTGATTTTTGTGCGAATGCGTCCGCAGCCCTAAGAAAAAGTCTGCCCGGGATTTGCGCTAGACCGTCCCGTCGACGACGATTTCCAGCAGGTTCGGCCCCGGGTTGGCGATGGCTTCGTTCAGGGCCGGGCGCACGCGGGCGGGATCGGTGATGCGTTCCGCCGTCAGGCCCATGCCCGATGCCACCGCGACGAAGTCGATGGGCGGGTTGACGAAGTCCATGGCAATATAGTTTTCCGATCCGTGGAAGGACTTCAGACGCTGCTTGATGATGCGGTAGCCGCCGTTGTTGGCGATTACGTAGGTCAGCGGCAGGTTCATGGCCGCTGCCGTCCATAGGGCCTGGACCGAATACATGGTGCTGCCGTCGCCGATTACGGCAACCACCGGGCGGTCAGGCTGGGCGATCTGCACGCCGACCGCCGCCGGCAGACCCCAGCCGATGCCCCCCGACGCCAGGCCGTGATAGGCAAAGCGGTCGCGGAACGGAAACAGCTGATCCAGCAACCGGGCTGAGGTCAGGCCCTCGTTCACCACGATGGCGTTTTCCGGCAGGCAGTCCGTGATCATCTTGGCCAGATGCCGGGGGTCGATGGGTTCTGGTCCATCATCGTCGGACAATTCCGTGATCAGGCGCGTCCGTCGGGCCGACCAATTGGTTTTGGCTAATGCGTCGATGGATGACTTGGCGCGGGCCGCTTGCGCGTCACCGCCGATCTTGGCCAGCATGTCGGCGAGCGCCGGCAGGGTGGTCTTCAGATCACCCAGGGCGGCAATGTCGACCGGATAATTCTTGGCGATGTCCCATTCATTGAGGCCGATCTGCACGATCTTCATATGGTCGGGCAGCGGATCGATGGGGCTGTAGACCGACATGGTCAGGGGATCGGCGCCGAGGGCGATCATCAGGTCATAGGGCTCCAACGTCGCCCGCGCCTGTTTTTGGATGCGCTCCAAGGCCCCCATGAAGCAGGGATGTTCCGACAGGAACTGCGAACCGTAAGGTGCCGACGATTGATAGACCGGAGCACCCAACGCCGTTGCGAACTCGGCACCTTCGGTGAGTGCGTCGCTTTTCACCATTTCGTCGCCGACCACAACCACCGGATTTTCGGCCGCCAGGATGCGCTTGGCGAGGGCTTCCAGAATGTCGTCCGACGGGCGCACGCGGGTGTCGATGCGGGTTGCCGAGCCCAGGTCCAAGCCTGCTTCGTCGTTCAGAATGTCGCCCGGCAGGGACAGGAACACGGGCCCCGTCGGCGGCGTCATGGCGACCTTGGCGGCGCGGTGGATGATGCGCGGCAAGTCTTCCAGGCGTGTCACCTCGACCGCCCATTTGACCAGAGGACGCGCCATGGACACCAGATCGCCGTACAGCACCGGTTCGGTCAGGCCGTGGCCTTGTTCCTGCTGGCCCGCGGTCAGGATCATTGGGGTGTTGGTGAACTTGGCATTGTAGAGCGAGCCCAGGGCGTTGCCCAGGCCGGGCGCCACATGGACATTGCAGGCGACCAGTTTTCCGGATGCCCGGGAGTATCCATCAGCCATGGCGACGACCAGGGATTCCTGCAGACCCAGGACGTAGGTCAGGTCCGGGTGGTCGGCCAGCGCATGCATGATTGGCAGTTCGGTCGTGCCCGGATTGCCGAACAGGTGGGTGATGCCTTCCTGCTTCAGGAGTTCAAGAAAGGCCGATCGGCCCCAGATTTTGTTGGCGCTGGTCGTGTTGGTCATGGTGGTCTCTGCCTCGGCTGGAGGGTGAACTGTATACAATCCGGTCTGCGCACAAAGTAGCGCGCCGTTCGTGGCGGTCAATCAGGTTTTGTTCAAACGATGGACAAACGGGACGGCCCCCCCCAAATTAGGGCCATGTCTGAACGGAAACGTATTCTTATCGCCCTGACCGGTGCCTCGGGCGCCGTATATGGTCTGCGCCTTGTCGAAATGCTGGCCGAAGTGCCGGAGGTCGAAAGCCACCTGGTGATATCCAAGGCCGGGCGCCTGACCATTTCCGCCGAGCTGGGCCGTGATGCGGCGGAGGTCGAGGCCCAGGCCGATGTGGTGCATCTGGCGGGCAATGTGGGGGCGCCGGTTTCCTCGGGCTCGTTCCGCTTGGATGCCATGATCGTCGCGCCCTGTTCGGTCAAGACGGCATCCAACATTGCATATGGCAACACGGGTGATCTGATCACCCGGGCCGCCGACGTGATGCTGAAGGAACGGCGGAACCTGATCCTGGCCGTGCGGGAAACGCCGCTGCATGCGGGGCACCTGGAAACCCTGACCAAGCTCGCGAATTTGGGGGCAGTGATCTTCCCGCCCGTGCCGGCGTTCTATCAAAAGCCGCAGGCGATCCGCGATATCGTCGATCAGACCTGCATGCGTTTGTTGGATCAGGCCGGCGTGCATTTGGAAACGGCCCCCCGCTGGGGCGAGGCCGGGGGCATCACCGCCATCGGCGGCGACGGACAATAATCTTTTTTAAGCAGGAAGAATCAGATGGTCTTTCGCATGCTGTTCGCGGTTTTCGTGACCTTCGGTGCATTCATTGGTGATGCGGCGGCCTACGACAAGGCCGAGTACGAATGGTGCTACAACAACCTGCCCCGGTTCTACGACGAAAACTTCCAGGCTTGCGTCGACCGGAATTGCGATCGCATCAGCAACAAGAAGATCACCCAGAAGCGCGCATGTTACCGGCGTTGCACCGGCGATGTGGTGGAAGCCTGCAAGGCGCAACGTGCGACGGATAAAGCATCCCCGGCGGTAAAGCAGGCGGCTTCTGCGCCTGTTCCGGGCGCAGCGCACGCAGAACAAGGCATCACGACAAGCAGCCCATCCTTGCAAAGTATTGCAAGCCGTCCCGCCGAAACCGAGGCTGCCCCTGAACAAGTGCCGGCCGAAGGAAAACGCGAAGACGGGTTTCTGTCGCGCATGTGGCGGGGGTTCGGCGGCGGTGCGGAGCCGGCACAGGCCTCCGCCCCCCAGGACGCGCCGGGTGAGGGGGAAGGCGAAGGCAAGCGCAAGGGGTTCCTTGCGCAACTTGCCGACAGTTTCGGTGAAGGGGCAGGCAACCTGAACGCCGACTACAAATGGTGCCGCGATAACTCGGGCGGATATTTCCAGGACCTCATGAACGACTGCACCCGGGGCTGCATGGCCGGGCCTTCCGCCAGCGGCAGCCGCCGCCAGGCCTGCATCCGAACCTGCAAGGTCAATTCCGTCGATGCCTGTATCGCGCGCCGGGACGGAAAGTAGGCTGTATTCCTGCTGAGAAGGGGTTTCCCGGGCCCTTTTGTTCGATAATTTGACGACAATTTATAACTAAAAATTCAACATATTGTTGAATGGACCTTCACTATTTTATGGTGTTTATTTTTCCCATGAGTATTTTTTTGGAGGAGATGACATCATGGCCACGATCGACGGCACCAGCGGGAATGATACTCTAAACGGCACCAGCGGCGACGATACCCTTACCGGCTATGCGGGCGATGACACGCTGGATGGCGGTGACGGTAACGACAAGGCGGTGTTCTCGGGTGCGGCGGCGGACTACCTGATCTTCCACGATGCGACGACTGATACCTTCACGGTTGTCGACCAGGAACCGACAGTCGATGGCGATGATGGGACGGACACCGTAACCGACATTGAGACGTTGGAGTTTTCTGACACCTCCATTGATCTGACGGGCGGCAGTCTTCCCTTGGCTTCGGCCGATACCGTGGCGGTTGATGAAGACGGCACCCTGAATGATGTTTTGCTCGGATCGGGTGGTGTCGATGGGCCGGATGGGGGCTCGGAAGTTAATCTGATCTACGCTCTGGTTGACACCAATGGCGATGCGGTCAGCCAACTGACCACTGCTCACGGTGTGGTCACCATCACCAATGCAGCGACTGGTGCCTATACCTTCGAGCCTGCGGAAGATTATTACGGTTCGGACAGTTTCACATTCCGGGTGACGGACGAGCGCGGCATATCATCGGAGGCGGTCGTGGATATCACGATTAATTCCGTGAACGATGACCCGGTGGTTTCGGCACCGTTGGCTATCGAGTCCAATGATCCCTATCTGGATGACGTCGTTCTGTTGGTCAATTTCGAAAACGGTGTGGTCGACGAAAGTTATCAAGGGCATGCATTAACACAAACGAATGGTTCAATCGTCACCAGTTCACAGTATGGAACCAAGAGCTTTCAGTCGACTGCAGCTGTGAACAGTGAGTTTGTGAAAACCGAAAGGTCGTCAGATTTCGCCTTCGGTACGGACGACTTTACCATGGAAGGCCGGTTCTATTGGAATGGTGTGGAAGGCCCCGTGCATACCTTGTTCTCCACATCCCGGAACGGTAGCTACGACAGTCTTTTCTTTACAATCGGCGACGATCTTTATTCATTCAATACCAGCGCCGGTTACACCAATTATGGTGATGCCGAGACGCTGCTGCCGCAGAATCAATGGTTTCATTTTGCCGCCGTGCGCGAGAGCGGCACCTTGACCTACTACGTGAACGGGACTTCGATCGGTTCGACCACTTTTGCCGCTGATATGTCGCTGGTCGACATGATTACGATCGGAGGATATCCGAACGGTGGAAACGAATGGAACGGTCTGATCGACGAATTCCGTGTAACCAATGGTGTTGCGCGCTACACGTCGAATTTCACGGTCCCGACAGGAGAATTTCCAACGGCATCAGAAGCGACGATGCTCTTCTCGACGACGGAAGATGTGTCCTTTGACGTGACGAAAGCGGCTCTTCATAGCGAATGCCAGTGACATTGATGGCGGTACCTTGGGTGTCGCAAATCTGGCGTCGGCCAATGCGGCTATCGTCGATAATTTGGACGGCACCTATACGATCACGCCGGCGGCCGATTTTAATGGCACGTTGACGCTCATCTACGATGTCGTTGACGGTCAAGGCGGATCAACCCCGACCTATGCGGAAGGCAAGGTGACGCCGGTCAACGATGCGCCGGAAGTTGACCAAGGTATCGCGAACCAAAGCTCCAACGAGGACGCGTTGTTCAGCTTCGCCCTTCCCAACGACGTATTTTCCGATGCAGAAGACAGTAGTCTGACGTTGACTGCGACCATGGATGACGATTCTGCGCTGCCATCTTGGCTAAGCTTCAACGGAACGACATTTTCAGGAACGCCGACGGGACTGGATACGGGTGTACTTTCAGTCAAGGTAACGGCGACTGATTTGCAGGGTGAAACGGTCGAGGAAACTTTCGACCTGACCATCAATCAGGTTAACGACGCACCGTTGGTCAGTGGGCCTCTGACCACGAAGCCGCTCGATCCCTATTTCAACAACGTCACGCTGTTGTTGGATTTTGATGGTGACATGACGGACAAAAGTCCTCAGAGCGTTTCCGTGACGAATATCGGTGGTTTGGCGACTAGTTCTGCGGAAGCCCGGTCCGGAAGCGCCAGTCTGGCTATGCCGGACAATGCAGGAGCCGCTTATGCCCAAGTGACAGATGCGGCAACTGTCGATATGGGAACAGCGAGCTACACCATCGAGGGGTGGTTCTTCGCAAGGGACTTGGGCTTGGCGAACACATATTTTTCGTTGATCGATGAGACTGGGTACAACACGCAGATTACCGTCGACCAAGGGGATGCGGGCGGCACCGCAAGAATGTTCGTCGGCTATGGCCAGCCGATTGTCAATTTCCCCGGCACTTTCGTTGCCAATCAATGGCAGCATGTCGCGTTGGTGCGCGATGCCGGTGCTGATGTGTTTAGGCTGTTCGTGGACGGAGTCCAACGAGGCACCTTGACGGACAGCATTGTCGATCATGATGCAGTGCGGCTCGAGATCGGGACCTGGACGATCGATAGCCCCAGCTATGACCGCGATTTTGAGGGCTTTGTTGACGAACTCCGTGTGACCAAGGGGATCGCCCGTTATACCTCCGATTTCACGGTTCCGGATGGGCCGTTCCCCGATGCGGCCGGCGGGGGTGTCGCCCCTTATTTCACGACAAATGAAGACAATGCAAAAACCCTCAGCGAAGCGGAACTGTTACAGAACGCGCGTGACGAGGACGGTGATACCTTACAGGTGACCAACATTGCGATCTCGGGCGGGAACGGAACCATCGTTGACAACTTGGATGGCACCTGGACGGTTACACCGGACGATGACTTTAACGGGATGCTGACGGTTACCTACGATGTGTCGGATGGTCAGGTTGCAACATCAACCTACGCCGAGATTGTGGTTACGGCCTCCAACGATACGCCTGAAGTAGACCAAGGTATCGCCAACCAAAACGTGGATGAGGAAGCGGCATTTAATTTCGAGGTGCCGAGTGACGCATTCTCGGACGTTGATGACGTCAGCCTGACCCTATCGGCAACCTTGGCCGACGATTCTCCGTTGCCGTCTTGGCTCAATTTTAATGGCACGACCTTTACAGGCACGCCGGATGACCCAGAGGTCGGCACGATCACGGTCAAGGTGACGGCGACGGATTCTTTGGGCGCCAGCGTAGATGAGACTTTTGATTTGACAGTCAATGCCGTCAACGACGCACCGGTGGTTTCCGCGCCGTTGGAGGTTGTTCCGGGTGATGCGGATTTCGGTGACGTCGTGCTGCTCCTGCATATGGATGGAGACCTGTCGGACAGCAGTTCGCTGAGCCAAACGATTACGAATGTGGGTAGCTTCGCAACCGGCGATGGCGAATCCAAATTTGGAGGCGGTGCGCTGGACATGACGAGCCAGGCCGGCAGCACATACCTTTCGGTCCAGGATACGTCCATGAATATGGGCACGGGCGACTACACGATCGAAGGCTGGTTCAACGCGACCGAACTGGGCTACGACCACGCCTTATTTACCCTGATTGGATCAGGGGGTGACAACAAAATCTTGGTGGAGCAAAGCGGCACCAACGGCAGTGCGCGGATGTTCGTTGGCGGCGGTGTTCCGCTTGTCGGCATGTCCAATGTCTTCGTTGAGGATCAATGGCAGCATGTCGCTCTTGTGCGGGATGCTTCTGCGGGACTGTTCCGCCTATTCGTGGACGGTGCCGAGGTCGGGACGTTGATGGATTCCGTCACTGATCATGACACCATGCGGATCGAAATCGGATCATGGAGCTTTAACAGCGATCGTGACTTCGTCGGTCATATTGACGAGTTCCGCGTTACGAAAGGCGTTGCACGCTACACGTCGAATTTCACCGTGCCGGATGCACCATTTGCGGATAGCGAAAATGTGGACGCGCCCTTCGCGACAACAGAGCAGACGTCCGTGATTGTCAGCACGTCGGCTTTGCTGGTCAATGCAACGGATATGGAAAACGATACGCTTGATGTCGATAGTCTGACCGTGGCCGATGCCACTATCGTCAATAACAATGACGGCACGTTCACGATCACCCCGGATTCCGGCTTCACCGGTACGTTGACGCTGAACTATGACGTCATCGACGGGAATGGAGGGGCAACCTCGACCTATGCGGAAGTGTTGGTGACTGTCGGTAACGAAGCCCCCGTCGCCGTGGAGGATGCAGCGTCCACAGATGAAGATACGGCCATTATTGTTGCCGACGGAGTCAATGTTCTGGCGAACGATACGGATGCAGATCTAGACACTCTTTCCGTTACAGACATGTCCGTGGATTCAGGGTCGACCGTGCGCGATGCGAATGCTTTGGAAGCGGCATTAAACATCGCGTCCGATGGAACTGTGACGTTCGATCCGACAGGTCTGTTTGAAGACCTAGGGCCTGGAGAAAGTGAAACCTTTGACGTCATTTATACGGTGAACGATGGCTCGGGCGCAATCAATGCGACGACTACAGAGACTCTAACCATCACGGTAAATGGTGTGAACGATGGGCCTGTTGTGTCAGGGCCGCTTGTTGCGACGCAGGACGACCCGCATTTCGATGACGTCATTCTGTTGACGAATTTCAATAACGGCTACTTCACTGACCAGAGTACTGAAAACCAGACGGTGAATAAAGTCGGCGGAATTACCACGACGGCCGGAGATACACCTTTCGACCCGAATACAGGAAGTGCGGCTTCCTGGCCATCGGCAGCCTCGTCTCCGGGACACCAGTATATATACGTAGAGGACGCTTCCCTCGATATGGGAACAGGCGATTATACCATCGAAGGTTGGTACAAGCCCACCAATCTGGCTTTGGCGCGTCATCTGTTTGCATTGATCGACAACACTGCACCAGCAAATATGAATCAGGTTGTCGGGGTCGATATCGGAGGCGCCAACGGCCAACTTCGTCTAATGAGTAATGGCGGGTCCCCGATTATCGACACGGCTCCAGGCACGTTCTCCGCAAATGAATGGCACCATGTAGCCGTCGTGAGAAACGATGATACATGGCGCCTTTTCGTGGATGGCAGCGAAGCAGCAGCACTCACCGTCGATCAGAGTTCTCACAATGCGGTGCGGTTGGAGATTGGAACATGGACAGTCAATGGTGATCGAGATTTCGAAGGATTGATTGACGAGTTCAGGGTTACCAAGGGAATTGCACGCTACACGGAAGATTTCGCTGTCCCCGATCAGCCTTTTGCGGAAGATGGAAATTTTACCCCTGCCTTCGAAACGACGGAAGATGTGGAAATTACGATTTCCCTTTCTGAATTGTTGACTCATGCCAGCGATATCGATGGTGGAACCTTGGGGGTGATAAACTTGGCCTCGCAGGATGCGAATATCGTCGACAATCTGGACGGTACCTGGACGATCACACCGGACGATGATTTCAACGGCATACTGACGCTGACCTATGACATTATCGACGGTCAAGGTGGGCAGGTTTCGACTTACGCTGAAGTGCAAGTGAACCCGGTCGATGATATGTTGGCCGTTGATCAAGGAATTTCCGATCAGAGTACACAGGAAGAAGCGGCTTTCAGCTTCCAGGTGCCTGAAAACGCATTCGAAGATGTCGACGGGGACATGGTGATGTCGGCGACCTTGGGCGACGACTCGCCGCTGCCATCCTGGCTCAGCTTTGATGTGGAAACCGGCACCTTTACCGGCATACCGGATGACCCGGAGGTCGGGGCCATTACGGTCAAGGTGACAGCGACCGATGCGCAGGGGTCGGTCAGCGACACCTTTGACCTGACGGTCACTCCCGTGAACGACGCACCTGTTGTTTCAGGGCCTTTGGTGCAGGGATCGAACGACCCGAATTTTGATGATGTCGTCCTTCTTCTGCATATGGATGGAGGCCTTGTAGACAGTAGTTCCCACGACCACACGGTGACGAACGTTGGAGGATTGGCAACGACGTCGGGAGAATCGAAGTTCGGCAGCGGCAGTCTTGATATGACGGCAACCGCCGGAAATACCTATCTGTCGGTAGAAGACAGCGCACTTGATATGGGGACCGGCGACTACACGATCGAAGGCTGGTTTTACGCGACGGAACTTGGTGGCGACAACGCCTTGTTCACCTTGCATACATCGGCTGGTGCTAACAAAATATTGGTGGAACAGGACGATCCGTATGGCGGGGCTCGCATGTACGTTGGCGCAGGCAGCCCGATCCAGTCGATGCCTAACGTCTTTATCTCGAACACGTGGCAACACGTTGCTCTTGTTCGCGATGCGTCAGCAGGCCTGTTTAGGTTGTATGTGGACGGGACTGAACGGGGCACCATGGTGGATAACGTCTCCGACCATGACACGTTGAAATTGGAGATTGGGACCTGGAGTTTCAACGATGATCGCGATTTCACTGGTTATATTGATGAGTTTCGGGTGACCAAAGGGCTCATGCGGTATACTTCAACCTTTACTCCTCCCGACGATCCATTTCCTCACAACATCACCCCATTTGAGACGACAGAACAGACTTCCTTGCTCATCAATACGTCGGCTTTACTGGCCAACGCGATTGACGTGGACGAGGATACCTTGAGCGTCGCCAATTTGAGTGTTGTCAATGCGACTGTGGTCGATAACAGCGACGGCACGTTCACGATCACCCCGGATTCCGGCTTCACCGGTACGTTGACGCTGAACTATGACGTCATCGACGGAAATGGGGGATCAGCCTCGACTTATGCGGAAGTGTTGGTCTCGGCGGCCGGTGCTGGCGCGGACGAGATCACCGGTACGACCTATGACGACACCCTGTTCGGTGGTACCGGCAACGACACGTTGAGCGGTGGCGATGGCGACGATGTTCTGATCGGTGGTGACGATGACGATACATTGAACGGCGGCGCGGACGATGACCGACTGTTCGGTCAGGATGACGATGACCACTTGAGCGGCGGAGCCGGCGATGATCTGCTGGAAGGCGGCGATGGAGCCGATATCCTTTCAGGCGGGGCCGACAACGATCATCTGATCGGCGGTGGCGGGTCTGATACGCTCACCGGTGGCGACGGCGATGACATCCTGGAAGGGGATATTTGCCATGCTGACCCGGCCGGCGGGTCCAAGAGCGCAAACGGCCTGACCGTGGCTGCTTGGCAGATGGCGGGCGTGTCTTTGAGTGCGCGTGGGCTGGATGGTAACCCGGCAGCCCTGACTTTCGCGGACGAAGGAGGTTACACAAAGGTCGGTGTCGACGGCGGATCGCAGTCTGCGGGCCAGGTCAATCATGAAGAGGCGGGGAATACAGAGGCGTTGATCGCCGACTTCGCTGCCACGGTGACCTCGGCCACGGTCACCTTCACGAATCTGTTCAGCAATGAAGATGGCGGTGAACAGGGGCTCTGGCGCGCTTATGACGCGGTCGGCAATCTTGTCGGCGAAGATACCTTTGGTCCTGCTGACGTGACGACGGCGAACAACGTTGGCACGTTTACGGTCAGTGGCATTGGGTCTTTCGACCGGTTGGAATTCCCGGCCATTCCCACGGTCAATGAAGAAGCCGAAAGCGATACGGAACCGGGCGACAGTAGCGACTATTTCATTGCCCAGATCGATTATGTAGCCGAGGCTTACACAGCAGGTGATGACACTCTCGACGGCGGTGCCGGGAATGACATGCTCTGCGCCGGACATGGCAACGACGATCTGATCGGCGGCTTGGGCCAGGACGTGTTGGAAGGCGGTGCCGGATCTGATGTGTTCATCTACACCTCGGATGACGAGTCGGGCGTGGGGGCATCGTTACGCGATGTCATCAATGACTTCAATGCGGGCACAAGCACAACCGCAGTAGATAGCATCGACATTTCGGCCATCGTTACCGGCACTTTCGATTTCTTGGGGGCGGAGACTGAAACCTTCGGTAATTCCGGCAATACGGAAGCAAGGTTCAACGATTCCACTAAAATATTGGAAATCGATGCCGATGGTGATGCGCAGGTCGATATGGAAATCGAATTGAAAGACGTTGATATCGCCAATCTGGACGACAGTGATTTCACGACAACCTAGTCAGAACCGGTAAACCTCTTTCGCTACCGCATAGGTATTGGCATAGGCCTGGACTGACATTTCGATCGGGTCCGCGTAGCCGCCGCCGAGACCCAGAGAAACGGGAATGCCCCGCGTGCGGCATTCGGTCAGCACCAGCCGGTCGCGTTTGGCAAGGCCGTCATAGGTCAGGGCCAGACGGCCCAGGCGGTCTTCTTTCAAGGGGTCGACCCCCGCTTGATAAAGCACCAGATCGGGGCGGAATTCGAACACGGCGGGCAGGTGGTCCACCAGGGCGCGCAGATAGGCGTCGTCTTCCGTGCCGTCGGGCAGGTCGACATCCAGGCTGGATGCCACCCGATGATGGGGGAAGTTCTTTTCGCCCTGCATGGAAAACACGAAAACGTCCGGGTGATCCGTCAGGATGGCGGCGTTGCCGTCGCCCTGATGAACGTCCAGATCGATGATCGCGACCCGCGTTGCCCAGCCTTCGGCCAGAACCTTCAGGGCCGCGATGGCGAAATCGTTGTAGATGCAGTAGCCCGCGCCGAAATCCCGGTGGGCATGGTGCGTGCCGCCGGCCAACTGGCCCGACAAGCCGTGGTCGAGGGCTGCCTCCGCCGCCGCCACGGCCCCGCCCATGGTCGCGGTGATGCGGTCGACGAGGTTCTGGCTCCAGGGAAGGCCGATGCGCCGTTGAGCCTGGGCATCCAGGGTGCCGGCCGTGACCGCCGCCATGTATTCAGGTGTATGGGCGCGGGCAATGTCCGATTGTTCGGCCGGGGGGGAGGGCTCGATCCGATCCGGCGCCAAAATACCTTCGCGGATCAGATGTTCGCGCAGCAGGATATATTTGCGTCCCGGAAAGCTGTGGCCTTCGGGCAGGGGGATGACGAACCGGTCGGAAGTGAAAAACCGCATGCGGCAATTCTACCGTCCGAAGCCCCCTGCGCGGAAAGGCAAAAAGAAAATCCCCGCCCGTGTGACGCGGGCGGGGGGTTCTCTGACAGCAGATATGAGATGTGTAGGCAAAACGGCCTATGACGGGATGGTGGTGACGACCTGGGCCGGCCAGAACACGGCCCGCCCGCCGGAACAGGGGCTGGCCCCGTCCCGGCCGGGAACCGGTTGTCTGGATCAGGCGAAGCCGACCAGCGTCAGCTCGAACGTCAGGGCCTTGCCGGCGAGCGGATGGTTGGCATCCAGCGTCACGTCGTTGTCGTTGATCGCGACGACGACCAGGCGCAGCGGATTGCCGGTTTCGTCGGTTGCCTGCAGCATGGCACCGACTTCCAATTCGATCTCGGCCGGAATGCGTTCGCGCTCGACATTTTGTACAAGCTCCGGATTGTGGACGCCAAAGGCGTCTTCCGCATCCAGGGTCACTTTCTTGGTGTCGCCTTCTGCCATGCCGGTCAGCGCGCTTTCGACGCCCGGCAGGATTTGGCCGTTACCGATGGTGATTTCCA
Organism: Rhodospirillales bacterium; assembly: GCA_040218445.1. Taxonomy (GTDB): domain Bacteria; phylum Pseudomonadota; class Alphaproteobacteria; order Rhodospirillales; family Casp-alpha2; genus UBA1479. The sequence continues at coordinate 338,009 of JAVJRK010000011.1, read as the reverse complement.
GGGGATCGCGGTCTTCTGAGGAATCAAAAGTCGCGCCGTCTTCCAAAGTCCCTTTGTAGTGGACCTGAACGGTGTCCCCGACCTCGGCTTGTTTCATTTATTCACTCCATTCGTCTTGGATTATCGGATCGGGAAAGCCCGTTTCCTGTCGGCCTCATCGGACCATAAACGCCCCTGCCACCGGCCAGAGATGAGGCAGCGGGACGGGCGGGTGATCCTTGTCGGCTTTAAGGAAAGCTCCCCGGTTCGTTGCGGCGCCCGAACGCGTTTCGGGCACTTGCCAGACTTCAACAGGACGTCACTGGGCAACGAGACTAGATGACGAGTGGACAAGCCACGCGTACTCAGAGCGAAACCATCGAAGAACAGGGCGAGGGTACAGCCCAGGGGCATGATGTCAATGAACCCCTGGGATATTTCCAGGTTTGTCTAGGGTTTGACCGGGCGTCCGCCCTTGACCACCGGTCCGGCCCGGTGTGGTTGATCAAGGGAAAAGCGCCGCCCGAACATTTCGGTATAAAGCGCGTGGTTGGGGCCTTCGCCGACGGCACGGTGACGGCGGCGGAATTCGGTTTCGTCGATGTCGCGCGGCAGACGGCACAGGGCATCGAAATCCTTCTTGGTCCAGGCGGGGCCGGACCATTGCGTGTCCATATGGGGAAGGGGGCCGTCTTCTTGTAACAAAGGGGCGGCCATACGCTGCAGCAATCCGGTGACCAACTGACGTGCCAGAGTTTCCAGGGACAGTCTGTCCATATCGGCTGTGATGGGGGCTTCGTCGACGGCAACGATGGGGCCCGCATCGATGTCAGATGTCAGTTCGTGCAAGGTCGCCCCGAACCTGTCCAAGCCGTCATATAGCGCAAATACAGAGGGATAGATTCCCCGCACCCAGGGCGGGCCGGGGTGGATGTTATAGGCCGGGCCCGATAATCGACCCAGAACGGCGTCCGGGACGATCACGTCCGTGCAGAAGGCGACAAGGCGCAGGTCGTCGGCGGGCGCCGATGTCGCCATATCCAATTCTTCCCGGCTGCTGATCCCCTGGATGCGGGCGTCCGCATCCGCGTTCCAGAATATTTGGGTCAGCCCCGGAAGTTCGTCCGCATCGGCAAGAAGCAATATCTGTTTCATCAGGGCTTCTCCACCTCTTGATCGCCTTATCCCGTGTTCCGGGTGAACAGGCGGTCGGCCACGTAGGGATTGCTGTCGCGTTCATGGCCGAAGGTCGACAGCGGGCCGTGCCCCGGCACGAAGGTGACGTCGTCGCCCAGGGGAAACAGGTTTTCCCGGATCGACGCGATCAGCGTGTCGTAATCGCCGCGCGGAAAATCCGAACGCCCGATGGCTCCCTGAAACAACACATCACCCACGAAGGCGACCTGTTCGCCCGCATGAAAGAACACCACGTGGCCGGGGGTGTGGCCGGGACAATGCAGGACATCGAACGTCTGTTCGCCCACGGTGCAGGTGTCGCCCTGGTCCAGCCAACGGTCGGGGGTGAAGCTGCGCAGGTCGCCGAACCCGTATTCCCGGCCCTGGGTCGGCAATTGATCGATCCAGAATTTGTCTTCGATATGCGGGCCTTCGATCGGCAGGTCGAATTCCTCCGCCAGGTCGGCGACCGCCCCCGCATGGTCCAGATGGCCATGGGTGACGAGGATCTTTTCAAGCGTGACCTCGGCTTCCGCGACCGCAGCCTTCAGGCGCGCGATCTCTCCGCCCGGGTCGACGAATGCCGCTTTCATGGTCTTTTCACACCAGATTAGGGAACAATTTTGCTGCAACGGGGTGACGGGAATGACCGCGGCTTTCATATCAACCTTTTGATTTTACTTATGTAATTTAGATGAGTGAGGTGGGTCACACGTGTATATGGACAAAATCGGGTAGATTCAGTGACTAACTTCACATGCAGACGTTGACCGCGAGCCTACAACAAACGCAGGCGGCCTGCATAACGAAAGGGTGAGTGAAATGAGCGGCATGATGACGATGTACATGGGCATCATCCTGGGCGCCGCCGGTATTGTTTTCGGCGTCATCGCGTTGATGGTTTCCGCGGAAATGTCTCGGCGGGTGACGGGCCTGATCGATGCCCGTTTCCAACAGACGGAAATTGAGCTTCTCAAGGGACTTGATAAACAGGACCGGGAACTCAAACGTCAGCGCCGGGTTCTGGGCGAAGCGCTGTCGGGTATTCAAGATGAATTCAAGACCCAGTCGACAGGGGCGAACGAACTGCGCGAGCGGCTTAATGCGGTCAGTTCTGCACTGGATGACGTGCGGAATGTCCGCCGCGTGATTCCGACGGATGAAGAACGCGGGTTTCCGCCGCGGGTGAAAGATAGTTTTGATTCAGCCTCGCCATTTGCCGAGTAACATGGGCATAATGTGCAACGATGCCTTGTCCCGGCATCGGTCGGCGGATCGATAAAACAGACCGCCGGTTTTGACTTCGTGGCATTGCTGCGCCGATCTCCGGCGATGTCGCGCACGAAATGATAAACGCTTGGGGTGAGAGAAATGGGTGACGCCTCTTCAATGGCTGATCTCGCCGTTGTGGCCGCCGGCATCGCCGTCATTATCGGTGTCGTCGCCTTGTTGACCTCGGCCGAGGTTGCGAAACGTCTGCAGGCATTGGTCGATCAGAAGCTTGCCGATGCCGATGTCCGGTTGGCCGTGTCCCTGCAACAGCAAGAGACGCGCATCACCAATCTGCGCAAGATCATGTCGCAGAACGCCGAAGACCATGAAACGGCGATCCGCACCATGCGCCAGGACATCAAAGAGATCAAAGAGTGCATCGCCCTGATGCGCGAGGTTCTCGACCGCATGGACACCCGTGCAAATCACGACCCCCGCGAGTCCTTCCACCGCAAGGTGTCGAACGGTTAATCAGCGGCGGTGTTTTCGCCCCGCAGGTCGTATTCGTCGGACCCGGTGATCCGGGCACGGATCATGTCTCCGGCCTGTAATCCTTTTCCGTCCGCAATACGCACCACGCCGTCGATTTCCGGCGCGTCGGCATAGCATCGGCCGACGGCCTGACCGTCGTCCGCAGGGTCTTCGTCGATCAGCACGTCAAGTTCGCGCCCGACCAAACGCGCCAGCCGTTTGGCGCTGATCGCCTGTTGGACTTCCATCAGGCGTTCCCAGCGGTCCTGTTTTTCGTCTTCGTCCAGATGATCGGGCAAAGCTTGGGCCTGGGCACCGGCGACGTTCTCGTATTTGAAGCAGCCGACGCGGTCGAGTTCGACCTCTTCCAGCCAGTCGAGCAGGAATTCGAAGTCTTCTTCCGTCTCGCCGGGGAAGCCGACGATGAAGGTCGAGCGCAGAACCAGATCGGGACAATCGCGGCGCCAGGATTTGATGCGTTCCAGCGTGCGTTCCTGATGGGCCGGGCGGCGCATGGCCTTCAGCACGTTCGGGCTGGCGTGCTGGAACGGAATGTCCAGATAGGGCAGCACCTTGCCCTCCGCCATCATGGGAATGACCTCGTCCACATGGGGGTAGGGATAGACGTAATGCAGGCGGGTCCAGATGCCCAGGTCGGACAGCCCCTCGCACAGGTCCAGGAAACGGGTGCGGTATTCACGGCCGCGCCATTCCTGGCGGGGGAATTTGCTGTCGATGCCGTAGGCGCTGGTATCCTGCGAGATCACCAACAGTTCCTTGACCCCGGCCTCGGCCAGGCTTTCGGCCTCGGACAACACGTCGGCGATGGGGCGGCTGGCAAGCGATCCGCGCAGAGATGGAATGATGCAGAAGGTGCACTTGTTGTTGCAGCCTTCGGAAATCTTCAAATAGGCGAAATGCCGGGGCGTCAGCTTGATGCCCTGGGGCGGCAACAGATCGACGTATGGATCGTGCGCCGGCGGCAATGCCTGATGCACGGCGGTCATCACGCTTTCATATTGGTGCGGGCCGGTCACGGCCAAGACGCCCGGGTGGACTTCGCGGATCAGGTCTTCGTGCACACCCAGGCAGCCGGTGACCACGACCTTGCCGTTTTCCGCCATGGCGTCGCCGATGGCTTCGATCGATTCATCGCGGGCTGTTTCCAGGAAGGCACAGGTATTGACGATCACCAGATCGGCGCCGTCGTAGCTGTCGACTAGGTCGTATCCTTCGGCGCGCAGCCGCGTCATGATGCGTTCACTATCGACCAGGGCCTTGGGGCAGCCCAGGCTGACCAGGCCGACTTTCGGCGCGGTGCCGGAATTTGCGTTGGATTGAGAGGTGCTCATGGCGCCTCTATTATCCCAAAACGGCTGCGCTGTCCGCAAATTTGCGTGGATCAGGAAATGGCCGGTTTTCGGCTCATACCCCGTGCAGCCAAAGCAAAGGCACCGCAGCCGCCTGCCAGCACGAATGCACAGATCAGCAACAATTTGGCGTACTTATGTACAAGGCCGAAAAGCGGTTCGATCAGCGTTATGTGATTGCCGGCTTCCAGCATGTACACAGCACCACCCACAATCGCCAGGGCGAAGGAGAAGGCGAATGCCCAGGGCCGAACCCGCAGTCCGCCTAGGATATTGAAGAACACAACGGGGGCCAGGAACATGGATGCCGTACCCGAGACGGCGACGGCGGCAAACAGGTCTTCGTTACCGAGAAACAGAAACCCCAATCCACCCAGCAGAAACCCGGCCATGACGACCCGCCCGTTGCGGATCGATGGGGGCAGCAACCGCATATCCGCGACGACAAGCTTGGAGGCGCTGGCGAAAGTGGAATCCAGGGTCGAAACGGCCGAGATTACCAAGGCAAGATTGAACAGGACCATGGACGGTTCACCCAGCAGACGGGTGAGAGCGGTAACCAGAGCCTCGCCGTCGGCCTTGTTAAGTCCGGCATAAACCCCGATCACGCCGAAGATCATGATGCCCAAAACGGAAATCCAGGCGGCGTTGAGAAAGCTTTTCCGGGTGATCGTTCGATCTGCAAGAAAGCCTCGGTCCATCATGACCGGATCGTGTAGGGGGTAGCTCCAGATCTGCAGGAACGCGACCGCCAGGAGCACCCAGCCGGGATTCCCCGGGTCGGGGCTGGACACGGCGACGGCGGCAAAATCGAATTCGGGACGGATCAGGGTCAGGGCAAGCAGCAGGGCCAGGCCGATGTAGAGGGCGATGGTTTGCATGACGTCGGTGCGAAGGGCCGCCCGCAGACCGCCCATCATTGAATAACACAGCGTCAGTACGGCGATGGCGATGACCGCGAGGATATAACCGGCCGTCCCGGCCGCTCCGAAGATGATGCCGATGACGAGCAGGTTGGCGAAGACTTCGCTTAGTAAACGGACGCCGACGACGATGTTGTAGGCCCAGCGCCCCATCGCGCCGTAATGATCGGCGAGGAAATCCTGCACACTTGCCGCGCCATGATGAAAGCGCAGCCGGTCGACAATCAGCCCGCCGGTCAGGAAGCTTAGATAATAGGCCGCATAGGCCAAGGCCCCGGCGATACCATAGTAATATCCCAGGATTGCCGCGTTCATCAGCGAGCGGGCGAAGATCCAGGTCGTCACCTGGGATAGGGTCAAGGTCCAAAGTCCGGGGGTGCGGCCGTCGTCGGTGAAGCCACGGAAAAAGCCGTCTGCGGTTTTGACTTTTGGAGCAACAAGAAAGCTGGCGACGGCAACCGCAGCAATCGCGGCAACAAGATAGGAGGTCATTCGGGGGCGGGCTCCGATGGGCTGTTGGGATACATTGCACCCTATGAGCAGGCCGGTTCGCGGGGAAAGCCACGTTTTCTTGAGGGCGCCGTGATTGAGCGCCCGGTCCCATCATCGGGTTGCGATTGGCCCTTTATTCAGGGCAAAACCTGCGCTATCGGGAATTCCCTTTACCGGTAGAGCGGCATAGAATGTCGACACTGGACAGTGACGGCAGCCCAGTATCCGTGAAAACCCCCTGAAAACCGGGGTTTTTGGGCAATGCCGCAATGGCCCGCCGGCAAGGCGGCGCGCAGGAGTATTAAGAAGATGGACTACGAAAAGGTCTTCCAGGACGCCGTCGACAAGGTGAAGGGCGAAGGACGCTACCGCGTTTTCGCCCATCTGGAACGGCATTCCGGGAACTTCCCCCACGCGACCCGCCACCATCCCGACGGTTCGACCTCGGACGTCGTGGTCTGGTGTTCCAACGATTATCTGGGCCAGGCCCAGAACAAGGACGTCCTGGCCGCCCTGGCGGAAGCGGGCGACCGCATGGGTGTGGGGTCCGGCGGTACGCGCAACATCGCGGGCACGACCTACCTGCATGCCGAACTGGAACAGGAACTGGCCGACCTGCACGGCAAGGAAGCGGCCCTGCTGTTCACCTCGGGCTATGTGTCCAACGACGCGGCCATTTCGACCATCGCGCAGCTGATGCCGGACTGCATCATCCTGTCGGACGAATTGAACCATGCCTCGATGATCGCGGGCATCCGCCATTCAGGCTGTGCCAAGAAAATCTACCGCCACAACGACGTTGCGCATTTGGAAGCGCTTTTGAAGGAACTGCCCCGGTCCGCGCCCAAGCTGATCGCCTTCGAAAGCGTCTATTCCATGGATGGCGACATTTCACCGATGCGCGAAATCTGCGATCTGGCCGACAAGTACGGCGCCATGACCTATCTGGACGAGGTCCATGCCGTGGGTCTGTATGGCGAGCGCGGCGGCGGCGTTTCCGAACGGGACGGCGTGGCCGACCGGATCACGGTGATCGAGGGCACCCTGGCCAAGGCCTTCGGGCTGATGGGGGGATACATCGCGGGCTCCACCGCCATGGTCGATGCCGTGCGATGTGCCGCCCCCGGCTTCATCTTCACCACGACCCTGCCGCCGCCCTTGGTGGCCGGGGCCATTACCTCGATCCGCCACGTTCGGGCGACCAACGATCTGCGCATCCGCCATCAGGAACGGGCCCAGCGCCTGAAGGACCTGTTGGTCGAAGCGGGCTTGCCGGTCATGCCGTCGGTCACCCATATCGTGCCGCTGATGGTGGGCGATGCCGTGCGCTGCAAACAGGCGACCGACATGCTGTTGGACGAATACGGCGTCTATATCCAGCCGATCAATTATCCGACCGTGCCCGTGGGCACGGAACGCCTGCGCATCACGCCGTCGCCGTTCCATGGCGATGATGTCATGGACGACTTGGTGGCGGCGCTGAAGGACGTATGGATGCGCCTGCAACTGCAAAAGGCGGCATAGGCTTCTCATGCGCTTGCAGCTTTCTACTTGGCCCGAGGTCGAAACCTATCTGGATACGTCCAAGGGCGTGATCATTCCCGTCGGCTCGACCGAACAGCACGGCCCCACGGGCTTCATCGGAACGGACGCGCTCTGCCCGGAAATTCTCGCCTTCGGCCTGGCCGAACGGCGCCAGGCATCGGGCAATCCGGTGATGGTCGCCCCCACGCTGTCCATCGGCATGGCGCAACATCATCTGGGCTTCGCGGGCTCGGTCACGCTGCGTCCTTCGACCATGATCGCCATGGTGCAGGACGTGGTGAATTCGCTGGCCAAGCACGGGTTCGAACGGTTCTTTTTCCTGAACGGCCACGGCGGCAACATCGCGACCCTGAACGCAGCCTTTTCGGAAATCTATGCGGAACATTCCCTGGGCCGCGCCCCGACCAGCAGAGAAGGTGACAACCGCCCGCCCGTGCGCTGCACCCTGGTCAACTGGTTCGAATGCGACAGCGTCATGAAGATTTCGGCCGAGACCTTCGGCGATGACGATGGTGCCCATGCGACCTGCGGCGAGGTTTCGCTGACCTATTTCGGCTTTCAGAAAGACGCAGTGCGGGTCAAGGATGCGGAGATGACGCCCGGCCGCGCCGGTGACGGGCCGATCTTCGACTGCGACGACTACCGCCGCCGCTTTCCCGACGGGCGCATCGGCTCGGACCCGCGCAAGGCGACTGTCGAAGCGGGCGAACTTCTCTATAATGCCGCGATCGAAGAGATCGACCGGCGCTACGACGATTTCGTCAAGGCGACCTGACGGTAGCTTAGCCGCCGCCGATCCGAACGCGGAATTGACACAGGCGGGGCGGCAGCCATGAAAAAAGCGATCATCATCTTCCTGACCGGCGGGTTCCTCGGCGTGTTCGCCGGGTTCGCGGGCGGTATTTTCGCCTATCCCTATATCTTCCTGGCCGACATCGTGGCCCAGGAAGCGGCCCCGGCTGGCTCGGCGCAGACGGCCGTTGCCAAGGGCACCTTCATCCATGCCAATCCGTCCGACCCGATCCATTATGGCAAGGGCGGCGTGACGGTCTACGGCGATGCGGTGCGGTTGGAGCCGGATTTCGAGGTCGGTCCCGGGCCCAAGTATCACGTCTATCTGGTGCCGCTCGACACCGTGACCCCGTCGACCGAGGTCGACAAATCCATGTACGTGGACTTAGGCCGCCTGCGTGCCTTCAAGGGCAGCCAGAACTACATGATCCCCGACGGCATCGACCTGAAGACCTACGGCCACGTGGTGATCTGGTGCGAACAGTTCGGGGTGCTGATCTCGCCGGCGAAGTTGGGCTTCAAGGGGTGAGTGTTTGGAGGGTGTTTTAACCCAAAAATGAAGACAGCCACATGATGGATGCTGTGCCAAGCCGCGTCTGTAGAAAAGGTTTTGTCGAGGCGGCATCAAATACGCTCTTCGTGTTTTCTTTAGCTGCTGGCCGGAACCGTATTTGGATTGTATAATCTATTTTAAGATCAACTATTGGAATACGAGGTTAATATGGACTTCGTGGCCATCGACGTTGAAACGGCGAATCCAGACTTGGCCAGTATATGCCAAATCGGAGTTGCATCAGTTCAATCTGGCAAGATTGTTGATCAATGGTCGAGCTTCATAAACCCGGAAGATTTTTTTGATCCCATTAACACCGCGATTCATGGGATTGATGAAGAGCAAGTACGAGACGCTCCGGCGTTTGCAAATATATACTCCGAGTATCAAGCCCGTACATCTGCTCCAGTTATCGTCAGCCACACTGGTTTTGACCGGGTGGCTATTGCGATGGCATCGGAGAAATATCAATTGTCTGTCGGTGAGAAAATATGGCTAGACAGCGCCCGTGTCGCACGCCGCGCATGGCCGGATAAGTATGCAGTTCGCGGTTACGGCCTAGCGAATGTCGCTGCCGATCTTGGTATCACTTTCAAACATCATGACGCAGGAGAGGATGCGCGCGCGGCGGCAGAAATCATACTGCGGGCATGTGAGATGGCTGCACTAAATCTGGACGAATGGATAGCCCGTGTTCAGCGGCCAATCTCTCTAGAGAACGCAGCCCCTATTCGCCGCCAGGGAAACACCGAGGGAGTACTTTTCGGTGAGTGCTTATGCTTTACAGGCGCTCTAGATATTCCAAGGCGTGAGGCGGCGGACCTAGCTGCAATGGCAGGCTGTAATGTTGAGAGTGGCGTGACGAAGAAGACTACAATTCTTGTTGTTGGCGATCAGGATGTCCAGAAGCTTGCTGGGCATGACAAGAGTAGCAAACACCGAAAGGCGGAGGCACTAATTGAGAAGGGGCATGCAATTCGTATTTTGCGGGAAACTGACTTCAAGAAACTTGTCTCTTTTGATTAGCTACGTATTGCAATGAATATAAAGAGGCACGAATATTTGTTGTTGTCAGTGTAATGGTCACGTCTCTATTTTCTCGGCCCATGATTAGAGTAAGATCAGTCTTGGTGGTAGGAGTTGGCTGGGACGCGGTAAAGTCTGACATCCAGACTTAGGCATTTCTCGTAATTTAGTCCTGAAGACAAACCTTCACTTCCCATCGTGATGCCGCTTTTGTATACAATCCGCCATGGATTTCGAACTGACAGAAGAACAGCGTCTGTTCCAGGACGCGGTCGCTTCCTTTGCCCGGGACAACTTGGCCGAAGGGGCGCTTGAACGCGCGCATCAGGGGGAATACCCCCGCGATGTGGCAAAGCTGATGGCCGAAAACGGCTTGCTGGGCATCACCATCGCGGAAGAAGACGGCGGGCTGGGCGGCACGCTGATGGATGCGGTCATCGCGATCCAGGAAGTCGCCATGCATTGCCCGCGTTCGGCCGACGTGATCCAGGCCGGCAGCTTCGGCGCGATCCGCGTGCTGGCCGCCTACGGCACGCCGGATCAGAAGGAACGTTATCTGAAGCCATTGCTGGCGGGGGAAACCCTGATCGCCGTCGGCATGACGGAACCCGATGCCGGGTCCGCCGTGACGGACCTGCGCACCACGGCCACGCCGGACGGCGCGGGCCTGCGCATCAACGGCCAGAAATGCTTCACCAGCCATTCGCCGGAGGCCGACGTCTTTTTGGTCTACGTGCGGTTCGGCCCGGGCGTGGACGGCATCGGATCGGTGCTGATCCCGCGCGATGCGGAAGGATTGGAATTCGGCAAACCGACACCGTTCCTGGGCGGCGACGACTGGGCGCCCCTGTTCTTCACCGATCTTTACGTGCCGCCGGAAAACATCCTGCTGCGCGAAGGCGGGTTCAAGAAACAGATCGCGGGCTTCAACGTGGAAAGGATCGGCAATACATCCCGGTCCCTGGCATTAGGCCGCCTGGCGTTCGAGACGGCGCGCGAACATGCCCTGACCCGTAAGCAGTTCGACCGGCCTTTGGCCGAGTTCCAGGGGCTGCAGTGGAAGTTCGCCGAGATGAAGATGAAGCTCGACGCTGGGCAATTGCTGCTCTACCGCGCGGCGGTGAATGCGGATAACGGTTTTCCTTCGGCCCAGGAAACGGCCATCGCCAAGGCCTTCTGTAACGAGGCCGGGCATTGGGTTGCGTCCGAAGCGCTGCAGGTCATGGGCGGCATGGGATACAGCCAGGATTCCATCGTCGAATATTGCTTCCGCCGCACGCGCGGCTGGATGATCGCCGGCGGTTCCATCGAGATTCTCAAGAACCGTATCGCCGAGGGTGTGTTCGAAACCCGGTTCTCGCAGCGCCCGCCCAAGGCTAAATAAGTCACGTCATAATAATAAGAAGGGCCGGACACTCATGGCCGACGAAATGAACGACAGATCCTCCTCCCTGGTTCAGGCGCTGTTCACCCCGCGCGGGGTCGCCCTGATCGGTGCGTCGGGCGACCCGACCAAGAATTCGGGCCGGCCGCAACGGTTCCTTAAATCCCACGGGTTCACGGGCGCGGTCTATCCCATCAATCCGGGCCGGGACGAGGTTCAGGGCGTGCCTGCCTTCAAGTCCGTCGCCGACGTACCGGGCCCGGTCGACCATGCCTTCGTGATGGTCCCGGCCCAGCATGTCGAGGACGCCATCCGCCAATGCGGCGAGAAGGGAGTGCCCGTCGCCACCATCTATTCCGACGGCTTCGCCGAAACGGGCGAGGACGGCCGCAAGATGCAGGAACGTCTGGTCGCCACGGCGCGGAAGGCGGGCGTGCGCCTGATCGGCCCCAATTCCATGGGGGTCATTCATCCGGCGTCTTCGCTGACCCTGTCCGTCAACGCGGTGCTGGAGATGGAGGGAATCAAGCCGGGCGGCCTGTCGCTCATATCCCAAAGCGGCACCATCCTGGGCACGCTTCTGTCGCGAGGTGCCGCGCGCGGCATCGGCTTCGCCCGTATGATCAGCGTCGGCAACGAAAGCGACCTGGGTGTGGGCGAACTGGTCGACCTTTTGGTCGATGACCCGGATACCACGTCGATCCTGCTGTTTGTCGAGGCCGTGCGCGACGGTGCCGTGCTGGCCCGGGCCGCGCGCCGCGCGTTTGATGCGGGCAAGCCGGTGATCGCCTATAAATTGGGCCGCTCGGAAGCCGGGCGCGAATTGGCGCTCAGCCATTCCGGCGCCATCGCCGGGCCCGCCAAGGCGGCCGACGCCTATTTCCAGGCCCATTCGATCGCCCGGGTGGAAATGCTGGAAGGATTGCTGGAATCCCCGCCGCTGTTCCTGGGCCATCGGCCCGCCAAGGGCAAACGCGTCGCCGTCGTGACCACCACGGGCGGCGGGGCGGCTTCCGTCGCCGACCGCCTGGGCTCGCTGGGGGCGACCTTGGTTCCGGCACCGGACAGTGTGCGCGCGGCGCTCCGTGATCATGGATTGGAAATCGGCCGCGGGCCGCTGGTCGACCTGACCATGGCGGGCACGCGCGAAGGGGTGTACGGGGCTGCCCTGGAAAACCTTTTGGCTGACGACGGCATCGACGCCGTGGTCTGCGTGGTCGGATCAAGCGGACAGTTCAAGCCCGAACTGGCCGTCGCCCCCATCGTGGAAAAGGCGGCGGGATCGTCGAAGCCCGTCGCGGCCTTTATCGCACCCCAGGCGGATAAGTCACTTACCCTGCTGCAGGATGCAGGCATTGCCAATTTCCGCACGCCCGAAGCCTGTGCCGATGCGGTCATGGCATTTTTGAACCGCACGGCCCCCCGGCCTGTTCCCGATGTGGACGGTCACGCCAAAACCCGGGCCGAGGAAATGCTGGAACGTGCGCCGTCAGAGACCCTGAACGAGCGCGAGGCATCGCTGGTGTTCGAAGCCCTGGGCCTGCCCATCGCACCCGCCCAGGTGATCAAGGAAGCGGGCGAGCCCATCGCCGTGCCGTTCCCGGTCGCCGCCAAGGTTCTGGCCCGCGATATTCAGCACAAGACCGAACGCGGGCTGGTGAAATTGGGCATTGAGGCGCCCGAGGACTTCTGGGACCAAGCCGAGCAGCTTCTGGCCGCCGCCCCCGAGGCCGAGGGTATTTTGGTTCAGTCCATGGCCCAGGGCGTGATGGGCGAGGTCATTGCCGGCTACCGCCTGGACCAAGAGGCGGGGCCCATCGTGCTGGTCGGCCCCGGCGGCATCATGGCCGAGGTCTATGACGATGCCGCCGTGCGCACGGCCCCCGTGGACGTGGACGAAGCCATGGCCATGATCGAAGAGGTCAAGGGCCTGGCGCCGATCCGGGGGTTCCGGGGCAAACCGGCGGGCGATCTCAAGGCCCTGGCCCAGGCCATCGCCGCACTTTCGAACCTGGCGGTTCTGGAGGCACCGGTGCTGGAGGCCGAGATCAATCCCCTGATGATCCGGGGCGAAGGCGAGGGCGTCGTCGCCGTGGATGCGCTGCTGCGGCTCAAATCCAGCTAAGCCTGCCATGAGCTAAGCTTGCTTTGAAAGGTCATGGGATCGGCGTATCCTTGGCGGCAAAACAATGCTGCAAAAGTGCCGATCAAGTGCCGATTGGGAAACCTCAGAGTTGGGAGACACCCCATGACCAACCGTAACGATGATATCGACCGCCGCCACGCAAGCGCCCGCATGAGCCAGATCGTCGCCACGACGGACACGGTCTATCTGGCGGGGCAGGTCGCCACGGGCAATGCCCGGGGGGCCAGCGTCGCCGCGCAGACAAGCGAAATCCTTGCCACCATCGATGCCTATCTGGACGAAATGGGCACGGACAAATCCAAAATTCTGCAGGCCCAGATCTGGATCGCAGACATGGCCTATTTCGCGGAAATGAACGAGGTCTGGGATGGCTGGGTCGACCCGGACGCCAAACCCGTTCGTGCCTGCGTTCAGGCCGCGTTGGCGTCGCCCGACTGGAAAGTCGAAATCATGGTGACGGCGGCACGCTAATTCCCACACACGAAAGAGACCATTCATGACCACCAACAAACGTGCAGTCCTTGTCATCTGTGACGGCCTTCGGGCCGACATGGTGACCCCGGAATGGACCCCCAACCTGTGGCGGCTGAAGGACCGGTTCCGGTTCTACGGCAATCACCGCAGCGTGTTTCCGTCGACCACGCGGACCACGGCGGCCTCCATCGCCACGGGATGTCATCCGGCGCGTCACGGGCTGGAAGGGAACTGCATGGCGCTGGACGAAGGTCAGGGGCTGGAAGTCATCAGCGTCGGCCCGCCGGGGTTTCGTGACCGGCTTGAAAAAGCCAAGGGCCGGACGCTCAAGGTGCCGACCCTGGCGGAACGGGTGAAGGATGTCGGCGGTGCAATGGTTTACTCCAATGTCTCGCCGGGGGCGGCCATGTTCCACGACCCGGACGGGCATGGGTTCATCTATCACCGTTCGTTCTCGCAGGGGCCCGGGCGTTCGGCGTTGGACCCGCTTGGCACGGAGCATACGGCGGCGGGCGACACGGACCTGACGGACCGTTTCCTGGCCGACGTGCTTATCCCGGGCGGCCCGGCCTATTCCCTGATCTGGCAGTGCGAGCCGGACCATACCCAGCACGCGGTGGCCCTGGGCTCGCCCGAACATCTGGCGGTGATCGCGGCCGCGGACGCCAACGCGGGACGCATTGCCGACCGGGTCGAGGAACTGGACCCGACGGGTGAGAATATTCTTTTGATTATCGGCTCGGACCACGGGCATGAAACGGTGACGGAAACGGTCGACCTGGACGCCATGCTGGTCAAAGCAGGGCTTAAGGACAGCGCCGACAGCCGTGATGTGGCCGTGGCATCGCAAGGAACCTCGGCGACGATCTATTTGTCCGCCGAGGCCATGGAGCGCGAAGGGGCGATTGTTGAATTCCTGCGGGCCGACGCGCGCTTCGGCGGGGTCGTCAACGGCGCCGATCTGGCGCTGATCGGCATGCCCGTGGACGAAGGCCCCCGCATCGCCGTGACCGGGGCGGTGACGGACGCGGTTAACGAATACGGTGTGGCCGGTGGCTCCGTCGCCATCCAGGGCACGTTGAAGATTTCCATCAACGACAACTGTGGTCAGCACGGCGGCCTGGGCCCGCGCGAGCAAAACCCCTTCGCCATGGCCCGGGGGGCGGGCTTTGCAGGGGGCAGTGAATGCCAGGACCCGACATCGGCCGTTGATATCGCGCCGACGATCCTGCGCCACCTGGGGCAGGGACATTCGGATATGGACGGTGCGCCGCTTCCTTAAAAGTCATCCCCCGCTTTAACGAAAGACCCCCACACACCCATGACTGCTCCTTCCAACGATGGTCCCGATCTGGCCGGCGCACGGCCGCCGCCGCCCCCTGATATGAGCGGCGCCAACCCGTGGCGCACCCGCCTGCCGATTCTGGTGGGGGCCCATGCGGTCGGCACGTCCAACAGTGTTGCGATCCTGTCCATGGCGCCGGTGATTTCCGCGGCGTTCAATCTGTCGGCCACTCAGTTCGGGATTTTCGTCAGCTGCTATTACGGCGGGCAGGCCTTGTGGTCCGTGCCGTCGGGCGGTGTGACGGATCGTTTGGGCGTGGGGTGGAGCCTTGCCATCGGCCACGCGATCATGGCCCTGGCCGCTGTGCTGATCAGTTTCGCGCCGAATTTCGATATCTGCATGGTCGCCGCGTTCTGCATGGGGGTGGGTTATTCCATGTTGAACCCGTCCACGGCCAAAGGGGTGTTCGAATGGTTCCCTGCCCACCGGCGCGGCACGGCCATGGGCATCAAGCAGGTGGGCGTGCCGATCGGCGGCCTGATCGGCGCGGCCTGCGGGTTTCTGGCGGCCTATCTGGATTGGCAGTTGTTGATGCTGGGGGTCGGCGTGCTGATCGCCGTCAACGGTTTGGCCTGCCTGACCCTGGTGCCGGTTTCGACCAAAGGCCAGGGGGCCGGCAAGAACATCGCCGCCGTGGTCAAGGACGGACGGGTCAACACCTTTGCCATCGGGGCCGGGGTGATCAACATGGGGCAGACCAATTTCTTCGGCTTCCTGACCTTGTTCCTGGCCGAGGTTGCCCGCATGGGGCAGCAGACCGTTTCCACCGCCATGGCCGTTGCCCAGGCGTCCAGCGCCGTGGGCCGCATGGGTTGGGGGGCCGTGTCCGACAAGGCGTTCGGCGGGCGGCGCATCATCACCATGCTGGTGATCTGTACGGCGGCCATCCTGTTCCTGGGCATGATGGCCTTGGTGACGGAAGCCTGGGGGATGGTGCTGGGGTTCGGTCTGGCCTTATGCCTGGGCCTGACGATCGCGTCCTTTGCACCCGTTGCACAGGCGATCCAGGTGGAAATGGTCGACCCGCATTTGGCGGGCTCCGCCGTCGGCTACAACATGCTTTGGACCCACGGTTGCGCAACCCTGGCACCGGCCGTGTTCGGTTATGCGGTCGACAATCTGGGCGGGTTCGATGCGGGTTGGTTGGTCACGGCGGGCTGTGTCGCGGCCGGGACGGTCGTACTTTATATATTGGTCAAAACCGGGCCGCGCCGTCGTACTTATGGTGCGTAAGAACTCCGGGGGGCGTTAGGCTGTTTTGAACAACCGTTTCCATTTTTGATTTTCAGTCTGCCAGTCGGAATAGGAAAGCACGTGCGTGACCTGTGCCCCGTCGTTGGACAACGGCAAGCGAAGACATTCCTGAAATAAGGACGTTTGATCGACCTGGGGTCGGATGTCATGAAGAAAGGCGAGTGGCTGTTTCTGATCGACAACCATTCGAAATTCACGATCAACGGCCTGACCATGTTCCTCTGGCTGGTGATCGACCGGTGATCTGCCTGTGTAGTCGAATCCCTTCACGTCGACATGGCCGGTCCCCCAGAACAGGTATTTGAACGTTTTCGGCCCATCTTCCATCACTTGCACGACAGTAAAAAAGGGGATGGCCGCAACGGGATATCGCAGCATATCGCCGACGGACCAGCTTGGCGCAAAAGACCCATTTCGCAAACCGTCCCAGATTTGCCGAATTGACAAAAATTGAGGGCTCTCCAGTTCGGATATATCGACCTGGCGGTGGATGAATTGATAAATTTGTTGACTGTTGTTGATCAATTAAGCCTCTCATATAGGCCGGAACCAAATGCCGGGCACCGGTCATGCAATCATATGATGGATAAAGCAAACGGTGTGCCAATTACCGACATCGGGCAAAGAATGAAGCGGTACGCGGAAGGTGCAAAAAAGGGCCCGGATCATCGGGCCCTTTTGGAATTCAACGCCGTGGTACAGGCGACGATTAGATATGTACCGTCGTCATCTGAATTTGCCGGTCTGCGATCAGATCGGCCCCGGCATCGCGGAATTTGATGTAATGGGGCTGCTCGCGATGGGTGTCGAGCGCGGCCTCGTCCGTATAGACCTCGAAGAAATGAAAGGTGTCGGGATCGTCCTTGGCGGTCATGACGCGGAATTCGTGGCAGTTGGGTTCGTCCCGGCGGGCGGCGACGGCGTTCTCCATGATGATCGGCATGAAGTCCTTGCCCTTGCCGGGTTTGCATTTGATGGTGACGAAGATGGCGAATTTACCGGCCATGGTCTGAAGTCCTCCCGTTGGAAAATGAAATGAGGCCGCCCATTTGTGGGTGACAGATTGTGTACAATTTCCCAATATGCGCGGCTGAATACAAGAAACAAAAACCAATTCCACCCGGAGGACACCCCAATATGAGCGACAAGCCGCTTTTGACGGCGGATCTGTGCGACGACCACCCGGACGTCCGCGTCTGTCAAATGACATTCATCGATTTCGCCAAGCGCACCCATTTCCACGGCCAGGTCACGACCTTTTCGACTTTCGAGGACAACAAGGGGATTCGCGAAATCCTGGCCGAAGGCGGCAAGGGCAGGGTGCTGGTCGTCGACGGCCGGGCTTCGCGCCGACGTGCGCTGACCGGCGGCAATATCGCCGCCGAGGCCGAACAATATGGTTGGGAAGGCCTGGTCTATAACGGCTGTATCCGTGATCAGCACGAATTCACGGACCTGAACCTGGGTGTCAAGGCGATCGCGGCCACGCCCATGCGTCCGCGTGTGGACGGCATCGGGTTGCGCGATGTTGATTTGAATTTCGGGGGCATCATCATCCGTCCGGGCGAATGGCTTTATGCCGATCTGGACGGCGTTATCGTTTCGGAGAACAAACTTCATGACTGATCAAGACATCGAACTGCCCGACGAAATCATCGAGAAATTTCAGGTTTTGCACGAATTCGCCAAGCAGGCGAAACTGAATCTGGATAAGAACATCTTCGATTACGTGTTCGGTGGGGCCGAGACGGAAACCACGGTCAAGCGCAACCGCATGGCGATTGAAACCCATGCCTTGCGTCCCCGTGTGATGCGCGACGTTTCGAAAATGGATGCGGGTAAAGACTTGTTCGGCATGCGCCTGCGCCTGCCGGTGTGTCTGGCGCCCATCGGATCGCTGCAGCAGATCGCCAAGGGCGGCGGTGCCACGGCGGCCAAGGGGGCGGGCCGGTTCGGCTGTGCTCATATGCTGTCCAGCGTGTGCGAACCCGGCATGGACGCCGTGGCTGAAGAGGCACCCGATGCCTGCCGTATTTTCCAGCTTTACGTGCGCGGCGACGAGGACTGGGTCGATGACAAGGTCCGTCAAGCTATGGACCTGGGCTACAAAGCCTTCGCCATCACCATCGACCTGGACGCCTATTCCCGGCGCGAACGCGATTTGTCCAAACGCTTCGTCACCCACGGCCGCCGCGCAGCCGTCGGTGAAACGCATCAGGCCAGATTCGATTGGTCCGACATCGACCGCATCAAGAAGTTCTGCAAGATCCCGATCATCCTGAAAGGGATCGCCACGGCCGAGGACACCAAATTGGCGGTCGAACACGGCGTCGATGTGGTCTATGTGTCGAACCACGGCGGGCGTCAGTTGGACCACGGGCGCGGCGGGCTCGACGTGCTGCCGGAATGCGTCGAGGCGGCAGCCGGCAAGGCCAAGGTTTGGATCGACGGCGGCTTTACGCGTGGCACGGACATCGCCAAGGCCATGTGCTTAGGAGCCGACATGGTCGGCCTCGGCCGTTTGCAGGCGTTGGCCCTTGCCGCCGCCGGCGAGGATGGCCTCGTTCGTATGCTGGAAATCCTGGAGAAAGAGGTTCAGATCGCGCTGATGCTGTTGGGCGTCAACGGATACGACGAACTGGGCCCCGAATATGTTGCCAAGGAATACCCGGCTTATCCGCCGCATCAGTTCTCGGCCTTTCCGTTGTTGGACGAAGGCTACTGATCGTCCGACGCAGACCAATATCATTAATGAATTAGGCCGGCCCCACGGGGCCGGCCTTTTTTACGTTCATGTCGCTTTATATATAGAGGGGCTATCCTGGCGTGAGTTCAAAGAGCCTTCTTCTCGCCGCCGTCGCGGATGAACTTGTAGATGTTGGTGAAGTCCTGATCCCCACCTTCTTCGGCGAACTTGTCCCAGATCTGATTCAGCATCGTGCCGATGGCGTTGGGCGTTCCGGCCCGGTCCGAATTTTCACGGAACAGACGCACGTCCTTGGCCAAAAGCTTGGTGAAGAATCCGGCGTTGAAGTTCTCGGTCATGACCTGATTGGGGAACTTGTCCAGGGTCGCGGTGTTCATGCCGGTCGAAACATTGACCACATCCAGGATGGCCTTCATCTCGACCCCCTGGGACAGGCCAAACAGGACAGCCTCGGTCGAGGCCGTCATGGCGGTTGCCGACAGGAAGTTGTTGAGCATCTTCACGACCTGACCCTGGCCGGCCTTTTCACCGACGTGGAAAGGGTTCTTGGCGAAGGCTTTGAAGACTTCCGTATGTTCATCAAACAGGTCTTTGGGGCCGCTGACCATGACGGCGATCGTGCCGGCGATGGCACCCTTGCGGCCGCCGGATACGGGGGCATCCATATAAGTGATGTCCGCGTCCGCGAGAATCTTGTCGATATCTTGCGCTGCAACACTGCCGATGGTCGAAAGATCGATTACGACCGAGGTTTTGCGGTCGTTGACCTGAACGATTTCCTTGGCGACGGCCGTGCAAATGGCGCCGTCCGGCAAGGACAGGAAGACCGTGTCGGCATTGGCGAGCACGCCGGCAAGACTGTCGTGGGCGATGGCTTTTTCGTGGGCACGGTCCGCCGTGCCGGCGGCATCGAATACGTGAACCGGCAGGCCGGCTTCGGCGATGTTATCGGCCATGGGGCCGCCCATTTGGCCAAGGCCGATGAATCCGTATGTGCGTGTGCTGGTCATGGATCAATCCTCCAGATCGGTTTTGACGTCGATCGTGGAGATATCGATGCCTTGTTCGTTGAAAACTTCGCGGGCCAGACGGAACGCATCGATGCCCGCCGGAACGCCGCAGTAGACGGCGATCTGGGTGCAGATTTCCCGCAGGTCGGCGACGCTCAGGCCGTTGGTGATCGCGCCCCGGAAATGAAGCTTGAATTCGTGTGGCCGGTTGAGGGCCGCCAGCATGCCCAGATTAAGGATGGAGCGGTCGCGTTTGGACAGGATGCCCCGTGCCCAACTGCCGCCCCAGGCATATTCGGTGACGAATTCCTGGAAGCCGCGGTTGAAGTCATCGGCGCCGCCCATGGACTTATCAACATAGGCGTCGCCAAGCACCTCGCGCCGGTACTTCATTCCCATGTCATGCATTTTTGAATTGTTGGGCATTTCGGATGATCTCCTTGGGCTATGATTACAGTCGTTTTGTATACATTCCTGATGCCGATGGCATATACTAGAACGGTCCGGAGGGCAGAGAACTTTTTTGTTTCGCGCCTGCGGTAAGGCCGGAAAATCTTCGTGTGAAAATTACAAATAGCGTTGTGAACCCGTTGACAACGGCAGGGGGGGCTTCTAGTTTTCCACCCGTAACCCAGGGAGAAAAAATAAAACCTCCCGAATCAAAAACAGTGGGAAGGAAACATATCTGTGGGGGCACTCCTCGAGATTGATAATCTCCAGACGCATTTCTTTACGTCTGGGGGAACCGTTAAAGCTGTTGATGGCGTTTCGTACGACGTCAACGCAGGTGAAACCGTCGCCGTTGTGGGCGAGTCCGGTTCCGGCAAGTCCGTTACCGCGCTGAGCATCCTCCGGCTTATTCCAAAACCGCCCGGCGAAATCGTCGGCGGTGAAATCCGCTTCCAAGGTAAAAACCTGGCGTTCTGTTCCGAGGATGAGATTCGGGAAATTCGCGGTCGCGATATTTCGATGATCTTCCAGGAGCCGATGACGTCTTTGAATCCGGTTTTGAGCATCGGCATGCAGTTGACCGAACCGATGATCGCGCACATGAACATGTCCGAAGCCGAAGCCAAAGATCGTGCGGTCAAGCTTTTGGAAATGGTCGGGATCAACGAGCCGCGTCGGCGTATTGATCAGTATCCGCACCATCTGTCGGGTGGTATGCGCCAGCGTGTCATGATCGCCATGTCGCTGGCCTGCGAGCCGAAGCTGATTATCGCGGACGAACCGACAACGGCGCTCGACGTGACCATTCAGGCACAAATTCTCGAGTTGATGAAGAATCTGACCCGGGATCTCGGCGTGGCGATGATCATCATCACCCATAACCTGGGTGTGGTGGCACGTTATGCGGATCGGGTGAACGTCATGTATGCCGGCCGTATTGTCGAATCAGGCAATGCTTCCGACATTTATCACCGGCCTCGCCATCCCTATACCTTGGCGCTTTTGAAGTCCGTGCCCCGCATGGACCGTCCGCGTCAGGAAAAGCTCGACCCCGTCGAAGGCCAGCCGCCGGATTTGACCCGCTTGGACGGCGGTTGTTCGTTCCGCCCGCGGTGCAAATTCGCGGTGGACAAATGTGCGGAATCATATCCGTCGCTTGAAGAAATGGGAGACCAGCACTTCAGCGCGTGTTTCCGGTCGAAAGAAAGTTTGGCGGAGATCGAACTATGAATGAAGCCCAGGCACAACCTGTCGGTGATACCGGCGCTCAGTTCCGCGGCAAAGTCTCGGATGAAGTACTGGTCACCGTAAAGGGGCTGAAAATGCACTTTCCGATCACGGAAGGTATCATCATCCCGCGTAAGGTTGCGGACGTTAAGGCCGTTGATGGCCTCGACTTCTACATCCGCAAAGGGGAAACCCTCGGACTGGTCGGCGAATCCGGTTGCGGCAAGACGACCACGGGGCGCTGCATTTTGCGTCTTGAGGATCCGACGGCCGGTGAAATCATCTACGACGGCAAGGATATCTGCCAGCTCGACAATAAAGAGCTGATCGACGTCCGTAAGAAGATCCAGGTGATTTTCCAGGATCCGTACAGCTCGTTGAACCCGCGTATGAAGATCGGTGACATCATCGGCGAACCGCTGCGCGTGCACGGTATCATCACGGATGAAGCCAAGCGCCGCGAACGTATCGGGTATCTTCTGGGCCGTTGCGGTCTGCACCCGGATTTTGCGGATCGTTATCCGCATGAAATGTCGGGTGGTCAGCGCCAACGCGTCGGGATTGCGCGGGCCCTTGCCATGGAGCCGGAATTCATCATCTGTGACGAAGCCGTGTCGGCGCTTGACGTGTCGATCCAGGCACAGGTGATCAACCTTTTGGAAGAACTGCGCGACGAGTTCGAGCTGACCTATCTGTTCATCAGCCACGATCTCTCCGTCGTTCGTCATATCTGTCACCGGGTTGCCGTCATGTACTTGGGGCATATGGTTGAATTGGCTGATTGTGACGAGTTGTTCGACCATCCTTTGCATCCCTATTCAGAGGCGCTACTGAATGCGGTTCCGATTCCGGACCCGGATCTGGAGAAAACGCGCGAGCACCAAATCATCAAGGGAGAAATTCCTAGTCCGATTAACCCTCCGTCGGGCTGTGTTTTTCACCCCCGCTGTCCTTTAGCGGTGGACTCGTGCAGTCAAAAGATTCCAGACTTCAGAGAGGTGCGAAAAGGCCACTGGGTGGCCTGCACGGAGGTGTGATCTCCCCCTTTCCAGGGAGGACACAAAAGAGTGGGGGAGGAATGAACATCCCCCGAACCATAAATGGGTAAGGAGACTTCACATGAGTAAATACGCACGTTTCGCGTTGGCTCTCGCGGTGGGCGCTGGGCTCACCATGGGGGCAAGCGAACCGGCAAAGGCGCAGAAAAAGGGCGGTGTGCTTAACTTCATCGTCGCTGCCGAGTCGCCGTCTTATGACGGCCATATCGAATCGACCTTTGCGATGGTTCACCCGACGCGCCCGTTCTACAGCTTGCTGATTCGCGTCAACCCGGACAATCCGTCATCACCGACGGACTTCATCTGCGATCTTTGCGTCGGCGATCTTCCGAAGCCGACCGACGGTGGCAAGACGTTTACCTTCAAAATCAAGAAGGGCGTCGAATTCCACGACGGTCAGAAAATGACCGCCGCTGACATCGCCGCGACCTACAATAAGATCATCTTCCCGCCCGAGGGCATCAAGTCCGCCCGTAAGGCGTTCTTCAACATGGTCGATAGTGTCACGGCCCCGGATGATGAAACGGTTGTCTTCAAGCTGAAGTTCCCGTCCGGTGCATTCATTCCGGCCGTCGCCACCCCCTTCAACTACATCTATTCCGCCAAGGATATGAAGGAGAAGGGCTACGAATGGCATCAGAAAAACGTGAACGGCACCGGTGCCTTCAAGTTCAAGGAAGCAGTTGCCGGTTCGCACGTCGAAGCCGTTCGCAACGAAAACTTCCACGTCAAGGGTAAGCCTTACCTGGACGGCTATAAGGCGCTGATTTCGCGTAAGATGGCCATCCGCGTTCAGGCCATCCGTGGTGACCGTGCAGCCATCGAGTTCCGTGGGTTCCCGCCGAAACAGCGTGACGATCTCGTCAAGGCGTTGGGCAAGGACATCACGGTCCAGGAAAGCGATTGGAACTGCGTGCTTCTATTCACGCCGAACCAAAGCCGTCCGATCATGCAGGACCCCCGTGTCCGTCAGGCTCTGACCCTCGCGGTTGACCGTTGGGGTGGATCCCAGCACCTGAGCCGGATCGCCATCGTGAAGACCGTTGGCGGCGTCGTGTTCCCGAACCACCCGTTGGCCGCTTCCAAGGCCGAACTGGTTCGCCTGAACGGCTATGGCACGGACCTTAAGGCTTCCCGCGAACAGGCTAAGAAGCTGCTTGCGGATGCCGGCAAGGCCGGTCTCAAGTTCGAACTGCTTAACCGCGGTACGGACCAGCCATATAAGATCGTCGGCACTTGGCTGATCGGCCAGTGGCGTCAAGTTGGTATGGAAGTCACCCAGCGCGTGGAACCGACGAAGTCGTTCTACAACTCGCTGCGTAAGACTGCCGACTTTGATGTGTCGGTCGACTTCAACTGCCAGTCGGTCATTAACCCGATTGTCGACATCACCAAGTTCCTTGGTTCCGCCGGTAACAACTACGGCAAATACGAAGGCAAAGACCAAGAACTCGAAGATATCTATGCGAAACTTGCGCAGGAAGGCGACGAAGCCAAACAGCGTGAAATCGTTCGTGTCTTCGAGAAACGCGCTCTGTCCGACATGGCGCACGAAGGCATCACGTTGTGGTGGTACAAGATCAACCCGCACCGCTCCTACGTGAAGGGCTGGAAGATCGCGCCTAGCCACTACCTGAACCAGAGCTTGGACCAGGTTTGGCTCGACAAGTAAGTTGCGCGTAACGCAGCACTAACAACAAACGGGGACCGCTCGCCGCCATCCCGGTGGCGGGCGGTCAACCCCGATAGAGGAAGAAATGGGCAAGTATATTTTCAAAAGAACGCTCTTGATGATTCCGACGCTGTTCGGCGCCGCGGTCCTTGTGTTCTTGTTGCTACGTATGTCCCCTGGTGACATTTGTGCGGTTCGTTATCTTGGCTCCGGTCTTGCCGTTGCTCAGGAACAAATCGACCTTTGTCGCGAACAGTTGGGATTGAACAAACCGCAAATCGTTCAATTTTTCGACTTTATTTGGGGTTACTTTATCTTCGATCTGGGTGAATCCATGTGGACGGGCCAACCCGTGACGCATGAGATCGCCATCCGGTTCGAACTGTCCCTGCAGATTGCGATCATGGCGACCTTTGTTGCCACGGTGATTGCCATTCCGCTGGGTATCATTTCCGCCGTGCGTCAGAACACGATTACTGACTATGTTGTGCGGGGCTTCGCCATTGCCGGCATCGCCATTCCGTCGTTCTGGCTGGGCTTGATGATCATTTTGGGATTGCTTGTCGTGACACAATCCTGGCTCGGTGAGCCATGGATGCCGCCGATCCAGTTCAAATCGATCTGGGAAGATCCGGCTCATAACTTGGCGCAGCTCATCTGGCCTGCCGTTGCCACCGGTTACCGGTATTCGGCCGTTGCCACCCGTATGACGCGCTCCGCCATGCTCGAGGTTCTGCGAGAGGACTATGTTCGTACCGCACGGGCCAAGGGGATGGTCGAGAAAATCGTGATCAACCGCCACGCGCTGAAGAACGCCTTGCTGCCCGTGGTCACCGTTCTTGCCCTGGAATTCGCGTTCCTGATGGGCGGTCTGGTGGTGACCGAGCAGGTGTTTAACCTGAACGGTCTTGGCAACCTGATGGTCGACGGTGTCGAACGTCAGGACTTCACGATGACGCAAAATCTGGTGATGCTAGTGGTGATCGTGTTCGTTATCACCAACCTCATTACCGACTTGGCCTATGCGTGGCTTGATCCGCGCATCCGCTATTCGTAACGGGGAAAGATGATGGCTACTGTTTCAGAAGTACAAACCGAAGCTGAATTCGAGGAAGTTGCCCCGAAGAAGCCTTGGACCCAAGTCGTAATCGATCTTTCCCGCAAACAGCCGCTTGGTGTGTTCGGCCTGGCGATTGTTATCGCGATGATCATCGCGGCTGCGTTGGCAAACGTCGTTTCTCCCCACGACCCGCTACAGGAGCATTTTGACTCGATGCTCACGAGCCCGGGCGAGAATGGCTATATCCTCGGCACCGATGAATTCGGCCGCGATATCCTTTCGCGTCTGATTTACGGTTCGCGGACGGCGTTGCTGGTCGGATTTGTTTGCGCGATCATCGGCTCCACGCTCGGCCTCGTGCTCGGCGTGGCCAGTGCCTACTTCGGCGGCCTGTTCGATCTGATCCTTCAGCGTATCCTTGACGTCTTCATGGCGTTCCCGCTGATCATTCTGGCCTTGGCGGTTGTCGCCACCTTGGGGCCGGGGATCGAAAACGTGATGATTGCGATTATTCTGCCCTTTGTGCCGCAATGCGCACGCGTGGTCCGCTCCAATGCGCTGGCCATTCGTGAAATTCCCTATGTGGACGCGGCGCGCGCATTGGGTTTCAGCAATGCCCGTATCATCCTGCGCCACATGGTGCCGAACGTCATGGCGCCATTCTTGATCATGCTGACCACCTTCCTGGGGCAGGCGATTCTTCTTGAAGCTTCGCTGTCGTTCCTGGGGCTGGGTGTTCAGGACCCGGTTCCGGCCTGGGGTCTGATGCTGACCAACGCCTCCGAGTTCTTCGAAGGCGCTCCTTGGGTCGCCATCTATCCCGGCGTCGCGATCTCGCTCAGCGTGTTCGGTTTCAACCTGTTCGGGGACGCTGTGCGCGATACCCTGGATCCGAAACTGCGTTCGCGCTAACGGTCCATATGACTGTTGTTATGGGAAAAGGCGGCTTCGGCCGCCTTTTCTTATGCCTAGGGTGCTTCGAAAGGACGATACCAGACCATGACCAAACGTATTGCGATCCTCGGTTTTCTTCTTGAAAGCAACGCTTTTGCCCCGGCCACGACCGAGGCTGATTATAAGCGACGCTGCCTGTTGGCCGGCGACGACATTATTGCAGAACTGGCCAAGCCGAACCCGTGCCTTCCGTCCGAGGTCAATGCCTTCTGCCAGCAGATGGAGAAACTCCGCCCCGATTCCTGGGAACTGGTGCCGATCCTGGTCGGCGATGCGGAACCGGGTGGTCCGGTTGAAAAACAGTTCTTCGACCGGTTCGTGAGCGAGGTCGAAACCCGCTTGAAGGCTGCCGGGCCGTTGGACGGTGTCTATATCGTCAGCCACGGTGCGATGCGGGCCGAACACGAAACGGACCCGGATGGATTGCTGTACGGCCGGGTGCGGGACATCGTCGGGTCCGACGTTCCCCTGATCGCGACGCTGGATCTGCACACCAACGTATCGCCCAAGATGGCGGAACAGGCGGATGTCCTGATTTCCTATTTGACCAACCCCCATGTCGATCAACGTGAACGCGCCGGTGAAGCCGCCTGCGCCATGGATGAAATGTGGAATGGCATGCGGCCGAAGACCGCGTTCGTAAAGGTACCGATCGCGGCCCCCTCGGTTGTCTTGTTGACGGCGGTGGGGCCTTATGCGGACATCATTAATGCGGGGCAGGCGGCCCAGCAGGCATCCGGCGGTAAAATCCTGAACGTCTCGATCGCGGCCGGGTTCATCTATTCGGACAGTCCCAAATGCGGCATGTCAGTGATTGTGACGGCACGTGACGATCAGACCGCCGCGCGGGCGCTTGCAGGTGAGTTGGCTCAACGTCTTTGGGATGATCACGAACGCTACCAGAAAACACTGACGCCGATTTCCGATGCCGTGGCCATGGCCGTGGCGTGCGGCAAGGACAAGGCGCTGCCGGCCAAAATTCTGGCCGACGTCGCCGATAATCCCGGCGGGGGCGGGACCGGCAGCACCAGTTACCTGCTGCGTGCTTTGATCGAGGCCCAGGCAGATGGTGTCGTGATAGGGGTCGTGATCGACGGAGCCGTGGCGCAAACCGCGCACGAAGCGGGTGAGGGGGCGGACATCACCGCACGCTTCAACAGCAGCCCCCGTACCGCGTTTGAAGAGGCTTTTGACGTTCAGGCGCGTGTTTTAAAGGTCACCGACGGCTCGTTCGTCGGGCGCCGCGGCATTTTGCGGGGCCGCGCCCTCAGCGTCGGTCCGGCAGCGCTGCTTGAAATCGGTGGCCTGCGGGTTGCCGTCGGCACCCACCGCAAGCAATGCGCCGATCCTGCAATGCTGGAGATGTTCGGCGTCGACATCGCCCAGGTCCGTACCGTGGTCGTCAAATCACGCGGCCATTTCCGGGCCGGGTTCGACGAATTTTTCGCGCCGGAAAACGTCATCGAGGTCGATTGCCCGGGGCTGACATCACCGGTGTTCAGAAATTTCGAATGGGGGGATTTGTGCCGTCCCGTATTTCCCCTGGATCAGGATACGACTTGGACTTTGCCTGCGTGGTGACAGTTCGGGGTAACAGGCGTATCATATCCATCCATCCCTTAAAGGAGGATGCCGTGCTGCTCCGTGCCGCTTTATGCCTTGTAGGCATGCTGGTTCTCACCGTTCCCGCCCATGTGTCGGCGGCGGGTGAACAAGCGCCTTCGCCCAGTGCGGATGCGGCGTCCAAAACAGCGCAGGACATTCAGGATTTCATTTCAGGCGTGACCAAGGCGTTCGATGAAAATCCGCATTCCTGTTACGAGCCCGATCCGGAAGAAGACCGCCCGGATCTTGCCAAGCGGCCCCAATCTTGAAAGCCGCACACAACCACCCACCCATCCAACCACAATAGACCACAACGGAACATCCAATGGCCGTCCATCGTACCTATCTGTTTGCCCCCGGTAACCATCCGCGCCGGGTTGAAAAATCGTTCACCCTTGACTGCGATGCGATCATCCTTGACCTGGAAGACGCCGTCGCCGTGGCTGAAAAACCGGCGACCCGCGCCATGGTGGTCGAGGCCCTGAAACAACACCCCGGCAAGCGGGGATATGTTCGGGTCAACGCCTGGGATACGGAATTCTGTTTCAACGATATCCTGGCCGTGACCGGGCCCTGGCTGACCGGGCTGATCCTGCCGAAGGTGGAAGAGGCAGCGCAAGTGATCGCCGTCGATTGGATCCTCACGCATATTGAAAAGGATAAGGGCATGGAGGTCGGTACCATCGACCTTTTGCCGATCATCGAAACCGGCAAGGGCGTGGCGAATGTGCGCCAGATCGCCGCGGCCGACACCCGCGTGCGGCGGCTGAGCTTCGGGGCCGGTGATTACACCAAGGACATGGGCATGCGTTGGACCCTGGAAGAAACTGAAATCGATCACGCCCGGGCCGAAATTGCACTTGCTTCCCGCGCCGAAGGATTGGAGCCGCCGGTCGATTCCGTATGGATCCATATCAAGGATATTGAAGGCTTGGTCCGCTCGGCCGATAAGGTTCGCGACATGGGATATCAGGGCAAGTTGTGCATCCACCCCGATCAATTGGCGCCGGTAAACGGCGTATTCACACCGACGGAAGACCAGATTACGTTTGCCGAAAAGGTCGTTGCCGCCTTCGACGAGGCCGAGGCACAAGGCCTTGCTTCCATCCAGATGGACGGCTACTTCATCGATTATCCGATTGTCGACCAGGCCCGGCGGACGCTCGACCTATGGCGGGAAATCCAGGAAAGCTGAGCGCGCCGGCGGGCCTTTGGCCTGTTACTTACGTGCCGTAATACAAGCCACCGTTCACATGGATGGTCTGGCCGGTGATATAGGCGGCATCGGGCTGGCACAGGAATCTGACCGTCGCGGCCATTTCCTTGACGTCGCCCAGGCGGCCCACGGGGATGTTCATGGCTGCGCGATTGTTGCCCGCACCGGCCGAAGCCGGGCGTACCGTCTCGGTCGCACCGGGGGCCACCACGTTGGCCGTAACGCCATCGGCGGCGAATTCGCGGGCGATCCCCCGGGTAAAGCCGACGATCGCCGCCTTGCCCGCAAGATTATGAACGCGGTCGGGCATACCGACATAGGTCGACACACCGCCCAGGGTCACGACCCGGCCCCAGCCGGCCTTCTGCATATGCGGGACGGCTGCCTGACAAAGGAAAAAGGCGCTGTCCAGGGTCAAATCGATGACTTTGCGGAATTCGTCGTGGCTCATATCCAGGAACGGACACTGGCCCCGGGTCGAGGCGTTGACCACGACGATATCGACGCTGCCGAAAGCGTCGGCTGCGGCAGCGATCAACGCATCGCAATCGTCACGCTTGGATGCGTCGGCCAATTTGGCGATAGCCTTGCCGCCAAGGGCTTCGATTTCCTTGACCACCTCGTCGGCGGCGGCTTGATCCTGCACACCGTTGACGACGATGTTGGCCCCGTCGGCGGCAAGTGCCAAGGCCGTGGCCTTGCCGATGTTGCGTGATGATCCGGTGATGACGGCGGTCTTCCCCGCCAAAGTTCCATTCGCCATTTGGCTGTCTCTCCCATGAGGTCGGGTTGCGTTTTTTGGACGATGCTGAGGCACCGTCCGTTGCCGACCATATTATTGACGGCGGCGGGCTTTGTCTCGCAACGAACAGCCGGACGGGGGATTAATCGACGAATTCACAGCCTTTATCATTAAGCGCCTTGTCGACCCAGCTGCGGTCGACGGTGCCGTCGGCGATTGCCTTCATCTGCTTTTCTTCGGCATCGTTCTTCGCACGGGCCGCTTCAAGAACGGTTTCGGCCTGGTCCGTCGGCACGCAGAGTACGCCATCGCAGTCCCCCAGGATTAGATCGCCCGGATTGATGTTCATGCCGTATAGGCTGATCGGGAATCCGATCTCGCCGGGGCCGTCCTTGTAGGGGCCGCGGTGGGTCACGCCGGCGGCGAACACGGGCAGGTTGTGATCCAGGAATGCATCCCGGTCGCGCACGGCCCCGTTGATCACCAAGCCTGCGATGCCGCGCTTGATGGCTTGCATCAGCATCATTTCACCGAACAGGGCGTTGGTCAGATCGCCGCCGGCATCGACGACGATGACGTCGCCGGGTTGGGCTGTATCGATGGCCTTGTGCAGCATCAAATTGTCGCCGGGACGGCTCAGAACGGTGAAAGCCGGGCCCGCCAGGACGCCGTCACGATGCATGGGACGCAGTGCATTGCTGCCCGCATACATGCGGGACATGCAGTCGCCCACATTGGCGACGGGGATCGGTTTGAATTGCTCGATCAGGTCCGGTGAAATCCGGTTCCAGGTTTTCTTGATACGAAATCCGACGGTCATGGGTATCTCCCTGAATGCGTGATTGGGTATGCGGCGCGCTAGGCGCTCGGAAGTTTCAGTTTGGAAAAGACTTTTAAGGCGTTCTTGTAAAACACCTTTTCCTTGTCTTCCGGTGACAGGTTTTCGGTCGCGTCGATATAGCGGCGGGTGTCGTCGAACCATTGGCCGGTGTCCGGATCCTTGCAGCGCACGGCGCCGTGCAGTTCCGATGCGAACAGGATGTTGTCCACGGGCACGACCTCGGCCATCAGGTTGATGCCCGGCTGGTGATAGACACAGGTATCGAAGTACAGGTTTTCGCCCATCATGTCTTTGGGCTCCGGGCGGTTCATGCCCATGGCGATGCCGCGGTAACGTCCCCAGTGATAAGGCACGGCACCCCCGCCATGGGGGATGATGAACTTCAGGCCGGGGAATTTTTCGAACAGGTCCGATTGCAGCAGCTGCATGAAGGCGGTCGTGTCCGCGTTCAGGTAATGGGCACCGGTGAAATGGAAGTTCGGGTTGCAGGATTGGCTCACGTGGATCATCGTCGGAACCTGTAATTCCTGCAGCTTTTCATAAATATCGAACCACCAGGGATCGGTCAGGGGCGGGTCGGTCCAATGCCCGCCAGACGGGTCGGGGTTCAGATTGACGCCGATGAATCCCAGTTCGTTCACCAGACGCTCCAACTCCGGGATGCAGTTGGTGGGCGAACAGCCCGGTGATTGCGGTAATTGGCCCACGGGGGCGAAGTTGTTGGGGAATATATCGCAGATGCGCTTGATCTGGTCGTTGCAGATGCGCGACCACTGGATGCTCATCTTCTCGTCGCCGATATGGTGCCCCATGCCGCCGGCGCGGGGCGAAAAGATGGTCATGTCCGTGCCGCGTTCCTGCTGCAGGCGCAATTGCGTATTCTCGACGCTTTCGCGAAGTTCGTCATCGGTGATGGCGGGCTCCTTGGCGCTCATCTGGGACAGGTCGCCCTTGGCGTCGATCTGTTCCTTGCGCCATGCCTCATGGGCGGCGGGGGCGGTGGTGTAATGGCCGTGACAATCAATAATCATTTCAAGCTTCCCGTTTCATAGGTCAAGGGATTGAATTGGAGCGAAGGAAATAGCCGCTTTATCACGGCGGCTCGTGACATCGCACGTTTGGCGGATCGCGGAAACCGTGCGCGGGGAATAGGGGGCTAAGGCTCAGTCGCCCTTGAAATCCGGTTTCCGTTTTTCGCTGAAAGCGGTGATGCCTTCGTAGAAATCAGGGGTCCGGGTGTTGCGGATGAACGCGGCTTTTTCCGCGTCCAATTGTTCGGTCAGGCCGTTGTGGAAAGATGCGTTCAGAAGCGCCTTGGCTTCGGCGTTGGCATGGCCAGCGGCCTTGGCCAATCGTCCGGCGAGCTTGTCCGTTTCTGCTTGCAAATCGGCCGGGGGAACGATCCGGTTGATCATGCCCCAATCCAGCGCGTCCTGGGCCGTGAAGCGGTCACCCAACAGGGCGATTTCCATCGCTTTCTTCAGGCCGACCGTGCGCGGCAGGGCATAGGTCGACCCGCCGTCGGGGCTGGTCCCGATATGGCAATAAGCCAGGGTGAAAAAAGCGTCTTCGGCGACCAGCGCCAGATCGCAGGCCAGCATCAGGCTGACCCCGGCACCTGCGGCCGCCCCCCGCACGGAGGCGATGATCGGCTGCGGCATGGCCCGCATGTTTTCGATTGTGGCATGGACACGGGTCAGGCGGGCATCGAACTGTTCGGCGGTCTTATCGCGGTCCGGCTCGCCGTCCAGCATGGTTTTGAAAGCCTTCACGTCGCCGCCGGCCATGAAATGATCGCCTTGGCCCTGCATGATGACGACGCGCACGTCCTTGCTTTCACGCAATTGTTCGGTGATTTCCTTCAGGGCGATCATGACGTCGACGGTGATGGCGTTCAGCGCTTCGGGCCGGTTGAAGGTAATCCGGCAGACGGAATTCCGGACGTCTACGAGGACCGTTTCATTGGGGGAGGTGATCATGGAATGTTTCCTCTGGTCTTGCTCTTGGGCGCGTGTTGGGACCAGATTAGACCACGCGTAGACCGCGACCAACCCCAGCCTGTTTCACTCTGACGTAAGGAAACCCCATGGCACCCAACGATGTGAAAGTGATCTTTTTCGATGTATTCGGCACGGTCGTCGATTGGCGATCAAGCCTGCTGCGCCTGCTGGCCGATTATGGAAAGCGGGAAGGCATCGACGCCGATTGGCCCGGCTTCCTTGCGGCCTGGAAAGCAGGGTACCGCCCGGCCATGGACGCCGTGATTTCCGGTGAACGGCCTTATTTCAACCTGGACGAGATGTATCTGGAACGCATGAACCAGGTGATCGGTGATTTCGGTCTGGCGGGTTTAAGCGAGGCCCAGAAAACGGATATCCTGAACCTGTGGTTGGAAATCGATCCCTGGCCGGATGCCGTCGAAGGGCTGACGCGTCTGGCCCGGAAATACACACTGGTGACCTTGTCCAACGGATCGTTTTCCTGGCTGACGGCGATCTGCAAACACGGCAAGCTGCCGTTTGATGCGGTCCTTACGGCGGAAAACGCAGGGGTCTACAAACCGCACCCACAGGTTTACCAGACGGCGATCAAACTGATGGGGATGGAGGCCACGCCGGAACGCTGCATGCTGACGGCTTGTCATAACTACGACCTGGCGGCGGCGCGCAGTCACGGGATGAAGACGGCCTTTCTGCCGCGCAAGGAATACGGCCCCGATCAGGAAGCCGATCAAGCCCCCGAAAATGATTGGGAGGTCGCAGCCAAAGATCTGGTCGGCGTGGCCGAGGCGATGGGGTGCTAGCCTGGAATCGGTGATTGGAATCCGTCCCTAAAACACGCCCTTAGAACCCGCTGAGTCCGCCACCAAGATCGCTGGCGCCGTCGCCGTAGCCGCTGCCGATATGGCCGGGAGCGTCGTTGGGGCCGCCGTATCCGCCCTCATGACCGCTTGTTCCCGTATTACCCGTTGCCGAACTGTCGGTCCCGTTGGTCTGTCCCTGGCTTAGGCCCAAGGGGATGAGGAACCATGCCGGCAGCCATTGCAGCCAGGAACGAACCTGTTCGCGGGTGGAATTCGGGTTGATCGGTTCCTGATCCGTGTTCGGTTTCTGGGTATCTGTCATAAATTAGCTTCCCGGTTTGCGGTTCCAATAGTCGATGTTCAGATCGCGCATCAGATCACCATGACGGTATTCCAGGCAAGACTTGACCCCGGCCATGGAATGATGGTGTCCGGCCCGTGCACAGCGGTCGATCTCTCGCCGGGCCCCTTTGATCACGGTACCTCGTCCCCCGGTTTCGTCCAGCACGGGCGCCATGTCGTCGATCACGTCGTTCCACAAGCGCTCAACAGCGGCCGGTGATGGACGCTTGCGATAATCAATGATTGCCGTGGCGATGCGGCCGACCAGACGCGCCGTGGCGGCAAGCGGCTGGCTGTCGATCATTTCCTCACCAACGCTGCGCAGGCTTTTGGTGACATAGTCGGCTTCGGCCGGTGTGATCGGGTCGGGATCGCCGGCTTGCGGGGTGGGGATCAGCGAGGCCTGACGGGTGACGACCAAGCGCGCTGTTTCTGCATTCATCGCCGCCAGTTTGCGGGCCGGCAGGCTGACGCGGACATGGGTGAAACCGCGTCCGCTGGTGAAGGTCACGTCCGTCGCGGGAATATCGCTCACGGCACCGTCGCGTTGGGTCACGCGAAGGCGGAAATGCGCGCGGTCCGCCGGTGTGTACAGTGTGCCGGAACGGGGGGATTCGCGATCCTGTTGCAGGCAGAACGTGGTGATGTTGGTCTCGCAAGTCGGGCCATCACAGATGAAGGGCATGCCTTCCTGGACTTCTAATGCCGCCAAAATCTGCGGCGCGGCCGAAACGGGCTGGACCAGGAAAACACAAAGCGTAAAGGCGAATGCACAAGCGGCGCTGCGAAGAGCCATGTCGATACCTCCTTGATATCTTGAACATGCGGTCTTCGGGCCCGGCTCGTCACGCGGCCGTATCGGCGGCGATGCCGTCGGCGGAGAAGCGCCCGGTGCGGTCTGCCCGGGTGGCGTGGGCCGGGCTTCTCCAGAAATTACTAATGTAATTGTGCGCCCAGGTCAGAAGGGACGCAAGCGCGAACATGGCGCGGCGCCGCCTTCCTTGCCTGAAGTCAGGCGGCGTTATTTCCCGTATTCGGGAACGACGGTCCGTGCGACCGAGGCATCCAGGGCTTCATAGTCGTAATAGGCCAGCGTGTCGTACTGATCGGCGCGGCTCATGACCTTGTCCATGAAGCCTTCGGTGCCGTCGTGTTCCTTGATATGGCCGTAAAGGTCCTGGAACAGCTTGGCGGCGGCCCGGATAGAAGTCGCGGGCCAGATCACGATGTCGAAGCCCATGTCCTGGAACTGCTGGCCGGTAAAGAAGGGTGTGCGGCCGTATTCGGTCATATTGGCCATCTTCATGCCCGGTACCTTCTTGGCGAATTCAAGGTGGTCTTCGGCCGACGGAAGGCCGTCGGGGAAGGTCACGTCGGCACCGGCTTCGCGGTACAGGTTGGCACGTTTGATGGCGCCTTCCAGGCCTTCGACCCCGGCGGCATCCGTGCGCGCGATGATGACCAGATGCGAAGATGCTTCCTTGGCGGCGGCGATCTTGGCGGCGGCTTCCTGCGGTTCGACCAGGCGCTTGTCGTTCAAATGGCCGCATTTTTTGGGCAGCAACTGGTCTTCGATATGAACGGCGCCCGCACCGGACAGTTCCAATTCCTTGACCACGCGCATGGCGTTGAGAACCCCGCCATACCCGGTGTCGCCATCGACGATCAGCGGCAGATCGGTGGTGCGCGAAACACTGCGCACGACGCTGCACATTTCATCCAGGGTCATGATGCCCAGGTCGGGCAGGCCCATGGAGGCCGTGACGGCGCCGCCGGAGATATAGAGCGTTTCAAACCCCGCCTGCTTGGCGATCATGCCGGCGAAGGCATTATGGGCGCCGGGCACGCGCAAGATTTCGTCACGTTCCAAAAGCGCGCGAAGCCGCTCGCCTGCGGGGCGTTTGTCGCGTCCGTTGCCTTCAAGCCACGTCATGGGGGAGTCCTCCGTAAAAAAGTTCGATTTGTCGAAACTGTATACAATCTTGGGAGGCTTGGGGGCCAGATTAAATGGAGATGTCTTTTCAAAACCGTTTCTCGGTCATTGGCGATCCCTGCTTTCCGACCTACATATCGATTCTGGATAAGGAGCTGCGGTGCCAATGCAAAGTTCACAAATGCCCCACATAGATGAATACCACGCCCATATATATTTCAACGGCCTGGACGGCAGGGCTTCGGCTTTTGCCCTGCGCGATCAATTGGTAAGCGAATTCGGCGCAACCCCCACGACCGTTCGCGAAGAACCTGTCGGCCCCCATCCGACGCCGCAATTGCTGGTTACTTTTCCGGTCCCTGCTTTTGCTAGCATCGTGCCGTTTTTGATGTTCTGCCGGGGGTCGTTGAGCATTCTGGTCCATCCCGAAAGCGGCGATCCCGTGGCGGATCATGGGGCTCACGCATTATGGCTGGGGCGGGCGTTGGAACTGGATTTCGATTTTCTTCGCGACTTTGCCGCCCGTGATTCCTCGGTGACGGGGTGATACAGGCCTTGACGGGCGAACAGTTAGGAATGAAATTCCCAGG
Source organism: Rhodospirillales bacterium (assembly GCA_040218445.1). Taxonomy (GTDB): domain Bacteria; phylum Pseudomonadota; class Alphaproteobacteria; order Rhodospirillales; family Casp-alpha2; genus UBA1479. The sequence goes on along the minus strand of JAVJRK010000011.1, from coordinate 301,597 downwards.
ATCATGACGAATTTTTCGACCTCTCCCGTAACCGAAAAATCCGCCTGGACCGCAGCCGAATTGGCGGCGGATACGGGCTGGACCCGCTATCTGAGCACCGAAGAACTGGACGCACTTGAGCAAGTCACTGCTGATCTGGCTGCGAACGGCAAGGCTGCACCGCATTTCAGCCGGGAAGATATCAAGGCACCCGCGCTTGAGGAACTGGCGAACTGGGCGCTCCAGGAATTGGAAGGCGGTCGCGGCTGTGTTCTGATCAAGGGTTTGGAGGTCGAAAAGTACGACCGCCCCCGGATCGAAACCATGTACTGGGTGCTTTCCGTACTGATGGGCCAGCCGATTCACCAAAATCCGGACGGTGACCTGATCGGCGAGGTTACGGACAAGGGCCTGGATTACAACGATCCGCTGATCCGGGGCTACAAAACCCGCCAGAAACTGTTCTTCCATTGCGATGGGATGGATCTGGTCAGTCTGCTGTGTCTGCAGCCGTCCATGTCGGGCGGGGAAAGCCAGATCGCGTCAAGCATGGCTGTCTATAACGAGATCGTCGAGAATCATCCCGAATATCTGCCGGTGCTGTACGAAGGGTTTCATTTCAATCTGCGCGGCGAGGGTGAAGCCGGAGAAACCCACCCCGTCACGCGCCACAAGGTGCCTGTCTACAGCTGGTTTGAAGGGCGATTGAGCTGCCGCTATCTGCGCAAGGCGATTGTCGAAGGTCAGCAGTTCGTCGGAGAGCCGATCTCCGACCTTGCCATGGAAGCCCTGGATTACATGCAGGCACTTTGCGTCAGCGACAGATACCGATTTGAAATGCCGTTCGAGGTGGGGGACATCCAAATCCTCAACAATTATGTCACCCTGCATTCCAGGGCGGCGTTCGAGGACTGGCCCGACGGCAGCCGCAAACGGAACCTGCTGCGCGTTTGGATGAATATGTATGACGGCCGCCCGTTGGAACCCCGCTTCGCGGACCGCTACAACATGGGGCCGCGCACACCCATGCGCTTGAAAAACGAACGCGCGGCTTAGGCAGCTTAGTTCTGGCCGCCTGATGTCTGGCGACCGGTGGCCCGGATCGGCGAGGCCTTAGTCACGCGGTTCCGGCCCGCATTCTTGGAATGGTAAAGTGCCGCATCGGCGCGGCCCATCGTGCCTTCGATTGTGCCGTCCGCGTCGTCGGCCTCGGCGACACCGATGGACACGGTGACCTTAATCGGGCCGTCCGCGGTTTCAATGGATTGTTCGGCGATAACGCTGCGCAGGCGTTCCGCCACGGTCATGGCGGCCCCCGCATCGGCCCCCGGTAAAAGAATGGCGAATTCCTCGCCGCCGATCCGCCCCAATGTGTCGAACGGGCGACGACCCTTTTGCCAGCGTTTGACGGCTTCTTTCAGCACATCGTCACCGGCCTGATGGCCGTGGGTGTCATTGACCTGTTTGAACAGGTCCAAATCCAAAAGGGCTATGGAAAATGGTACTTTGTGACGGCGCAGGCGGTGAACTTCAAGTTCCGCCCGTTCCATGAAATGGCGGCGGTTGTTGGCGCCCGTCAGGTCGTCCGTGGTGGCCAGGGAGAGGAGTTCCTGTTCGCGCTTTACGTCCTCACTGACGTCGCGCTGAATGGCGGCGAAGTGAGTGATTTCGCCGTCTTCTCCGAATAGAGGCATGACGTTGGTATCAACCCAATAAGCGGTACCGTCTTTTGCATATTGCTGCAGGCGGGTTCGCAGATGGCGACCGTTCTTCAGTGCGTCGTTGATTTTTTTCCGTGTTGTCTTATCGGTACCGTCTCCGTCGAAAAACCCGACCGGCTTCCCCAGAATTTCGTCTTCCTGATATCCATAAAGATTGCAGCAAGCTTCGTTCACGTAGACGAGCTTCGGTTTGGTGGATTTGCTCTTGGGCGCTTTGGCGATGATCACCGCGTCGTTTGCGCGTGCGACGATATCGGCAAAGGAAAAATCTGTGTCTGTTTTCATCGGTATGCTCGGATCTGGCGTTATTCAAGAGGCATCGTCAAATGCACGGACGCTCTCCTTTACCCGGGCGCAATTTGTGCAACAAACCTAACATAAAAACCAGAGTTGATGTGAAACTGACGAGAGGCAGGTGAATTTTTTACACTTGCTGGCTGGGGCGTTGTCGGGTCATACCCTCACGTAACAGAACAGAACCCGGTCAAGCCGGACCAAATAAGATCAAGGAAACGATTCAATGACTCGCATTGCCATCCTGGATGATTACCAGAACGTGGCCCTGGAACTTGCCGATTGGGGCAGTTTGGGCGCGGATGTGGACATCACGTCCTTCAACGAATTCCTGCAGACCGACGAAGACACTGTCGCGAAGGCGCTGGTCGGATACGACGTGATCGTCGGCATGCGGGAGCGTACGCGTTTCCCCGCATCGCAGTTGGAAAAGCTGCCGGATCTGAAAATGATGGTCACGACGGGGATGCGCAATCTGGCCTGGGATATGAAAAAGGCCCGGGAAATGGGCATCACCGTGTGCGGCACGGCCATTCTGCCTTATCCCGCGTTCGAACAGACCTGGGCCCTGATCTTCGCTGTAACCAAGGAAATTCCCAAGGAAGATCGTTGCATGAAGGCGGGCGGATGGCAGGAAAGTTTCCCTGTTGGTCTGCGCGGCAAGACGCTGGGTGTGATCGGGCTGGGCAAACTGGGCGCCCAGTCGGCGGCCCTGGGCAAGGCGTTGGGTATGGAGGTCATCGCCTGGTCGGAAAATTTGACGGACGAACGGGCGGCCGAATGCGGTGCGACGCGCGTTTCCAAGGAGGATCTGTTCCGTCAGTCCGACGTGGTGACCATCCATGTCCTGCTGTCGGAACGGACCACCGGCCTGGTCGGCGCGGATGAACTGGCGCTGATGAAACCCTCGGCCTACATCGTCAACACCTCGCGCGGGCCGATCATCGACGAAGCGGCGCTGATCGCGGCGCTTAAATCGAACGCCATCAAGGGGGCGGGGATTGATGTATATGACGTCGAGCCGCTGCCCGCGGGCCACGAATTGCGCAAACTCGATAACGCCGTGCTGACCGGTCATACGGGCTATGTCATCCGCGAAAATTACGAAGTGATGTATCCCGATGCCGTCGAATGCATCAAGGCATGGATGGATGGCGCGCCCATTCGCGTGTTGAACGCAGAAGACTAAGAAGAACCGAAAGACCAAGGCCCCGATACCATGAACAACGACATTATCCGCCTGGACCGGAACGGCGTTATCGCCACGCTGGTCATCAACAATCCGGAAAAACGCAATGCTCTGAACCTGGACGCTTGGCAGCGGCTGGGTGAGGTCACGGCGGAACTGGAAGCCGACGATGACCTGCGCTGTGTGCTGGTGACGGGCGAGGGTGAACATTTCGCCGCCGGGGCCGATATCTCGGAATTTCCCGAAAAACGCATGAGTGCTGATCAAGCCGAAACCTACGGCAAGGTCGTCGCCGACGCGCTGCATGCCTTCGCCAATCTGAGGCACCCGACCATCGCGGTGATCCGGGGTGCGTGCACCGGCGGCGGATTGGAAATCGCCTGTTGCTGCGACATGCGCCTGGCGGCCGAGGGATCGCGTTTCGGCATTCCCATCAATCGCTTGGGCCATGCCTTCGCTTATCCGGAAATGGCGGCGGCACTTGCCATCGTGCCGCCGGCGGTGGTCATGGAGTTGCTGTTGGAAGGCCGCATCCTGGATACGGATGAAGCCTATGCCAAAGGGTTGCTGACACGGGTCGTGCCGGCGGAACAACTGGACGACGAAGCTGAAACCGTCGCCTGGCGTGTCGCCCAGGGGGCGCCGCTGGCCGCGCGGGGGTCGAAAAAGGTTCTGCGCCGGTTGTTGAATCCCGAGCCCATAACCCCGGAAGAGCTGAAGTCCAGCTATGACCTGTGCGATTCCGAGGATTACAAGGAAGGCGTGCGCGCTTTCCTGGCCAAGGAAAAGCCGGCCTTCAAAGCCCGCTGACCGCAAACCGGATTGGAGTAACCTGAACCCTGGCGTAAATTGTGCTGCAATAATCTGATTTATATCCAATTCACTGGAGGCCCTTATGTCACCCGCCGCTAAGCTTCGCGAACTTCTTGAACGTCCCGGTTGCCGTACCCTGCCGGGTGTATACGACGCCATGTCGGCGATGCTGGTCGAGCGCGCCGGGTATGAGGCCGCGTTCATGACCGGCTTCGGCGTGTCGGCGGCGCGCATCGGTCTGCCGGATACGGGGCTGATCAGCTATGCCGAAATGGTTGACCAAGGCCGCAACATGACGGCGGTGACGTCGATCCCCATCATCGGCGACGGCGACACCGGATTCGGGAATGCCATCAACGTCAAACGCACTGTTGAAGGTTACGCCCAGGCGGGGCTTGCCTGCGTGATGATCGAGGACCAGGTGTCGCCCAAGCGCTGCGGCCATACCCGCGGCAAGACCATCGTCAAGCGCGAGGAAGCGTTCCAACGCATCCAGGCGGCGGTCGATGCCCGCAATGACGGGGCCGATATCCTGATCATGGCGCGCACGGATGCCAACTGGACCGACGGAATCGAAGAAGCCATCGACCGTTGTAACGCATTCCGTGAGATCGGTGTCGATATCACCTTCCTGGAAGCGCCCCGCGACAAGGACGAGATGCGCCGTTACTGCAAGGAAGTGAACGGCCCCAAGATGGCCAATATGGTCGAGCAGGGGGACACGCCCTATCTGATGGAAGATGAATTGGGCGAGATGGGCTATAAGATCGCGATCTATCCCATCGCCATGATGCTGGCATCGATCAAGGCCATGCAGGGTGCACTGGAAAGTCTGAAAGTCGGCAAGTCGCCGGACAACCAAGTCACCTTCGCGGAATTGCGGGACATCGTGGGTTTTCCTGAATACTACGAAGCGGAAAAGAAATACGCCGCCGAATAAAGATGACCGGCGGTCGATGAATGCAGGAAATAGGTCTTGCATCCGGAAGGCCGTCGGGCATTATCGACGTCACTTGAGTTTCTCGAACGAGAGGCCGAGGGGATGACCGAGAGGTGGAAACAATCCGCCCCGCATGCCCCGTAAAATCGGCCCGGTTAGGCGCGTAAAAAATTGCATTAAAGCAAACCCTAACCCAACGACGGGGAGTGACATGTTCAAGTTCTACCACCGGCTGGCCGCGCCGGGATTCGTGCTCGTGGCTGCAATCCTGACCCTTTTTTCGCCTGACACCGCGTTTGCCGCGGATCAGCTCAATTCCGGCGATACTGCCTGGATCATCACCGCCACGGCGTTGGTTCTGTTCATGACCTTGCCGGGGCTGGCGCTGTTCTATGCGGGGCTGGTGCAAAGCCGCAACGTGCTGAGCGTGCTCATGCATTGCGTGGCCATCGCCTGTTTGATGAGCGTGGTCTGGCTGATCATCGGCTATAGCCTGTCGTTCACCGACGGCGCGGGGGCCAACAAGCTGATCGGCGGGTTCTCCCGCCTGTTCCTGGCCGGTGTCGGCACGGATACGCTGTCCGGCTCAATTCCCGAGAACGTGTTCTTCTCGTTCCAGATGACCTTTGCGGTGATCACCCCGGCGCTGATGGTCGGCGCCTATGTGGAGCGCATCAAGTTCTCCGCCGTGCTGATCCTATCGGCGTTGTGGCTGATCTGTGTCTATGCGCCGGTGACCCACTGGGTCTGGGGCGGCGGCTGGCTGGCCGACATGGGCGTGATGGATTTCGCGGGTGGTCTGGTCGTTCACGCCACCGCGGGCATTTCATCGCTTGTGATCGTCAAGGCGCTGGGGGCGCGGCACGGGTTTCCGAACGACGTTGCACCGCCGCATAACCCGGGCATGGTCGCCATGGGGGCCTGCATGCTGTGGGTCGGCTGGTTCGGCTTCAACGGCGGCTCGGCCCTTGCGGCAGACGGTGCCGCCGGGATGGCATTGACCGTCACCCATATCGCGGCGGCCACGGCGTCGCTGGTGTGGATGCTGATTGAATGGAAGAAATACGGCAAGCCGTCCTTGATCGGCATGGTCACCGGGACCATCGCCGGGCTGGCGACGATTACGCCGGCGTCCGGTTTTGTCGGGCCTGTCGGGGCGCTGATCATCGGCGTTGCCGCCGGTCTGGTCTGCTTCAAAATGGTGCAGATCGTGAAGACTGCCTGGAAGTTGGATGACTCGCTCGACGTGTTCGCCGTTCACGGTGTCGGCGGATCGTTGGGCACGATCCTGGTCGCCGTACTGTGTTCACCGATGTTCGGAGGGCTTGGCCTGCCGGAAGGGGCGACCATCGGCTCCGCCTTGGGTGTTCAGACGATCGGGCTTGTGGCGACCGTGGTGTGGTCGGCCATCGTGACCTTCATTCTGGTCAAGGTCACGGCCGGACTGACGGGCGGTCTGCGCGTTCGCGAGGATGATGAACTGGAAGGCCTGGACATCACGTCGCATGGCGAGACCGCGTACAGGCTGGACTGACGTGCTATAAAGGGCGGAGCGACGGTGCTCCGCCCGCACGGCACCGTAAAAAAAGATAGAGATTAGGAGAGGCAACATGAAATTCGTCATGGCGGTGATCAAACCGCACAAGCTTGATGCCGTTCGTGAGGCGCTGGGCGCCACCGGCGTCGAAGGCATGACCGTTTCGGAAGTTAAGGGCTATGGCCGTCAACGCGGACAAACGGAAATTTACCGGGGCGCTGAATATCAGGTCCATTTCCTGCCCAAGGTGAAGATCGAAATCGCCGTGGCCGACGACAAGGCGGCCGAAGTGGTCGAGGCGATCCAGAATTCCGCCAACACGGGCAAGATCGGCGACGGCAAGGTCTTCGTCTACGATCTGGAAAGTGCCGTGCGCATCCGCACCGGCGAACAAAACAACGACGCGCTTTAGTCCCGTCCATCACAACCGGGAGGGCGCGATGCCCCGTTTTGCCGCCAACATCGGCTGGATGGCCCAGGAAGTACCCATGATGGAGCGCTTCCAGTTGGTCCGCGACCTGGGGTTCACCGCGGTCGAATGCCCGCTACTGTATGAACATCCCAAGGAAGACCTGGCCGAAGGCTATCAGGCGGCGGGACTGGATTTCCTGATGTTCAATTCGCCGCCGGGCAAGAACCCGGGCGAATACGGTATCGCCGGGTTCAAGGGGCGCGAGGCCGAATTTCAGGACACCATCGGTTTGGCCTTGGAGTATTCCAAGGCGCTCAAGACCGAATATCTTCACATCCTGGCCGGATACCGCGAGGGAGACTGGCGGGAAGAAGGGTTCGAAGCCTTTATAGAGAACGTCAAATGGGCCTGTCCGGTTCTGGCGGAGGCAGGGATCACAGCGCTGATCGAGCCGATCAACACCTTGGCCCGACCGGGCTATCTGGTGCAGACCACGGTCGAGGCACAGCGTGTCGTCGACGCGGTCAAGGCCGCCGGTTCGGACAACATCGGCATTCAATACGATTTCCATAATGCCCAGATCATGGAAGGCAATCTGTCGCTGACGTTCGAAGCCCACTTGTCATCCATATCGCATGTGCAGATCGCGGGACACCCGGGCCGCACGCCGCCGGACGAGGGCGAGATCAATTACCCTTATGTGTTCGCGCTGATGGATTTGCTGGGATACGACGGCTGGGTCGGCTGCGAATACGCACCGCACGATAAGGAACAGCCGGGTGCGACCAAGGCGTCACTCGCCTGGGCCGCGGATTTCGGTCTCGGCTGACGGTTGACGACGGATTCCGAGCTGTCTCCCTAATCCCCCACGATCAATTTCACCAGTTCGTTCGCCCCCGGTGCCAGGGTTTGGCCGCGCAGGGTGATGATCCCGATCTTGCGTGTCAGGCCCGGATGCTTGATACGGGCGGCCCAATAGGCCCCGTCCTTGGATGGCGGCACGGCCGTTTCCGGCAGGATGGCGACGCCCAATCCTTGTTCTGCCAGGGAAATCAGGGTCTGGTGGTGCAGCATTTCGAAATGCGGCACCAAGTTCATGCCCAGGGACTGAAAGGCGCTTTCGACCTGGGTCCGGGTGCGGGACGGCAGGGGCAGGGCAAGGATCGTCTCATCCGTCAGGATATCAAGTGGGATATCGGTCCGCCCGGCAAGGACGTGGTTGCGTGCCACGACCGCCGAATAACCGTCGGCCAGGAATTGGGTGGATTCAAACTCGCGCGGCAGGTTTTCCATGGGGCCGATGGCAAAATCCGCATCGCCGCGGCGCAAGGTATCCAGCATGTCGTTGGCATAGGCTTCGCGCACGTGCACGGTGATGTTGGGGTTGTGTTCGCGAAAGCGTGCCAAGATCTGCGGCAGGCGGGTCGCGGCGAAACTGGGGGCCGAGGTCAGTAGCACGCGGCCACGGCTCATAGACGCCTCGTCGTGGAAGGTACGCACGATGTCTTCCAACCCGTCGAGAATCCGGCCCGTGCGGCGGTAAAGGTTTTCACCCGCATCGGTCATGCGAATGCTGCGCGTCGTGCGGTGAAACAGGGGCACGCCCAAATGGGCCTCGAGCAGCTTGATATGGGCGGTAACGGCGGACTGGCTCAGGTTAAGGCGCTCGGATGCCCGGCGAAAGCCGTTGTGTTCCGCCACGGCGACGAAAATTTCCAATTGTTTGAGGGTCATAGGAAGCATGTTGATTGATCTCTTTTTCAGATTAATCGTGCGTATATTTCTATTGGTTCTATCACACGTCTTGTGATTGAGTCGCCCATCGGACACAAAGAATGCTGCGCCTGAACGCAGCCCCTTTCACGGAGGAAACGCGAAGATGACGGGCATTACCCGCACCCCCATCACCCGGGAACTGGCTGAATTTGCCGCCGGTTTGAGCTACGACAAACTGCCGGCCGAAGTCGCGGCGCGCACCAAGCTGCTGATCCTGGATACGGCCGGCATCATGGTCCGCGCGCGCCACGATGCGGAAAGCACGGACAGCCTGGTCCGCGCGGTCGAACGCCTGGGTCTTGTTTCCGGCGATTGTTCCGTGCTGGGCGATGGGCGTGGATACGCGCCGACGGCGGCGGCGTTGTTGAACGGTTCGCTGGCGCATTCGCTTGATTTCGATGACACCCATGCGGAAGCTTCGCTGCATTCCTCGGCGCCGATCGTGCCGGCGGTTTTGGCGGCGGCGGAAATGACCAATGCCAGCGGCAAGGACGTGATCACGGCCTGCGTGGTCGGCTATGAAATTCAGATTCGTCTGGCCGAGGCTCTGGTGCCGAAAGACCATTACGACCGCGGTTATCACCCGACGGCGACCTGCGGGGTCATGGCGGCGGCGACGGCGGCGGGTAAGATTCTGGGCCTGGATGCGGACGGCATGGAAAGTGCCCTGGGTATCGCGCTCAGCCAGGCAGCGGGCTCCATGCAGTTCCTGGCCGATGGGGCCTGGACCAAGCGGTCCCATGTCGGACAGGCCGCGCAAAACGGCCTGACCTGCGCGACCATGGCGGCCGAAGGTTTCCTGGGGCCCAAGGAAGCGATCGAAGGTCGCTGGGGGTTCCTGCATTCCCTGTCGCCCAACGCCAATTTCGACAAGGCGACGGAAGGCCTGGGCAATGACTGGCTGACCTTGGAATTGGGTGTGAAGCCCTATCCCAGTTGCCGCTATACCCATGCGGCCATGGACGCGATCCGCCAGCTTGCCGGTGAACACGGCATTACGGCGGACGCGGTGGAAAGCGCCACCATCGGCGTGCCGGAAACCGGCTGGAAGATCGTCGGCGACGACGATGCCGAAAAGCAGAATCCCAAATCCATTGTCGACGGCCAGTTTTCCATGCCGTTCTGTGCGGCTGTCGTGCTGCGCACGGGCACCATGGTGTGGGATGATTACAAGACCCATTTGAACGATGCCGAGACGCTTGATCTGGTCAAACGGATTTCAACGGTGGTCGACCCCGATGCCGAAGCGGCCTTTCCCGACAACATGGCGGGCAAGGCGACGATCCGCATGAAGTCGGGCGAAACCTATGAACGCTTCGTCGAAATCCCTAAAGGCGAGCCGGACAACTTCATGAACTTAAGTGAGTTCCGGGCCAAGTTCGATGGCTTGTGCGGTCCGTACCTGAACGAAGTGGGGACGGAGAAATTCGCCGGTGCGTTGTTGAGCCTGGAAGAAGCCAACAGCCTGCGTTCGGTTCTCGCACTCAGCCACGGAGACGCCTGACCCATGGTTGCAGAAGCAAAAGAAGTCGGACCCAACCGATACCGCGAATCCTACGGCCGCAGTCTTGAGGACTTCAAGGTCGGTGACGTTTACGAACACCGTCCCGGTCGGACCATCACGGAAAGCGACAATACCTGGTTCACATTGCTGACCATGAATCAGCACCCGCTGCACTTTGATGCGGAATACGCGGCCAAAAGCGAGTTCAAGAAGCCGCTGGTCAATTCCTGCCTGACGTTGTCGATCGTCGCGGGGATGAGTGTATCCGACGTCAGCCAAAGAGCCATCGGCAACCTGGGCTGGACCGACATCAAGATGCCGGCCCCGGTATTCGTCGGCGACACGCTTTATGCGGAAAGCGAGGTTCTGTCGATCCGCGAAAGCAAATCCCGCCCGACCCAGGGCATCGTCACCATCAAGACCACGGCGACGAAGCAGGACGGCACGGTTATCATGTCGTTCGAACGCACGATGCTGATTCCCAAGCGCGGCCACGCGGTCGACGATAAAGCGAATTACTAGGCCGCAAGACCCGCGCGGGCGATACCCGTGGCGATGGTTTGCGCAGAAAAAGGAACGGTTTGGAAATGGCTCCTGACGCGGCAATGCCTGACGATCTGAGCGAAGAAGAACGCATCATCCTGGATGCGATCGACAAGTTCATCGAACAAGACGTACGCCCCTACGCCCATAAGTTGGAAAAGGCCGACGAATACCCGGCCGACATCGCCGACAAGCTGGCCGAAATGGGTATGATGGGGGCCACCATCGGCGAGGCTTATGGCGGCCTGGGTCTGCGGGCCTCGACCTATTCCAAGATCGTCGAGAAAGTCTCGTCCTGCTGGATGTCCGTTTCCGGCATCTTCAATTCGCACCTGATCGCCGCCGCCGCGGTGGAACGGTTCGGCACGGAAGAACAGAAACAGACCTGGCTGCCCAAGATGGCGTCCGGTGAAATGCGGGGCGGCATCGCGCTGACCGAACCCGATTGCGGCACGGACCTTCAGGCCGTGCGTACGGTGGCGAAAAAGGACGGCAACGAATACGTCCTTAACGGCAACAAGATGTGGATCACCAACTGCGTGCAGGGCAATTTTTTGGCGGTGTTGGCCAAGACCGATCCGGATACGGAGCCCAAGCACAAGGGCATGAGCCTGATCCTGGTGGAAAAGGACGCGGGCTACAAAACATCCAAGTTGGAAAAGCTCGGCTACAAGGGCATCGACACGGGCGAGGTCGTGTTCGAGGACACCCGCGTGCCGACCATGAACCTGGTCGGCCCGGACGAAGGCCGGGGCCTGCAGCAGATTCTGGCGGGCCTGGAACTGGGCCGCATCAACGTCGCCGCGCGCGGCGTCGGGGTGGCGCGGGCCGCGCTGGACGATGCCGTCGCGTATGCCATGGAACGCAAGACCTTCGGCAAGCCCATCGCCGAACATCAAGCCATCCAGATCAAGCTGGGCGATATGGCGACACGGGTCGAAGCCGCGCGCCTGCTGGTCGAAAGTGCGGCCAAGGCCTATGACACGGGACAGCGCTGCGACATGGAAGCCGGTATGGCCAAGCTGTTCGCGACCGAGGCCGCCCTGGAAAACGCCATCGAGGCCATGCGCATCCATGGTGCCTACGGCTATTCCAAGGAATACAACGTGGAACGTTATTTCCGCGACGCACCGTTGCTGTGCATCGGTGAAGGTACCAACGAGCTGCAGCGCATCATCATCGCCCGGCAATTGGCCGAACGGTATCAGGGGTAGGGCATGCTTCCATTACAAGGCGTGCGGGTTCTCGCCGTCGAACAATATGGTGCCGGTCCGTTCGGAACGCAGTTCCTGGCGGACTCTGGGGCCGAGGTCATAAAAATCGAAGCACCAGGCAGCGGTGACTACGCCCGCGCTCTCGGCCCCCATTATTTCGAAAACGGCGAAAGCCAGTTCTATCACTCGTTCAACCGCAACAAGAAAAGCCTGACCCTGGACCTGAAAAAGCCCGAGGGCATGGCCGTGTTCCGCGATCTGGTGAAGACCGCCGATGCGGTCGCCAGCAATTCGCGCGGCGATGTGGCGGAACGTTTGGGTATTACCTACGAACACCTGAAAGACGCCAACGAGAAAATCGTCTGTGCCCATTTATCGGCCTATGGCCGGACCGGGTCGCGGGCGGCATGGCCCGGATTCGATTTCCTGATGCAGGCCGAAGCCGGGCATTTTTCCGTGACCGGCGAGCCGGGCAGCCCGCCCACGCGTCTGGGCCTTTCCGTGGTCGATCTGGCGACGGGCTTGGGTTTGGCCTACGGCGTGGCCGCGGGGATCGTCGGCGCGCGCGCGACGGGCAAGGGGCAGGATCTGGATACGTCCCTGTTCCACATGGCGCATATGCTGAACGTCTATACCGCCACCTGGTACCTGAATGCGGATCATGTTCAGGGACGTACGGCGCGGTCCGGCCATGCCTCATTGGTGCCCTGTCAGCTGTACCGGACCCAGGACGGCTGGGTTTACATCATGTGCAACAAGGAAAAGTTCTGGCCGGCGCTGTGCGATGCCATCGGCGAGCCCGATTGGAGCACGGACGAACGTTTCCGCACGTTCAAGGAACGTCTGGCCAATCGGGAACTGGTTCAGGAATTGCTGGACGAACGTCTGAGCGAACGCACGACGGCCGATTGGCTGGAAACATTTTCAGGCATCGTGCCGGCGTCGCCGGTTTGCGATCTGGCGCAAGCCCTGGACAATCCCTTCGTCGCCGAACAGAACATCGTGCAGGACCTGGAACTCGAAGGTCACGGGCCGATCCGCATGGTCGACACACCCGTGCGTACGCCCACGCCCACGCCCCAAAAACCGGCCTCACCCCTGGGGGCGGATACGGACGAAATCCTCAAAGATTTGGGATATGAAAAAAATCGTCTCGCGCAACTGCGCAAAGCAGGGGTAATCTAGCTGGAGAAGGGGGGGCATTGCCTGATAAGAACACCAATGGGAGGATGCCACCTTGGGACAAACAATCAGTGAAAAAATCCTGGCCCGGGCTTCGGGACAGGAAACGGTAAAACCTGGCGATATCGTCACATGTCAAGTCGACCTGGCGATGGTGCATGATTCGTCCGGCCCCCGCACGTCGGGCAAGAAGCTTGACGAACTGGGCGTGCCCGTTTGGGACATGGATAAGCTGGTCGTGATTTCCGACCACTACGTCAACCTGGACACACCGGAAAGCAAGAACGTTCAGGACATCTGCGACGCTTGGTGCGAAAGCCACAAGGTCAAACATTTCATTCGCAATCAAGGCATCTGCCACATCGTCCTGCCCCAGGAAGGATACGTCCGACCGGGGCATTTCTGTGTCGGCGCCGACAGCCATTCGACCACGGCGGGGGCATTCGGTGCCTTCATGGTCGGCGTGGGGGCGACGGAAATCACCGGTGTCATGGCGACCGGCGAAATCTGGGTCCGCGTGCCGGAAAACGTGCGCATGGAAGTGACCGGCCGGCTGAAGCCGGGTGTCGTCGCCAAGGACGTGATCCTGAAAATCTGCGGTGACCACGGCATCATGGGCTTCGGTTATCAGGTGGTGGAATTTTGCGGCGACGGCGTGACCGCCATGTCTGCCCAGGACCGCATGACTCTGACCAATATGGCGGCTGAAATCGGCGCCAAGACGGGCATCATCGCGCCCGACGCCAAAACCATGGAATTGCTGTCGTCCTGGGGTGTTTCGGGTGTCGATGCGGATGCCTGGCAGTCCGACGATGACGCCGAATACGCCAAACGCATCACCGTCGACGGCAATTCGCTGGCGCCGCAGGTGGCGGCACCTTCCAGCCCGGAAAACGCCGATGACGTCGGAAGCTATAAGAACGTCAAGTTGAACCAGGCCTATCTGGGGGCCTGTACGGGCGCCAAGCTGGAAGACCTGCGCATGGCCGCCCAGGTCATGAAGGGCAAGAAGGTTGCGTCGGGAACGCGCTTTTTGGTCGCACCTTCGACCATCAAGATGCGGGAACAGGCCGCTGCTGAAGGCACGCTGGGCATCCTTGAAGAAGCGGGCGCGACCATCCTGCCGTCCGGGTGTGGCGGCTGCATCGGTTTGGGAGATGCCCGCCTGGCCGAAGACGCCGTCGGCATTTCATCGACCAACCGCAACTTCGTCGGCCGCGCCGGGCCGAAGTCGTCCAAGCTGTATCTGGCCTCTCCCTATACGGTTGCGGCATCCGCCGTCGCCGGCGAGATCGCCGATCCGCGCGACATGCTCTGATTCGGGAGGACCAAAAAATGATACAGAAAGGCAAGGCCTGGAAATACGGGGCCAATATCGATACCGACCTGCTGGCGCCGATTTCGGCATTGACCAGCGCCAAACCGGAAGAAGCCTATACCCAATGCCTGCAGGACGTGGACCCGACCTTCGCGCCCAATTGCAAGGAAGGGGACATCTTCGTCGCCGATGAAAACCTGGGTGTGGGGTCAAGCCGCGAATGGGCGCCGCAGTATTTGCGGTCCTGCGGCATCCGCATCGTGTTGGCGAAATCCTTCGCGCGCATTTTTTACCGCAACTGTTTCAACTTGGCCCTGCCGGCCTTGGTCTGTGCCGAAACGCACAAAATCGAAACCGGCGACGAGGTCGAGGTCGATCCCATCAAGGGCGAGGTCCGCAACCTGACCAAGGGCGAGACTTATGCCTGTGATTCGGTGCCCGAACACCTGATGCAGGTCGTCGCCGATGGCGGGCTGATGGAACACCTGAAGAAGAAATTCAAGAAAGCGAGTTGACCATGACTGCCGCAAAACCGTTGGACGCGGCGACTGTCCGCGACCACATCCTGTCGGGTGACGAAGTTGCCATTCTGGACCTGCGCGAACTTGGCGTGTTCGGCGACGGGCATATGCTGTTCGCCGTCAACATGCCGTTGAGCCATCTGGAAACCCGGATCGACGATTTCGTGCCCCGAAAGGACACACCGGTCATCCTGTGTTCCGAAGGCAAAAGCGACCGCCATTTGGTTGATCTGGGTGCGGAGCGCCTGATCGCCTGGGGCTACACTGATGTGAGCTATCTGGATGGTGGGCTTGACGCCTGGGATCAGGCCGGGTTCGAGGTCTTTTCCGGCGTCAACGTGCCGTCAAAGGCATTCGGCGAGTTCGTCGAACATACCTATGACACGCCCCGCGTTCCGCCCGAGGAAGTGAAGGCCATGATGGACCGGGGCGAGAACATGGTGGTTCTCGATTCCCGCCCCATGTCCGAATACCACAAGATGAACATCCCCATGGGCATCGACTGTCCGGGGGCGGAACTGGCCTACCGCGTTCATGACCTGGCCCCCGATCCGGAAACGACCGTGGTGGTCAATTGCGCCGGGCGCACGCGTTCCATCATCGGCGCGCAATCGCTGATCAACGCAGGCATTCCCAACAAGGTCGTGGCGTTGGAAAACGGCACCATGGGCTGGCACCTGGCCGGGTTTCAGCTGGAATACGGCAACGATCGGAAGTTTCCCGACCGTCTTTCCGAAGAAGCCCGCGCCAAGGCCCGCGAGGTCGCGGCCCGTGTCGCCAAGCGGTTCGATGTGAAATCCTGTACCCATGATCAGCTGGCGGCCTGGAAAGCAGAAACGGGGCGCACGACCTATGTGCTGGACGTGCGCAATCCGGACGAATTCCAAGCTGGTCATTTACAGGGCAGCCGGCATGCCCCCGGCGGGCAGCTGGTGCAGGCCTGGGACCGCTATGTCGCGGTGCTGGGCGCCCGCATCATTCTGGTCGATGACGACTGTGTGCGCGCGACCATGACGGCGAGCTGGCTGGTTCAGATGGGATGGTCGGAAGTCTTCGTGCTGAAAAGCGCCCTGGATGGCCAAAGTCTGGTGAAGGGGCGGCATGTTCCGCGCATTCACGGCCTGGAAGCAGCCTCTGCCGACACTGTCACCCCCGATGGCCTTGAGCGCATGGTCGCCGACAATGTCTGCGTCGTTGTTGATTTGGCCGACAGTCTGACTTATCGCGACGGGCACATTCCCGGGGCGTGGTTCGCCGTGCGCGCACGCCTGAAAGACAGCATCAAGAAAATTCCCGATGCCCGGTTCACGGTATTGACCTCGCCCGACGGGGTGCTGGCGCAACTTGCCGCTTCCGAACTGCGCGCGCTCGGCCGCCGGGTCGCGGTCTTGGTCGACGGCACGAAGGGCTGGAAAGCCGCCGGAAAGGAGCTGCAGTCCGGCTTTACCCATATGGCGGATGAAACCAACGACGTGTGGTACCGGCCCTATGACATGGATGATGCCCAGGAAGGCGCCATGAAGCAGTACCTCAGCTGGGAGATCAATTTGGTCAATCAGCTGGAACGGGACGGCACGACCCGGTTCATCAAATTTCCCGAGGCGTAACACGCTTCGCGCCACGCATATCCATAAGGAAACATCCCATATGAAATTCATCGTTCTGGAAAACGACGGCATCGGCCCTGAAATCATGGCCGCGACGCTGCCGGTTCTGAAAAAGCTCGACGAACGCTATGGCCTGAACATCGAACTGGTGCCCATGGTCTCGGGCATGGCGGCCTTGAAGGCCGAAGGCCAGACCATTCCACAACGCGTTTACGATGCCTGCGATGCCGCCGATGGCGTGATTTTGGGCCCGGTGTCATCCTTCGATTATCCGTCCGAAGCCGAAGGCGGCGTTAACCCGTCCAAGTCCTTCCGCAAGGTGTTCGACCTGTTCGCCAATATCCGCCCGGCACGGACCCGGCCGGGTGTGCCTTCGGTGATCAAGGAAATGGATCTGGTGATCGTGCGCGAGAATACGGAAGGCCTTTATGCCGACCGCAACATGTTCATGGGATCGGGCGAGTTCATGCCGACCGAGGACGTGGCCCTTTCCGTGCGCAAGATCACCCGCCAGGGCTGCGAGCGCATCGCTCGCCAGGCGTTCGAGATGGCCATGGAGCGGCGCAAGAAGGTGACCGCCGTGCACAAGGCCAACGTGCTGCGCATGACCGACGGCCTGTTCCTCAAGACCGTGATGGAGGTGGCCAAGGATTACCCGAGTGTCGAGGTGGAGGAACTGATCATCGATGCCGCCACCGCCCACTTGGTCAAGCGACCCCAGGATTTCGATATCATCGTCACGACCAATGCCTTCGGCGATATTCTGTCGGATCTGTGCTCGGAACTATCCGGCAGCTTGGGGCTGGCCGGGTCCATCAACGCCGGCAAGGGCCATGTGTTCGCCCAGGCGCAGCACGGGTCGGCTCCCGATATTGCGGGCAAGGGCATCGCCAATCCGACGGCATTGATGCTGTCGACGGCCATGCTGCTGGAAGAACTGGGGCGCCGTACCTCGCGCAATGATCTGGCGCAGGCCTCGGCCTCCATGTTCAAGGCGGTTGAACTGGCACTCGGCGATGCGGCCAGCCACACCCCCGACCTGGGCGGCAAGAATTCCACCGCCGGTTTCGGCGAAGCGGTCTTGGCCGCGTTGGACAAGGAATAACGATCATGTCGGGTGGGGAAAAAATCGCGGTTTATGGCGCCGGTGCCGTTGGCGCCTATGTGGGCGGCTACATGACCCGGGACGGGCGCGACGTCACCCTGATTGATCCTTGGGAACAACACGTCAAACTGATGCGCGATCCCGGCCTGAAATTGTCGGGCCTGACGGAGCCGGAAAACTTCACCGTCACATGCAATGCCGTGCTTGACCGTAACCTGCCGCCGCCGGGTGATATCGGCCCGTTCGACGTGATCTTCATCTGCGTCAAATCCTTCGACACGGAAGCCGCCGCCAAGCGTATGCAGCCTTATCTGGCGGATGGCGGTTTCATGGTGTCCCTGCAGAACGGCATCAACGAAGGCACCATCGCCGATGTGGTCGGTGCGGAACGCACCCTGGGCTGTATTGCATCTTCGATCTCCGTCTCCATGTGGGAGCCGGGGGCCGTGCGCCGTAATGTGAAACTGGGCGGCAAGGAGCATGTGGTGTTCCGTGCCGGTGAACTGGACGGCAGCGTCACACCCAGAGTCGAACGCATCGCCGAAATACTGTCCAGCGTCGACAGTTCCAAGGTCACGACGACGCTGATGGGCGAACGCTGGTCCAAGTTGATCGTCAACTGCATGCGCAATCCCATTTCCGCCGCGTCCGGCATGGCGTCCAACGCTTGCGACACGGACGACCATATCCGCCGTCTCGGCATCCGCATCGGCGCGGAAGCGGTCGAAGTGGCCATGGCGGAAGGCCATCCGCTCGAAAAGCTTCTCGGCATGCCGCCGGAACAGGTGCTGGCGGCCGGCAAAGGCGATACCGACGCCATGGCGGCCTGCGACAAGTCGCTGCTTGACGGGCGGGCCAAGCGGTCCGACGAACAGCGCCCCTCCATGGCCCAGGACATGGTCAAGGGAAGGCCGACGGAGATTGATTTCCTCAACGGGTTCGTTGCGCTAAAGGCAAAGGTTCACGGTATTGCCGTGCCGGCCAACGCAGGCATCGTCGCGGCCATCAAGCGGATCGAGGCCGGAGAGATCGAACCGAGCCCAGAGGTTCTGGCCGCCATCTGATGGAAGGACCGGCCATGGCTGACTGCTACGCTGCCGCCGACCTGATCGCTGCCGCCAAAACTTTGTTCGAAAAGGCGGGGGCAGCGCCCCCCGTGGCCCAGGCCATGGCCGATATCCTTGTCGAGGCCGACCTGCTGGGGTACGGCACCCATGGCCTGCAATTCGTGCCCGCCTATCTGGCGGCCATGGAATCCGGCAAAACCACGACCGAGGGTGAGCCCGAGGTGGTCACCGACAACGGCTCAGCCCTGGTGCTCGACGGCAAGGGCCTGCCCGGACAATGGGTGATGGTGCGCGCCCTCGACCTGGCAATCACGCGGGCCAAGAACACATCCATGGTCGGGATCGCGATCCGCAATTCGGCGAACATTTCCTGCCTCGCGACCTATGCCCGGCGGGCGGCGCTGAAGGGCTATTTCGCCATCGTCGCGGCCTCGGCCCCGACCACCAGGGCGGTCGCCCCGTTCGGCGGGGCGTCGCCGGTGATCGGCACCAATCCTTTTGCCGTCGGCATGCCGGGCCGGGATCATCCCATCCTGATCGACACCAGTGCCGCCGCCGTCACCAACCGGGCGATCGAGCGGGCACAGCGTTTGGGTGAACGTCTGCCGTTCCCGGCCCTGGTCGCTGCTGACGGCAGGTCAAGCGACGATCCGGCGGTCCTCAAGACCGACCCGCCGGGGGCGATCCGTCCCGCCGGCGGCGATGAGGCCGGACACAAGGGATTTGCCCTGGGGCTGTTGGTCGAGGCCCTGACCTCGGGCCTGGCCGGTCTTGGCCGGGCGTCGGACAAACCACCCGCCGGCAATGCGGTCTATCTGCAATTGATCGACCCCGGGAGCTTCGCGGGGGCGGACGCCTTCACCCAGGAAACCGGCGTGCTGGCGGACCTGTGCCGTGCCGCCGTGCCGCGCGATCCGGGACATCCGGTGCGGGTTCCCGGCGACCGCGCGGCGGCGATGTTCGTGGAACAGAGCACGGTGGGCGTCACCCTGCATCCCGAGATCATGGACCGCATGGGTCCCTTGCTGGAGAAGTACGGCATCCCCATACCCCAAGCGGTGCCGTAAGAACGATCCGGTGCGATAGAGACGGCAGGCATAAAACACGGGCGTCTTTCTGTGGTATCTGCAAAAATCGGTGAGGCTGGTATGCTGCGGCTTTAGTTTTTGATGGTAACCGAGGGTGCATATGACGACTAAAACCGAACACGAAACCTTCCCACTAAAACTTTCGCCGGACCTGTCGGTTAACGCCTATCACATCGGTCAGGATTTTGCAGGCCGGAACCTGTTTGCCGTGCCTGATGAGGACGAGGTTCAGAGAATTTACACCGAATGCCAGATCCGTTTCTGGCGCGACAGGCGGAGCCGTGACTATCTCGTGACTAGCCAGGTGCATCAGATCATCGCCCAACAGGCGATGGATTATATGGACGGCACCAAGAAAGCGATGGGCGAGCAGCTGGTCGCCTTGATCGACGAGGCAATGGCCGCGGGCAAAACCGAGTTCTCGATTTTGGAATTGGGATGTGCCAACGGGCCGACCTTGCGGCACTTGAGGAAAACCCGTCCGGATGTCCCCATTCGATTCTACGGCATGGAGTTGACGGATATCCTGGTTGACGATCTATGTGCAAGTTTTCCGTCAGCCACAGCCGTCACCGGCGGTGCCGATGAGTTGATGACAATGGGGGTTGAGGATTTCGAGGGGGGGCATTTTGATCTGTTTCTTGCCGTCGGCGTGCTTTGCCAGATGCCGCCGCAGGTGGTCGGAGCATTGCTTCGTCATGTTGCCGGTTTGTGCGACAACGTGCTGATCTGGGACTATCTGCTGAATTCCGACGGTCGGGCCAGCCCGGATGACGCGGTATTTTTCTCGTTGAGCGATACCATTCCGCACCTTTTGTTCGTCAACCCCTTCAACCAGCAGTTCACGGACGCAGGCTTTGAAAATATGACCATCATGCGCTCTCCGGTTAAGGATATGTCACAAGGCCCGGGCGAAGGCGCTGTGCTGGCCCGCAAGCAAGGGGGCTGATGAAGCCCTTGATTACCCTTGAAAAAAACAAAATGGGCAGGGATCGGGTGCCGTAGGGTGATTTCTGCCCGCATCATAGATCAATCAAGCCAAAGGTATGAGGTTCTGTTCCGCCTGTCGGAACGACGTTTTGCGCCGTATTGCCTTTTTGGACGAATGGGATAGGCTCCTTTCGGGAGAAACAAATACCTAAATCAAGAAAACCACCATTAGGAGGCATCCATGAAAGGTAAGCTAGCAGTAACCGTGCTCGCATTCGGCGTTCTGGCCGGGGCACAGGCCGCCCAGGCGGATCAATTCGTCCGTATGGTTTCCGGCCCGTCCGGCGGGTCGTGGTATCCGCTTGGCGCGAAGATTTCCCAGGTCTTCGGTGAAAAAATCAAAGGCATTTCAACGTCCAATACATCGGGCGGCGGAATTTCCAACGTACTTTCCGTGAACGGCGGTGATGCGGAAATCGGCTGGTCCTATGCTCACACGGCCTTCAATGGCTACAAGGGCAAGGGCAAGTTCAAGAAGGAGCAGCCCAACGTTCGTCATTTCGCAACCCTGTATCCCGCCATGTTCCAGGTCGCGGTGCGTGCCGATTCGAAGATCAAATCCTTCGAAGATATGAAAGGTGCGAACATCAGCCCGGGTAAGGCCAAGTGGACGGGCACGGCATTCGCCGAATCGATCATCAAGGCCTATGGTTACGGGTTCGACGACATCAAGAAGAACGGCGGTACGGTCCACCACGTCAGCTACACGGAATCCGTGGCCCTGATGAAGGACAAACATATCGACGTCTTCATGGCTGCGACCTCCATGCCCCAGGCGTCGTTCCTTGAACTGGAACACAGCCCGGGTATCCGCTTCATCGGTCTGCCTAAGGCCAAGCAGCAAGAGATCATTGCCGCCAATCCGGGTTTCATCACCGGTATGATGCCGAAGGGTGTCTACAAGAGCGTTACCGAAGATCTGCACACGCTGGGCATCGTCACCAACATGGTGGTCCACAAGGACCTGCCGGACGACCTTGTCTACAACATGTGCAAGGTATTCTGGGAAAACCATGCGTCCTTCGTCGAGGTCAAATCGGTGTGGAAACGCGTGAAGCTTGAAGACGCGTTGAATGGTGCGGCCATTCCGGTTCATCCGGGTGCGGCCAAGTGCTACGCCGAACTGGGCGTTAAGTAGCATCAAGGGTTCTTGTGTTCGTGTCGGGAATGCCGGTCAATTCCGGTGTTCCCGGCGCGTTCCCCCTTGTCCCGATTGACCTGAAATAGACGTCGAAGAACGCCCCATGAACGCTTCCAATTCTCAGATTCATTACGAGGAAAAGCACGAACTCGGCTATCTCGAGCGCCTGATGCTCGGTCGGCCGGTGGATGCCGTGCATCTTGTCCTTCTGTTTTGCGCGATCGTCGCGATCTCGCTAGCCGTCTTTCATTTGTTCGTGGCCGCATTCGGCACGCCCGAAGGGCGCTCATTCCGCTCCATCCATCTGACCGGCATGCTTGTTCTGGCGTTTCTGGCGCATCCTTTGTTCCGAAATTCCATGCTCGATCCCATCACCGAACCCGGGAATCCGAAAAACGGGCTCAGGATGCTCGGCTTCCTGGTCGATCTGGTGTTGGTCGGATTTGTTTTGTTCATTCAGGTCTGGACGATCTACGACATCGATGCCTTCCACATGCGGTTCGGGGAAAAGGAATTGCCCGATCTGATCGTCGGCGGCATCCTGATCATGCTGGTACTTGAAGCGACTCGCCGTGCCGTCGGTTGGGCCATGGTGATCATCACCGGCTTTTTCATTTTCCACGCACTCTACGCCAATTATTTCTTCGGGTTTTTCTATGGCCCCCCCGTGCGGTTCGGAAAATTCATCGACGAATTGTTCATGTCGTCCAACGGCATGTTCGGCATTCCGATACACGTCGCGTCTACCTATATCGTTCTGTTCATTATTTTCGGCTCGCTGCTGATCCGTTCCGGCGCCGGCAAGTTCTTCATCGACTTGGCCGTGGCGCTGACGGGGCATCGGGTCGGGGGGCCGGCAAAAGCATCGGCCGTGGCGTCCGGTTTCATGGGCACCGTGTCCGGGTCGGCGGTCGCCAATGTGGTGACCACGGGATCGTTCACCATTCCGCTGATGAAGAATTTGGGCTACCGCGCCCGGTTCGCCGCCGCGGTCGAGGCCTGTGCATCTTCGGGCGGGCAGATCACGCCGCCCATTATGGGGGCGGCTGCCTTCATCATGGCGGAATTCCTCGCCGTTCCTTACGCGGATATCATCATTGCCGCTTCCATTCCGGCGTTCCTGTATTTCGCGACCATCTACTTCATGGTCCATCTGGAAGCCGAGAAGCACAACATCGGGCGGATCGACAAAAGCATGCTGCCCCGGGTCGGGGAAGTCCTGCAACGGGGCTGGCATCTGCTGATCGCGGTGGCGGTTCTGGTTTATTTTCTGATCGCCGGCTATACCCCCATGAAATCCGCGTTTTGGGGCATTACCGCGATGTTCGCGCTTAGCTTCATCAACAAGGAAACGCGGATGAGTCCCGTGGACATGATCGCGGCCCTGGAAAGCGGCATCCGCACGACCATGCCCGTGACCATCGCCTGCGCCTGCGCCGGGTTGATCATCGGCTCTGTGTTCGTGTCGGGGCTGGGGCTTAAGTTCACCCAGTCGGTAATCGAACTTGCCGACGGCAACCTGCTGATCCTGTTGGCGTTGACCGGGGTTGCTGCGATCATTCTCGGCATGGGGATCACGACCACGGCTGTCTATATCACCGTGGCGGCGCTGATCGTTCCGGCCGTGATCAAGGCGGGTGTCGAGCCCATCGCAGCACATATGTTCGCCTTTTACTTCGGCGTCGTTTCGACCATCACACCGCCCGTCGCATTGGCGTCATTCGCGGCTGCCGGGATCGCCAAGACGCCACCCATGGCGACGGCGATTGAATCGACCCGTGTCGGCATCGCCAAATATCTGGTCCCGCTGGTGTTCGTCTATAACCCGTCGTTATTGTTCGTCGGCCCCCTGTGGCTGACGGTCTATTCGGGCTTGGTCACCATGTTCGGGCTGTGGGTGCTGTCCGTTGCCATCGAAGGGTGGTATCGTGGGCCAATGGATACAGTGCAACGCGCCCTTGTCCTGGTTTCATCCATTCTGATCCTGTGGCCGCCGACCGGCAGCCTGTTCGGATTCCCCGATTATTTCCTGGAATTGGGCGGGGGTTGTCTGGCTGTGATCATGCTGGGGGCTCGCTTCCTGGCGACGCGAAATGCACAAAAAGCGGAGGGCTCGGCCGATGCGTGAGGTCTTTCTCGGTAAACCCTGGCATTGGCTGCTGCTGATTGCCGTCTGCGTTCTGACCTATGCGGTCGGGCACGTCAAACTGCACGTCATCCACTTCAATGCGTTTGTGATCTCGCTTTTGGTCGGCGGGTTCGTTCTGGTGATGCTGCTGCTCAAGACAACAAAGCCGGGCGAGCAGGTGACGCGAGACCCCATTGTCGATACGGACGATGATGGAAACAACATACCGGGCGATTGATCCAACGCTGGTGACCCAATACAGGTAGATCCGGCCGTCCTTGCCGTCGCTTGCGGCAGGCTGGCAGTGAACGGCTACGATGCGGCTTTTCGTGCCTTTTGTACCTGCTTGAAGATTTCACGGTAATCCTCGGGGGCATCGTCGCCGTATTGGTCCTTGAAACCGAAGTCCGCCAGCCATTTCAGGCGCTTGGCTCCGCCGTCGCACATGAAGGGCTCGAACCCCAGTTCGCGCAGCGTATCGGCGACCTCTTCCAGTTCATGCCCCCGGCGGGCCCCGTGAATGGCGGTGCGGCCCATCAGGAAATGAGCCAGATCGTCGAAGTTCTTGCCGGCATAGCTGCGGTTCATGGATTCAAAAACTTCATCCGCGACGCCGTAGCTTTCTGCCCCCAGCACGCATTCCTGCAATAAGGCTTCCAATCCCTTGACCAGGACGGAGCGAAACATCTTGGTCGCCGCGGCACGGCCGTATTCAGTGCCGAATTCGCGCATGTTGACGCCATAAGGGGACAGCGCCTCGATCACATCC
The DNA here is from genome assembly GCA_040218445.1 of Rhodospirillales bacterium. Classification (GTDB taxonomy): domain Bacteria; phylum Pseudomonadota; class Alphaproteobacteria; order Rhodospirillales; family Casp-alpha2; genus UBA1479. The sequence goes on along the minus strand of JAVJRK010000011.1, from coordinate 276,759 downwards.
TTTGCCGCCGCGCCGACCAGCAGCATGGGAACCTTTTGGTTGTTGCCGGGTACACCGTCCATGACCGCGACCTCGACGAAGCGCGCGCCCGTCGGGTTGATCACTTCGGCGATCTTTTGCTTCACCATGGGCGAGGTCGAGTTCAGGTCCATATAGACCTGCCCGGGTTTCAGAGTTTGGGCGGCTTCCTTGGCAACGTCCAGGGCTTCGGTCGCCGTCACGGTCGACAGAATGAAGTCCGATGTGGCGACGGCTTCGGCAATACTCGCGGCCATGGTCACACCCTCGACCGGGGGGCGGTCGCGGATGTCACGGGCCGTGACAGGGGCGGGCAGACCGGCTGCCAACAGACCCTTGGCGAGCAGGGGTCCGGCCTCGCCGAAGCCGATGAAGCCCAGGCGCGGCGTGTTGCGGGTCATGTTATTGCGCTGCCTGGGCAGGAGCGGCGATCAGGTCGCGGGCGTTGTCCATGGCGTCGATCGACCAGATGGCGGCCAACAGGCTTTCGGCACCGTCCGCGCCCAATACATCCGCCGCCAGGTCGCGGTATTTGTCTTCCAATTCCGCATCGGAAAGCGGCGCATCCGGATCACCCTTACGGGTCGGTGCATAATGGCTGACGACACGGCCGTCGGTGGTTTCGATCTCGACCTTGGCGGAACGCAGATCCGGGAAATTGCCCTGACATTCCGGATCCGTGGTTAGGGTGATACGGGTCATCAGATCGCGCACCGCCGTGTCCTGTAAGCGGTCGGGGGTGAAGGCGGCCATGCGCACGCTGCCCCATAACATGGCGGCGGCACAGCAGTAGACCAACGAGAATTTCGCCTCGAACGCGGTTGTCGGATTGGTGTTGCCGCAGATTTCCTCGGCCTTCTGATAACTGCCGACGCGGATTTCCTTTACGTCGCCAGATGTCAGCCCGTGTTCGCGGGCCAGCAGCAGCACGCCGTCCACGGCGGCATGTACGTGGCCGCAGGCGGAATGGTTCTTGGTCGTGGTCTGTTTGATCAGATAGTCCTGACCCAACGTTGATGCCGCCTTGGCCCAATCGGGTTGCTCGTCGGCCAGGCCGTTCAGGCACATGGCATTGCCGAAGCCGCGCGGGCCTTCCAGGATATCGGGAGCACCGGTCACGCCCTGTTCGGCGGCCAGCGCCATGGAAACGCCCCGTTCCGCCGCATGTGATCCGTGCAGGGGCTTGGCCATGGCATCGGCGCGGAATGCCTGTTGTAGGCCTGCCGCCAAGGTCGTCGCGTTGGCCAGGGTATGCAGGGTTTGCTCCGCCGTTAAGCCAAGGATATTTGCCGCCGCTGCCGCGGCACCCAGGGTGCCGATGGTGCCGGTGGTATGCCAGAATTCATAATGGGCCGGGTTGGCGGCAGCTCCCAGCCGGTTCGAAACCTCATAGCCCGCGACGATACCGGTCAAAAGCCGGGCACCGCTGACCCCACGTGCCTGGGCGATGGCCAGGGCTGCCGAAATGACCGGCACCCCCGGATGGTAAAGGGCGTTGCGGTAGATATCGTCGAATTCCACCGTGTGGGATGCGGCCCCATTGATGAAGGCCGCCGTGCGGGCATCTGTCGTATCGCCGGAGGGATAGAGCCGTGCTCCGCCGCGCCCGATGCAATCCTCGAAGGCCGCCGTCAGCAGGGTTGCCGGCTCGATCACCGTGCCGGGCAGGGCGGCCGCGAACCAGTCCAGCAGGCAGCGCTTGGCGGCGTGCAGAACGTCCGCCGGCAGGTCTTGCGGTTTCAGATCAGCGGTGTACTTCGCGAACGGCCACAGGGCCGAGGTTTCGAGGGTGGACATGGCGGATTCTCCTCCCAGAGTTGGTCGTGATCAGGCGCCGTCGGCGTAAAACGTGAGCGCGCCCAGGACGGCGGCGTGGACCGGCGTCGGGATGCCGTGCTTTTTGCCCAGGCGCACGACTTCGCCCGACAGCCAGGGCAGTTCCAAACGTCTGCCGGCTTCGAGGTCGTGCAGCATGGACGCCTTCATGACCGGCGGCAGGCCATCAAGGAAGCTGATGGTCTTGGCTTCGGCATGATCCGGCAGGGCCACGCCTTCGGCCCGGCCGACGGCGGTGGTTTCATGGATCGCGGCTTCGAAAAGGGCGCGGGAATCCGGGTTTTCCCGGATCGGTCCCGCCGGCTGGCGGCACAGCGACGTCAAACCGCTGAGCGAAGACAGGAAGATGAATTTCTCCCAAATCGCGCGGGTGATGTCATCGGCTAGCTTGTGGTCGAACCCGGCATCGGCGAAGGCCGCGACCAGGGCTTCGATGCGAGGAGAGGATTTGCCATCGACTTCACCGACCGTCAGGCGGGCCATGGTCCCTGTATGGTTGATCAGCCCCGGTCCGCCGATCACGGCGGCGATATGGGCAACGCCGCCCGCGACATGCGCCGCACCCAGGCGTTCCGACAGCACGGAAACACTGCGCACGCCGTTCTGGAACGGGACGACCAAGGTGTCCGGGCCGACCATCGGTTTGCACATGTCGGCGGCGGTTTCCGTATCCCACAATTTGACGGCGAACATCAGTGTATCGACGGGGCCGATGTCGGCGGGATCGTCGGTTACGGACACGTCGGTCAGGTGAAGGTTGCCGTTGGCGCTGGAAACCCGCAGGCCGTCCTCGCGGATGGCTTTCAGATGGGCGCCCCGGGCGATGAAGTGAATGTCGTGTCCGGCGGCAGCCAGGCGAGCACCGAAGTACCCGCCGACCCCGCCGGTTGCCATGATGGCGATGCGCATGGATCGTTTGCCTTGTTGTTGTCGGGCCTTACTTGCCTTTGAATTGCGGCTTGCGCTTTTCCATGAAGGCCGTGCGGCCTTCGGTGTAATCAGCGGAATCGAAGCAATCCTTGACCACCTGGGCACACAGGTCCAGGTCGCGCACACTGTCACCCTTGACGCTTTCTGCGACCACGACCTTGACGGCCTTGATGGTCAGGGGGGCGTTTTCGGCGATGCGGCGGGTGTAGTCGGCGACATAGTGATCCAGCATGGGGCGCGGCAAAACCCGGTTCACCAGGCCCATGTCCTTGGCCTCAAGCGCCGTGAACGGGCGGGCGGTGTAGAACACTTCCTTGGCGAAGGACGGGCCGACCAGATCGACGAACGGCTTCAGGCCGTCGACGCGGTAGCCCAAGCCCAGCTTGGCCGCCGGAATGGCGAAGATGGAGCCTTCCTCGGCGATACGGATGTCGCAGCAGGTCGCAATGCCGACGCCGCCGCCGACGCAGGGGCCTTCGATTTTGGCGATCGTGGGTTTCAGGAACGAACGCAGGCATTCCGATGCCTTTTCCGTCGCGGCGTTATAGATTTTCACGCCTTCTTCGGTGGAACGGTTCTTTTCGAACTGGGAAATATCGGCCCCGGCGCAGAATGCCTTGCCGCCCTGGCCCGAAACGACGACCACGCGCACGCTGTCGTCGGCCATGAAATCGTCCAGTACGGCCGGTAGATCGCGCCACATTTCGAAGGTCATGGCGTTGCGCTTGGCCTGATTGTCGAACCGGATGTAGCCGACTCCGTCTTTTTTCTCGACGACAAGCTGTTCCGTTACGCCGTCCATCGTAAATCCATCCATGGAAAGTTCCTCTAAGTCCTTGTTTTTGTGTGGACCGCTGCCGGATCAATACGACTGATGGTCCAACTTGTTTAATCGCGAGGCGACAGGGTAAATTGACCGGCCTTTGTATACAATCACTAACCGCCTCCGGCCACCGGATAGAATGCGGTTCGGTCAAGGAGGACCCACCTTGGGAGCAGCCATCGAACGATTGACGGGAATACCTTTGCGCGACCAATGGCCTGCCTGGATGATCGGCCTGGGCCACGGCGGAACGCATTGGATCATCGCCGTCTATTACCTGATGGTTCCCTGGCTGCGCCAGGACCTGGGGATCAGTTATACCGAAGCGGGGCTGATCCTGACGTCCTTCCATTTGTTCAGTTTTATCGCCAATTTCGGCTCGGGTGCGGCGGTCGATCTGGTCGGCCGGCGCGTATTCCTGCAGGTCATCGCCCTGGTTATCGGGGCCGCTGCCCTGGCCGCCATGCAATGGGCGGGCGGGTTCTGGTCCGTGTTCGTTCTGCTGGCCTTCATTGGGGCGACCAACAATCTGTGGCATCCGCCGGCCATTTCGTATCTGTCTTCGGCCTATCCGCAAAAGAAAGGTTATGCGCTTTCGCTGCATGCCTTGGGGGCCAGCGTCGGCGACGCCATCGCACCGTTGGCTGCCGGGTTCCTGTTGGTCTGGCTGGGTTGGCGCGAAGCCGCAACGGTTGCGTCGTTGCCCGTTTTCGTCATCGCGCTGTTGCTGCTTCTGACCCTCAATGCACGGGATAAGGCCGCCAACGAAGCTTCGGCCAAGAACAAGCTTTCCGGCAAGGATTACCTGGGCGGCATGAAGATGCTGCTGAAAAACCGCTGGGTTGTCGGCCTATGCGTCATGTCAGGCTTCCGTACGGTGACGCTGATGGGCCTGCTGATGTTCCTGCCGCTTTATCTGGCGGACGAAATGGGCATGGCGGCGACGGCGGTGGGGGCGACCCTCATGGCCATGCAGGTCGGTGGGTTGATCGCGACGCCGCTGGCGGGCATCTGGTCGGACCGGTCCGGCCGGCGCCCCGTGGTCATGGCGGGTTTTACCGGCACCACGATCGTGCTGGCCATCATCACCTTGCTGGACAGCCAGATGCTGCTGGTTGTCGGGGTGTCGCTTCTGGGCTTTTCGCTCTATGCCGCGCGGCCGGTGATGCACAGCTGGATGATGGACATCACGCCGGCACACTTAAGCGGCAGTTCCATGAGCCTGCTGTTCGGCACGCAATCGGCTTTCAATCTGGCGTTGCCGCCGCTTTGCGGATTGATCGCCGATACCTGGGGGTTAACGGCCGTGTTCTACCTACTGGCGGGTACGATCCTGGTCGCCAATCTGATGGTTCTGGTCATCCCCGATTCCGAGCCCAACGCCATTAAAGAGTAAGGCGCTAAAGCGTGTCTTTGCAGACGGTCACCGATCCGTGACTTGTCTGATATCGGATGCGTCTATATTTTAAACAGAATAATTGTTCTGATTTAATGTCGATGGATGACGTCATGACTTCGTACACTTCAGATGTGGCCTTTACGGATACGGTCAAAACCATTCAAGACCGCAAGGGCTCGCGGAATGGTTATGCCAAGATGGAAGCGAAGGGTGGTTGGCAGGATTGGGTGACGCCCGATCTGGCGGCGTTCATCGCGGCCCGCGATTCCTTCTACCTGGCGACGGCCAATGCCGATGGTCAGCCCTATATTCAACACCGGGGCGGCCGACCGGGATTCCTTAAGGTGATCAACGACCGGACGCTTGCCTTTGCTGATTTTACGGGCAACCGCCAATACATCAGCCAAGGCAATCTGCAGGATAATTCCAAAGCATTCATTTTTCTGATGGATTACGCCAACCGGCGGCGCGTGAAGATCTGGGGCACGGCGCGCGTTGTCGAAGACGACCCGGTGCTGATCCAAAGCCTGACCGATACGGATTATGCCGACGGCACCCCCGAACAGGCCATGGTGTTCGAGATCACGGCCTGGGACATTAATTGCCCGCAACACATCACACCCCGCTTTACGGAAACAGACATCGCCCGAGCGGTCGAACCGCTGCATGCCCGTATCCGCGAGTTGGAGGCCGCGTTAGCTGCGCGTGGTTAGGCCCTTCTGCTGCATCCGCCACAACAGAACGTCCATGCGGTCCTGGCCGTAAAATGTTTCGCCGTCGAACACCATGCAGGGTACGCCCCAATGCATGGACGCATCGAATGCTTTCTGGTTATTGGCGATGATCTCCTCCAGCGCACCGGCATCATTTTCAACCTCTGCCATGACCTCGTCCGCGTTCAGTTCGGCCTTGGCCAGTGCGGCGGCAAAATGGGCATCCGTGTTCCAGTTGTCGGTCTTGCCGTCCCAGACCGTGCGCATTATGGCGTCCGTGAACTGGAATGCCTTGCCGCGTTTTTGCGCTGCTGCGCCCGTGCGGGTCAGGCGGCCGATATGGGGTTGCTCTGAAGCGATTTCGTATTTTTCGTTGTCCATGACGATGGGGTCGGGGACAGGCTTGCGAACCGGCATGCCGAGCATCTCGCCCACGCGGTGATAGTCATTGGTATGATAGGGCCGATACTTGCGGTTCACCTTGGCGAAGAAGTCCGGATTGCGCACCGCCATCGGGTAAATCGGCCGAATCGCCACGTCCAAATCAAAGGTTTCCTGCCAATCACGGAAGCGGTCCAAGGTCAGATAGCAATAGGGACTGCGGTAAGACCAAAAGACGTCGATGGAAAAAGGCATACTGTCAGTCCAGACCCATCTGGCGGATCATCGCCTGGCACAGGTCGCTTTCGCCATTCGCATAATGATCCAGAATGGTGAAATGATTGGCGCCGGGCACTTCCATCAATTCAAGTCCCGGTCCCTTGGCTTTCCAGGCATCGGCCAGGGCCGTGGATTGGCGGTTGAATTCCGACGTTTCAGCGCCGCCATAGGCAATCAGCGTGCCGCCGCCGAGCGGGGACAGAAACTCCGGTGAGAACGCGCGGACATCGTCTTCGCTTAAGTGCAGGGTGTCGTCGATATAGCACCGGCGCATGGGCGTCAGGTCGAAAATTCCGGAAAGCGCCGCAGCCCCCTTGATCGCGTCGGCGGGCAGGCCCCAGTCGGTCCAATCCGTGGCCTGCAGCATGGCCGCGATATGGCCGCCGGCAGAATGCCCGGATACGAACAGACGGTCGCGGTCGCCGTTGAAATCACCTGCATTGTTCCAGGCCCAGGCAACGGCGGCTCGGCATTGACGAACCAGCTCGGTCATATCGACCGACGGAATCAAGGCGTATTCGACCGAGATTACGACGGCGCCGGCCTCGACCTGTCCGCGGACCACGAAGCGGGAATCTTCCTTGTCGCGGCTCATCCAGAACCCGCCATGGACGAACAGGCGGATGGGGAAGGGGCCGTCGCCGGGCGGCATGAAGATGTCCAGCTTTTCGCGTGGATGATCACCATAGGCGACATCCAATTTGCACGGAAAATCCTTGGTTACGGCAATACAGTCCGGTGCCCATCCCGCATAAATTTCGGCGTGGTTCGGAACGCGTTCACGGTTGTTGTATTGATGGTCGAGGTCGGCACGGGTCATGCCGTGATAGGTCGTCTGGTCGGTCATGGAAAAAATAGGCCTTATTCGAAGGGCAGCATCACGTTCTTTTTATAGGCCGGGCGGACGTTCATGCGGTCCCACCAAGCTTTCAGATTCGGAAGGTCCGGCCCCTCGGGCACCAGGGTATGCCAGCGATAAGCGGAACAGCCGCAGGGGATATCCCCCATGTTGAGCGTATCGCCGGTGATGAACTGCTTGTCCGCCAGATGTTTGTCCAGCACGGTCCAAAGCTGTGCGGCCTTATCCTTGGCTTCGGCCAGGGCCTGTTCGTTGCGTGTTTCTTCCGTCGCCCGGATCAGTTGGAAATAGATCACTGTCATGGGCGGGTGCATGACGGTCAGATACCAGTCCATCCATTGGTGTGCCTGGCCGCGAAGCTTCAGGTCCGACGGCAGCCAAGGATCGCCGCCATAGGCTTCCAGAAGGTAACGGACGATGGCCTGGCTTTCCCAGATCACGTAATCGCCGTCTTCCAGAACGGGGATCAAGCCCATGGGGTTCTTGGCCAAATACTCCGGGTCCTGGTTGCCGCCATGGCGGCCGCCGACGTCGACGCGTTCGTGTTCCAGGCCTAATTCGTCTATCAGCCACATGACTTTTTGTACATTGACGGATGTGGCGCGTCCCAGCACTCTGAGCATTCGGTGTTCTCCTCCCGTTGATTTAAGAAATCCGAAAGCACGTTATCACATGAGCGAAAATCCTGTCGCGGGCGAAAGCATGCCGCCCGGTAAACGTCTCGTGTGGGGACTGGCTTCGACCTGGGCTGTTCAAGTCGTGGGCACGGCGGCTGTGTTCGGAGTGCCTGTCCTGGCACCGGTCATCGCCCCGGAAATGGGTGTCGATCCGACTTTGGTCGGTGTGTACGTGGCGATTGCTTATTTGACCGGCCAGCTTACCGGCCTGATGACGGGCGGGTTCATGGATCGCTACGGGGCGTTGCGCATGTCCCAGATCTGCTGTCTGTTCGCGGCGCTGGGCATTGTTACGTTGTTTTCCGCTTCAATTTGGCTGGCGCCGCTTGCCGCCCTGCTGATGGGAACCTGCTATGGCCCCCTGAACCCGACGAGCACCAAGATTCTGCGTGGTCTGGGTGCGGAAAACCGGCAGCCGCTGATTTTTTCCGTCAAGCAGACGGGCGTGCCCGTGGCCGGTGTGATCGTCGGCATGTCGCTTCCGGTGCTGACGGTGATGTTCGGCTGGCGATGGGCATTCGCTGTTTTTGCCGTGATCGCGATCTTGGTTGCGCTTGCCATTCAGCCCGTGCGGGAAACGTTCGATCATGACCGTCAACGCGATGGCGGCCGGCCGAAAATCAAAATCTGGGGGCCTTTGAAACTCGTCATGGGGGATCCGGCGTTGCGGGCCCTGTCGCTGGTCGGGTTCGCCTTGGCCGGTGCACAGATCAGCTTGGGATCGTTCTACGTTCTCTATCTGATCGACCGGTTGGAATGGTCTCTGATCGATGCCGGGTTCCTTTATGCCGTGGTTCAGGCGGGTGGGATCGGCGGGCGCCTGGCCTGGGGCTTCGTCGCCAAGCAGATGTTGTCGCCGACCGTTGTGTTGGTCGGGATCAGCGTTCTGGTCTGCGGCCTGTTCGCCCTGACGACGACGATCACACCGGCATGGCCGGTCGGGGTTGTGGCGGGGCTGTCGCTTGCCCTGGGGCTGTGTGTGTATGGCTGGAACGGGGTATGGCTGTCGGAAATCGCGGATGCGGCCCCCAGTGACAAGATCGGGGATGCGACCGGTGGGGCCCAGTTCATCATGTTCGGCGGCGTGACCGTCATGCCGCCCGTGTTTGGTGCCTTGATCGAATGGACCGGAAGCTACGTTGCCCCCTTTGTCGCGGCGGGAATTTTCGTGGTCGCGATTGCCATGTACATGGCGATTGCCGTGCGGCTGCGCACGTCGCCGAAATAATACATCCTTATGCGACAATGGCTTACTGACATCGGGCTCTGGTTTCTTCGCCGCGTATGGTTCTATAATCCCATGGAATGTCCGCTAGCCGGCACGAGGCCTTGAACGTCATGAGCGTTTCGCCGATCCAACGGTTGTTATTGGTTGAAGATGACCCGCCCATGGCGCGGGTTTATCAGGAATACCTGAAGCCCGAGCCCTATGACGTCATCCATGTGGATACGGGCAAGAAGGCGTTGGCGGAACTTGCCGAGGGCACCTTTGACGTTATCGTGCTGGACGTTCAGCTTCCCGATATGAGCGGCCTGGACATCCTTGCCAAGGTCACAAAAGAGAACTGCCGCACCGCCGTGGTGGTGATTACGGCGCACGGTTCGATCAACATGGCGGTGGATGCCATGCGTGAAGGTGCGTCCGATTTTCTGATGAAACCGTTCAATGCGGAACGCCTGATCTTCACGCTGCGTAACGCGCTTGAACGCCAGGAATTGAAGGGCATCGTTCAGACCCTGAAAAAGGATTTCGACCGGGAGACCTATTGCGGGTTCATCGGCAAGTCCCTGATCATGCAGGCCGTATATAGGATCATCGATTCCGCGGCGCCGTCCAAGGCAACCGTCTTCATCACCGGGGAGTCCGGTACGGGCAAGGAAGTTTGCGCCGAAGCCATACATGGCCAGAGCCCGCGCGCGGACAAACCATTCATTGCACTTAACTGCGGGGCCATTCCGCAGGAATTGATGGAAAGCGAGATTTTCGGCCATGTGAAGGGGGCCTTTACCGGCGCGCATACCAACCGTGACGGTGCCGCGACGTTAGCTGACGGCGGCACGCTGTTTCTGGACGAAATCTGCGAAATGGATTTATCGCTTCAGGTTAAATTGCTGCGGTTCATTCAGACGGGCGGGTTTCAGAAGGTGGGCAGTTCGAACGTGGAAAAGGTCGATGTTCGGTTCGTCTGCGCGACCAACAAAGACCCCTGGGAAGAGGTCGAGAAGGGAAATTTCCGCGAGGATTTATATTTCCGCCTGCATGTCATTCCGGTCCATCTGCCGGCCTTGCGTGAACGTGGTGAGGATATTCTCGATATCGCCGGAAAGTTCCTGACTGAATTCGCCGGTGAAGAAGGCAAAGCGTTCCAGACCTTCGATGATGCCGCTGCGGATGTTCTTGCGGGCTTTCCATGGCCCGGGAACGTGCGCCAGCTTCAGAACGTGATCCGCAATGTCGTCGTGTTGCACGATGGCGAGGTCGTGATGACGGACATGCTGCCGCCGCCATTGGGGACAGGTACAGGTGCGGGGAGAGTTCCTCAGGCCGCCGACCCGAACACCAATGCAGCACCGGCGGCGGACAAGCCGACGCGGGAAATGCCTTCGGCGGCAGCCAGTGACGTCGATATTCGCCCGCTTTGGATGGTGGAACAGGAACTGATTAACGCGGCAATCAGCAAGTGCGACGGCAATGTATCGCGTGCGGCCGCTTTGCTGGAACTCAGCCCCTCCACCGTTTACCGGCGTTTGCGCGAAGCGGAAGAAAAGGCCGAAGGCGGCAGCGACGCTGCCGAGTGATGTTGCCTATTCTGCCGGTCTTCAGAGGCTAATCCGGAATATTTGAAATGTAATCCGCCAAGGCTTGCCGTGCCTCTTCAAGCGCACCGGTCAGGGCATCAGACAATTGTGCCGCACCGGCATGGTCATTGTTCTTGCCCGCGATTTCCAAATCCGCGCTGATTCTGCGAACTTCGGTCGCGCCGAATGTGGCGGAACTGCTTTTCAAGGCATGCGCCTCGGCGGCAACCTGCTCTAAGCTGCCTGTTTTCAGGCTGGAATGAATCTGGCTGGCGCGTTCATCCGCCGTTTTCAAAAAAATACCAATCAGTTCAGGGATAAGGTCGCGGCTGGTGTCCGCTTCAAGCCCGGCTAATACCTGTTGGTCTATGGGTGATCCGGGGTTGTCAGTCATTTTGATTTCCTACGCGGCGACGCGGCGGGAAAGTGCCCCTAAAATAATTCTGAACAATGCGTCACGGCGGACGGGCTTTTCCATGCAAACATCAAAACCGGCTTGGCGCATTTCCGCAAGACGCATCGGCGAGACATCGCTGGTAATAGCGACCAGGGGCAGGTCAGCTTTTTGGTCATCAAGCGCACGGATTGCTTGCGCAGCTTCCAGGCCGTTCATGACCGGCATATTGATGTCGAGCAGGACCATGTCGACCGTTTCTTTTTTGACGGCTTCCAACGCTTCCCGGCCGTCGGCGGCCCAGGTCACCTTTAGGCCGGATTTCTCCAGCAGGCTGCCGAGCACCATGCGGTTGGCGGCATCATCATCGGCCAGCACGATATGCCATTCCAGGATGCCGTCGCCGGCCAGCCGACCGTCGATCCAGCGGCTTAAATTCTCGAAATCGGCGTCATATTGAATTCGGTCGGTTAACGGCAGTGCATCCGTTTCCGCCGAATAAGCTGTATCGTCTTGATACATCGGCATAAAGTGCGTTTCCTCATTGCACGATTCTTTATCATGCGAATGATACGCAACAATTATGCCAACCCGCATACGTGAATGTTCGCTCCACGACCGGGGGAGTGCGTTAGCGCCCGATGGCGTAGCCCTGCATGAAGCGTGCGTTGGCGGCGGCTTTCAAAAGGCCGTCCTCCTTGCAGGCGGCAGTCATGCGGCCGATGCTCCAGTCGTCATCGACTTCCAGGTTGTGGCCCCGGTTGAGAAGCTCTTTTTGGGTCTCGGCCGGGAACCGGCCTTCGATGACCAGATGGCCCGGCTGCCAATGACGCGGGTAGAACGATGACGGGAAATGTTTGGTATGGAACGCCGGGGCATCAATGGCTTCCTGCATGTTCAAGCCATAGTGCACTTTGCGCACGAAATAGCCGAGCGCCCATTGATCCTGGGAATCACCACCCGGTGTGCCAAAGGGCATCCAGGCCTTTCCGTCGCGGAGCGCAAAACCGGGGCTGAGCGTCGTGCGCGGGCGGGATTTCGGCCGCAAGCGATCCTGCTTGTTTTCATCGAGCCAGTACATCTGCCCGCGGTTTGTCAGGCAGAAGCCCAGGCCCGGGACGGCCGGATTGCTTTGCAGCCAGCCGCCGGACGGCGTCGCCGAAACCATGTTGCCGTCCTTGTCGATGATGTCGAAGTGGCAGGTGTCGCCGGCGGAATGGCCGTCATGGGCGACTTCCATGTCGTCGAACCGGGCGACCGTCGGTTCGCCGATGCCCAGCGCGCTGGGTTGGGCGATCTCGTCGGGCGTGGGAACGCGGATGATCGGATCGGCACCGAAGCCGGGCACGTCACCGGGGAGCAGTTCCAGGGATGCCTTGTCGGTGATCAGCACACGGCGCGCATCGTTGTAGGCATCGGACAGCAGGACATCCATGGGAATGTCGATGAAGTTCGGGTCGCCATAGAATTTTTCCCGGTCGGCGAAGGCAAGTTTGGTGGCTTCCGTGACGACATGGACAAAGTCGGGGCCGGTGAACGGCATGGAGGAAAGATCGAACCCTTTCAACAAGGCAAGCTGCTGCAGCAGCGTCGGGCCTTGGCCCCAGGGGCCGGTCTTGCAGACCGTGTAATTCATGTAGTCATAAGTCAGGGGGGCTTCGATCGTCGCCTTCCATTCGGCCATGTCGTCGCCTGTCAGGAACCCGGCATGGCGTTCGCCCGTGGTATCCATGACCGGTTCGCGCATGAAGGTGTCGATGGCTTCGGCGACGAAGCCCTTGTACCAGACGTCATGGGCCGCGTTGATTTCGGCTTCGCGGCCGCCGCCGGCGGATTCCGCTTCCTTGATCACGCGTCGGTACATGTCGGCCATGACTTCGTTCTTGAACACGGAACCCGGTTTCGGCACGGCGCCGTTCTTCAGCCAGATATCACGCGACGTATGCCATTCATCTTCGAACATCGGCTTGATGGTCGCGATGGTGTTGCAGATGTTGGGGACCAGCGGATAGCCGTTACTGGCGAAATTGATCGCGGGCTCAAGCACATCGCGCAGCCGCAGGGTGCCGAAGTCGCGTAGCATCGTCGTCCAGGCGCTGAAGGCGCCGGGAACAACGGCCGAAAGGTGGCCCGTGCCCGGCATGATCTGATGGCCGAGGGCTTTCATCTTTTCAATGGTGGCGCCGGCGGCGGAAACACCCTGGCCGCAGATCACGTTCACTTTTTCGTCACTGGCGGTATAGGTGATGATCGGTGCATCGCCGCCGGGACCGTTCAAGTGCGGTTCCACGACCTGCAAGGCAAAGCCCGCGGCCACACCGGCGTCGAAAGCATTGCCGCCTTTTTCCAAAATCGCCATGCCGACGGCCGTCGCCAGCCAGTGGGTCGAGGTCACCACGCCGAAAGTGCCGAGGATTTCGGGGCGGGTGGTGAAGGGCTGTGTCGCGGGCATGATGAATAGACCTTTTGTGTAAGTGATAGAAGTGTGGCGCGAAATGTCTTCGAAACCTGCCTTCTTAACTATCCCCTTCCTTTTCCCGCCGCAACTCAAAGGCATGCCTGGTGCCATTGTTTTCCAAAACTGGCGCCATCGTTTTTGGTGAATTGTCCGTTGCGGATACACAGGTTGGCTCTGGCATCGAATTGGCGCATCCGTTAGGCTTCCTGCTTTCCGGCGCAGCAAGGTCGATGCGCCGAAATCAAACCACCAGGGAGAAAATAAATGAAGAAAACGATTTCCGTCGCTGCCGTTGCTGCGGCTGCTTTCGGGTTTGGACTGGCGGGCGCCCAACCGGCGCAGGCCGCGCCGAACTTCACTTGCGATACCGCAAAGTTGATTGTGCCGTGGAAGCCGGGCGGCGGCACCGCGATCATCTTCAATATTTTCGAGAAGATCGTGAACGAACAGGGCGCCAAGCCCCGTATTCAGGTCGTGACCGTTCCCGGCCAGGGCGGTAACAAAGGGGCGAAGGAAGCAGCCAAGTCCAAGCCCGACGGCTGTACGCTGTTCGCCATCCACCAAAGCGCCATCACCAGTTTTTTGAATGGCCGCATTCCGTTCCAGTACGACAACTTTGAAACGGTCGCACTGTTGACCTCGACGCCGGACATCGTCGGCGCGTCGGGCAAGGTTCCATGGAAGGATTTCGCGGAATTCAAGAAAGCCGCGCTGGCTGCGCCGGATACAATTCCGGCAGGTGCGACCTTCGGTTCGACCAGCCAGTTCATGTGGCTGCTGCTCGAAGACCTGACGGGCATGAAGTTCAAGTATGTGCCTTTCGACGGCACGCGCGAACGGATGACGGCACTTCTGTCTGGCTCGATCCAATTGGGCACGATCAACATTGCTTCGGGCAAAAAGTACATCGAAGGCGGTGATCTGAAGGCATTCGCCATTGCCGCCAACGAGCGCTCCAAGCATCTGCCGGACCTGCCGACGCTGAAGGAACTGGGCGTTGACATGGAATTCGCCCTGAAACGCGGCATCGTCGCGCCGAAGGGCACGCCCAAGGATATCGTCGATCATTGGTCGACGGTGTTCAAGAAGGCGGCCGAAGACGAAGCCTTGAAAAAGCAGATGGATGCCAAGGGCACGGATGTGGCCTGGGTCGGCCCCGGCGACTATCGCAAATGGGCCGAGAAGACCTTCAATGATTATAAGAAGGTCGCCATCAAGATCGGCATGTACAAGGGCAAGTAAGCCCATTCGGTTAAGGGGGCGGCCCGCACGTGTGGGCCGCCCTCGACCGTTTGGCGCACTTCAATATCCGACGAATTGGGGGCATCCATGGGTCGACTGAACCGTGACGTTTACGTCGCCGTTTTTCTGCTGCTGTTTAGCGGCGTGATGTTTTGGGCCAGTTTCGATATCCGCGAGCCGGACTATGGCGTCCTGGCACCGAGCGTCTGGCCGCGTGTCATTTTAACGTTTTTCACCATCCTGACCTTGATCTATCTGGTTCAATCCTTGCGGCGGGGGCCGGATGAGCCCGATGCCAATGCGGGCGAGCCGTCGACGGTTGGCGGGTGGGTTTCCTATTGGCGGAACCCGATTATTTGTTTTGTCCTTTTTGGCGGATACCTGGCGGTGCTGCCGTATCTCGGCATGTTGATTTCAGGGATGCTGTTCGTGTTCTTTTTGCTGTCGGCACTCGGCGGATGGTCGCCCCGGCAGTTGTCCCTGCATGCGGCGGTCGCGGTCATCAGCGTCGGCGGCATGTGGTCATTGTTCACTTATGGGCTGAACGTGCTTCTGCCTTCGGGCGAATTGACCGGTATTTAAGGGGCGGGAAGACACATGATTTTGGAAAATGTCGCCGACGCCTTCGGCCATATTCTGCACCTCAAGACAATCATTCTTATGTTCGTCGGCGTTGCCGGCGGACTGATCGCTGGCGCCATCCCCGGCTTCACCATTGCCATGGCGGTGGTGCTGACGCTGCCGTTCACGTTCTCCATGCCGCCGGAACAGGGCTTGGCCACCATGGTCAGTGTTCTGGTCGGCGGGTTGTCGGGCGGCCTGATGGCGGGGATTCTCACGGGCATTCCCGGCACACCGTCATCCGTGGCGACAACCTTCGACGGTTTTCCCATGGCCCGAAAGGGCAAGCCGGGCCTTGCGCTGGGCCTGGGGGTGTGGTCGTCGTTCTTCGGCGGGATGATCAGCGCCGTTCTGCTGGTCACTTTGGCGCCGCAGCTGGCGCGTGTGGGGTTGGAATTCCAGCCCTGGGATTACTTCATGCTGGTCATGTTCGCGCTGACCATTACCGCCAGCCTTGCCGGCAAGGACATCGTCAAGGGCCTGATCGCGGGGGCGCTTGGCTTGCTGGTCCGGACCGTCGGTGAAGACGAAGCCGTCGGCATGGCGCGGTTCGATTTCGGATCGGAAATTCTACTGTCCGGTTTCGATTTTATCGCGGTGCTGATCGGTCTGTTCGCTTTCTCTCAGTTGCTGAACGATGTGCGCGACCCGAAAAGCGCCCGGACTTCGTTGTCCGAGAAAGGCACGATCAAGGCGCGCATCGAACACATCGAAGCGCTTAAGGTGATCTTCAAGAATTGGATCGTGATCATACGCTCCGCCCTGATCGGCACCTTTACGGGCATCCTGCCGGGGGCGGGCGGATCGGTCGCCAACATCCTGGCCTATGACCAGGCCAAGAAGGCATCGAAGAAGCCGGAAAAATTCGGCACCGGCACGCCCGAGGGCATCATGGCGCCGGAAAGCTCCAACAACGCGGTCGAAGGCGGGGCGCTGATCACCATGATGGCGTTGGGTATTCCCGGCGACGTCACGGCGGCGGTCATGCTGGGGGCATTGCTGATCCACGACGTGGTGCCGAGCCCGACTTTCATTTCCGAACAGCCCGTGCTGGCCTATTCGATTTTCATCGCCTTCTTTCTGGCGACCTGCATCATGTTGCTGCTGCAATCGGGCATGCTGCGGGTGTTCGTGTTGGTTACGCGGGTACGCATGTATGTGCTGGCCGGGGTCATTCTGGGCTTCTGCGGGATCGGGGTGTTCGCCCTGAACAATGTCGACCACGATCTGTGGACGCTGCTGTGGTTCGGTATCCTGGGTTTCCTGATGCGCCATTTCGGGTTCCCCCTGGCGCCGATGATCCTGGGTGTCGTGCTGGGCAATATCGCGGAACTGAACCTTGCCCGCGCCATGGCCATTGATACGGATTTGACCCACTTCCTGACCCGCCCGTGGTCGCTGTTCTTCCTGATCATCGCCCTGTTCTCGGCCGCGTTCCCCTGGTTCCAGGCGCAACGCAGCAAGAAGAAATGGACGCTGTTCTATCTGCCCGTGGCCTGCTTCGCCATGTCGGTGCCGCTGTTCATGATGGGCGGCATTCCGCGCCCGGTGATTGCCTGTGTCGTGGTCGCTGGTGGGGCCTGGGTGCTCTACAAACGCTGGAAATCGGGCTGGGCGCTCGACGCCTATGACGGTCACGAAATCAAGGAAGGCTGATGCCGGCGATAGGAAATCTCAACACGTCCGCCAGATAATTTCATTTGGCGGCGGTAAGCATCGTTTTTAAAGTCGATGACCTCTCAACGGACGAAAAGCCGAACCATGACCGAGAATTATGCCTGGGCGCCGGATATCTACGACGTCCTCAAGGATCTGGACGTGCGTCAGGTCGCCTATGTGCCCGACGCTGGACATGCCCGCCTTCTGAAGATGTGCGAAGCCGACAACGCCATGCGTTGCATCCCATTGACGACGGAAGAAGAGGGCGTGTCTCTTGCCGCCGGCGCCTGGCTGGGCGGCGAGCGTGCCGTGATGCTGATCCAGTCATCGGGCGTGGGCAACTGCATCAACATGCTGTCGCTGCCGAACACCTGCCGCTTTCCGCTGTTGATGATCGTTTCCATGCGGGCACAATGGCGTGAATTCAATCCCTGGCAGAAACCCATGGGTGAGGGCACCCGCCCGACCCTGGAAGCCATGGGGGTCGCGGTCACCGAGGTCGATGACCCGGACGCGGTCGGCGAGACCGTGCGTTCGGCCGGCGAGCATGCTTACGGCTGGCCCGATATGTCGGCGGTGCTTCTCAATCAGAAGCTCATGCCCGTGAAGACCTTTGGCAAATAGGGCAGGGAGAAAAGACATGGACGTACAACGCGCCGATAATTACGAACTCCTCCGCCGCGAGGTTGCCAAGACCCTGCTGGCCGACCGTGATGATGACTTTTTGGTCGTGACCGGACTGGGCTCGCCCAACTGGGATGCGACGGCTGCCGGTGATCATCCGCTGACTTTTCCCTTGTGGGGGGCAATGGGCGGGGCCGCCACCATGGGCCTGGGCCTTGCCGTGGCCCAGCCCGAAAAACGCGTCATGGTCATGACCGGTGACGGCGAGATGCTGATGGCCATGGGATCGTTCGCGACCATTGCGGCCCAAGCGCCCGAGAATCTGGCCATCGTGGTGTTCGACAATGAACGTTACGGCGAAACGGGCATGCAGGCGACCCATACGGCGGGGCCTGTCGACCTGGTCGCCGTGGCCAAGGCTTGCGGTTTCCCGGTGGCGGAACAGGTCAGGACCGAGGCTGAATTACAAACGGCCCTTCCCATCATCAAGGAAGCCAAGGGCCCCGTGTTCGTCGATATCAAGGTCAAGACCGAGAACCTGCCCTTCATCCTGCCGACCAAGGACGGTGTGCATCTGAAGAACCGGTTCCGGGAAAAGCTGTTGGGGCCGGACAGCCTGCTTTAGGCTGTCGTTGTTTTTAATCGTCATTCCCGCGTAAGCGGGAATCCAGAATGTGCTTTTGGTCCCCCGCCTTTGCGGGAGGGACGTGTCTGAATATGGAAGGACCGGGCATGAGCAGCAACGACATCGAAGGCGTGACGGCCTGCATTCAGGCCTATCTTGATGGCCTCTATAAGGGTGACTTGGACCTTCTGTTCAAAAAGGCGTTCCATCCCGATGCGCGCATGAACGCGGCCGACGTAGGCGGCGAGCGAGTCCATTGGACCATGGCCGAGTTCGCGGATGTGGTGAAAAGCCGCGGCGCCCCCGAAGCCGCCGGATTTCCCCGCAAGGAACGTATCGTTTCCATTGATTTCGCCGGGCCCGACACGGCCAACGTAAAGGTCGAGGTTCTGGTCGGAAAGCGCGATTTCACAGACCTTTTGGCCTGCATTCGCATCGACGGCAAATGGAAGATCATCGCCAAGACCTATTGCCTGACCCGCGAATTCGCGTCGAAAGAGGACGTCCTTTCGGCAATGGTCTAAGCCTTAAGTACAGGTCTCGTCCATTTAGAGTTCTTCTGGCATGCATGTTGCTTTGTGTGACCTGCCGAACGCACGGTATGCGTTCATGGCATTGTGTCATTCAAAATGGGCAGCGTTGTTCATATGAGAGTCAAAACCAATAACCGTATTCTCGCCGTTGTCGGCGGTATCCTGGTGGTGATTCTGACCCACCTGTTGGCCGCCGACTTGGATTCGATGGAACAGTGGTACCAGTTTGCCGATGCCCATGAAAATTGGGAACTGGACGGAGTGCCGGTGATCGCTGTTTCGCTGGTGATTTATGTGTTTGCCCTGTTGTTCGGGCAGGTCCGCATAAACCAGAATCTGATCGCTCAGTTGAAGACGGAAAACCAAAACCGCTTGGAGGTTGAATACGAATTGCGCGAGGCATTGGCCGCTCGCGACGGGTTTTTCGCGGCGATGAGCCATGACCTGAAAACCCCGGTCAACAGCATCATGGGATTTTCCGAAATGATGCGTGCTGAGGCCTTTGGCCCCATGGGGCACGAGAAATATGCCGAATACGCCGAAGACATCAATCGGGCGTCATACATGCTTGACCTGACCATCTCGCAAATTCTGGATATTTCCCGGCTCAAATCCGAAGACCAACTGATCCTTCGCGAAGAGCGCCTTGATTTGATGAACGAACTGCAGTTCTGCAGCAAGTTGATCACCGGCTGGCAGGGTGGAAATCAGACGGTTGCCGTTTCGGGAAATGTTCCGTCGGTAGACGTTGTTTTCGATCAGACCTTGTTCCGCCGCTATGTCACCAACCTTTTGACGAACGCGATGAAATATGCCGGAAAAGACGCCGATGTCGGCATCCATGTGCTCTGCCCGGGGCCGGGAAGTTCCATATACTTGACGGTCTATGACAACGGGGTCGGTCTGACGACCAATCATTTGGCGAATGCGGCGGAAAGGTATGCACGGATGAACGATAACCCGGATACCTATACCGACAGTGCCGGTTTGGGCCTGTGGATCGTCAAGAAGATCGCCGAAGCACATGGGTGCGATTTCACGATCAAGTCCGGTGCCGGTTGTGGTTTTCGGGTCATTCTGGAGATTCCGCCATCACGCATCGCCGCACAGGAACCCGAACCTCTTAAAATCGCCTGTTAGGTCTTCATTTCCCCGGTGCGCCCCGTGACCGGTTTCGTGGCGCGGCCACGCAGCCGATGTTGGCTCTATTGGATTTTGCTTCCTGCCTGATAGGATCGCTGCAAATTCGATCTAGCAGGAGACGACTATGGGGACCCTCAAACGTTATCAAATGACCATCGACGGCAAGAAGGCCGACCCGGCATCGGGTGAATGGTTCGAAAGCGCCAATCCTTACACGGGCAAGGCTTGGGCGGAAATTCCGCGCGGCAACGCAGAAGATATCGACCGTGCCGTCCAGGCCGCCAAGGCGGCCGCACCCGTATGGCGCAAGACCACACCGACCCAACGCGGGCATCTGATGCGCCGGCTGGCCGATCTGATGGCGGAGCGGGCCGATGACCTTGCGGCGACGGAAGTCCGGGACAATGGCAAGCTGATCGCCGAAATGGGGCTGCAAACCAAATACGCGCCCCAGTGGTATCATTACTTCGGCGGCCTGGCCGACAAGATCGAGGGGGCGGTCATCCCCATCGACAAGCCGGATACCTTCAACTTCACGCGCAAGGAACCGCTTGGCGTTGTCGGCATGATCACGCCGTGGAATTCGCCGCTGATGCTCACGGCCTGGAAATTGGCTCCGGCACTGGCCGCCGGAAATACCGCCGTGATCAAGCCGTCCGAATTCACATCGGCGTCGGCGTTGGAATTTGTCGAATTGTTCAAGGAAGCAGGCTTTCCCGACGGCGTGGTCAATGTCGTAACAGGTTACGGCAAGGAAGCGGGCGAGGCGTTGGTCAATCATCCCGATGTCGCCAAGATCGCCTTCACCGGCGGGTCGGCCACGGGCAAGCACGTCTATTCGTCGGCGGCATTGCAGTTCAAGAAGGTATCGCTGGAACTGGGCGGCAAGTCGCCCAACATCGTGTTCGACGACTGCAACGTGGAAAACGCGGTCAAGGGCGTGATATCGGGCATTTTTGCCGCCACGGGTCAGACCTGTATCGCCGGTTCGCGCCTGTTGGTGCAGAAATCGATCCATAACGAGTTCGTCGACAAACTGGTGGCGCTGGCCAAGACCGCCAAGATGGGTGACCCCATGGATCCGGACACTCAGGTCGGCCCGGTCACCACACCGCCCCAGTACGAGAAAATCCTCGGCTACATGGACATCGCCAAGGGCGAGGGCGCGGAAGCCGTATTGGGCGGCGGCAAGGCGACGCGGCCCGAATGCGGCGACGGTTGGTTCGTCGAACCCACGATCTTCACCGGCGTCAACAACCAGATGCGTATCGCCCAGGAAGAAGTGTTCGGCCCGGTCCTTTCCGTCATTCCCTTCGAGGATGAAGAAGAAGCATTGGCCGTCGGCAACGACGTGGTCTACGGCCTGGCCGCCGGGGTGTGGACGGAAAGCATCCGCCGCGCCTTTATCATGTCTCAGGAACTGCAGGCCGGTACGGTTTGGGTCAACACCTACCGGGCGGTCAGCTACATGTCGCCCTTCGGCGGATATAAGCAGTCGGGTCTGGGCCGGGAAAGCGGGCAGGCGGCCATCGACGAATATCTGCAGACCAAGTCGGTGTGGATTTCCATGGCGACGGAAGTCCCCAATCCGTTTGTCATGCGGTAGCCGCAAATCCCGAATGCCGGCGAAAGCCGGCGCGACGACGTATTTGCGCAAACAAAAAGGGCCCTTTCATGAGCAAGTCCGTCCTCATCACCGGCGGCAGTCGCGGCATCGGCGAGGCCATGGTGCGGCTGTTCGCCGAACGCGGCTGGTCGGTCGTCTTTACCTTCGTATCCAACGCGGCGGCGGCTCATAAGGTCGCGACGGAGGCGGGGGCGCGGGCGATGCGCTGCGATTCCGGGGATGAGGACAGTATTCTGGCGCTGTTCGCACAGCTCGACGGCGAGGGTGTGACGCTGGATGCGCTGGTCAACAACGCGGGTGTGTCGGGTCCCCGGCGCCGCGCGGTCGAGGTCACACGGGAAACCCTGGAAGACGTCACGCGCGTCAACTTCATCGGTCCCGTGCTGTTCTGCCGTGAAGCGGTCAAGCGCATGTCGACGGCGGCGGGCGGCCGTGGCGGGGTGATCGTCAATATTTCATCGACCGCGACCAAGAAGGGCGGGGCCGGGCAGTGGGCCGATTATGCGGCGCTTAAGGGTGCCATCGACGTGTTCACGAATGGCCTTGCCCGCGAGGTCGCGGCGGAAGGCGTGCGGGTTAATGCGGTCGCCCCCGGCTATGTGCTGACGGACATGGCGGTCGAGGGTGGAATCGCCCAGCGCTTCGATGAAGCTCTGAAAAGCGATATCCCCATGGGCCGGATCGGCAAGGTGGAAGAAGTAGCGGAAGGCGTTTTCTGGCTGTGCACCGACGCGGCCGGATATGTCACCGGCACGGTGCTGAACGTCGCGGGCGGACGTTAGGCGACGGGTTTCTGGCTGATAGGCGGTGTCCGTTGCATGTGTGCCGGCCCCGTCGTATTTCCACAGAACCATCAAATTGGCCTGAATTGGTGGAGTTGACCCGGGGTGTGGATAACTTAGGGGATAGTTCCCGTTGTCGCCGTCATAGCTGCCAACAAGGGAAAAACGGTCTTTTTCGCGGAATGCGGACAACTGAGTGTACGCCGGGCCTTCGATGGCGGTGCGCGTGGGCCGATGGGTGAGCACTTGGCTGCAATGGCTTGGCGAACGCAAACCCCGCCACGATCAGCAGCGTGCATATGAAAACCACCCGTCGATAGGGATATTCCCGCTAAATGTTCTGCTGTTCCGGGCCTGAAACCGTTACGTACCGGGCATTTCGACTGCATATAAAAATATTCACCCTGGTCAATCCGGGAACCGTATGGCCAGGCATTGGCGGGCTTGGCTGGTCGATGTGAAGTTCGCGGGAATGTGAAAGAACAGAGGGCGCCTTCTTTACAGGAATTCACACAAGTGGCCGAACCGGATCTTGTCCGTTGCAGCCGTTGTAGAAATTTTGCGGCGGATCGGGGAATTCGGGTCAAATCGACTGAAACTCAGAGATGTGGATATCTTGCGCCTGCGAAGCCCGGAAACCCCGAGAAAATCACAAAATACGCACAACGTGCGGATTAAGGAAAGCCCGGAAATCAGGCATTTGGCGTGACAAAAAGAGGATGTGATGCCGCTGCCGCCAATACCGGAAACCGGCATCAAGGGGATGAAGATTCTTCACATGTGCGGCAGGAGCCCCGCCGGGTGAAATGAATGGCGCTTGCCCTGCGGTGGGCGGGGTGGTAGCTCAAATGTACACCATGACGGCGGAGAATTGCCCCCGCACTTAACAGCCCAGGAGCCCGACCATGTTCGACCGTGACCGTTTCACCCAAGATTGTCTCGCAGCCATCAAAGAGACCGACAGCCACTTGGCGGTGAAGGAACTGGTGGAACGCGCCTGCAGCGACCCGGCCGACCTGCTGCGCGGCCTGGGCGAGCCGACCAAGGCAGGACCGGACAAGATTTACGTGTCCGACGAACTGACGATTCTCAATCTCGTCTGGGGACCCTACATGACCCTGCTGCCGCACAATCACAACATGTGGGCGGTGATCGGCCTGTATACGGGGGCCGAGGACAACGTGTTCTGGAAGAAGGTCGAGGGCGAGCCCGGCCAAAGCCGGATCGAAGCCGTCGGGGCCAAGGCCATGCGCCCGGGCGACGTCGCGCCGCTCGGCAAGGACATCGTTCATTCCGTGACCAACCCGTTGGATCGCCTGACCGGCGCCCTGCATGTCTATGGCGGTAATTTCTTCGAGGAACCGCGCAGCGAATGGGAAGCCCAGGGCTTGACCGAACGCCCCTATGACGTGCCGCGCAACATGGCCCTGTTCGACCGCTACAACGCCGATCTGGCGGCGGCGGAGTAACTTCCGCTCCCTCAATCCCGTTATAAAAGATCGCTGAGATAGGCCAGATGGGCCGTGTCGCAGCGCGAGATCCGTAGTTCCACCGGCGTGCCGTCGAGCGTCAGCGCCACCCGTTCGATGCGCAGCAGGGGGGCTCCCCGGTTCAGGCCCAGATGGGTGACGTCTTCCGGCCCGGCGGCCACGGCGGTGATTTTTTCGACCGCGCGGTGGACGATCACGCCGAAGCGGTCCTGGTACAATTCGTACAGCGTATTCGGCACCTTGGCCTTGCCCAGGGCGGCGAAATCCGGGAACAGGTGGTCGGACAGGATGATGGTCTCCAAGATCGCCGGGCGGGCCGCCAGTTCCCGCACGCGCTTGATTTCCACCACCTGATCCTGCGCCGCCAGGTCAAGGATCAGGGCCTCAGCCTGGGTCACACGCCGGCGGGTCAATGACAGCACGCGCGAAGCCGGCAGGCGGCGCTCGCCATCCTCGGCCACCAGATGAAAGAAATGAAAGCGGTCCCGTTCCGGCCCATGGGCATGGACGAAGGTGCCGCGCCCCTGGTGGCGGATGACCAGGTTTTCCCGCGCCAGTTCGTCCAGCGCGCGGCGCACCGTGCCCTGGGCCACGCCGAAGCGTGCCGCCAGTTTCTGTTCGGACGGCAAGGGGTCGGTCACCGGATATCGCCCCTGACCGATCTCGCGCACCAGCTGTTCCTTGACCCGGCGATAAAGCGGCCCGCCGCCGGGTAACAGCCCCGCTGCTGGATCGCCCATGCCGCCCGCGGGCCGGCGTCCGTCCCGGGTATGTTCCGCCATGATTTGTCCTTTCGCCTTGTTGCCTTGGATGAAAAAGCACCTAGTCTTATATAAGAGTTATAAGACTTGCTTGACGCGGGCAAGAGCCGGGGACTATTGCGGAGATGGGCCAATCAACAAGGGGAGACCAACCCCGGCCCGGTCTTGCAGTATTTTGAGGAAACCCAGGGCGCACCCTGAACCACATCCATTCGGCGCAAAGCCGTTGTCCCCGCCGGGCGCACCCCTCATGGTGCCGTGACGGCGGCCAGTGTAGGGCACGGTCGTTTGCGAGGAATTTGAACCCGGAGGACAAGTCTTGTCGATTCATAAACAGATCGTCACGGACATGGTGAACAACAACATCGAGTTCATCACCACAGTGCCGTGCAAACAGCTGGGCGGCGTGATCGAGGAAGCTGAAAACCACGACAGCATCCATCACGTGCCGTGCAACAAGGAAGACGAGGGCATGGGGCTTTGCGCCGGTGCCTTCATGGGCGGCAAGCGGTCGGCCATCATCATGCAGAACACGGCGCTGGGCGTGACGCTTAATTCCCTGGCGACGCTGATCCAGTTCTATCACATCCCGCTGCCCATGCTGATTAGCTACCGCGGTGAGCTGGGCGAGCCGGTGGCCTGTCAGGTCGAAATGGCCCTGCATACCAAGGCGCTGTTGAACCAGATGCTGATCCCGACCTACCACTTCCACAAGCGGGAAGACGCGGCCGAGCTCGACAAGATTCTCAAGTACACCTACATGTGCAACAAGCCGGTGGCGATCCTTACCGACGCCACCTTCTGGAAAGGGGAATGACCATGATCCGCTCCGACGTTCTGAAAAGCCTGATCCCGGTCATTTCCGATCAGTTCGTGGTCTGCAACATCGGCCTGCCCAGCCAGGAACTCCACCTGCTGGACGACCAGCCGACCAACTTCTACATGCTCGGCACCATGGGCCTGTCGTCGTCCATCGGCCTTGGCCTGGCGCTGGCGCAGAAGCAGACCATCATCGCCATCGACGGTGACGGCTCGGTCCTGACCAACCTGGGCACCCTGCCGACCATCGGCAACAACGTGGCCGACAACTTCATCCTGTTGATCATCGACAACGGCTCTTACGGTTCGACCGGTGACCAGCCGACCTATGCCGGCAAGAAGACCTCGCTGACCAAGGTCGCCGAAGCCTGCGGCTGCGACAACGTGATCGAATGCAAGGCCGAAGACACGGCCCAGGTCATGAAGGACGCCATCGCATCCAAGAAGATGACGGTCATCGTCTGCAAGTGCGAGTCGGGCAACATCCCGGTGCCCAACATCACCATGGACCAGGTCGTGATCCGCGACCGCTTCATGAAGGCGCTTGAAGCCGCCAATCAGTAAGTAAAAGCCTTTTCACTGCCTCACTGTCTCTGTGGTTCATTTTTACCACAGAGGCGGTGAGACAATGAGGGGCCGTGCGGGTAGATTGTGCGCAATCAATCACCGGCAAAAGGGGGATAAACATGCCCGATATCCTGATCACCGAGTTCATGCTTGAGTCCGAGGTCGACCGCCTGGCCCAGGACTACGACGTCGCCTACCTGCCGGACCTTGTGTCCAAGCAGGATGAAATCCCCGGGCACATGGCGGGCGTGCGCGGCCTGATCGTGCGTAACGCGACCCAGGTGCGGGGTGCCGTGCTGGACGCGGCCGACAAGCTGGAATGCGTCGGGCGATTGGGCGTCGGGCTCGACAACATCGACATGGACGCCTGTGCGGCCCGGGACATCAAGGTCTTCCCCGCCATCGGCGCCAATTCCGATTCCGTGGCCGAACTGGCCATGGGCGCGATCTATGCCCTGTTCCGCCGGTCCTACCATTCGACGGATGACGTGACCGCGGGCAAATGGCCCAGGCTGGAACTGATGGGCCGCGAGGTCCAGGGCAAGACGTTGGGCATCATCGGGCTCGGCTGGACCGGGCAGGCCCTGGCCTGGCGGGCGCGCGGCAACGGCATGCAGCGCATCGGCTTCGACCCCTGGGTCGCCAAGGACGATCCGCGCTGGGCCGACTGCAAGGTCGAACGCGCCGAAACCCTGGATGATCTTCTGCCCCAATGCGACGTGATCTCGGTCCACGTGCCGCTGACCGACGATACCCGCAACCTGTTCGATGCCCAAACCATCGCCAAGATGAAGGACCGGGCGGTTCTTATGAACCTGTCGCGGGGCGGCATCGTCGATGAACAGGCGCTGGTGGATGCGTTGAAATCCGAAAAATTGTGGGGCGCCTTTACCGACGTGTTCGTCGAAGAACCCCTGACCAGCCCCAACATTTTCGAAGGCGTGCCCAACCTGATCTGCACGCCCCATGTGGGCCCGCGCACGGAAGAGGGCGAGGGCAAGGTATCCTCCGTCACCGCCGATGCGGTTCTCAACTGCCTGAACGGGAAATAGACACGATGGCGATAAAGACCCTGGAAGAACTCGAACAACTGGCCTTCAAGGTCTTCCTCAATTCCAATGTTTCCGAAACCAACGCCGCCCACGTGGTGCGTGCCCTGGTCCAGGCCGAAGCCGACGGCGTGCCGTCCCACGGCCTGTCGCGGGTGCCGAGCTATGCCGACCAGGCCAAGTCGGGTAAGGTCGACGGTAGCGCCATCGCCCGCCTGGAACAGACGGCGCAGGCGGCACTCCGCGTCGATGCGGGCGGCGGCTTCGCCTATCCGGCCATTCATCTGGGCCTGGGCCGCGCCATCACGCTGGCCCAGGAAACGGGCATCGTCGGCCTTGCCATCGGCAACTCGCACCACGGCGGCGTCGGCGGCCATCCGGTCGAAGCGGCCGCCCGCAAGGGCTTGATCGCCATGGGCTTCCTGAACGCGCCCGCGGCCATCGCGCCGTGGAACGGCAACCGGGCCCTTTACGGCACCAATCCCATCGCCTTCGCCTGCCCGCGCCGCAACGCGGATGGTTCGGACTGGGGCGATCCGGTGCTGGTCGACCTAGCGCTCAGCAAGGTCGCGCGCGGCAAGATCATGATGGCCGCCAATAAGGGCGAGCCGATCCCCGAGGGCTGGTCCACGGACAAGCACGGCAAGCCGACCACGGACGCCAAGGAAGCGCTGGACGGCGGCATGATGATCCCCATGGGGGACGCCAAGGGTGCCGCCCTGGTGCTGATGGTGGAAATCCTGGCGGCCACGCTGACCGGCTCCAACCACGGCTTCGAAGCCTCCAGCTTCTTCTCCGCCGAGGGCGAGCCGCCTAAGGTCGGCCAGTTCTTCATCCTGATCGACCCGTCAGCCTTCGCCCATGAGGACGAGGAAACCGCCGACAACCGCTTCATCGAACGCATCGGCACCCTGATCGGCGCCATCGCCGAACAGGACGGTGCCTGGATCCCCGGCGCCGACCGCTGGGCCAACCGCGCCAGGGCCAACGCCGAGGGCGTCGACATCCCGGATGGGTTGTTGGAGGATTTGACGGCGCGCGCGGCAGGATAATCCAAAAACAGCACACGAACCGTCATTCCCGCGAAAGCGGGAATCCAGACCCTGGACCCCCGCCTTCGCGGGGGTGACGAAAGAGGTCGAGCATGGTAGGATAAAATCCGACTAATCGGTTTTATCCGAACACGGGGGTACGCGTCATGTCCATGGTCAAGAAAAGCATCACCGTCACGGATCAGCAGGACGCCTGGATTCAGGGCCAGCTTGCCGGCGGCCATTACGCCACGGACAGCGAACTGATCCGCGAGGCCATTCGTGAAAAGCAGATGCGCATGGATGAGGTTACGCGCATCCGTGCGGCTCTCATCGAAGCCGAGGAAAGCGGCCTCAGCGACAAATCACCGGAAGACATCCGAAAGGCCGTCCGCGCCGAGATTGACCGGGCCTAGGCCGCGTGGCGACCTACCGCCTAAGCCGTGCCGCCGAGGACGATCTGGCCCGCCTGTACCGCCGGGGGATTCAGGAATTCGGCGTGAATCAGGCCGACCGCTACTTCGACGGCCTGATCGCGCGCTTTGAGCAGGTCGCCACCGATCCGGACACGTACCCCGCCGTCGATCATATCCGTTCAGGTTACCGCCGCAGCGTCTATGGCGCCCATTCCATCTATTACCGGATGGGCGAGGATCGCGTGGAAATCATGCGTATCCTGGGCCGGGAAAATACAGCGGGGAAATTGGATTAATCGCATCATATTGTTTTTTGTGCACAATTTTTGAATGTGTTTGAATTAAAAAAAACTATAATAACGCTACTAAGAAGGGAGCGGTTTAATTTGTAGCTTACATAGGGGATCAACATGTTAGGTCGGATGTTTGCGGGGCCTCTCGCGATTGTTTATATCGGGATAAGCCTTTGGGGTTTTATTCTCGTCTCTCAGTATATATACGGCGAATTTGGTTGGTTGGGCGTGTTAGTGGGAGTTTTTATACTTCCTATATTTTATACTCTAGCGCCCTTATATGCGGGGTTTTCTGATGGGTATTGGCTCCCCGCCATGGTCTGTTATGCACCATTTTTACTGATGATCATTGTATCGGTCTTGGCCGCTGCGTTTGACTCGTTTTCTAATCGTAAATCCATCGACTAAAATATGCATACGTTTGGCTCGGTTGTTCTTGCATTAATAGCGGTACTGTTGATGCAGGCACTTCTCGTCTTTGTAGGCGGAGTGCTCGGTCAAGCAATCATTTCCACTACTGGTGTCGTATGGATTCCATTTATTTTGATGGTCGGTCTGTCTGGTTGCGCAACTTATGCCGGCGTCTATTTTTCTCTGAAAGTTGCAAGTTCGGGAAATGCTAAAATCACGTTCTATTTCATTGCGTTTATTTTGGTATTAAGTGGCGGCGCTGGCCTAATAAAAGAAATCGGAAACAACGAAATTGCGTTGGCGGCATCGTTGCTGTGTAACACTGTGTCTGGAATTTTTGGGGCATGGCTCGGCATGCAGCATGTGTCTGACGAACGACTTAAGGCACCACCTTCCCCGGATTCATGATGCCTTTGGGGTCGAGGGCAGCCTTGATGCTGCGCAAAAGGTGCTTCTCCACATCCGATTTGTAGCGGTCCATTTCGTGCACTTTCATCAGGCCGATCCCATGTTCGGCGGAGAACGATCCGCCGAGCCCGTCGGCGATGTCGTGCACGCCGGGCGGGACTTCGTGGCGCAGGCGTTCGGCGTCTTCCGGCGTGGTGTCCTTGGGCATCACAAGGTTGTAGTGCAGGTTGCCGTCGCCCATATGGCCGAAGGCCATGATGGTGCAGCCGGGAATGGCGGCGAGCACATGCGGGTCGGCCTTGGCCAGGAAGTCTGGAATTTTCGAGACCGGCACGGAAATGTCGTGCTTGGCCGAAGGGCCGCAGTGTTTGAGTGCTTCCGGGATGCTTTCCCGCAGGTTCCAGAGCTTGGCCGCCTGATCACCTGATTCCGCCAGCACGGCGTCGATGATTTCCTCGGCCTCGAAGGCTTCGCCCAGGGCTTCTTCCGCCAGGTCGCGGATCACGCCTTTCTGCCCGGACGCCATTTCGACGAGCGCATAATG
Source organism: Rhodospirillales bacterium (assembly GCA_040218445.1). Classification (GTDB taxonomy): domain Bacteria; phylum Pseudomonadota; class Alphaproteobacteria; order Rhodospirillales; family Casp-alpha2; genus UBA1479. The sequence goes on along the minus strand of JAVJRK010000011.1, from coordinate 246,548 downwards.
CTCGTATTTTTCCTGCATGGGGTCCTGGGTGTTGGGGATGTGTTCGAACACGGCGTCCAGAGGCGCGCGGCAGATGTATTCGAAGCTGGTGACCTGATCGCCCGTCGCACGCTTCAACCGGTTAAGCAGGTTCGAGAGGTCGGCGGGCGAATTGGCCGCGACCAGGGCCGTGGTGGTTTCCGCCGGCTGCGGGAACAGTTTCAGGACCGCCGCCGTGATGATGCCGAGCGTGCCTTCGGCCCCCATGAACAGCTGCTTCAGGTCATAGCCCGTGTTGTTTTTGCGCAGGCCCCGCAGGCCGTGCCAGATTTCGCCCGTGGCGGTCACGACTTCCAGCCCCAAAACCAGATCGCGCGCATTGCCGTAACGCAGGACCTGAATGCCGCCCGCATTGGTCGACAGGTTCCCGCCGATCTGGCAGGTCCCTTCGGCGGCCAAGCTCAACGGAAACAGCAGGCCCTCCGCTTCGGCCTTGTCCTGAATCTCCTTCAGAATGCATCCGGCCTCGACCGTCATGGTCGCGTTGACTGGATCGATCTCGCGCACCGCATTCATGCGGCCCAGGTTGATCAGCACGCTGGCCTGCGCCACCGCCCCGCCGCACAGGCCCGTGTTGCCGCCCTGGGGCGTGATGGGAATGCCGTGTTCGGCACAGATGGAAACGATCTTGGAAACTTCCTCCGTCGTGGCCGGGCGCAGGACCAGCGGGCTTTCGCCCTGGTAATAGCCGCGTTCTTCCGCAAGATAGGGCGCCATGTCGGCGGCACCTTCCAGCCAGCCCTTGTCGCCCACGGCGGCTTTCAAGGCGGTGATCGCGGTTTCGGGAAGCGCGGAGGTATGGGCGCCGTCGGCCATTGTTTTGTTCCTTGTTGGCATTGGTCAGGGAGATGGTTTCCGGTCATATTTGGCACGAAGGTCGCCCAACGACAAGCCGGAGCCCCATCCATGAGCACGACTTTATCTCAACCCTCATCCGAAAAAATTCGTACCACTTCACCCAATGAAACGGCCGTCTGCGTGATCGGGGCGGGGATCGTCGGGGTCAACTGCGCGCTGGCGGCGGCGAAGGAAGGGTTCAAGGTCACCCTGATCGACCGCATTCCGCCGGGCGAGGCCTGTTCCCACGGCAACGCGGGCATTCTCGCGGCCTGGTCCTTCGTGCCGGTGTTCGGGCCGGAAGTTCTGGGCAACGTGCCGAAATACCTGTTGGACCCCAAGGGCCCGCTGACCATCCGCTGGTCGCGGCTGCCGCATATCCTGCCCTGGATGGTGCGCATGCTGGGCTTCGCCAGTGCGGCCCACCAGCGCCGGGCGGCGGATGCCATGCATCACCTGACCATGGGCTGCGCCGAGGCCTATGCCGACCTGGCGGCGGAGGCGGGGGCACCGGAACTGGTGACCCGGGACCGGGTGCTGCAGGTCTATGACAAGGAATCCGATTTCCATAAATCAGAGAAAGACCTGGCCTTCCGCGCCGGGTACGGCGTCAAGTACGAAGCCTTGGACAGCGACGCCCTGCGCGATCTGGAACCGGCCCTGAGCCACGATTTCAAATGGGCCCACGGCCTGTTGAACGGGGGCACGACGACCAACCCGGGACGCCTGACCAAGGTATTGGCCGAGGCTTTCGTCAAGCGCGGCGGCACGCTGGTCGAGGACGAGGTGCGGGGCCTGGAACGGCGCGCCGACGGCGGGTTCACCATCGCGACCTCGGCGGGAACGGTCGAGGCCGACCGCATCGTGCTGGCCGCGGGGGCTTTTTCCCACAAGATCGCGGCCATGCTGGGCGAGAAAATCCCACTGGGCACCGAACGTGGCTATCACGCCATCCTGGCCGACCCGGGGGTGCAGGTGCGCCATCACGTGGGCTGGAAATCCCGCGCGTTCTATGCCTCGCCCATGGAAACGGGGTTGCGCCTGGCGGGCACGGTCGAACTGGCGGGGCTGGACGCCGCGCCCGATTTCAAGCGTGCCAAGATCATGGCCGATCTGGTGCCGCGCATGCTGCCCGGCGTGAAGACCGAGATTTCCCAGGAATGGATGGGCTTCCGCCCGACCCTGCCCGACAGTATGCCGGTGCTGGGCCCCTCGGCCGTGGCGCCGGGGCTGTTCCATGCCTTCGGCCATCAGCACATCGGCCTGACCTGCGGGCCGGCCACGGGGCGGATTATCGCACGGCTGCTGAAGGGTGAGACACCGAACGTCGATCTGACGCCGTTCCGCCCGGACCGTTTCTAGATTGCGCAAATGCGCCGTCACGGACCTTGATTAGGTCCGTTCGGGGTTTGCGCATGTCTAAATCTTCAGGCGCTGATTGATGGATCAGGCGTTAAGTGCCGCTTCCATCATCGGGCGGAAATGCGCGATGCCGGGTGTTTCCAGATTCGCAACCTTGGCCCGGTCGTCCCATTCGCGGACCTTCACGGCGTCTTCGTAATGGGGCAGGGCTTCGAACGCAGCCACTTCCTCGGCCGACATGGGCCCGCCCTGCAGTTCCAGGGATTTGACCGATGCGGGCGATAGGGTCGCGAAATAATCGGGCCGGGTGGCGCATAGGTAGCGTTTGGCCTCGACATGCAGGCCGACAGCCTGAACCACGCGGGCGTTGAAGCATTTCGCGGCCCAGCCGCGGGCGATGTCTTCGTGCTTGTCGTTGATGCCGCGGTCGGCGGCACCCTGGCCGTGTTTCTGCATCATATGGCCGATGTCATGGAAGAAGGCCGCCGTGACCAAGTCGCCGTCGCCGGATTCGCGTTCCGCCAGCCAGGCGCATTGCAGGGCATGTTCCAGCTGCGAGACGACCTCGGTATAAGGCTTTTGGCCCTGATTCAGATAAACGTCGAGGGCGGCTGAAAGTGGATTTTCCGTCACGGGCCTGTTCCTGTAGACTGTCAGCCCCGCCTTGAGGGGCAATGATGGTCCTCGCGTGGATGTGATTCCATCTATTTATGTATATTGGTCCAATGTCAAATGGATGAAATTTCAATGATCTCATGCGGCACTTGAACTGACCGCATGGGCCGGTGTATGCAACGCGCCTAAAGGAGACTATGCGCATGCGACGGCGTCACGTATTGACTGCATTCTTGTTTGCCTTCCTGGTGGCCTTCGTGTCGCCGCCTGCAAAGGCCGAAGTTACGAATGACGAGGTCAAGGCCTTCGTCAATTCGATGGCGTCTTCGGCCATCAATTCGCTGACCGGGCAGGACATCGCCCGCGATGTGCGGAAGGATCGCTTCCGCACCATGATCCATGATTTCTTCGCCATCAAATCCATCGGCAAATGGGTGCTGGGCCGCCATTGGCGCCGGGCCACGGCGGAACAGCGCGAAGAATATCTGAGCCTGTTCGAAAACATGCTGCTGGAACGCTATGTGGACGGGTTCAAGGATTATTCGGGCGAATCACTGGAAATCAGCCGCGCTGAAAAGCGCCAGGAAAACGATTTCATCGTTCATACGATATTGAAGCGCCCCAATGGCGACCCGGTCGAGGTCAGCTGGCGCGTCGGTGTCGGCGAACGGGACGGCCAAAAGGTTTTCAAAATCGTCGATATCATCGTCAACGGCCTGTCCATGGCGCTGACCCAGCAGAAGGAATTCAATTCCGTTATCCTGAACAACGGGAATTCCGTCGACAGCCTGCTGGAGAAAATGCGGGAAATGGCCAAGCCCGCGGGCTGATCCTTCATAAGGAACAAACCGGTCATGGGGCAGCCCGTCGATTCGCTTGAAACGATGCCGGGGGGCGGTTCTGCTGCTTCCGACAGCGCTCATCCGTCCGGGGTGGAAACGCCATCGGGCAAGGACGTAGCTTACGAAAATTTTCCCGTCGGATCGTTTCTGCTGCCGGCCCGTCTGCGCCCCCATGTCGCCCGGTTCTACCGGTTTGCCCGTGCCATCGACGACATTGCCGATAACGGGGCACTTGATGCGGATACCAAGGTTGCGCGTCTGGCCGGGTTCGAAGCGGCCCTTCTGGGCCATGCGTCGGACGATCCCGGCTTCGCCACGGCCCTGCGCATGCGGGACAGCCTTAACGAGACCTCCATCACGCCGCGCCATTGTCAGGACCTGATTGACGCCTTCAAGCAGGACGCGGTGAAAACCCGGTATGCGGACTGGGACGACCTGATGCATTACTGCATCCGTTCGGCCGCCCCCGTGGGGCGCTACCTGATCGACCTGCACGGCGGATCGGCCCATGGCTACGGCCCGTCGGATGCGCTGTGCAACGCGCTGCAGGTGATCAACCATCTTCAGGACCTGAAAGACGATTATCTGACGCTCGACCGGGTGTATTTGCCCGGCGGCTGGATGGCCGCCGAAGGTGTGACAGTCGAGGATCTGGCCCGCGACGCGGCGACACCGGGACTGCGCCGCGTGATCGACCGTTGCCTGGATGCGACGCAAAGCCTGTTGGACGAAGCCCGCCCGATCGGTGACGGCATGCACAACCGCCGCCTGGGGATGGAAGCCGCCGCCATTTGGGAAATCGCCCGCCGACTGACGGACAAGCTGCGCCGCGAAGACCCGATTGCCGGGCGTGTGGCGTTGGGCAAGGGCGGCTATATCTGGTGCTGCACCAAGGGTGTTCTGGGCGTGCTCACCGGCCGCTACGGACGATGACCGCCGCGGCTTTTCTGGCATCGGCCGTCTGGGTCGTTCTGTTGTTTTTCCGGGGGCGGTTCTGGTTCGCCGACCAGCACCTCAGCCCTGCCGCCAAGGATGCCCCTCCCGGCGGCTGGCCGGATATCTGTGCCGTCACTCCCGCCCGTAACGAAGCGGGGTCAATCGGCCCGACCGTAACGTCTGTTCTGGGGCAGGATTACCCCGGCCGCATTGACCTGTTCGTGGTCGATGACAATTCAACGGACGGCACGGCGGATGAGGCCCGGGCCGCCGCCCAAACCGCCGGAGCAGGGGAGCGGTTTCATCTGGTATCGGGCAAGCCCTTGGCCGAGGGTTGGTCCGGCAAGCTTTGGGCCGTGCAGCAGGGGCTGTCGGCCGCAAAGGAAACGCGGCCCGATGCACCGTTTCTGTTGCTGACCGATGCGGATATCACGCACGACCGGGCGAACCTGCGCCGGCTGGTGCAGAAGGCCGTTTTGGAAAACCGCGATCTGGTGTCGTTGATGGTGAAACTCAACTGTGAGACGGGATGGGAGAAGCTCCTCGTTCCGGCCTTCGTGTTCTTTTTTCAAAAGCTCTTTCCCTTTCCCTGGGTCAATAACCCGGTCAAGCGCACGGCGGCGGCGGCGGGCGGATGCATGTTGGTTCGACGGTCGGCCCTTGAGGATGCCGGGGGGATCGCGGCCATTCGCGACCGTCTGATCGATGATTGCGCCCTGGCGGAATTGCTGAAGGCACGGGGGTCGATCTGGTTGGGCCTCAGCCGTGAAACGGTCAGCCTGCGGCGCTACGAAAACCTGGGTGAAATCTGGCAGATGGTCGCGCGCACGGCTTATGAACAACTGGGCCATTCGCCGGTGATGCTGCTCGGCACCGTGGCGGGGATGATCCTGCTGTATCTCGTTCCGCCGGCGGCAACGGTTTGGGGGCTGGTGACGGGCCAGGGTGGTGTGCTTGCGGCCGGACTTGCCGGCTGGTTCGCCATGGCGGTGGCCTATTTTCCGACCCTGCGGCTGTATGGTCAGCCTGTATGGACCGCACCGGTGCTGCTGGTGGCGGGGGTGCTTTATACCCTGATGACGGTCGATTCCGCACGCCGTCATGGGCAGGGGCGGGGCGGCGGCTGGAAAGGCCGGACCTATGCCGGCGGCAGCGGTGCCCCCGAACAGGATAAACACGCCCGCTTTTTCGACATGTAACTGGGCGCTGGCAATGGCACATCCCCGCAGTGTATCCATAGCGCCCATGGACAATCTGGTGACCCTTTCCGAAGCCGAAGTCACACGTGCCCGCCAGCATGTGTCGGAAATCGTGCGCGCGTCGGGCACGACGTTCTTTTGGGCCATGCGTGTCCTGCCCGGGGAAAAGCGCCGCGCCATGTTCGCGGTCTATGCCTTTTGCCGCATCGTCGACGACATTGCGGACGAGCCCAATCCGCTGGACTTGAAAAAGCGCGAGCTTGCCCGCTGGCGCGACGAAATCAGAAAGCTTTATTCGGGCCGCCCGGAAGACCCCGTGGCGATCGCACTTGCCGAACCGGTGTCACATTTCGGCCTGGCCGAAGCGGATTTCCTGGCCGTGATCGATGGCATGGAAACGGATGCCGCCGAGGCCCTGCGCCTGAATACCCGCGATGATCTTTTGCAATACTGCGACCGCGTGGCCTGCGCCGTGGGCCGGTTAAGCTGTGGGGTGTTCGGTTTGGGCCAGGATATGGGAAACCGCTTGGCGGCGTCTCTTGGGCTGGCTCTGCAGCTGACCAATATTCTGCGCGACCTGGCAGAAGATGCGGAACGGGATCGGCTCTATCTTCCCGCCGATCTTTTGCGGGATCACGGCGTGACGGCAGATAAACCGGAAGACGTCCTGGCCGACCCGAACCTGCCGGCCGCCGCGGCCGAGGTCGGCGCCATGGCTGAACAAAAATTCACCGAAGCCCAAACTTTGCTGGCCCAATGCGAGGCCGACAAGGTCAAGCCAGCAGCCATGATGATGGAGGCCTATGGCCGTATCTTCCGCCGTATGAAGGCCCGCGGATGGGCGCGGGTGCTGGAACCGTCAGGACTGTCCAAGGCCGAAAAGCTTTGGGTCGCCGTCCGCTACGGCCTGTTGTAAGTCAGCAGATGCCAACGGGACGCGTTCATGTCATCGGGGCCGGTCTGGCAGGTCTGGCCGCCGCCATTCGTTTGGCGCAACCCGGCCGGGCGGTGGTCCTGCACGACAGTGCGGGGCATGCCGGCGGGCGGTGCCGGTCTTTTTTCGATGATCACCTGGGCTGCCGGATCGACAACGGCAACCATTTGATGTTGTCGGGAAATTGGGCGATCCGGGATTATCTGGAGATTGTCGGTGCGGGCGATAGCCTGACCGGGTCCGAGGATGCGGCCTTTCTGTTTCGTGATCTAAGGTCCGGGGAAACTTGGACGGTTCGCCCGGATAAAGGCGCCATTCCCTGGTCCATTCTGTCGGGACGGGGCCGGGTGCCGGGCACGACCCTTGGGGAATATCTGCGGGCATTGCGCCTCGCCCGCGCGGGTGCCGATCAAACCATCCAGGACTGCCTGGGCGGGCCGGGGATGTTGTATGAACGGTTTTGGGAGCCCTTGGCTATTGGTGTGCTGAATACGCCGATGGAGACGGCTTCTGCCCGCCTGCTGTGGCCGGTGATCAGGGAAACCTTCGGCCGCGGGCGGGAAGCCTGCCGTCCGCTGATGGCGCGCGAGGGCTTAAGCGAGAGCTTCGTCGCGCCGGCCCTGTCATATCTGGAAAAGCATGGCGGGGAGGTCCGCTTCAACGATCGGCTGCGTAAACTGACGTTTGGAAACGGGCGCCTTGAGGGTCTGGAATTCGCCGGAGGTACGATTGATCTGGCAGCTGAAGACCGGGTCGTGTCGGCCCTGCCGGCCTGGGCGGCGGCGGACCTGATCCCGGGCCTGGAAGGCCCCCGCGGAACCCATGCCATCGTAAACGCGCATTTTCGCCTGACCACGGCGCCGGTGGGCGCGCCGCCGGTCATCGGGCTTGTCGGGGGAACGGCGCAATGGGTGTTTGTCCGGGGCGATATGGCATCGGTTACGGTCAGTGCGGCTGATGATTTGGCAGGCGAGCCCAATGAAGCCATTGCCGAACGCCTGTGGCCGGAGGTCCGTGCCGCCTTGGGATTGACCGACGAGCCCATGCCGGCATGGCGTATCGTAAAGGAAAAACGGGCGACCATCGCCCAAACTCCGGCCGAGGACCGGCGCCGGCCAAGGGCTGAAACCAAGTGGTCCAATCTTGTATTGGCGGGGGACTGGACGGCGACCGGACTGCCCGCGACGATCGAAGGATCGATCCGGTCCGGTTTCCACGCGGCTGACCTGATTGTCACGTCTCTGTCATCGTATTGATTTTACAGCCTTGTTCTGTAACAAGGAGATTGCTTGCCGCAGGCATTGAATTTTGCGCCTGCGAAGAGTACATCTGGGCGATTAATCGCCTGATATAAAAACGTTTCAGCGGTGAACTGATGGACATGTCCAACCAGCCAGAGGGTGACAGCACGGATTCCGACGCCGGTACCATGCCTGTGACCGATGGGGAGGCCGCTGGCAGCCCCGGCCTGGATGAAACCATCGCGGAAGCGGCATCCTGGTTGGCGGGCCAGCAAGACAGCGACGGCAGTTGGGCTTTTGAATTGGAAGCCGACGCCACCATCCCGGCAGAATATATCCTTTTGAATCATTACCTTGGCGAACCCAAAGAGGCCATTGAGGCCAAGATGGGGGCATACCTGCGCCGCATTCAAGGTGAGCACGGCGGCTGGCCGCTGTTTCACGACGGCGAATTCAATATGAGCGCCACGGTCAAAGCCTATTACGCATTGAAGATAATCGGCGATGATCCCGAAGCTCCGCATATGGCCAAGGCCCGGGCGGCGGTTTTGGCACGTGGCGGGGCGTCACGCTCCAACGTGTTTACGCGCATTGCCCTGGCTTTGTTTGAACAGGTGCCCTGGCGGGCGGCCCCGGTGATCCGGCCCGAAGCCGTGTTGCTGCCGTCTTGGTCGCCGTTTCATATCGACAAGGTCGCCTATTGGTCGCGGACGGTGATGATCCCGTTGTTCGTTCTGGCGGCGACCCGGCCCAAGGCGCGAAATCCGCGCGGCATCGGCATCCGCGAACTGTTCACTGAGGATCCGTTCCGCCAGACTGATTTTCTGGAAAACCCGACCGGTCATGTGCTGGGCAATGTGTTTCTGGCCATCGATAAGGCTGCCCGCCTGGTTCAGCCCATGATCCCCCAGTGGCTGGAAAAGAAGGCCATCACCAAGTGCATGGATTTCGTGAAGACGCGCCTGAACGGCGAGGACGGTTTGGGCGGGATCTTCCCGGCCATGGCCAATGCGGTCATGGCCTATGACGTGCTGGGTTATCCGCGCGACCACCCCGATTATGTGACGGCGCGCGATGCGATCGAAAAATTGGTTATCGAGCGCGAAGACGAAGCCTATTGCCAGCCCTGTCTGTCGCCGGTGTGGGACACCGGGTTGGCCTTGCATGCTTTGCAAGAAAGCGGTGCCGAGAAGGGAGATATCGTCCTCGACAAGGCTGCCGAATGGTTGGTCGATCGGCAGATCACCGAAGTAAAGGGCGATTGGGCGGCCCGCCGGCCAGGCCTTCGTCCCGGCGGCTGGGCTTTTCAGTATTGGAACGATCATTACCCGGATGTGGACGACACGGCCGTCGTCGTCATGGCGCTGCATCGCGCGGACCCGGTTCGTTACAAGAATGCCATCGACCGCGGCGTTGAATGGATCATCGGCATGCAAAGCGAAAACGGCGGTTGGGGGGCTTTCGATGCGGACAACGAAGCCTATCACCTGAACCACATTCCCTTCGCCGATCATGGTGCCTTGTTGGATCCGCCGACTTCGGACGTCAGTGCGCGCTGCCTGGGCATGCTGGCGCAGTTGGAATATGGCCGCGATGATGCCGTGGTGGCCCGCGCCATTCAGTTCCTCAAGGACGAACAGGAAGACGACGGTTCCTGGTTCGGCCGCTGGGGCACCAATTACATTTACGGCACCTGGTCGGTTCTATGCGCGCTTAACGCGGTCGGCGAGGACATGACGCAGCCTTACATCCGCCGTGCCGTTGACTGGCTGAAAAACCGTCAGATGGCCGATGGCGGCTGGGGCGAGGATTGCGCGACCTATTGGGACGACAAGAAGGGGCTGGCCAAGGAAAGCACGCCGTCCCAGACCGCCTGGGCCCTGATGGGCCTGATGGCGGCGGGTGAATTGGACAGCTCGGAAGTCGAAAGCGGTGTGGATTACCTGCTGAACCATCCCCGGGAAGGCGGCAAATGGGAAGAAACCATGTTCAATGCGGTCGGTTTTCCCAAGGTGTTCTATCTGACCTATCACGGCTACAGCGCGTATTTTCCCCTGTGGACGCTGTCCCGTTATCGCAACCTGAAGCGCAGTAATACCAAACGCCCCGCCTTCGGCATCTGATCGGCCCGAAGCGATGGCCCCGATCGGCATCATCACCGGTGTACTTCGCGAGGCGGCCTGTCTTTCCGACATTGCGGATAATGACGACCTGATGGTCGGTACGGCCGGCGCCGATCCCGAACGTGCGCGTGAACTGGCGGCGGAAATGTTCGCCAAGGGTGCTTTGGGCGTTTTGAGCTTCGGGCTTTGCGGTGGCCTTGACCCGGAACTGAAAGCGGGGGACTTGATCGTACCCGCGCGCATCATTGCCGCCGGGGGCAAAAGCCTGACCTGTGATCCGGATTGGTCGGGTCGTCTTGAACAAGCCCTGGGGGATGAGGTCGTGCGCAAGGAAGCAACCTTGGCGCATTCGACGGCCATCGTTGCCGGACCCCGGCGTAAATCCGTGCTGCGCGCCAATACGGGCGCGGATGCCGTCGATATGGAAAGCTATGCGGTGGGTCAGGCTGCGCGTAAGGCCGGGCGGCCGTTTGCCGTCATTCGTGCTGTTTCCGACACGGCCGGCACACAATTGCCGGAATGGACGGACGAAATCGTTTCCGCCACGGGCGGCACGGACGGCGTGCGCCTGTTGAAGAACTTGGCCCGTCATCCGGGCGATATCGGCAAGCTGTTGTCGCTGGGGCGGGGCAGCACGCGGGCTTTGAAAGTCCTACGCCGCGTGGCTGGACGCCTCGGAGCAAGTTTCGCCTTTGATGAAGGCAGGAACTCCACAGGCTAAGAAGCCGCGTTTGGCCCAGAGCGGACTTACGGCCCAGCACAAAATAACTGCTAGTTTGGTTGCCAAATGAATGCGTGAGCGTAAAATTTGGCCATGAAGCCTAATGTTTCAGCTGTTACCGCTGCTCTGCTATCCGCCCTGTTGTTTGGGGTCAGCACGCCGTTTGCCAAGTTCCTATTGATGGATATCGGCCCGTGGCTGCTGGCAGGACTGCTTTATTTGGGCGCTGGGATAGGTCTTGGTCTGCTGAGCCTTTTTAGCAAAGGCCCTAAGGCTAAACTGAACAAAAGTGATTGGCCATGGTTGATGGGCGCGATCGCGGCAGGCGGGGTGGCCGGTCCGGTCTTGCTGATGGTAGGCCTCACGGGTACGTCCGGCGCGTCGGCGTCTCTGCTTCTCAATGCCGAAGGCGTGTTCACCGCCTTGCTCGCCTGGTTTGTCTTCAAGGAAAATTTCGACCGGCGCATCGCGTTTGGTATGGCCGCCATCGTCGCCGGAGCCGTCGTTCTGTCCTGGAGCGGGTCGCTCAACATCGACCGGCTATGGCCGCCCCTGGCGATCCTCGGGGCCTGCTTCTGTTGGGGGGTCGACAACAACCTGACCCGCAAGGTCTCCCTCTCGGATGCGCAGCAGATCACGACCCTCAAGGGGTTGATCGCGGGAACGACGAATACGGCCATTGCGCTGGCCCTTGGGGCCAAGATGCCTGGGCTGGCTCCTGCCCTGTCCGCCGGGATCATCGGTTTTCTCGGCTATGGCGTCAGTCTGACGTTGTTTGTGGTGGCCTTGCGGGGCCTGGGGACGGCTCGCACCGGCGCCTACTTTTCGACAGCCCCCTTCGTCGGCGCGATCGTTGCGATCCCCCTGCTGGGTGAGGCCGTGACGGTCCAGTTACTGATCGCGGGCCTGTTGATGGGGTTTGGGGTCTGGCTGCATCTGACCGAGGTCCATGACCATGAACATACGCATGAAGCGATGGAGCATGCTCATGTGCATGTTCATGACGAACATCACGATCATCATCACGACGTGATACCGAAAGGGCCCCACGTGCACCGGCATCGTCACGAGCCCATGCGCCATAAGCACCCACACTATCCGGACGCCCATCATCAGCACGACCACTAACATGGGTTGGTGATTCGGGGGCAGCAGGCGGGAAGTGCGGACCGCTGTTCAGGCGGCCCGCACCCCGGGCAACCTATTACTTGAACTCTTTTGAGGCGCTGTAGGCCCCCCGCAGCCTGAGGGTGATCGTCACTGTTTTTCTGTCGCGATTGCGCCAGAACCAACCGTGATCGCCGTCAAACGCCGCGACGATCTTACCCTTCGATCCGGTGGAGCCGCGGGCTTTTTCGTATGAGGCGTTTTTGCCGCCGGCGTGTGCATGAAGATCGAAGTTCACACGGCCTCCCTCCACGATCATTTCGAATTCGGTGACCTCGCCTTCTTTCATGGTCACCTTCAGCTCATGGGTTTCTTTCGGCTTCAACTCGAACCGAACTTCGTCTTTCCAGGGTTCTTTTTCCTGGGCATGGGCCGTCCCGATAAAGACGCCCAACAGGCGACTAATCAATCCGGGCTCGCCACGATCCGGCAGGGATGACCGATGATCAGCCTCCGCCTCCTTGGAAAGCTCTTGTTTGATCTCACCCATTTCGGTCAAGCCGATGGCCTTGCCCGCGCCGGTCGGGTCAATGCCGTATTCGGAGGGCAGGACGATGGTGATCAAAATGATGGCGGCGGCAACAATTGCGATGACGGTCGAGCGAATGAGCTGCGCCGTTGACGGCAACTCATCCGGATGCGGTTTTTCAGCGTTGTACATGTGATTTCTCCGTAACTCAGGAAATAGCGTAGCCGGTAAGGTGCATACCGATGAAGACGAAGCCCGCCGCCATCATGGCGACGTTCGCGGTATAGGCGTAACGGTGGAAGCTCTCGGTTCGACGCCACCAGCCCATTGCGATCAGGATCGCAGCGAGGGCCAAAAGCTGACCGAGTTCGACACCGACGTTGAAGGCGATCAGATTCGGCAGAAGCCCGTCTTCGGCGATGTTGTATTCGATGACCTTCGAAGCCAGACCCAAGCCGTGGCAAAGGCCAAACATCAAGGTCACGGCCTTGGTATTCGGCTGGAAACCGAACCACCGCTGATAGGCGCCGAGGTTATCGAGCGCCTTGTAGACGATGGAAAGGCCGATAATGGCGTCGATAATGAAGGCGTTGATGCCGAAGTTCAGCATGACGCCGGTGATCATGGTCAGAGAATGGCCCAGCGCGAAAAGGCTGACGTAGATGGCGATATCCTTCATCCGATAAAGGAAGAAGATCACGCCGAACAGAAACAGGATATGGTCGTATCCGGTGACCATGTGCTTGGCTCCGAGATACGTAAACGGGATCAGATGAACCCCGTAAATTTCCTGAATGTAGCCTTTGTCGCCCTGCGTGACGGCATGCGCGAGCGCTGTGTCGGGCCACCACACAGCAAGCATCGCAAGGATGCCAAAGGTGAATAGCGGGGTTCGCTTTACGGCCTTGAGCCGCAAAACTTCTCCGCAACGATAATTATTCATGGGAATAGTCCTCGTTCGTTGAAATATGTTTCCGATGCCCGACCCGGGCGGGAAAGGTTCAACGACGAGGGGGGCGGTCTATGCAGTCCGGCGCATATCCATGGCGCTGTTCATAAACGGCAAGATAGGCGCCGCCCATATCATTCCCCAGTGCACCAAGTGGAAAGACGGTGATGCCGGGAATTTCGTGCGAATGATCAATTGGGTTGTGCTTATGAGAGTGTTGTTGATCGCGCTCTTCCGGCCAATCGGTATCGTGGCTGTGGCCGTGATCTATCTCATATTGATCGACAGGTGGCGCGCTTCGTTGATCCTGACTGATTGTCAGGAAATCTTCGGTGATATTGGCATGGGCCAACGACCCGAAAAGTGCCGAAATCACAAAGGCCGCAAGAAGCAAGACAGTGAAGCCATGCCGATTTTTCACCCGGAAAAACATAGTGCTGTCTAACATTTCACTGCTATCTGGTCATCAACAATCAGGCAGTGAAGGACCGCGTTTTGGATGATATCGGCATTTATCTTGGACTATTCGGCATTGCCTTCCTTGCGGCCACGATCCTACCTGCCCAATCGGAAATTGGCCTTGTCGGGCTCATTTTATCGGGCGATTACAAACTATCGTTGCTGATTGCCTTCGCCAGCCTGGGCAACACACTCGGGGCCGTCGTCAATTGGGTGCTTGGCCGATGGATCGAGCATTTCAGAAACCGTAAGTGGTTTCCGGCAAAACCAGAACAATTGGACAAAGCCGTCGGCTGGTATCATCATTACGGTCGGTGGAGCCTTCTCCTCAGTTGGATGCCGTTCATCGGCGATCCGTTGACCCTGGCGGCGGGCGTTCTTCGCGAACCATTTTGGAGTTTTCTGGCACTCGTCGCCGTAGCCAAGACCGCTAGATATCTGACGGTCGCCGCGATCACGCTGAATTTAATCTGAACCTTCGATAGCAACTTGTGGCCAACGCCGGCCATTTCGTTCCGGAATTTAGGTCAAGCGGTTCACATTGACGGGCGTAGAGGGGAGGGTTATGCAGCCCGTTCTTTGTCGGCCGCAGCCTTTTCTTCCATCTTCTGGCTCAGCGTCTTGACCAGCCCTTCGAACACGAATTCGGCTGGGCGCTGATTGTCCAGGTTGATTTCCGGTGCCATTTCGCCGTCCGTATTGACGCCCTTCAGGAAGACCTTAAGCGCCTTCAGGGGATGCGACACGGTGTCGGTCACGGCCGTCGGCTCGTATCCGCAATGGACCATGCAGTCGGCGCATTTTTCGTAGTTGCCGGTGCCGTATTTGTCCCATTCGACGCTGTCCATGAGTTCCTGGAACGTGTCGGCATAGCCTTCGTTCAGCAGGTAGCAGGGTTTTTGCCAGCCGAAGATGTTGCGCGTCGGGTTGCCCCAGGGCGTACATTTGTAGGACTGGTTGCCGGCCAGGAAGTCGAGGAACAGGGTCGACTGGCTGAACCGCCATTTCTTGGCACCTTCGTGCTTGAACACGTCGCGGAACAATTGTTTGGTCTTCTTGCGGGACAGGAAATGTTCCTGATCGGGTGCCCGCTCGTAGGCATAGCCCGGCGAGACGGTAATGCCCTCGACACCCAGGTCATGGGTGCAGAAATCGAAGAATTCCGCTGCTTCGGTGGCCGACATTTGGTCGAACAGGGTGCAGTTGACGTTGACGCGGAAGCCGCGGCGCTTGGCTTCGCGGATGGCCGAGACGGCGCGCTTGAAGGTGCCGGGCTGGTCTACGGCCTTGTCGTGATGCTCTTCCATGCCGTCCAAATGGACCGAGAAGGTCAGATACGGCGTGGGTGTGAACATATCGAGCTTCTTTTCCAGAAGCAGTGCGTTGGTGCACAGATAAACGAACTTCTTACGCGCCACGATGCCTTCGACAACCGCCTTGATGTCCTTGTGGATCAAAGGCTCGCCGCCCGGGATCGAAACGATGGGGGCGCCGCAATCATCGACCGCGTCAAGGCATTCCTTGACGGACAAGCGTTTGTTGAGGATGTCGTCCTCGTAATCGATTTTGCCGCAGCCGGGACAGGCCAAATTGCACCGGAACAGGGGCTCCAGCATCAAAACCAGGGGGTATTTATCCACGCCACGGAGCTTTTTGCCCATGATGTAGGCGCCGACACGGATCTGCTGAATAAGAGGAACTGCCATGAGTTTTAAGCGTCCGTTGCTGCAAAGCTGCCCGGTTTCAATTCCTTGGGCAGCTTGAATACGATGTTTTCTTCGACCCCGGTAAGCGCTTCAACCCGGGTTTCCCCGAAGTCGCCCAGACGGCGGATCAATTCCTGAACCAATTCTTCGGGGGCCGAGGCCCCGGCCGTGATGCCGACGATTTCAACGTCGTCTAACCAAGCCGGATCGAGCATGCTGGCATCATCGATCAGGTATGACGGCACGCCGATTTCCGCGCCGATTTCGCGCAGTCGGTTGGAATTCGAAGAATTCTTGGCGCCGACCACGAGCAGCAGATCGACCTTATCGCACATGTCGCGTACGGCCTGCTGGCGGTTTTGCGTGGCGTAGCAGATGTCTTTCACGTCGGGGCCTTCGATCGTCGGAAACCGATCCTTAAGTGCGTTGATGGTATCGCGGGTCTCATCGACGCTGAGCGTCGTTTGCGTCACGTAGGACAGAGCGTTCGGGTCCTTGACGGTAAGTTCCGCCACGTCTTCCGGCGTTTGAACCAGCAGCACGCCACCCGGGATACGGCCTTGGGTGCCTTCGACTTCCGGGTGTCCGGCATGACCGATCAGAATGACTTCGCGGCCCTTGCTGGCATGATTTTGGCCCTCTTTATGGACCTTGGATACCAGCGGGCAGGTTGCGTCGATCACGGGCAGGCCACGGTCGTTGGCTTCGATCTCGACCTTTTCAGCGACGCCATGGGCGGAAAAGATGGTGACGGCGCCATCGGGCACATCATCCACTTCCTCGACAAACACCGCACCCTTGGCGCGCAGCGATTCGACGACGTGCTTATTGTGCACGATCTCGTGGCGCACATAGACGGGTGGGCCGTGGATTTCCAGGGCCCGTTCGACGATTTCGATGGCGCGCTCAACACCGGCGCAGAAACCGCGCGGACTGGCGAGTAGAATTTTCATGCTTTTGGTCATCGCGATCACTTAATCCTGAAGGGGTCCCTTGTAAACCTTAGGATATTGCAGTGCAAACAGGCAATTCACGGAACATGGGGGCAGGGGCGCCTGTTGTTAAGGGCCAAGTGTGTGTTTGAGGGCAATTTGCCCTGGAAATTGTGACATTTATGGGGCCTAAATCCCCGCCATGACAAATGGTTCTCCCAATCTTGTGACCGGCGCCAGCGGGTTCGTCGGCGCCGCCGTTGTCCGCAGGCTGTTGGAAAAAGGCGAAGCCGTGCGTGTGCTCATGCGTCCCGGCAGCGACCGGCGCAACATTGCCGGCTTGGACGTCGATGTCGTCGAGGGTGATCTGTTGGCTCCGGAAACCTTGACGCCAGCGGTCCAAGGATGCCGCGCGCTTTACCATGTTGCGGCGGATTACCGCATTTGGACCCGTGATCCCGCTGCCATGTTCCGCGCCAACGTGGACGGGTCGGCGGCGATCATCCGTGCTGCGGCGGAGGCCGGGGCGGAACGCATCGTCTATACCTCGTCGGTCGCCGTGCTGGGCAATCCGGGGGACGGCACGCCCGGTGACGAGGACACAGCCGTGACATATGCGGACATGATCGGGCCTTACAAGCAATCCAAATACAGGGCCGAGGAACGGGTGCGGGAACTGACAAAGGCCGAAGGCTGGCCAGTGGTGATCGTCAACCCATCCACGCCGATCGGCCCGCGCGACGTCAAACCGACGCCGACCGGGCGCATCGTGGTCGATGCGGTGAACGGCAAGATGCCCGTTTATGTGGATACGGGGCTGAACGTGGCCCATGTGGATGACGTTGCCGAGGGACATCTGTTGGCCTTCGGCAAGGGGCGGATCGGGGAGCGGTACGTGCTGGGCGGTGAAAACATGGGGCTCAGCGATATTCTGGGCGTCATTGCCGAACTGACGGGCGGGCGGCCGCCGTTGTTCGGGGTGCCGACGGGCCTGATCATGCCCATTGCCCATGTCTCGGAAGCCTGGTGCCGGTTAACCGGCGGGACGGAACCCATGGTCGCCCCCGATTCGGTGCGAATGGCGAAAAAGAAGATGTTTTTCCGCTGGGACAAGGCCGCGAAAGAGCTTGGATATACCCCCCGCCCGGCGCGGGATGCCCTGGCCGATGCGGTCGAATGGTTCCGTGCCAACGGCTACATCCAATAAACTTCTTCGGCTTACCTTCAAGTCATTCATCTGCTGGATATTTCAATCGCGCGACAGAATATTGACATTGGCATGTCAGACGCGCACCTATTGCGCAAACGAACTGTGAGCGGATGTTACCTGCAAATGAGAGCGGTCATGCTTGCTGCCGGCGTCGGCCGGCGCCTTTATGGCGATGAAAATTTCGAACCACCGAAAGCTCTACTTGAATTTGACGGGCGGACCCTTCTGGCCCGGCATATCGAGGTTCTTACGTCCCTGGGCATCGAGGACCTGACCGTCGTTGTCGGCCACCGCAAGGAGATGATCGAGGACGAACTGGCGCGGGTCGCCCCTGCGGAGTTTGCCCGGACATTGTTCAATCCGCGGTTCGAGGAAAGCCCCATTCTTTCGCTGGCCTGCGCGGGCGAGGTTCTGCGCTCCGGCTCGCGGGTGCTGTTCATGGATGCGGACGTCTACTACCACGAAGATCTTTTGAAGGCCTTGATTTCCAGCGGCCATGAAACCTGCATCATCCTGGACCGGGATTTCGTGCCGGGGGAAGAACCGGTCAAGACCTGTGTGCGCGATAATCAGATCGTCGATTTCGGGAAGAAGGTTTCTGAGCCGCATGATCTGATCGGCGAATGGCCGGGGTTCCTGACCATGGCGCCGGACATCGCACGGCGTGTCGCTGACCGGGCCGATGAATTGGCCCAGGGTGACATGCCCGGATATGTCTATGAGGATGCGTTCTGTGATGTCCTCAAAGCGTCCGCGCCCGGCACCTTCGGCTATGAGGATGTCACCGGCATTCCGTGGATCGAGATCGATTTTCCCGAAGACCGGGAACGTGCGCAAAATGAAATCCGCGCCAAGATCGCGGCATATCGGCCCATGGGGGAACGGGTCGGCGACGCCGCAGAATAACCCGCGCTCAAGCCTGCTTGCCTGCCATTAAACTCGGAAGACATATTGCTTTGACGGATCTCGGTCGATGTCGGGCGGGTAGTTCTTATGCTTGTCCGCGTAATATCGGTCCATGAACGAACCGGCGGACGCCCGGTTGTAGGTCGCATAATAGATACGCCGGATTTTGTCGCTCATATTGGGCTCCGACGCGTGGGGCGCGAAGCTGTCGAAGAACACGATATCGCCGGGGGCCGTCGGTACGGGCTGGAAATCCATCCCGTCCATGTCCGCATCGGTCATGGGCTCCCACGATTGGAACATGCCGCTTTTGTGATGGCCGCGCACCAGTTGCAGGCAGCCGTTTTCTTCCGTCGCGGCATCGATCGAGACAAGGGCCGAAATGAAGAAATCCGTATAGGTGTCCCATCCCGCCTGGGAATCCTGATGGGGCTTGAAGCCATCGCCGCCCGGCATCTTGAAGTTGATCTTTTCCTTGAACAAAACTGCGTCTTCGCCCAGCAACTGGCCGATCGGGCCGCGCAGGGCTTCGGCCAATGCGCCGAACCCGCCATGAAAAGGTGAAATCTTCTCGATCCGGCTGACCAGTTTTTCGTTGGGTGCCTTGCGGCTTTGTTCGTGGAAGACCCAATGGCGGCCCGAAACTTCGGGCAGGGCCAGGACATCTTCGGTCCAGGTTACGATATGCGCCATTTCCTCATCCGAAAATCCCTGGCGCAGAACCAGATAACCATCATCGGCGAATTGCTGGATATGCGCGTCGGCAAGAACGGGTGTTTTCAGCATAAATTCTTCAACCGCGACGGTGATGCCGGTTGCCTTTTGCCGCAATTTTCTTGATCTTCCGGGCTATCGTGTAGACCTGCCTGCAGCCGGAGGCAAGACCATTAGTCACAATACCTGGATCCATAAGGTCGCGCGCCTGACCGTGACCAAACCTTTGATGGGCACGAAAGTTACACCCAGCCAGGTGACCGTCGTGCGCCTTGCCACGGGCGTGGCCGCAGCGGCGGCTTTTGCCATTGGGCCGGCATCGGTAATAAATCTTCCATGGTGGGGGCTGTCGGCCTGGGATTGGGGGGCGATCCTGTTCATCCTGTCCATGATTCTGGATCGGGGGGATGGCGATTATGCCCGCTTGTCTGGTCAGACCAGTGCAGCCGGGCATAAATTTGATCTGATCGCCGATGCGACCTGTAATGCGATGATATTCGTCGGCTTGGGAATCGGGTTGCGGGAAAGCGAATGGGGGCTGATGGCCATTCCCATAGGCGTTCTTGCCGGGGCATCCGTGACGTTCATCCTGTGGTTGGTCATGCGCATGGAAAGCTTGGCCGGAGCCCGTAGTGCGGAACTGGGGTCGTTCATGGGGGTTGACCCGGACGATGCCATCCTGGCCGTGCCGGTCTGCGTGCTGTTGGGCTATCAGGAACCCTTGTTGTTGGCCGCCGCGATCGGTGCGCCCGGGTTCGCCTTTTTGTTTGCCGTTCACTGGCTGTTCAAATACCGGGCACGCCGCCATGCCCTGGCCCGGGATGGAAAGCAAGAGGGATGAGCGGGGCGGGGCGTGCATTTCTTCAGGACGCTTTTCGAACCTGGGTCGGCTTGGTGCGGCGCGGTGCCTGGGCGGTGGTCATCCTTTCCATTCTGGGCACCGGGTTGACAGTCACATACTTGGCGCGAAATCTCGCGATTAATACGGACACCACGGATATGCTGTCGGCCGAACTGCCGTTCCGACAGCACAACCGCGCGGTCAACGGCCTGTTTCCCCAATTGAGCGATAACCTGTTGGTGGTTCTTGACGGGGACGTGCCTGAACTTGTCGATCGCGCCGCGCGCCAGATGACGGTGCGGATCAAGGCACAACCGAATACGTTCGGTGCCTTGTTCGATCCTGAAGGCGATCCCTTTCTTCAAAAGAACGGTCTGCTATTTCTAAGTGTGGCGGAGCTTGAGGATCTGACCGGGCGCCTTGCCGAGGCCCAACCGTTCCTGGCCAGTCTATGGGGCGATCCCAGCATGGCGACGCTGTTCGACCTTCTGCGCAAGGGGATTGAACAGCAACTGGCGGGTAAGGCCCCGCCGGTTGCCTTGGCCAAGGTGCTGGACATGCTCGCCGACATCGGCGAGCGGCGGCTGGCCGGTGAAGATGCGATCTTGTCATGGCGGCGGCTTTTGTCCGGCAAAGACAGCGGCGCGGCGCGTCGGTTTATCGTGCTGAAGCCGCCGCTCGATTTCGGCTCTCTGCAACCGGCGGGAAAATCCATCAAGGCCCTGCAGCAGATGCGGCGGGAATTGCAGCTTGATGGAACAGGGGCTGTCCGCATGCGGATTTCGGGTTCTGTCGCCTTGCAGCAGGACGAACTGAAAAGCGTCGAACGTGGGATGGGCCTTGCCGGGATTATTTCCTTCATCCTGGTGTTCGGGTTGCTGATCGCCGGATTGCGGTCGCCGCAGTTGGTTTTTGCCGTCTTGACGACGTTGGTTCTGGGGTTGGTCTGGACGGCGGGATTCGCCATTTGGGCGCTTGGCACCCTTAATCTGATTTCTGTTGCTTTCGCGGTGTTGTTCATCGGGCTCAGCGTCGATTTTGGAATTCATTTCGTCCTTCGGTATCGTGAATATCGGACGGCGGGTATGGACAACGGTACGGCGTTGGAGGACACGGCGGCGAAAGGGGGCGGTGGGCTGACGCTTTGTGCCGTGGCGGCCGCCATCGCGTTCTATTCGTTCCTGCCGACGGATTACGTCGGCTTGGCGGAATTGGGATTGATTGCAGGCTCCGGCATGTTCATCGCGCTGGCGGCGAACCTGACCGTTTTGCCGGCTGTGTTGTCCTTGATGCCGGCAAAACCCGGACATGGGAAAGGGGCTGTTTGGGCGGCCGGAGCCCGGTCGGTGTTGCAGAACCATCCCAGACGGGTGTTGATCGGGGCGGCGGTCGCGGCAATCGTGGGATTGATATTCGCTCCCCAAGCGCGGTTCGATTTCGATCCCTTGAATCTAAAAGACCGGCAGATGGAATCCGTTGCCGTGGTCCATGAATTGGCGGCAGGAGAGGGGGCCACGACCTATAGCGCCACGGTGCTTGCGGATAACGTGGCGGCCGCACGTGAATTGGCCGAGACGCTGACGGCGTTGCCCGAGATCGCCGGCGTGGCGTCGATCCACAGTTTCGTGCCCGACAATCAGGATGAAAAAACCGAGATCGTTCACGATCTGGCGCTGTTCATGCTGCCGTCATTGCCCGGCAAACCAGCCAAGGGCGACAGTGATCCCGAGCGTCGTCGTGCCACAGCACAAACCTTGGCGCAGACGCTGAACGACCTGGGCGGTGTCGAAGCAAGTGCCGAACTGAGCAACGCGGCCAAGCGCTTTTCCGCCGTCCTTGCAAAGATGGATGACAAGCTTGTGGGGCTTGAGGAGGGCTTGCTTGCCGTTTTCCCCGATGCGGTCACGCAGCTTCGCGATACCATGAGCCCGGAATCCTATGCCATCGATGATCTGCCCGACACCCTGCTTCGGCGCTACGTGGCCCAGAACGGACAGGCCAGACTTGACGTGTTGCCGCAGGAAGACCTGCGTGATCCGGCGGCGGTTGCGCACTTCGTTGCGGCGGTTCGGAGCGTCGCCCCTGAAGTTTCTGGTGCACCGGTTACCATCTTCGAAGCGGGGCAGGCCGTGTTGTCGGCTTTCATCGAAGCGGGCGCCATTGCCATATCGGCGATCCTGATCCTGCTTGGCCTGTTGCTGCGCCGATGGGACGATGTTCTGTTCGTGTTCATGCCGTTGACGCTGGCCGCGGTGCTGACCGTTATGTGTTCGGTGCTGTTCAATGTGCCGTTCAATTTCGCCAACATCATCGTGTTGCCGTTATTGTTCGGCTTGGGCGTGGCCAGTGGGATTCACTTGGTTCTGCGTGACCGTCAGGAGCGATTGAGTGCGGGTGGTGCGGCGCCGGGTAACGCGTTCGAGACATCGACACCTCGGGCCGTGTTGTTCAGTGCGCTGACCACGATCGGGTCGTTCGGGGCGATCGCCTTGTCGGGCCATCCGGGCACGGCCAGCATGGGGGTTCTTTTGACCATCGCCATTGCCTTGACGCTCATGTGTACCCTTCTCCTGTTGCCGGCGTTGTTGGCGCTTCGCGGCGGAAGATCGGGAACCGGAGCGGACTCATGACCGGTGCCAGCCCCACTTTGCGGCTTTTGACCTGGTTATACATCGGCTTGGGTGTTGCGCTTTTGGCCTGGGTCGTTGCCGGGATCGACTTGGACCGGGCTTTCGCCAGCATTCTTGAAATCGGGTGGCTCGGACTGGCGGCCGTATTGCTGATCTATCTGGCGGCGTTCTACATCGACACCCTGTCCTGGCATCTGGCCATTCTTCCCCTGCCTTTGACGGCTGCCCGGTCCTATATCGTGTGGCGCATCCGTATGGTCGGGGAAGCCTTCAACACGGTGTTGCCGGCCGGTGGGTTCGGGGGGGAGCCGATCAAGGCCGTGTTGCTGAAGCGTCACCATAACATCAGTTACCGCGAAGGAACGGCTTCGATCATTCTGGCGCGGACCATCAACCTGATCGGGCTGATCGTGTTCATGTTGGCCGGGTTGATCCTACTCGTCCGGCACGAAGTTGGGGGACAGTATGGGGTGTTGGCCCTTGGCGGGTTCTTGTTTCTGACATTCGGCATCGCGGTCGTCTTCGGGGTGCAGAAGTTCCGGGCAACGTCATGGACCGGTACGCGGTTGGGCCGCACCCGTTTGGCGGCGCGTATCGGTGCGGCACTGGAAAACATTCGCGAGGTCGAGGACCATCTGCATCATTTTTATGTGGAGCGGCCCAAGCGGTTCATCCCGGCGATTTTTCTGGCATTCACAAACTGGGTGGTGGGGGCTGCCGAGACCTACGCGATTCTCTATTTCCTCGGCCATCCCGTGACGCCGGGTGAAGCCATGATCATTGAATCGGTCAATCAGATGGTGCGCGCCGTGACATTTTTCGTGCCCGCAAACCTGGGCACGCAGGACAGCATCTTGATTGTCCTGGCAGGGGCGATAACGGGGGTGCCTGAAGCCGGCGTCGCCCTGGCCGCGATCAAACGCCTGCGCGAGATCGTATTCGTGTTGTGGGGGTTCGGCCTGGGGTCGATCTATTCCCTGCGCGGATTGATGAAATCGGCCGAGGAAAGTGCGGGTGCCGAGAGCGGGAATTGATCTTTAATTACGGGGTGAGCAGGCCTTTTGACTTCGCCGCGAGGGTTTCCGTCAAAGCCGGCAAGCCGTTTTTGGCGATGCTTTTGAATTCGGAAATGTGTTTGGCGAGCTGACTGATCGAGGTGGTGCCTTGGCGCACCAAAACGTCATAGACCCCCCAGCGTCCGTCACTGAATACCATGAGGTAGGTGAGAGTTACCGGCTCGTTGCCGGTTAATTCGGTTTTGACCAGAACCGTTCCCTTTTGCGGACCGGGTAATTCGCCCTGATTGATGAATTCCTGGCCGGACCAGCCATTGAATTGATTGGCGTATGTGGCGATCGTCCAATGACGGAACGCATCCAATAGAGCTTTTTGGTCGTCTGGTGCGGCCCCCTTCCACGGTCTGCGACCTGCAGCCTGGCGTGCCGTTAGATTCAGATGAAAAGCTTTGTCGACCGCAGGTGCAAGCAGATCATAGCGGCCTTGAATATCCAATTCCCGGGCCTGTTTCATGACGCTCAATAGAGTTTCATGAAAAGCCGTGACCACGGCGGTGGCCTGACCTTTTTCCTGGGACTGGGCCAGGGATGAGGACAGGGGGGCTGCAAACAGAGTCAGCAGGACAGGAAAGACGATCAAAAGGGAGCGCATACGCATAATCGAACAGGTATGTCCAAATTCAGGTTGGTGCCAGGAGAAGTGAAGCGTGCGGAATATCAGTTGGCGGATTTGCTTGCCGTGTCTGATCTGAGAATTTCATCCGCTTTGGCATTAAGAAGGTCAATCAACCCGGCGATGCCATGATCTTCCAGGGTGCGGAGATATTCATCCCGGCGTTTCAGAAGCTGGGAAATCGTTCCGTCCAGCAGGACGTCGATGATTCGCCAGTTTTCACCAAATTTACGGAGCCGATAGGTCACTTTGACGTTTGAATCGTTCTTCCGTTCCAACTCGGTTTCTACGAGCACGGTGCCGTCATTGATCGGTCGCGTTTTCAAGGTGTTGAATGTTTCGCCGCCATAGCCTGAGAACAAAACAGCCAGTTCGCCGGCGCTTAACCGTCGCGCGGCCGAAATAAGCTTGATGCGGGCGTCCTTGGTCGATGTTCCCCAATGCTTCCCGGATACGAAGCTGACCATCAGGGGCATATGAAAATAGCGGTCGATCTGGAGCAGAAATTTCTCATAACGACCTGATATTCCAAGATCTTTGCTGTTTTTCATGACGGACAAAAGGTCCACGTGAAATGCATCCACGACGGTGTCCGGACCGGCGGCCTTCCCCGCGGTTGGGAGAAGCATCAGAAGCATGAAGGCCCCGGCCAAAAGTGGTTTAAAGACCTGTCGGTGATACATCGTCATGTTTGGATGCCCTCCCAATGCCAACAGAATATGGATTTTTCCCGGTCATACAAGTAGGCCTGGATGACATTTCCATACACGCCGAAATCACAAGATAGTTAACGAGGAAAGGTAAAAAATTAGCCTTGAATTAGTTGCAGGGGACGGCAACTTCACCTATTAATTCATGGCGATAGACGTCGCACCGATGCGCGGACGTACATTGTGATCTCGGGACCGGCCCCTTTAACGGGGATTGGTTGATAAAAAGAATGGGGCTGGGATTTGACCGGTAGGTTTCGGAATTTCGCGTTCGGCGCGGTGTTGGCGATGGGGGCCTCTCTTGGGGCGGCCCAGGCCGATGACAGCCAATCGCGCGAGTTGTCGTACCCGGACGGGTTTATTTCTCCGGCCGGCATTGAGTTGTCGCAGGCGGACGACGATGCCAACGATCCGTTGGAAAGCGTCAACCGCGTTATCTTCTCGTTCAATGAAGGCGTGCAGGACATTGTCCTGCGGCCGATTGCCAATACCTATAATGCGACGGTGCCGGCGACGGGGCGGAAGGCGATCAAGAACGTCTTCGACAATTTGTTTTCACCGATCACGTTCGTGAATGACGTTCTGCAATTCGAATTCGAACGCGCCTTGCAAACCCTGACTCGCACGGTCATCAACACCTTCTTCGGTATGGGTGGTATGGCCGACCTTGCCGGCGATATGGGAATTGAGAAGCATAACGAAGATTTCGGACAGACTTTGGCCGTCTGGGGTGTGGGTGAAGGCTTCTACGTGGTGTTGCCGGTCTTGGGGCCGTCGAACCCGCGTGATGCGATCGGGCGCCTGTTGGTGGATAGCTATTTCGATCCTCTTAGCTATTACCTTGAGAACATCGACGAAGAAGAGATCCATCTGGCCCTTGATGTTGTCGATGGCCTGTTGGAATACGCTGATGTGATCGAGGAACTGGATCAAATCAAAAAGACGTCGGTTGATTACTATGCGGCGATCCGTTCGCTTTACCGCCAAAAACGCAAAGCTGAAATCGCCAATGGTCAAAACCTGGATCTGCCGCCGATTCCCGATCTGGCACCGGAAATCCGCAGCCAGCTGCTGCCGGGCGGAGCCCACGATGCCGCAGCTTATGTGAGCCTGGAAGAAACCGTCCAGTAGCCCTTAGGTGCTTGCCGCACCTTTCGCACAATCTTGAAATTGAAGGCCTTTCCCGTTATATTAACGGTGTTGGTGCCCATTTGGGGCCAACGGATGTGTGTCCGGCCGAAAGGCGGGCAGGCAGGGCGCGAAACGCTCACAGGCAGGTTTGCCGCAAGACGCCGTATTGCTTCTTAAGGAGGATAAGGCATGAGTGCTATCCAGTGCTGTATCAGCACAGTCTCCTTTCATAATGATTCGGTGTGTCCGCAACGGCGGTATGCGGTGTCTGTTTTCGACGGTGTTTCGTCGGAAATTGCCCTTTGCATGCCCTCGACCTGCCATAAAGCCGCCTTAATCCGGACCTAAAAAACCATCATGAACTTGGGCGGGTTCGGGTTTTCGAACCGCCCTAACAGTGGGAAGAAGAGACGATGACGACGATGACATTACCTGCCGTTCCGACCGAAGGTGGCCTTAGCCAGTATTTTCGCGAGATCTGGAAATTTCCTCTTCTGGAAAAAGACGAGGAACAGATGCTTGCCGTGCGCTGGACCGAGCACGGGGATGTTGACGCTGCCCATATGCTGGTGACCTCCCATTTACGCTTGGTCGCCAAGATCGCCATGGGCTACCGCGGCTACGGGCTTCCCGTTGCCGATCTGATTTCCGAAGGCAACATCGGTCTGATGAAAGCGGTCAAGAAATTCGAGCCGGAACGCGGGTTCCGCCTGTCGACTTATGCCATGTGGTGGATCAAAGCCGCGATTACGGAATACATCCTGAAGTCCTGGTCGCTGGTCAAGATGGGCACGGTGGCATCGCAGAAGAAGCTGTTCTTCAGCCTGCGAAACCTGAAGGGCCGGTTGAAGATTCTCGATACCGGTGAATTGAACCCGGAAGACGCGAAGCGGCTGTCGGAAGAAGTCGGTGTGTCTGAACGTGACGTGACCTATATGAACCGCCGCCTTGCGGCCCGGGATATGTCGTTGAATGCCCCGGTGAGTTTCGACGAAGGTGCCGTCGAATTTCAGGATACCTTGGTCGACGATCGTCCGAGCCCGGAAGCGTTGCTCGGCGATATGGAAGAAGGGGATTTCCGCCGTACGTTGGTGCAGGAAGCCATGGCTGCCTTGCCTGATCGGGAGCGCGAGATCTTTGTGGAACGCCGGCTGAGCGATGATCCGGCAACGCTTGAAGATCTTGGCACTGAGTACGGCATCAGCCGAGAACGTGTGCGGCAGCTTGAAAACCGTGCGTTTGAAAAGGTTCAAAAGCACGTCGCCCGCGCCCTTTCCGATACTTCGGCCGCAGTCTAGCCTGGCGGCCTGCCAACCCCGTTTCAATGGAAACTTAGTTCCGCACCCGGCCCGCGTCCTCGCGGCGCCGGGTGATACTTTTCGGGCATTCTGTTACGCTTGATCCGGTATCAGAAAACCTCGTTACAGTGGTTGCCGGCATGTTCGTATTGTTCACCGATTTCGGTTTCAACGGCCCCTATGTGGGGCAGATGAAAGCGGTTCTTCATGGCGCCGTTCCAGGCATGCCGGTGATCGATCTGATGCATGACGCACCGCCATTTGACCCTCAATCATGCGCTTATCTGTTGGCGGCTTTGGTCGGGGAATTTCCTAAGGGGGCTGTTTTTCTCACGGTCGTTGATCCGGGGGTGGGGACGGACCGGCGTGCATTGGTCGTCGAAGCCGATGGACGCTGGTTTGTTGGGCCGGATAACGGGGTGCTCGCACTTCTTACCCGACGGTCCGGTACGGTTCGGGCCTGGGAAATTACTTGGCGGCCACGGCGTTTGTCGGCAAGTTTCCACGGGCGTGATCTGTTTGCGCCTGTGGCGGCCGGGATTGCGCGTGAGGGAACTTTCGCTGGAGCGGATAAAGGAGCGGAGATTGCTCCGGCAGGAGTCGATCGTCCCAAATGGCCGGATGAATTCGAGCAAATCGTATACATCGATGCGTTCGGCAACCTGATTTCTGGTTTGCGGGCTGAAAAACTCTCGCCAAACCACCGAATTTTAGTTCACAATGTTGAAATAAAAGGCGAAACGACTTTCGCGTCGGTTCCACCCGGAACATTGTTCTGGTATGCGAATTCGAACGGGTTGGTTGAAATCGCCTGCAACAGAGGGCGGGCAGATCAACGATTGGATATAGAAGTCGGTGCGGCGATAGACGTGCGTGGAAATCAAACTGTGACAGTAAGCACTTGATGGCCTATACAGAAGTTCAATCGTGCCGCTAAGGTACGGATTAAGCTATGTGCCACCGAGGGCCTGTCCGCAAGGGAGTTAGCCGCTGCGCTCGTTCACGCCTGTGAGCCGGTCGCAAAAGTCTGCAAGAGATCATGGCCATCCGTCTTAAATTTTGGGGAGTCCGCGGAAGTATCGCCTGCGCTACGCCGCAGCATATGAAGTATGGCGGGAACACCAGCTGCATTGAAGTCGAAGCAGGCGACTACCGATTCGTCATGGATGCCGGGACCGGCATCCGGTCATACGGCAATTCGTTTTTGCAATCCGGGTTGAAGTGCTCCCACCTTTTGCTGACGCATACCCATTGGGACCACATCAACGGCTTTCCGTTCTTCGTGCCTGCCTACAATCCCGAATGTGCCATCCATATCATGGCCGGCCATCTGAAGGGCCGAAGCGACGAAGGCATACAGGACATTCTATCGACCCAGATGCACAACCCGATGTTTCCTGTGCCGCTGGAAGCCATGCAGGCCAAACTGCGATTCGAAGATTTCGACGCGGGAGACAGTTTCTCCCTTCCGTCCGATATCACCGTGAAGACAGCAGCCTTGAACCATCCCAACGGTGCGACCGGTTACCGCATAGAACATGATGGCGCGTCGATCTGTTACGTCACCGATACCGAACATATTCCGGGCGAATTGGATCAAAACGTTTTGGGGTTGATCGACGGCGCGGATTTGGTGATCTACGACAGCACCTATACGGAAGAAGAATTTCCGGCCAAGGTCGGCTGGGGGCATTCGACCTGGAACCAGGGCATGCGCCTATGCCAAGAGGCCGGTGCCAAGCGTCTGGCGATCTTCCACCATGACCCGGAACACGACGACGCTTTCATGGACAATCTCGCTGTCGAAGCGGAAAAGGCCTGGGAAGGCAACTTCGTCTGCCGCGAAGGCATGGAACTGATTATCGAAAAATGACCGTGATCGGCCGGTCGGCGGTCGGCTCCGGATACTCTTCAAAATCAGAAAATAGCTGGTTAAATCAACGCGCGTTCAGCGCCAAAGCGGCTTACTGTTGAGCAGGGGCGGGAACTTGCCCTTCTGTCGGTGCCTGCCCTTCGGGCGGCACCTGGCCCTCTTGGAGAGGCTGGCCTTCGGTCGGCGCGGCACCTTGTTCGCCCTGCTGTGCTTCGGCTTGTTTCTTGGCCTCGGCTTCGGCCCGTTTCACGGCCAGGTGTTGATACCAGACTTCCCGTTCCTTCAACGACATGGCGGTGACACGGATCGCCGTGCGGCGGTTGGTCGCCTGGTTTTCCGGGATCGGTGTGCCGTCTTCGGTCCTGTTGGGGACCTTGGGTTTTTGGTCGGCATAACCGGTGGCGCTCATCTTCAAAGGATCGACGAAATCGTTCTCGGCGAAATATCGGACGACTGTTGCCGCCCGTCCCGTTGACAGTTCCCAATTGGAAGGAAAACGGTCGGTCGAGATCGGCTCGTCATCGGTGTGTCCCTCGAGCCGTACGTTATAGGTCGCATAGCGCGGTGCGCTGATCGTCTGGGCGATTTTTTCCAAATAGGGAACGGCTTCTTCGCGCAATTCAGCAGAACCGGGTTTGTAGAACGCACCGGAAGATAATTCGATCACGACCCCTTTGGAATCCTTGGTCACCTGCACGGCCCGGTCGGCCTGCATTTGGAAGACGACGTCTTCCAGGTCGATTTTCAGCTTTTCGGTCGGCGAGGCGTTGTCGTCCGATCCGATCTTTTCCTTGATCGCGGCCGCGGCTTCTTCAAATGCGGGGATGTCGAATTCCGCGAAAGTCAGCATCATCACGAAGAAGCACATCAACAAGGTGATGGCGTCGGCATAGGTGACCAGCCAGTCTTCTTTTTCTTCTTCGGGATTGGGTTTAACGGGGACGCCCATGGCATCAGCCTACATCAGCGGAACAAGCGATGATTGCGATTGTCTGCGGACGCATGGCTACCTCTTCATCTTGTCGATGTTGAAGTGAATCGCCGGGTCAAGGAAGCTGTTCATGCGGTCGGCGATGTAGCGGGGGTTCTTTTTGTCGGCCAGCAGCGATAACCCTTCGGCGATCAGATAATTGCGGAAGCGCACGATTTCCTCGCGTTGCTGAATCTTGGTCGCCGCCGGCATGAAGATCATGCGCGCGAACATCACGCCGTAAAGCGTGGTCAATAGCGCCACGGCCAAGCCGGCGCCCAGTTCCGTCGGATCGCCGCCCAGGTTGTCGAGCATGATGATCAGGCCGACCAAGGTTCCGATCATACCGAACGCCGGCGCGGCACCGCCCATGTTGCGCAGAATATCGACCTGGACCGTATTGCGACCGAAGGTGGATTCGATGGCATTGGTGAGAATCTCGCGGACTTCCTCGCCGGTGTAGCCGGAAATCACCATCTCGACACCGAACTTCAGGAATTTGTCGCCGCGCACGGCTTTCTTGGCTTCGGCTTCAAGTGCCGGCGGGCCGCTTTTCTGAACCGTATAGGCCCAGCGGATGATGCGGCCTACTTCGGATTTCAGCACGTTGCGGCCGACCTTGGGCGAAAACAGAATGCGCCAGATCAGCTTCAGCGACAGCATGACGTAACGGGGCTCGTAAGAGATGAAGGTCGAAGCCAAGGTCCCGCCGACAACCATCAAAAGGCTGGAAAGGCTAAGAAAAATCAGAAAGTTGTCGGTGCTCATCAAAATGGCGCCGATGAACAGCCCGAACGCAGCCAGCAACCCGATGAGAGTGGTTAACGACATGTCTTCCCCGGACCCTTACCTCCGCGCGCCGCGTCACCCTAACACGGGCTCGTTCGCGCGTCGTGAACTCCCCTAATGAACTAACGTATATAATAGATTGGCAACAAATAACAAATGGTTAGCGTGTTCGGCCAACCTTAAAGCGGAAAAAGAGGGATGTTGAAGCGACGCTGAGCGCACGGCGATTACCGCTCGCGGAAGGCCTCGTCCTTCAGTTTCAGAACCGGTTTGACGAGATAATCCATAACGGATTTGCGCCCTGTATGGATATCGACTGTGGCTTCCATACCCGGTGTGATCGGAAGCAGACCTTCTGCATTGCCCAGATAGGTCTTGTCTGTTTGAACCACGACACGGAAATAGGGGGCGCCGTTTTCATCGGTGCTGGCGTCGGGAGCCACGGCGATGACATGGCCATCCAATCCACCGTAACGAACGAAATCATAAGTGGAAATTTTGACGACGGCGGGCTGTCCTTCGACGATGAAACCGCGTTCCGTGGGGTTGAGGCGCGCCTCAATCACCAATTTGTCGCCGGTCGGTACGATCTCAAGAATCGGCTCGCCCGACTTGACGACGCCGCCCACCGTGGTGACCACCATTTTCTGGACGATGCCGTTGATGGGACTTTTGATCTCGGAACGGGAGCCTTGGCGTTCCGCTTCTTGAATAAGTTCCTGAATGCGCGCAATGCTTTGCTCGACCTTGTTCAATTCCTCACGGGCTTCACGCCGGAAACCTTCTTCCGATTCCGACACACGCTTCTTGGCTTCTTCGACAGCGGCCTGGGAGCGGGGAATGGCCGGGACCAACCCTTTCATTTCACCGTCCAGGTCTTCGACTTCGGCTTCCAGTTTCAGGTGCTCGATGCGTGCGGTCAGCCCTTCGGCCAGCAGCGATGCCGACATCGCCAGACGTTCACGGGCCAGGGAGTAATTGCGTTCAACCGCCTTTTTCTTGGCCATCAGTTCCTTGACGTCCAATTCCCGCTGCTTGATCTGTTCCTTAAGGACGCTGATCGAAGCCTTGAGCTCACGCTGCCGTGCGCCATGGGCCTGCCGCTGGGCTTCGACTAGGGCGGGCTGGCGGGTTTCAAGCGAACGGGGGAACCGAAGCGGCCGGCCTTCGGCTTCCGCCTGCAGGCGGGTTCGGGCCGCCAATTCGCTGTCCAGACGGACCTGCAGTTCTTCGCGGTTGGTGCCGCCCGACGCCAAGTCGAGCAGCAGAAGCGGATCGCCCTGGGACACGGTATCGCCTTCAGAGACGTAGATCTCCTGAACGATGCCGCCTTCAAGGTGCTGCACGACCTTGGTCTTGCCCTGCGGGACGACCTTGCCCAAGGCGACGGAAACTTCGTCCAGTTTGGCGAAATTGGCCCAGGTCAGCAGGCCCGTGATTAGAATCATGATCGGCCAAGCGGCGACGCGCAGGGACGGCATCGGCCGCTTGATCAGCAGCTCGTCCAGCGGTGACGCAATCGGCGGGTTCGACTGGTGTTGCATATTTCGGCTCCAGCAGCGGCGCGCAGGCCCGGAAAATTCCGGGACTAGCGCGAGCCGCGCTCGTGCTCCATGGCCTTCAGTATATCAGCGTATGGGTCGTTACTAGAAGCGGTAGATGTTTTTGCCGCCGGTTTCTGTGGCGCAGGTGCCGGTTTCGGGCGCTGCGGCTGTGCTGGCGGAGTTTGCGGTGATGCCTGCTGAGCCGGCGCCTGAGCTTGTGAATTGGACACAGGACGCGCTGCGGCGGGCTTTGCAGATGCTTCCTGGGGGCGCGCAGGGACGACAGCGGCGGCGGGAACCGGTTGTGGCGAAGCAGCTGGGGCAGAGGCGGTAGGCTGTACGGATGCGGGCGGAACGGATGGCTGTGGCGCCGGTGGTTGTGGACTCGGTCGGGCCTGTTGCGGCTTCGGCTGAGGCGCTGCGGCAGGGGCAGGTTCGGGCCGCTTGGGTGCTGTTGGTTCGACGCGGCTGTCGCTGCCGCTGTCATCTTTGGACGGGGCCGCTTTCGGGGCATCTGCCTTTGGTGCCTGACGGGCTGCATTGGCAAGGGCCGCCATATCCGGCATGGGCGGTTTCGGCGCGACCCCACCGGCGGGTTTGGCGGGCGCATCAGGAGCCGCAGCGGCAGCAGATGGTTTCGCGGTAGCAGCCTGCGGCTTTGCTTGCGCAGAAGGCTGTGCGGCAGGCGAGGCGGGGGCCGCGCCGGGCTGCGGTTTGCCCGCGCCTTCCTTGGCTGCGGGCGGCTGCGGGGCGGCCGGCTTGCCTCCCTCGGTCTTGGGAGCGTCTGCTTTTGCTTTGTCTTCGGACGGACGTTCCATGGGCTGCTGGCCGAACAGGCGCGGCAGGATTTCCTCTGACGGACCGGCGAGCGCCACGCGCCCTTGGTCGAGCGCGACAAGATCGTCGCAGGCGGCAAGCAGGATCGGGCTGTGGGTCACCAGGATGACGGAGCGGGTCTTGGAAATTTCGCGGAGTGTTTCGCGCAGCGCCTGTTCGGCCTGCCGGTCCAGACTGGCCGAGGGCTCATCCATCATCAGCACCGACGGCTCGCCCAGCAGGGCGCGGGCAATTGCGATGCGCTGGCGCTGACCGCCGGACAGGCGCGACCCGGCTTCGCCGATATCGGTGGCGTAACCGTCCGGCAGATCGATGATGAAGTGGTGAACGCCCGCATGGGTCGCGGCCTTGATGACCTGTTCGTCGGTTGCATCGGCGTGACGGTGGGCGATGTTATCGCGCACGGTGCCCGCGAACAGCACGCACTCCTGCGGCACATAGCCCATCCAATCGGCCAATTCCGCGCGCGTGAATTGGGCAATATCCGCGCCATCCAGCAGCACGCGCCCACTGACCGGACGGTACAGGCCCTGCAGAACCTTCAGCAGCGTCGTCTTGCCGGAACCGTTTCGTCCGACCAGGGCATGGATACCGCCCGCGGGCAGAGACACGGTGACGTTGTTGAGGATCGGCTTGGCGGATTCCCCGTAACTAAAGACGACGTTCTCCGTCCGAAGTTCGCCCTTTGGTGTTTCCAGTTCGACCTCGGCCTCGGTGCGTTCACTGATCGTATTGAAGGTCTGACCCAGGCGGTCGGCGGATTGTTTGAACGAATTGAACGTCCGCCATTGGTTGACCAGTTGGTTGAGCGGACCGAGCAGCCGGCCCGACAGCATGTTGGCTGCGATCAGTGAGCCCATGGTCATTTCTTGATTGACGATTGCCAGTGCTCCGACCGTCGTCATCAAAAGTGTCGTCGACATGGAGAGCGAGCCGCCGAGATTCGAATAGAAGTCGGTTTTGGCGCCGCGCACGGCCGATTTTTCGATGTTGTCGGCGTGGCTTTGTTCCCAATGGGGGCGCATGGCCTGGTCAAGGGCAAGCGCCTTGATGGTCGTTCGCCCTTGGATCATTTCGGCGATCAACTGGTCGCGCGAGATCGAAGATTGCCGTTCTTCCTGATTGGCGGCGGCCATCACGTTGCCGGATTTCCAGGCGACGAAGATGAACAACGGCAGGATGACCAGCAGCACCGGTGCCACGGGCGGCGCGATGATGATGATCAGGATCAGGAACATGAAGACGAAGGGCAGGTCGGTGATCAGCACGGCGGATCCGCCGGACAACGTATTGCGCACCGTATCCACATCGCGGAACAGGCCCTGCCAATGGCCAGAGGGCTTGGATTCAAGTTCGGATAACGGCAGCGACATCAATTTATTGAATAACTGGCGGCCGACCAGCACATCGACGCGGAGCGCCACGGTCTGCATGACGCGCGCGCGCGCCATCTTCAACACCATGTCGAAGATGATCACGGCGATCATGCCGATGACCAAGCCCCATAGCGTGCTGATCCCCTTGTGGAACACCACGCGGTCAAAGACCTGCATTGAAAACACGGGCGTCGCCAAGGCCACCAAGTTAATGAAGGCCGACATCAAGACGACCTCGCGAAAGGTCGGCATGAGTGTTTTGACGAACGGCTTAAGCCACGCCCTATCGTCGGATTCCGCCATGGAATTCCCGCTGCTCCTAATATCCCAGGCTGAAGCTAATGTATGTTGGTAAACAGGGGATGAACAGGGGCAGCGTGGTTAACGGCATAATTTCGCCGTGAATTATATGCGCAAGGGACCATTCCCACTGGCGGCGGTCGCGTTAACCTGTGATAATGCTAATGAAACTCTCCCGTTGCGGGCGAATGCCGTGACTTGCGCGAAACGCGCTGTCCAGAAACGTGATATCGGTATCGCCAGGGGACCGGAGTGAATTGGCGTCCTGTGTTGCCCCGGCAAACCATTGTTTCGGGCAAGAACGGGGGTCGATTTGTAGCTGGGGAGCATGAAGTGCCTGACGAAGGCCGCGTTGAGACCATACCGCCGATACAGAAAGGTCCGGCGAAACCAAGCCTGATCGGGCGCGTGTTGCGCGCCATCGGGCGTGGTCTTTACCGGTTTTTCCGCGGCTCCATTCGGCTGGAACGTGTAGTCGGTTACCTCCTTCTTGCCGGGTTCATCTCTCTGTACATCGTTAACCCCAAGCCCGTGCAGTTCATGCGTTTGAAGGGGTTTGATTTTTATCAGCAGGTCAAACCGCGCGAAATTCCGCCGCCCGCGAAAAAACCCGTCACCATCATCGACTTGGATGAAAAGAGCCTGGGCGAGGTCGGCCAGTGGCCCTGGCCGCGCAACGTGATCGCGCAGATGGTCGAAAACCTGATGAAGATGGGCGCTGTCGAGGTGGCTTTCGATATTGTGTTTGCCGAGCCCGACAGAATGAATCCGTCCGCCATCGCCGATGCGTTGAAAGGCTTGGACGAAGATACCAAAAACAAGATCCGTCAGTTCAAATCCAATGACGAGATATTCGCCGAAACGATCAAGCGCTCGCGGGTCGTTCTGGGCCAGTCGACCGTGGAAAACGAATTGGAAGGCGTGAAGGCGAAGCCGATTAAAAAATCAGTCGCGATTCGTAAGTATGGCCCCAACGCACAGGACCCGCTTAACCTGCTGCCGAGTTTCCCGGCCATGGTCCGCAACGTGCCGATCATCGAAAATGCCGCCGGCGGACGTTTCGGCGGGCACGGGATTTTTTCGATCATTCCGGAACAGGACGGCATTATCCGCCGGATTCCATCGCTGTTCGTGCATGAGAAATCCATGTTTCCGGCCCTCAGTATCGAGATGCTGCGTTTGGCTTTCGGGCGGCCGACCATCCTGCTTAACGTAGACCAGGCGGGAGTCCGATCCGTTGCGATCGCCAAGGGTGTAGTCGTGCCGACGGACCGAAACGGCCGGATGTGGCCTTATTTTTCCAAGACGGACAAAGCCAAGTATGTCTCGGCGGTTGATGTCCTAAACGGAACGGCGGACCCGGCCTTGATCAAGGGCAAGTTGACCATCGTCGGGACCAGCGCCATCGGACTGAAGGATATTCGCTCCATCCCCACGGAAAGCAATATCCCGGGGGTCGAGGTCCATGTTCAGATCATTGAGACCATTCTCAACAAAGCCTATCTGAAGCGGCCCAACTTCGCCCAGGGTGTGGAGTTGTCGGTAATCCTGCTGGGCGGGATCGCGATGATCGTCCTGGTGCCTTGGGTCGGCGCGCTATGGACGTTCATGGTGTTCGCTGTGACGTCGGCCGGCGTCGGCTATGGAAGCTGGTATGCCTTTGATCAGCACAACATGCTGATTGATGCGTTGTTTACGTTGATTGCGATCTTCCTTTTGTATTCCACGTTGACCTATCTCAATTACGTCCGTGAAGAAGCGTCGAAGAAACAGGTACGCGGGGCGTTCGCCCACTACCTGTCGCCGGACATGGTCGAACAGCTTGCGGAAAACCCGGACAGCCTGAAACTGGGCGGTGAAATGCGCGACTTGACCTTGTTGTTCTGCGACGTCCGCGGCTTCACGACGATTTCCGAACAGTTCGATCCGGTCGGCCTGACGGCATTGATCAACAAGCTTTTGACACCGCTGACCAATGCGATCCTGCAGCGCAAGGGCACCATCGACAAATACATGGGCGACTGCATCATGGCGTTCTGGAATGCGCCATTGGATAATCCTAATCATCCCATCGACGGCTGCCGTTCCGCACTTGCCATGCTGGCTGAAATGGAACCGCTCAACGATCGCCTGGAACAGGAAGCCAAGGAAGAAGGCCGCAAGCACATTCCGCTGAAGGTTGGGCTTGGCCTTAACAGCGGCCCGGCGGTTGTCGGCAACATGGGATCGGACCAGCGTTTCGACTATTCGGTTCTGGGTGATTGCGTCAACTTGGCTGCCCGTCTGGAAGGCCAGAGTAAAACCTACGGTATGAACGTCGTCCTTGGACCGACAACTTATGAAGCCGTGAAGGACGAGTTGGCGACGATCGACCTGGACTTCATCCAAGTGAAGGGCAAAACAGAGGGGACCTACATCTATGGTCTTCTGGGCGATACGGACGTGCTTGAAAAGCCGGAATTCCGGAAAATCCAAGGCATGATCAAAGAGATGATGGATACCTATCGGGCCATGCAGTTCGAAACCGCGAAACGCAAGGTTGCGGAAATCAGGGCTTACCCGAAATGTTGGGATCTCGAGGCCGATTTGCAGGCTCTTTGCGACATCTATGACGAGCGCATCGACGAATACATGGTCAACCCACCGCCGGCCGATTGGGATGGCGTGTTTGTGGCCACGAGCAAGTAGCCGAGTTTATTGTAACAGCGTCGGCGCGGATCAGGCGACCTGGCCTATGTCTCCGAACAGTCCCCAAGCGACAAGCTGTTCCATCAATTCCTTGAAGAAGGCTGGCCCCTTACGGATGACGGCGACATTCGCTGGCAGGTTGTCCGCCGGAATGCGGGTGTCCTCGGCGCTGGTCATGAGAATGAAGCGGCGATTTCGGGTAGCTTCGATGGCGTTGAACACACGGGCCAATTCTAGTCCATTCAATTCCACCATTTCCTGGGTCGCGAAGACAAGGTCCGGTGTAATCTGAAGGGCATGCTTAAGGGCATCG
Organism: Rhodospirillales bacterium; assembly: GCA_040218445.1. Lineage (GTDB taxonomy): Bacteria > Pseudomonadota > Alphaproteobacteria > Rhodospirillales > Casp-alpha2 > UBA1479. Next base: position 208,198 of record JAVJRK010000011.1, on the reverse strand, counting down.
GTCGGAATGTCGAACATGGAGAGGCGAAAACCGCAAGATGCCAGTTCCTGGGCAATGATCTTGCGCTGAAGACCGCCCGGCATGACCAGAAGAATATCGATCACCCGGGAATTCTGGTCCTTGATGATCTTGTCGGCATCCAGGTTCCCGGCGCGTAATAGGGTTGGGAGTTCTTCTTCAGGCGGATTGACGCCGGCCTCCAAAATGTTCCGGATGCGGTCGAAATAGATTTCAAGCGTATGAAGTTCGTTATCGTTGATCTCGGGGGAGACTTCGATGCAGTCCTCCATTTTGTGTGCGATCATGGAAATTGCTGGAAGATCGAACGTGCCGCCCTGACCCTTGATACTGTGAATATGCCGTCGCAGATCGAGAAAGGTTTCATCGAAGGCGGCGTCATACTGACGCAGTGTTGTCAAAATGATCTCGATTTCATCAAGCCGGTCGATCATCCCGTCGATGAAATCCAGCCGCAATTGTTTCAAGGCGACTTCCAAGGCGGCATTTTTACCCATTATTCTTTCCCCAATGATGGTTTCACTGGGGACAGTGGAGCAAGATCGGTGCCAAGGGTTACTTGCTGGTCATCACCCAGACGCCGTTCCAATCGGCCGGCGGTTCGGCCTTCAGGTGTTCGCAGCGTTCGATATAGGTCTTGGCGAGCTTGTCATTGGGGTTAAGCGCGATGGCTTCGTTGAAGGCCTTCATGGCCTTGTCCCAATCACCCTTGTCGTAATGGCTGCGCCCCGATTTGAAGTGGTTCACGGCTTCCATCAGGTTGGGGAAGGTGTCGTCCGTGTGGAAATCCAGCACCTCGTACACGCCGACCGGCTCTGTCTTACCCTTGACGATCACCTTGTCGATGTCGCGGATGCGGTAAGTACCCTTGAGCTTGCTGTAGGTGAATTCTGAAATCAGCAACCGGGCTGAATATTGCTTACACGCACTTTCCAGGCGTGCCGCCAGGTTGACGCCGTCACCGATCATGGTGAAGTCCATACGTTTGGGCGAGCCAATGTTGCCCGACACGATATTGCCCGTGTTCAGGCCGATACCCATGTCGATGGGCATGTCGCCTTTTTTCTCGCGGATGACGTTCCATTCGTCCAATTCGCGCAGCATGGAAATGGCGGCGCGCAAGGCGCGGTCTTCCTGGTCTTCCACCGGCAGGGGCACGCCGAAGCCCGCCATGATGGCGTCGCCGATGAATTTGTCCAACATGCCGCCTTCGCGCGAGATACAGTCCACCATGATGGTGAAATACTCGTTCAGCATCTGCACCGTGCCCTGGGGGCCCAAGGTTTCGGTCAGGGTCGTGAAACTGCGCACGTCCGAGAACAGGATCGTCGCTTCCAGGCTCTTGCCGCCCAGGATGTCTTCGCCGCCTTTCATCAATTGATCGGCCAGGCCCGGATCCATGTAGCGCGACATGGTCGACTTCATGCGCTTCTCGGAACTGATGTCCTCGATCATCATCATCGAGCCGAGCTTCTTGCCTTCCTCGGTCATCAGCGGCAGGAAGTGGACGTTGACGGACTTGGCCTCGTCGCCGCGTTTCAATTCCTGATCCATGGTGATGTCCGGCTCCTGGCTTTCCTCTAGTTCTTCCAGGTGATCGTTGATCCAGCCGTTTTCGATGGCGAAGAATTCCTGCGCTTCCTTGCCGATGATGTCGTCTTCCGTGTCGCAGTCCAGAATGCGCAGACCGGCGGCATTGCAGGTCACGACCTTGCCGTCTTCGTCGATGGTGACGACGCCGTTCGACATACTTTCCAGCATGCTTTCGTTGTAGTTCTTCATGTTCTGGACGTCTTCGAACAGCTTGGCGTTTTCGAGCGCGATGGAGACCTGCGCCGTAAAGGCCTTGAGCCGCGTTTCGTCTTCTTCCGTGAAGGGCCCGCCGCGTTTGTTCAGCACCTGCGTGACGCCGATCATCTTGCCGGCCTTGTTGACCACGGGCACGCACAGGATCGAGCGCGTGAAATACCCGGTTTTCTTATCGAACGCCGGGTTGAACCGCAGGTCCGCATAGGCATAGGGGATGTTGATCGTTTCGCCGGAAACAAACACCGCGCCGGCGATGCCCAGATGGTTGGGTAGGCGGATTTCGCCCAGGCTGTCGCCCATGGCGACGCGCGAAAACAGCTCGTTGGTTTTCTCGTCGTTGAGGAACAGGGTCGAGCGGTCGGCAGACAGCATGCGGGTTGCTTCGGACATCACACGCGACAAAAGGGAGCCCAGTTCCAGGTTCGACGTGACATCCGAAACCATGTCCAGGAACTTCATTTCCTGTTCCCGGCTTTTCTTCATACTTTCGACGAACTGGGTACTTTGCAGGGCGACGGCGGCCTGGGTGGTGATGGCTTCAAGAAGGGCCAGATCATCCTCGTTGAAGGGATCGCCGCCTTTTTTGTTCAGGCATTGCACGACGCCGATGATTTCATCCTTCACGGTTTTCACCGGGGCGGCGCAAATGGTGTCGGTCTTGAACCCGGTCTGTTCATCGACGGAGCGGTTGAACCGCTTGTCTTGATAGGCGTCGTCGATGGTTTCCCCGATACCAGAGGTAAACACCGCCCCCGCGATCCCGGTGTTGTTGAGGATGCGGATCTCGCGCTGGAAGTTGCCCTGTGCAACGCGGGAATACAGCTCGCCCGTGGCCGGGTCGTTCAGGAACAGGGTGCCGCGTTCGGCGTCCAGTTCAAAGACGATGACCTCGACCAGGGTTTCCAGAACTTCGTCCAGGGTTTCGATCCCGGCAACGCGGCGCGAAACGTTCAACAGCATTTCCGCCTGTTTCAGGCGGCGGTCGGCCTCGCGCAGTTTGCGCCGGACGTCTTCGTCCGTCACGGGGGTATCAACGGAGGGGCGGGAGGCCGGTTTGGGAGCCGTTGCGGGAGGCGACGGTGTGGCGCCATCGGCGCTTTCACGCTCGACCGGGCCGGGGGAGGAGAGGTTGCTGCTCATTGGCGCATATCCGAGGCAGCCTGGGATTTGATTTCCAACGTGCGCCTAAGGGTTACGATCGCCTGCTGCAATTCGCCCACTTCATCCCGGCGGGTGCGGTTCAGTTCCTGGACGGCTTCCTGATGATTGAAATTCAGATCTTCCATTTGCTGGCGCAGGTTGGCGATGGTCGCTTTGAGTTGTTGAATTTCATCGCGGCCGGCGGAAACGGCCTCGTTCAGTTCTCGTTCTTTTTCAAGCTTCAGCGTTTCCATCTCGTCGCGCAGCGCCTGGATGGTGTTCTTAAGTTGCGTGATTTCGTCGTTGCCGGCGGCACGTTCTTCCTGAACCTCTTTCTGACGCGAGAAATTCAGCTGTTCCATTTCTTCGCGTAGCGCCGAGGCGGTGTCTTTGAGCTGTTTGATTTCATCCACGCCTTCGGCGCGCGCGTCCTGCTCGACGCGCTGTATATCGAAAACCTTGTTTTCAAGTTCTTCGCGTAGCGCGGCGACGGTATCTTTCAGTTGCCGTATCTCAAGTTGCGCTTCCCGCAGGTCGTCTGACTCTGCGGTTGCGGAGACCGGGTCACTCATCCTCGAACACCTTCCCGCCAATGGCGGCGCTTTAGAGCACAGTCTGGTCAGTACATAACGCTGCGGATGGAACATCGCCCCGACTGCTCGTAACATAGTCGCGCCCTTCGGGGGCAGGCGTCAAGATTGCTTGTCGTTCAATCGTTTATGGCGGAAATCCGACCGAATGATGAAGGCTGTCTGCCGGGATTGCGCAACCATATGGGAATCGGCGAAACCGTCGTCGGTTGAACGCTGTCCGGCCTGTGGCGGCGGACGGATGTTTTGCCACGATGAACTGACCACCCTTTCCCTGGCGCATATCGATTGCGATGCCTTTTACGCAAGCGTTGAAAAACGGGATAACCCGGACATCGCCGGGCGCCCGGTGATTGTCGGCGGCGGCCGGCGCGGGGTTGTCGCCGCCTGTTGTTATATCGCCCGGATCAACGGCGTGCGCTCGGCCATGCCCATGTTTCAGGCCCTTAAACGTTGCCCCAAGGCCGTCGTGATTCGCCCGGATATCGAAAAGTATCAAAAGGTTGGGCGTGAAATTCGCGCTCTGATGCAAAGCCTGTCGCCCTTGGTCGAGCCGATCAGCATCGACGAGGCCTTTCTTGATCTGTCGGGCACGGAAGCGCTTCACAAAGGACCGCCGGCGCAAACCTTGGTGCGGCTGGTCAAACGGATCGAGGACGAGGTCGGGGTCACGGCTTCGATCGGGCTGAGCTACAACAAATTCCTGGCCAAGGTCGCATCAGACTTGGACAAGCCGCGGGGGTTCGCCGCAATCGGCCGGGCCGAAGCCGCCGCCTTCCTTAAGGAGAAACCCGTCGGCCTGATCTGGGGGGTGGGTGCCAGTCTGCGCAAGAAGCTGGAAAAGGACGGAATTGTGATGGTCGGTGACCTGCTGCGCTATGACGAGCGGGATTTGACGGCGCGCTACGGTTCCATGGGCGGAAGGCTCTATCATTTCTCCCGGGGGGAGGATGATCGCCGGGTGACGCCGGAAAGTGCGACCAAAAGCGTGTCTTCCGAAACGACCTTCGAAAATGATATCGGCGACCTGGACGACCTGAAACCGATCCTGTGGCGGCTTGCCGAAAAGGTTTCCGCCCGCCTGAAGCGCAAGCAGCTTACCGGGGCGACGGTGGTGTTGAAGCTCAAGACTCAGGGGTTCAAACAGCTGACGCGTTCAAAACGCCTGGACCACCCGACCCAATCGGCGGACGCGATCTACCGCGCGTCTCTGCCGATGCTGGCCAAAGAAGCCGACGGGCGGCTGTTTCGTTTGTTGGGGGCCGGGGTGCAGACCGTCGCCCCTGTGATGGACGGGGCACCGGATATGGAGGACCTTCTGGCCGGGACGGATCGCGCCGATCGCATACGTAAGGTCGAGGACGCCATGGACCGGGTGCGTGGCAAATTCGGGGACGGCGCCATCAAGAAAGGCCGCTCGCTGGGGCCTCGCTGAAAGCCGCGCACGGATTATTACCAACCGTCACAGCGCGCCTGGGTGGCGCGGTAGCTCTGAACCGTGTCAAGCCGGCGGTCGACGGCGTCCATATCCGCCTGCATCTGGCGGATCAGGGGGGTCAGTCTATTGCGCAGATGGCCGACGAAATACCGGGCGCCGGATTGCATGGATCCAGCAACCTGCGGCGGTGACGATCTGGCAACATCGATCAGGCGTTGGCGAATGGTCGGGATATATTTTGCGAGAGTATCCTGAAAATTGCGCACGTGTTCGTTTTCGTGCTCCAGGATAACCTGATATTGGCAGGTTCCGGGGCGGTAACGGCGGTCGACATAGACCTTGATGCGGTCGTATCCGATGGTCATTTCCGCATGCTTGAGGCCGACGCAAAAGCCCTTGGTCCGGCGTTCCCCCTGAACCTGAACGCGAAATTCCCATTGCAGATCGCGGCTCATCAGGCCGACCGGGTGCCATTCGGGCCCCGGCGTTGCCGCCGCACCGGCGCGGCGGCGTTTGGCAGCTAGCTGCTTTCCGGAAAAACCGTTGGAAAAACGGATGTCGCCCCGCGTTTGCTTCAGGTCCACCGTCGCGACCACTTCCGGCAGGCGGCATTCAGCTGCGGCCGCAGGGGGGGCTGTGATTGCCACGGCAAGGACCACCAATGCAAACTGGACAAGAATGAACGGGGATATCAGCACTTTGGACCTCTGGCGGCGACCAACGGCGGGGTTGGCGGACAGGTTGAAATATAACGCCTAGTACGTCCAGCATTGGCACAATGTTTGCTGCGTTCGAAAGCATGCCCCGGGCGCCTTCGGGCAATTTCCGGGCGCTTGGCGGGGATATCGAAATGATGCAAAATCAAAGTGTTGGTCAATGGAAGCGTTGCGTTCATGCATCGACAAACGCAAAGTCGGACAGATGAGGAGACGGAACCATGAAATATCAAATTTCTGAAAAGGGCGACACGGTCACGGCGCAAATTTCCGGGCAGATGACGTTTTCGGACCGTGGTGAAGTTTCCGGATTGTCGCTTGCCCTGATGCGCGTGAATGCAGAAAAAATCGTCGTCGATCTTTCCGGCGTTGAATATATCGATTCCGCAGGCCTGGGCGTGTTGCTGATATTGCGCGAAGCCGCCCAGGACAAGGGTAAGGATATTACGCTGACCGGCATGACCGGCAGTGCCAAGGAAGTCTTGGAACTTGCCTGTTTCGATACACTGTTCACTTTTGCGTAGAACCCTTTTTGCCCCCTTATCCCTGAAGGGAGACCGGCATGCCCAGTGTCCGGCTTCTTATCGTCGATGACGAGGATATCAATCGCCAGACGCTAAGATATTGCCTGGAACCGGCCGGGTTTCAGATCGACGAGGCAAGCGACGGCGCCGATGCTTGGCAGGCCTTGTGCCAGGGGGAAAATACCTACGACGCCATTCTGCTTGACCGGCGGATGCCGGAAATGGACGGCATGGAATTGCTGGCCAAAATCAAGGGCGAAGCGGCTTTGCGGGATGTTCCCGTCATCATGCAGACGGCCATGGACCGCGAACAGGAAATCATCGACGGCATCGAAGCGGGCGTTCATTACTACCTCACCAAACCCTATGACGCGGACGTTCTGGTCTCGGTCGTGCGTTCGGCGACCGAGGAATATGCCCGCCATTGCCGCCTGCAGACCGAACTGGCCAAACGGTCAGGCGCGATCCAATTGATGACGCAGGGGACCTTCGTTTTGCGCACGCCGACGGAAGCGGATGCGCTGGCGGTTCTTTTGGCCAGCAGCCTGCCGCGATCAGGCGCCATTGCCATGGGTTTTTCTGAACTTCTGATCAACGCCATCGAGCATGGGAATCTGGAACTGAATTATGCCGAAAAATCGGCGCTTCTGGCCGAAGGACGATGGGACGAAGCTATCGAGGCGCGTCTGTCGCAAGCGACCTATCGCGACCGCCGCGTCATGGTGGAGGTGACGCGGACTGCCGGGCGGGCCGTATTCACCATTGCGGATGAAGGCAAGGGGTTCGATTGGCAGGCCTATATGGATCTGACCATGGAGCGTGTGTTCGACACCCACGGCCGGGGTATTGCCATGGCGCGCCGCATGTCCTTTTCCACATTGAGCTACAAGGGCAGGGGAAATGTCGTTGAAGCCTCCGTCGAATTCGAAGAGGCAAAGGCAGAGGCATCTGTTGCCAAGCCGGAAATCCACTTAAAGCCCAATATCGATGGGGACGTCGAAGAGCGACTTCGCGACGTATCTCAATGGGCTGTGGTGTCAGGCAATGGCGAAGGGTCCGATTTGGTGGTGTCGCCTGTTTCTCAAGAGATTTCCCAAAGCGATGAAAACACCGATCGCGCGATCCAACTGAGTATTGGGGGATTGCCTGCCGCCACCCTGGAATTGCCCGCCGACCCGGATTTGGTGGAGGCCGTGGCGCGCTGCCTTATCTTGCCCGAGAGCATGGAATTGGGTACGGCTGATGAAAACCGCCTGGCACCGGCCCTTGTCCGATATCAATCACAACTGCTGCCCGATCCAGATGCTTTGGGCGGAGAGAGATACGCGATTTCTGCTTGGTCGGCGGCATGTTCAAGTGTCAGTGGCGATATCTGGGGCGGCTTTGATCTGGCAGATGGCAAGCTGGCCCTGTTCGTGGCCGATATGGCGGGGCATGGTCCCGTGGCGGGGCTCGGCACCTTGCGGTTGTCGGCCCAGATGTCGGATATGGATTTGGTGAACGAAACACCGGATGTAATTCTCCGGCGGCTTGATGCGGCGTTCAAGCAGGCGTTACCGGCGGGCCAGTATGCGGCGATGCTTTATGGAATCATCGACTCGGCGGCGGGCCGATTTGAATATGCGGCGGCCGGGGTGCCGCATCCGGTGGTGTTCGACAGGGCGGGGGAATATGTCGCGTCCGGGTCGGGCAAGGGACTTCCCGTGGGGGCCAGCGGTAATTTCCCCTATGAACTGCGGTCCCTTGATATTCCGGCCGGTGGTGCCTTGGTTTTGTTCACGGACGGATTGTTCGCCCTCTTGGATGAAGATCATAAAAAGGCGCATGCGTTCGATCGGTTTCTCGCCAATATGGCCGGGAATGGGGTGGGGGGCGATGCCTGCAAACGCCTGGCAGGCCTCATATCCGCCGCTCCAAACGTCGGTGAGGATGATCTCACGGCGCTTTGCGTGACGCTGGTCGATTAGGCATTTCGACGACAAGGAAAAAGGGCCAGCCCTGGTTTCAGGACTGGCCCTTCTTGAATTGGCTCCGGCGGCAAGACTCGAACTTGCGACAAGTCGGTTAACAGCCGACTGCTCTACCAACTGAGCTACGCCGGATCAGGCGTGGAGGCGCGGACCGGAATCGAACCGGTGTACACGGCTTTGCAGGCCGCTGCGTAGCCACTCCGCCACCGCGCCCCAGGAAGGCACTTATATTCGTGCCGGGGCTTAATCCCCAAGGACACTCCCGTAAGGATGTATCCAAAGGGCCAGGCTGACCGGCTTCGGCCCACAGAGGGCGGAACTTACATACAGACCCCCCGGTGGTCAAGCACCTGTTCAGCGCATTTTTACATGGCTTGAAATGATCCCATTCAGGCATACAAAACGCGCGCCGCCATTGTCTTTGCCGGCGGCTGGGACTATACAGAATTCAGCCTGTCCGGACCTCCGGCAGCCCGTTCCTTTAAGCGAAGGAGAACCGGCGATATGGATTTCGCTGCCGCGCGCCGAAACATGATCGATTGTCAGGTCCTGCCCAACCGGGTCACGGACGACCGCGTCATTGATGCCATGGCGGAAATGCCGCGTGAGGTTTTCGCGCCCGATGCCAAGCGCTCGATCGCCTATGTGGACGAGGCCCTGCCGGTCGGTGGCGGCCGCTATATCATGGAACCCATGATCACGGCGCGCCTGCTGCAGGCCGCAAAAGTAACTGCGGATGACGTCGTTCTTTGCATCGGTTGCGGCACGGGGTATTCGGCGGCATTGCTGTCGAAATTGGCCAATACGGTGGTCGTGGTTGAAAGCGACAAGTCGCTGGCCAAGCAGGCCCAGGAAACTTTGGACGGTTTGGGCATCGATACGGTCGCGGTGATCGGCGGGAAGATGGCCAACGGATACCCGAAACAGGCCCCTTATGACGTGATCTTCTTTGACGGCGCCGTTCCCAGCGTGCCGGAGAAAATCGAAAAACAACTGGCCGAAGGTGGCCGCCTTGTGGCCGTGACATCCAAGCCGGGAAACGCGGTCGGCAATGCCCTTTTGGCTGTCCGTTATAGTGGGCATATTTCCCGCCGCGATTTGTTCGATGCGGGGACCCCGGACCTTCCGGGGTTCGAACTGGAAGAAGCCTTTACCTTCTGATTGGACCGAATCCATATCGAATCGGTGGTCTGATGGTTCGTGAAGACGTATATGTAAGTTTATGAATTATCTGTATTTTTGCAGGTAATAAGTTGAAATTTGGACGCGATGCCTGCAGGTAGTATGGTATCCGAACACAACCACAGGCGAGTAACGGCCTTGAGCACACGACTTTCAATCCCCCACCGATATCTTTTCGACCTGCCGCGCGCCGCATTCGGTGCTGCTGTCATTGCCGGTGCTGCTGTCATTGCCGGTGCGCTGGCCTTTTCTCCGGCGCCGGCAGCGGCTCAGGATCTGGCCGATGCCTTGATCGCGGCCTATTCCAACAACCCGACCCTGGCCGCGCGGCGGGCACGCCTGCGTGCGACGGATGAACAGGTGCCGCAGGCATTGTCGAATTGGCGCCCGTCGGTGGCGATCACAGGGGCATCAGGTAAAGAGTACAACTCGAGCACCCTAAGGGCAGGTGGTACGGGGGGGCGCTCACAAAATCGCAGTCCAGTTACCTATGGATTGGCTTTAACCCAGCCGCTTTATCGTGGTGGGCGGACGCTGGCGGCGACGGAAGGGGCGGAAAATTCCGTCCGGGCCGAGCGCGCGCGCCTGATCGATACGGAACAGGATGTTCTGCTTTCTGCGGCAACGGCTTATTTGAACGTGTTTCGGGACGAGGCCGTGTTGTCGCTTAACGTCAATAACGAAAAGGTGCTGCAGCGCCAATTGGAAGCGACCAAGGACCGGTTCGAGGTCGGTGAAATCACGCGCACCGACGTTCATCAGGCCGAAGCCCGCTTGGCCCGAGCCACGGCGGACCGAATCAGTGCCGAGGCCAACCTGGAAAACTCGCGCGCCAATTATGAAAACGTCGTCGGCCTGCCGGCCCCGAAAAATTTGGCGCTGCCGGGGGATCCGGAAGGACTGCCTTCTGATCGTCACGACGCGATCAAGCTGGCCGCGACGACCAACCCCAATGTGATTGCTGCGGAATTCGACCGCAAGGCCGGTCAAAACACCGTGCGTGAAGTGAAAGGCGAATTGCTGCCCGAAGTCGATATCACCATGGGCTTTGACCGAGGGTTTGAAACCTCTTCCGATAGAGGAATATCGAGCTCCGTCGACATTCGACTGAACCTAACGGTTCCGCTTTATCAGCAGGGGGCCGTATATTCGCGCCTGCGTGAAGCCAAACAGGATTTGGCGGAACTGACCCGCAATATCGATCAGGCACGCCGTGACGCCATCGAAGACGCGACCAGCGCCTGGGAAAATCTACAGACGGCGCGCGCACGCGTGGTGTCCTTCAGCTCCCAAATCGAGGCCAATATCGTTGCCTTGGACGGGGTCGAACGTGAAGCGGCCGTTGGATCACGTACGGTTTTGGATGTCTTGGATGCGGAACAGGAACTCCTGGATTCCCGTGTCGGTCATACGGAAGCCCAGCGTGATGAGCGGATTGCTGCGTTTGAACTGGCTGCTGCCATCGGGCGGATGACGGCTTCGAACCTGAAGCTTGCCGTCGATGTGTACGACCCGCGTAACCATTATGACGAAGTGCGTGGTAAGTGGTTCGGCGGGTCCAGCAGCGAAGAAGGCAAATAGGACGCGGGAATCCCGAAGCCGCTTTTGGCGGCGTGCCGCGTCCGCTGCCGGACAAATAGTTCCTTCAATATACCAAATATTAACGATCAACGTGAGTTAATGGCTGGTGTATTTTTGGGAAAGTGGCATGAACTGGGGCTGCGTGGGAGTGGGGCCGGGAATTGCGACAAAGAATGATGGGCATGCGGGATTATGAGCGAAGAAGCCGAAGCTGCTGAAGGCGGCGAACCTTCGATGGAGGATATCCTCTCTTCCATCCGCAAGATTTTGGCGGAGGAGGAAGACGAGGAGGGTGGTGGTGCGCCGGCCGAAGAGGCTGCGGCACCTGAACCCGCGCCGGAACCGGAGCCCGCACCAGAGCCGGAGCCCGCGCCGGAACCTGAACCCGAGCCCGAACCGGAACCCGCAGCTGAGCCGGAGCCCGAGCCGGAAATTGAAATGACCGATGTGGACGAGCCGGATCCCTTAGCGGAACTGGACGCCATGGAGGACGCCGCACCGGAACCGGAGCCAGAACCTATGCCGGAACCGGAGCCCATGCCGGAACCCACACCGGCCCCCCCGCCGCCTCCTATGCCGGAGCCGGAACCCATGGCGGACATCATGGAATTGACGCCGGATATGGTCGCCCCCGATGCGATCGTGTCCCAGCCGACCTCGTTGCATGGTTCGGACGTGCTGGCGGAACTGGCCCGCGCGATCCTGGATCGCCGCGATCTGCCGGTCATGACTTCGGGCGATGCGTCGCTGGAAGGCATCGTGCGCGAAATGTTGAAGCCGATCCTGCGCGAATGGCTGGACCGCAATCTGCCGTATCTGATTGAGCGCCTGGTGAAGAAGGAAATCGACACCATGGTCAACCGGGCCGAGGGCTTGGACAACTGGGGCTGACCCCATAGGTCCGATCGCTGAAAAAGTTTCGAAATGACGACCCCGGGGGCTTTGTTCCCCGGGGTTTTTCGTTGTATACCCCCCAATCCCCACCGATTGTTGCAGCCGTACCGAGGATTCCGCTTCCATGGCCGAACTGGACAAGACCTACCACCCCGAAGAGATGGAAACCCGCCGATATCAGGAATGGGAAGAAAGCGGTGCCTTCGCGCCCGGAACCGGCAGTGGCGAAGGTGCTAACGGCCAGCCCTATACCATCGTCATCCCGCCGCCCAACGTGACCGGCAGCCTGCACATGGGCCATGCCCTCAACAACACGCTGCAGGACATCCTGATCCGCTACCGCCGCATGAAGGGCGATCAGGCCCTGTGGCAGCCGGGCACGGACCATGCCGGCATCGCGACGCAGATGGTGGTCGAACGCATGCTGGAGGCCGAGGGCATCAAGCGCACGGACATGGGCCGCGACAAGTTCGTCGAGCGCGTATGGGAATGGAAGGCCGAAAGCGGCGGCACCATCACCAAACAGCTGCGCCGGATGGGGGCATCGTGTGATTGGTCGCGGGAACGCTTCACCATGGACGAGGGCCTGTCCAAGGCGGTCGTTAAAGTCTTCGTCGAACTGCACAAAAAGGGACTGATCTACCGCGACAAGCGGCTGGTCAACTGGGACCCCAAGCTGCACACGGCGATTTCCGACCTGGAAGTCGAACAGCGCGAGACCAAGGGCAAGATGTGGTACTTCAAGTACCCGATCGAGGGCCGCGACGGCGAATTCATCACCGTCGGCACGACCCGCCCGGAAACCATGCTGGGTGACACGGGCGTCGCCGTGCACCCCGATGACGAGCGTTATACCGATCTGGTCGGCAAGAACGTCGTGCTGCCCATCGTCGGCCGCAAGATCCCCATCGTCGCCGACCATTATGCCGACCCGGAAAAGGGATCGGGCGCGGTCAAGATCACTCCGGGCCACGATTTCAATGATTTCGAGGTCGGCAAACGGGCCGGGCTGGAGGTTATCAATATCCTGGATGAGAACGCCCATTTGAACGAAACCGTGCCGGAAAAATACCGCGGCATGGAACGTTTCAAGGCACGCGACGCCATCCTGGCCGAAATGGAAGGCTTGGGCCTGCTCGACCGGGTCGAGGACAATGCCATGACCGTGCCCCACGGGGACCGGTCGGGCGTGGTGATCGAGCCCTGGCTGATGGATCAATGGTTCGTCGATGCCAAGACGTTGGCGCAGCCGGCCATCAAGGCGGTCGAGGACGGCAAGACCCAGTTCGTGCCCAAAACCTGGGAAAACACCTATTTCGAATGGATGCGCAACATTCAGCCGTGGTGCGTTTCGCGCCAGTTGTGGTGGGGCCATCAGATTCCGGCTTGGTTCGGCCCCGACGGGGAGGTGTTCGTCGAACTGAGCGAGGATGACGCTCAGGCTGCTGCCAAGGCCCATTACGGCAAGCCGGTCGAGCTGACCCGCGACCCGGACGTGCTGGATACGTGGTTTTCTTCGGCCTTGTGGCCGTTTTCGACCCTGGGCTGGCCCGACCGGACCCCGGAACTGGACCGCCACTATCCCACGGACGTGCTGGTCACCGGTTTCGACATCATCTTCTTTTGGGTTGCTCGCATGATGATGATGGGCATCCATTTCATGGACGAAGTCCCGTTCCACACGGTTTATATCCATGCCCTGGTGCGGGACGAGCAGGGCCAGAAGATGTCGAAGTCCAAGGGCAACGTGATCGATCCCCTGGACCTGATCGATAAATTCGGCGCCGATGCGCTGCGCTTTACCCTGACGGCCTTCGCCGCCCAGGGCCGCGACGTGAAGATGTCGGAAAGCCGGGTCGAAGGATACCGCAACTTCTGCACCAAGATCTGGAATGCGGCCCGGTTCTGCGACATGAACGAATGCCGGGTCGACCCTGAATTTAATCCAAATTCGGTTAACTTAACGCTGAACAGATGGATCGTCGGCAAGGTTGCCGAGGCCGATGCGGCCATGCGCGGCGCCTTGGACGTCTATCGCTTCAACGATGCGGCGTCGGCCCTTTATTCCTTTACCTGGAATACCTTCTGCGACTGGTATCTGGAATTCGCCAAACCGGTATTTTCCGGCGAGGACGCGGCCGCCAAGGCGGAGACCCGGGCCACCGCAGCCTGGGTGCTGGATCAGATCGTGACCCTGCTGCATCCGATCATGCCGTTCATCACCGAAGAGCTGTGGCAAACCCGGGCAGACCGGGCGACGCCGCTGATCAACGCGGCCTGGCCGGAATACGATGCGGCCCTGATCGATGCCAAGGTCAACGCCGAAATGGACTGGGTCGTGCGCCTGATCTCGCAGATCCGCGCCGTGCGCGCCGAAATGAACGTGCCGCCCAAGGCGAAAATTCCCATGCAGTTGAAGGACGCGGGCCCGGATGCCCAGGCGGCGCTGGCCACCCATCGCGATCTGATCCTGCGTCTGGCGGGGCTGTCCGATGCCGGCGTGCTGACGGGCGAGGTTCCCAAGGGCGCCGTGCAGGACGTGCTGGACGAGGCCACGATTATTCTGCCGATCGCCGATGCCATCGATCTGGACGCGGAAAAAGCCCGCCTGGAAAAGGAAATCGCCAAACAGGATGCGGAAATCACCCGCTTCGAAAAGAAGCTGGGCAACGAGAAGTTCGTCGCCAACGCGCCGGCCGAGGTGGTGGAAGGGGAGCGTGAAAAGCTCACCGAAGCCCATGCCGCCCGCGCGCGGCTGGATGAAGCGGTCAAGCGGCTGGCGTCCGTTGGATAACGGTCAAGTTGATTGACGTTGATCCTTTACTCCTATCCGAAAGGTCCGAATAGGAACTTTCAGGGGCTGGTATGACCGGGCATGTCTCCATTAGCCTTTCAGGCAACCAAGGCTAAGGAGGTTACAAAGTTGGAACCACCGACGCAGACGACCGACATATCGACCCATACCCCATTTACCCGGTGATCATCGGGTGGGACCGGAGGCGACGCCGGTCCCGCAATTGAAAAAGGAAAGCCCCGCCCTTAAAACCGGCGGGGCTTTTACATGCGCCTGTTCCATTCGCCCGTGTCGTGCTCTTTGCCGCTCCCTGTGGCATTCGCGGCCGGGGATTTTTCCCAATTGATCCGGCCCAATTGACCTTGTCGGCCTTGGCAAGAGCCCACATAATCGCCCCGAACCCCTGGGGATGGGGGCACAGGCAGAAGAGGCGCAGAATGGAACAAGCCGGAAGTCAGATGATCGAAGCCCAGAAGACCGTCGAAGCGGTTATCAATACAATGGTCGATGTGGGCACGGAATACGGCATGAGCGTGATCGGCGCCGTCGTTATCCTGATTTTGGGGTGGTGGTTCGCGAATTGGGCCAAGCGCGCCGTGACCAAGGCGCTGGACAAAATCAAATCAATCGACAATACGCTGACGCCGTTCCTTTCCAGCATCGTCAAATACATCATCCTCGCCTTTGTCCTGGTTGCGGTTCTCAACCAATTCGGCGTTCAGACGACCTCGATCATCGCGGTTTTGGGTGCCGCCGGCCTGGCCATCGGTCTGGCCCTGCAGGGCACCCTGCAGAATGTGGCGGCGGGCGTCATGTTGCTGATCCTGCGCCCGTTCAAGGCGGGGGATTTCATCGACGCGGGCGGGCAGTCCGGCACGGTGGTGGAAATCGGCCTGTTCACCACGGAACTTAAGACCCCCGACGGAATCTTCAAATGGGTGCCCAATTCCTCGATCTTCGGGGCATCGATCACCAACTTCTCGCGCAACCCGACGCGGCGCATCGATTTCGTCGCCTCCATTTCCTATGGCGACGATCTGCCCAAGGCCATGGAGGTGCTCAAGGGCATGCTGGACGCGGACGCGCGCATCTTGAAGGACCCGGCCCCCGAGGTCATGACCTGGGCCATGGCGGCAAGCTCCGTCGACATCAACATGCGGGCTTGGGTCAATGTCGGCGACTATTGGCCGACCCTGTTCGATCTGCGCAAGACGGTGAAGGTCGGCCTGGAAGACGCGGGCTTCACCATTCCGTTCCCGCAGCAGGACGTCTACATGCACCAGGTCACGGAGACGGCGAGCAAATAGTCCTCTTTGCCCCAAGGAAAGGCGGGCGGCGGTAACCGCCCGTTAAACATGCTGCTCTAGCCTCAGGGTCGGAGACGTATGACGATGACGACCGACTATCAGGATCCCGAACTGCCCCTCAACCCGACGCCGGAACAGCGCGCGGAATACATCATGATGCGCCTGGAGCAGTTCATCCGCGAGGGCCGCACCATTGACGAGGGCATGTCCTTCAAGCAATGGCAGGCCATGGCCAAGGCCGAAATCGCGATCGCCGTCGCCGCCGCCCAGAACGAGGTCCAAAAGGACGACCCGGTAACCCGGCGCCTGTTGTTCATGACGGCGGCCTGCCTGACCACCATCGGTTTCTGGGGCACGGCCGTCAGCCTGCACAAAACGGCCTATCTGGTGGGCGCGCTGGTTTGCGGCGGGGCGGGGCTGTTGCTGTTGCTCTGCGTCGGCGAATGGCGGTTCCGCAAATGGAAACGCAAGAAGGACGCAGAACTGCGCATCGAACGCCTCGCCAATATCGAGGCGCTGAACAAGCGCATCAAGGGGCTGGAGCGCGCGCTTGAGAAAGAAGAAAAAATGCTCGAGAAGAAGCTGAAGAAGGTGCGGGGCGAAGTTGATGTCCTGCATGCGGCACAGATGAAAACGCCGCCAGTACCGAGTGGGGCGGGTTAAACAGGCTGATCCACCAGGGGGCTGGCTTAGCGTCCCGACGGCAGCGGGGCCGCACGCAGGTCTTTGATATCATTCAGGATCAGGTCGACCATCGCATCTGTGAGAACTTTTCCTTTCTCGACAGTCGCCAAGGTCGCATCACCCCAGGTGCCCGTGGCTGAATAGGTTCCCTGATCGTTGTTCGGGTCGCGGGTCAAGCCGCCGCCGGGGGATGATGTGTAATCCTTGGCGGCTTTGCTCATGTCGACCAAGTGGGGGGCCAGGTAGAGCATCATCGAGGTTTCCAACTCGTCCGCGTGGGTGCCGCCTTCCTGTTCCTGCAAACTTGATCTTGTCTCTGCAAGGTCCGACAATTTCGTATAGGTGAGCAGAACGCCTTCCGCGCTCAATGCTTCGGCCGCGGGGTGTAATGCCGCGATCGTGGAAACCCCGGTGTTCAGAACGTAGAAGCGGCATGGCCCAAATCGGGCGAGGCTCCGGCAGATGTCGATAACCAGATCGCGGGCGGTTTCCAGGCGCAGGCTCGTCGATCCCGGGTATTCGATGAAGGCCGGGTAGAAATGAAAATTGAGCGTTGGGGCGACGACCACGTCGGCGCATTCCAGCACCCGGTTCTTGAAATATTCGGCGAGCACGAAGTCGTTTTTAAGCGGCAGATGCGGGCCATGTTCTTTTGCCGCAGCACCCAGCGGGATCACGACCACGGTTTCCGGCGTCAGAACTTTCTCTGCCTCGACCCAGGTGATGTCTTCCAGCAGTACCCCGCGTGTCAAAGGTGGGTCTGCTGGTGGTTCATTGCCCGTATCGTTGCCCATCCGGTTAAACCGACCGGTCGAGGGCATCCACCAACCGCTCAACCTCTTCCACCGTATTGTAATGCGCCATCGAGGTGCGGACGACGCCGTCCGCGGTGTCGGTGACGCCGACCGCTTCCAACAGGCGGGGCGCGTAGAAGTCGCCGTTCCAGCAGGCGATCTTTTGCGCCGTCAGGGCTTCCACGACCTCGGCGGATGATTTGCCGTCGAGGGTGAACGAGAAAGTAGGCGCCCGGTCTGCTGCCTTGGCGGAGGGGCGGCCGATCAGGCGCAGGCCCTTGATGTTCAGGGCCCCGTCGAGGAAGCATTGGGCGAGGGTCTGTTCATGGGCCGTTATCAGGTCGAAGACCTGCTTGGTACGCCCGTGGCGGTCGTTGGCCGGGGCGTCCAGATGATGGGCGGCCAGGGCGTCAAAGTAATCGCCGATCCCGGCCAAGGCCGCGATGGTTTCATGATTGGGGCCGGCGGGGTTGAGCTTGTGCTGGATGTCGTCCTCGGCGAAGAACAGATGCCCCTGGCCGCGGGCTTCAAGCAGGCGCTCCGCCTTGCCGTACAGGCAGCCGATATGCGGGCCCATGACCTTGTAAAAACTGTAAAGGTAGAAATCGACGTCCCAGGCCGTAACGTCCACGGCGCGGTGGGGGGCGTAGGCCACGCCGTCGACACAGACCATGGCCCCCGCCGCGTGGACCTGTTGGGTGATCGCCTGAACGTCGTTGATGTCACCCGTGATGTTGGACACATGGGGAAAGGCGACCAGACGGGTGCGCTCCGTCAGAATGTCATCCAGCAGATCCGTGCGCAGGGCGCCCGTTTGGGCATCAACGGGCCATTCTTTTATAATTAATCCAAATTCAGTTAACCGTCGCCAGGGCGAGGAATTGGCTTCGTGGTTCAAGGTCGCGACGACAACCTCGTCCCCGGCTGTCCACAAGGGACGCAGGGCCTGCGCCAGAATATAGACGTTCATGGAGGTCGAAGGCCCGATCACCACGTTTTCCGGGACCGTGCCGATCATTTCCGCCATGCGGGAATGGCCGAGGGCCATGCGCTGTGCCGCCAGCTGCGATTTGGGGTAGGGAGCCAGCGGCTGAACCTGGGACTCGGTCATGTAGGCCGTCATGCGGTCGATCACCGCATTGGGCACGTAGGAGCCGCCCGCGTTTTCGAAAAACGCCCAGCCGCCCCCGGAATCATCAGGAGCCCAGCAGGCGTCGGGGAACTGGGCGCGTACGAAGGGCAGGTCGAGGGTCGTGTCGGTCATGAGGGAAGTTTAACCACAGAGACACAGAGGCGGTGAGAAGAATTGAATAGGAAATACGTGTCACCCCCGCGAAGGCGGGGGTTCAGAGGAAATGGATTCCCGCCTTCGCGGGAATGACGAAGTTGCAAAGCTGGTGCGAAAACCCCTCACTGCCTCACCGTCTCAGTGGTTCAAATTTTTCTAGAAATCACGCCTGCATGGCGAGGGACATGACCAGTTCGGCCAGAACTTCGGGATCGGCCTCGAACTTCAGGCCCAGGCGTCCCTTGCGGCACCAGGCGACGGTTGCCGTGATGTCGCCGAACCCGCCCAGGTTAAGGGTCAGGTGCCGGCCTTTGGACAGTTCCATGGAAGCGATGATCTGCGCCCCGCCCGGGGAAATATCCTCGATCGTGCATTTGGTGGTGGCATCGCCCACGGTGACGCGGGCTTGAAAGCCCGAGTCGCGGCGTTCGTGTTCGCGCCGGTTCAATCCGATGGAGTCGGCCATGGCCGTTTCCCCGTTCGTTTATCCGTCCGTTTCACACCCTGCCGGCATCCCGGCCGATGAAGGGGCGGCCGTTAGATATCGGCAAACACGTGGGTTTCTTCCTTGGCGCCGGGATGCGTCACCGCACCGTCGCAGGCCGGACCCACAAGTTGAGCATACTTCCAAAGCACGCCCGACTGATAGTCGTGTTTGCGCGGTTTCCATTCCTTACGGCGGGCATCCAGTTCGTCTTCGGACAATTCAACGTCCAGGGTGCCATTATTGGCGTCGATATGAATGACGTCGCCGTCTTTCAGCAGACCGATCGGCCCGCCCACGGCGGCTTCGGGGCCGACATGGCCGATGCAGAACCCGCGGGTCGCACCCGAGAACCGTCCGTCGGTGATCAGCGCCACCTTGTCGCCCAGGCCCTGGCCATAGATCGCCGAGGTGGTGGACAGCATTTCCCGCATGCCGGGCCCGCCCTTGGGCCCTTCGTAGCGGATGATCACGACCTCGCCTTCCTTGACCTGCTGCTTCAGAACAGCCTGCAGGGCGTCTTCTTCGCAATCGAAGCAGCGCGCCGTGCCGGTAAAGGTCAGCTTTTCCAGGCCCGCGACCTTGACGATGGCGCCTTCGGGAGCCAACGAACCCTTAAGCCCAACAACGCCCCCTGTGGGGGTGATCGGGTTGGACACGGGATAGATCACGTCCTGGTCCGTGGGGAATTCCACGTCCTTGAGGTTTTCTTCGATGGTCTTGCCGGTCACGGTCATGCAGTCGCCGTGCAGATAGCCGCCGTCCAGCAGGGCCTTCATCAGCACCGGCACGCCGCCGATGTCGTACATGTCCTTGGCGACGTATTTGCCGCCCGGCTTCAGGTCGGCGATATAGGGCGTGGATTTGAAAATCTCGCAGACGTCTTCCAGCGAGAAGTCGATGCCGCATTCATGGGCCATGGCCGGCAGGTGCAGCCCGGCGTTGGTCGATCCGCCCGATGCGGCGACGATGCGGGCCGCGTTTTCGAACGATTTGCGGGTCACGATGTCGCGCGGGCGCAGGTTCTTTTCGATCAGGTCCATGACCGCACGGCCCGAGGCGGCGGCATATTCGTCGCGCGTCTCATACGGCGCCGGGGCACCGGCAGAGCCGGGCAGGGCCAGGCCGATGGCTTCGGACACACAGGCCATGGTATTGGCCGTGAACTGCCCGCCGCAGGACCCGGCCGACGGACAGGCCACGCATTCCAGTTCGTGCAGGTCGTCGTCGCTCATGGTGCCGGACGCATTGGCGCCGACGCCTTCGAACACGTCGATCACGGTCACGTCCTTGCCCTTGAACTTACCGGGCAGGATCGAGCCGCCGTACATGAACACGCTGGGCACGTTCAGGCGCAGCTGCACCATCATCATGCCGGGCAGGGACTTGTCGCAACCGGCCAGGCAG
This sequence comes from Rhodospirillales bacterium, assembly GCA_040218445.1. Taxonomy (GTDB): domain Bacteria; phylum Pseudomonadota; class Alphaproteobacteria; order Rhodospirillales; family Casp-alpha2; genus UBA1479. Next base: position 187,578 of record JAVJRK010000011.1, on the reverse strand, counting down.
ACCATGGCGTCGTAGCAATGGCCGCGCATGGTCAACTCGACCGAGTCGGCGATGGTGTCGCGCGACGCCAAGGACGATTTCATGCCCTGGTGGCCCATGGCGATGCCGTCGGTCACGGTGATGGTGGTGAATTCGCGGGGCGTTCCAAAGGCTTCCTTGACGCCGGTTTTCACGGCCTGAGCCTGACGGCTGAGCGCGATGTTACAGGGGGCGGCCTCGTTCCAGCAGGTCGCGACGCCGACGAAGGGCTGCGCGATCTCTTCCTCGGTCATGCCCATGGCATAGTAATAGGACCGGTGCGGCGCGCTTTCCGGGCCGACGCTGGTGTAGCGCGACGGCAGTTTGGATTTATCGAACGTTTTGGCCATGGGGGCTCTCTCCCTGGAAACGGCGTTGGTCTTGAAATCGAAGCCGATGGTTTAATGCCGGATGTCCCCGCAAGGCAAGGGGCCATGCGGGAATAGATGTTTTGCCGAATCGCGGCGGTCGGGGTTTATTCGTGGCCCAGTTCCCGACGCACGATGGCGGCCCCGGCGGCCAGGGCCTTCAACTTGCCCTCGGCCACATGGCGGGGGAAGGGGGCAAGCCCGCAGTTGGTGCAGGGGAAGATGCGCTCCGGGTCGACATACTGCATGGCGGACCGGATGACCTCGGCGACCTGTTCCGGGGTTTCCACGGCCAGGTTGGCGACATCGACGGAACCGACCAGGACTTCCTTGTCCTTCAGCAGACTCATCAGCGAATGCGGCACGTGCGATCCCGCGCATTCCAGCGAAACCTGATCGATCGTCTTGGAGGCATTGAGGGCCGGGAAGGTCGCTTCATACTGGCGCCATTCGGACCCCAGAGTTTCCTTCCATTCGTTGTTGGCATCGATGCCGTAGCCGTAGCAGATATGCACGGATTTCTTGGTCTTGATGCCCTGGAACGCCCGGTCGACGGCGGCCACGCCCCATTCGCAAACGTCATCCATGAAGACGTTGAAGGCGGGCTCGTCGAACTGGATCGTATCGACGCCCAGTTCCTGCAGTTCCAAGGCTTCCTCGTTCAGAATCTCGGCGAAAGCCATGGCCATGTCGGCGCGCTTGCCATAGACCTCGTCGGCGATGGTGTCGCAGATGGTCATCGGCCCCGGCATGGTGATCTTCAGTTCCTTGTTGGCATGTTCGCGGCAAAAGGCGACGGATTTGGAATGGGCACTTTCTCGGCGGCTGACCTTGGACGTCACGGTCGGCACGTCCGCATCGTACCGGTTGTCGCGGATGCCCATGGTGGTCATTTTCTGCCAGTCGATGCCGTCGACGTATTCCAGAAAGCCGTGGACGAAGTGTTTGCGGAACTGTTCGCCGTCGGTGACGATATCGATGCCCGCGTCTTCCTGGACCTTGATCCAGTTGAGCGCCGCGTCGCACTGGCCCTCCCAAAGGGTCTCGCCCTCCAATTTCCATGGCGCCCAAAGTTTCTCCGGCTCGGCCAGCCAGCTGGGTTTCGGCAGGCTTCCGGCAACGGTTGTTTTCAACATGGATGTTCTCCCCGAACATTAGGATTTCATTGTTGAGGCCGTTATAGCGGATCGAAATGCCCGTGTCTTGCCGCCGCAAGCGGGCAGGGATATGGTGCGCCGAAAGCACATCCATTCTCCCGGGAGCCCATCAAACCATGAAAACCAAAGCCGCCGTCGTTTACGAGCTGGGTGCCGCGCGCCCCTATGCCAAATCCCTGCCCATGAAGGTCGAGGAAATCGATCTCGACCCGCCGCAGGCGAACGAGGTTCTGGTCAAGGTCGCGGCGGCGGGGGTCTGTCATTCGGACCTGTCGGTCGTCGCCGGCGTGCGCGAACGGCCCCTGCCCATTGTGCTGGGGCACGAAGCCTCGGGCGTGGTGCAGGAACTGGGCCCGGGCGTCGAAGGTTTGGAAGTGGGCGATCATGTGGTGTTCGCCTTCCTGCCGTCCTGCGGGCAATGCCTGCCCTGCAAGGAAGGGCGTCCGTCGATCTGCGAAAAAGGGGCGGCGTCGAACGGGGCCGGAACCCTTATGGGCGGCGGCATGCGCCTGCATAAGGACGGACAGAAGCTCTACCATCAGGCGGGGGTTTCCTGTTTCTCCGAATACGTGGTGGCGCATCGGTCGTCGGTCGTGAAAATTGACAAGGACCTGCCGCTGGATATTGCCTGCACGTTTTCCTGCGCGGTCATCACCGGTGTGGGCGCGGTCCTGAACACGGCCAAGGTGCCAGCGGGGGCGTCGGTCGGGGTGGTCGGCCTGGGCGGCACGGGACTGGCCGCCGTCATGGGCGCCAAGATGGCGGGGGCGCGCCATATCGTCGGCATCGACGCGCTGGACGACAAGTTGGAATGGGGCACCAAGCTCGGCTGCGATCAGGTGTTCAATGCGCTGGACAACGACGCGGTCGAAAAGATCAAGGAAGCGACCGGCGGCGGACTGGAATACGTGTTCGAATGCGTCGGCCGGGTCGAGGCCATGGACCTGGCCTATAAGGTCACCAAGCGCGGCGGCACGACCACGTCAAGCGGCCTGTCGCATCCGGCGACCAACATGACCGTGCAGCATGTGAACCTTGTGACCGAGGAACGCACCATCAAAGGTTCCTATCTGGGAAGCTGCATCCCCGAGCGCGACATCCCCCATTACATCGAGATGTACAAGCGGGGGGCGTTGCCGGTGGACAAGCTGATCTGCGAGAAAATCCCGTTGGAAGACATCAACGCGGCCTTCGATCATCTGGCCGAAGGGCACACGGTCCGCCAGGTCATCATGTTCGATTAATCCCGTCACGGGGATTGCCGGGCCTGGGAGGGGCCGATTATGAGCGAATACGAAACCATCACCGTGCGCCCGTTGGCCACGCATATCGGCGCGGAAATCGAAGGGCTGGACCTGTCCCGCCCCATGGATAACCGGCAGACCGAGGAATTCCACCGTGCCTTTGCCAAGCATCACGTGCTGTTCTTCCGGGATCAGACGATGACCCCCGATCAGCACAAGGCCGTGGGCCGCATGTTCGGCGAATTGGCGGGCGTGCCCTTCATCAAATCGCTGGAAGGCCATCCCGAGATCGTCGAGATCGTGAAGGAGGCCGAAGAAGTCAAAACCTATAATTTCGGCGGCGACTGGCATACGGACATGACGTTTTTGAAGGAGCCGGCGGTGGCGTCGGTTCTGTACGGCCGGGAAATCCCCGAAACCGGCGGCGACACCAAGTTCGCCAGCACCGAGGCAGCCTATGCCGCATTGTCCGACGGCATGAAGCGCCTGTTGGCCGGGCTGACGGCCATGCATTCCGGCGCCAAGTCCTATGGCGTGTCGGGCAAGTTCGCCAAAAGCAAAGTCGAGTCCATGAAGATCAACCCGGACGAGGCGGGGGACGCCGAGGTCGAGCACCCCGTCGTGCGCGTCAATCCGATGACGGGCCGACCGGCGCTTTACATCAATCCGAATTATACGATCCGCCTGAAAGACATGACGGTGGAAGAATCGGCGCCGCTGTTGACCTATCTTTATTCCCATATGACGCGGGATGAATTCACCTGCCGCTTCAAATGGACGGCGGATGCGGTGGCGATCTGGGACAACCGGGTGACCATGCACCGCGCGATCAATGATTACGACGGCACGCGCCGCGTGGCCCACCGGGTCACCGCGGTCGGTGACCGGCCGGAGGTCTTTCCTTCGTGACGATTTCCAACTGATGGTCGACTTCAACGAAATCTATGGGAAGTCCGACGCGGCCAGCGTGCGCGTCGGTCTGGTCGGTGCCGGTGAATTCGGCGCCAGCCTGATCACCCAATCGCTTAGCCATGCGCGCATCGATGTGCCCGTCGTCGCGGATTTGGACCCGGATAGGGCGGTCAACGTGCTGCTGCGATGCGGGATCGACGGCGACGGCATCGAGATTTGCCGCGACGGCGACAAGGCCAAGACCGCGATGGCGGCGGGAAAGGTCGCGGTCGTGCCGGACGGTCTGATGCTGGTCGGAACGGAAATCGATGTCGTGGTCGAAGCCACGGGCGCCCCCGAAGCGGCCGCCGCCGTTTCCGAAGCGGCCTTGCTTGCCGGCCGGCATCTGGTTCTGGCATCCAAGGAAATGGCGTCCGTCTGCGGCCCGATCCTGGGTAAGCTGGCGGCCGATAACAACGTTGTCTACACCCTGCCGGACGGTGATCAGCCGAGCCTTCTGATCGGCCTGATCTCGCGCGCACGGCTTTTGGGGCTGGATGTGGTCATGGCCGGCAAGGCCAGCGAATACGATGTCGTCTGGCATCGGGCCAAGGCGGAACTGAGCTATCACGGCAAGACGTTCTCCGCCCCCGATTTCGCCGATCTTTGGCATGTGGACGGGGCGGATGTGCCGGAAGTCCTGGCCGACCGGGCGGCCCCCCTGGGCGCCACGGCGCTTAAATCCGTGCCCGACCTGTGCGAAATGATGCTGGTCTGCAATGCCACGGGCATGATGCCGGACTTCGATGCGTTTCATGCACCGCTTGCACGCACGGTCGAACTGCCTGACATCTTCCGACCGGAAAGCGAAGGCGGCATTCTGCTGCAACCGGATCCGGAAACGGGTGTCGTCGATATCGTCAATTGCCTGCGCCGGTTCGATGAACTGAGCCTGGCCGGCGGGGTGTTCGTGATCGTCAAATGCGCCGACAAGGAAACCTGGCGCGTGATCCGGGATAAAGGCATTCCCGTCAGTTCCTGCGGAAATTACGGGTTGCTCCACAATCCGGTGCACCTGCTGGGGATCGAGGCGGCGGCTTCGGTCATCGCCGCGGCCCAGGGCGGCATGCCGACCAGCGGGCGGACGCCGACGCCCAGGTTTGAACTGCTTGGCCGGGCGATCCGTGAATTCAAGGCCGGCGAGGTCCTGGACATGAGCGGCCATCATCATTCCATCGACGGGATCGAGCCCCTGGTCCGCCCGGCGCGGGCCGTGGTGCCGGGGGCACCCTTGCCGTTCTATCTGGCGGCCAACAACCGGCTGGTTTCGGATGTTCGGCCCGGCGAGTTGCTGACCGTCGAAATGATCGAGGAACCGGCCGATTCCGCCCTGTGGCGGCTGCGGCGCGATCAGGACGCGGCCTTTCCCGTGCAGGAAATCGTAACTTAATCAATCGTGCCGGGGATGCGTGTACCCCTCGACCGAATGCTGAACGGTATCGGACGCTAGCGAGTCTCGCCCGGCTTCAGGTCGATCATTCGGTATTGGCTCATGGAAATGATGTGCGCGCGTTCGCCGGTATCGTTTTCAAGCGGAAGATCGATGGTTTCGAAGGCGACATAGTGGCGGTCCGGATAGACGCTCACGCCCCACCGTCGAATGGGGATGTCGCTGTTCAGGGCGCGAATATGGGCATCCAGGGTGGTTTGGCGGCTGGCTTCGGGAAAGTAGTCGCTGAGTTTCTTGCCGGTCGCATCGAACTGAAGCCATTCCGTGACCTTCGTTCCCCAAAATCTGACCTTGAAATTGCGACCGCCGTCGATCGCATCCTTTACGACGATCTTCGGTGCATATTTGTAGATGGCGGGCAGATCAATATCGTGCCAGCGGGGGCAGGTGCGGTCACCGCGCTTTTCCTGCCAATAGCCAAGCAGCCAGCGCAAGTCCGCCGCTTCGAAATCCCAGGTCTCTTCGACGAACGGGCCTTCGATGGACTTAAGACCGATACTCCGGCTGCTCATCAGCCAGCCTCCTTAATCCCCTCCCCCTGATGCAACCACCAGCCTAGGTCATTTATGTGTGACCGGCTATGCGAACTGCACATATTGGTATGATTTTCGGACGCGATTGCTCACTCTGGATGCCCATGCGGGGCAAATGATATACTGGCCGAAAACCACACGGAGACATCCCATGACAATTAAGGTCGAACCTTTGGACGCCCCCATGGGCGCCGTGATCCACGGCCTGGATTCCCGAAAACAGTTAAGTGATGACGATTTCCGCGCGGTCGAGCAGGCGATGCTGGACCATATCGCCATCGTTATTCCCGATCTGGAGGAAAACGTGCCCTGGTTGCGCGATTTCGGCAGCCGGTTCGGTCCGCTGGTGCCCCATATCCTGAACCAGTATCACCATCCGGACGGGTTCGAAGTTTCGATCATCGCCAAGAACATGGGCACGGCGGAAAGCCGCACCACGCCCAAGCCGGCGGGGGCGTTCTGGCACTCGGACCTGTCCTACGAGGTCAATCCGTCGGATGCGATCTTCCTGTATTCCACGCATCTGCCGTCCACGGGGGGCGATACCATGGTCGCCAACATGCGCACGGCCTATGCGACCCTGCCGGACAAGACCAAGGCGCGGCTGGACGGCCTGACCTGCACCCATCGCTGGGGTTGGAACACCCAGGGTGCGACGCCGACCCTGACGCCGGAACAACAGGCCGCCCATCCGGACGTGATCCATCCCGTCGTCCGCCCGCACCCCAAGACCGGCGTGCCGATCCTGTATGTCAATCCGGGCTATTCCATGCGTATCAACGAACTGGAACAGGCTGAAAGCGACGACCTTTTGGCCGAACTGTTCGAACATGCCCTGAAGCCTGAATTCCAGTACCGCCACAAATGGACCCTGAACAGCCTGGTCGGTGTCGATAATCGCTCATCCATGCATTGCGCGGTCGATGACTATACCGAGCCCCGGCGCATGCTGCGCATGATTGTCGGCTGTACGGACGGGCGCAAAGGACAGGTCGCCGCATGACGAAGGTTTTGTTCGTCAACGGCACCCTGATGCGGGGCCTGGCGCTGCATCATAATTTGGATGGGGCGAGGTTCGTGGAAGAAACCCGCACGGCACCAAAATACCGCATCTATTCCATCGGCGACCGCCATCCGGGTATGTTCGAGGTGGCAGAAGGCGGCATTTCCGTTCCCGGCGAGATTTACGACATGAGCGACGAAATCTGGCGGCGGGTCGAAGAAGGCGAGCCGCCGAACCTGTATTGCGGTCCGGTGACGTTGGCGGACGGGCGCGTGGTCGATGGAATCCTCTATCCCCGCGACAAGGCCGAAGCCGAACACAAGGACATTTCCGGCTATGGCGGCTGGCGCGCCTATGCCGCGACGTTGACCGATTGATCCCGTATTAATTTCATATCTCGGTCCCTTGCAGGACTGATCCGTCAGCCTACATATTCGCAAATTGCGGGGTGCCTTGGTGGCCCCCATGTGCAGGAGAGATTGCGGACATGCTTCGGATATTGTTGTTCCTTGGGACCAATCTGGCGATTGTCGCCCTGATCAGCCTGACTTTCCGGTTGCTCGGCTTCGAAAGCCTGTTGCAGGCAAACGGCGTTGATCTGAACATCAACGCTCTGGTCGTCTATTCCGCCGTGATCGGGTTTTCCGGGGCGCTGATCTCCCTGTTCCTGTCCAAGACCATGGCCAAGGCCGGGATGGGCGTGAAAATCCTCACACAGCCCGCCAACCATACGGAAAAATGGCTGGTCGATACGGTCAAACAGCAGGCCAAACAGGCGGGTATCGGCATGCCCGAGATCGGCATCTTCGATCACGCTTCGCCCAATGCCTTCGCCACGGGCTGGAACAAGAACGACGCCCTGGTTGCCGTTTCGACCGGCTTGCTCACCACCATGGACCGTAAGGAGGTCGAGGCCGTGCTGGGCCATGAGGTTGCCCATGTGGCCAATGGCGACATGGTGACCCTGACCTTGATCCAGGGCGTGGTGAACACCTTCGTCATCTTTCTCTCGCGCATCGTCGGCTTTCTGGTCGACCGCCTGGTGTTCCGGGTCCAGCGCGGCCACGGCCCGGCGTTCTGGATCGTTTCCATGATCGCCGAATTCGTGTTCGGCATCGCCGCCATGATGATCGTCATGTGGTTTTCCCGCTGGCGCGAATTTCGTGCTGACCGCGGCGGGGCCGAACTTGCCGGCCGGCGCAACATGATCAATGCCCTGAAGGCCCTGCAATCGGCCCATGACGCGCCGCCCATGCCCGATGATATGAAGGCCTTTGCCATCAGTGCGGGACGCATGCAGGCGATGTTTTCCAGCCATCCGCCCCTGGCCGACCGCATCGCCGCGCTTGAAGCCATGGAGGGTGGTGTTCAAGAGCGGGCACAGCCCCGGCGCCCCTGGCGATAACGCCGTTCAGGCAGCGATGAAATCCAGACGGGTATCCGTCCGGGCGGGTGTGATCTCCAATATTTCGGCGGTCACGATCCCTTCGGCGACGAACGGGTCCGCGTCCACGCGCATCTGAAGGTCAGAGCGGGATGTGTTATGGGCGACGATCCCGCCGCCCAGGTCGGGCTGCAAACTGCCGACCAGCAGAAACACATCTTCGTCGAAACCTTTCTGAATCCATTCCTTATGACCGGCGACGAACTGTTCCGCCTTGGCTTTGTTGTCGGAAAATTTAAGCGTTACCACGAACATTGGCGGCATCTCCTTTTCAATGTCGGCGGGACGCTAATTCTGTTTGATGCCAAATTTTGACACCAAAAATGCTAATCTGTGCGCATGAACATTCGCGCCCGGCAAGACGCGCTTGTGCGGCATCTGCGCCGCAGCGGGCATGTCAGCATCGACGAACTGGCCCACGTGGCCCAGGTTTCGCGGCGTACGGTGCTGCGCGACATCGCTGCGTTGCGTGACCAGGGCTTCGTGATCGATTCAGAGCCGGGCAGGGGTGGGGGACTGGTCCTTGATCCGGCGTCGGTGCAACTGACTGCGAAGCTGAACGCGGACGAGGTCTTTGCCCTTCTGATCAGCGTGTCGGTCATGCGCGCGGCGGGTACCCTGCCGTTCGGCCAGCTGGCCGATGCCGGACTGGCCAAGGTCGAGAAAGCCTTGCCGCACGACCGGGTGCGCGATCTGCGTGAAATTCTCCGGCGTCTTTATGTGGGGCCGGCGGCCTGGCCGCGGCTGCGCGAGTCCATGGGCGAGGTCACGCCGGATTTGTTGCCCGCGTTCGAGCGCAGCTTCATCGGCTTGCGCCCGATGTGTTTCGATTATGTCGACCGCAACGGGGCCGCCACCGCGCGCGAGGTCGAACCGCAGGCGCTGCTGGTCCGCCCGCCGGTTTGGTACATGGTGGCCTATGATCCCGCGCGGGAAGATTTCCGGTATTTCCGGATGGACCGCATCCGCAAACCGAAAGTGGTTGAGGACATCAGGTTTCGGCGTCGCAAGGTGCCGTTCGAAGATAGTGTCTGCCTGTTGGCCGATTATGCGGGGGAATGACGGGGCGACACTCCGGCGGCCGCATTCGTGCGACTGTAGCGGGTTATTGCGGATATTTGTTTTTCAAGCTGGTCTGCAGAACGAACATCTCTTCCACGCTACGCCGGACCATAATTTTCGTCTTGTCGTTGCAGGTCAGGTCCGGGGCCGATTTGATTTTCTCATTGACCATGGCGACGACGCTATTGGCCTGCGGCAGCTTTTCCTTCGTAACCATCATAATGAAGACGTCGTTCCAGGCCTCGCTGGCCTTCTGTCTGATGTTTTCGGGGGCATCGTCCATATGCCGACATTTGCCTTCGACGCCATGGTACCACCACGCGATAAGGGCAAAGGTTTGAAGATTGCGTTTGCGGTCGGAAGTTTCTGGATCGTAGCTCTGGCCGGTCAATTCTTTGGTCATGGTCTGCGCGCGTTCGAATCCTTCGATGACGAGCGAGCGGGAATTGGGCGGGCAGTCCGGAAATTTTTCGTCGACGTATTGTTTTGCTGTTTTCTGCAGCGCATCGAGAGTGCGCCGTTTGCCCGTTTGATTGGCGATGGCCCGGCTGATTTCAGAAATATGCCAGGCGAGTTCTCGCTTTTGATCGTCGGTGAGAATGCGACATTTGGTATCCAGCCACCAAGTGCCGGCGAGGCCGGAATAGCGATTCAGCAGAGTGCCCGGTGCCAAGTCTTCTTTTGTTACGGTCTCGGCCATTGAAAGCGGCGCGGAGAACAACGTGATGAGCGCAAGAAGCAGGCCTAGCGTGGTTCGGGCGGCAAATTGCATGTCTGTTTTTCCTCAAGACATTAAAAAATCAAGGAAACTGGCAGCGCCAATTTCCTTGATTTTAGATAATTTTCGGCAATGCTCGAAATTACTTGCCGAACGTCATTTCATCGCCCGGGTTCATGACCACGACGTTGGACTTGTCGCCCATTTTATCCAGGTGTTCCTTGAACTGTGCCGGCGTGCCCTTAAGCGGCTTGAACGTGCCGTAGTGCATGGGCATGACGGTTGCGGGCTTCAGGAACTTGTTGACGGCATAGGCCGCGTGGCCCGGGTCCATGGTGAACCAGCCGCCGATGCAGATCAGCACCAGGTCGGGCTTATACAGGTCGTGGATCAGTTCCATGTCCTTGAACACGCCGCTGTCACCCGTGTGATAGATGGTATAGCCGTCTTCCAGCCGGATGACGTAGCCCGCAGGCTCGCCGCCCGGATAAATGCCTTCGACCCCGTCCTTCTTATGGACGATTTCCGACGAATGTTCGGCATGGGTCATGGTGACGGTGATGTCCTTGCCGATGGGATTGATCGGCCCGGATTTGTTGAACCGCACCAGCTGTTTCTTATCGACGATGCCGAGAATACGCAGCGTGTGGCCCATGTCGGCGTTGACGCCCACTTTGGCGTCCGGGTTCATTTCCGCCAGTTTGCCCGTGTCGCCCAGATGGTCGCCGTGACCGTGGGTGACCAGGATCAGGTCGACCTTGCCGATTTTGGAAAGGTCCTTGTCGGCGTCGGGCGTCTTGGGGTTTTTGGTGATGAAGGGATCGATCAAGATCACCTTGCCGCCGGATGTTTTGATGCGGAAAGCGGCCTGACCGTACCATTTGATTTCCGCCGCCCCGGCATCCTTGGCCGGTTGGGCGAAAAAGGCGCAGCCGGCGACAACGGCGCCGGCCAAAACATGTGTGATGGTCTTAGAGAGAAGGCGTGGCATTTTTCAGGTCCTCCCTGTCCATGTTGATGCGAGACATTTGCATATTCGAAGAGCCGCACAAAGCACTTCACGTAGGTTTGAATACGAATTCACGTTCGCGAAAATGATGGAGAAAAGGCAATGACGGTGACGGGTGAGGACGGGAAAAAACGCTGTTCCTGGGTGGGGCAGGGGAAAGCCTTTTACGAGGCCTACCACGATGGCGAATGGGGGGTGCCGGCCCATGACGACCGCCATCATTTCGAGATGATTTGCCTGGAAGGTGCACAGGCCGGATTAAGTTGGGAAACGATCTTAAAAAAGCGCAATAACTATATAAAAATATTTAAAAATTTTAATCCTGTTAAATGCGCAAAATTGACCGACCTCCAGTTGGAAAAGATCCTCACCGACCCAGGCATCGTCCGCAATCGGCTGAAGGTTTTCGGCGTGCGCAAGAACGCCCGGGCGTTCCTGAAAGTCCAACAGGAATTCGGATCGTTCGACGCCTATGTTTGGGCCTTTGTCGGCGGCAAGCCGGTCGACGGCAAACGCCAGACCATGAAGGACGTGCCGGCGACGACCGAGATCTCCGACAGGCTCTCGAAAGACTTGAAGAAGCGCGGGTTCACCTTCGTCGGCTCGACCATCGTCTATGCCTATATGCAGGCTGCCGGGCTGGTGAACGACCATGTAGCGGGATGCTTCCGCTATAAGCCCTGCAAGACGCTGAAGGGTTAGTTCCCGGCCGCACCGCCGTCGTGGCGGTGGCTGCCCTGAAGAACGGGCAGGTCCGGTGCCAGCGGGCTCCAGGAGAGTTTGTCCTTGGCCCATATGTGGTCGTAGGGGGCGACGGCTTCCGGATCGTCCAACGAGGCCGCGGTCACGTCGATGTCCACATCCTCGTCTTCGTGCTGGAAGCTTAAACTGGTGCCGCAGTCGGGGCAGAACCCGCGTTTGACCTTGGGGCTCGAGGCATGGAACGCCGGGGGCTGACCGGTCCACCGAAACCCACCTTGGGGCACCGTGACCCAGGTCACCAACGTTCCGCCCGATGCCCGTCGGCAGCTTTCGCACAGGCAATGGGTCGCCGTGACGGGCTTGGTGATTTCATAGCGGCATCGCCCGCATAGGCAGCCGCCTGTCAAATGATCGGCCATGACCTAAGCCTCCTTTCCCAAGACGGGGGATAGGCTAGGGGCGGAGGCGTATCTAAAACAAACGGGAAATTCTTATGGACCGATAAGGGGCGTTTGCGGCAGGTCAGTCCGCCAACTCAATCCACACCGGTGTGTGATCCGACGGTTTTTCCTTGCCGCGCGGCGTCTTGTCGATGTCACAGGCGATCAGCCGGTCGGCGGCCTGGGGTGACAGCAAGTGATGGTCGATGCGCAGGCCATTGTCTTTCTGCCAGGCACCGCCGGTGTAATCCCAATAGCTGTATTGATGCACGCCCGGGTTCAGGGCGGTGAAGGCCTCGGTCAAACCCAGGTTCAGCAGCGTACGAAACCGGGCGCGGCTTTCCGGGCGGCAGAGCGCGTCATCGGCGAATTTCTCGGGCGAATAGACGTCGGCATCCGTCGGGCAGATGTTGTAGTCCCCGGCCAGCACGAAGGCGTCATCGGTCTTGAGCAACTCCTTGGCATGGGTGACCAGCCGGTCCATCCAGCCCAGCTTGTAGGTGAATTTATCGTGGTCACTGCCGTCGTCGTTGCGTGTCGGATTGCCGTTGGGCAGATAAATGGAGGCAACGCGCACGGGCCGTTCGCCGCCGTTGATCACGGCTTCGATATAGCGCGCCTGTTCATCGCCGTCGTCGCCGGGCAGGGCCGTCAGTTCCACATCCATCGGGTGCTTCGACAGGATCGCCACGCCGTTGTAGGTTTTCTGGCCCGAGACGGCGACGTTGTAGCCCAGGTCTTCGATTTCCATGCGGGGAAAGGCTTCTTCCACGCATTTCAGTTCCTGCAGCAGCGCCACGTCGGGCTGAAAATCGGCCAGCCATTCCTGCACCCGTGGCAGGCGGGCCTTCACCGAATTGACGTTCCAGGTAGCAATCTTCAAGGCTCAAGCACTCCAAACAGCAAAAGGCCCGCAGCACGGCGCGGGCCTTTCTGGTAACACGAAACGTGGCGGGCAGCTAAACCCCGAATGAACTTCCGCAGCCGCAGGTCACGTTGGCGTTGGGGTTGGTCATCTGAAAGTACGACCCGATCAGGTCTTCCTTGAAGTCCAGTTCCGAGCCCTTGAGCAGGTCCAGCGAGGTTTCATCGACCACGACCTTGATTCCGGCCTTTTCGAACAGAAGGTCGTCGTCATTGATGGTGGAATCCAGATCGAAGCCATAGGAAAAGCCCGAACAACCGCCCGCCGAAACCGCGATGCGGAGCATCAGGTCCGGATTGCCGTCCATTTCCTTCAACTGGCCGATGCGCTTGGCGGCGCTGTCGGAAATCAGAATACCTTCGTCGGGTGCCAATTGCGTGCCGTCCGGCATGGCGAATATCCTTAAATTCAACGGTGGATAGGGTTGCCCTGAATCTATGCTGCCTGGGGCGGAAATTCAATGATGGGAGTTTCAGGGGCTGCCTTCATTTTTTCCGGGGGCGGGCGGTGGCTTTCTTGGGTGCCCGGGATTTCATGAAATGGTCGATGCCTGCCTGGGCGACGTCCATGTCCTGCTCGGGCGCGCCGCCGGAAATACCGATGCCGCCGACCACGTCCTGGCCGATCACGATGGGCCGGCCACCGCCGACGATGCAGAACCGGCCGTCCAGCGATGTCTGGATGCCGAAGGTCAATTGCCCCGGGATCGCGGCCTCGTTGTATTCGTGGGTTGCCTTGCGGGACACGGCTGCCGTCATGGCCTTGTCGAAGGCCAGAGTAGTGCTGAGAATCTTGCCGCCGTCCATGCGCTCAAACGCGATCAGGTGGCCCGATTCGTCCGTCACGGCGATAACCATGGGGACCTTGATGGCCTTGGCTCGGCGTTGGGCGCCGCGGATAAGCAGGCGCGCGTCGTCCAGGGATAATCTTTTGATCTCAAGCATGGGTTGACCTCCGGCCTTCGGGTTATAATCTCGCCTGCCTGAAGTCCATCGTTATTCCATGCTGCGGAATTGGCGACTGTTGCGCTGTTCCAAAGGAGGACACAATCGATACCCTGACACGTTCGCTTGATTCAGCCTTTCCGCTGGCGCCTTTCGCCTGCCGGTCCGAGGCCTCGCGCGGGCGTCTGCACCCCGAGGCCGAAAGTGCCACCCGCGGCTGTTATCAGCGCGACCGTGACCGCATCATTCATTCCGTGGCGTTTCGCAGGCTGGCCTATAAGACGCAGGTGTTCGTCAATCACGAGGGCGATTTTTTCCGCACGCGCCTGACCCATTCGTTGGAGGTCTCGCAGATCGCGCGCTCCATCTGTCGCTATCTGCATTTGAACGAAGATCTGGGCGAAGCCCTGGCCCTGGCCCACGACCTGGGTCATCCGCCGTTCGGCCATGCCGGGGAGGACGCCTTGAAAGAGGTCATGGAGCCCTACGGCGGGTTCGATCACAACGCGCAGTCCCTGCATGTGGTGACCAAGCTGGAAGAACGCTATCCCGGCCATGACGGTCTGAACCTGACCTGGGAAACCCTGGAAGGCGTGGTCAAGCACAACGGCCCGCTGGTCAATTCGGGCAATCTGCCGCTGCCGCGCGCGATCGCCGATTATCAGGAACGGCAGGATTTGGAACTCCATACCTATGCCGGGGCCGAGGCCCAGGTCGCCGCCATCGCCGACGACATCGCCTATAACAACCACGACATCGACGACGGCCTGCGTGCCGGTCTGTTCACCATCGATGATCTGGCCGATGTGCCTCTGGTCGGGAAAATCTTCTTCGAAGCCCGCCGCGATATGCCCGATCTGGACGAATCGCGTCTGATTCACGAAGCCGTCCGGCGCATGATCGGCGACATGGTCGGCGACGTGATCGAAGAAACGAAACGCCGTCTTGCGGATGGTGCCCCCGAAAGCCCCGATGCCGTGCGGAACCTGGGCCGCCCGGTGGTGGGATTTTCCGACGATATGCGCGAATGGGATGCCGCGTTGAAGAAGTTCTTGTTCGACAACATGTACCGGCACTACAAGCTCAACCGTATGACCAGCAAGGCGCGTCGCGTCGTGAAAGACCTGTTTAGCCTGCTGATCCGCGAGCCCGAATGCCTGCCGACGGAATGGCGGGCAAAGGCCAAGGGCCCGGAAAGCCAGGAAACGGCGCGGCAATTGTGCGATTTCATTGCCGGCATGACCGACCGTTATGCCGGCGAAGAGCATCGCCGTCTGTTTGATCTACATTCGCGGACGTCCTGAACGGACCGCGCCACGAGAAGCAAGTTTCGAGGGATCGACACATGGCCCGCCGGCCCAAAAGCGACATCCGTGTTTCAGCCTCCGACGCCCTGGAGTTCGAACCCGAGCCCAAGCGACGGCGGGGTATTCCGACCACGGTCTGGCTGCTGCTGGTCATGGTGCTGGTCACCGCGGCCGGTCTGGGCGGCTTTCTGTTCGGTGACCGTCTTGCAGGCCTAAGCGGCGACAACGGCGATCAGGTGCCCGTGGTTCATGCCGCCCAGGGGCCGATCAAGGTTCGCCCGAAAAACCCGGGCGGGCAGGAAATTCCGTTCCGCGATTACGACATCAACAAGCGCATGCAGGGCGAGGAGCCGACCGGCCGGGTCGAAAACCTGCTGCCGCCGCCGGAACAGCCGAAAACGCCGCCGCAGGCCACGCCCAATCCGGTTGCGTCCGGCCCCGCGGCTTCTAATGCAACAGCGGGCGGACCCACCGCATCCATGCCGGCTGCCCCGTCCGCTGCCAAAACCACGGAAGCGTCCGAATCCTTATTGCCGTCGGCTCCGGCTCCGGCACCGAAGCCGACCGCCCCGCAAACGGTGACAGCCCAGCAAATCACGCCCCAAAAAACGGCCCCAAAGACTGTGGCACCGCCGCCGCCGACCACCGTGGCCAAGTCGCCGCCGCCGCAACCGGCCCCGCCGCCGGCTGCACCGGCCCAGGCGGCACCTACAGCCGGATCAGGTCCCCTGCCGCTGGTTCCCAAAGCGCAACAAACAGCGTCGGCCCCGGCGGTCCAGGAACCGTCATCGGCCGCGCCCAAGGAAACGGCCAAGGCCGCCCCGCCGCCGCCCGCCGCGCCGAAGGTGGCGGTGGATTCAAACTGGCAGGTGCAATTGGCGGCCTCGCGTTCGGCCACGGCGGCCAAGGCCGAGGGTGAGCGTTTGAAGAAAAAACATACCGACGTGTTGGGCAGCATGTCCGTCAACGTGGTGCGCGCCGATTTGGGGGCGAAGGGCGTGTTCTACCGCATCCGCCTGGGCCCGGCCGGGGAGAAGGCCAAGGCCCGCGCCGTTTGTTCGACCTTGTCCAAACGCGGGCAGGGCTGCCTGGTGGTGGCCCCCGGCAAATGACGGATCGCTCCGCAGGCCCGGCCAGGGCCGCGATCTTCGGTTGCGCCGGCCCACGCCTGAGCGATGCGGAAAAACGCTTTTTCGCCGAAACCAATCCCCTGGGTTTCATTCTGTTCGCCCGCAACGTGGAAAGCCCGGATCAGGTCCGTGCCCTGGTCGACGAACTGCGTGCCACGGTCGGCGATGATTTCGCGCCGGTGCTGATCGACCAGGAAGGCGGGCGCGTTCAACGCCTGGGCCCGCCTCATTGGCCCGAATACCCGCCCGCATCCCAATTCGCGGCGGCTTTTGGCGAAGATACGGCACAGGCGAAGGCAGATCTGGCCGAGAATGCCGCCGCCATCGCCCACGATTTGGCGGATCTGGGCATCACCGTCGATTGCTGGCCCGTGTTGGACCTGCCGCAGGCGGGGGCGGACCCAATCATCGGCGACCGCGCGCTGGGCACGGAACCGAATGCCGTCGCGGCCCTGGGCGCAGTGATCATCGACGGCCTGCACGCGGGCGGCGTGTCCCCCGTGATCAAGCATATCCCGGGTCATGGCCGCGCCCTGGTGGACAGCCACAAGGCCCTGCCGGTGGTCGAAACAGACGTTCCCACTTTGCAGGCAACGGATTTCGCGCCGTTCCGCATGCTTAATACGGCGCCTTGGGCCATGACGGCCCATGTGGTCTATACCGCCGTCGATGCGGACAATTGCGCGACGTTTTCAGAAACGGTCGTACGCGATGTCATTCGCGGCGATATCGGGTTCGACGGATTGCTGATTTCCGACGACCTTTCCATGCATGCCCTGTCGGGCGGCTTCGCGGAACGCACGGAAAGGGCGCTTGCCGCCGGCTGCGACGTGGTCTTGCATTGCAACGGAGACATGGCCGAGATGGCGCCCGTGGCCGAGGCTGCCCATATCATGACCGAGGACGCGCAGGCGCGGTTCGCCGGGGCGGAGAAAGTACGCCGCGCCGCTGTTGGGGCAGAGACAGATACATGATGGACGGTTTCGACATTGCCGGGCTGGCTTATACGATCTCGATCTGGATCGTGCCCGTGCTGCTGGCCGTCACTTTTCACGAAGCCGCACATGGGTTCGTCGCCAATTTGTTGGGCGACGACACCGCCAAGAATCAGGGGCGGGTGACCTTCAATCCGCTGAAGCACATCGATCCGTTCGGCACGATCTTGCTGCCGGCGATGTTGCTGCTGGGGTCCGGCGGGCGCTTCATGTTCGGGTTTGCCAAGCCGGTTCCCGTCAACTTCGCGCGCCTGAATAGCCCGCGCCGCGACATGATCCTGGTTGCCGCCGCTGGGCCGGGGGCGAACCTGATCCTGGCGGGGTTGTCCGCCGTTGCGTTGACCGGTCTGTCCGTTCTGCCGGCCGAAGCTGCGCAATGGACGGCGCGCAATCTGGTCAATTCCGTCTGGATCAACCTGATCCTTGCCGTGTTCAACATGCTGCCGGTCCCGCCCTTGGACGGCGGGCGCGTGGCCGTGGGGATCCTCCCGAATTTCCTGGCCCGGCCCCTTGCCCGGTTGGAACGGGTGGGAATCCTGATTATCCTGGCGGGTGTGTTCGTTCTACCGCTGATCGGTGATCAGATCGGCATGGACCTGAATGTGTTCTGGTGGCTGGTCGGGATTCCGGCATCGAACTTGATGAATCTCCTGTTCTCGGCCCTCGGACTCGCCTAAAAGCGGGGGTGGCCGTTGATCGCCACCCCAGGTCGGGCCGCTCTGTACAAGGCCCCATTGCAAGGAATCCCATGAGCGACGATTTCGACAGCCCGGAAACTCCGACGGTCCACCGCGAGGTCATCTTCATGGTCGATCTCGACGGCTATGAAGGCCCGTTGGACGTTTTGCTGTCCCTGGCCCGGGATCAGAAGCTCGACATCACGCAGATTTCCATCCTGGCCCTGGCCGACCAGTACCTGAAATTCATCATGGAAGCGCAAAAGCGCAACCTGGAGATCGCCGCCGACTATTTGGTCATGGCGGCTTGGCTTGCCTATATGAAATCGCGCCTGCTGCTGCCCGATTTGGGCGGCGAGGACGAGCCCACGGGCGAGGAAATGGCGGCGGCCCTGGCGTTCCAGATGCAGCGCCTGGAAGCCATGCAGAATTCCGGTCAATTGCTGATGGACCGCCCGCAACTGGGGCGTGATTTCTTTGCCCGGGGCGAGCCGGAAAAGCATCCGGTCGAGACCGAGGAAGTCCTTGAAGTCACCCTGTTCGAACTGTTGCAGGCCTATGCCCGCCAGCGCCGCCGGGGCAACAAGGGCGACCGGACGTTGCATATCGAGCCGTTCGAGGTTTATACGGTCGAGGACGCGCTCAAGCGTCTGCGCCGTCTGCTCGGCCGGACCCCTGATTGGCAGTCTCTGTGGAGCTATCTGCCCGAGGAACTCCGGGGCGGGCTGTTCGGCCGCTCGGCGGTGGCATCGACCTTCGCCGCCAGTCTGGAACTCGCCAAGGAAGGCAAAGTGAACATTCGTCAGACCGATACCTTCGGCCCCATTTTTCTGAGATCCCGCGCCGACAGCGCAGAGGACACCGGCCCGCGTGTCGTGTCCTCGGGCGACGGCGACGCCGGGGAGCCATAAGCCATGAGCGACGACGTCAACCGCGATCACCTGCGTCTGTTGGAGGCCATTCTGTTTGCCTCCGACAAGCCCGTGACCGAGCGCGTTCTGGCGAACCGCCTGCCCGAGGATGCGGAACTCAAGGCGTTGATCGCTGAATTGCAGGATCAGTACGCCGGGCGCGGCGTGAACCTGGTGCGGATCAACGGATCCTGGGCCTTCCGCACGGCGGAGGACCTGGCGGCGCTGATGACCAAGCACATCGAGGTGACGCGCAAGCTGTCACGGGCAGCCATCGAAACGCTGTCCATCATTGCCTACCACCAGCCGATCACCCGTTCTGAGATCGAGGAAATCCGCGGCGTGTCATTGAGCCGCGGGACCATGGACATTCTGCTTGAAGAAGGCTGGATCAAGCCGCGCGGGCGCAAGGACGCGCCGGGACGGCCGCTGACCTGGGGCACGACGGATGGTTTCCTGGATCACTTCGGGCTTGAGACCCTGCGCGATCTGCCGGGCGTTAAGGAGCTGAAGGCCATGGGGCTGCTGGAAGCGGGCCCGGCGCTGAACGTCTACCGCGCCCATGGCGCGCTGGGCGAGGATGGAGCCGGCGTGGATACGGAAGAAGAATCCGAGGACGGCGCGCCGCCGCCGGGCGGTGCCGACATCACCGAAGACGACGCCGTGGATGCCCTTGATCCGGACGACGGCCTGCAATCGGCGGGATAGGGAATTGCCCGCCTTCGGGGCAAACAAAAACCTCATATAGACTTATTCCGCCTTCGGGGCCGAAAAGCCTTGCATGAACACGGGATTCCCTTACATCTATCCCGGTCAGGGGGGCTGGCTGGGGGCATTGCAGCACGAATTCGTATCTGCCATCATCCGACCTCCCAATTTGTAAGAACCATAAAGAGAAAGCAGAAAATGGGTACATTCAGCATCTGGCACTGGCTGGTTGTCCTGGTCGTTGTCCTAGTTTTGTTCGGCGGCGGCGGCAAAATCTCGCGGCTTATGGGGGATTTCGGTAAAGGTCTGAAATCGTTCAAGAAAAGCATGAAAGAGGACGACGAAGCCACCACCGACGAAACGGCCGAGCGCAAATCAATCGACGCCGACAAGGCCGCGCAACCGGCCGATACCGCTACGGCGGAGAAGGACAAGGCCGCCAGCTAACCAATGCGGGCTGTGTGTTCCTTGGAATTGGGACCCGCCCGTTCATCTGAAAAGGCTTGAGCCTAACGGAGCTTCGATCCGCCATGTTCGACATCGGCTGGCAGGAACTGTTTATTGTCGCCATCCTTGCGATCATCGTGATCGGGCCCAAGGATTTGCCGCGTGCCGTGCGCACGGTGACGCAGGTGATCCGCAAGCTGCGGTCCATGGCCGGTGATTTTCAGGCCGGGTTGGACGAAGTCGCGCGCGAGGCGGACCTTGACGATATCCGGCGCGAAGCCAATAAAATCGCACATTACGACGTGACCAGTGAGATCAAGGACAACCTTGATCCCGACGGCGAGATCGAAAAAGCCGCCGATTTGGATACGTCCGTGCGTGACACCATGACGGAAGCGAAGGATGCCTCGATCGAAGCCACGCGTCCGAATGCGGGTGGCGATGCGGGCGGGCATGTCAGCGCCGAACCGCCAAGCCCGCCGGCCGAGCCGGTGACCGAGGCTCAACCGGCGGCAGCCGCACCCGCCGCCGACACGGCGAAAGGCTAGGCGCCCGTTATGTCCGATACGACCCGCGACGATTTTGACGGCGAGCCGCCCGAAGGTTACACCGGCGACGAAACCAAGATGCCGCTGATGGAGCATCTGATCGAGTTGCGTCAGCGCCTGATCTACAGCTTCATCGCGCTGATCTTTTTGTTTTTTGTCGCGTACGGTTTTTCGGAACATATCTATGCGTTCCTGGTGCAGCCGCTGGCCGACATCCTGGATGAACGTGGCGGTGGTCAGCGCCGGCTGATCTACACGGCCCTGCACGAGGCCTTCTTCACCTATTTGAAGGTGTCGTTCTTCGCCGCCCTGTTTATTGGATTCCCGTTCATTGCCATGCAGTTCTGGAGCTTTGTCGCGCCGGGGCTGTACAAGCATGAAAAACGCACGCTGGCGCCGTTTTTGATCGCCACGCCGATCCTGTTCTTCATGGGCGGCGCGCTGGTCTACTACCTTATTTTCCCCATGGCCTGGAAGTTCTTCCTGGGCTTTGAATCCGCCGGTATTGACGGATCTCTTCCCATTCAACTTGAAGCCAAGGTCGACCAGTATCTGTCGCTGGTCATGCAGCTGATCTTTGCCTTCGGCCTGTGTTTCGAACTGCCGGTGGTGATCACCTTGCTGGCGCGCTTTGGCGTGGTTTCATCCAAGGGGCTTCGCGCCAAACGTAAGTACGCGATCGTCATCGCCTTTGTCGCCGCCGCGATCCTGACGCCGCCCGATGTGATCAGTCAGATCGGATTGGCCGTGCCGACGATCCTGCTCTACGAGTTCTCGATTTTTGCGGCGCGCATCGTTGAAAAGAAACGCGGCGAAGACCCGGATGCCGAAGACGACGACTTCGACGACGACGATGATGAGCCCGAACAGGCGCAATCGACCGCGGGTTCACCCCCGGACGATGACGACCGGGGCCCCTGATCCGTCCTGCCGGTTTCCGCCCGCAAGTTCCCCAGGCCTGATCGGCCTTTAACGCCCCGCTGACCCTGGACGGGGCGGGCATGCCCGCCTATAAGTGCGCGAAAGGGCTAGGTGCCGTCCGGCATCCGTATCGGCTCTGCCGAATTGGTCAATAACACCCCGAAGAGACAGCGATGTTCGACATCAAATGGATCCGTGAAAACCCCGATGCTTTCGACGCGGGGCTTGCCCGCCGGGGCCTTCCGGGGGCTGCCGAGGGCTTGCTGGAACTGGACAAGAAACGCCGCGCGGCGGAAACGCGCGCGCAGGAAATTCAGACCGAACGCAACGCTCTGTCCAAACAGATCGGCATCGCCAAATCGAAGGGCGAGGACGCGTCGGACATTCTGGCCAAGGTTTCCGAATCCAAGGATGCCCAGGCGGCAGCCGAAGCCGAGGCACGGGACGCCGAAAAGGTTCTGGAAGAAGCCCTTTCGGGCATTCCCAACCTGCCGGCGGCCGACGTGCCCGAGGGTGCGGACGAAAGCGCCAATGTCGAAATCCGCACCTGGGGAGAGCCCGGGGATTTCAGTTTCGAGCCCAAGGACCACGTCGACCTGGGTGAAGGCCTGGGCTTCATGGATTTCGAGAACGCGGCCAAGCTGGCCGGATCGCGTTTCGTCGTTTTGTCCGGCGGATTGGCGCGCCTGGAACGGGCCATCGCCAATTTCATGCTGGACCTGCACGTCAACGAACACGGCCTGACCGAGGTGGCACCCCCGACCCTGGTCAATGACGCCGCCATGTACGGCACGGGCCAACTGCCCAAGTTCGCCGACGATCTGTTCCGAACGGAAACAGGCTATTGGATGATCCCGACGGCCGAAGTTCCCCTGACCAATCTGGTCGCGGGCGAGATCGTCGATGATGATCAACTGCCGTTCCGATTTGCCGCACTGACCGATTGTTTCCGATCGGAAGCGGGGGCCGCCGGCAAGGACACGCGCGGCATGATCCGCCAGCACCAGTTCAAAAAGGTCGAGATGGTGACCATTTCGGCGCCCGAAACCTCGGACGAGGAACTGGAGCGCATGACCGGTTGCGCCGAAACGGTGCTGCAGAAACTGGGCCTGCCGTATCGGGTGGTGGTTTTGTCGACCGGCGATATGGGCTTCGGGGCGCGCAAGACCTATGACATCGAAATCTGGTTGCCGGGGCAGGCCAAGTACCGGGAGATTTCCAGCTGTTCCAACTGCGGCGATTTCCAGGCCCGGCGCATGAAGGCGCGCTGCCGCGTCAAGGGCGAGAAGGGCACGCGTTTCGTGCATACCCTGAACGGTTCCGGCGTGGCCGTGGGACGGGCCATGATCGGCGTGCTGGAGAATTATCAGCAGGAAGATGGATCGATCATCGTGCCCGAGGTTCTCAGGCCCTATATGGGCGGGCTTGAGGTCATCAAAAAAGCATGACCAGCCGCCGCATCGATCTGAGCCAGGCCCGGGTGCTCATATCCAACGACGACGGCGTCCATGCGCCGGGCATCAAGATTTTGGAACATGCCGTCAAGGCCCTGGCCCGTGAAGTCTGGGTCGTGGCCCCCGAAACGGAACAATCCGCCACCAGCCATTCCCTGACCCTACGGCGCCCGTTGCGGATTCGCAACGTGTCCGATGGGCGTTATGCCGTGGACGGCACGCCGACCGACAGCGTGCTGTTGGGCGTTAACCGGGTGATGGCAAAGGTCCGGCCCGACATCGTCATTTCCGGGGTCAACCGGGGCGCCAATCTGGGCGAGGACGTGCATTATTCAGGCACCGTCGCGGCGGCCATGGAAGGGGCCCTGTTGGGCATTCCGTCCATCGCCTTTTCCCAGGAATACGACGACAACCGCAATGTGATCTGGGAGACGTCGGAACGCTGGGTGCCAGAGGTTCTGAAACAGCTTTCGGACTATGCCTTCGATCCGGCCGTGTTGCTGAACATCAATCTGCCCGATTGCGGTCCCGACGCGGTCGAAGGGATCGAGGTCACGCGCCAGGGACGGCGCAAGATCGGCGGCGAGATTCAGGATGGCCGCGATCCCCGGGGCGAGGCCTATTACTGGGTCGGCATCCAGCGCGACGAAGAAAAGTTCCAGCAAGGCACGGACCTGGATGCCTGCCTGCGCAATGTGATTTCGATAACGCCCCTGACGCTGGACCTGACGGCGGGAAGCGAGCTTGACCGCCTGCGTGAGGTCTTTCCATGAACCGGGAGCGACCCGCGTTGGAAGACGCCCTGGAGGTCGACCGCGAGGAACTTTTGGAAAGCCTGCGACGCCTGGGCGTTGGTGACGGGCGGGTGTTGGAAGCGATCGGCCGGGTGCCGCGCGAGGCCTTTCTGGCGGAAGCCTTCCGCGACAGGGCCTATCGCAATCTGGCGCTGCCTATCGGTCATCAGCAGACCATCAGCCAGCCCTGGGTCGTCGCGCGCATGACCGAGGCCCTGGAAGTCACCGACCGCACCAAGGTGCTGGAAGTCGGCACCGGCTGCGGGTACCAGTCAGTCATTCTGTCTCTGTTGTGTCGCAGGCTTTACACCATCGAGCGGCACAAAGGCCTGAAGGACGAGGCAGAGCGCCGGTTCCGGCATTTCGGTCTGACCAACATCACGACCCATTTGGGGGACGGCTCGCTCGGCTGGCCCGAACAGGCGCCGTTCGAACGGATCATCGTCACGGCGGCGGCGGAAGACATTCCGCCCGTGCTGCTGTCGCAATTGGCCGAAGGCGGGATCATGGTCGTGCCCGTCGGCAGTCAAAGCAGTGACGGCGAACAGCGTCTTTACCGGGTCGACAAGGGGCCTTTGGGGTTAGAGATCGAAGACATGGGCGAAGTCCGCTTCGTGCCGTTGGTCGAAGGCGTGGCCCAGCCGGCGTAAGGCGCAAATCGGGATATCGAGTACGGTTCGAACATGGGCGTGAACAAGATAACAGGACGCAGAATTGCCGGCATGGCCCTGATGGCCGTGCTGACATTCGTCCTTGCCGCCTGTGGGGCCGCTGAATGGCCGCCCCGGTCATCGTCGCAGGCGTCTGCGCCGTCTGCGCGGCAGGTACCACAGGCCGCCAAAGATGTGGACGCCCGCCGCCGCGAGGGCGGGGATTTGACATTTATCGGTGCCTCCGCTGTGCGGGTCGGCCCGGGGGATACGCTCTATGCTATTTCCCGCCGCCATCGGGTCAGCCTGCGGGCACTGATTGAAGCCAACGGGTTGGAGCCGCCTTTCATTCTGCAGGTCAATCAGCGTCTGGTGCTGCCGCGCGGCCGTCAGCATACCGTGTCGGCGGGCGAAACGGTCTATGCCATCGCCCAGAAATTTGATGTCGAGCCCAACGAACTGGCGCGCATCAACGGCATCCGCCCGCCCTTTACGATACGTGTCGGCGAGAACCTGCTGATCCCGACGGGAAACCTACAGTCGGTGACGGCCCCCCACCGGCCGGAGCCGGGAACTTCATCGGCGCCTGCGGCAACGTCTGTACCGTCATCCACGCCCCTGCCGCCGGTCCGTCCTAAGCAGGTGACAGAGACCGCGCGAAAGGTCATGCCCGGCCCGCCGAGACGCAGCGGACAGGGCTTTTTCTGGCCGGTGCAGGGGCGGGTGATTTCGCGATTCGGAGTCAAGCAAAGCGGCCTACGCAACGACGGTATTAATATCAAAGCACCCAGAGGCACGCCCATCCTGGCGACGGAAAACGGCGTGGTGGCCTATGTGGGGAATGAATTACGCGGTTTCGGAAACCTGGTTCTGATCAAACACGACGATGGCTGGATTTCCGCCTATGCCCATACGGAAAAATTAGCCGTGAGCAAGGGCGACCGCGTGCGGCGGGGACAGAAGATCGCGACGGTGGGAAACACAGGCGGGGTCGGCGAGCCACAGCTTCACTTTGAGCTTCGTAAAAACAAACGGGCGGTCAATCCGCAGAAATTCCTGCGAACCTAGGCTTCAGGTTTGATTTTTGCTTTAGCACGGGCAAGCAGTTCTTTGGCCATGGCTTCCTGGCCCTGTTCGGCAGCGAGCCAGGCTTGTTCGATCATATGCTTCACGGCAGGCGGCAGACCGTCCACATCGTGCGCCATTTTCTTCAATTTGGCGATGCTGGTTCGCCAATCGACATCGTCAGCCTCTGCCACGATGACACCCATCCCCTGTTCAAGCACCCGCCATTTATACCACGGCGTGAATATTTGGTCAGTCTACTAGTTTAGGGGATGGAGATTTGAAGGTTCCGTTTATGGAAAGGGGGATTAATCGAGTGTCTTGCCCAGGCGTCCCGCCAAATTCTGGATGTATTGCCAGGCGACGCGGCCCGAGCGCGAGCCACGGGTGACAGCCCATTCGTTGGCTTCGCGGCGCAGGTCGATGTCCGGTCCTTCCAAGCCGTAACGCTTGGCATAACCTTCGATGATTTCGAAATAGGTTTGCTGATCCACATTGTGGAAGCCCAACCACAGACCGAACCGATCGGATAGGGAGACCTTTTCTTCCACGGCCTCGCCGGGATTGATGGCGGTCGAGCGTTCGTTTTCGATCATGTCGCGTGAAATCAGGTGGCGACGGTTGGACGTGGCGTAGAACAGCACGTTTTCCGGCCGGCCTTCGATCCCGCCTTCGAGCACGGCCTTGAGCGATTTGTACGTCGCGTCTTCCGCATCGAAGCTCAGATCGTCGCAGAAAATCAGGGCGCGGCGCCCGCTTGCCCGCAAAGCCGACAGCAGGGCGGGCAGGGACGGGATGTCTTCACGGTGGATTTCCACCAACAGCAACGCACCCGGTTGCTCCGCATTGATTTCCGCATGCAGGGCCTTGACCAGCGAACTTTTGCCCGTGCCGCGCGCACCCCAAAGAAGGGCATTGTTGGCGGGCAGTCCCTTGGCAAAGCGCATGGTGTTATCCATGAGCTGCTCGACTTGCAACTCGATCCCCCGGAGAAGCCCCATTTCCACGCGGTTCACCTTGGGCACAGGCTCCAGCCAGGCACGGTCGGCATGCCATACGAAGGCGTCGGCAACGGTAAGGTCGTTATCGGGTGCCGGCGGCGGGGCAAGGCGCTCCAGGGCGTCGGCGATGCGGTTCAGCGCATTTTGAAGATCGGTATCGGTCATGGCCGCGGAAACTAAGGCCAGGGGGCGATGGCGTCAATCTTCCGCGTGCGGAATATGGTCATGGGTATATGAGGGAAAAATTCGCCGGTTTGCGTTTGCATCGGCCGGTCTTGCGGGTATAGTCCCGCGCACCCAAATAAGACGACCGGTTTCCCGGATGAATAACCGCCCCTGAGGTCCTTGATCGGGGGAAACAAGGAGATAAGCATGTTGATTTCGCCCGCATATGCCCAGGCTGCCGGTGGCGCCGGAGGGGGCGGTATTGAAGCCTTTCTGCCGCTGATTCTGATCTTCGTGATCTTCTACTTCCTGCTGATTCGTCCGCAGCAGAAGAAGATGAAGGAACACAAGGGCATGCTGGAAGCCGTGCGGCGCGGCGACAAGGTCGTCACGGGCGGTGGGATCATCGGCACGGTGACCAAGGTCAACGAAGGCGACGAAGTCGTCGTTGAAATCGCCGAAGGCATCAAGGTCAAAGTCCGCAAAAGCACGCTGGCATCCGTTGAAAGCAAGTCCGAGCCGCAGGCCGATGGCGATAAAAAATCCGATAAGGGTGATGCGGCCAATGACGACGGCGGTAAGAAAGTCGGCGGCCTGCGCGGTCTGCTCGGCGGCGGCAAGAAAGACTGATTTCTTGCGCGCCTTTCGATCCGCTTATTTCCTGATTAGCCGGTAAGTCCCTAATGGTCTATTTCCCTAAATGGAAGATTGTGCTGGTCCTGGTGGTGTGTCTCCTGGGCGTGGCCTATTCCGCACCGAATTTCCTGCCCAAATCGGTCACCGAGGGGCTGCCGGGCTGGCTGCCCAGCCAGCAGGTCAATCTGGGTCTGGATCTTCAGGGGGGATCGCACCTTCTGCTTGAGGTCGAGGTCGACGAGGTCGTCAATCAGTATCTTGAAGGCATCGCCGAATCCGCCCGCGCAACGCTGCGGACCGCCAGAATCCGCCCGCGCGCGCTTGGCGTGGCCGATCAGTCCGTGGTCGTGACCATCGCCAAGGCCGACGAGGTCGAAAAGGCCCGGGGCCTTTTGGCACCGATCGAGCCGGGTGCACAGATCAGCGTCGAGGGCGAACGCATCACGATCGAGCCGGGCGAACAGACGCTGCTTGAACGGCGTCAGTCGGCCCTGCAGCAGTCGGTCGAAATCCTGCGCCGCCGTATCGACGAGACGGGCACGCGCGAGCCGACGATCCAACGCCAGGGCGACAACCGGATTTTGGTTCAGGTGCCCGGCCTGAAAGATCCTGAGCGCCTGAAAGCCATTATCGGAAAAACCGCCAAATTGACCTTCCAGCTGGTCGATATGGAAAATTCCGTTAACGAGGCCCGCGAACGCGGCCGCGTGCCGCCGGGCTCCGTCCTGTTGGAAGCGACCGAAGAAGACCGCGCCGTCGGCCGCCAGGACGCCTATCTGGTCAAGCGCCGGGTGCTGGTGTCGGGCGAGGACCTGGTCGACGCCCATCAAAGTTTCGAGCAGCGCACCAATCAGCCGGTCGTCAGTTTCCGCCTGAACGCGCGCGGCGCCAAGAAATTCGGCGATGTGACGACCAAGAACGTGGGCCGTCCGTTCGCCATTATCCTGGATAAAAAGGTCATCAGCGCGCCCGTGATCCGCGAGCCGATCATTACCGGCAGCGGTCAGATTTCCGGCTCGTTCACGGTGCAGTCGGCACAGGATTTGGCGCTTTTGCTGCGCGCGGGCGCACTGCCTGCACCGATTTCGATCCTCGAAGAACGGACCGTCGGCGCCAGCCTGGGGGCTGATTCCATTGCCGCCGGCGAAATTGCCTGCATTGTCGGCCTGATCGCCGTGATCGTGTTCATGGGCATCGCCTATGGCAAGTTTGGCGTGATGGCGGATGTCGCCCTGATCTTCAACCTATTGATCATCCTGGCCGTCCTGTCGGTCATTCAGGCGACGCTGACCCTTCCGGGGATCGCCGGGATTGTCCTGACCGTAGGCATGGCGGTCGATGCCAACGTGCTGATATTCGAGCGCGTGCGCGAGGAAGTCCGCGCCGGGCGAACACCGATCAGCGCCATCGACGCGGGGTACAGCCGCGCCCTGACCACTATCATCGATGCCAACATGACGACGCTGATCGCGGCCGTTCTGCTGTATGCCTTCGGGTCCGGTCCGGTGCGGGGCTTCGCCGTGACGCTGGCGATCGGCATCGCGACCTCGATGTTCACGGCGATCATGGTCACGCGCCTGATGGTCGTGGCCTGGCTGCGCCGCACACGCCCGCAAGAACTGCCGGTATAAGGCGGGGGAGATAATCACATGCGACTTCTGAAAATCGTCCCCGACAACATCGCCATTCCCTTCATGCGGTTCCGCAAACTGTTCATGACGATTTCCGCGGCTGCCGTGGTGCTGTCCCTGGCCATGGTGTTTGTGAAGGGCATGAATTTCGGCATCGATTTTCAGGGCGGGATTCTGGTCGAAGTCCGCATGCCGCAGGCGGCAAATCTGAGCCAGATGCGCGGCCAGCTTGGATCGTTAGGGTTAGGCGAAGTCAGTCTGCAGGAATTCGGCCATCCGTCCGACGTGCTGATCCGCATCGCCGCGCAGGAAGGCGATGCGTCCGCGCAGCAGGCCGCCGTGACGGCGGTCAAGGATGCGCTGGGGGCGGGTGTCGACTACCGCCGGGTCGAATTCGTCGGACCCAAGGTGTCATCGGAATTGCTGCTCGACGGGGTGCTGGCCGTTGGCGTGGCGATCATGGCCATGCTGATCTACATCTGGTTGCGGTTTGAATGGCAATTCGGCCTGGGCGCCGTCGCGGCCCTGACCCATGACGTGTTTTTGACGCTCGGCATCTTTTCGTTGCTGGGGCTGGAATTCAACCTGTCGACGGTGGCGGCGGTGCTGACGATCGCTGGCTATTCCATCAACGATACGGTCGTGGTGTTCGACCGTATTCGTGAAGACCTGCGCAAGTTCAAGACCAAGCCGGTCCCTGACTTGCTGAACGGTTCCATCAACGCGACCCTGTCCCGCACGCTGATGACCTCGATCACCACCCTGGTTGCCTTGCTGGCCTTGTTCTTCCTGGGCGGTGAGGTGATCCGCGATTTCTCCTTTGCCATGATCTTCGGCGTACTGGTCGGGACCTATTCATCGATTTGCGTGGCTTCCCCGTTGCTGCTTTATACCAATGTTGCCGCCCGTGCGCGCAGCGGCGGTGATGCTTCCGAGGAGGCGGCGGAAACGCCGTAACGCCCCGCCGATATGTCCGGAATAGACGTCACGCCTCTTGTTCCCGCCGGTCGGAAAGTGATCCAGACCTACGGGGAAGGGCGGTTCCGGGTCACCGGCGAAACTTTCGACGGCTCCATCTTGATCTGGCCGGATGTGTGCCTGTCTTGGGCGGCCCGCACGGTCGATGACCTGGATGCGGATCAATTGCATCAGGCATTGACGGGCGAAGGAGCGCCGGAGCCCTACGCGGAAATTCTCGTGATCGGATGCGGCGCGAAATTCGTGGCACCACCCAGGGGCCTGCGCCAGGATCTGCGCGCCCGCGGCATCGCCGTGGAATGGATGGATACGGGGGCGGCCTGCCGCACGTTCAATGTGCTGTTGGGTGAGGACCGGCGCGCCGCCGGAGCGATTTTGGCAATCGATTGAAGATAAATTTATATTATAAAACAATAATTTAATCATGATTAACCCGTCTTTTACTCAATAAGAAGACAATCTGCTTGAGCAAACGAATCTGGGCAAATCTTCAAATGCAGAATACCAAAATGGATGGGCTATCAGCCCTGTTGATCGAGGGCGATTGTCTTGATGCAATGGCTTCAATTCCAGATCAGTCAGTGAATTTTATCTTATGTGATCTGCCGTATGGGACTACGCAGAATGCGTGGGATAGCGTTATTTCGCTGGAAGCATTGTGGGCACACTATCGACGAATTCTTGCCCCGAAAGGGGTCGTGGCGTTGATGGGGCAGGGCCCTTTCACTGCGCGCCTAATTTTAAGCCAGGAAAAATTATTCAAGTACCGAGTGACTTGGGTGAAGTCGAAGCCTACGAATTTTTTGAATGCGAAGAAACAGCCACTTCGGCGCCACGAGGATATTTGTATCTTTTACCCGCAGCAGCCGAAATATCATCCGCAAATGTCACCAGGAGAAGCATACAACAAGGGAGTGCGAAAGAACCAGCTAACCGGCTGTTACGGCGATTTCAATCCTGTCTTGGTGAAGAGTGAGGGGGGCCGCTACCCAACGGATGTCATTTACTTCAAGACCGCCGAAAGTGAGGGGCGTGTTTGGCACTCGACGCAAAAGCCGGTGGGACTTGGGCGTTACTTGATCAGAACGTACACAGACCCTGGGGATGTCGTTTTAGATAATGCGTTTGGGTCCGGGAGTTTCCTTGTTGCGGCGGCTATGGAAGGTCGATCCTCTATAGGGATTGAGTTGAATAAGAGAATGAAAGAATTTAAGCGCGATCCAATAGATCTTATTAAAGTGGCCAAGTCTCGTATTGAAGAATGCGCCCCCTCTGCAGATTGCAGAGTGATACGTTCTTCAAAGACTGTCGTAGGAAAGGGCTTTAACCGTCGCATTCATGGCGAATGTTTGGGTTTAGGGGCGCCGGCTTGAATCGAAAGATGAAAATGTCCTTGCTGCGTCCTTTCTAATACAACCCAATCGTCCGTGTAGTTATTGTTTCTAAGGTCATTTACGGTTTGCGGATCATAATGGAGGTACGTTGTCGGGGTGTTATTGTTGGCTCGACGTCCTGCGTCATAAGTTAAAGTCATTTGCCGTAACCCTAAGTTGTTTCCGTGGATTATGACTTCAATAGCGACATCTGCCTCCTCAACCGGGTGCTGCCCGAAAACACTATTTTGCCAATTCAAGCCGTTGAAAAATGAGTGTCGAAACCATACTTGCGTATCATGCGAACTTTCTGAACGGG
Source organism: Rhodospirillales bacterium (assembly GCA_040218445.1). GTDB lineage: Bacteria > Pseudomonadota > Alphaproteobacteria > Rhodospirillales > Casp-alpha2 > UBA1479. The sequence continues at coordinate 155,900 of JAVJRK010000011.1, read as the reverse complement.
TGAATCTTAGATATGGAACGGGATACCCCCCAGTGGGTTGCTGGGCGTCTGTCCGAGATAATTTTTTCGACCAACGCAATACCATAATAACTTCTCCTCTTTAGGGTGCATTCAACAGATATTCTGTCCTGAGTAGATATTAGGCAAGTCGAATAATTTTTTGAGGTGTTCGCTATAGCATGTGCGGCACTGCTTCCCTTATATCGGTAAATTCTGTATACTTTTCCCGTTCCAGAAGGATGATCTGAGTCCCAGAACGGGAAAACGATCCAGAAGGACTGCTTCCATTAGGAAGCCGTACAGAGAAAATGACCGACGTAACCAAAGTGGGGGGCGTGGCCTCCCAGCTTGTAAATCGTCCTACTCCTTCACAAAAAGACGCCCAAAAAGCGGCCGGAACCGGCGACGACGCCAAGACCGGCGGTGCCAAAAGCACGTCCGAAACCTTCCGTTTGCCGGGGGCACTTTCCGGTGGCGAAGCGAAGGCCCTTTCGGCGGCCGAGGCACTCAAGGCTGTTTTCACCAGCTTGAACAAGGCGTTTTCCGAAGCAGAGGACACACCGCCCCAATCCGGCTCCGATCTTGAAAGCCTGTTGTCCGAAATCAAGGTGGCGGCTCCGTTCCTGGACCGCGTACTCGCGGCCCGCAAGGACGAGCTGATCGCCAACGACGACACGGCCGGCCTTCGGGCGCTGGATGAAACCCTGGCTGAGGCAGCGACGTCGATCGCCGATGCGCGTGCTCAGCTTGAGGAGCTTGCGGGCGGATTGCCGGACGAAGACGTTGCCGAAGACCCGGCCGTGACCCAGGCGTTGAATGCCATTCTAGGCGAGGGGCGGGACATTCCCGTGTTCTCATCCGAAGAATTGCGCGAAGGACGCTCGGAGTTCATCGCCCTGGTGTTCGACGATATCGCCGATGCAGTCGGCCGTCATCAGAACGCGGGGGCCCAGGCGGCATCTTTTACGCTAAGTTCTCTTGGCGGTGCCAACCTGACGGCTTAAGGCCTGACCTCTACCCGGTTTTCGCGACCGTGCCCTTGGGGCGCGGGCGGTTCCGTGCGTCCATATTTCGGATCGAGAATAGTCTGTTTGCAGCCACAAGTGTAAACCCACCCTACCAACAGAGGTTGGGATTAACATGAAATCAAGGTGGTGAATTAGACACCAAACTCTTTTCAGTTACTTACTTTTCCGGACAGCGGGCCACGCAGGCATTATGCCCTTGGGTACAGCCAGCGTTGCAGGCTTGCTTTTCTTGTGAGCATGGATTCGACTTGCCTTTACGCTCCATGCAAACCCTGAAGCCCTCATCACAACCGGTTCGGCAGGTGCGGATGGTGTTATTACACTGCTGCACACATGCAACATCTTTTAGCGCCAGTTGGACGCTGTCTGCCGTTGCCGGGCTCCAAGCAAGCCCCACAATCAAAACTACAAACGTTGATATGCCCGTAATTGTCTTCTTGAAAGATACGATCATCAAACGTTCTCCCACAAATGACGACCAATAGTAGCATTGACCGAGACGATGAGTCCATTTGGCAGGGTATTCGTCGACGTTATGGTGACCATGAATGGCTTTTGAGAAAACCGGGTGTTGGAGGAGTTTTTAGACTAGGTCATATACAGACCACGCTAGGCAAAAGAAAACGGGGCGCCCCAAGGGGCGCCCCGCGTTCTTGGAAATTTAAACGTCTACTAGAAGACGTTCTGTGCCGACACCATGGAATAGAGCATGGGGAACGACAGAAGTGTGTTGGTGCGCGAGAACAGCATGGCCGTGCGCGCCGCCGCAGCTTTTTCTTCGGCCGAGGCTTCGACGATGCCGAGCGCCTTTTTCTGGTTCGGCCAAATCACGAACCACACATTGAACCACATGATCGTGCCCAGCCACATGCCGATGCCGATGGCGGTCGACTTGGCGACGCCGCTTTGCAGACCCAACGTGATGGCATCGACCAGATAGCCGTTCATGCCGGCCAGGATGATGCCCGTGACGATGGTCGCCATGGCGCCCCAGCGGAACCAGAACAGGGCCGCCGGTGCGATGACCTTGCCGATGGCCGGTTTCTGCTCATCGGGAATGTTCGGCATGTTGGGAATCTGCACGAAGTTGAAGTACCACAGCAGGCCGATCCACATGACGCCAGACAGCACATGCAGCCAGCGGAACAGGAAGGCGAACCAGGCGTGGCCGCCGGGCTGCCCTTCGCCGGTCATACCCATGACGGCGAGGACCATGATGATGGTCAGAATAAAGCCGGCGATTACCGTGCTCTTAAGATTTGATAGGATTGCGGCCATGGCCCATCCCTCCTTCGAAATTAGTCTTATGAACCCCAAACAACTCCGGCGGCCGGACTTTTAACGTCCTTACGATATCCGCCCGCATGTCAGCGAATATAAGGCCTGGCAAATGCGCTTCAATGATATTCCTTGCGCCGGGCCCGGATTCGGGCCGTATAACAAGGCCTACCGGGCCTTTGCGCGGAATTACGTAAACCACCGGCGAAAGGAAGGAATTTAGGCCGCATATGGCAAAAACAGCCGAATCAACCGTCGAATACGTCACCCCGGACCGTCTGTCACCGGTTATGGATGACCTGCGGCGTGACGACCGCGACCGCTATCTCACGGCGCTGTTGGCCCCTTCCCAGGCGAGGGAAGGGTTGTTGGCGGTCTATGGCTTCAACCTGGAAATCGCCCGTGTGCGTGAAACCGTGTCCGAGGAACTGATCGGGCGCATGCGCCTGCAGTGGTGGCGGGATCGCCTGGACGACGTCTTCGCCGGAACCCCGCCGAAACACCCCGTGGCGGAACCCCTGACCTGGGCAGTTCAACGGTTCGGTTTGGCGCGTAAGGATATGGAAAACCTGATCGATGCCCGCGAGGACGATCTGGCAGGGGCGCCGCCGCCGGACATGGCGGCATTGGAAGATCATGTCCTTCGCACGGCCGTGCCGGTTCTTAATCTGGCGCTGCAGGTTCTGGGACAGGACAAGGGCCCTGCGGCGGCGGCCGTTCCGGATGTGGCGATGGCCCATGCCTTGACGGGCATTCTCCGTGCCGTGCCGTTCCATCTTCGGTCCGGTGTCATTCGGCTTCCCGGCGATTACTGCCGCGATGCCGGGTTGGATCTTGGCCGCCTGCACGACCGTGGTCCCGCGGGGCAGGAAGCGGAACTGGCCCAGGTCGTCCGAAAGATCGCGGACCGTGCGGCAGGGGCCCTGGCATCGGCACGCCAGCATGCCGTGCCGCGCGCGGCACTTCCCGCGTTTTTGCCGGCGCGGCTGGCCGGGCGGGACCTTAAACGGCTGCGCAAAGCCGGCTACGATCCGTTCGCGGGCAGTATCATGCGGGTTGATGGATTGCGGCCGTTGGTCCTGCTGGCGGCACGGCTGCGCGGCACGTATTAGCGGATATCACGCATTGAAAAAGGGAGACGGTCCAGCGGTCATGAACGACGGCACTCCGAAACAGTCTGTTACCAAGCTCCTTGAACGCGGTCTGTTTTATTTGGACTGCGGTCTGCGTGACGACGCCTTGCGCTTTCTGGACGAAGCCGCGTCCTTGGACCCGCAGGACCTGCGGGTCCAGCAAGCCCTGATGCGTGCCCGGCCCGCGCAAGCGGCGCTGGCGGCATCTACGAAGACCGGCCGCATTCATGAAATCAAGCCCAGGGAAGCACAACAAGGGGCAGCACCGGGATCACCGCAGGTCGCGACACAAAACCCCATGGCGCAGGCCTTTGCCCGGGCCTACCGGGCCCGTGATTGGCAACGGGCCGTGGAAGTGGCCCGGGAATTGATTGCATCCAAACCCAATGATGCGCGGGCCTGGGGTTCCCTGGCCCAGGCGCAACGCCGCCTTGCGGATTTCGATGGATCGTTGGCGTCCAGCGAACGCACGATCGCTTTGAGCGACGGCGACCCGGGCTATGTCCAGGCATGGGCGAAAACTCTGTGGGAAGCGGGCCGCTATGCGGAGGCAGAGGTCGCCTATACCAACCTGATGGCTGAACTGGATGAAGACAGTACCATGTTCGCCGACGTACGCATGTCGCGCGGCATGGTTCGGATGACTTTGCACGGCCCCGCCGCCGGGATCGATGATTATGAATGGCGGTGGCGGGCAGGAGAGATCGCGCTGCCGAAGGTTACGCAGCCCTATTGGGATGGTGCACCCGCACCGGGAAAACGGATTTTGTTTTTCGGCGAACAGGGGTTCGGCGATGCCATTCAGTTCGCCCGTTATATCCCGCTGATTGCCGAACGGTGCGGGCGGGTCATCGTTCCCTGCAAGCCTGCGATGAAACGCCTGATGCAATCCTTGCCCGGTGATCTCGAAATCTGTGACGACGTCATCAGCCGCGATGCATTCGATCTGTATGTGCCGGCCATGTCGGCGATGCGGCTGTTCGAAGAATTGCCCGGGGACACGCCTTACCTCGCGGCCGCGGAGGACGACATCGCGCGCCTGCGCCCGCAGATCAGGAGCGGCGGCCTGCGCGTCGGCATCGCCTGGACCGGCAGCCCGACCAACGGCGGCGACTGGAAGCGGACCATCGACCCGGCCTTGTTCGGGGGGCTGGCCCGGGTGCCGGGCGTCACGCTCTACAGCCTGCAGAAGGTTCGGGACGATACGCCGGAGAATTTCCAAGCGCCGCCCGAGGGAGCGGTCGACCTCGCCTCCCTGCTGAATGATTTCGCCGACACGGCGGCGGCCATCGCCTGTCTCGATCTGGTCATATCTGCCGATACTTCCGTCGTCCATCTGGCCGGGGCATTGGGCAAGCCGGTCTGGGTGATGCTGCCCAAGGTGCCGGATTGGCGTTGGATGACCGAACGCGGCGACAGCCCCTGGTATCCGACCATGCGTCTATACCGGCAGCGGGAATTCGGGGATTGGCCCGAGGTCGTGGCCCGGGTTGCGGCAGACCTGCGGTCACTCGTTTCAGGCCGGGACGCAGACGCCCCCGCAAAGGAAAGATGGCGCGGGCTTACTCGGCTGCTTCCCTGGCGCCGCTGATCCAGGCATCCAGATCTTCCAACGCCCGTTTGGCCAGCAGCGTTTTGCGGTCGCGGCCGCGCGGGCGCTGTTTTTTAGGAAGGTCGTCCGTCGGCAGCGGCGGGAACAGGCCGAAGTTGGCATTCATGGGCTGGAAGGTATCCGCATCGGCGCCGCCCGTAATGTGGTTCAGCAACGCGCCGATCGAGGTGGTCGCCGGCGGTAATGCCGGGGCTTCGCCTGACCGGTCGGCAGCGGCGAAACGGCCGGCCAACAGACCGATGCTGGCGCTTTCCACATAGCCTTCGCAGCCCGTGATCTGCCCGGCGAAACGCAGGCGGGGCTGGGCTTTGAGGCGAAGGGCGCCGTCCAGCAGCCGGGGCGAATTGATGAAGGTGTTGCGGTGAATGCCGCCCAGGCGCGCGAATTCGGCATTTTCCAGGCCGGGGATGGTGCGGAACACGCGGACCTGCTCGCCATAAGTCAGCTTGGTCTGGAATCCGACCATGTTGTAAAGCGTGCCGAGGGCATTGTCCTGACGCAGCTGTACGACGGCGGCAAGCCGTGTGTCCGGGGCGTGGGGGTTGGTCAGGCCCACGGGCTTCATGGGGCCGAAGGACAGGGTTTTGGGCCCCCGTTCCGCCATCACTTCGATGGGCAGGCAGCCTTCGAAATAGGGCGTGTCCTTTTCCCATTCCTTGAATTGATGCTTTTCGGCTTCCAGCAAGGCGGCGATGAAGTCTTCGTACTGGGCACGGGTCATCGGCAGATTGATGTAATCCTTGCCGTCTCCCTTATCGTAGCGGCTTTGAAACCAGGCCACGTCGAAGTTGATGGATTCCTTGTGCACGATGGGGGCGATGGCATCGAAGAAAGCCAATTGATCCTGCCCGCTGAGGTCGCAGATGACTTGCGACAGACCCGGCGAGGTCAGGGGGCCCGTGGCGATGATCACGCTGGACCAGTCTTCGGGCGGCAGGGACGAGATTTCACCGCGATCGATGGTGACCAGGGGCTCGGCCTCCAGCGCCGCCGTGACGGACGCGGCGAACCCTTCACGGTCGACCGCCAGGGCGGCCCCGGCCGGCACCCGGTGTTCGTCCGCCGCCCGCATGATCAACGAGCCCAGACGGCGCATTTCCTCGTGCAGCAAACCGACGGCATTGGTCTCATGATCATCTGACCGGAACGAGTTGGAGCAGACCAGTTCCGCCAGATCCTGGGTCTGATGGGCGTCCGTTTCGCGTTCGGGGCGCATTTCGTGCAGAATCACGGGCACGCCCGCGCGGGCAAGCTGCCAGGCGGCTTCGGAACCGGCCAATCCGCCGCCGATCACATGAACCGGATCGGGGGAGGTGGTATCCTTGGGAGAGGTGCTGTTCATGGGGCGAGTGATACCGATAAAAGGAGATAGGAGCAATCATGGCGATGTGCCAATGTTGCAGAGAGATGAAGGAAATTTACCCTTCGTTTATATGGCGCTACGTATATTTCGCTCAATGATGTGGGGTAAATCGCAGGCCGAACAAGGACCTGCAGAATTAGGAGTATCTTGATGTCGCTGCTGGAAACGCGGGAATTCGGCGATCATCAGTGGAGAAAAATATCTCAACAGGAACTGGACGAGGTTCTTGAGAAGCACATGTTGTTCGCCAACGGCCGCACCGGTGGCGAGCGCGCAACCTTGTCCATGTACGACCTCAGCTATCTGGACCTTTCCGGCCGCAACCTTGCCCGCATCGAATGCGCCGGGACCCTGTTCTGTCATTGTGATCTGTCCGAAACCAACCTGGAAGGGGCGGTTCTGTTCGCTGCCGACATGCGGTTCACCAATCTCAAGCGGGCGACGCTGGATAAATCGGACATTCGCGGCGCCTGTTTGGCGGGCTCGGACCTGACGGGGGCGAGCCTGGTCGATGCCGACATGCGCGACGGTGTATTGTTGAAACCGCAAAAAGGCGGCGGCGATCTGATCCCGGTCGTGCATGAAGATGCGACCGGCGGGTTCGAGAAGGCAACCATTCGCGGTGCCGATATGACCGGCGCCAAGGTGTCGGATTCCATGATCGTGCAGACCGACATGACGGACTGCATCCTGCGCAATGCCAAGTTCATCCGCACCAATCTGTCGCTTTCGAACCTGACCGGATGCGATCTGGAAGGGGCCGATTTCACGGACGCCAATTTATCCGGCGCGATTTTCCATGGCGCGGTGTTCAACCATACCAATCTTTCCAATGCGGATTTGTCCGGGGCCGATCTGGTCGGGGCGATTTTCGACAATATGGATCTGACCAAGGTCAATCTGGATGTCGCCTATCTGGCGAAACGGGTCGAGGAAATGGACGTCAGCCTGCAGGAAGCGATCCTGCTGCATGCGCGTTGGGTTGATTCCAACGGCACCGAAGGTCAGCGCGCCGTGTTTTCCAAGACCGACCTGACGGAGAAAGACCTGTCGAGCGTCAATCTGGCAGCGTCCGATTTCTCCTTCGCCATTCTGCAGCGGGTCGATTTTTCGCGCTCTGAACTGCTGATGGCGGATCTATCCTTCGCCGATCTGCGGAAGGCCAATCTGGCGCGTTCGGACCTGCGCGGCGCAAAGTTGAGCCGCGCCAACCTGGTCGAAGCCAATATGGTCGGTGCCTTGTTAGGGGAGGTCGTCATTTCGGCCAAGGCACAGGGCGGCAAGGTGCGGGCCAATCTGGATCACGCCATCATGCGGGATGCCAAGATGAACGGCGCCGATCTGCGCAACGCCGATATGGAAGCGGCGGATTTGCGCGGTGCCGACCTTCGCGATGCGGACCTTCGGGGGGCCAGCCTGCTGGACGCCGATTTGACCAATGCGGATTTGCGCGGTGCTAATTTGGAAGGTGCCGACAAGCGGGGGGCCGTGGGGCTACCGGAATGACGGTCCTTGTGATCCTTGAATGGCTAAAACCGTTGATCCCGGCCACTGGTAAGCTCTAGAAGCATTTCATGGATACATCAGCATTCAAGTTCGATGAACGCACGATTCTGAGCCTGCTGCTCATCGTCGTGGCGTTCTACGTGGGCCGGCAAATTCCCCGCTGGATGGCCGGGGTGCCTTATGTGAAACCGGATGCCGCCAAAAGCCAGCTTGACGACGATGCGAATACCTTGGTCGTCGACGTGCGTTCTCCCAGTCAATTCACGAACAAGGAGGGGCATATCAAGGATGCCCTGAACCTGCCGCTGATCGACCTGATGGGACGCATCAAGCAGATCAAGCTGGACCTTGCGGAATACGCCGAGGTGCCGGTCCTGGTCGTCTGCAAGAACGATCAGCTGTCCGCCCGCGCGGCCCGTATCCTGCGCAAGAACGGCCTGAACAAGGTCGCGGTACTGGATGGCGGGCTCAAGGCCTGGAAAAAGGCTGGGTTGCCGTTGACGGGGAATTGAAATAGGGGGCGATTGACCGTCCCCGGGCGCCTGTGACACCCTGAAGGCCGCTGATTTCCAATGATGGACGACCGACCATGACCACCCAAAATGATGTTGCGGCGCTTGCCGAACAGGTTCCCGACGGAGCACTGCTGGCTCTGCCGCCTGATTACAGTTTCGTGCCGATGTCCCTGATCCGGGCCTTGATCCGTCGCGGCGCCAAGGATCTGCATGTTCTTGCCGTGCCGATTTCGGGCATGGCCGCCGACCTGTTGATCGGCGCCGGCTGCGTGCGCCTGATGGAAGCGGCGGCGGTCAGCCTGGGCGAGGCCGGACTGGCGCCAAGCTTCACCCGCGCCGTGCAGGACGGCAGTTTGAAGATGCGGGACAGCACCTGCCCGGCAATCCATACGGCCCTGCAGGCATCTGAAAAGGGCGTGCCGTTCATGCCTCTGGGCGGGATCATCGGGTCGGACATTGTCAACCATCGTGACGATTGGAAAATCGTCGATGACCCCCTGGGCCAAGGTAACGGCCGCATTCTGCTGCTGCCGGCGATCAAGCCCGATGTGGCCGTGATCCATGCACCCCTGGCCGATAAGGCAGGAAATATCTGGATCGGCAAGCGCCACGAACTGTTCACCATCGCCCATGCGGCGAAAACGACCTTGGCGACGTATGAAGCCCTGCATGACGGCGATCTGACCGAAGACCCGGTCATGGCAGCCGGCACGATCCCCGCCATGTACATCGGCGGGATGGCGCAGGCCAAGGACGGGGCCAAACCGCTTGGTCTTGCCGGAAGCTACGCCATCGATATGGATCATATCCGGGCCTATGCGAAAGAAGCCCGCAGCCAGGAGGGCTTCGACGCCTATCTGAAACGCGAGGTTTTGGGCGACCAAGCGGAGGCCGCGTCATGAGCGAAGATTATTCCTCGGAAGAGTTCCTGATTTCCGCCGTCACGCGCCTTTTGCCCGAACGCGGCAATGGTGCCATCGGCGCGGCATCGCCCATTCCCGGCGCGGCGGCCCTGTTGAAGCGCGAATTGACCGGCGGCGCCTTCCGCGTGTCGCTGATCCACGGCATCACCAATAATCCGTTCACGGACGGCGGGCGCGAACTGTTTGATGCGGCCGGGCAGGGGCGGATCGATGTGTTCTTTCTGGGCGGTGTGCAGATCGATGGCCAGGCCAACCTGAACCTGGTCGGCACGGGCGAATACCCGACGCTCGACCGCCGGTTCCCGGGCTCATTCGGGTCGGCCTACATGTATTTCACCGTGCCGCGTGTGATCCTGTTCCGCCCGGAACATTCGCGCCGTGTGTTCGTCGAAAAGGTCGATTTCATCAGCGCGCCGGGCGTCAGCCCCCCTGATGTGCACCGTCCCGGCGGGCCGCATGCTCTGGTGACGGAACTCTGCATTATGTCATTCGACCGCGCGAAGGGGCGTTTCCGACTTGAAAGCGTGCATCCGGGGCATACGGTCGAGGAAGTCCGGGACAACACCGGCTTTGATTTCGACGTGCCGGACACGGTGCCGATGACGCCCGAGCCGGCGCCTGAGTTGCTGGAAATCCTGCGCACCAAGATCGGTCGCGAGGTCGCCGGCACCTATCCGGATTTCGCCGAACGGGTGCTGGGATTCAAAACCCTCGCGTCAGCCTGAAAAGGGGGGCGTCAGGTCGTTGCCGGTTTGAAAAAAGATCACTGATTCGCAGTGATTTCAGCCTGAATTTTCCCTTTTTATCGTGCTCTATATAAAAGCGAGATGCCCAGAAACCCGGGCTTTTCAATGGGTAACGCCGCCCGGCCCGTGAAAAACTCTACAGTATTTATTTTTGCCTTGCGTTGTGCCATATTCTAAGGGCTGACAGAACGTCACCCTTAGAGCGGAGAAACGCTTATGATTGATCAAGCTTCTGCCGTAGCGTCATTTCCTTTGACGCTTGTGAAGCAGATTTCTCAAAGCACCGAGAACTCGCTTCAGCAAACTCGTGAAGAGGTCGAGGATGCTGTCGAGAGTGGTTTCCGTTCTGAGGAACGGCAATCACTCGAAGAATCGACCTCTCCTTCGGCGGCCACTCAGCCGTCTCAGGACAGTAACTCCTCTGGTGAGGACCGTGGGGGCAACCCCACAGACCAGCCTACTGGTGAGGGCGAAGCCCAAACCGCCAGGGGCAATGTCGTCAACGATATTGCCTGACACTCTTGCTTCCCCTTCGGGGGAGGTTGGTAACCTGTCGTCCCATGGGGCGGCAATGTCTCAACCCTAGGAGACGTTCTGAAGGCACGGCTGAGCTCCCCCGGGTTTCCCGGGGGGGCTCTTTCGCTTAATTGCAAATGAAATGCCGCGTTCTTTCGTTTCCCTGGGGCTTGTGCCAAAACGTCGATCCGCTTGGAAATCCTTAGCGGCTTGTTCCATTGATAGTGGAGAATGACCATGGCCGGTCCTCTTGACGGTATCCGTGTCCTCGATTTTTCGCGGGTTCTCGCCGGGCCTTGGTGCGCCATGACCCTGGGCGATCTGGGGGCCGAGGTCATCAAAGTCGAAAGCCCGGAAGGGGACGATCTGCGCCATTTCGGTCCGCCGTTTCAAAGCGGCGAAAGCGCCTATTTCCAGTTCACCAACCGCAACAAGCAAAGCATCGTCATCGACCTGAAAACGGAAGAAGGCCAGGCGATCGCCCGTGACATCGCGCTTAAAAGCGACATCATCGTCGAAAACCTGCGGCGCGGCGCCATGGAAAAATACGGTCTGGGGTACGAGCAGCTTCGTGCTGACAATCCGGGGCTGATCTATTGCTCCGTTTCCGGGTATGGGCGCACGGGGCCGGCGGCGGACCGGGCCGGGTACGATTTTCTGATCCAGGCCGAAAGTGGCCTGATGTCGATCATCGGCGATGAAAGCACGCCGCCCATGAAGGTCGGTGCGGCGGTGACCGATATGGCCGCGGCCCAGGACGGCATTACCGGTGTTCTGGCGGCCCTGTACCACCGGGAAAAAACCGGCAAGGGGCAGCATGTGGATGTGGCGCTGCTGGACAGTGCGGTGACGTTGCTGGCCAATCAGGGAGCATCGTATCTGATGACCGGTGAACGGCCCCAGCGCTTGGGCAATGACCATCCGTCGGTCGTACCGTACCGTCCATTCGAAACGGCCGATTACCCGTTGGCCCTGGCCATCGGTGCCGATCGTCAGTTCCGTAAGCTGGCGGCTGTTCTGGGGCACCCGGAAATGGCGGATGACCCCCGTTTCGCCACCAACAAGGCGCGGTGTGACAACCGCGTGGCGCTTTACGAAATCATGGAATCCACGCTTCAAACCAGGGGCCGCGATGAATGGCTGGTCGATCTGCATGCGGTGGGGCTTCCCGCCGGGGCCATCCGCTCCGTCGATCAGGTGTTGGAAGCGCCAGAGGTCAAGGCGCGCGAGATGGTGGTCGAGGTCGATCATTCGACCATCGGGCGCGAACGGATCATCGGCTCACCGGTGAAACTGTCGGAAACGCCCGTGACAATCCGTTCCGCCCCGCCGACTTTGGGGCAGCAGACAGCGGATGTTCTGAAGCAAGTGCTTGGTTGGGGTGTTGTCGACGCGGACGATTACGCCGCGCGGGTTAAGCCGGACTAATTGCTTCGATGAAGACAGGTATGGAACGCGCGGTTTTTGGCGCGGGCGGCACCTGCACGACCATCGTCTGATAATCTCCGTTCCTCGCGTAACAACCGCAGGCAATCGATCTGATCCGGTCTTGCATCAGGGCTGCCTTCCCGCGGCGCTGATCCGTTATCCGTTTCGCGTGAGCGTACGGCACCGCCATAGGTCTCGTGCCCCGTGGCATTACGGTAAAACCGTTCATCGGGATGGACCCAAAAGCCATGCGGTGTGGGGCACCATCTGTCCGTGTTTTGGCCGCGCGGCCCCCGCGTTTCGACCGTGCGGCAGCCGTCGGCGTCCGGCCCGCCGGTGATTGCCGCCGTTCCTTTAAGGCCTCCGGAATCCTGCCAGGTTGCCACCGTGTCCGACGTGCCTTGGTTCAGGATGGATTGAATCGCGGCCTGTTCGGCCTGCATGCCCTGGAAGGTTTGGCCGCCGTCGGGCATGGGCGCACAGGCGCAAACCGCGGTTACAAAACCGAGTAAGATCAATCGTGGGGTGTGCCTGCGCATGGCGAAAGTGTATCGTCCCATGCCCCAAGGTGGCTAGGAGGACGATGAATTAGGACAGAGAGCCGCACCCAGAAGCGGGCCGTGGTTGGGCGCTTGAACAATCACGGCGCAACCCGCGTTGTTAGCTTTACCGGCCTCTTTCGGCAGTGAGATTTTTGTTTTCCTGCCTTTCCATACCCCCAATTTCTGCATGCCGCGTACGATGTGACGGCTGACCAGAACCTTACCGTGGTTTTCGCCCTTCTTAACTTCGGTCGTGGCGCGGTCGATAAATTTCACCAGGAAGACGTCGCCCGGGCCTGCGGCATCGCCGGATATCAATACGGAAAGACGGTTGCCCGATGGTGTCACGGCAACGCTCAATTTGCGTTCCGCAAAGGCTTTTGCGATTGCGGTTTCGACTTGGCCGCGCCGCGAGCCCACGGCTTCGTAACGGCCGTCGATTACCATTTGCGGCGTGTACACGCCGGATTGGCCACGGATCGATACGTTGTAAAGACGCTGGCGCTGTGTGTATTCCGGCGAGGAGAAGGGGTCTTTCCACTGGCCGTGCCACATGTAATTCAGGCTGTCCCAATAATCGACGTGGAATTCCAAAGCGACGATGTCGGCACGTTCGGCCAGTTCGCCCAGAAAGGCCTCGGCCGGCGGGCAGGAATAGCATCCTTGCGAAGTGAACAGCTCGACCACCACCGGGGATCCCTGGGCGTGAAGGGAAGGACTGGCGAGGGTGACAAGCATCACAGCAAAAGCGGCGGCGGAAGATTTAATATATTTCATGTACGCATTCCCAACTGTCTTTGAAGATGATTGGAGAATGCGAATCACGTGTCAATTTAACGGCATTAGGCGTAAGCTCAAAAGATGGTGAGCCAAGTTCACAATTCGACACAGGCGCTTCCACGCCCGACGACCCTCGGTGAGAAATTGATCCGCGAGGCCCGACAGGCGTTGGCAAATCCGGCTCAGTCCCGGGGCGGACGCACGATTGAAGATCAGATCGATCTGTCGACCGTCCATATCGGCGGCGGTAACAAAGCCGTGAACTTGGCTCGCGGAGAGCAATTGGCGAATGACGTGCGCAACGCCAAACCGGAAGACCTTGCAGAAACCCTTGATCGCGGCCTTTCAGAAGGCGCCCATATCGGCAACTTGTTCCGCAATGTTTTTCGCGGATTGTTCTCGTTCTTCAAGTTCAGGTTCTGATCCTGAATTCTAATCTAGTATCTGCACTGTCATCTTGACGTTACCCATTTGAAACAGGCATGACACGCTTCCATATGTAGCGGATGCAGCACATGCTTGATCAACCCGGTGATATTGGCCATCTGCCGCCGAAGCAGATGTCACACGACGTTAACCGCCGTGGGCGCGCCCGCGCGGCGATCGGCAAACTTCCGCTGATTCGGATGATGTCCCGTGCGGTGACCCCCGGTCTAGCAGCCTTGGGCATGACACCCAATCAGGTGACGGCACTGGGCATGGTGGCGGGGTTGGTCGCAGCCGCTTGTTTCGCCTTTGGCTCGCCGTTGGTGCAAATCCTCGGCGCGGCGACGTTCGCGCTTGCCACCTTGCTGGATTATTGCGACGGCGAGTTGGCGCGCATGCGCGGCATGGGGTCACGGCTCGGTGCCTATTTTGACGATTTCGTCGATTGGATCGTTCATGCGACGTTGTTTCTGGCAATCGGGTATCACGCGATGAACGATGGCGGGCATGTTGCTTGGATGTGGCTCGGTGTTGCCGCGGCGCTTGGCGGCACCATCAACGCAGTTCTTCCCCTGGTTCTGGGGGGCGTACCGGAAGGCGAAAGCCAGATTTCGACATTGTCCGACCTTGAAGCCGACGCCGGTTGGGGGGATGTCGCCGTATTCGCGTTTCGAGGGCTTGCCCGGGCCGACTTCTGGTTGATCGTTGTGGGCTTGGCGCTTGGCGGATGGCTTTGGGTTTTGCTGCCCGCCGCCGCCATCGGTGCTCAGGTGTACTGGTTGCTGTATCTGAAAAAGTCCGTGCGCCGCATTTTGACCTGACGGTCCCGGAGTTTCAAAAGAGAGATCGAATTGCCATCCGGCGGGTTTTCAGCCTGTTCAGGATCGATGCTGCTCGTCTGACTTGCCGTTTCACAGCAGTCGCTGATGTTTCCTGTTCGTATCGTCTGGGCCCGGCTGCATTGACAGTTAAAATTACTATGTAGTAATTGCTGTATATTGTTTTTGGCAATCAACACAACAAATTGCCGATCTTGCCGGCCCAGACCGGCATTCGGCACGTCGTACATTCGGTGTCGGAAATGGGTCCATGGCTGCCGGGTACGATGAAACGGGAGGTCCTGCCTTGAAACTGACGGATGAAGAACAGGCCATGCTGGCCGGTGAAATGGGCGCAGCGAAGCAATGGGCCATCGACCATCAACTCAAGGTCGGCGGCATGTTCGACGCGGCCGACTTGGTGCCGGTCAGCCAGGCCCACATGATGGCGGATCCGGAATCCCTGGGCGAAGCCGGCGGCGATTTCCTGGAAGACATGGTGGCCAAGGGGGCGCGGGTCGCCATCCCGATGATCACCGACCCCCGGGGCGTTGATCTCAACCATTACCGGCCGCTGGGTCAGTCCGAGGAAATGGCCACGCTGGAACGGCGCATGATCGCCGCCTGCGAAAAGATGGGCATCCTTATGACCAACACCTGCGTCAACTATCAGACGATCATGCCGCCGGTGCTGGGTGATCATGTCGCCTATGGCGATACGGGCGTGGTGATCTATTCCAACAGCATCTGCGGCGCGCGTTCGAATTTCGAGGGCGGGCCCTCGGCCCTGGCCGCCGGGCTGACCGGCCGCACGCCGCGCTACGGCCTGCATCTGGACGAGAACCGCCGGGCGACCCGCCGCTTCGTGGTCCGTGAACAGCCGAAGGAACTGACGGACTGGGGCGTACTCGGCGCCCTGGTCGGCAAGTTGGCCGGGTCCTACTGGGCCGTGCCGGTGATCGAGGGGCTGGAGGTCGTGCCGACCTCGGACGAGGCCAAGCATATGGGGGCGGCCATGGCGAGCTTCGGCTCGACCCCGCTGTTCCATATGGCGGGCATCACGCCGGAAGCACAAACCCTGGCCGACGTCGGCGGCGACAAGCTGTCGGCCGAAGAGATCACCAAGGCGGACCTGGATGCCCTGCGCGCCGGGTTCGGCGGCAAGGGCGACAAGATCGACGTGGTCGTGTTCGCGGCACCGCAATTGTCGATCGTCGAGATGCAGGACCTTGCGACGCTGTGCGCCGGGAAGTCGTTCAAGTCGGCGGTCATCGTTTGCACCTCGCCGCAGGTCTATCCGGACGCGACCCGTATGGGCCTGATCGACACTATCGAAAGCACCGGCGCCAAGGTTCTTGAAGGGACCTGTTTCTATAATCAGTACGCCCGCGAGATCGGCGAGGCCAACGGCTGGACGCGGCTGCTCAGCAACTCCGCCAAGATCGTCAACATCATCAGCGGCTATGGCTACACCCCGGCGTTGGCAAGCATGGAAGCATGCGTCGCGTCGGCCGTTGCAGGAGAAATCGTATGACCAAGGAACTGAAGTGCCACAAGGGCATCGGCGACAAGGTGCAGGGCATCGCCCTGGTGGCCGACGACAACTTCTCGGCCCGCTATGACCTGGACCGCAAGAAGGGCGTGTTTTCCCGCCCGGCCCACAAGCTGTGCGGCGAGTTCTATCACGACAAGATCCTGGTGCTGAACACGTCCAAGGGCGGGGTGGCCTCGGCCTGGATGCTCCACGAAATGAAGTCGCGCAACATCTGTCCCAAGGCGATCCTGTTCAACACGGCCAACACCATCCTGGCCCAGGGTGCGGCGCTGGCCAATCTGACCATGTGCGACCGCTTCGCTGACGGCGACGTGACGACGCTGATCAAGACCGGGGACGAGGTCGTCGTCGACCCGGAACAGGGTGTCGTGACAATATTGAACGGCTAAACGATCAGGCCCGTTTCTTTTCCGGCTTCTTTTCCAGATAGGGGGCCAGGTATTCGCCCGTGAAGCTGCCCTTGGTGCGGGCCACGTCTTCGGGCGTGCCCTGGGCGACCAGCTTGCCGCCCTTGATGCCGCCTTCGGGCCCCAGGTCGATGGCCCAGTCGGCGGTCTTGATGACTTCCAGGTTGTGTTCGATCACTACCACCGTGTTGCCCTGATCGACCAGGGCATGCAGGACTTCCAGCAGCTTGCGGACATCGTCGAAGTGCAGGCCGGTGGTCGGCTCGTCCAGAATGTAGAACGTCTTGCCTGTGGCCCGGCGTGACAGTTCCTTGGCCAGTTTGACACGCTGGGCTTCGCCGCCCGACAGGGTCGTCGCCTGCTGGCCCAGGTGGATATAGCTCAGGCCCACGCGCTTGAGCGTTTCCATCTTGTCGCGGATCGACGGCACGGCCTTGAAGAAATCGGCCGCTTCTTCGACCGTCATGTCCAGGACATCGGCGATGGATTTGCCGCGGAATTTTATGTCCAGGGTTTCGCGGTTATAGCGCTGGCCCTTGCACACGTCGCAGGTCACATAGACGTCCGGCAGGAAGTGCATTTCGATCTTGATCAGGCCGTCGCCCTGGCAGGCTTCGCAGCGCCCGCCCTTGACGTTGAAGGAAAACCGCCCCGGCTTGTAACCGCGGGCCTTGGCATCGGGCAGGTTGGCGAACCAGTCGCGGATTGGTGTGAAGGCGCCCGTGTAGGTCGCCGGGTTGGAACGCGGTGTGCGGCCGATGGGCGACTGGTCGATGTCGACGACTTTGTCGATGAACTCCAGGCCGTCCAGCGCATCATGTTCGCCGGGATGTTCGCGTGCGCCGTTCAGGCGCCGGGCCAGGGCTTTGTAAAGCGTTTCGACCACCAGGGTCGATTTGCCGCCGCCGGACACGCCGGTGATGCTGGTCAGTGTGCCCAAGGGAAAGTCGACATCCAGGTTTTGCAGATTGTTGGCCTTGGCCCCCCTTAGCTTCAGGGCCTGGCCTTTCTTGCCCGGCCTGCGTTCGGCGGGCAGGGGGATTTGTTCGATCCCCGTCAGGTATTTGCCGGTCAGGCTATCGGGCGATTTCATGATGTCGTCGGCCGTGCCCATGGCGACGACCTCGCCGCCGTGCACGCCGGCGCGGGGGCCCATGTCGATCAGCCAGTCGGCGGCGCGGATGGCGTCTTCATCATGTTCGACGACGATCACCGTGTTGCCCAGGTCGCGCAGGCGTTCCAGCGTCGCGAGCAGGCGTTCGTTATCGCGTTGGTGCAGGCCGATGGACGGTTCATCCAGCACGTACAGCACGCCGGTCAGGCCCGAGCCGATCTGCGACGCCAGGCGGATACGCTGGCTTTCTCCGCCGGATAATGTGCCCGACGAACGGGACAGCGTCAGATATTCCAATCCCACATTCATCAGGAAGCCAAGCCGTTCATTGATTTCGCGCAGGATGCGCCGCGCGATTTCCTTGTCCTTGCCGGTCAGTTTGTCTTCCAGGCCGGAAAACCAGTCATGGGCCTGGGCGATGTACTGATCGGCAACCTGGGAAACGTTCATGCCGTCGATCTTGACGGCAAGGGCTTCCGGTTTCAGGCGCATGCCGCCGCAATCGGAACAGGTCGTCACGGTCTGAAAGCGCGACAGTTCGTCGCGCACCCAGCTTGAATCGGTTTCACGCCAGCGCCGTTCCATGTTGGGGATGACGCCTTCGAACGGCTTGGTGATGTCATAGGCCCGTTTACCGTCGTGGTAGCTCATGGTCACGTCGGTGGTGCCGGAGCCGTACAGGATGACCTCACGGATCTTGGCCGGCAGTTTCTTCCAGGACGTCGTCAGGTCGAAACCAAAATGCTCGCTCAGACTTTTCAGGGTCTGGTCGTAATATTTCGACGACGAATTGGCCCAGGGGGCGACAGCCCCGGTGGACAAGGTCCGCCCACCGTCGGGAATCACCAGTTCCGGGTCGAAGAACATTTCCGTGCCCAGGCCATCACAGGCGGGGCAGGCGCCGAACGGGTTGTTGAAGGAAAACAGCCGGGGTTCGATCTCGTCGATGGTAAAGCCCGACACGGGGCAGGCGAAGCGGGCCGAAAACACCGTGCGCCCGGCCGGCACATGATCCTGGATGCCGCCCTTGCGGGCACCTTTCTTGGATTTATTGGTTTCCTTGGACGTGGCGTCACCCTTGGCGGCGTCGGCGTCGTCCGCATAGGCGATGCCGTCGGCCAGTTCCAATGCCGTTTCCAGGCTGTCGGCCAGGCGCGCCTCAAGTCCTTCGCCGACGACCACGCGGTCGACCACAACTTCGATGTTGTGTTTGAACTTCTTGTCCAGATCGGGAGCGTCTTCAATGTCGTAAAGTTCGCCGTCGATGCGGATGCGCTGAAAGCCTTTTTGTGCCAGGGCCGCGATTTCTTTTTTGTATTCACCCTTGCGGCCGCGCACCACCGGGGCCAGCAGGTAAAGCCGGGTCCCTTTCTTCATGGCCATGATGCGATCGACCATTTCGGACACGGTCTGGCTTTCGATTGGCAGGCCCGTGGCGGGCGAGTGCGGCACGCCGATGCGCGCGAATAGCAAGCGCATGTAGTCGTAGATTTCGGTCACCGTGCCGACGGTGGAGCGCGGATTGCGCGACGTCGTTTTCTGCTCGATGGAAATGGCAGGACTCAGGCCGTCGATGTGATCGACATCGGGTTTCTGCATTAGTTCCAGGAACTGGCGGGCATAGGCCGACAAACTTTCCACATAGCGGCGCTGTCCTTCGGCATAGATGGTGTCGAAGGCGAGGGACGATTTGCCTGATCCGGACAGACCCGTGATGACGGTCAGACTGTTGCGGGGCATTTCGACATCGACGTTTCGGAGATTGTGTTCCCGAGCGCCGCGAACGCTGATTTTTTCCATGAGAATTCCGAGTGCGATTCATGTGGAACAGGTGCCGTGGGGCGCCACCTTCACAAGCGGAGAGTCATATAGGGCGCCGAGGCTGGCGTAAAGCAAGACTCGGCCGCGAACATATTCACAATATTAATTTGTAAAAATTCACAAAAAAATTGTTTAGGAACAATTTAATGTACGATTATGCGTGAATTCTTTTTTTGTATTTTATAAAATGTTCACGTCAAGCAAGGAGGTGCCTCCCTTGAAACCGGCAGCGCTGCCAACTTCGAATGGAGGCAAACATGACGCAGGACGATAAATCGGCCTTTAAGTGGACCCTCGGGTTCGTGGTCTTGGTCCTTATCCTTGGTTACGGCGCTTATGCGGCTGGCTGGCTGACCCAGTAATCGCATGGACGCCATCTGAATCACACCAACGGAACTCTCGCCGGCCCTTTAATGGGCCGGCGTTTTTTTTATCGCGCCGCAGGTGATGGCGCCTTTGTCCCGCTTGGGGGTTGGATTGAAGCGGATCGGACGTTTGCAAACGGCGGCGGGTGATCTAAAAAGGGCGCCGGTCAACCCCCTGCGAAGGAATGCCTCCATGCCCAACGACAGCGACGAACAATTCGACAAGGCGGACATGATCTTGTCCAACGCCTTGCAGGAGTTCATCAGCGCCGGTGTCAGCCAGGAGGTCTATGGCATGGCATTGCTGGAGATCGGCGTGCTGGCCTTGGTACGCCTGGACGAGAGTGAAGAGAGAATATCCGAATTGGTTTCCGATTTTGCCGCCCGTGCCCGCGAAGGTATGGCGCCGGGGATAACTGAAACCTAGCCGGGGGCCGGGGTTTCCGGCTAAGGTTCGCTGACCTTTCCGGGGGGAGAGCGTCTGCTCAAGACATACCTATTTCACGACCCTATTTCACGACTTACCAATAAGAGGAATTCGATGGCAGGAAGCGTCAACAAAGTCATTTTGGTCGGCAATCTGGGCCGCGACCCTGAAGTCCGGTTCTCACAGGCCGGCCAGAAGATTGTGAACATGTCCGTCGCGACGTCCGAAACGTGGAAGGACCGCCAATCGGGAGAGCGCAAGGAAAAAACCGAATGGCACCGTGTGGTGGTGTTCGACGAGCGGCTTGCTGACGTCTGCGAGAAATATCTGAAGAAGGGGTCCAAGGTTTACCTGGAAGGCACCCTGCAAACGCGTAAGTGGACCGGCAACGACGGTGTTGAAAAGTATACGACCGAGGTCGTTCTGCCGCGCTTCAATGGTGTTATGACGATGCTGGACGGCCGCGGTGATAGTGGCGGCGGGGGCGGTTACAGCGGCCCGAGCGACGATGGCGGTTCCAATTGGGACAGCCCGGGCGGCGGTTCCTCAAGTGGCGGTAGCAGCGGTAGCGGTAGCGGTAGCGGCGGTGGCGCCGACCTCGACGACGAAATACCGTTCTAAATATTTCCTAGGCCGGACCGGGGCGTTGGATGGAGGGCGGCCCCCGGTTCAGGAACACATGTCGGCACCCGGGCTGGGGAGGAGACCGGTTACGGGTTGCAGGTGAGGCCTTGAATGATGACCGAAGGGCAGATGAAAAGCCCTCAACGCCAGGGGGTACGCTTACGCTTCGTTCTGGCTTTCGTGCTGATCGCCGTCGGTGGGGTTCCGTCGGCGATCCTTGCCACGTGGCTTCATTCACGGGCCATCGAAATTCAGGTCGCGGACGTATCCGAAAGATCGCTGCTGCTCGCCAAGACCTTGGCCCGGTTCATCGATGACAGCCTTGTCGGGTTTCGCGACAGTTTCCATGCATTGTCGAAGCGCCATACCCTGGACAACCTTCCTGACGAGGTCACCGAACACGCTAAAGCCCATGGCTTAACCGCCGCCTGCCTGCTGAGCAGCACCAAACGTCCTTTGAGCGTCAACCTGTTTTCAGGCGTTGCAACATGCCTGCCGCGGGATGAAAACCGTATGTGGCAGGATATTCAAGGCCGTATGCCGCAATCGGGCGGCGGGGTGGTCTTTTCCGAAGTTTTGGCCGACAGCGAAGGCCACCCGGCCGTATTCGCCGCGAGCTTCCGCGCAGGCCTGCCCATTGCTGTGGCACGGATGTCTCTTGATCATCTCCGGGAACTGCGGGGGTCGATCGCTTTCGGGGAACGGGGGCACGCGGCCATCGTAGATCATCGCGGCAATATCATTTCGCATCCGCGTCCCGATTGGGAGGCGGCGGTCAAGAACATCGCAGCGGTCGAGCCTGTCGCCAGAATGATGGCCGGGGAAACGGGCGTTTCGCGTTTTCACTCTCCCGCGGCAAACCTTCGGATGGTTGCGGGGTTTGCCGCGATGCCCGATTTCGGCTGGGGCGTCATGGTGCCGCAGCCAGAGAACGAACTGGCGTTTCACGCCGAGGAAATCCGAAGAAGCGTCAAAATCGCCTTGATCGTGGGCACGATCGTCGCAGCGGTATTGGCTTGGTGGCTGGCGGGCTGGCTGACGGCGCCCATTGCGCGCATCGAAGAAGCATCGCGACGCCTGGCGGCGGGTGACGCGATAGAGCCCGTGGTCGAACAAGGCGTTCTTGTGCCGGCCGAAGTCTCGTCCCTCACCACCAATTTCAACATCATGGCCGAGCGATTGCGCGATCGGGCACGGGAAAACGACCGCATCGTCAATGATATCCAAAAGCTCAAGAACGAGTTGGAGCACCGGGTTGCCGAGCGGACATTGGAACTGACGGTTGAAATCGGCGAGCGCGACCGGGCCGAAAAGGAAATGCTGCGCTCCAAGGCCGAAGTCGAATACGCCAACCGGGCAAAGACGGAATTTTTGGCTCATATGAGCCACGAATTACGTACACCCCTGAACGCGATCCTGGGCTTCGCCGAAGTCATACGGGATGGCGACCCCGATCGTGTTACGCCGGATCAGGCCAAGCAATACGTTCAATACATCCACGAATCGGGCAGTCATCTTCTGACCTTGATCAATGACCTTCTGGACATCTCCCGGATCGAGGTCGGGGCCCTGGGGTTGGAAATTGAGGACGTGGACCTGCGGCAGGCGCTGGAAAGCTGCGTGACGATCGTTTCCGAACGGGCATCGAAGGCGGGATTGCGTCTGGAGGTCGATCTGCAGGACGATTTGGGGGCGATCCAAGCCGACCCCACCCGGCTGCGTCAGATCATCCTGAATCTGATGATCAATGCGGTCAAATTCACGCCCGGCGGCGGCACAGTCGGTTTGACCGTTCATCGCACGACCGACGACGAAGTCGAAATCGTCGTGACCGATACGGGGATCGGCATCGCACCCGAAGATATGTCGAGGATCATGGAGCCGTTCAGTCAGGCCCGCCAAAGCCATGTCTCGAACAAGGAGGGTACCGGCCTTGGATTACCCCTCGCCAAGGCCTTTGCAGAGCTTCATGGAGGCTCACTTCGGCTTGAAAGCATGGTTGCCAAGGGAACGACGGCAAGGATCATTCTGCCGACCCGGCAACCCGAATAAAAATGACCGCCTAATGTATTGAATTAAAATAAAAAAATAATCAGACATTCGGTGGAAATTCGCCCCGATCAAGTTGTTACCGGGCGGTTGATCTGCTAAAATTACATATGTGTTGCCGCCGATAAGGCGCGCTGGCCGTGCCGGCCTATAACTATCTGAAAAACCAGGATAAATTTCTTTGACACCCCCTGACGACCTGCCGCCAGACGGCTCTGAGCCGTTGCCGCCCGAATCGGATGTAAGCCTCGTCTCCATCGAAGACGAGATGCGTGCCTCTTACCTTGATTACGCCATGAGCGTGATCGTCTCGCGCGCCTTGCCGGATGTGCGTGACGGCCTTAAGCCCGTGCAGCGCCGCATTCTGTTCGCGATGAAGGAAAACGGCTACGAAGCCGGCAAGCCGTACCGTAAATCGGCGCGTATCGTCGGTGACGTCATGGGTAAATATCACCCCCACGGCGACCAGGCGATTTACGACGCCATGGTGCGTTTGGCGCAGCATTTCTCCATGCGCCTGCCGCTGGTCGACGGGCAGGGCAACTACGGTTCCATGGACGGCGATAAGGCCGCCGCCATGCGATACACCGAAGCACGCATGGCGCGGTCGGCCCATGCCTTGCTGGAGGACATCGACCGTGAAACGGTGGATTTCCAACCCAACTACGACGAATCGTCGCGCGAGCCGGTCGTTCTGCCGGCGGGTTTTCCGAACCTGCTGGTCAACGGGGCTTCCGGGATCGCCGTGGGCATGGCGACCAACATTCCGCCCCATAACCTGGGCGAGGTCATTTCCGCCTGCTGCGCCTATATCGACAATCCGGACATCACCATCGACGAGCTGATCGCCGAACACGTGCAGGGGCCCGATTTCCCGACCGGCGCGCAGATTCTCGGTAAACAGGGGATTCTGTCGGCCTATCACACGGGGCGCGGTTCCGTCGTGGTGCGCGGCAAGACCTCGATCGAGGAAATCCGCAAGGACCGCTTCGCCATTATCGTGCACGAGGTTCCCTATCAGGTGAACAAGGCGCGCATGATCGAGGTCATGGCCGAAGCCGTGCGCGACAAGAAGATCGAGGGCATTTCCGATCTGCGCGATGAATCGGACCGCGACGGCGTGCGCGTGGTGGTCGAGATCAAGCGCGATGCCGAACCCGAGGTCGTTCTGGCGCAGCTGTTCCGTTTCACGCCGCTGCAAACGTCGTTCGGCGTCAACATGCTGGCCCTGGACGGCGGCCGGCCCAAGATGATGAACCTGAAGGACATCATCGTGGCCTTCGTCGCCTTCCGCGAAGAAGTCATCCGCCGGCGCACCATTTACGAGTTGGCCAAGGCGCGGGAACGGGCCCATGTGTTGGCGGGCCTGGCGGTCGCTGTCGTCAATATTGACGAGGTTATCGCCCTGATTCGTGGTGCCAAAGATCCGCAGGCCGCGCGTGAAGGATTGATGGCCCGTGACTGGCCGGCCGAGGAAGTGGCGCCGATGATCGCGCTGCTGGACGAACCGGGCCGCGCCGTGGTCGACGGCAAATACAAATTGTCCGAGGAACAGGCCCGGGCGATTCTGGAACTGCGTCTGCACCGCCTGACCGGCCTGGAACGGGACAAGATCGGCGGCGATCTGGAAGAACTGGGCAAGCAGATCACCTATTACCTGGAACTGCTGGCGTCGCGTGAACTTCTGTACAAGGTTCTGCGCGAGGAACTGGTCGAGATGTCGGAGAAATTCGCCGACCCGCGCCGCACGTCCCTGGAAGATGACGAGTTCGAACACGACATCGAGGATCTGATCCAGCGCGAAGACATGGTCGTGACCGTGACCAATTCGGGCTATGTGAAGCGCGTGCCGCTGTCGACCTATCGGGCGCAGCGCCGCGGCGGCAAGGGCCGGTCCGGCATGTCGACGCGTGACGAGGATTTTGTCAGCCAGGTGTTCGTTGCCAATACCCACACGCCCATGCTGTTCTTCTCGTCGGCGGGGATGGTCTACAAGATGAAGGTTTACCGCCTGCCCGTGGGCACGCCGCAATCGCGCGGCAAGGCGTTCATCAACCTTCTGCCGCTGGACGAAGGGGAGACGATCTCCACCGTCATGCCGCTGCCCGAGGATGAAGACACCTGGGGTGATCAGTTCGTCATGTTCGCGACGGCATCCGGTTATGTCCGGCGTAACGCGTTGAGTGACTTCACCGATGTGCGCGCCAACGGCAAGATCGCCATGAAATTCGCGGGTGATTATGCCGACGATAAATTGGTGCGCGTGCGGGTTTGTACCGAAGACGACGATATCCTTCTGTCGGCGGCGGGGGGCAAATGCATCCGCTTCCCGGTCGACAGCGTGCGCGTGTTCTCCGGGCGCTCGTCCCATGGCGTGCGCGGCATGAAGCTGTTCAAGGACGATGAACTGATTGCTCTGTCCGTGGTCCGCCATGTGAAGGTCGATACCGATGACCGCGACGCCTATCTGCAGGCCCGTAACGCATCCCGGCGTTTGAAGAACGGGGACTATACGGATCGTGCCGAGGACAAGGCCCGCGACGAGGAACTGGCGGCCCGCCTTGAGGAGCCCAAATACGCGGAAATGATGGAGAACGAGCAGTTCATCCTGACCCTGACCGACGACGGTTACGGCAAGCGGACATCGGCCTATGAATACCGGATTTCCGGGCGCGGCGGGCAGGGTGTGGGCAACATCAATGTCGACCGCGGCAAGGATGCGGACGCCCGCGTGGTCGCGGCCTTCGGCGTGTTGGACGAAGACCAGCTGGTCATGGTGTCCAACGGCGGCCAGATCATCCGCGTGCCGGTGGACGGCATTTCGATCTATTCGCGTACGTCGCGCGGTGTGCGGGTGTTCAACACCGGCGGGGACGAACATGTGGTTTCCGTGTCGCGCCTGCGGGACGTGAACGGCGATGACGAAGAAGGTGAAGAGGGCGAAGAAGGCGCAGATATGGACGGCGGCGAAGCCGACGGCATGCCCGAGGGCGGTGCTGCTCCGGCAGAGGGAGACGCATCGGATGCCGCCCCGGAAGCTCCTGAGCCGGACGAAGACCAAGAAACACCAGGGGAGGAAACCTGATGTCCAACAGCCGCGGTGTCTATCCCGGTACCTTCGATCCGGTCACCAAGGGCCATATGGACATCATTACCCGGGGGGCCCGGGTGGTCGATGAACTGGTCGTTGCCGTTGCCGTCAATGCGGGCAAGGGACCGTTGTTCACCCTGGAAGAACGGTCCGAGATGCTCAAAAACGACATCGCGCAGCTCGACCCCGGCCTGGCTTCGCGGATCGAGGTCCAATCTTTTGACAACCTGTTGATGGAATTCGTCGGCCAGATGGACGCGACCTTGATCATTCGCGGACTGCGCGCCGTATCGGACTTTGAATACGAATTTCAGATGGCGGGCATGAACGCGCGCCTTAACCCAAAGGTCGAAACCGTGTTTCTGATGGCGTCCGAACGCCATCAATTCATCTCATCCCGCTTTGTGAAGGAAATCGGTTCGTTGGGCGGCGATATCTCCAGTTTCGTCTCGCCCGTGGTCAAGGAACGGCTGTTGGAACGCTTCGCCGAGCGCAAGAACGCCGCCGACTGATCTCCAAGGGCCGGAAAGTGGACAGATTCCTCGAAAAAAACCGCTATACAGCGTTGACCTTGGCGCCGTTGGCCCGTAATTTCCGCCCTGCCTGTCGGGGTGTTTTCCGGCAGGCCCCGGAAAACCTTATGCGCGCTTAGCTCAGTTGGTAGAGCAACTGACTTTTAATCAGTAGGTCACAGGTTCGATCCCTGTAGCGCGTACCAATAAAATCAAGGGCTTAGCGATTTTTCGCTAGGCCCTTGATGCGTTTGGGTTCCGTCTTGGGTTCCGCTGGCTGCCGCCTATCGGAGGTGGTTGCTCGCCATCAATCTATGGTAGGTTGTCCCTTGGCGAAAAGCCGCCGATGTAGGAAAGGTGGGCATAATGAGTGAAAAGAAAGACACGGGAAGAATGTCGCGAGTCCCATTACGGGAAAGCGTCAATCCCAGCGTCAAAGGTGTGAGGACTGGCACTACCGTTGTAAATGGTTCCGTAAACCCAGAAAGACGCTCGGTTAGCCCCGAGCGACTATCGGCACCTAATTCACCACCCCCGCCGCCTAATCCTAAGAAGTAGCCACATTGCTGCCGAGGCTGATAGTTACATTCTTGATGGATGACACGGGAATGTAAGTTAGCTGTGCGCGACCATATTCATCTACGACGCCTTCTATTCCAAAGTCTTTGGCCGAACCATCAGCCTGGATAATACGGGTGACGTATATGGCGATATTTCCATCAGTGTCCAAGTCCAGGAAATCGAAAGGCAACCCTTTGGGAAGCGCTTGTAGGTTGCTCTCATAGGATTTTGCGTCATCGCATGCTACCGAGACATAAGCCCATTGATAGCGGGATTGGAGAATATGGTCCCACGTTGATGGGGTAAAATTCTCCCGCGTAATTTTTGATTTCCGAACAATAGCGACAAAAATCTGGCGTCCGATTGCACGCCAGAACGAAGCGACCGCGATGGATCCAATAATCCCAACCCCCATTGCAGGAGCGGTAGAGACCCATCGCAAGACGAAGTCATACGAGAGGTAAGCGACCAACCCATAGACGAACACTTGGAAAACGATGTCTGCTGTCTTGTGCGCACGATCCAATCCTGATGATGCAACACGGTACGCCATGTAGCCTGCCGCCATGACAAGCTGGATTTCAAATGGCAGCTTCATCAATTCTTCGATCATGTTTTTCCACCAGATGAAATTGAATGGTTAATCGTTTTTTGGACGACCAAGTTTCCGTGGCCGAAAGCGCGCGTGGAGTATGGTCAGGTTGCGTTCCAACGCCTTACACGCGATCCCAACCCGAGAGGGCAGGGTGCCCTGATTGGCTTTGTATGCCTTGATTGTCCGGGCCGAAACGCCAAGAACGTCGGCGGCCTCGTTGTTGCTGATGCCCAGGCGCTTCATCCATGCCTTGAAGTCGTGCCCCGTCATGTCGCGCTGAACCTCTGCCAGGTGCCGCAAGGCATCGGCGGAAAAATCCGGGCCGGCCTCCCAGGCCACGCCGTCGCCATTGTTGATGACGCGGACCTTGGAAAATTCGTCCTGGTCATGAAGCGCGGCCAGCGCCTGGCGCTTGTGAATGATGCCGGTCATATCCGTGACCATTTCCGCCCCGTCGTCATACTTGATGACCAGGGTATAAGGCGCGTTGCCCAGGCGCATGCCAACAATCGATGGTAGCGTTTTTGCTGTAATGATTGGTTCAGCGGTTGGCATGGTCTTTCTCGCAATTGGTTAGGGACCGGCGAAAGCGTACCCCTGACCAACGCCCAAATCCAGGCCGTCACCGGAAGACGAAGAATCGACACGGGAACCCGGCGGCAGGCCATTGAAATTGACATCCACCGTTGCCCTGGCATCGCGCGGCGCCGTCCGCCCACCGTTCACGATGGCGGAATTTCTGGCCTGTTCATTCCGCGCCTGGCCTGCCGGTTGCTGAACCTGCCCACCATCAATGCCAATCAGGTCTTTCGCCCATTCAGGAAGGCCGGCGGTGGCCTGCTTTAGCTCACTTGTGATGAATCCGGAAAGATCAAACCCCGTCAGGTAGGAAACCAATCCATCGAAGGCTTCCAGCATGACAGTGATGGGGTTGAACTGTGCCCAGGCCTCCAACATACCGTTCAGCAGGCCGTCGCTGAATGCCGACCTGATGGCGTCGAACTTTTCCGTGAACCACTGCGTGATGTTGCCCCAGTTATCGTAGATGGCATAGACAGCCGCCGCAGCGGCGACGGCCCAGCCGGTCAGTGGGTTTACCAGCAAAGCCAACTTGAGGCCGGCGATCGCGGTGGTGATTGCGGCAATGCCGCTGGCCATGGCGCCGATTGCCCACAGAGCGGGGCCGGCGACGGCGGCCACCCCGACGACGATCGTTCCCAGTTTCAGCAATTCGGGGCTGGTTTGAGACAGGTTCTTGATGACGCTGGTCAGGCCCTTGACCGCCTGTGAGAACCATTCCAGAAGGCCGCTCCTGGCGATTGCCAACTGCAGCCCTTCGAATGCTGATGCCAGGTTTTTAACCGCGCCAGGCGCCCCCTTCATCATTGTCTGCGCCATACTTCGGGCGCGCCCCTCAACGTTGGTCAGGCTTTCCGCATACTTCTGCAGAGCCCCGGATTGCGCCTGGGCAAGAAGTTCGGTTGCACCGGCCAAGCCTTCCTTGCCGAACATGGTCTGAATGGCCTGCAGCTTCTGCCCCTCTCCGATGCCCGCTTTGTCCAAGGCGCTGCCGAAGCCGGCCAGCACGTCCACAAGGGGCAGCATGTTGCCCTCGGCGTCTTTGGTCTTCACGCGCAAGAATTCGAGCATCTTCCCGGCTTCGCCGGCGGGGTTCACCATTGCCAGCATGGTGTTTTTGAGGGCATTGCCAGCATTCTCGCCCTGAATGCCGACATTACCCAGCAGCCCGATGGCCGCCGCCGT
Source organism: Rhodospirillales bacterium (assembly GCA_040218445.1). Lineage (GTDB taxonomy): Bacteria > Pseudomonadota > Alphaproteobacteria > Rhodospirillales > Casp-alpha2 > UBA1479. Next base: position 126,401 of record JAVJRK010000011.1, on the reverse strand, counting down.
GTCTTCCAGTGACAGGCCGTATTTGTTGGCAATGGGACCGGCGGCTTTCATGGACTCGGCAATCATTTGCATGTCGACGTTCGCGCTGGCCGTCGCCGCTGCCAGTACGTCCGCGACCCGGCTTGCGTTGCCGGCGCTAATCCCGAACTGGCCCATGATCTTGCTGGCGATACCTGCCGCATCAGCCAGGTCAGTACCGCTGGCAGCGGCCAAGTCAAGGAACGCCGGCGTGCCGGCCAGGATCTTGTTGGCCTTCCAGCCGGCCTGCGCCAGGAAGCCCATCGCGTCTGCGGCCTGGCCTGCGGAAAATGCCGTGTTGGAGCCCAGGCTCTTGGCCAAATCGCGCATCGCCTTGAGGCTGTCGCCTGTCTCGCCGGATATCGCTTCGACCCTATTCATGGCGGACTCGAAATCGACGGCAGTTTTCAGCGTGAGGCCACCGAAAGCAGCGATTGGCGCGGACACGCTCGCTGTCATTCCCTTGCCCACGCTCTGCGCCACTTTTCCGAAATGGTCCATGTTCGCGGCCATGCGCTTCATAGTGGGCGAAAACTTGTCCACCGCGCGGATGATGGCTTTGATGCTGAAAGTGTCTTCGGACATCGCTCTAGCCTCCAAAGGGTATGGAAAGAGTGCCGGGCCGTGGCACTCGCCCACGGCCCGGCGGTGGAGAGGCGGGGTTGCCTATGCCCCGCCTGGCTGACGCTAGACGGTCACGCCATTGAGGCGAATCTTGACGCTCGATGCACCGTTGCCAGCCGCCGTAAGGGCGGCACCGATCAGCTTGTTACCCGAGGCGGTGACGGTGCATTCCTTGTTGGTATCGTCCCAGTAAATCTTCGCGCCCTGCGCAACCACGTCCGTGGACAACTTGGGTAGGGTCATGACGCCAACCGTCAGGGCTTCAACTTTGGCGTCGGTCAGCGCATCGCCGGTCGCTACGGCGAAAATGCTGCCAACCAGCAAACCCTGGCCGCTGGTGACATCGTAGGGGGCAGTCAGGGTGACGACGTGACCCTCGGAAACGTAATTCTTCATCGCAAAAGCTCCTTCCGATTATTCGCCGGCGCCGGGGTTTTTGTAGAGGCCGCGCCAGTCGATGACGCCGACACCAAAGAACAGCAAAACCCGGAACTCCCAGCCCAGTTTGTTGAACAAGCGATGGGCCTCAACGGTTGGCCCTGATGAGCCGTCGAGGTAGGCGTATTCGATGGTGTCAAAGACGTAAGGATCGGCTGCCAGATACCAGGCGGCGGTGCTCACGGCATCAAGACGGGGGTCGACCACCAGTTCCAGTTTCCCGGCATGGGGGTTCACGTCGCTGACTTTGGTGGCTTGAATGGCCGTCAGCACCTGTTCGGATGAGGTTTCCAATGCGGAGGGAACGACCAGATACTTGGGGGTGACGTTGATGGGGTCCGTCCCGTCCAAGCCTGTTTGCTGGCGCATCCCGTTTCGCGCGGCTCCCAACGTATCGACGCCGAGAGCCCCACCGGACCCGGCAAGGTTTCCATGGTCCGCGTGGAAAAGAGTTTTGTTGTCAGCCTTCATGGTGGGGCCAAGTCCGGCATTGTCCGTCAACGCCGATATAAGCAACTTGCTCTCGGTGTTTCGTGCCCACTTGGTGGCAAGACGGAACTGGTTTTGCAGAGCCCCCAGGTCATCGTTGACCATGGCCTCGAAGGTCAGACCGAAGCGAATGCCGAAAGGTTTCACCTTATAGGTTTCGTCGGAATCCGTGATTGTCGTGTACGGAATTTCCGCATGTTCGTTCAGTTCCGCCAGCTCCCCGGAACCATCGACCATTACGTTGTGTTTCTCCCGGAAGTCCCGGGCGGTGGATTGGCGCCCAATGACCTTGAGTGCGGACGGCGCCGCGTCGTAGCCTTTCCGCAGGGTTTTGTTGGAGACTTCGCCAAGAACGGCCTGAAAGTCGCTGCTGGTATGAAGGCCGGCCATTGTCCGCTGTACCAAAGTGGCGGGGGAGAGGCCCAGGGTCGACTCGCCGTGCCATTCAAGGATGGTGCGGCAGAGTTCCGGCATGGTCCGGCCCATGAATTGGCGGGCCATGCCCTCCGGCGCTTCTTGCCCAGGCAAAACGCGGGCAGCGATGGCTTCGGCCATCGCGGAACGCCGGACGCTGGGGTCGTCGCCCGACCAATTCACCACACCGCGCACTTCGTGTTGATTTGCCGGCAGATGAGTGTCGATGTTCGGTTCGTTGGCGATGTTTTGGTCGCGCATCTGCAAGAGTTCCTTTCGCGCATCTTCGATGGAGAGGCCCCGGTCGAACATGGAGCGGGCCACGCTGGTGCCGTGCCCGGCAAGGGCTGCAAGATCCATGATGCCGGCGGCGCGTTCGCGGATTTCTTCGGCGTTGCCATGGCTGGCCGTTCCCGCCGTGTCGAGTGAGCGGATGCCCAGGGACATCCTGCGGCGCCTGCCATAAAGGCTGTACATGAGGAACCATGACTTCCGGCCCTTCTCGGAAATACGGACACCAAAACCTGGAACCACTGCATCCCATAGTTCGTAGCGAGTGCCATTTACGGGCTTGGCGCCGGCAACGGATTTGTCAGTTAGTCTGTAAGTCGCCATGCCACGGGTTTCCTATGGGTTCAATTGGGGGTAGTGCTTGGCGCATTATGATGCGCGCCGGCCCGGAGAATGGCAAGATGAAAAAACGAGTTAAAACAATGAGTTATTGTTGATTGTGGTGGGGTGTAGTTGGTTGCGATGGAATGCAGTTCTGGGACTTTTAATCAGTAGGTCGCAGGTTCGATCCCTGCAGCGCGTACCAATTCGAAGCCCCTGGAAACGATCCGTTTCCAGGGGTTTTTTCATAGCTGGATATCGTGAAAAGTAGCCTCTGTGCTGTTGTGTTCCTCGGATCGCTCCGCCAGTTGGTGGCGGATGACAGCTTTGATCTCCCGCCAGATGCTCAGGGCGTAATTATCGCCGTCTTGCTGTGCAAGGATGGCGCCTTCGATGGCGGCGGCGAGGGCGCCGTCCAATCCGTGTTCCTGGATCAGGTATTCGGCGATGTCTTTGGGGGCGTCATGCATATGCGGGTCTATGTGCTCTTGCTGGGTTGTCGAAGATGACTGATCCCCGCAGATGTGCATGGAAATGATGACCGCTTTATGGCGATCAGCGCCGAAGGCCGGATACTGAAAGCGTCAGCGTTCGCGGGCGTCGTGACGGCCCGGATTCCCCGTGGAACGCTTTCGGAAATAGGCCCAGCCCGCCATGCAAATGAAGGCCACGGCGACGGCGCTGAGCGTCAGGGGAAAGGCGAGGGGGACCGCCAGCAGGGCAACCAGCCCGCCCGCGACCAGCGCCAGAGTGCCGCCGACGACGGCGATGCCGATGATGAATCCCAATGCCCGGTCCATGCCCCATGCTGGCACGCCGGGTGGGGCGGAACAACGGGAAAGCGGATGACTTTAGTCCGCCAGATACCTTGATCCCGCCGGCACGCAGCTTTTCGGAACCGTGACCTCGATCTCGCCCAGCAGCAGGAACGACAGGGTCTTGCCGTGCAGATCCTGGGTCAGGGCGGAATTGACGCCGCCTTCAAGCGCGTCGTCGATCACGAAGTTAAGCGCGTTCAGGTTGGGAAGCTCATAGCGCATGACCCGGCTTGCCCCCTTGTGGCGGAACAAGGCCAGGACCTTTTCCTCCGTCACCTGGTCACGGATATGTTCGAACGCATCGGGCAGATAGGCGACGACGGAAATGTTGGAGCGGTTGCCCTTATCCCCGGCGCGGCCATGGGCCACGGCATGAAGGGGCAGGGTGAGGGTATCGATCATATGGAAACCTCCTCTGCCTTGGCTTGATCTTCGACCGGGCCGCGCGGCACCAGGACCGAGGCCGTGTTGACCTGTCCGGTGATCGAACAGCGGTATCCGCCGCCACCCGCCGGGCCGGAGCAGAACAGGCTGAGCACCTCGTCGTTGACATATTGCGCCGTCGCCTTGTCTTGGGTGCGCACGGCGGCGCGCAGGCGGTATTCTCCGTCCATCGGCATGTTGGCGCCGCGTTGGCGGTCGGCGGCGTCGTTGTCGAAGGCTGCCCCCGCGCCCACGATCTCGATCCGTACCGGGTCGGCGACACCGTTGCGGGCGCAGCGTTTGCGCACGATGTCGGCGGCCAGATTGGCACGGGCCAGGGCATTGGGTCCGGCATAGGTCAGCTCGGCCTCGCCCAGCCAGCCGCCGTCGGCGGAGACGGTGACCTTCAATGTCTCGGGCGGGGGGTGGCCCTTGGCGCCGGTCACACGTACCCGGTTCTTGCCGTCGTCGGCCAGAGTCACGCCGGTGACGTCGAGCGTGACATCGGGGGTCAGATAGGCCGCCGGATCGTGCATTTCATAAAGGATCTGTTCCGTCACCGTGGCCTGGGTCACCAGCCCGCCGGTGTCGTCGGCTTTGGTGATGACGATGGACCCGTCCGCGCCGATCTCGCCGATGGGAAAGCCCAGGTCGTCCATGCCCGGCACGTCCTTGAATCCGGGGTCGCAGAAATAGCCGCCTGTGATCTGGCCGCCGCATTCCAGCAAATGACCCGCCAGTGTGCCGGCGGCAAGCAGATCAAGATCGCCCGCGTTCCATCCGAATTCGTGGATCAACGGCCCCAGGACCAGGGCCGCGTCCGTGGTGCGGCCGACCAGCACGATGTCCGTGTCCAAGGCCAGGGCTTCGGCCACGGGCCGCGCCCCCAGATAGGCGTTGGCGGCAACGATCTCCTTCCCGGCGATGGATACGCCCTCGACCGCCGGCAGGGCCGCGACCTCGTCGCCGGACATGAAGCTCAGCAAATCGTCGCCCAGGACGACCGCGACCCGTAGGCCCTCGACACCCAATTCCCGCGCCAATTCCAAGGTTTTCTTGGCACCGCCCAGGGGGTTGGCGTTGCCCAGGTTGGCGACGATGCGCACACCACTTTCCTTGGCGGTCTTCAGCACGCCGCGCAGGTAAGGCTCCAGATAGGGGGAATAGCCCATATCCGGGTTGCGCATCTTGATGCGCTGAGCGATCGCGAGTGTCCGCTCGCCCATGACCTCGAAGATCAGATACTTCGGGCCGTCCCGTTTGGCGAGGGTTCGGACCACGGGCAGGCCCGCATCCAGGCGGTCGCCCGCGAACCCGGCGCCGGAGCCGATATAGACGGTTTTCACGATGCGGCCTCCGCAACGTCCTTGGCGACGGCGTTGGCACCGGTAAGCATGAAGGCATGTTCCGATCCGACGAAGTACATGGTCACGCCCAGGGCTTTAAGTTCGGGAACCCAATCCGCATTGGGGGCGAAGGTGATCATGCACTTGCCATGTTTTTTCGCGGCCTCGCCCACGCGTTTGATCGCCGCGCGGACTTGCGGGGCGGCCGGGTCGGTTAGGCCGTAGCAGACGGCAAGGTCCGCCGGTCCGACGAACAGTCCATCCAGGCCTTCCACGGCGGCAATGTCATCGATGGCTTCGACGGCTTCCGGTTCTTCGATCTGGCCGATGACGACGGTTTCCCGTTCGCTTTGTGCCAGGATGTCGGGCATCGGCCGGGTTGCATAGCCGGCCCATCGTGTGGAGCCGGCAAACCCACGGCCGCCGTGACCGAAGCGGGCCGCGCGGGCGATGGCTTCGGCTTTTTTGGCGCTGTCGACATGGGGAACAATGACCCCCGTGGCGCCGCTGTCCATGGCCGTCAGGATGGTGCCGGGCAGGCCGTCCGGAATGCGAACAAGGGTGGGGAAGTTCATGGCCCGGGCCACGCCCAGGCAAGCATCCATCGTTCCCCGGTCGAACGGAGAATGTTCGGCATCAAGTGCGATGAAATCGAAGTCCGACATGGCCAGGACTTCCACCAATTGAAAGGCCGGTGTTTTCAGAAACGTGCCGGTCAGAACATCGCCGCGCAACATCCGGTGTTTCAGGTTCTCGGACATTTGAATCCCTTCCGTTGTTGATCAGGACGCCTTCCGCAATCCGTCGAGATTGAAGATCATCTCTTCCTTCAGACAGCCGTCGAAGTGATCCAGGATGTTCTGGGTCGTCATCACGGCGGCGGCTTCCGTCGCCAGGTGTGATGCCGCCCCGTTATGGGGGGCGAGGACCGTTTTCGGATGCTGCACCAGGGGATGATCCGCCTGCGGCGGTTCTTCGGAAAACACGTCAACCCCGGCACCGGCCACATGGCCGCTGTCGAGTGCTGCCGCCAGGGCGGCTTCGTCGACCACGCCGCCGCGTGCGTTGTTGATGACGATCACGCCCGGTTTCATGGCGGCCAGTTCGTTGCGCCCGATCAGATGATGGGTGCTGTCGTCCAGCGGTACGTGCAGGGAAACAAAGTCGGCCTTCGCCAACTCGGGGCGGAAGTCTTCCACCGCGCGCACACCCTGCTGGGCGGCCAGGTCCCGGTCCAGCGCGATATCGGCCACGACCACGTCCATGCCGAAGGCCTTGCACAGCGGCGCCAGCATGCGCCCGATCCGCCCATAGCCGACGATCAGGATGGTCGATTGATAAAGGTCCTGGGCGCGGTAGTTGTTGCGGTCGGCCCAGCGGCCGTCGCGGACAAGTGCCGTCTGCGCCGTCAAATCGCGGGCCAATGACATCATCATGGCCATGGTGTGTTCGGCGACGCAGCGCGCATTGGCGCCGGCCGCGATGCAGACGGGAACACCCCGGTTGCTTAGATAATCGACCGCGATGTTGTCGCAGCCGACGCCGTGGCGCGATACGACCTGCAGGTCGTTGGCGTTGGCGAGCACGTCTTCGGGCAGGCGGGCCGTGCGGACGGCGATGCCGTGCACGCCGGCCATGGCCTGGGCCAGGGTTTCCGGTTGAATGTCTTCGGCGATGATGACTTCGATATCATCTCGCGCCTCGAGAATTGCATGTCCGGCCGGGTGAATCCGTTCGGTCATCAGCACGCGTTTTTTGGTCATGGTCTTTTCATTCTTTATTTGGATGTGGGGTTTGTCGGATGTGAGATCGAGGTTTATTCGGCCGCGGTTTTGCCGCCGAAGAACTTCTTTTTCGCCAAGGATTGGCTTTCATAGATCGACCCGCCCTTGAGCGGCGGCGGATAGGGCAGACGGATGGGGGTTTCGACCACGCGTGGCTCCAATGCGGGCTCGCCGGCGATGAAGGTGGCGGCGTATTCATCCCAATTCGATTCCTTGCCGAACCCGCGGATATCCCAGGCATCCGCGGCAGCGATCTGGAACAACAGCAGCGTGCGGTCACGGCCGGATGTGTTCTGCCCCGATCCGTGGATGGTGCGGGCATGGTGAAAACTGCAGGCACCGGCTTGGCCGGTGATCAGTTCCGCTGTGTCCAGGTTCGCGCCTGTCTCGTCCGGGTCCATGGCGCCGATGAAGCGGCCGTCCTGGTGATGGTCATAGGTCGGGCCTTTGTGTGATCCGGGCACGCAAAGCAGGGGGCCGTTTTCTTCGCGCATGTCGTCGAGCATCACGCCCACGGCCAACACGTCGTCGTTGGTGTGCGGATAGAATGCCCAGTCCTGATGCCATTCGACCGGTGAGCCGTATTCGGCGGATTTCAAATTGATCTTGGAGCCGTGCATGCGGAACGCCGGGCCGAGGAGTTTGGTCAGAACCGCGATCAGGCGCGGCGTGCGCGCCATCTTGTTGAACACGGGATGGTTCTTGAACGGCTCCTTGATGCGCCGCACGCGGGGAACGTCCGGCGTGTGGTTGGGCTCCAGGTCGATGACGTCCGTATGATCGGTCAGGCCGCGAGCACTTTCGACAAGCGCGCTCAGGGCGTCGCGCATCTCCTGCACTTCCTCGGCGGAATAGATGTTCTCGACCACGATGAAGCCTTTTGTATTGTAGTCGGCAGCTTGGTTATCGGTGATGACGGTGGGGGTGTTCATGGCGGTGGTCTGCTCCTGGATGCGCCCGCAGGGGGGAGTTCGGTCTATCCGAAATATTCGGGGAAATGGGCGCGGATTTCCTCGGTTGCGGAAACGGTGTCTTTCAAATGGGCGCGCACGGTGGCTTCGGCCTTGTTTGGATCGCGTTCGGATATGGCGGCAAGAATCGCCTCGTGGTCGCGAATGATCTTGGCGGCCTTGCCCTTGGTCGGCAGATGCAAACGGCGCAGGCGATCCAAATGGGCGCGGCGCGCATGAATGATGTCCCACAACCCGCCCACGCCCGCCATTTCATACATCAATTCATGAAAGCGGTTGTCGGCCGGAAGGAAGGCGGCGAAGTCATCTGATTTATGTGCCATTTTTTGTTGGCCGATGATGGCGCGCAGTTGTTCGATCTGCGGGGCGGTGATGTCGGTCGCCAAAGCGCGGGCGATTTCCACTTCGACACTGCGGCGCAGGAAATGGGCTTCGCGGGCACTCTGTACATCGATGAAAGCGACGCAGGTGCGGGATTGGGGGAAAATGTCGACCAGGGATTCTTCTTCAAGAAGGATCAGGGCCTCGCGCACGGGCGTCGGGCTGACGCCGAATTGTTCGGCGATCTGGCGTGATTGCAGGACGGTGCCCGGCGGCAGGTCAAGCGTGACGATCCCTTCGCGCAGGTTCTGATAGATCAGTTGAACAGCCGTCTGCCGCCCGCCTTTCGGCAGGAAAGGGCGCTCTTTGAAGAGTTCATTGCTATCCGGCATCATTCGATTGCCATCCTCAAAACCGGCGCAAACATTGGCGTTTTTGCTGCACCTGCGAGCCGGAATTGGCCTTGACTCGCTAACTGATATATTAGTATTTCAATTTTCGAGAAGTCAAATAAGACCTCATTAAGAACTATCTAGGGAGAACCAAGTACCATGTTGAAAAAGACCCTGATGGCGCTTGCCGTCGGCGGTTTGGTGATTACCGGCGCGACCGGTGATGCCGCCGCAAAAACGCTCAAAGTTCAGGCCAGTTCCAAGGCCGGCGACTGGGCTCACCGCTTCATGACGGACACCTGGGCGCCGAAGCTTGATGCCATGACCGCCGGTACGGTCAAGATCGAGGTTCTGCCGACCAAGGCCGTTGTCCCGCACCGTGAAACCATCGACGCCGTCGCTAACGGCATTCTCGATGGCGATCTGAACGCGGTGTCCTATTTCTCGGGCCGTGATCCCGCGTTCGCCGTGATCGGTGATCTGATCGCCGGCTACGACACGGTCGATCAGGTGCGTACTTTCTGCCAGTACGGTGGCGGCAAGGAAATCCTGCAGAAGATGTATGACAAGTACACCAAGGGTCAGGTGCATGTCGTCGGCTGCGGCCCCTATGCCAAGGAAGCCTTCGTATCGACCATTCCGATCAACAGCGTCGCCGATTTCAAGGGCGTGAAAGTACGCTCGCCGGAAGGCCTGGCCGCGGAAGTGTTCAAGCGCGCCGGTGCGGCCCCCGTGTCGTTGCCGTTTTCCGAAGTCTACACGGCCCTTGAGAAAAAGGTCATCGATGCCGCCGATGCCTCGGCCCACGTGAATAACAACGCCCAGGGCCTTTACAAGGTCGCCAAGTACCCGATCTACCCGGGGATCCATTCCATGGCCGTTCTGCAGTTCATTGTGAACAAGAAGGTTTGGGACAAGCTGGGCCCGCAGGGTCAGACCGCGCTCGAGGTTTGGTATCAAGCCGCCTATGACGCCATGCGCCGCGAAGCCGATCTTGAAGATCAGAAGATCGCCGATGAGCAGCGCAAGGGTAGCGATGTCACCGTCATCGACTGGACGACGGAAGAGCGTGCCAAGTTCCGTAAAATCGCGGTCGGCGCCTGGGAAGATTTCGCCTCGAAATCCCCCCTCGCCAAGGAAGCCCTGGATGCGCATCTGAAGTACATGCGTTCCGTCGGTCTTCTGAACTAGGATCGTAACGGTTTGCCGCCGCGCCCGGATTGGGCGCGGCGGTTTCTCTATTCATTTTGTTAAATACTTTTTAGCCGTTCCAGGAGGGGCAATGTCTGGATTCACGGAAACCTTGGTGGGGGCGCCTTCGGGCAGAACCTTCGACCGAGCTGTCGACCATTTCAGCCGGTTTCTCGGTCTGGCCGTTGGTAACCTCTACCTGATCGCGGCATTCTGCACGATGTGGGAGGTTGTGGCGCGCTACGTCTTCCACTCCCCCACGCAATGGGTGTTCGAAGTGGTGATGGTTCTGTGCGCCAGCGCATGGATGCTGTCGGCCGGCTTCGTGACCCTGCAGAAACGCCACATCGGCATCACCGTGTTCTATCTGATGGTGTCGGAGCGGGTCCGTTGGTGGCTTGATCTGTTCGCCATGGTGGTCGGCGTCATTGCCCTGTACATGCTGGTGTCCGACACCCTGATCCGGGCGTTGGAAAGCATCGACTTGGTGGAGCGCGGTGGGACGGCGTGGAACTCACCGCTGCCCATGATGCTCAAGACCATCCTGTTCGCCGGTCTGTTCCTTTATCTTGTGCAATTGCTGGTCAACCTGGGCCGTCATTTCCGCACCCACGCGCTGCAGATCACGGTCTATGCCGTACTGGCGTTGGTCTGCCTGCGCCTGCTGGTACAGATATTCGCCCATTACGGCGAAGGCGGCGGCATGTGGATCAACCTGGAAGAACACCTGCACGCGGCGTCGGGTAGCGTCATCGATCAGTTCCGCGTCGACCGCGACTCGGTCGGCATCGCCACCATTTCGCTGCTGATCGTCGCAGCCCTTCTGGTTTTGATGATGACGGGCATGCCGCTTGGTATCGTCACGCTGATCATTTCCGTGATCTGTGCTCTGGCTTTCTACGGGCTACAGGGCATGTATCTGGTGTCCACCAATGCCATGGACCTTTTGGAAAAGTATCCTTTGGTGGCGGTGCCGTTCTTTGTGTTGATGGCGTCGATCCTGGAGCGCGCGGGGATCGCCCAGGACTTGTTCGACGCCATGTCGATCTTCGCCGGCGGCCTGCGCGGCGGCGTGGCGGTGCAGACGACCGTGGTTGCCGTGATCCTGGCAGCCATGTCGGGCGTCATGGGCGGCGAGATCGTCATGCTGGGGCTGGTCGCCCTGCCGCAGATGCTGCGCCTGGGCTACGACCGCAAACTGACCATCGGCCTGATTTGCGCTGCCGGCGCCCTGGCCACGCTGATCCCGCCGTCGATCGTCATGATCGTCTATGGCCTTAGTGCCAACGTCGGCATCGGCGATTTGTTCAGCGCCGGATTCGTCCCTGGCCTGATGCTGGCGACGTTCTACGTGTCGTTCGTTCTCATCCGCTGCAACCTCAATCCGTCCCTGGCGCCGACGGCGGCGGAAATCGCCCTGAAGACCGGGGAGGAAACGAAACTCGGCCGCCATCAGATCATGGCGGTCGTCATGTGCGTCGCCCTGATCTTCTGCGTCATGGGATCGATCTACGGCGGCATCACCAGCGTTACCGAAGCGGCCGCCGTGGGCGTGTTCGGCGCCATCGCCGTCGCCGCCGTGCGCTTCAAATTCAACTACGCCCTGTTGCGCGACTGCCTGGCCAATACCATGGCGGTGGTCGGCACCATCATCTGGCTGATCCTGGGCGCTGTCGCCTTCGTCGGGCTGTACAACCTGATCGGCGGCGCCGACTTCATGCGCCAGTTGATCAAGGGGGCGGGCCTGGGTCCCCTGGGCACGGTGTTCGTGATGATGGCCATCCTGGTCGTTCTCGGCACCTTCATGGAATGGATCGCGATCATCTTCATCACCGTGCCGGTGTTCGCCCCGGTGGTGCGCGATCTGGGGCCAGCACTGGGCATGACTCCGGATTGGGCGGCGGTCTGGTTCGGCATCCTGTTCGTCATGAACATCCAGATCTACTTCCTCAGCCCGCCCTTCGGCCCGGCCTGTTTCTGGCTGAAGTCCGTGGCGCCAAAGGACGTGACCCTGCAGGAAATCTTCATCAGCGTGCTGCCGTTCATCTGCCTGCAGATCATTGGTATGCTGCTGGTCATGTTCTTCCCGCAGATCGCCCTGTGGATGCCCCAGGCGTTAAACTAGGTTCAGTGGAGGTCACATGAGCAACCCCTTATCTACTCCCGAAGAACTGCATGACGACCTTGAAGAAGAAGGCGTCCATGAAAGCGATTTTTACGGCATTGCGCCCGGCGTTGCCGGCGTCCTTATCGGACTGGCATTGGTCGTGTTCATGTTCGCCCTGGCGGATGGTTTTTCCTAATCAGGACGTGCAGCCGGTATGACAACCAAGAAGACCTATAAAGACCTGCGGTCCGCCCGTTGGTACGCGCCGGACGACCTGCGGTCGTTCGGCCACCGGTCGCGGACCCTGCAGATGGGATATGACAAGGAAGATTGGGAAGGCCGCCCGGCCATCGCGATCATCAACACCTGGTCGGACATCAATCCCTGCCATGCCCATTTCAAGCAGCGGGCCGAAGACGTCAAACGCGGCGTGTTGCAAGCGGGCGGTTTCCCCATTGAACTGCCGGCGATCAGCTTGTCGGAAAACTTCGTCAAGCCGACGACCATGCTGTATCGCAACCTGCTGGCCATGGAGACGGAGGAACTGATCCGTTCCCACCCCATCGATGGGGCAGTGTTGATGGGCGGCTGCGACAAGACCACACCGGGCCTGGTCATGGGGGCGATCTCGGCCGGCGTGCCGATGATCTACGTGCCGGCCGGTCCCATGCTGCGCGGCAACTACAAAGGCCAGGCGCTGGGCTCGGGCTCCGACGGCTGGAAGTATTGGGACGAACGCCGGGCGGGTAATCTCTCCGCCGACGAATGGTCCGATGTCGAGGCCGGGATCGCCCGGTCCTACGGCACCTGCATGACCATGGGCACAGCCTCGACCATGACCGCTATGGCGGAAACCCTGGGCCTGACCATTCCCGGGGCGTCGTCCATCCCGGCGGCGGACTCGGGCCATATCCGCATGGCGATCCAGACCGGCCGGCGCATCGTCGACATGGTGTGGGATGACCTGACACCGGACAAAATTCTCGACCGGCGTGCCTTCGACAACGCGGCCATCGTCGCCATGTCCATGGGCTGTTCGACCAATGCGGTGATCCATTTGATCGCCATGGCGCGGCGCGCGGGCGTGATGCTGACGCTGGAAGACCTGGACGGGTTCTCGCGCCAGGTGCCGGTGATCGCCAACGTGCGGCCGTCGGGTGATACCTATTTGATGGAGGATTTCTATTACGCTGGCGGTCTGCGTGGCCTGATGTCGCGGCTGACCGAGCATCTGAAGATGGGTGCCGTGACCGTCACCGGCAAGACCCTTGGGGAAACGCTGGAGGGCGCGGAGGTCTACAACGACGACGTCATCCGCCCGCTCGACAATCCGCTTTATGCCGAAGGCTCGCTGGCATTGCTGCGCGGCAATCTGGCCCCCCAGGGCTGCGTGATCAAACCGTCGGCCTGCGATCCCCGGTTCAACCACCACGAGGGTCCGGCCCTGGTGTTCGACAGCTATCCGGAAATGAAAAAGGCCATCGACGACGAGAACCTGGACGTGACCGCCGACCATGTATTGGTGCTGCGGGGGGCGGGGCCCCAGGGTGGGCCGGGCATGCCCGAATGGGGCATGCTGCCGATCCCCAAGAAGCTGTTGAAGGAAGGCGTGCGCGACATGCTGCGTATGTCAGATGCCCGCATGTCCGGCACCAGCTACGGGGCCTGCATCCTGCACGTCTCGCCGGAAAGCCATGTGGGCGGTCCGCTGGCCTTGCTCAAGACAGGTGACATCGTCAAAATCGACATTCCCGGCCGCGCCATCGACATGCTGGTGGACGAGGCCGAATTGGAACGCCGTCGCGCGGCCTGGACGCCGCCCAAACCGAAGTTCGAGCGCGGCTACGGCTGGATGTTCGCCCAGCACATCCGCCAGGCCGACGAAGGCTGCGATTTCGATTTTCTGGAAACCCAGTTCGGCGCGCCCACGGGCGAACCCGATATCTTCTGATTGGAGTGACTCATGGCTAAAAGGCTCACCAAAAAGACCCGCGACCTGCTGATGAACGTGTCCACGGCGACGCTCTGCACGGCGCTGTTCAAGGTTGGCCTGAAGAACCAGTTCATCCAGGATGTTCATCCCGTTTCGCGCAAGGGCCGCAACATGGTGGGCCAAGCCTATACCATGCGCTACATCCCGGCGCGGGAGGACCTCAACCCCATTTCCGTGTTCCAGGACCCCAAGCATCCGCAGCGTGTGGGGGTCGAGGAATGCCCCAAGGGCCACGTTATGGTGATCGACAGCCGCAAGGATGCGCGTGCGGCCTCGGCGGGCTCGATCCTGGTCACCCGCCTGATGATGCGCGGTTGCGCCGGTGTCGTAAGTGACGGGGGATTCCGCGACGCGCCCGAGATCGGCAACCTGAACATGCCCGCCTATCACAACCGGCCCTCTGCGCCGACCAACCTGACCCGCCATCAGGCGATCGAGCTGAACGGCCCCATCGGCTGCGGCGACGTCGCCGTGTTTCCGGGCGACGTGATCGTCGGCGACGACGAAGGGGTCTGTGTGATCCCCATCCACATGGCCGACGCCATCGCCAAGGAAGCGACGGAAATGACGGCCTTCGAGGATTGGGTGACCGAAGAGGTCAAAAAGGGCCGCGCCGTGATCGGCACCTATCCCGCCACGACGGCGAAGGCGAAAGCCGATTTCGCTGCCTGGCGGAAGGCGAACGGGCGGTAAGTATTCAAGGTTCGCGGCCTTAATCCCGCCCATTTCTGTGCTAGTCTCTGCCCTGTCGGACGCGCCAGGAAGGAGAGAGGCCATGCGCATTTACATTGTTACGGCTGTATTGCTTCTACTTGGCGCCTGTGCGGTTGCCGAAAAGACCGGCGAGGAAATCACCATCGAACATGCCGCCAATCAGTTCGTCGCGGCGGAACTCAAGGCCGATGATTATTGCAATTCCCTGGGCCGCCAGGCGGAGCATGTGATGACGGGCCCTCGGCGGTCGTCCTTGCTGTTCATCCAGACCAGCGTCAGCGTGTTTAAATGTGTCGTGCCGAAACCGGTGAAATAGCGGTTTCGGCGGACGGTTCTGCACCATGAATAGAACGGTTTTTCTGATTGTCGGCGGGCTTGTGCTGGGCGGGTTGGTGCTGTTTTTGGCTCTGCAGTTTCCCGAATCCCTGACCCATCGCGGCGATCAAATTCAACTGACCCATGCCTTGCTGGTGGTCGCCGTGATCGGCGGGGCGGCGATCGCCCATGGGCGATTCAAGGTGGGGCAGGCATTGCGCCACGCGGCGATCTGGGTTGCCCTGGGGGCGCTGCAGCTGTTGGGCTATTCATTCCGGGGTGAATTCATGGCCCTGGGGGATCGCATGGCCGGGGAACTTCTGCCCCACCGGGCGGCACAGGGGCCGGGCGGCAGCGTGACCATCCGGGCCGGAGATCACGGGCATTTCGTGGCCGAGGCTTGGGTCAATGGCGTTGCCATCCGCTTCCTGGTCGATACGGGGGCGAGCGAGGTCGTGCTCAGCCCGCGCGACGCGGAACGCCTGGGCTTCGATCTGGATAAACTGGCATTCAACCGCACCTATCAAACCGCCAACGGCACGGTTACGGGCGCCCCCGTGCGCCTGGAAGAAATCCGCATCGGCGCCATCACGGTCAAGGACGTGCGGGCGTCGGTCAACGGGGCGGATATGAAGCGCTCGCTTCTGGGGATGAGCTACCTGGGTCGTCTGGGCGGCTATCGGGTCGAGGGCGACCGCCTGACGCTCAGTCCGTAATCGGTGCACGTGGGGCGAGGGCGGCCTGTTCAACGCGGATGCGGTGCGTCAGGATCAAGCCATTGAGGGCCGAGAACACAAGCGCGATTTCCCAGGCGCCGAAGGCAAGGGGCAGAACCGCGATTTCGCCTGCGACAACCAGATAATTGGGATGCCGCAAAAAGCGGTAAGGGCCGCGCCGGATCAAGGGGGCATCGGGGACGGAAATCACCCGCGTCGTCCAATAAGGCCCCAAAGAGACGATCACCCAGACACGGGCGGCCTGCAGGGCGATGAATGCCGACAGCCACACCCAGTCGGGCGCGGTTTCCGGCGGAATGAAGGCGGCCATGGAAATAAGCCAGCCCACATGCAGGGCAACGATAAGCGGATAATGCGCGCGCCCGTGTTCGATGCCGCCTAGGTCGAGAAGCCGCGCCGTATTCCGCCGGGCGTGGATGAGTTCGGCGAGCCTGGAAAGGGCGACCAACACCAAGACGGCCCATAAGAGGGAAAGGGGCACGGGCAGCGGCTCCTTATGCTGATGCGGCTTCCAAGGTTACGAACCCCGCCGTGAACCCGGGGCCCAGGGCGGACATCAAGGCGCGCTGGCCGGGGCCGGCGTTGAAGCCCGCATCAAGGACACGGCGCAGCACGAACAGGACCGTCGCCGCCGACATGTTGCCGAAATCACGCAGGACCGCGCGGGCGTGGGTCAGCCCGCCCGGGGCTTGGCCGAATACGGTCTCAAGCGCCGAAATCACTTTTTCGCCGCCGGGGTGGGCGGCGAAGAAATTGATGTGTTGAAGGGACAGATTGTCCTGGGCCAGATAGCGCTCGATCACTGGCGGCAATTCCGTTTCGACCAAATGGGGGATGTCGCGCGAAAACACGACGCCCAGGCCGTCTTCTTCGACGGTCCAGCCCATGACGCCCAGGGATTTGGGCCAGGTATGTTCGCCCCAACGGGTGATCCGGGAGCCCGGCCCGTCGGTCGTGATCACGGCCGCTGCCGCCCCGTCGCCGAACAAGGCCGTGGCGATGACGTTGCTTTTGGAGAGATCGGCGCTGCGGAAGGTCAGGCCGCATAGCTCGACCACCAGGAACAGCACACGGCAGCCGGGCCGTGCCCGGGCGATTTCCGCCGCCCGTGCCAATCCGTTAACGCCGCCGGCGCAGCCCAGCCCGAAAACCGGCAGCCGGGCAGTGTCGGCGCGAAAGGGCAGGCGGTTCAACAGGTGCGCATCAAGGGACGGCGTGGCGATGCCCGTGGTCGATACGGTAACAATGACGTCGATGTCCTGTGGCGTCAGTCCTGCCTGGGCGAGGCAATTTTCAGTTGCTTCCGTCAGCAGGTTCAACGCGTGTTCCAAATAACAGGCGTTCTTTTCCGCCCATCCCCGGGGGATGGAAAACCACTCCAGCGGCATGCAGGAATACCGCGTGTCGATACCTGCATTGTCGAATGCGGGCAGCATGCGGTCGATGTCGCGAACCCGGCCGTCGAATTGACCGCGGGCCCAGGTGCGGATGTCGGGTTGGGCCAGACAATGCGCCGGCACGGCGGTCGCGAGGGCCGACAGCCTTGGGGTGGATGACGCCTGTATGCGTGTTTGCGTTGTCATAGCCCCACGAATCTGGACCGAGATCGGTCAGGACGCCATTAACGTTGACGTGAACGGTTCGTCACCGCGTGAAAGGGATATGGTTTCTATTCCACGCGTTCCGCGATTTCCGGCGGAAGGTCGGCCTTAATGGCGGACAAATCGGTCGGGTAATAGGACCGGCCATTGCATTCGCCGTTGAAGCGCCCGGACAGTTCGGAAAAATGGCGGACTTCGCGGTTGTGACGTTCCACCGCCTTGCGCCGCTGATCGACCCAGGCGTTGTAGTCGGAGACCTGCGCTTCATAGACCTTGCGGCGTTCCGGATCGGTCAACGCGGCCACCGCCTGATTTTGAAGCCTGGGGCCGGCATCGCGGATCAGCTTGTCCAGTTCGTGGATTTTTTCTTTTTCGCCCTGGATGCCGGTTCCGACGCTGTCGAGACGATGGGCCAGAATCAAACAGGATTTCAGGGTTTCCGGCGTCATGATCCCGGCGGGATAAGTCTTGGCATCGCCTTCGTAGAGCTTGCGCGGCGCGTTGTACGCGGCATCCAGCATCGTATCCAGAAGACTGTCCGCCGCCCTTGCCGGACCTGGAATGAAAAGAAACACGGTCGGTACTAACAAAACGGCTGCCAGCGCGGCGGTCACGCGGGCGGGGCGGCGATGGTGGGTCAGCATGCAGGAGAGATCCTTGAATATTCGCATCGGGCAACGATACCACGCCCGTTCGGCTGAAAACATCGGCGGATCGATGTCAAAGCTGCGTGAACGACCCCGGTGACCCTCGCGTTAACCATGAAAATGGATCATAATTGGGACATGGTTGAGATCGTCAGCGGTTCCGGTATCGAGCGCATCCTGTCCTACAACGAGGTACAGGAAAATCAGACTCACCGTCTGAACACGGCCCGCGCCGCCGATGCCCGGGATGGCCGGTTGGAGATTCGCGAAACCACCCTTGCGCGGGGATTGCAGGCCGAGGCCCTGGCCCAGGCAGCCGCCGACGAAGCGGCGGCGGAAGACCTTGGCTCCGATGCGGCGACACGCCGGCCCCGGTTTGCCGACTTGGTCGGTGATCCGGAAACGGTCAATCGCGCGCTGGAGGACCTTCAGGGTGTGGAAAGCAGTGCTTCGGCGGGGGAGCGCCTGCGACAGGCATCGGTTCTGGCCGATAACTTCCTGCGGTCTTATTTCATTTCCATGATCGATCCCGGGCGGGCGATGACGATGATCAGCCCGCGCGATATCGCGCGGCCGCCCGAAGAGGATATTTAGGTCACTCGTGACTTCAGGTTCAGGCGCGTCAGTTGAGCGCGGCACTGCCGGGATGCGAGTCAGACAGAAGTTCCTCGGTCGCACGGGCGACACGAAGCCAGACCGAACGCGCGGAACGGTCTCCTCTATCCTGCATCTGGTCGGCTTTGACTTGTGCGCCGATCGGCGCCATATCGCCGAATTCCTGAATCAACAGGTTCGCGGCACGGTAGATTTCGCTGTCGGTGGCCATGGCGGTTGCCTTTACTCCAGGGGCCCGACCCCCAATGGGCGGGCATTCAAGCGGCCTTACTGTTTAAGGGACTGGCTGATTTTCAGTACCTCGGTCAGGGTGACGCCCAGGCGGTCTTCGACCACCACGACTTCGCCCTTGGCGACCAAGCGGTTGTTGGCGTGGATTTCGATGTTCTCGCCGACGGAACGGTTCAGTTCCACGACGGCGCCTCGACCGAGTTTCAGGATTTGACTGATCGGCATGTCGGCCGTACCGAGAACAGCCGTAATTTCCACGTTCACGTCGTATAGAGCGTGGACCTTTTCTTGTTCCTGCTTTTCGTCGGTCGCGCTGTCTTCAGCCATTATCCTGCTCCGTTATGCGGCGGATAGGGGCGCCCGGCCGGCCTTTGGGCCGAGGGGGCATGGGATTCATCCGCCATTAACCGTGAATTTCACCAGGGAACCCTTAAATTTTCCTTAGCGATGGGCAAAGTCTAGCACGTTCCCGCCCGTCGTGCATGGCGGTGAGTATCCTGAGAATGGAGGATTAGATGCCGCCGCCCTGGTCCAGCAGGCCGGTCAGGTGCTGAATGCGGGCCAACAGCGCGTGAAGCGGGGCGTCATGGAAGCCCTGCATTTCAAGCTGGCTGAGCGTGTTCATCAGGTAGTCGCGGTTAAGACCGCTTTGCCCGGACGCCGCCATGATCATTTCGGCGGACCGGTCGACCCCCAGATCGCCCGCATACTGCGGATGGTCCGGGTCCGTGACGAAGGTATAGGCGGCAATCAGGCGGCCATCTTCCAGGCCGGTGGTCACAATCGCGGGTTGGTAGGCATATCCGGTGAGTTCCCGTTCGTTCAAATAGGCAACCACCGCTTCGCGTTGGGTGGGATCGAACCGCAAGGCAATGCCCTGGCAGTTTCCGCCCTTATCCAGCCCCAGAACAAGACCCGGCCGGGCCGGTGTGCCCCGGTAATGATGCGAATAAATGCAAAAGGCGCGATGAAACCCGTTCAGACGTGCCGGCTGCCGGTCGATGAAATCAAAGCCCGGATTCCACATCAATGAGCCATAGGCGAAGACCCATTCGACCGATTTCAGGGAGGCGGGATCCAACATGTACTAAGCGGATAACCTTTCCTGGACGAAATCAAGCCGATCCTGACCCCAGAACATTTCACCATCGACGATGTAGGTCGGTGCGCCGAACACGCCGGCCGTGATTGCTTCGTCCGTATAGGCCTGATACGCCGCCCCCGTATCCTGGTCCTGCGCCCGTGCCAGAAGCTTGGCGCCGTCGAAACCGGCGTCACTGGCGATTGCTTGCAGCGTGTCCTTGTCGGCGATGTTCTTTTCTTCCGCCCAGACGGCGCGCATGAAGGCATGAACCAAAACGCCCAATTGATCAGCGCCGGCGCCGTCGAGTTTGGCGGCGACGACCATGCGCATGGCGGTGTCGCTGGGGGCCGGGAAATATGCAGGCTCGATATTCATGGGAACGCTCAGACGGTCCCGCCAGCGCCGCAATTCCGCCAGCCGATAGGCCTTGCGCTGCGCCGGACGTTCGGCCAACGGCAAGCCGCCGGAGACTGAAAACACGGCATGCATGTCGACGGGCTTGTAATCGATCTGCCGTCCCGCGTGGCTGACCAGTTCGCGGAAACGGGCATCCCCTAAGTAGGACCACGGAGAAGTCACGGTGAAGTAGTAATCGATCGTTTCGGGCATGTGCGTTCCTGTCGGTTTGCTGCGGGCGATTCGTTGCGTATTAAGGTTATTTGGGATGCCTGTCTTGTCCACACCATTTGCGAATGATTCCCGGAAAACGGGGATTTGGCGGTAAATAATGAATGATTATAAGGCCTTCATTGACAAGCCAAGTTAACGGCGGCAACGATTGTCACATAAACATAACAAAAGACCTTCCGCTGCTTTCGTTTTTCTTTCGGATGCGGAAACAGCGGAGCCCGGAGGAATCGAAATCCGAAAGGCAGCGCGGGGCAAAAGGGGCCGGCGGATGAGGCATCCGACCAGAGACGGCGACAAGGTTTTTGAAGTCGCCATTTATAACAAGGACGTTCGGTCGCTTGTTAAAGACAATCAATCCCACAGCTTGTTCGACGACAACTGGGCCGATGCCCAGGTTCACGACATCGTCGCCAAGGACGAAGACACGGCACGGGAAATGATCGCACAGCGGTTTCCCCCCGGCGACGGCTTCGTCATTCAGTGGGTTGATCAGGCGTCCTGACGGCGAGTAGCGGCTGGCTGCTGCTGTCGTCGATCCTGACCTGGGTATCGGTCAGGCATCCGGGAGCTTCGCGCGTTCGGCATCGCGCAGTTCCTTGCGCTTGATCTTTCCCGTCGCGGTCATGGGCAATTGATCGACAAATTCAATGTGGCGCGGGTATTCGTGGGACGACAGGCGCGTCTTTACGAAATCGCGGATGCTTTGTTCCGTTTCCGGCCCGCGTTCTGCCCCCGGTACCAACATGATAAAGGCTTTGACGGCTTCGGTCCGAATGGGGTCGGGCACGCCGACCACGGCGGCCAGTTGCACGGATGGATGATGGCTTAAGCAATCCTCGATTTCGCCGGGGCCGATGCGGTAGCCGGCGGACGTAATGACATCGTCGCCGCGCCCGACGAACCAAAGATAGCCATTATCGTCACGGTAACCCGTATCGCCCATCATCCACCAGTCTCCTCGCATGTTGGCCTGCGTGGCTTCCGGATTGTTCCAGTATTCCAGCAGCATCACCGGGTCCGGTGCGCGGCAGGCGAAATCGCCTTCGCGGCCGGGCGGAAGGATATTCCCGTCACCATCAATGACGTCGACCACATGGCCGGGGGCCGGCCGGCCGATGGAGCCCGGCTTGGCTTCCATGATTTCGGCACAGTTGGAGACGATGATGTTGCATTCCGTCTGGCCGTAGAATTCATTGATGGTGAGTCCCAGGGCTTGCTCGCCCCATTGGAACAGCTCGGCCCCCACCGGTTCGCCCGCCGACGCGACGGACCGCAGGTTAAGGTCGTACCGCCCGCGGATGTCGGGCACCTTGCTCATAAGGCGCAGGGCCGTCGGCGGCATGAAGGTGTTGCGCACACCCGTTCGCGCCATCAGGGCCAGGGCTTCTTCGGGATCGTACTTGCGGGCCCGATAAGCGATCACGGGAACACCGTGATGCCAGGCGCACATCAGGCAGTTCATCAGCCCGCCGATCCAGGCCCAGTCGGCCGGTGTCCACATCAGGTCACCGGGCTGTCCCAGGAAGTTATGGAACATTTCCGCCGCGGGTAGATGTCCCAGCAGGACGCGGTGGGCGTGCAGGGCGCCCTTGGGGTTCCCTGTGGTCCCCGAGGTATAGATGATCAGTCCCGGGTCGTCGGCGGTGGTATTGACGGGTTGGAAATTGTCGGATGCCTGGCCCAAAGCTCCCCAGAAATCGATGAAGCCATCTCCGTCTGCCCCGCCGTCGATGACATAGACATGTTTCAGGTCGGGCAGGCGGTCAGAAATGGCCGCGATTTTGGGATAATTGGCTATGTCCGTGACGATGGCGGCCGTGGCGGAATTGGCCAGCCGGAATTCAAGCGCGTCTTCGCCGAACAAGGTGAACAGCGGGATCGAGATCAACCCTGCTTTCCATGCGGCGACATGAGTCACAGCGGCTTCGACCGATTGCGGCAACAGGACACCGACGCGGTCACGCCGCCGCAGGCCGTGATGGGTGAACACATTGGCGGTTTGGTTGGAAAGGGCCCGTATGGCGCCGAAGCTGTAGGTCACCGTATCGCCTTCGGCGGAGGTCACGAACAAGGCGGGGGTGTCGGGCCGAACAGCCGCATGGCGGTCGCAGACATCGACGCCCATGTTGTAGCGCGCCGGAATGTCCCAGACGAAACGGTCATAAAGCGTTTCGTAGCTATCGGTTTTGATGAGCATGGACGGTCTGCCCTCCCACGGCCTTGGCCGTGACTTGGTGTAGCAACCCGCCGCGTGGTGGGTAAACCTCAATCAAGGCAGGCGGGACCTGAACAGAAGGGCGGAGAGGGACGCTATTTGAAGGCGGCCATATCCTGACCGTCGGATTCGAAATAACGATAGGCCTCGACCGTGTCGATCACCACCCCGTCATAGCCCTGGGCAATCAGGCCGAAAGTGAAGGATTTGGGGTCGCCGTAGATCAGCTTGTGCCATTCCGGACGCCAGTATTCGACGAAGAACCGGTCGGGGTCCGTCGGGTAGGGGGCGGTGATCCAGCGGGGTGATCCGGATTGCCAACCGGGCTTCCAATAAAAGCGATAGGTTGCCGCCGTACCGACATCCATGCGTGCCAGGACCAAACGCTTCGCCCCCAATTTCTTGTACTTCATGGTTTCGATGGCGCGTTTGGAAAACGGCTTCCGGCCGTGAAACACGTCCGTGATGATCATGTCGTAATTGGTGTCGTGCATTTTCAGCGCGAATTCGGTTTCCAGGCCGAACGCCGTGGTATCCCCCAGATACAGGTAGTTGTCCGCATTGGACATGGACAACACGTTGTTGGGGTTTTCGCGGAACGGGCGCCGGGGATAGGGCGGCAGGCTGTTCAGGACGGACAGTTCCTTATGTGCGACGAACGGCAGAAAACCCTGTTTGCTGCTGGCAGCCAGAACTTCGTCGACTTTCTTTGGATCGCGCGCGAAATCCATGGTCAGCATGCTGATCCGGTTACGCTTGGCGAGGTCGAGCAGATGGGCGAACTTTTCCTTCTGCTCCTTGCTGGTCGGTTTGCCGAAGGATTCGTAGCCGTAAAACATGCCGTCCTGCAGGATCGCGTCGATGGACAGCATATAGGCCCGTGCCGGATAGACCTTGCGCCTGTCGACGTCATCGCGCTTTTCCAGCAGTTCCATACCATTATGGGTGATCACCACGAAGCCGGGTTTGCGCGATCGCGCATACTGGGCGATTTTACTGACCAGGTTGCGCATTTCGTCGCGGTAGTTGGTCAGGCGGCCAAGAACCGGTGCCTGCAACGCGCCGGGCGGTTGCAGTTGTTCACCTTGAACGCGGACCTGTCCGGGGGCTGCGGGTCCGCCGGGCGCGGGGGCTTGCGCCATGGCGGTTGCCGGCGCCCAAAAAACGCCCCAGGCCAGAAGGACGGCACTGCAGATACGAAACAGGGTGGTCGGTCGGAATGCGTTCATGGTTTTTCCGTTCAGGCTCTTTCCCGCGCGTACCCTAGCGAACAACGGTTAAGCAGTTCTTATCTTTGACGTTATGGGGTGATCAGGGTGCCGCAGCCTATCACGGAAGGGGGCAGCGGAAAATTCACGAAAGAAACAGCTACCAAGGCATCCCTTTCTTGTTCCCTGACCGGACGAAGAGTAAATTTCAGCCATGCAACCACAATACCGGCCGACGGCCTGCCCCCACGATTGCCCTTCGACCTGCGCGCTTGAGGTCGAGGTTCTGGACGACCGCACCATCGGCCGGGTGCGCGGCAATCCGCGCAATGACTACACCGCCGGCGTGATCTGCGCCAAGGTTGCGGCCTACCGCGAACGGGTCCATCACGCGGAACGCCTGACCGTGCCGCTTCAACGCGTCGGCGCCAAAGGGTCTGGTGAATTCCGCCAGATTACCTGGGATCAAGCCCTGGACGAGGTCGCCGAAGCCATGGACAAGGCCCGTACCCAATTGGGGGCGGAAGCGGTCTGGCCCTATCATTTCGCCGGCACCATGGGGTTGGTGCAGCGCGACAGCATTCACCGCTTGCGCCATGCCTTCGGCTTTTCCCGTGAACATGAAACCATCTGTGTGACCACGGCCTGCAACGGCTGGGTCGCCGGGCATGGGAAGATCTGGGGGGTCGATCCGCGCGAGATGGCCGAATCCGATCTGATCGTCGTGTGGGGTGGTAATCCGGTTTCGACCCAGGTCAACGTCATGACTCATATCGCCAAGGCGCGGAAACAACGGGGGGCGAAACTGGTCGTCATCGACCCGTACCGCACGCCGACGGCGGATGCGGCGGACATCCACATCCCCGTGCGTCCGGGCACGGACGGCGCTTTGGCCTGTGCCGTCATGCAGGTTCTGTTCGAAGAAGGCATGGCCGACTGGGACTACATGACCAAATACACGGACGGCCCGGAACGTTTGCAGCAGCATCTTTCGACCCGCACGCCAGAGTGGGCGGAACAGGTAACCGGCATTACCGCGGAAGACATCCGCGAATTGGCACGCCTATACGGTCAGACGGAACGCGCGTTTCTGCGTGTCGGCTATGGCTTTACCCGGTCGCGCAACGGGGCCGCCAATATGCATGCGGTGACCTGCCTGCCGGTGGTCGCCGGGAAATGGCAGCACCGGGGCGGCGGCGCGCTGTTTTCCAACCGGGAACTGTATGGCGTCGATCAGACCTTGATTCGCGGGCTCGATGTGGTCGATCCGGCCACCCGGGCCCTCGATATGTCGCAGATCGGCCGCGTTCTGACCGGTGATGCAGACGCGCTCAAGGGCGGGCCGCCGGTCACCGTGCTGTTCACCCAGAATATCAACCCGGCGGAAGTTGCCCCGGAAACGGGCAAGGTCATTGATGGCATGATGCGCGACGACCTGTTCACCTGTGTCCACGAACAGTTCATGACGGCTTCCGCCAAGCTGGCCGACATCGTCCTGCCGGCGACCATGTTCTTGGAACATGACGACATGTACCAGGGCGGCGGACATTTCTATCTGCAGGTTCATAAGGCGTTGATCGAACCGCTGGCGGAATGCCGGTCCAATGTGGATGTCATCAACGGGCTGGCGCAGCGCCTGGGCACGGATTATCCGGCGTTCCGCATGACGGCCTGGGAATTGATCGACGATGCGTTGAAACGCAGCGGCCGTCCGGGGGCCGATGAAATTTTGGCCGAAGGCTGGATCGATTGTACCAAGCCGTTCGAAGAAGCCCACTTCCTTGACGGTTTCGGCCATGCCGACGGCAAGTTCCATTTCGCCGCCGACTGGTCGAAAATCGGCACTGATTGTGCGGACATGTCCGCCTTGCCGGATCATCTGGATGTGATCGACGGGGCATCCGATCAACATCCCTATAGGCTGGTCGCGGCACCGGCGCGGCGGTTCTTGAACACGTCGTTCACGGAAATGCCGTCCAGTCAGAAGAAAGAAGGCCGCCCGACGGCCCTGATCCACCCCAATACCTGCGAAGCTTTGGGCTTGGCGGAAGACGACCGCGTGCGCCTAGGCAACGAGCTTGGCGACGTGGTGGTTCATGTCCGGCCGTTCGACGGCTTACAGGAACATACGGTGGTGGTCGAAGGCATCTGGCCCAACCATGCTTTTGAACAGGGGCGGGGAATCAATACTTTGATCAGCGCGGATGCGGCTCTTCCCGGCGGCGGGGCGGCATTTCACGACACCGCCGTTTGGATGCGCCCGGCATGAGTACTGCCAGCATGCAAAACCACGTCATTGTTATCGGCAACGAAAAGGGCGGCAGCGGCAAGTCGACCACGGCGATGCATGTTGCCGTTGGATTGATGCGCACGGGCCGCAGTGTCGCCGTGATCGACACGGATATCCGTCAGGGCTCGCTTCGTCGGTTTTTGGAAAACCGCCGTGAATACGCACGATCTATCTCGGGCCATGTGCCCATGCCGGAATATTTCGAAGTTCGCCCGGATGGCGATGGTGACGGTACGGAAACGCTGCCGAGCGTTCTGGCGGCGGCCCGGGCGGCGGCCGGCATCGTGGTCATCGATACCCCCGGCAGCGCCACGACTTTGTCCGAAGCCGTGCACTCCTATGCGGACACGCTGATTACGCCCTTGAACGACAGCTTCGTGGATTTGGACGTTCTGGCCCGGGTCGAACTGGGCAAGGACATGATCGTGAAGGGACCCAGCCAATACGCGGAGATGGTCTGGAAACAGAAGATCGTGCGCGCCCGGCGAGATGCCGGCAACATGGATTGGATCGTGCTGCGCAACCGCCTGAGCCCGCTGGACTCGCGCAACCGTCAGGAAATGGAACGCGCCCTGACACAGCTGGCCACACGTATCGGATTCCGGTTTTTGCAGGGGGTTGGTGAGCGGGTGATCTACCGTGAATTGTTTCTGGCGGGCCTGACCATCATGGACATCAAGGAGACGGCGGCGTCGGGCGGGCTGTCCATGTCGCATCTGGCCGCACGCCAGGAAGTCCGGGGATTGATCGGTGAGCTGCGCCTGCCGGAGCAGGATTCCAAGGCGGCGGGTTAGCGGGCAAGCGGCCCATGCTGGCGAAACGCTCTTTAAAGCCTTATCTTTCAAGGACAAGAAGCAGCCACAATCGGGCACCTCATGAGCAAGAACGGCAACCTGCCCCATAAGAATACGGACCGGGGCGAGATTGATGCCTTCCTTGAAAAGGTTGCGCGCACGCCTGCCCAACCGCGTGCGGACGGCCGGGGGCGGTTGATGTTCGGCATGGATGCGACGGCCAGCCGCCAGCCCAGTTGGGATCGCGCGGCACGCCTTCAGGGCGAGATGTTTCTGGTCACGCGCGATCTTGGCGGGCTGGATGTGCAGCTTTCGTTTTTCCGCGGGTTTGGCGAATTCAAAGTCTCACAATGGACGAATGATGCGGGTGAATTGACCCGGCTGATGACCGGTGTGGGATGCCTTGCCGGTGAAACGCAGATCGGAAAATTGCTTAAACATGCGGTCAATGAAACGCGGAAGCGGCGGGTCAATGCCCTGGTCTATGTCGGCGACAGCTTCGAAGAAGACGTTGACGCCTTGGGCAAAACGGCGGGTGAGTTGGGCCTTTTGGGCGTGCCGGTTTTCATGTTCCACGAAGGACAGGACCCCATCGCCCGGTTCGGGTTCGAGCAGATCGCCAAATTGTCCGGAGGGGCCTATTGCGCGTTCGACACCTCCAGCGCGGACACGCTGAGGGAGCTGCTCGCCGCCGTCGCCGTCTATGCTGCCGGCGGGCGCAAGGCTTTGGAAGATCACGCCAAAGGCCGGGGTGGCGAGATTTTGGCGATCGCCCATCAGGTCAAGGGACACTAACGCCGTGTCTTATCTGGTTCTCGGTGTTGCCTTGCTGGCGGCGTTTCTGCTTGGGGCGCGCTGGTATGCATCGGCCAATGTGAAGACTTTGAAGAAGACGCTGTTTATCGTCTTTGGCGGGTTGATCGTGGCATTGGCCTTGTTCTTCATCGTCACGGGGCGTCTTGGTTGGGCGATATTCGCTGCTTCCGCCTTGCTGCCCATGCTCTTGCGGGCGCGCAGCGTTTACCGGACGGCACGAAACTTTTCACGCATGGCCGGGGCCGGGCAGGGCAGCCCGACCGGGCAGACGTCCGATGTGGAAACGCGCTTTCTGCGCATGGGCCTGGACCACGACAGCGGCGAGATCTGGGGCGAGGTGCTGGACGGCCCGTTCGCCGGAAAACGCCTGCACGACCTCAGTCTTTCCGAACAAATCGACCTGTTGCGTCATTGCTGGCGTGAAGACGAAAATTCCGCCCGGGTGCTGGAGGCGTATCTGGACCGCGTTCATCCCGACTGGCGGGAGCGTGCCTCGGATAGCCGTAGTGGTGGTGAGGGGCACGCCGGCCAGGCCCAGGCACATCCCGGCGCGATGACGCGGGATCAAGCCCTGGCCGTTCTGGGTCTGGAAGAAGGGGCCAGCCGCGATGAAATCAAGGCCGCCTATCAGCGCATCATTTCAGGTCTTCATCCCGATCATGGCGGGTCCGACTATCTGGCGGCACAGGTCAATGAAGCCAAGGCCGTTTTGCTGGACGGCTAGGGAGACGCGCTGTCAGCGACGATTCGTATTACGGTTGCGTGACGACCCCTGGTAGCCAACGTAAAAACCTTAGAAAACCGGTGTTTTGCACCAGAGCAATCGGGCGGTTGCAGCACCAGGGGCGGTATGGCACAAAAAGGCCCCGTTGCCGCGCCTCTTGTGTGGGTATGCGGGGTCGACGCTGACTGACCACAGCAGAAAGTTCCGACATGAACGCACCCGTCCGGAAGGCCGTCCTGCCCGTTGCAGGGCTTGGCACGCGATTTTTGCCCGCGACCAAGGCGATGGCCAAGGAAATGCTGCCGATCGTCGATAAGCCGCTGATCCAATACGCCATCGAGGAAGCGCGCGCCGCCGGGATCGAGGACTTCGTCCTGGTCACCGGGCGTGGCAAGACCATCATGGAAGACCATTTTGACCATGCGGTGGAACTGGAACAGGTGCTTCAGGCCCGGGGCAAAACCCGCGAATTGGAAATCGTTCATGACGCCATGGTGCCGGCGGGTCATCTGGCCTATGCCCGGCAACAGAACCCGTTGGGCCTGGGCCACGCCATATGGTGTGCGCGTCAGATGGTCGCGGGCGAACCGTTCGCCGTGCTGCTGCCCGACGACTTGGTGCAGGCAGAGCCGGGGTGCCTAGCGCAGATGATCGAGGCCTACAACGAAGTCGGCGGCAATATCGTGGCCGTTGAAGACGTACCGCGCGAACATACCAACAGATACGGCATATTGGATGTCGAGCATGACGACGGGCGTTTGGCGCGGGCCAAGGGATTGGTGGAAAAGCCGAATCCGTCGGAAGCGCCTTCGACATTATCGATCATCGGTCGTTATATTCTGCAGCCCGAGGTGTTTCAGCATCTGGACCGCCACGAAAAAGGGGCAGGCGGGGAAATCCAGCTGACCGACGCCATGGCCAAGACCCTGGGTACTGTGCCGTTCCACGGCTTGCGGTTCGAAGGACGTCGCTTTGATTGCGGGTCCAAGGCCGGGTTCATCGAAGCCAATCTGGCCTTTGCGTTGGAGCGCCCGGACTTGGGCGACAGCCTGCGCGAAACCTTGAAAACCTACCTCTAAAGGAAGTTACAGCATGCATGTCGCCGTCGTCGGTACCGGATACGTGGGATTGGTTTCCGGGGCCTGTTTCTCTGAATTCGGACACCATGTTATCTGCGTCGATAAGGACGAAAAGAAGATCGAGGGCCTGCATCGCGGCGAAATGCCGATCTACGAGCCGGGCCTTCAGAAGCTTGTCGAAAGCAATGCCGAAGCCGGCCGTTTGGGGTTCACGACCGACCTGACCGACGCCGTGAAAAAAGCCGATGCCGTGTTCATCGCCGTCGGCACGCCGTCCCGGCGCGGTGACGGCCATGCGGACCTAAGCTACGTTTATGCCGCAGCCGAAGAGATCGCCCATGCGATTGACGGTTATACCGTGGTGGTCACCAAGTCGACGGTGCCGGTGGGAACCGGCGCGGAAGTAGAAAAGATCATCCGTGAGGTCCGTCCCGATGCTGAATTCGATGTGGTGTCAAACCCTGAATTCCTGCGTGAAGGGGCCGCAATCGAGGACTTCATGCGCCCGGACCGGGTCGTGATCGGCACGGATTCCGAACGGGCCCGCGAAGTGATGCGCGAGCTTTACCGCCCGCTGTATCTGATCGAAACACCGATCGTGTTTACCCGGCGTCAGACGTCCGAACTGATCAAGTACGCGGCGAATACATTCCTGGCGACCAAGATCACCTTCATCAACGAAATCGCCGACCTGTGCGAAGTTCTGGATGCGGACGTCCAGGATGTGGCTCGGGGCATCGGCCTGGATGGGCGGATCGGCCGCAAGTTTCTGCACGCGGGACCGGGTTACGGCGGATCGTGCTTTCCCAAGGATACGTTGGCTTTGGTGCGCACGGCGCAGGATGCGAAATCCCCGCTGCGCATCGTCGAAACCGTGGTCGATATCAACGCCAAGCGTAAGAAGGCCATGGCCGATAAGATCATCGATGCCTGCGGCGGCAATGTCGAAGGCAAGACGATTGCCGTCCTGGGCCTGACGTTCAAGCCCAATACGGACGACATGCGGGATTCCCCGTCGCTTGATATCGTGCCGGCCCTGACCGAAGCAGGGGCGACGGTTCGTGCCTATGATCCCAAGGGCATGGAAGAAGCCCGACACATGTTGGACGGCGTGACGTGGTGCAAGGGTGCCTACGAGACCATGGAAGCGGCGGATGCCCTGGCCATCGTCACGGAATGGAACGAGTTCCGGGCCCTTGACCTGGATAAGGTTAAGGAGTTGATGAAAACGCCGGTCATGGTCGACCTGCGCAACATCTATAATCCCGACGACATGGCCGAGGCCGGGTTCGATTACACCTGTATCGGCCGCGCCAAAGTTCCGTCCGGCGCCTGATCAGGATGCCATAGATGGCGGATAGCCACTGTTTCGATCCCAGTATCCTGCGCGAATACGATATCCGGGGAACCGTGGGCACGACCCTGGGGGCGGATGACTTTTTCGCCATCGGGCGGGCGTTTGGCACGGTTTTGGTCCGTGACGGCGGGAAGAGTGCCGCCACCGGATATGACGGGCGGCTGAGTTCGCCCGAACTGGAAGCAGCCCTTGCCGACGGCTTGCGTGCCGCCGGGATCGATGTTGTTCGCGTCGGCCGCGGGCCCACGCCGATGCTGTATTTCGCGACCCATCACCTGAACACGGATGCCGGCCTAATGGTCACGGGGTCCCACAATCCGCCGGAATTCAACGGCGTGAAGATGGTCAAGCAGGGCAAGTCGTTCTTCGGTGCCGATATCCGCAAATTGGGCGAGATGGCGGCTGCGGGGGATTATGCCGCCGGCAACGGGGCGGAAACATCTAAGGATATCCTGGACGCCTATGTCGCGCGCCTGCTGCAGGATGTCGATGGCGCCAAACCGCTGATCATCGCCTGGGATGCGGGCAACGGAGCAGCGGGCGAGGCCCTGGTCAAGCTGGTCGCCGGACTGCCGGGCCGCCACGTTTTGCTGAACGAGGTTATCGACGGCACGTTCCCGGCACATCATCCGGACCCGACGGTCGAAAAGAACCTAGAACAGCTGAAAGATGCGGTCCATGCCGAGGCATGTGATCTGGGCATTGCCTTTGACGGCGACGGCGACCGCATCGGCATCATCGACGGCCGAGGCAGGGTGTTGTGGGGCGATCAGCTGCTGGCGATCCTGGCGCGGGATGTGCTGGCGGCCAACCCGGGGGCGACGATTATCGCCGATGTGAAGACATCCCAGGTGTTTTTCGACGAGATCACGCGCATGGGCGGCAAACCGATGATGTGGAAGACCGGCCATTCCCATATCAAAAGCAAGATGGCTGAAATCGATGCCCCCTTGGCGGGAGAGATGAGCGCCCATATCTTCTTCAAGGACAGGTATTACGGCTATGACGATGCGCTGTATGCGGCGGTACGGCTGTTGAATGTCCTGAACGCGACCGACGCGACCTTGGCCGATCTTTTGGACACCATGCCGAAAACGGTCAGCACGCCCGAAATCCGCTTCGATTGCGCGGACGCGCGTAAATTCACCGTGGTCGAGGAAGTGCGGGCGCGGCTGGACCATGAAACCGGGATCGACGTGCACGGCATGGACGGCGTGCGCGTGCAATCTGCGGACGGCTGGTGGCTGCTGCGGGCATCGAACACGCAACCGGTTCTGGTTGCCCGGTGCGAGGCCGCCGACGAAGCTGGGTTGACGCGGCTCAAGGCGGCATTGGCCCGACAGCTTGAACAAAGCGGATTGCGCGTGCCGGATCTTTAGGGCGCGCAAGCTGCGTCGCCAAGCCCGGTATGGGCATACTCAATACAGTCTTTGGTATCCCAGAAAATGGGGCCACAAAAACGGAGAGGAACCGCCTATTGGCGATTCCTCTCCCTCCCCTTGTCGCGCTGGGGCGTGCATCGGTCCCCGCGCAGACATTTAGTATCGACCATTCTTACAAAATTTGTTGGGTGACGCTACGAAAACTTCGGTATTTTTATGCGTTTTCTGGCATGTCCGATCACCAGGCATGAGCGATGCCCCGCGGCCGCCCGGAAGAACGGCCGTTATCAATGATGATGAACAGGAAGAAGGTTAGTGATGGCGTTCAGGGCCGCCATTTCCATGGTCTGCGGGCCGCGCAGTTCCATGCAGGGAATGCGCCGGCGTTCCAGCAGCTTGCAGGCACGATAGGCCTCCCGTTTGCTGAGGCCGTAAACCCGGGCCCGGTGCAGGACCTTGCCGTTCCGCTTGGTCAGCGGGACGATGGAAATGATGCCCCCGTCAAGCAGGGTCGGCAGGGTGGTCTGGGCCTTCATGGCCATGGTCTCTGCCTGTTCCGAGCGCATGAAGGCGCCGACCTGAATTCCCCATCGTGAATGTTTATCGAACTCGACAACGCGGGTCGGGCCGTTGCCGTCGCCTTGTTCTTCGGCCTGATGGGCGCCGCCGGGCAGGGGGGCAGGGGCCGGAATATCGGCCTTGGCCATGACCGGGGCGGTGCCCAATTTGTCGAACCCGCGATCAAGAAACTTGGTCATCAGGCGATTGCGGGCACTCGACGAGTTGCCGCCGAATACGACACCGATCAGGCGCCGGCCGTCGCGTTTCGCGGATGTCACCAGATTGAAGCCGGAAGCCCGGATGTAGCCTGTCTTGAATCCGTCGGCGCCATCGTAGGACAGAAGCAATTTATTGTGTGTTCTGTGTGACTTGCCGGCGAAATCAAAGCGCGTGCGTGAAAAGAAATGATAATGCTGCGGGAAGTCGCGCAGCAGAGCACGGGCCAGTTTTGCCATGTCGCGGGCGGTGCTTAACTGGCCGCGGTTGGGCAGGCCGGAAGCATTGCGGAACGTGGTGCGGTCCATGCCCAGGCGGCGCGCCGTCGCGGTCATATCCAGTGCGAATTTTCGTTCCGTGCCGCTGTAGTTTTCGCCGACGGCGGATGCGATGTCGTTCGCCGATTTCACGGCCAGCGCCAGGATCGCATTGCGCACGGAAATGGTCTTGCCGGCGGGCAGGCCCAATTTGGAAGCCGGTTGCCGCGCCGCGCGCCGGGACATGCGCAGGCGCGTGTTCATGGACCAGCGCCCGCTTTCGACCGCTTCGAAGATTTTGTAAATGGTCATCATTTTGGTCAGGGAGGCGGGATAATTCCGCGTATCCGCGTTGACCGCATGCAGGACTTCGCCGGTATCCGCATCAATCACCAGAGATGCGTACTTGGCGGCGGCCTGTCCGGGCATAACAGCCAGGGCCGCGAATATGATGAAGGCGGCCGCTGCCAGATGGCGCAGACCTCCTCTCCGAATTACCGGGCGCGTCGTGTCAGTCATGAGAGCTCTTTTCCCCATTCTGAGCTTCTTGCCTCATCGTCTCGCCGCGTCGTCCCCCGATTCGCCCGCATCGTAACTGAATCCGGTTCCGGCGTCTTGAGAAATTTCGCTGCCGAATCAATATCTTCTATAGAGAATCGTCGTAAATAATTGGTTAACGGGACCGGGCGGAGATTGTGTGTCTGTTTGCGGTGGGTAAGTTTGGGGTCAATAAAATTACGTAAAAACAGCGTGTTACGATTCCAATAAGGTTTTGTGCATTGCACAAATTAGGCTTGACTGATGGTGGGCGCGGGCCTTATGTTCTCTGCATTGCTGCGTTGCAGCAATTGTGCGACTCCGGCGGCGCAAAGCGCCCGGATATCGCAACTGGTTGATTTTAATCACCGACAAAGAACCCAAATGGAGAGAGAAATGGCTGAAGCCAAGAAGTCCACCGCGACCGCGAAACCGGCTCCCGCGCCTGCGTCCAGTCAGGCCGAAGCCACCGTCGCCGTCGGCAAGGAAACCGTTGAAACCGTCGTCAAGGCCAGCGGAGATGTGTTCAAGAACTACGAAGACGTCGTGTCCTACAACAAGGAAAACGTCGATGCTTTCGTCGAGGCCAACAACATCATGGTCAAGGGCGTTCAGGACATCAATAAGGTGCTGTTCTCCATGGCCCAGAAGAACGTGGAAGAAACGGTTTCCCTGACCCAAAAGGTGTTCGGCTGTAAGTCCGTGGAAGATATGGTCAAATTGCAGAGCGACCTGATGAAGACCAACTATGCGAAGTCCTTCGACGAAGGCCGCAAGATTTCCGATATGGCCGTGAAATTGGCCGAGGAAGCTGCGGCGCCGATTACCGACCGCGTTTCGGTTGCGGTCGAGAAGGCCACCAAACCCCTTGCTGCCTGATTCCTCCCCCATCCCCCTTTGGTAGGGCAGCAAGAGAACGCCCGGCGGAATTCCGCCGGGCGTTTTTCTTTAGTCTATGTGGGGTGATCTTGACCCGCCCCCTTGGCGGCTGCCCATGCTGTGCCCATATGTTTGGGGATAAACGGCTTTCAAGCCCCGGTTCCGGGGCTTCCCCGGGCAATCCTTTTTAAATAGAATTGGATTACCGTTGGGGTGGCAGGCCGCTTCGGCGGTGCCGGTGACCGGCGCCCGCCGGCCATCAACGGCAAGGACAGGATGGAGATGACAGGACCGAAAGACCCACCCAAATCTCCGCTCGGACCGGGAAGAGACGACGATGCCGGCACAGGCTTGGCGGTCAAGTCCCGGACGCGGACAAAACGTCCGTCCATGTACAAGGTCCTGATGCTCAACGACGATTACACACCGATGGAATTCGTCGTCCATGTGCTGGAGCGTTTCTTCGGCATGGGTCAAGAGCAAGCCACTCAAGTGATGCTGCATGTCCACCAGCGCGGGGTTGGCGTGTGCGGTGTCTTCACCTACGAAATCGCCGAAACGAAAGTGACGCAGGTCATGGATCTGGCGCGTCAGCACCAGCATCCTCTGCAATGCACGATCGAAAAGGACGGCGGCGGAGACGAAGAATAAATGTTATCTCGAGAACTCGAACAAACGCTGCACCGCGCCCTGGCATTGGCTGCCGAGCGTAATCATGAATACGCAACCCTTGAACATTTGCTGCTGTCGCTGACCGAAGATCCCGACGCGATTGCCGTGCTCAAGGCCTGCGATGTGGAATTGGAACGCCTGGTTGCCGACCTGACCGAATTCCTCGACAACGAATTGGCGGAAATCGACAACCCGCGCGGGCTGGAACCCAAGCCGACAGCGGGCTTTCAGCGTGTCGTACAGCGTGCCGTGATTCATGTTCAGTCTTCGGGGCGCGAAGAAGTGACCGGTGCCAATGTTCTGGTTGCCTTGTTCTCGGAGCGGGAATCGCACGCCGTTTATTACCTGCAGCTTCAGGACATGACGCGGCTTGATGCCGTCAATTACATCTCGCACGGCATCGCCAAGGTGCCGGGCCGGTCTGAACAGCGCACCGTGTCGGGCGCCGATCCCGAAGTCGAGGGTGAAGCCGCGGCCCGCAAGGGGTCGGAAGCCTTGGATGCCTATTGCACCAATCTGAACAACAAGGCCTCTGAAGGGCGGATCGACCCGCTGATCGGCCGTCATGACGAGATCGAACGCGCCATTCAAATCCTCTGCCGGCGCAACAAGAACAACCCGCTGTTCGTCGGCGACCCCGGTGTCGGCAAGACCGCCATCGCTGAGGGCCTGGCCAAGCGTATCGAAGACGAAGAGGTGCCCGAGGTTCTGCTTGAGAACACCATCTATTCCCTCGACATGGGCGCCCTTTTGGCCGGCACGCGCTATCGCGGTGATTTCGAGGAACGCCTGAAAAACGTCATGGCGGAACTGGAAGTCATGCCCAAGGCCATTCTGTTCATCGACGAAATCCATACGGTGATTGGTGCTGGGGCAACCTCGGGCGGATCCATGGATGCATCCAACATCCTGAAGCCCGCGTTGCAGAACGGGGGCCTGCGGTGCATGGGCTCGACCACCTACAAGGAATACAGGAACTATTTCGAGAAGGACCGCGCACTGGTCCGCCGGTTCCAGAAGATCGACGTCTACGAGCCGTCAACGGAAGACGCCATCAAGATTCTCAAGGGCTTGAAGCCTTACTTCGAAGAACATCACAATGTCCGCTATACCAACGATGCGCTGAAGGCTGCGGTCGAGCTTTCGACCAAGTACATCCATGAACGCAAGCTGCCGGACAAGGCGCTGGACGTGATCGACGAGGTCGGTGCGTCACGCATGCTGTTGCCGCCGGGCAAGCGGCGCAAGACGGTCACCGTCAAGGATGTGGAACAGATCGTCGCCAAAATTGCGCGCATTCCCGAAAAATCCGTTTCCAGCAACGACCGCAAGGCGCTGCAGACGCTTGACCGTGATTTGAAGACCATGGTGTTCGGCCAGGACAATGCGATCGATACGCTGTCCAGCGCGATCAAGCTTTCCCGGGCCGGCCTGCGCGAGCCCGAAAAGCCCATCGGTTCCTACCTGTTCTCGGGCCCGACCGGGGTCGGCAAGACCGAGGTCGCGCGCCAGCTTTCGCACATCATGGGCATTGATCTGGTCCGCTTCGACATGTCCGAATATATGGAGCGCCATTCCGTATCCCGTCTGATCGGCGCCCCGCCGGGGTATGTCGGGTTCGACCAGGGCGGCCTGTTGACCGATGCCGTGGATCAGCAGCCTCATTGCGTGCTGCTGCTGGACGAAATCGAGAAAGCCCACCCGGATCTGTTCAACATCCTGCTGCAGGTCATGGATCACGGCAAGCTGACCGATCACAACGGAAAGTCCGTCAGTTTCCGTAACGTGGTGCTGATCATGACCACCAATGCGGGGGCCTCGGACCTTGCCAAACCGGCCATCGGGTTCGAGCGCGAAGCGCGGATCGGCGAGGACACGGAAGCGATCGAACGCATGTTCACGCCCGAATTCCGCAACCGTTTGGATGCGATCATTCCGTTCTCGCCCTTGGTGCCCGAAGTCGTCGCCCGCGTGGTCGACAAGTTCGTCATGAACCTGGAACTGCAATTGGAAGACCGCGGCGTGGTGATCGAACTGACGGATTCGGCCCGCGAGTGGCTGGCCAAACGCGGTTACGACAAGCTGTTCGGTGCCCGGCCGCTGTCGCGTGTGATCCAGGAAAACATCAAGAAGCCGCTGGCTGAGGAACTTCTGTTCGGCAAGCTGGCCAAGGGTGGTTTGGTGCTGGTCGCGGTCGAGGACGACAAACTGGTGTTCGATTATCCCGAGCCCGGCTCCAACCGGCTTCCGGCCAAGCGCAAGAAGGGCAAGGTCCCGGCCTTGGTGGAATAGGGGGCTTTGTCATCATTCCCGCGAAAGCAGGAATCCATCGTCTAACAATACTGCGCCCTTGCTTTCGCAGGGATGACGGTTGGGTTAGAGTCCGACAATACAAAGGACCTAACCGATGGCGTTTTCCTTTCTTTCCGGCATCCGGGTCCTGGACCTGAGCCAATACCTGCCGGGCCCGCTTGCGGCCCAAATTCTGGCCGATCTGGGGGCGGACGTCGTCAAGGTCGAACCGCCTTCGGGTGATCCCCAGCGCAATCTTGATCCCATGTCCGGCGTTCTCGACCCTACGGTCGTCGAACCGGGCGATACCTCGCCGTTTTATCAGGTCCTCAACGCCGGCAAGACGGTGACCCGCATCGATCTCAAATCAGAGGCGGGCAAGGCTCAATTCCGCGCCCTGGCTGAAGGCGCGGATGTGATCCTGGAAAGCTACCGGCCCGGGGTGATGGACCGGCTTGGATTGGGCTTTGACGTGCTCAAGACGATCAATCCCGCGCTGGTCTATTGCGCATTGACCGGATACGGGCAGACGGGACCGCTGCGGCTGGCGGCGGGGCATGATCTTAATTACATGGCGGCGACGGGGGCGCTGGGACAGGCCGGCACGGTCGATGGTGCTGCCATGGCTTGGCCGCCCATGGCGGATTGCGCGGGGGCGGTGATGTCGGCGCTGGCGGTTCTGGGGGCCTTGGTTCGCCGGGGGCAAAACGGGCAGGGGGCGTATCTGGATATCGCCATGTCCGACTGCGTGCTGTCCTGGCAGGCGATTGGTTTGACAGCTGAAAAACTGGGCTTGGCCAAGGGGCGAGGCGAAGCGCTTCTGACCGGCGGGGCGGCCTGTTACCGGGTCTATCCCTGTGCCGATGATCGGGAGTTGACCTTGGGTAACCTTGAGCCGGTCTTTTGGGAAAATTTCTGCAATGCCGTCGGGCGGAGCGAATGGATTCAGCGCCAGTGGGAGCCTTTGCCCCAGAGCGAACTGATCAGCGAAGTCGCGTCGCATCTGGCGACTCGGCCGTTGGGTCATTGGCTGGCGGCTTTGGACGGTGTCGATACCTGCGTGCAGGCCGTCGTCGATTACGCCGGCGTTGCCGACCAGCCGCAGGTCCAGGCTCGCGGCCTGGTCCAGGATGATCCTTTGGGCGGGGTGCAGGTGCTGTTGCCGATGCTTGCCGACGGCATGACCACGGGGGCGCGGGCACCGATGAAGGTGCTGGATGCGGGCGATATTCTGAAAGCCTGGGAAAAGAGGTGAGGCGTTAACGCCTGCGGCCGACCACGCGCGGACAATCGTTCTCGCCGGTCAGGCCGACCATGGATGCACCCTGGGACGACAGCCGAAGGTTTCCCTTGCCGCCGATGACGTAGGATTGACGGCCAAGCGCCTTACCATTCGCGGCCATGCGCGTAACCGATGCCGCACGGCAGGCCCGGCAGTTGTTGACCAGGAAGACGCCGCCCGATTGGCGATCCGTTTCCAGGGTGATGCATTTCTTGTCGCTGTCGTCGGCCAAGGTTTCCGGTTTGACCAGGTTCGCCTGCTCACAAGGATAGATGGAGCCTAAGCTGGTGCGCCCCGGACCGCGGAACGGCAGGGGAATGGTCATATGTCCCATGACGTTGAATTTGCGGACTTCCGGTGCGGCGATGCCTCGGCGCAGACGCGTAACGCCGACAACCATGCAGGCATCGCAGCGGTTGACCAGGACTTCGCCCGTGCCGGTCCGTCCGTGTCGGATACAGTTATTTCCGGGGGCGATGGAGGCTGCCGTACGGATCAGTGGGTTGATGTCCAAACTATCTGTGCCCGGCACACGCGGTGCCGCCATGGCGGCCGCCGACAACAGCATCACGGCGACCAAAGCCGCCGCCGCAAGGAGGTAAATATGCAGATACCTTTGCATCATACCTCATACTTTAGCGCCCATTCGTAAACGAAACGTGACCGCCGTCACACTTACAGCGAATATACGTATTTTGACCTAAAGGTCTTTGATTTAACTTTGTTTTTTGAAAGGAGAAAATTGCCCATAGGCGGACATTTCGCGGCTGATCCCCCGGGATTCGTCATCCAGAAAGTCGGAAACCGCATCCCGGAAGCCCCGATCGGCGATCCAATGGGCGGAATAGGTTTTACGGGGAAGGTAGCCGCGTTGAACCTTATGCGGGCCCTGGGCGCCGGCTTCGACCCAGGTCAGGCCGTTGGCGATGGCGTAGTCGATGGCCTGATAATAACAGGCTTCGAAATGCAGGAACTTATAGTCGGCGACGCACCCCCAATTGCGGCCGTAGAGCGTGTCCTTGCCGCGTAAATTGAGGGCACCGGCCACGGGCCGGCCGTTGTTTTCGACCATGATCAGGACGACCGCGTTACCCAACCGTTCGCCCAGTAAGGAAAAGAACCGCCGGTCCAGATAGGCCTGCCCCCATTTCTTGTCAGTCGTGTCCATGTAGAACTGGAAGAAGGCATCCCAATAGCTTTCGGTGATGTCGCTACCTTCGAGGACGCGGATATCCAAACCGGCTTCTTGGACCGCGCGGCGTTCTTTTTTGATGTTCTTGCGCTTGCGGGAATTGAGCTCGCCCAGGAATTCATCGAACGACGAAAATTCTTTGTTCTGCCAGTGAAATTGCTGGCCGATCCGCTGCAGGAAACCGCCGCCGCCCAGGGCGTCCCATTCGTCTTCGGTAGGAAAGGTTACATGCACGGACGACACGCCCAGATTGCCCGCCAGCTGCGCCATGCCGGCGATCAAGGCGGCCCGCATTTCGCTTTGCTGGCCGTCGGGCAGGGCCTTGTTCACCAACAGCCGGGGGCCGGTGACCGGGGTGAAGGGGACAGAGCATTGCAGCTTGGGATAATAACGCCCGCCGGCGCGCTCGTAAGCGTCGGCCCAGCCCCAGTCGAACACGTATTCGCCGTAGGAATGGTTTTTCAGGTACAGCGGCGCACAGGCGGCGAGCCCGCCCGCCGGATCTTCGATCAGCAGATGTTGGCCCATCCAGCCCGTTTGTGCCGTGGCGGAACCGCTGTCTTCCAGGGCGGAAAGAAAAGCATGACGGACGAAAGGATTGTCGGTACCGGCACAGGCGTCCCAGGCCTCGGCAGAGACCTCGGATAGGGATTTCACGACTTTGATGGCGACTGCGTCTCGTCCGTCCGGCATGAGTCAATCTATCATCCTCTCAATGCCCGAGGGCAAGTCTTGTCCACCGAATGCGGAGATCAGCAAGGCGAGGCTTTCCACCAGCCTGGGCCCCGG
This sequence comes from Rhodospirillales bacterium, assembly GCA_040218445.1. Classification (GTDB taxonomy): domain Bacteria; phylum Pseudomonadota; class Alphaproteobacteria; order Rhodospirillales; family Casp-alpha2; genus UBA1479. The sequence goes on along the minus strand of JAVJRK010000011.1, from coordinate 85,344 downwards.
CCGATTGAAATAGCTGTTGGCGTCGGTTGCATAGATGCGGCCCATGCGGGCGGCCTTAAGGTTCTTGAAACCCGGATGGGCTGCCATCAACAGACGGGCTTCTTCCGCCGTGCGTTGCAGATCGAAGCCGCAGGGCATGAACACGATCACATCCGGGTCGGCGGCTTGCAAGTCGTCCCAGGTGATCCAGGGGGCGTGTTCGCCCGCCCGGCCAAACACATCTTCGCCGCCGGCCATGCGGACCAATTCCGGCACCCAGTTGCCGGCCGCCATCAAGGGGGCGGTCCATTCGATACAAGCAACCCGGGGCATGCCGGACGCAGACGTATCCGCGATCAGTTGGCCGGCGCGGGCACGCAGGCGGCCCGCAACCGTGACGGCATGATCGGCGATGCCCAGTGCCGCACCCACGCGTTCGACATCGTCGAACACATCCGCCAACGTCATCGGTTTCAACGAGACGATCCGTGCGGGGCGGCCCGCCCATTCACAGACGGCGGTCTCCACATCGGCCAGGCTGACGGCGCAGACCTCACATTGGTCCTGGGTGATGATGACGTCGGGGGCGCATTGCGCAAGGGGCCCCTGCAGGACTTCATAGACCGCCATGGCATCGGCGACGGCGCTTTTGACCTTGGCATCGATCTCGGCGCTGGTGCCGCCAAGGTCCAGGCGCGGGGCCGTGCAGACAGGCAGATTCCGGACGTCCGGCGGGAAGTCGCATTCGTGAGAACGGCCGACCAGCCAGTCCGTGCAGCCCAGGGCGGCGACGATTTCCGTGGCGCTGGGCAGCAGGGATACGACCCGTAACGATTTCTCTTTTTCTTGGTTCTGCATGTTGATTAATGTGCGCTGGCGGGCCGCATTCGGCAACCGTGATGGAGGGTACTGCTATGCGTGGACTGCCCTTTGCTTTCTTGTTTTTTCTAATCGTGCTGATGATGGCTCCGCCCGGCCCGGCCCGCGCCGGAATGGACGAGGTGCCGCCGGAATCCCTGGGCCCGCAGGCGGTAGAGCGCACCTGGGAGCGGGCGTATTTCTATATACCCGCCGATGCCAACCCTATCGGTAACGGGGTGATCGGCGGCAGGCGTGACCTGGGGTCGGTCCGTCTGGCCCTGGATACGCTGGCCAAGGGACAACCCCGGCCCGTGGTGGTTTATCTGCATGGCTGCGGCGGGTTCGGCAACTCAGGCAAGACCAATGCGGGCATGCTGGCCGAAGCGGGCTTCGTCATCGTCGCACCAGACAGCTTCGCCCGCCCGAAACGCGTCAAAACCTGCGATGGAAAGACCCATTCCCGGGCTGGGCCCAAAGGCATTTACAAGCACGTTATCGCCTGGCGTCATGAGGAGCTGGAACATGCCCTTCAGGGTATGAAGGCGTTTCCCTGGGTCGACTGGAGCAACCTGTTCCTGTTCGGCCATTCCCAGGGCTCCAACGCCGTGGCGTCCTATCCGGGGGCGGTGTTCAAGGGCCGCATCATGAGCGGCACGCGCTGTTCCACCGGATATCACGGACCGGCGGATGAACCCGCCCTGGCCGTCTATTCGGAAAACGATCCCTGGCGCAAAGGACGGCCGATCAAATGCCTGGATTATGTCGGCCGTACGGGGATGCAGGTCATGGGGCTTGCGGGAAATCTGCATGTGGTCGCCAGGGACCCGCAAGCCAGGGCCCGCATGCTGGCGTTTTTCGGCGGATTGGTGGCCCGTTGACCCGAAAGGCCGGTTAGCGGATTTCGAAAATTCCGTCGACCTCGACCGCGACACCGCGCGGGAGAGCGGGAGCGCCGACGGCGAAGCGGGCATGTTTTCCGGCATCGCCGAAAACCTCGACCATCAGGTCCGAAGCGCCGTTGACGACTTCGGGGTGGTCGGTGAAATCCGCGGTCGAATTGACGAAGCCGCCCAGTTTGGCGACCCGCACCACGCGGTCGAGATCGCCACCGCAGGCTTCACGCACTTGGGCGATCAGATTCAGGCCGCAGATCCGCGCGGCCTGATAGCCGTCTTCGACCGCAAGGCCATCGCCCAACCGGCCTTTGTGGCTGATTTCGCCGTTCCACACACAGACCTGACCGGCCACGAATACGGTCGATCCGACGACCGTAAAGGGGATGTAGTTGGCGGCGGGGGTGGACGGCGTGGGCAGTTCGATGCCCAGGTCTTTCAGACGCGCGTCGACGGTTCCGGTCATGGTTCGGGTCCTTCGTGTCGAGGGTGTGAATGGGGCCGCCCGGCGAAACGGGACTGCCCGTGCCGGGGATGGCCGATGTCAGATATAGAATGTATCGCGAGACTTGGGCGCCACGCAAACGGTGCTGCTGCCCCATTCCTTCAACAAGGATTGGGCTGTCGCCAATTTGCCGTCGATGGCCGCGTCGTCCTGGTCGGGGTCGTGATGATAGAGGTAGAGCGTCTTGACCTCGCCGCGATGGGCCAGTTCGGCGACCTTTGAAATGCAGGAATGCCCCCAGGTGACTTTGGTTGCGTATTCCGCATCCGTATAGGTTGAATCGGTGATCAGCGCGTCCGTGCCGCGCACGAAATCAGCCAACTGTTCCTCGTAATAGGGGTTATAGCCGTCGCTGTTTTCCAGGAACATTTCGTTGTCGGTGACGTAGCAAATGGACCGACCGTTGTATTCAATCCGAAACCCCAGGCACTGGCCCGGATGGCTGAGCAGCTTGGTCTTCACCTTGATGCCGTCGACCTCGAACTCTTCTTCTTCCAGATCGCGGAAATAAACCCGCGCGGCGAATTCCTTCAAGGTGATCGGAAAATACACGCCGTCCATCTGTGCCGAAATGATTTCACGGATCGAGATGTCGCCTTGGTTGGCGCCCAGGATCTGGAATTCGTTGCCCTGCATGTACAGGGGGGCAAAGAACGGAATGGCGTTGATATGATCCCAATGGGGATGAGAGATGAAGATGCGGCCGCGGATACTGCGCCGACCGTTTTCCATCAGTTTATCGCCGAAAGTCTTGATGCCGGTGCCGCCATCGAAGATGAAAATCTGATCGCGGGGGAATTGCAATGTCACGCAGTTGGTGTTGCCGCCGTATTTCAGGGTGTTTTCGCCGGAAACGGGCAGGGTGCCGCGCACACCCCAGAACGACAATTCGATGTCGTCGCGCAGGATGCGTTTGACCTTGTCCAGAAACGTTGCTGCGACAATGGGTTTGCGAATGAAGCCGCTGGCGCCGAATTCATAGGCCCGGTTGACGTCGAATTCGTAGCTTTTCGCCGTCAGTACGATGAAGATCGTGTCCTTCAGCGTTTCGTTGGCGCGCACGAACTTGCACAGTTGGAATCCGTCCACGTCGGGCATCATCAGGTCCGAAATGATGCAATCCGGCGCGATCCCGGGAAGTTTCTCCATCGCTTCTTTGGAATCGGAGAACGCCGTGACGCGATGTCCCGCCGCTTCCAGGATTGAGGAAATCGCGTCAAGGATCATACGGTCGTCGTCAACCGCGACAAAATGAATGGGTTCGGTCTTGTCTGCCATTCCCCGTCCAATCTGCCGGCTTCGCATCCGGCGATTAAAAACTACAACCCCAACCGTTCAGGCGAAAGTACGCCTGGACAGATTAACAAATCCCTCAAAAACCGATTATCACCGTACCTGGAAACACATTCTCTGGGCAGGTTTTTCAAGGGTTGTAGCAGAAGCGCTTGGGAAATCGCAAATCGCTTTTCCGCACTGATCCAAAAAGAAAAATTACCCTCGGCGGGAACGCCGGGGGCGCAGTGAAAGCGTGGTTAACGCTTTAGTTTAAAAAAGAGGCGTACGACGGGTCGAAACCCGCCGCACGCCCCAAGTTTCCCAGGGAGGATTCCTGAACATGGATTTTGGCGTTCCGCGCCATCACGAGCATCCGCTCGTGGCGCCGCAGGTCACGCATTTCATGCAGGTCCCGTTTCGGACCAGAGTGAAGTTCCCGCAATCGCCGCAGGAATCCCCCTCGTAGCCCTTCATCCGAGCTTCGCGGATTTGATCCAACTTGGTATCGGTTTCCGCGATCACTGTATTTTCGATCTCCATCACCGTATCGGTGCCTTGGGCCTGTTGCAGGGCTGCACTGGCACCATTGCCGCCATTGCCGTTGCCAGACGAGGCCCGCACGGCGCCGCCGGACGACCCGGACTGTTCGCCGCCGCCGGCCAGGCGTCCGCCTTGGACGACCGTGAACTGCTTGGACCGGACATATCCCCGGCTGGTCAGTTGCTGGACGACCGCTTCGACAACGCCGTTGCTTTGTTCCTGCTGAGGCAGGTCGCCTTCGGCCGAACCGTCACCCAGGGTATCGGGCAGAAGATCCGCCGGTTCCACATGGGCAAGGTCGTTGCGTTCCAGGTATGAGACCGCCAATTCGCGGAAGATGTAGTCGAGGATCGAGGTCGCCATCTTGATGGTGTCGTTGCCGGTGACCATGCCCGAAGGCTCGAACCGGGTGAAGGTGAAGGCTTCGACGTATTCCTCGAGCGGCACGCCATACTGCAGGCCGATGGAAATCGCGATGGCGAAATTGTTCATCAGCGAGCGGAAGGCGGCCCCTTCCTTGTGCATGTCGATAAAGATTTCTGCCAAGCGACCGTCTTCGTACTCGCCGGTGTGCAGGTAGACCTTGTGATCGCCGATCGAAGCTTTCTGGATATAGCCCTTGCGACGGCCCGGCGGGCGTTGACGTTCCGCCGCCCGTTCGACGATGCGTTCGACGACGATTTCCGCCTTGGCGGCAATCGGCTGGTCCGCGACCGCTTCGCCCAGGGTTTCCTCGGCATCGGCATCGTCCAGCAGGGCGGCCTGCAGCGGTTGCGACAGCTTGGAGCCGTCACGGTACAGCGCGTTGGCCTTCAGCCCCAATTTCCAGGACAGCATGTAGGCTTCGTTGCATTCCTGGACCGAGGCGGAGTTCGGCATGTTGATGGTCTTGGAAATGGCACCGGAAATGAAGGGCTGTGCCGCCGCCATCATGCGGATGTGGCTGTCCACCGACAGGAACCGCTTGCCGATCTTACCGCAGGGGTTGGCGCAGTCGAACACGGACAGGTGTTCGGCCTTCAGATGGGGGGCGCCTTCCAGGGTCATGGCGCCGCAGATATAGGTATTGGCGGCTTCGACCTCGGCCTTGGAAAAGCCCAGGTAGGAGAGCATGTCGAAGGACATGTCATCCAGTTTCTCTGCCGGGATGCCCAGCCCTTCGCGGCAGAAGTCTTCACCCAAATTCCACTTGTTGAACACGAACTTGATGTCGAAGGCTTCGCCGAGAGACCCTTCAAGTTTTTTGAGAACTTTGTCCGTGAAGCCTTTGTTTTTCAAGGACTCTGCATTAATTCCCGGTGTGCCTTCAAGGGTGCCGTGACCGACCGCATAGTTGATCATGTCGGTGATCTCGTCCGCTGTGTAGCCCATACCCGACAGGGCCTTGGGAACCATGCGGTTGATGATCTTGAAGTAGCCGCCGCCGGCCAGTTTCTTGAATTTGACGAGGGCGAAATCAGGCTCGATCCCCGTGGTGTCGCAATCCATGACCAGACCGATCGTGCCCGTGGGCGCGATCACCGTGGTTTGGGCATTGCGGTAGCCATGGGCTTCGCCGCCTTCAAGCGCTTTGTCCCAGGCCTTGGCCGCCGCCACCGACAGGGCGTCGTCGGGACAATCAGCGGCAATCAACGGCACCGGGGAGACTTCCAGGTCCTCGTAGCCCGCTTTTTCGCCATGCGCCGCGCGGCGGTGATTGCGGATGACCCGTAGCATGGGGTCGGCATTCTTTGCATAGCCGGGGAACGTGCCCAATTCGGCGGCCATTTCGGCCGAGGTGGCATAGCAGGTACCGGTCATCAGCGCCGTGATGGCACCGCAGATGGCCCGGCCTTCGACGGAATCGTAGGACAGACCGGCGTTCATCAGATAGCCGCCGATATTGGCATAACCCAGACCCAGCGTGCGGAACTCGTAAGACAGCTCGGCGATTTCCTTGGACGGGAATTGCGCCATCAAGACCGAGATTTCCAATGTTACGGTCCACAACCGCACCGCATGCTCGAACCCTTTGACGTCGAACGCACCATCGCGGGTCGAGAAGGTGATCAGGTTCAAGGACGCCAGATTACAGGCCGTATCGTCCAGGAACATGTATTCGGAGCAGGGGTTGGAGGCATTGATCCGGCCCGAATTGGGGCAGGTGTGCCATTCGTTGATGGTGGTGTCGTACTGCAGACCGGGATCGGCGCAGGCCCAGGCGGAATAGCCGATCTTTTCCCACAGATCGCGGGCCTTGATGCGGTTATGGACCTTGCCGTCGGTGCGGCGGATCAGTTCCCAGTCGCCGTCGTCGAGAACGGCACGGATGAAGTCATTGTTCAGACGGACGGAGTTGTTGGAGTTCTGTCCCGAAACGGTGACATAGGCTTCCGAATCCCAATCCGTGTTGTAGGTCGGGAAATCGATGTCCGTGTATCCCTGGCGGGCGAAATGGATGACCCGCTGGACATAGTTGTCGGGGATCATGGATTGCCGGCAGCCCTTGATGGCGGCCTTAAGGTCCGCGTTCACCTTGGGATCGAACCGGTCGTCCGCACCGGCATCCGGGCCCAGGTCGGCCTGACAGGCGGCCATGACCTGGGTCATATGCTTTTTGGCCAGGCGCGAACCGGCGACCAGGGCCGCAACCTTCTGTTCTTCCTGAACCTTCCAGCCGATGTAATTCTCGATATCCGGGTGATCGACGTCGACCACGACCATCTTGGCCGCGCGCCGCGTGGTGCCGCCCGATTTGATGGCGCCGGCAGCCCGGTCGCCGATCTTGAGGAAACTCATCAGGCCCGATGACTTTCCGCCGCCGGACAGGGGCTCGCTTTCGCCGCGCAGGCGGGAGAAGTTGGATCCGGTCCCGGAGCCGTATTTGAACAGACGCGCTTCGCGCACCCACAAATCCATGATACCGCCCTCGTTCACAAGGTCGTCGCTGACGCCCTGGATGAAGCAGGCATGAGGCTGCGGGTGCTCGTACGCGGATTTGGACGCGACCAGCTTGCCCGTTTCGAAATCCACGTAATGGTGGCCTTGGGCCGGTCCATCGATGCCGTAGGCCCAATGCAGGCCGGTGTTGAACCACTGCGGCGAATTGGGCGCGGCCATCTGCTTGGCCAGCATGAAACGCATCTCGTCAAAATAGGTCTGGGCGTCTGCTTCGGAATCGAAATAACCGCCTTTCCAGCCCCAATAAGTCCAGGTTCCGGCCAGCCGGTCAAACACCTGCTTGGCACTTTCTTCGCCGGAGAACCGCTTGGCTTTGGGCAGTTTCTTCAGGGCCGCATCGTCGGGTACAGAGCGCCACAGCCATGAGGGAATCGAATTTTCCTCGACCTTTTTCAGCTTGGCGGGGATGCCCGCCTTGCGGAAATACTTCTGCGCCAGCACGTCGCAGGCGACCTGGGACCAGGATTCCGGTACCTCGATGCCGTCCTGCGCGAACACCACGGAGCCGTCCGGATTGCGGATCTCGCTGGAGGCCTCACGGAATTTGATTGCCGAATAAGGTGACTGATTTTTCTTGGTAAAATGCCGCTTGATCTGCATGGCTACCCCGTCTGCGCTCCCTTGATGGTCCCTGTCGTTCCCGACCCTGATCGTTCGGTCGGCGGGTCCTTGGACGGACCCGGGTCGCTTCTTTGCCGCCGGCTCGGAAGGAGTGTCGCTTCCTTACTACATAATGTGTTTGCCCAGGCTTGAAGGACGCTAAATGTAGCCAGCACCTTTAATGGCGGCAACAAGATTATTTCAATATTTTGGGGTTATATTACGAAAAAATTACTTGATTTTGTGGAATGGCCCGGAATTCCGCCGGTTATGCCTTTCGGCATAGTTCGGGCCGTACAACATGTTGCGGGCAAAGGGCTGTGAAGCGGGCTGGACCTTGCGCCCGCATGGTGCCATATTCCCGCGGTACATCAGGTGGATATGAGACGCCATGGACATCGGAACGATCCTGCATACGTGGATTTCCGGCAAGCTTGTCGGCACAGACGAGTTCGGAAACCGCTACTACAAGAACAAGGGCGGCGCGCTTTATGGGCGCGAACGCCGCTGGGTGCTCTACAAGGGGCGCAAGGAAGCTTCCAAGGTGCCGCCGGAATGGCATGCCTGGTTGCACCACACCTCGGTCGAGCCCCTGACCGAAAGCGCCACGCAGGCGCGCGCCTGGCAGAAAGAGCATATCCCCAACCTGACGGGGACGGCCGGTGCCTATCGCCCGGCGGGCCACGATTTCAAAGGCGGCGAGCGGGCCCATGCGACGGGCGACTACGAAGCCTGGAAGCCCGAATAGGTCCCGTCCCGTGGCGGGGCTTCTGGCATAATGGTCCAATTTCCATGACCCTGGAATCCAAGGAACAGTTGATCGGCGGCTTGGCGCTTATCGTGCTGCTGGCCGTGATCGGTGTTCTGAATCAAAGCCGCGACCTCGCCAAAAACAGCAATGGCCATATTGTGGTCGACGCCCTGTTCGGTAAGGTTGACGGGATTCAGCCGGGCGCCGAAGTCCGCATGGGCGGTATTCGAATCGGGACCGTCACGGGCCAGCGCCTGGATGAAAGTTTCCGCGCTGTTCTGTCTCTTAATCTGTCGGGCAACATCCTGGTGCCGAAGGATTCGTCGGCATCGGTTCAGACCGACGGCCTGTTCGGCGGAAAATACATCGTGGTCGAACCGGGAGCAGAGGAACAGGGGCTGAAGACCGGGGATCTCATTGCCTATACCCAGGATGCGCAGGTCGTCAGCGATATCCTGGATTTGATCATTTCCCAGGGGCGGGCCGCGATGGAGGCCCGCAAGGCCGCCGCGGACATCGTGCCGGCGCAGACAAAATAGGGACGGGGACGGAACATGGGACGCAACGCAATCGAAACGATTCTCGGCGCGGTGGTGCTGCTGGTCGCCGGGGTGTTCATGTTCTTTGCCTTCAACGTGGCGCAGGTCAAAGCGGTATCCGGCTACGAGATCAAGGCGCATTTCCTGAAGATCGGCGGCCTGTCCAAGGGCAGCGACGTGCGAATCAACGGAATCAAGATCGGCACGGTGACCGAACGCCTGCTTGACCCGACAACTTTCGAAGCCGTGGTCGTGATGTCGATCGAGCCCGATGTGAAGTTGCCAAAGGACACGGTCGCGACGATCGGCTCCGAAGGAATCCTGGGCGGGAAATACGTTCGCCTGAAACCGGGTGCGGAAAAAGAGATGCTGCCGCCCGGCGCGCGCATCGCCCGGACCCAGGATTTCAAATCCCTGGAGGATCAGGTGGGCGAGATCATCTTCCTGGCCACGGGCGGGAAATAGCACGGCATGCGGATCTGTTCCGCCTTTCTTCTGTGTATCGGTGTGATGTTCGCCGGGGCTGCGCAGGCAGCGCCCATGGACAAGGTCATCCTGCAAGGACTGGACAAGGTCACGGCTCGGGTTTCGACGCTTGAAACCCGGGTCGGCGAGGTCGTGAGGTTCGGCACGCTCGAAATCATCGCCCGGCATTGCGACAAACGTCCGCCCGAAGAAACGCCGGAAAGCGCGGCTTACCTGGATATCTGGGAGATTCGCCCAGGTGAGCCGGCGGTCAGCCTGTTTCGCGGTTGGATGTTTGCATCCAGTCCGGCGCTCAACGCGCTGGAACACCCGGTCTACGACATCTGGGTGTTGGACTGCGGGCCGGCCACCCCCAGATAGACGGCGCAACCCTATGCACAGTTCCAGTCAATCGTTGGATTTGGACGTACGGTTTAGGCATACGGCTTGCGGGTAAAATCGTAATAAGCGTACCCTGCATGTCTTGGGAGTGCCGGGGAGACCGATCAAGTTTATCAAGGCTTGGGATGGTTAAGCCTGCGCGAGGAGACTGGACCGAATTGCGTAAAGTCTCGCTTTGATGGGCATGGGCGGCGTGAGTGGCTAACTGGGAGATCGGTAGGAACGAAAAGCTTGGGGCGGAACTGTTCAGGGCGGTTTATGAACAGGACGCGCTGGGAATGGTGTTGCGGGCTGTCGGGCCAAGGGATTCGCGTTGGCTCGATGTGAATGACAAGTTCTGCCAAATTTTCGGATATACCCGCGACGAACTGCTTGAGCTGACATCCGTCGATATTTCCTATCCCGAAGAACAGGATGACGCCGTCGAGTACAACGAGCGTTTGCTGGCCGGTGATCTGAAAAGTTACTCCCGCGAAAAACGTTACGTCCACAAGGACGGCCATGTCATTTGGGCAAACGTTTGGCTGTCGGCGGTCTATGGTTCAAACGACAAGCCAAGTCTGATCATTTCCGTTATCGAGGATATTACGGAACGCAAACGCGACGAGGCGGCACTTCTGGAAAGTGAAAACCGGTTTCGGGCGCTTGTCGATGCCCTGCCTTCCGCGATCCTGATGAAGGATGTGGATGGCACCTACCTGCATGCCAATAACCGTTGGTTCGAATGGTTCAATCCCGAGCGGGCCTCCATCACGGGAAAGACGGTGCGGGATTTCTATCCCGATGACCACGCCGCCGGCATCATCGCGCAGGAAGACGAAGTCCTAAGTACGGGACAAAGCATTGAATATGAATATGAAACGCCGTTTAGTGACGGCAACGTACGCAGCACTTTGCTGCAAAAATTTCCGGTAACCGATGCCGACGGAGAAATCATCGGGATCGGCGGAATCAACACGGACATTACCGAACGCAAGCGCGCCGAGGCCGAGATCATGGCTTCCAAGGAACAGGCGGAAATCGCCAACCGGGCGAAATCGAAATTTCTTGCCCATATGAGCCATGAGCTGAGAACTCCGTTGAACGCCATTGTCGGATTTTCCGAGGCCTTGATGACGCAGACGTTCGGCCCCCTGGGGGACGAAAAGAACATAGAGTTCGTCAATGCGATCCATGAGGCGGGGACGCATCTCACCCAGATCATCGGCGATATTCTCGACCTTTCCCGGATCGAGGCCGACCACATGCCGATCGACGAGACGGTCATCGATGTTTCCGCGGTTGTCGAGCGCAGTCTTTCGATGATGGCGGCTAAAGTGGCGGAAAAGGAACTGCATGTACATTCGGACATCCATGGTGCCGCTGCGAAGATCCGGGCGGACGAACGGCATGTTACCCAGGTGCTCCTGAACTTATTGTCCAACGCTGTGAAGTTCACGTCCTCCGGCGGCCGCATCGACGTTCGGGTCAATGCGGTAAACGATGACGGCTTGACCCTCTGTGTTTCAGACAACGGCATAGGTATCGATCCAAGGTATCTGGACAAGGTAATGGAGCCTTTCGTCCAGGCCGGCACCTATTCCAGCCCCGAATATGGAGGCACGGGATTGGGGTTGGCGATCTGTCGGTCTTTAATGGAATTGCACGGTGGCACATTGACCATAGAAAGCGAGTTGGGCGCTGGAACGACGGTAACGGTCGCATTTCCGCCAGAGCGTGTGATCGGCTGATTTTTCTTGGGTAGCCTTGGTTTGTGACGCGTGCCGGAAGCGTTCGCGGCCCCTCATAGTCTCCGTCGAAACAAGGACTAGCCGTTGCTGCCCATGCTCTCCAACTCTTTCATCACCTGGCCGGGGGGCGGGTTGAGCGGGAATCGCGCCTGATATTCAAGCGCTGATTCCAGGCGCTTTTGGTAATCCCGGGCGGGAATTTCCTCGCAGCCGAAGGTTTTCAAATGGTCGGTCACGAATTGTGTGTCCAACAGGCGAAACCCGCCCAGGCGCAGGCGCGCGACCAGATGGGCAAGGGCGACCTTGGATGCATTGGTCACGCGCGAAAACATGCTTTCGCCGAAGAACGCCCCCCGGAGCGCCACGCCGTATAGCCCACCGGCCAGCTGGCCGTCCTTCCAGGTTTCAAGGGAATAGGCGAAGCCCAGGTGGTGCAATTCGACAATCGCATCGCGGATCGGCGTGTTGATCCAGGTGTCCGTGCGCCCGGGGCCGGGGGCGGCGCATTCGTCCAGGACCCGTTCGAAAGCCGAATTGGCGCGCACGATGAACTCGCCCCGGCGCAAGACCTTGCGCAGGCTTTTGGAAATGTGGAAACCGTCCAGCGGCAGCACGCCGCGCTGTTTGGGATCGACCCAGAAGACCTGCGGGTCGTCGTGGCTTTCCGCCATGGGAAAGATGCCGGCGGCATAGGCGCGCAGCAGAAGTTCCGCGGGCAGGCCTTCCTGGAACTGGTCGCGCCGGCTCATGGGCAGAGCCTTTTAGGCGTCGTCTTGGTCCGCCGCCATGAGTTGTTCCAGCCAATGGATGTCATAGTTGCCGTCGACGAAATCGCGTTCGCCGATGATCCGCTGCTGCAGCGGTATGCCCGTCGAGATGCCATCGATCACAAATTCCTCAAGCGCGCGGCGGAGGCGCATCAGGCATTCATTTCGCGTCGCGCCATGAACGATCAGCTTGGCGATCATGCTATCGTAGTGCGGCGGCACTGTGTAGCCGGAATAAAGAGCGGAATCGACCCGAACCCCCAGGCCGCCCGGGGCATGAAACACGCCGACCTTGCCCGGCGACGGCGCGAACGTTTCCGGGTCCTCGGCATTGATGCGGCATTCGATGGCATGGCCGCGCAATTTGATGTCGTCCTGGGTGACCGACAACTTGGAACCCTGGGCGACGCGAATCATCTCGCGCACGATGTCGATGCCGGTGATGGCCTCGGTAATGGGGTGTTCGACCTGCAGGCGTGTGTTCATTTCGATGAAATAGAACTCGCCGTTTTCGTACAGGTATTCGACCGTGCCGGCACTCTGATAGCCCAGCTTGGCGATGGCGTTCACGGTGACGCTGCCGATTTCCGCCCGTTGGGCCTCGTTCAGGGCCGGCGAGGGGGCTTCTTCCAAAACCTTCTGATGACGGCGCTGAAGGGAGCAGTCGCGTTCGCCCAAATGAACCACGTTGCCCAGGCTGTCGGCCATGATCTGGATTTCGATATGGCGCGGCGTGTCCAGGTACTTTTCCATGTAGACCGCGCCATCACCGAAGGCCGCGGCGGCCTCGCTCTGCGCCATCTTGACCAGGTCTTCCAACTCGCCCTCGTGGCGGACGACCTTCATGCCGCGCCCGCCGCCGCCGGAAGCCGCCTTGATCAGCACCGGATAACCGATGTCTTTGGCGACCAGGGCCGCGTCTTTGATGTTATCGATCGCGCCGTCCGAGCCGGGCACCACGGGAATGCCGGCGTTCTTGGCGGCGGCCTTGGCCTGGACTTTGTCGCCCATCAGGCGGATGTGATCGGCCGAGGGGCCGATGAAGGTGAACCCATGTTCGGCCACCATTTGGGCGAAATCGGCGTTTTCCGACAGGAATCCGTAGCCCGGATGGATGGCGTCGGCGCCGGAAATCGCGGCCGCCGACAGCACGGCCTGGATCGACAGGTATGAGTCCTTGGCCGAGGGCGGGCCGATGCATACGCTTTCGTCGGCGAAGCGCACATGCATGGCGTCCGTGTCGGCGGTGGAATGCACGGCGACCGTGGAAATGCCCATTTCCCGGCAGGCGCGCAGGATACGCAGCGCGATTTCCCCCCGGTTGGCGATCAGGACTTTTTCGAACAAGTCCTGGCTCCTATTCGAGAATCAGCAAAGGTTCGCCGAATTCAACGGGCGTTCCGCTGGTCACCATGACCTTTTTGACCGTGCCCGAACGGGGGGCGGTGATCTGGTTGAAGACCTTCATGGCCTCGACCAGAAGCAGGGTATCGCCTTCCTTGACCGTATCGCCTTCCTTGACGAAATCGGGGCTTTCCGGATCGGGTGAGGTATAGACCACGCCGACCATGGGCGAGGTCACGGCGCCGGCAGGCACGCCCTGGTCACCGCCGCCGGATGCATCCGCGGCAGGTGCCGGGACCGCCATGGGCACCGGGGCCGCCGCCACGGCGGTGGCACCCTTGGACACGCGCAGGGACCAGTCGTCATGGGTGTACTCGATTTCCGTCAATCCGGTTTCTTCGAGCAATTCAGCCAGCTTGCGGACGGCGTCCGCGTCGATATCGGTCGCTTTGGGGCTTTTCGCCATTTTTCCCTTACCCGTTGTTTTTCAGACGTTTGGCCAGCGCTTCCAAGGCCAGCTCGTATCCCTGGCCACCCAGGCCGCAGATCATGCCGTCGGCAGCCTTGGACACAAAGGAATGATGCCGGAACTCTTCGCGTCTGTGAATGTTCGAGAGATGCACTTCGATGATCGGAAGATCGATGGCGCTGAGCGCGTCCAGAATCGCAACCGATGTATGGGTATAAGCACCCGCATTGATGACGATCCCGGCGTGGGTTTTGGCGCCTTCCTGAATCCAGGTGACCAGTTCGCCTTCGTCGTTGGATTGGCGGAAATCAATGTCCAACCCCAGGCCCTTGGCCCGGTCGCGGCAGGCGTCCTCGATCGTTGCGAGGGTTTCCTTGCCGTAGATATCCGGCTCGCGCGTACCCAGCAGGTTCAGGTTCGGGCCGTTGAGGATCAGGATCGTCGATGCCATGGCTACATTCCGGGCGCACAAGGGCGCGCAAACGCGGTTTCATTCATCAGGTAGCGGCTTATAGCACGCTGCGTGATATGAGAAACATCCCGTTTCACCCCACCTGAGCGTTGAAAGGGGCTGGCCTGAACCCCATAATTCCTTTAAGGCCAGACCAAACAAGGCTCCGAGGATACCGCTTCAATGCAAGTTCAGATCAATGGCGAAACCCATTCCCTAGACGCACCGCTCTCCGTGAAGGAGTTGCTGACCCGAATCGGCCTGGATCCGGCCAAGGTCGCGGTCGAGCGTAATCTGGAGATCGTGCCCAAATCCGGCTATGGCCAGATCGGGGTCGAGGACGGCGACCGCTTGGAAATCGTTCATTTCATCGGCGGCGGCGCCCCGGATTCGGCGGCGGCGCCCGAGGACGAGGACATTCTGGAGGTCGCCGGGCATAAATTCCGATCACGCCTGATCATCGGCACCGGCAAGTACAAGGATTACGACCTGAACCGCCAGGCGGCCGAAGCGGCCGAGGCTGAAATGATCACCGTCGCCGTCCGGCGCGTCAATCTGACCGATCCGAACCAGCCTTTGCTGATCGACTACCTGGACCCCAAGAAATACACATACCTTCCGAATACGGCGGGCTGTTTCACCACGGACGACGCCGTGCGGACCCTGCGCCTGGCGCGGGAAGCCGGCGGCTGGACCCTGGTGAAGCTGGAAATCCTGGGCGAACAGCGCACGCTTTATCCGATGATGCCGGAAACGATTGAAGCCACGGCGGCCCTGACCGCCGAGGGCTTTCAGGTCATGGCCTATTGCTCGGACGATCCGATCCTGTGCAAGCGGGTGGAAGAAGCGGGCGCCGTTTCCATCATGCCGCTGGGTGCTCCCATCGGCTCGGGCTTGGGCATCCAAAATCCGGTTAACATCCGTCTGATCAAGGAACAGTCCGAAGTGCCCGTGATCGTCGATGCCGGCGTCGGCACCGCATCGGATGCGACCATCGCCATGGAACTGGGTTGCGACGGCGTGTTGATGAACACGGCGATCGCCGAAGCCAAGGACCCGGTGTTGATGGCGCGTGCCATGAAGCACGCGGTCAAGGCCGGGCGCGAGGCCTATCTTGCCGGGCGCATGCCGCGCAAGATGTACGCCGATCCATCGTCTCCGCTGTCCGGGCTGATTTAGGCCAGACCTAAGCCGGATTTGCTGCGGGCTTTGTTGCCGCGAGCTGCTTTTTCAAATTCGCCGCCGCCATGGCATATCCGCCGTTTCCGCCGTCGATGAAATGCACGTGCTTGCTGTCGGCAAGGCTGAACAGCAGGCAGGTCATCAGGGCGCTGTCTGCCTGATGGGTGCCGTAGGCGATCAGGTTTTTCCGGTACAGTTTTTCAAGACAGGCTTCAATTTCCCGGACTTCCTCGACCGTGCAGTCCAGGACCATGCGTAAGGTGTCGTCGAACCGGCGATAATCGGAATTCGCTCTAAGTTCCCGCCGGTATTCCGGCGCGTTGTATCCGCCGCCGCTTAAATCGAAGGTTTCCAGCAGAAATTGCAGGAAGCTTTGCCAATAGAGAAACAGCAGGTGTTTGAAATAGGGGCGGTCGCCGCATGTCGCGAGGGCTTCCGCCCGCAGGCCGCGAGGCGGCCACCGAAACTTCATGTTCTTTGCCGTGACCGGCTGGCTGTTTTGGAAATTGGGGCCAAGGATTTTGACCAGTTCCGCCAGGACGGTTTGATAGGCCTGTAGTTGGCTATCGGTGCCGGGGGCCAGCGATTGCACAAGAATGGTCAGCATGCGCCCACGTTGGGTCGAAAGCGGCTCCCACCGGCAGGACAGACCCTCCAAATCCGGCGGCTGATCGGGAATTTCATCATCGATCCGATAGCCCCGGCTGCCGTCGTCGGCTTTGATCATTTTGTCCGCAAGGGCAAGGCCGCCACCGTCGAACATGGCCAAATAATTGCCTTCGCTTAGGCGGTATTTGGCGACCCGGACGTCAGAGCCTTGATCGCGCACGACGGAAATGGGAACGGAGCCGACGCGAAGTTCCATGCCGAAATGATTAATGGCCAGATTTCGGGTTTTCAAAAGGGCTTCGCGAACCCTGGGCAACATCTCTTGAGGGGCGACGAAGGTGGCGCCGTCCCCGCCGAACGCAAATGGTATTTCGTTGGCACGGGACACGTTCAGGACCGCCGAAATCGACGCGGCCCCGACCATGTTGACGTCCTTGTAGCGGCCTTCGGTGATGGCTTTGGTCGAGCCCTTGATGTCGGTAATGATGATGCTCCACCCGTCTGGAACGGGGGTGTATTTGTCTTCATCAAAAATGGACATGAAATCATCGAAGCTCGGCAACGCCCCGAAGAAAGGCTGCGCCCTGCGGTCGGATCTTTTGGTCTTCGACATAGACGTTTCGTTGCCCCGCGACTTCGGCCCCGTATTACATAGGGCGTGTGGCCCGGTGGACCAACACTAACTATGTCAGGGAAAAACCAGTGCCGGCCTGCGCGCGGGAAAAAACGCCCGCGTGTCTGAGGTCCCGGACGAAAACAGGCAAGGCGATGTCTCTATGGGAAGTTCTTGAGGAAGTCCGGGACCTGGTCGCTCTGGCCGAAGGCCACGTCGCCTTTGTCTTCCATCACGCCGGCATCGTTCTGATTGCGCCGATCGCGGCGATCGGATCTTTCACGCCTGGGCTTGTCGGACTTGCCGCTGTCGTCGTTTGACGCAGTTTTTTCGTCCTTTGCCGGGGGCGTGTCGCCCTTGCTTTCGATATTACTGCCGGAAGATTCCTTCGGCGCCGTATCCTCAGGTTTCGTTTCCTGGGGTTTTGTATCCTCGGATTTCCTGCCGCGCCCGCGTCCGCGACTGCGCGGTTTGCGGTCGTCCGCTTTCTGTTCGTCTTTGTTGGCGTCGCCGCTCTGGTCATTGCGTTTGCTGCCAAGATCATCGCGGTCGATGGGTTTGCCGATCAGCTTTTCGATGGCGTCGACGTATTTGCCGTCGGCCGGCACGGCGATGGAGATCGCAATCCCTTCGCGCCCGGCACGACCGGTGCGGCCGATGCGGTGGACATAGTCATCCGCATGGGTCGGTACGTCGTAGTTGAACACATGGCTCATGGCCGGAATGTCCAGGCCGCGCGCGGCCACGTCGGAACAGACCAGCAGGGTCACATCGCCGGTCTTGAACTTGGACAATGTTTCCATGCGAACGGACTGCACCATATCGCCGTGAAGGCGGGCCGCCGTGTCATAGCCGTGGCGCTGCAGCGAGCGATAGACGATGTCCACGTCACGCTTGCGGTTGCAGAAGATAATGGCGTTCTTTGGTCTTTCGCGGGCAATCAACTGGCGCAGAATCTCGCGCTTGCGTTTCGCGACTGAAGCCTGATCGCGCCCCGCACCGGTTGCCATGACAAGACCCTGCTTGATGGTTTCCGCCGTCGTCGCCGGCCGGGAGACGGTGATTTCCTTGGGGTTCATCAGGAACTTATCGGCCAGGCGCTTGATCTCGGGCGGCATGGTTGCCGAGAACAACAAGGTTGTCTTGATCGGCGGCAGCAGGCTGACGATCTTTTCGACATCAGGAATGAAGCCCATGTCGAGCATGCGGTCGGCTTCGTCGATCACCAGGATCTTTACGTCGCGCAACAGCAGATGGCCGCGGTCGAACACATCCATCAGGCGGCCGGGCGTGGCGATCAGAACATCGACGCCTTTTTCCAGCACCTTCAATTGTTCGCTCATGTTCTCGCCGCCGATCAGCAGCGCGTGGTTGAGCTTGTGATACTTGCCGTAGGTTTCGAAATTGTCGGCGACCTGGGCGGCCAGTTCGCGGGTCGGCTCCAGGATCAGCGAGCGGGGCATGCGCGCCTTGGCCCGGCCCGAGGCCAGGATGTCGATCATCGGCAGGGTAAAGGACGCGGTCTTGCCCGTGCCCGTCTGCGCACAGCCCAGGATATCGCGGCCCATCAGGACTTGGGGGATGGCCTGCGCCTGGATGGGAGTAGGGTCGGTATAGCCTGCGTCTGAAATCGCTTTTAGGAGTTCTTCGCTAAGGCCGAGGTCTGAAAAGGACATATGGCTCCACTTTGGGAGTTGCGCCGCCCAGGGCTGCGTGGTCACCGTAAGGGGGCATTGATTGGGCTCTTGGGGCTTTCCCCAGGCCATGTGAGCGGGATATTAGGTGTTCCCGACCTGAAGTCAATGATAAGCCAGCAGTTGACGGCGGTTTTCTGCCGCTGTTCATCCATGATCGACCTTTGACAGGAGAATCTCCATGCCGACCCCCATGCCGCTTCTGTTCATGCCCGGTCTGCTGTGCGATGCCGAACTGTGGCGGCACCAGATGGAAACCCTGGGCGATCTGGCCCACATGACGGTCGCCGACATGACGCAGGACGATGATGTCGAGGCCATGGCACGGCGCGCCCTGGATGCGGCACCGGACCGGTTCGCGCTCTGCGGCCTGTCCATGGGCGGCTATGCGGCGCAGGCGGTTATGCGTCTGGCCCCGGAACGGGTGACGCGTCTGGCCTTGCTCGACACGGCGCCCGGCCCGGACACGCCCGAGCGCACGGCGGGCCGCCGCGACCTGATGGCGCGGGCCGCGGACGGTGATCTGGAAGGGGTGGTCGACCATCACATGACGGGCTTCATCGCCGATAACCGCCAGGACGACGCGGCGTTGACGGCCAAGGTGCGGGCGTCGGCCCGCAATGTCGGGGTGGACGCCTATCAGCGGCAGCAGACGGCGATCATCAACCGGGCGGACAATCGCCCGAATCTGGGGGCGATTTCCTGCCCCACGCTGGTGCTGTGCGGGCGATTGGATGTGATGACGCCGCCTGCGGTGCATGAAGAAATGGCATCGGCGATCCCCAATGCTAAACTGGTAATTATTGAAAACTGTGGCCATCTGTCGCCTATGGAGCGGCCCGAGGCGGTCAGCGCCGTGTTGCGCTATTGGCTTCAGGAATAAGGAACACCGAATGCTCATCAAGCCCGAACAGTCCTGTCTGGTCGTCATCGATATCCAGGAAAAGCTCGTGCCCGCCATGCAGGCGCCGGCCAAGGTCATCCGTAACACGAAATTGCTGATGACGGCCGCCGACCGGCTGGGCATCCCCATTCTGATGACGGAACAATACCCAAAAGGCCTGGGCCGCATCGTGCCGCAGCTTCAGGGCATCGCGCCCGATGCTCAGGTGTTCGAGAAGATCCATTTCTCCTGCATGAACGAGGAAGCGTTCCAGCAGGCTTATGAAGCGACCGGGCGGCGTCAGGCCGTCATCACGGGGATGGAAGCCCATATCTGCGTCATGCAGACGGGGGTCGATTTGATGGACCGGGGCAACGAGATTTTCGTTGTCACCGACGCCACCTCGTCGCGCACGCTGGAAAGCGAAAAGGCCTGCCTGGACCGGCTGGGTGCGGCTGGGGCGGGGATCGTGACGACCGAAATGGTAGTGTTTGAATGGCTTGGGCAGGCAGGCACGGATGCCTTCAAGGAAATGCTCCCATTTATTAAATAAAACAACATTCTAAACATAAATTTTAAGGTGATGAATAAATGAATTCCTTGCGTCAGCCCGCCGGCGTGATCCTGCCGTATCGTGACAAAACCCCGCAGATTGATGACAGCGCCTTCATCGCCGAAAATGCCATCATTATCGGTGATGTGACCATCGGGGCGAAGTCGTCGATCTGGTACAACTGCGTTCTGCGCGGTGACATGAATTTCATCCGTATCGGCAACGATACGAACATTCAGGACGGCACCATCGTGCATGTGGATTCCAAGGGCTATCCGACGATCCTGGGGGACCGGGTCACGGTCGGCCATATGGCCATGCTGCATGCCTGTGAAATCCATGACGACGCCATGATCGGCATGCAGGCGACGGTGATGGACGGTGCCGTGGTCGGCGCGGGTTCGCTGATCGCCGCCGGTGCCCTGGTCACGCCCGAAAAGAAGATCGGCCCCGGCGAGGTCTGGTCCGGCAGGCCCGCCAAATTCCTGCGCAAGGTCGGGCCGAACGATCAGAAGATGCTCGATTACATCTGGCCGGTTTACGACAACCTGAGCGCCGAATACCGCGAATCCGGGCTTGATCTGCGCCGGTTGCAGCGCAACCGCCCCATTCCCCCCAGCGACTGAGGAACCCATGGCAGCCCCGAAACCGGATACGCCGCCGGAGGACATGCTTGCCGCCGCCCGCAGCGGCGACCGCCGGGCCATCGCCAAGCTGCTGTCGCTGGCGGAAACCAGCGGCAACCGGGCGCCTGCACCGGACGATCCGGGCCGCGACCTGATGGGCCGGGTCTATCAGGCGGCGGGGGCCGCTCATGTGGTCGGTGTGACCGGCCCGCCGGGGGCCGGAAAGTCGTCCCTGGTCAATGCCCTGGTCAAGGATTTGCGCAGGCGGGATTTGACCGTCGGTGTGATCGCCATCGATCCGTCCAGCCCGTTTTCCGGCGGCGCGATCCTGGGTGACCGGGTGCGCATGGGCGACCTCGGCGGGGATTTGGGGGTGTTCATCCGCTCGCTCGCGACCCAGGGGGCCATGGGCGGATTGGCCCGCCCGGCGCTGGATTCCGTGGACGTTCTGGACGCCTGCGGGTTTGATGTGGTGATTGTCGAGACGGTCGGAGTCGGCCAGGACGAAGTCGATATCGCCGCCGCCGCGCATACGGTCATTGTCGCTTCACCCCCGGGCCTGGGCGATGGGGTTCAGGCCATGAAGGCGGGCGTACTGGAAATCGCCGATATTCACGTGGTGACCAAAGGGGACCGGCCCGACGCAGACAAAACGGCGGCCGATCTGGCGGGGGCGCAGGACATCGGCCTGTCCGGCCGTCAGGGCGGGGGCAACGCCGCCGGCACTTGGCGCGTGCCGGTGATCGCCACCAGCGCCCAGGACGGGCGCGGGATCGGTGACCTGGTTCAGGCCGTTCTGGACCACGGGCAGCACCTGAAGGACAGCGGCGAGGTCGCGGACCGCCGCCGTCGGACCGCGCGCATGCGGTTGGAGACGGCGGCGTTGGAACGCATGCGCCGGGAATTCAAACGCCTCGCGCCCGAGATGACCGAATTGGTCGACGATTTGGCCGAACGCCGCGCCGACCCGCGTCAGGCAGCGGAACAGCTGATCGAGAAAGCCCTTAAACGCGGAGAATGATCTTTAAGCGTTCAGGTGCTTATTCCGCCGCGTCCGGCAGGGTGACCTGTCCGATGGAAATACGGCGCAGGTAATCGGGCTCTGCAATGCCCGGTTTCAGCCGATCATCGGCGATGGGCTCGCCGATCGTCGTCGTCACCGGCACGACGCCGGCCCAGACATCCAGATCGTAATCCGGTTCGTCATCGATGGGGCCGCCCGTGCGGACCTTGGCGGAACCTTCATCGATTTCCATGGCGCAGATCGTCGTTCCCTTAAGTTCCTGTTCCGTGGTTTCGCGCAGTTCCTCCCACCGGCCGGGGGCCAGGCGGTCGGTGAAATCCTTCAGCGTCGCCAGTTTTTCTTCCCGGTCGTCGATCAGCCGGGCCTTGCCGAACAGCGTCACCCCCCGGTAGTTGACCGAATGATGAAACCCCGACCGTGCCAGGACCACGCCGTCCAGGTGGGAAACGGTGAAGCACACCGGCACGTCGCCGGTCACGGTCCGCAGCATGCGGCTGGCGGCCGATCCATGCCAATACACCCGGTCGCCGTCGCGCCAATAACAGGTTGCCGTGACATGGGGGGCGTCATCGATGATGTAGCCGACATGGCAGAGCAGGCCGGAATCAAGGATCGCATCCACCGTCGCCCGGTCGTAGGCCGCGCGCAGCGGCGCCCGTTTGACTTTGGATTTTTCGGTGATCCGCAGCGCGGGCGTGGTCGTCATGGTCCGGTTCCTTCTGTCGGTGTTGGTATGCGTGTATCGATTTCTGCCTTGTTGATGGCGGCGGTCTCCATGTACCGTGCAACTTGGTTCTTATAAAAGAGCCATAAGTCATAATTTAAAGGGTCCATTTATCTGATGGCGGGACGGATAAACCGGGGACGGGATGCGCAGCTCATCGATCTGGACCTGGTCCGGTCAGGCGGCGCCCCTTTGAACGAACAGCTTTACAAAGGCATCAAGGGGTTGATCCTGGCCGGTGTGCTGCGCCCCGGGGCCCGGTTGCCGGCGACGCGAATTCTGGCCCGTGATCTGGACGTGTCCCGCAATACGGTCTTGACGGCTTACGATCAGCTTTTGGCCGAAGGGTTTACCGAGGCCCGGCCCGGCGCGGGCACGCGTGTATCGGCAGATTTGCCCGATCTGGCCGGCGATGTCCGCTCCATGGCCCCGTTACCGGAAGAGACAGCGGATCCGCCGCCACTGCCGGCCCGGATGCTCGACCTGATGTCCAGGCGATCACCGGGACCGATGCTGCAGCGGCCTTTTCTGCCGGGCGTGCCGGATGTTGCGGCCTTTCCCTTTGATGAATGGGGGCGGGCCGTCGGACGGTTCTGGCGGCGTCCGCCCATGGCGATGCTGGAAGACCGCGACGGTCGCGGTCATCGTGCCCTGCGCCAGGCCATCGCCGACTATCTGGTTGCCGTGCGCGGTGCCAAATGCACGGCCGACCAGGTGATCGTGACTTCGGGCGCGCAGCAGGGCATCGACCTGTGTTCCCGCGTGTTGTTGGAGCCGGGCGATCCCGTGGTAATGGAAAACCCCGGATACCGGGGGCTGATTTCCGCCTTTTCGTCGGTCGGGGCACGGGTCGTCCAGGCACCTGTGGACGGCGAAGGCCTCGACGTGGCGCGCGCGCGCGCGCTGGAACCCCGGCCCCGGGTGCTGGCGGTCACGCCGTCGCGTCAGTTTCCTTTGGGCGAAACCATGAGCCTCGCGCGGCGGCTCGATCTGCTGTCCTGGGCGCGGGATGCCGGGTTCTGGGTGCTGGAAGACGATTACGACAGCGAATACCGCTATCGCGGGCGGCCTCTGGCGGCCTTGCAGGGCCTGGAAGGGGGCGGGCGGGTGATCTATGTGGGAACGTTCTCGAAGGTGATGTTCCCGGCCCTGCGCCTGGGCTATCTGGTGGTGCCGGAGCCGCTGGTCGATGCCTTCGTGCGGCTGCGCGGTGCCGTCGATGATTTTCCGGCCCTGGCCATGCAGCCGGTCTTGGCGGACTTCATGGATTCAGGACGGTTCGGAGCACACGTGCGGCGCATGCGCCAGCTTTATGCCGAACGACAGACGGTTCTGCGCGCGGAGCTCGTCACCCGTTTCGATGGGTTGTTCAACGTGCCTGACGATGACGCGGGCATGCATCTGACCGTCACCCTGGCGCCGGGCAGGGCGGGCCGGGGGCTGGCCGACGGTGCGATCACCCGCGAAGCGGCTGAATTGGGGATCACTGCCAGGGCCTTGTCGGGATATTACGAAGGGACGGACAAGCGCCACGGGCTGGTTTTGGGTTATACGGCTTATCCGGCGGATGACCTGCGGTCGGCGGCGGCATTGCTGGAACGGGCCGTCACCAAGGCATTGGGCTGCTAGTCTAGCCGTCCTTGGTTGCGCGCATCTTGACGTAACTGCCGGGCGCGTCCCCCAGAACCTTCAGCTTGCCGTCGCCGGGTTTGCGCGCGGGAACGGTTTTCTTGCCGGACTGTTTCTTGATCCAGGCATCCCAATCCAGCCACCAGGATCCGTCGTGCTGTTCGGCTTTGTCCAGCCAGGCATCCGGGTCTTTCGGTGTTTGGGCATTGGTCCAGTAGCAATACTTGTTGGCCGCGGGTGGGTTGATCACCCCTGCGATATGGCCCGATGCCGACAGCACGAAGCGGACGGGCCCTTTGTACAGCTGGGTCGCCGCATAGGTCGCTTTCCAGGGGGCGATGTGGTCTTCGCGGGTCGAAATGATATAGGTCGGCACGTCGATCTTGCCCAGGTCGATGGGCGTGTCCGCCAGCGCGATTCCGCCCGGCGTGACCAGCTTGTTTTCCAGATACATGTTGCGCAGATAGAACGAATGCATGGCCGCGGGCATGCGGGTGGAATCGGAATTCCAGAACAACAGATCGAAGGGGAAGGGGTCCTTGCCCAAGAGGTAGTTGTTGACGACGAAGGACCAGATCAGATCGTTGGCGCGCAGCATGTTGAAGGTGGTCGCCATTTCCGAGCCTTCAAGAAAGCCGCGTTCGTTCATCTTGGCTTCCATGTTCTGCATCTGGGTTTCGTCGACGAATACGGAAAGGTCCCCGGCGTCGGCAAAGTCGACCATGGTGGTGAAGAAGGTCGCGGCATTGATGCGCTTCTTCCATTTTTGGCCCTTTTGCGCCGCCACCCAGGCCAGGGTTGCCGCCGTCAACGTGCCGCCCAGGCAGTAACCGATGATATTGACGGCGCGCTCGCCGGTCGCCTGTTCGATCGCTTCCAGGGCGGCCAGGGGGCCTTCGAGCATGTAATCGTCGTAGGATTTCTTCGCCAGTTTGGCATCCGGGTTGACCCAGGAAATGACGAACACCGTATGTCCCTGTTCCGAAGCCCAGCGGATGAACGAATTTTCCGGCCGAAGGTCCAGGATATAGAACTTGTTGATCCAGGGCGGGACGATCAGAAGCGGCGTCTGTGAGACCTTATCCGTCAGCGGATCGAACTGGATCAGTTCGATCAGGTCGTTGCGAAAGACGACCTTACCCTTGGCGGTGGCGACGTTCTTGCCGATTTCGAAGGCGTCCATGTCGGTCATTCGGATCGCCAGCTTGCCGTCCCCGCGTTCAAGGTCGGTCAGCAGGTTGTTCAGCCCGTTGACCAGGTTCTCGCCCTTGGTTTCGACCGTGGCGCGCAGGGCTTCAGGGTTGGTCATCAGGAAGTTGGTCGGCGACAGGGCATCGACGAATTGCCGGGTGTAGAAATCGACCTTGCGTTGGGTTTTCGCATCAAGACCGTCCACATCCTTGACGGTCGATTCCAGCCAGTTCGCGGTCAGCAGATAGGATTGCTTGATGAAATCGAACACCTGATTTTCGGACCAGGCTTCGTCCTTGAAGCGCCGGTCGCCCCGCGCAGGCTGTGCCACGGGGTCCGCATCCGCGCCCATCATGCGCAGCGCCGTCGACTGCCATAACTCCATATAACCCTGCCAAAGGGTCAGGCCCGATTCCATCATTTTGGCCGGATCGGTAACCATGTGGCGGGTCATTTCCAGGAAGGCTTCGCCGATATTCAGCGGATCCACATCCTGCGCCTGGATTTCGTCGCCGTGCCGCCCGAGCCACTCCGTGACGAGGCGCTGGCTGCGTTCAGCGATTTCGACCATGGAATTCGCCAATTCAGCCGGTGACTCGGCGGCATCGGAATTTGGTGTCTTTTTGTCCATTCGGTCGTTGCGTCCTTTGCGCCGACTAGGCGATTGAGGCAAAATATGGTACCCGATTGCCAAGTTACCGAGATGGCCCGAAAATCAAATGGTTGGGCGAATTCTCCGGTGGCATTATCCTGGGGCGAACGCGGCAGTTCCGCATTCGTTAATATTGTCGGTTTAGACCGGCAATCTTGGGAATTCAAGGCGGGGCCCCGTTGTGGCGGAACAGATTTCCGCAGCGTGGGATTGAAGAGCAAAAGGGAGCATAGCGGCACATGGGCGTGTTTCAGGGGGTGGTTTCCGAGGAACGGCTTCGTCATTTGAAGCGGAGCGTTCCGGCGGTTGCGGTCATGGCGGTTGTGCTGACGGGGTGTTCGTCGGTGCCCGATGCGGTCAATCCGGCTGAATGGTACAAAAGCACGGTTGATCTGTTCTCCGGGGGCGACAAATCCGGCGACCCGGAAGAAGAAGCCCGCCGCAAGCGCGAGCAGCAGGTCGCGGAAGCCGCCGGCCAGGAACAGACATCCGGGGACCTGCCCCAGCTTTCAGACGTCGAAAAGCAGCGCGAAAGCCGCAACCTGGGCCTTGCCGCCGACCCGGACCGGCCGCGTTACGCGCCGGCCATCACGCGCCAGGATCAGTCGGCCGCCGCGGACCCGGTTCGCCCGGCGGCACCGCCGCCGCCAAGCCCGACTGCAACCGCTCCTAAGGAACCGGCGGCTCAGCCTGCGGAATCCAAACCGGCCGAGGCCATGGCCGAGGCACCCAAGCTGACCGCGCCGAAAGAACCCCGCGACGATGCGCCCGCCGCGACGGTTCCGGGCGTGCCGCAATTCTCGATCCCGACCCGTGCCGAACAGGAAGCGGAATTTTCCGGGTTCCAGAACCGTATGCAGAAACGTTTGGCCGAAATTTTGGCGGCCGCCGGGGAAGAGCCTAAATTCGTGCGTCCCTCGGGCATGCCGTCGGGTGTCGGTGTCGGCGAAACCATGGTGATTTCCGGTGATGGGGTGATCGAGCCGTCCGGATCGCCGCTTCCGACCGTCATGGAAGGGGCAAATGTCGCCGGTGCCGCGCAGTCGCAGCCGTTGCCCCCGGGGGCGACACGGGTTGCGACCATCGTGTTCCCCAATGGCTCGTCCAAATTGTCGACCCGCGACCGGCAAATCATTTCGCAGGTTGTCGCCCTGCAGAAAGAACGGGGCGGAACCCTGCATGTGGTCGGCCATTCGTCATCGCGCACCCGCAACCTGAGCGCGGAACGCCACCGCTTGGTGAATTACAAGATGTCGGCCCAGCGGGCCAAAACGGTCGCTTCGGAGTTGATCCGGCGCGGCGCAAACCGCCGGACGGTGGTAACGGCGGCGCTGTCCGATTCGCAACCGCTTTACGCGGAGATCATGCCCAACGGCGAAGCCGGGAACCGGCGCGCGGAAATCTTTTTGACGCGCTGAAGGCTTTCCAGCTAAACGAATGCCGGCTGGCGGGTTCTTGCCGTGTGTGATGCACGCGGCAAGGCCTGTTTGCTGTTACAATGCACACCCGCTTCTGGCAGATAAGGAAGCCATGATGAAACAGGAATTCCACCGTATTCGGCGTTTGCCGCCCTATGTGTTCGCGGAAGTGAACGCCATGAAGGCGCGTGCCCGCGCCGATGGGGAGGACATCATCGATTTCGGCATGGGCAATCCCGATCTGCCGACGCCGCAGCATATCGTCGATAAGATGGTCGAGGCGGCGCAGGATCCCAAGACCCATCGCTATTCCAATTCGCGCGGTATTCCGGGCCTACGCAAGGCGCTGTCCGGCTATTACGAGCGGCGGTTCAACGTTTCGGTCGACCCGGAACACGAAGCCATCGTGACGCTGGGGTCCAAGGAAGGGCTGGCCAATCTGTCCGCGGCCATCACCAGCCCCGGTGACGTGATCCTGGTGCCGAACCCCAGTTATCCGATCCATCAGTTCGGGTTCATCATCAACGGCGCTGCCGTCCGCAATATTCCGGTCAAGGCGGACGAAGATTTTTTCAAGGCATTGGAGCGCGCCGTGCAGCACAGCGTGCCCAAGCCGACGGCGATCGTGCTCAATTATCCCAACAACCCGACGGCAGAGCTTTGCGATCTGGCGTTTTATGAGCAGGTCGTCGATTTTTGCCTGTTCCACGGGATTTATATCCTGTCGGACCTGGCCTATTCGGAAGTCTATTTCGACGACAATCCGCCGCCCTCGATCCTGCAAATTCAAAAGGCCTGGGACATTGCCGTGGAATTCACCTCCATGAGCAAGACCTATTCCATGCCCGGCTGGCGCATCGGGTTCGCTGCCGGAAATCGCGATATGATCGCGGCCCTGGCGCGGGTCAAATCCTATCTGGATTACGGTGCCTTCACGCCGATCCAGGTTGCGGCCGCAGCTGCTCTCAACGGGCCGCAGGATTGCGTCGATGAAATGCGTGCGATCTACAAGGAACGGCGCGACGTGCTGATTTCCGGCCTCGACGCGGCGGGCTGGCAGGTGCCGGCGCCGCCCGCGACCATGTTCGCCTGGGCGCCGATCCCCGAGGATATGGCGCATTTGGGGTCGCTTGAATTTTCCAAATTGTTGTTGTCCGAAGCCAAGGTCGCGGTCGCACCCGGCGTCGGGTTCGGCGAACACGGCGACGGCTTCGTGCGCATCGCCGTGGTCGAAAACGTCCACCGTACCCGTCAGGCCCTGCGCTCCATCAAAACCTTCCTGCAACGGTATCGTGTCGGCGCCTTGGACAATCTGGACCCCGGCAGGCGGGCCCACGGCTGATGCCGGATCCATTGCGAGTAGGTATTGCCGGGCTCGGCACGGTCGGCGCGGGCACGGTTCAGGTTCTGGCGGCGCACCGGGATGAAATTTCCCGCCGTGCCGGTCGTGCCATCGACATCACGGCCGTTTCCGCGCGGGACGCATCGAAGGACCGGGGCGTGGACCTTTCCGGTATTCAATGGACGGACGATCCCATGGCCCTGGCCGCCGACGATAAGGTCGATGCGGTGGTTGAATTGATCGGCGGGGCGGACGGGATCGCCAAAGACCTTTGCGAGGCGGCCCTTAAGAACGGCAAGCACGTGATCACCGCCAATAAGGCGTTGATCGCCCACCACGGGCAGGCGCTGGCCATCGCCGCCGAGGCCCAGGGTGTCGCGCTGGCGTTCGAAGCCGCTGTCGCGGGCGGCATACCGATCTTGAAGGGCCTGCGTGAAGGCCTTGCCGCCAACGCCATTTCCCGGGTCTATGGCATCTTGAACGGAACCTGCAATTACATCCTGACGGAAATGCGCGACACCGGGCGCGAATTCGATGACGTGCTGGCCGAAGCACAGGCCGAAGGTTATGCCGAGGCCGACCCAAGTTTCGACATCGACGGTATTGATGCCGCGCATAAGCTGGCGATCCTGGCGTCGCTGGCGTTCGGCACACAGGTCGATTTCGCATCGGTCCATGTCGAAGGGATTCGCCATGTCTCGCCCGTGGACCTTGATTTCGCGCGGGAACTGGGGTTCGGCATCAAGTTACTGGGAATTGCGACGGAAACCGATGCCGGCATCGAACAACGGGTCCATCCCTGCATGGTGCCGATCGACGCGCCCATCAATCATGTCGGCGGCGTGTTCAATGCCGTCGTGGCCGAAGGGGACTTCGTCGATCGCGTGCAGATGGAAGGCCGCGGAGCCGGAGCAGGGCCGACGGCGTCGGCCGTGGTTGCGGACATCATCGATATCGCGCGGGGCAACACGGTGCCCGGTTTCGCGCGCCCGGCATCAAGCTTGACGGCCCCCCGGCCGGTACCCATGTCGGCCCACCGCGGCGCGTATTACATGCGGTTCGAAGTCGTGGACAAACCGGGCGTGTTCGCCGGCATCGCCCAGGCATTGGGTGCGCATAACGTGTCCATGGAATCGATCATTCAGCGCACGCGTGATCCAGGCGAGCCCGTTCCCGTGGTCATGACGACCCATGATACACTTGAATCGGACATGACCGAGGCCGCCCAGGCCATTGCCGCACTTGACGCCGTGGTCATGGCACCGCGTATCATCCGGATTGAAGATTTATAGGCCGCTTTGCCGAACGAGTTGGGAACATGCCCATGAATGATGCCGTAACCGACCGCAATCTGGCTCTGGAAGCCGTGCGTGTGACCGAGGCCGCCGCCGTGGCGGCCATGGCCCATCTGGGGGGCGGGGATGAACGTGCCGCCGACGAGGCCGCCGTCAAGGCCATGATGGGCAGCCTGGATACCTTGATGGTGGACGGCACAGTGCGCATGGGCGAGGGCGAAGAAGGCGAGGTCGAGGACCTGTACACCGGCCAGAAGCTTGGCACCGGCGGCGCGCCCAAGGCGGATGTCGCCGTTCTGGCATTGGAAGGGAAGTCGATCATCGCGCGTGGTGGTTACAACGCGTTGTCCGTGATCGCCCTGGCCGAGGACGGCGGTTTCCTGTCCGTGCCGAACCTTTACATGGAAAAGATCGCCGTCGGCCCGGGCCTGCCCGAAGACGTCATCGATCTGGATGCCGAACCGGCGGAGAATCTGAAGGCCCTGGCCAAGGCCAGGAAAGTCGCGGTGTCCGATTTGGTGGTCTGCATGCTGGACCGCCCGCGTCATGCGCAGATCGTTAACAAGGTTCGTGAAGCCGGTGCCCGCATTCGCCTGATCCTGGACGGCGACGTATCGGGGGTCGTGGCGACGGCCTTGCCGGGATCGGGAGTCGATATCTTCCTGGGCAGCGGCCGCGCGACCCAGGGCGTGCTGTCCGCGGCCGCCTTGCGCGGCCTGGGCGGGCAGATGCAAAGCCGCCTGATCGTCCGCAACGAGGACGAGACCGCGCGCCTGCGCAAGGCCGGCATTGAAGACACGGCCCGCAAGTACAGCATGCTCGACATGGCGTCGGGCAATGTGACCTTCGCGGCCACGGGGGTGACCACCGGGCCCATGCTGTCCGGGGTCCAGTTTACCGACAAGGGCGTCATGGCGACCACGCATTCCCTGGTCGTCCGCTCGAAAACGCGCACGCTGCGCTATATCGAAGGACACCATCATGTGTCCAAGCTCACCGGCAGGGTCTGACACCCGGCTCGCGGACCAACCGCAACAGGACAGGCCCGGCACGGCCCGGGTTCTTGGCGTGAATCGGTCGCTGACCGGGCGTCGCTGGTTGGAAAGACCGGTCGATCCACGTGCCGTGCAGACCCTTGTCCAACGCTGGGAACTGTCGGAACTGACGGCCCGCGTTCTGGCCGGGCGGGGCGTTGGTCTGGAAGACGTGCCGGGTTTCCTTGCTCCCACGCTGCGCGATCTGCTGCCCGATCCGGGCAAGTTTCTTGATATGGGGTCCGGGGCCGAACGCTTGGCAAGCGCCATCATGCAAGGCGAATGCATCGGCATTTTCGGCGACTATGACGTCGACGGCGCGACCTCGTCCGCGGTGTTGTGCCGCTTCGTGCGGGCCGTCGGCGGGCGCACGGCCGTGCATATTCCCGACAGGATCAAGGAAGGCTACGGCCCCAATACGGCGGCCATCCTGGGGTTGAAGGACAACCACGGGGCGTCCGTGGTGGTTACGGTCGATTGCGGCACCCTGGCGTTCGAGCCGCTTGCCGCCGCACGCGAGGCCGGCATCGATGTGGTCGTGGTCGATCATCACACGGCCGAAGCCGATCTGCCCATGGCGCAAGCCGTGATCAACCCCAACCGGTTGGATGAAACGGCGGGTCATGGGCAATTGGCCGCCGTCGGGGTGACGTTCCTGCTGATCGTGGCGATCAACCGGGTGCTGCGTGAAGCAGGCTGGTACGGCAGCCGCCCGCAGCCGGATCTTCTGCAATGGCTTGATCTGGTCGCCCTGGGCACGGTTTGCGATGTGGTGCCTTTGACTGGAATTAACCGTGCTTTGGTTACGCAGGGCATGAAAGTCATGGCTGGGCGCCAAAACCTGGGGCTTCGGGCCCTGGCGGACGTGGCAGGGGTGGACGAAGCGCCGACGGCCTATCACCTGGGTTTTGTCATGGGGCCCCGGGTCAATGCGGGCGGCCGGGTCGGGGAATCGGATCTGGGATACCGTCTGATGACCACAGAGCACGAGGACGAGGCCTGGCACCTTGCCCGCCGCCTGGATGCCTTCAACCGGGAACGCCAAGCCATTGAGGCCGGGGTTCTAGAAGGGGCGATGTCGCAGCTTGAGGACGCCGGCGGCGGCAGTCCCAACGCCATGGGGGCCGTCGCCCTTGCACATGGGAACGGCTGGCACCCGGGGGTCATCGGGATCGTCGCTTCGCGCCTGAAGGAACGCTACAACCGCCCGTCCTGCGTGATCGCCTTCGGTGACGAGGACGATGGGGCACTGGGCGTCGGGTCCGGCCGGTCCGTCAAGGGGGTCGATCTGGGGGCGGCGATCATTGCCGCGCGCCAGGCGGGGCTGATCGTCAAGGGCGGCGGGCATGCCATGGCGGCGGGATTTACCGTGGCGCGGGACCGGTTGGCGGCATTTCGGGAATTTCTGGACGCCCGTGTCGCGGCCCATGTCGAGGAAAGCGGGATCGTGCCGACCCTTTATCTGGACGGAGCGCTGCGCCCGGACGCGGCGACGGCGGAATTGGTCGAGGAAATCGCCCAATTGGGGCCGTTCGGTGCGGGCAACCCGGAACCGCGCTTCGTCATGCCTCATGCGCGGCTGACCTATGCCGACCGGGTCGGAGAGAATCATGTGAAATGTGCTGTCGCCAAGGACACCAGGGGAGCGATCGAAGGCATTGCGTTCCGGGCCCTGGATTCCGATTTGGGGCCCACACTTTTGAACCATGACGGGCGCTTGATGCACCTTGCGGGACGGCTGCGCTTCAACAAATGGAACGGCCGGACCACGGTGCAATTCCAGATCGAAGACGCCCATCCGGCCGATTGATGTCATTTCTTGAAAAAGTCCCCTTGATTTTGCCTTTCGGGGCGTATACCAAGTGCGCCTTCGGGCCGCGAGCCCGAGGCCGAAACAGCGTCCCCATCGTCTAGCCCGGCCTAGGACACCTCCCTTTCACGGAGGAGACAGGGGTTCGAATCCCCTTGGGGACGCCAATTCGCTCAAGTGACTGATTTTCCAAGAGAAATTTGAAGGTTGTCGCCAGTGGCGTTGTACACCGTGTACAACAACAGCCATGGATGACGACATCACGTTGAAGGCTTCGTGCAGGCGGCGGTGGAGACCTACACGGCGGTTGCTGATGCAGCCGTCGCCGAGGTGTCGAACGTGGAGCCGCACTTGGTCTACGACTGGCTCCGGGACAGCCAACCGGAGATGGCCGCGAAGGTCATCCTGGACGCGCAGGCGGGACGCTTCGGCTCCGTCCGCGAGGCAACGGACATGTACCTGACCAAGCTGGACACCATCGACCCCGAAGCCGCCCTCAACGCGGACCTCGGTCCCCACGCGAAGGCCGAGATGGCCGGGGGCAGGGTCGCCGTAAGAATGGGTGGCAAGCTGTACTCCTGGAGCGAGGCCATGCGGTTCCGTGAAGGAGCCGCGAGAAAGACTCCCAAACCCAACTCCCTCACCATTCGATGACGAAGGAAACCCGATGACCATGAAAGCCCATCGACCCGAAGACTCTCCACAGAAGGGCAACCACTCACCCTACATCGTGGGCGCTCCGAGCGCCGCACATGTGAAGCAGAACCCGCCCAAAGAGGGCGAGACTGCCATGGACGACCTGGGCGTGACCTGGGGCGAAGTCCATCCTGGGATCACGGTGGGCCACAACTAGCCCACTAGCGTCCCTCCCTGGCGGGGTGGGCCTGAGAGGTTCCTGAGGGAGCCTGGAAGACAACCCATCCTGTAACCCCAACTGTCCCCCTTTAAGATCACCCGCTAGAGGCACTTGTTGTTTCAACTCCAGCGTGGTCGCTGAACCGCTTCTTGGCGGGTGATCGAAGGGGAATGGTTGGGCGGGGTGCCCATCGACTACCGCCAGGGGCAGGGGCTATCTATCTGTTTTCTTCTCTCGTGGAGGGTGAACGAAGTTAGATGGCGACCAGTTCCGCGAGTTTAGCCGCGACGTCTGCCATTGGCATCTCGGCGGTACTCAGACCGCTGCGTGATCCTAGCAGGGGGCTGACTTCTCGAAGCGCTTCATAAGTCGTGTTATGCACGATGGGAACGAGCAACTCTTGAGCGAGAAGCGCTGATAGTTCCTTGTCAGCGATACCCTCTGCCCTGACCCGGGACAGCAACGAAGGGGTCACCAGCACGACCCCAACCCGCGACTTCGCCAACCCCTTGTCTATCTCCCGGAGCAACGAAGTGCCGAGGGTGACATCCTTCTCGCTGAACCAAACCGATACGCTGCGCGCTTCGAGCAGATCATGCAGTTCCTTGGCGGACCCTGCACGGTCATCCCATGCGTGACAAAGAAAGACATCCCGAGGGTCAGGGAGGGGGGGGGGCGCTGCTCGATGCTACTGCGAACACGTGTAAGTTCCCGCACTTCCTGTGGCGTGTAGTACTGCGGAGAACTCGCGGGTGACCAACTCGGCTTACTGCTTCGGCTGGAGCCGCCGTAACTGCTTCTACCGCCCCCGCTGCTCCCCGATGATGAATACGACGGGCGCTGGTACGAGTCATACCCGCTATACCCACTGAATCCGCCATACCTGCGAGAACGGCCCCCACACGCAGGGCAGGCCGCAGCGGCGCTTGCTGAACGATGACCGTAGACGGGTGCTGTGCATCTTGCCATGGGGCCAACTATATGTAGTGATGGAGGGGGCGTCAAGTACCAAGTGGTGTGCCGGGAGGCGCTGCCTCGGCCCTAACTGCTAGAGAGCGGGCTTGCTTCAAATCAGCCCAACCCGTATGTTGTCCGCAGTGGTCAACGCCTCGTGTGTACAACATCAGAGCCGTTTCTCTAGTATTTTGAATCACTTAGGAATTTTCCAATCCCCTCCCCTTGGGGACGCCAATTCTTCTCAATATCTGCGAGCGATACCGTTTGCGCCGAAGACTGATTCCGGCTGCAATGGGTATTGGAAGATGCGCGTTACCAGCCAAACGGGCATGCTCACTACGTGAGGGAAATGTGAACACAACCTTCAAGGCCAAGGAATTGGCCGTCGAACTATCGACGTTCGCGGGTGATTTCGCTTGGCTGCATGCTTATTGGTCGGAACGGGCGGACCATGCCGGTATGGCCGATTGGACGGCCATCAAACTGGTCGAATTTCCGTCAACAATCCTGCCCTGGCTGGTGGTCATGGATGTGGTCGAGGATGAACGCGCGTTCGTGTTCCGCTATTGGGGGACGGAACGTACGAATCTGCAGGGCGTCGATATGACAGGCCGGTCCGTCAAGGAACTGAAGATTCCCGGTCTTGCCGATGCCATGCTGCACCAAAACGAACGCGCGGTTGCGGCGCGCGCGCCGATCCTGTTCCTCAATCAATTCCAAACACTGTCGGGCGTGCCGGTGCAATATGAAGCCTTGCGCCTGCCGGTGACGGACGGCGGCGAACAGGTGGCGAAGGTTCTGGCCCTAAGCCGGTTCATCGACGAACAAGAATACATCGAACGACACGAAACAAAGGGACCGACGCCGATTTGACGGTGCCGCCGGATAGGGCGAAACCCCTGGTATTCGGCGCGCTCGTCTGGCATACGTTTTTTGCCGGCCGGCTTCCCAAGAAGCAAAGAAACAAAAGGGAACACGATGGGTAGCGACAAACTGACATTGGCGCACTTCCTGTACGAAGACGTTCGCAACGAACCGAAAGCGACGGGCGAACTGGCATCGCTGATCAATGATATCGCGGCGGCCTGCAAGGCTGTCTCCAACCTTGTGAACCACGGGGACCTTGCCGGGGACCTTGGCGGTGCCGTCGGCCAGAATATTCAGGACGAAACCCAGAAGGAACTGGACGTGCTCGCCAACGAGACGTTCATGTCATGGACCCGCCGGGGCGGACAACTGACGGCCTTGGCGTCGGAAGAACTGGAAGACCCTTACATCATCCCCATGGATGAGCCGCGCGGGAAATACCTGCTGGTTTTCGATCCGCTGGACGGGTCCTCCAATATTGAAATCAACGGGCCTGTCGGCACGATTTTCTCGATCCTGCGCTCGCCCGATCCCACGCGTCTGGCGACAAAGGAAGATTTCCTGCAGCCGGGCCGCAATCAGATCGCGGCGGGCTATGTGCTTTATTCTGCCTCGACGACCATGCTGCTGACCCTGGAAGGGAAGGGCGTGGCCAAGTTCATCCTGGACCCCGGCGTGGGCGAATTCGTGCTGGTCGAGCGCAACGTTCGGGTTCCGGAGAAAGCCAAGGAATTTGCCATCAATGCCTCCAACCAGCGGTTCTGGGAGCCCCCCGTCAGCCGCTATATCGAGGAATGCCTGGCGGGCAAATCCGGGCCGCGCGGCCGTGATTTCAATATGCGCTGGGTTGCGGCCATGGTGGCCGACGTGCACCGCGCGATTTCGCGCGGCGGCGTGTTCATGTATCCGGTCGATGACAAATGCCGCGCCAAGGGCGGTCGTCTGAGATTGTTGTACGAAGCCTCGCCCATGGCGATGCTGATCGAACATGCCGGCGGGAAAGCGTCCACGGGCCTGCAGCCCATTCTGGACGTTCAGCCGACGGACATCCACCAGCGTATCCCGGTGATGATGGGATCACGCGAAGAGGTCGAGATTTTGGATCGTTACCACGCAGAGGCGGAAGCCGCCGCTGCACCCGCAAGCCGGGCGGGCGCCGCGGAGTAGGGTGCTTCCCCCGCGGAGATCAGAATTCGTCTTTTACTTGATTGATTAACTGGTGCAGGCCGGCAGCCGGCTGCGGCGCTTCGTGCTGCCCGCCGTGGACCTGTGCGTAGTATTCCAGCATGTGGTGGAATTCTTCGGTCAGGCGGCCTTCCTGGATGGCCTCCGGGTCCATGTGTTGGGCGACGAAGGCCGAGAAATTGGCGGCCGCATGGCGCAGACCGGCGGAAATGACTTCCGGCGGCAGGCCGCTTTCCAGGCGCGTATTGGCGATATTGATGATCTGGTTGGCGATCTGAACGCTTAGGGTGTGTTCGTCTTCACCGTGGTCATGGTCGTGGCCGCAATTCGGGCCATGGACGTGGCCGTGATGGTCGTCGTCGTTGGAATGATCGGCCATGGCCGGGCTCCCTTGGTTTTGTCTCGCCGAACGGCGCTGTGGCGCGTGCTATAGCACATTGACGGGGGGTGGGGACAGGGAATGGAAGCCCCCATTCCGTGCGGGGCAGAAAGACTCCGGTTCATGTTGCCAAATGAGGAACTTAGGCAGTACTTTCGGCAGAACGAATAAGCGCATCGAAACGGGCAAGGAAACAGGTATGAGCGCGGATACCGGCACCTACAGGCTGATCACCCGACCCGATTTCGACGGCGTCGTCTGCGGTGCGCTGTTCATGGAGCAGGACATGATTGACACGGTCATGTTCGCCCACCCCCGCGACATGCAGCACGGTAAGATCGCGGTCTCGTCCGAGGACATCACCACCAACCTGCCTTATGTGCCGGGTGTGCACCTGTGTTTCGATCATCACGTCAGTGAATCCGAACGTGTTGGCCCCATGGAAAACCACATCATCGACCCCAAGGCGCCCTCTGCCGCGCGGGTGGTTTATGATCATTACGGTGCCCAGGAAACGTTTGCCCTGGTCGATCCCGCATTGATTGATGCCGTGGACAAGGCCGATTCCGCCGACTTCACGGAAGAAGAGATTTTGGCGCCCGAGGGCTATACGCTTTTGAACTTCATCCTCGACGGGCGCACAGGGTTGAGCCGTCTGAGCGATTTCGCGATTTCCGAAGAACAGATGATGATCGACATGATGACCTATTGTCGGCATCACCCGGTTGATGAAATTCTGCAAATCCCCGACGTGGCCGAACGGGTGCGGACCTATATCCTGAATGAAGAATTCGCCGAGATGCAGATCAAGCGCTGCGCCGAGATCACGAAGAACGTGATCATGGTCGATCTGTGCGGTGAGGACACGCTCTATACGGTCAATCGGTTTCTGGTCTACGCATTGTTCCCTAAGTGCAACATCTCGGTCCATCTGACCAACCTGCCGGATCGCGGCTTGGTCGAGGTTGCCGTGGGCAAATCGATCCTGGATCGTTCGAACAAAGCCAACGTGGGCTCTATCTGCCTGAAATACGGCGGTGGCGGGCATGCCGCGGTCGGTACCTGCCAGATCGAGCCGGATCAGGTGGACCGGGTGGCCAAGGAAATCATCGCCGAAGTCCAGGGCAAATAGGTCTGGCCGGTAATCGTTTCACAACACGTTTTCTGCAATAAGCTCAGACAGCAAGGAGCCTTCCATGACTGCGCCTTTTTCCATCGACCGCATCGACCATTTCGTCCTCACCGTGGCGGACGTGGACAAGACCTGCGAATTCTACGAAAAGGCGCTGGGTATGGTTCGTGAAGATTTCGAAGCCCGGCCGGGCGACGTGCGCTCGGCCCTGACCTTCGGCGGCAACAAGATCAACCTGCACCCTTTTCCCAGCCCCTATGAGCCCAAGGGCGTGAATCCGGTGACGGGGGCGGGGGATTTCTGCCTGATCACGGATACCCCCATTGCCGACGTCATGGCGCATCTAGAAGGGATCGGGGTCGAGATCGAGGTCAAGCCGTCCAAGCGCACGGGGGCGAAAGGTGAACTGAATTCCATCTACTTCCGGGACCCGGACGGCAATCTGGTGGAAGTGTCCAACTACGTCTAACGTCAGTCTGGCTGCCTAGACTTCCTTGACGCCTGAAATAACGAAGCCTTGGTTCGCCGGATAACGGCGTTCCGCGCGGCGGCGTGCTTCATCGACGGTGTGACCTGAGAATTCGATGAAATGGGTGTCCGCCCATTCGTCCTTGAAGAACTTGTGGCTGTCACCGGCGCGCAGGGCGTCCGACACTTCGCTGTTGTAAATTTCAAATTCAAAAACAGGCATTTCCGTTCTCATTCACCACTCGCACCAGTCCGATCTTTCCAAATGACGTGACCCTTTACCAATGAAGGGGCTCATCTGTGTCGGAGTTTCGCACTTTGTACGGGGCTGCTAGAGGTCAGGCTATGACCCATGTCACAAACGCGGGGGATTTTCTAGGCGCCCAGCGCCTTGTCCAAATCGCGGATCAGGTCGTCGGCGGTTTCCAGCCCGACGGATAGACGCACCACGTCCGGCCCGGCACCGGCGGCGATCTGCTGTTCTTCTGTCAGTTGCCGGTGCGTGGTCGAGGCCGGATGGATGATCAGTGACCGCGTGTCGCCCACGTTGGCGAGGTGGGAGAACAGTTCCACCGTTTCCACGCATTTGATCCCGGCTTCATATCCCCCCTTGAGCCCGAAGGTGAACACGGATCCGGCCCCCTTGGGCAGGTATTTCTTGGCAAGATCGTGCCAGGGGCTGGATTTCAGGCCGGCGTAGGACACCCAGGCGACGGCCGGGTGGCCTTCAAGGAATTCCGCGACCTTCTGGGCGTTCTGGACATGCCGTTCCATGCGAAGGGCCAGCGTTTCCGTACCTGTGATCGTCAGAAAGGCGTTCATGGGTGCCATGGAGGGGCCGAAATCGCGCAATGCCACGGCGCGGGCCTTCATGGTGAAGCCGAAGTCGCCGAAGGTCTCGTAGAAGGTCAGGCCGTGATAGGCCGGGTCCGGTTCGCACATGCCGGGAAACTTGCCCGATGCGGCCCAGTCGAAAGTGCCTGATTCGATCACCGCACCACCCATGGAATTGGCATGGCCCGACAGGAACTTGGTGGTCGAATGAACCACGATGTCGGCGCCCCAGTCGAACGGACGCAGCAGGTAGGGCGTCGCCAGGGTGTTGTCGACGATCAGGGGAATACCGGCCGCGTGCGCGATCTCGGCAACCGGTTCAAGGTCGACGATCAGGCCGCCCGGATTGGCCAGGGCTTCCAGGAAGATACCCTTGGCCTCGGGGTGCTCGGTAAGGGCGCGCCTGAAGGCATCGGGCGTCGGGTCGACGAAATGACAGGTCCAGCCGAGTTTGTTGAAGGAATGGCCGAACTGAGTGATCGAGCCGCCATACAGGTTCTTGGACGCGATGAAATGGTCGCCCGGCTCCAACAGCGTGAAGAACGTCAGGAACTGCGCCGCATGACCTGATGCAGCACAGACCGCCGCGCGTCCGCCTTCCAGGTTGGCGAGGCGTTCCTCCAGCACCGACACGGTCGGGTTGGTCAGGCGCGAATAGATGAAGCCGAAGGTCTGAAGGTTGAACAGGTCGGCGGCATGCTCGGCGCTTTCGAATACATAGGACGTGTTCTGATGGATCGGCGTGACCCGCGCCCCCGTTTCCGCGTCGGGCCGCGCACCGGCGTGGATGGAGCGGGTTTCGAATCCGAATTCGGGCGGGGCGTTGGGTTTGTCTTTGCTGTCGGTCATGGCGTCAGCGCTTTGGCCGCTTGGCGGAAATGACGCCGGAATTGACGCCGCACCAGCCCAGTTCGCCGAACAGCCGCCCGTATTC
Organism: Rhodospirillales bacterium; assembly: GCA_040218445.1. Taxonomy (GTDB): domain Bacteria; phylum Pseudomonadota; class Alphaproteobacteria; order Rhodospirillales; family Casp-alpha2; genus UBA1479. The sequence continues at coordinate 44,942 of JAVJRK010000011.1, read as the reverse complement.
GATCTTGGGGCAGCGATCCATGATGACGGTCTGGCCCGCGGCTTCGGCCCGCGCCGCCGCCGCATCGTCGCGCACGCCCAACTGCATCCAGATCACCTTGATACCCTTGGCGTCCTTCAGTTCGATGGCACGGTCGACGATGCCGCCCGCGTCCTTGGAGGCACGGAACACATCGACCATGTCGACCGGGCCGGGCACCTCGCCCAGTTCCGCATAAACGGTTTGATCCCAGATTTCCTTGCCCGCATGGCCCGGATTGATGGGAATGACGGTGTATCCCTTGCCCAGCAGATACTTCATGGCAAAGTTGGATGGCCGCACCCAATTGGGCGAGGCGCCGACCATGGCGATGGTGCGCACGTCCTTCAGGACATCGGCGACCAACGTGTCGTCATAAACAAGGGAAGGGGGAAGGGCTTCGGCCGGGTCGCTCACGATTGATCCTCTGTGTCCTTGGTCGGGTCCTGCCAGTCGGGCATGGGCTTTTTCTCCAGAAACGCGCCGACGCCGCCCTGGGCGTCCGGGTGCAGCATGTTTTCGACGATGGTTTCCGTCGCCAGGGCATAGGCGGCGTCCAGGCCTTCCTCGATCTGCTTGTAGAACAGTTCCTTGCCGAATTGGATGGCGCGGGGCGACTGCCCGGCGATGGTCCGGGCCAGGTCTTCGGTCGCGCGGTCAAGGCGGTCGGGTGCGACGACGCGGTTGACCAGACCGTATTGCTGTGCCGTTTCAGCATCGATGAAGTCCCCGGTATAGAGCATTTCCAAGGCCTGCTTGCGCGGCAGGTTGCGGGTCACGGCGACCATGGGGGTGGAACAGAACAGACCCAGGTTGATGCCCGAGGTCGCGAACCGGACATCCGCCGCCGCCACGGCCAGATCGCATTGCGCCACCAGCTGACAGCCCGCCGCCGTGGCGACGCCGTGAACCTGGGCGATCACCGGCTGCGGAATGCGGGTCAGGGTGGTCATCATGCGGGAGCATTGCTTGAACAGGGATTCGAGCGGCTCGCGGCCGTCCATGGCCTTCATTTCCTGAAGGTCGTGCCCGGCGCAGAAAGCACGGCCGTTGGCGGCGATCACCACGACCTTGACCGAACGATCATCGGCGATGGCATCAAGCTGGTTTTGCACGGCCCCCATGAGCTCCGTCGACAGAGCGTTGAACTTGTCCGGGCGGTTGAGGGTCAGGGTCGCGACGCCATCGCGGTCGTCGCGCAGAAGGACGCTCTCGTTACCGGTTTGGGTGTTATCGGCTTGGGAAGCGTAGTCGGCCATGGGTGGATATCCTCCGTCATCGTTTCTAAGGCCGGCGGGGCAGGGATGGCAAGCCTGGCCGGGGCCGGTCGCGGAAACGTGACTTTGCATGTTGGGGTACGTTCGGGCCGGTCGCGCGTTGACGTTAACGTTAACGTAAATTACGGTCAGCGCCCCCGCAACCCATGTCAGGGCCCACCCATGCCGGAAATCACTGCCGAAGACTTCAACACCATCATGGAAGAAGAACTTCCTTTCGCCCATGAGGTCGGCATGCGTGCCGCCGAAATCGGGGAGGGCGTGGCGGTTTTGCATATGCCGCCGAACGAAAGTCAACTGCGTCCCGGCGGGACGGTTTCCGGGCCGGCCATGATGGCGCTTGCCGATGCGGCCATGTACGCGGCGCTGCTGAGCAAGATCGGGCCCGTGAAATTGGCGGTGACGACCAGCTTCAATGCCAATTTTCTCTATCGGCCCGAGCCGGTCAATCTGATCGCCGAGGCGGAAATCATCAAGCTTGGCAAACGCTTGGCGGTGATCGAGGTGACGGTGCGATCGGAAGGAAATGACGCCGCCGTGGCCCATATGACGGGGACCTATTCGATCCCGCCCCGAACCTGAGATACGGTTGCCCCTGAAATATAGGGTATTATTATACCGCGCATGTAAGCATCGGAAAATGTTGCGGTTTTCCGCTTGACTTCGAAACTTTCGATGGCATACTCCGCCGCCTTCGGCCCCCGTGCGCCCGACGCATGCAATTCCAGGCCGCGAAAGAATGTTTAAGGAACCTGAACCGATGAAAACCTATTCCGCGAAACCGTCGGATGTCGAAAAGGGTTGGTACGTCGTGGATGCCGAAGGCCTGGTCCTCGGTCGTCTGGCTTCGGTCATTGCCTCGCGTCTGCGCGGCAAGCACAAGCCGATGTACACCCCGCATATCGACTGCGGCGACCACATCATCGTCATTAATGCCGAGAAGGTGCGTCTGACCGGCAACAAGTTGACGGACAAGAAATACCATTATCACACCGGCTATCCGGGCGGTCTCAAGACCCGCACGGCGGGCGGCATTCTGGGCGGCGCCCATCCCGAGCGCGTCGTCTACAAGGCCGTCGAACGCATGATCAGCCGTAACCCGCTGGGCCGCGAGCAGATTAAGAAGCTGCACGTTTATGCCGGCACCGAACACCCCCATGCCGGTCAGCAGCCGCAGGTTCTGGACGTTGGTGCCATGAACCCGAAGAACAAGAGGAGCGCCTAATCCATGTCCGAAGAAGTGAAAACGCTTGAGGACCTTAAGGAAATCACGGGTGCGCCGGACGTCGAAGAAGCCGCTCCTGCCGAGCCGGTGATCGACGAGCATGGCCGCTCCTACGCCACGGGCCGTCGTAAGAACGCCGTCGCCCGCGTGTGGATCAAACCGGGGCCGGGCAAGATCACGGTCAACGGCCGGGATGCGGAACTGTATTTCGCGCGCCCCGTGCTGCAGATGATGATCAAGCAGCCGTTCGAAACGGTCGAACGCCTGGGCCAGTACGACGTGTATTGCACGGTCAAGGGCGGTGGCCTTTCCGGCCAGGCCGGTGCCGTGCGCCACGGTATTTCCCGGGCGCTGACCTATTTCGAGCCGACCTTGCGCGGCAAGCTGAAGTCGGGTGGGTTCCTGACCCGTGACAGCCGTGCCGTTGAACGTAAGAAGTTCGGCCGCCGCAAGGCCCGTCGTAGCTTCCAGTTCTCGAAGCGTTAAGTCGCAATACCCGAGCGGCGGTTCGCCGCCGCGACGGTTGTTTTGCGCGAAACAAAAGCGCTACAGGGCGATGGGGACCGGGTTGGCCGTCACCCACCCACCCGAACAAGATCAAGGCCGCTCCTTCGGGAGCGGCTTTTTTCGTGCCTGCTGTCGGGAAAAGCCGTTCCGCGCTACAATACACCCACAGGCAAAGGAGTGATGGACATGCGACGGATACTGACAGCGGCGTTGGTTTTATGTGCGCTTGCATTCTCTGCAATCCAGGCACGTGCGGCCACGGTCGGCGACAACGGCCTTCACACACAGCCGTGGTTCGCCGAGACCTTTCTGATCCTGGCAGAGGACGCGGCCGAGGCCGCCGCCGACGGCAAGCGCGTCGCCATCATTTTCGAGCAGAAGGGATGTCCGTACTGCCGCGAAATGCATGACGTGAACTTTGGTCAGGAAGAACTGACGGCCTTCGTAAAAAAGAACTTCATGGTCATTCAGCTGGACATGTGGGGATCGCGCGAGGTCACGGACCTGGACGGCAAGGCCATGGAGGAGCGGGAATTGGCCCGGCGCTGGCGGGTCAATTTCACGCCGACCATCGTGTTTCTGCCCACGCCCAAGGAAATCAAGGCTGGGGCGACCGAGGTCGCGCGCATGCCCGGCTATTTCAAGCCGTTTCATTTCCTGTCCATGTTCGAATATGTGCAGTCAGGGGCCTATGCCAAGGAAGAGTTCCAAAACTTCCAACGCTTCCTGCAGCATAAGTTCGACGAAATGGAAAAGGCGGGCAAGAAGCCCAAGGTCTGGTAGGTTTTTGCGCTCAGGGCGTGCGGCTAAGGAACGCCCTCAGTTTGTCTTCCCACAAGTGTGCGTCGATCATCGGCCCGGCATGGCCGTATTTGGTTTTGATTTCGTGGAATTCGGCGTCCACACCCTTTGATTTCAACAGATCGACCGTCGGCTGGCCGAGTGCCACGTCGACGACGCTGTCCGTATCCGCCAACACGTTCAGAAGCGGGGCGGTGATATTCCCGGCCATGGGTGTGACGTCCGATCCGACACCGGCTTCGTACAATTTGTACAGCGAGTTGGCATCGAATTCCTTTGACCAGGCTTCGGCCCGTTTGCGGATTTCGGCGGCGGCCGCTTCGGCGCTGCCCAGGGTGTCGGCCAGATAGTCGCCGATGCCGTAATTGGTCAGACGTTCGATGCGCGCGGCGGCCAGCTCTTCGTAAACGGGTCCCGCGTCGGCATTGCCCTGGTAATGGCCGCCGTTCCAGCCGGCGCATTTGGCATAACGGTCGCGGATTGTCGCGACCTGATCCGGGGAAGTGGCGCGCTTGATGACGCCGGCGATCGGCACCAATGCCCGCATGCGGTCCGGATGCGTGGCGCCCCAGCGAAAGGTCAGATGCCCGCCGTAGGAATACCCCATCACGGCCTTCAATTGGCCGATCCCCAGATGGTCGATCAGCAGGCGCTGGGCCTCGACCATGTCGGCGGTCGTGTATTTGGGAAAATCGGGCCCCCACAGCCTGCCGGTTGCCGGATTGACCGTAGCCGGACCCGAGGTGCCGTAGCTTGACCCCATCATGTTGGAGCAGACGACGAAGTACTTGTCCGTGTCCACCGCCTTGCCGGGGCCGATCAGATTATGGGCCCAGCCGGTTTCGTCGCCGGCCGCATGGGGGAAGTTAGTATAGCCGTGACACAGCAGGATGGCGTTGTCCTTGGCGGCGTTGAGCGTGCCCCAGGTCTCATAAGCAATGGTCAGTTCGGGCAGGGTTTCACCCGTGGACAGGGTGAAATCGCCAGCGGCGTAGGTCTGGGAGGTGGGCAGCAGCATGTCGGGGGCTTTCGATAGATGGCGGGGCGAGTATGCGAAAACACTAAACCCCGGTGGCCTGTCACGGCAATGCGCATTATTGCGTTCGTGCCCGGGGCCGCCTATACCCTGTCCACCACCGGCGGATTCCCGCCGTGACCGGAAACAAAAAGGATACAAGGACCACGACCATGACCGCCAAGGTGTTCATCGACGGTGAAGTAGGGACCACAGGCTTGCAGATCAGCGCGCGCCTGGACCGACGCGCCGACGTGGAACTCCTGCGTTTGCCGGACGAGCGCCGCAAGGATACGGCGGCCCGGGCCGACATGTTGAACGCGGCGGATGTGGCGATCTTGTGCCTGCCGGACGCGGCGGCCAAGGAATCGGTGACGCTGATCGAAAACAACTCAACCCGTGTGATCGATGCTTCGACGGCGCACCGTACGGACACGGGTTGGACCTATGGTTTCCCGGAACTGGACAAGGGCTATGAGGCCACGGTCGCGGGGGCCGCGCGCGTCGCCAACACGGGCTGCTATGCGGTGGCGTCGGTGGCGCTGCTGCATCCGTTGATTTCCGGCGAGTTGCTGCCCAAGGATTTCGCCGCCACGATCAATGCCGTTTCCGGGTATTCCGGTGGCGGCCGGCAATTGATCGAAGCCTTCGAAGATCCCGGCGCGGAAGGTCATATCGAGGCCGCCGTGCGGATCTATGCCCTGGGCCTTCAGCACAAACACGTGCCGGAAATCCATAAGTACAGCGGCCTGAGCCATGCCCCCATTTTCGTGCCATCGGTTGCGCGGTATCGTCAGGGCATGATCGTGCAGATCCCGGTCCCGCTGTGGTCTTTGCCGGGTACGCCCAAGGCCAAGGACCTGCACGCGGCCCTTGCTGATCATTACGCGGGACGGCGGTTTGTTTCCGTCGAAGGCTATGACGCGGGGCTTGGCCTGGGCCATCTGGAGCCCGAGGATCTGAACGGCACCAACGACCTGAAGCTTTTTGTCTTCGCCAACGAAGGGGCGGGACAGGCCGTGCTGACGGCGCAGCTGGACAACCTGGGCAAGGGGGCATCAGGGCAGGCGGTGCAATGCCTCAACCTGATGCTCGGGATCGACGAAGCCACGGGCCTGGATGCGCCTGCGGATTTGTTGAACTAGGCCCGGCGGGTGCGCTTCGATTACATCGTCCTTGCGGTCGTTCTGGTCTTTGTCATCGTCACCACCTATTACGTCGTGGTCACCGGCATTTCGCCCATGCCGTCGTCGCGCAAATCGCGCCGCAAAATCCGGGAAATCCTGAACCTGGCCGGGGTGTGCTGCGTGGTCGACCTGGGCGCCGGTTGGGGAAACCTGGTGTTTTCCATCGCCAGCGTCATGCCCGAGGCCGAATTGATGGCCTACGAGATGTCGCCCTTTCCCTGGCTGATGATGAAGACGCGGCGCAAGCTGTTCGGCCCCCGTAACGTGACCGTCCAGCGCCGCGATTTCCGCAAGGTGTCGCTGAAGGGGGCGGATGCCGTCGTGTGCTATCTGTACAGCGAGCTTCTGGAACAAATGCGGCCCAAGATGGAACGGGAACTGGAGCCCGGAACGCTGGTCGTCTCCAACGTGTTTGACATTCCAGGTTGGACGCCCGTGGCCGTGCACAAGCTCTACGATTCACAATGTCCGCAGGTTTATGTCTACCGCGTGCCGGAAAGGCCGGTCCCGGCCGTGATGCCCGGCCTGGGCATGGGAACCTGACGGCCCGAAATCAGACGTCGATGTCTTCGACGAAGCGGGCGTGTTCCTGAATATAGGCGAAGCGCAGTTCCGGCTTCTTGCCCATCAGGCTGTCGACCAGCTTGGCGGTTTTCCGGGCTTCGGTCTTGATTTCGGCGCCTTCGCCCGTGGGGATGGTCACGCGCAGCAGAACCCGCTTGTTCGGGTCCATGGTGGTTTCCTTCAACTGGGCCGGCGGCATTTCGCCCAAGCCCTTGAAGCGGCTGACGTCGACCTTGCCGCGGCCGTTGAATACGGTCTCCATCAGTTCATCCTTATGGGCGTCGTCGCGCGCATAGGCGGATTTTCCGCCCTGGCTGAGGCGGTAAAGCGGCGGCAGGGCAAGGTACAGGTGCCCGGTTTCGACCAGTGTGGGCATTTCCTGGAAGAAGAACGTCATCAACAATGAAGCGATATGCGCGCCGTCCACATCGGCGTCGGTCATGATGATGACCTTTTCGTATCGCAGGTCGTCTTCCATGAACTGATCGCCGATTCCGCAGCCAAGGGCTTCGATCAGGTCCGACAGTTCCTGGTTGGCGCGCATCTTGTCGGCGGTGGCGCTGGCGACGTTGAGGATCTTGCCGCGCAAGGGCAGCACGGCCTGGGTTTCGCGCAGGCGCGCCTGCTTGGCGGAGCCGCCGGCCGAATCGCCCTCGACCAGGAAGATTTCCGTGCCTTGGGACGTGTTGCGCGTGCAGTCGGACAGTTTGCCCGGCAGACGCACGCGGCGGGTTGCCGATTGGCGCTTGGTTTCCTTGGCGGCACGGCGCTTAAGGCGCATTTCCGCACGTTCGATAGCATGTTCCAACAGGGCGTTGGCCTGGGCCGGGTGGCCGGACAGCCAGTGGTCGAAATGGTCGCGCACGGCGGTTTCGACCAGGCGGTGGGCCTCGGCATTGGACAGTTTGTCCTTGGTCTGGCCCTGGAACTGCGGGTCGGCGATGAACACGGACAGCATGATCGCGGCCCCGCCGGTGATGTCGTCGGCCTGGACCTTGGCGGCTTCCTTGTTCTTGACCAATTCGCCATAGGCACGAAGTCCCCGCGATAGGGCGGATTTCAGGCCCGTTTCATGGGTGCCGCCCTGCGCCGTGGGGATGGTGTTGCAATAGGACGAACTGAACCCTTCTTCGTCGAGCGGCCAGGCGATGGCCCATTCGGCCCGTCCGGTGCCGCCGTTGAGCTTGCTTTCGCCGACGAAGGCCTGGTCGGTCAGGCATTTGCGGGCTTCCAGCGTGGCTTTCAGATAGTCCCCCAGCCCACCCGGGAAATGGAAGGTCGCTTCGGCCGGGGTGGAATCGTCGGCCTTCAGCAGTTTCGGATCGCACGACCAGCGGATTTCCACGCCTTTGAACAGATAGGCCTTGGAGCGCGCCATACGGTGCAGAATCTGCGGCTTGAAGGCGCAGCGTGCGCCAAAAATCTCCGGATCTGGATAGAACACCACGGTGGTGCCGCGCCGATTGTTGACCGCGCCCGCGTTTTCCAGTTTCGAAGTCGGCTGCCCTTGTTCATAGGTCTGGCGCCAGAGTTTCTTGTCGCGCGCGACCTCGATAATCAATGACGAGGACAACGCGTTGACCACGGACAGGCCGACCCCGTGCAGGCCGCCCGAAGTTTCATAGTTTTTGCCGGAAAACTTACCGCCCGAATGAAGCGTGGTCATGATGACTTCAAGCGCGGACTTGTCCTTGAATTTCGGATGGGGGTCCACGGGGATGCCGCGGCCGTTGTCGCGTACGGTGAGCGAGCCGTCCTCGCCGAGCGCGACCTCGATGCGCGACGCGTGTCCGGCCACGGCTTCATCCATGGAGTTGTCCAGGATTTCCGCCGCCAGATGGTGCAGCGCGCGTTCGTCCGTGCCGCCGATGTACATGCCGGGGCGGCGGCGCACGGGCTCCAGGCCTTCCAGAACCTCGATGTCCTTGGCCGTATAATCGCTATCGGCTGCGGGGGCGGCCTTTTTCGCGGATTTGGTTGTGGACGGGGCCCTCGCGGGCGCGGCTTTGGCCGGCGCCTTAACCGGTTGCTTTTTGTCTTCGGCGTGTTGAAATAGGTCGCTCATTCCGTATCCCGCCCATGTCTTATGGGGCGTTGTTTTGTTTGTTTTTCGTATCCCGGCCGGGTGACCATGCACTGGCCCCGACGCTTCCCAAGCTATACCATGATGGGGTAGGGGGGGTGCAATGAATTACCATATATTGTGCTGAATTCCCTATTTCAGGAACAGGAACATTTTACCATGACATCGACCGATTCCGCCGATTCTAACGGCACGCCCGGCGCAGACCAGCCGCGGGGCGAACTGGCCATCCGGACCCTGGCCATGCCTGCCGACACCAACCCGTCGGGCGATATCTTCGGCGGCTGGGTCATGGCGCAGATGGATGTTGCGGGCGGTATCACCGCGGCCCAGCGCGCGGGCGGGCGGGTCGCCACCGTGGCCGTCGATGGTTTTATCTTCCACAAGCCGGTCAATGTAGGGGATGTGCTGTGCTGCTATACAGAGGTCGTGCGGGTCGGCAACACGTCGATCGCCATCCGCATCGAAGCCTGGGCCCTGCGCCAGCGCGCGCGCGACAAGCGGGTCAAGGTGACCGAAGGCATCTTCACCTTCGTGGCCCTGGACGAGAGCGGCAAAAAACGTCCGGTTCCGGATAACTGACCGGACGCTGCCACCGTCTACTCCCTTAGCCGACCACCATGCAGGCATAGCCGGCAATGAACATCAGGCCGAGGGCGAACAGTTCGTGCAAACGAGAAATGGTCATGGGGTGTCTCCCAGGTTGAAACATTGTGTGACAGAATAAGAACATAACAAGAACATTTGTGTCAACACGTTTTCATCATCGCCTTGGCGCAGACAGGGAAGACACGTTAAGGTCGGCTGTTTTCCCGGCATTTTCGCCCGGCAGAGGAGGAGAGCCACAGCATGCCCAAACAACGTCGTCGAATAGGAACGGTCATTTTCTGTGCCGTGATCGGGGCCGCGATTCTACCGGGATGGGGGCAAAGCGTTCTGGCCGACGCCCCCCGGGTCACCCATGCCGAGGCATCACCCAATGGCGACGGCACATACACCGTCACGGCGACCATCCGGCACGGCGATACGGGCTGGGATCATTATGCGGATAATTTCGAGGTCATGGCGCCGGACGGCACGATGTTGAGCCGGCGCGTGCTTTACCACCCCCATGTGAACGAACAGCCGTTCACGCGGTCGGTTCAGGGGGTTGCGGTTCCGCCCGGTTTGAAAGAGATCATCGTCCGCGCCCATGACAAGGTGCATGGCTATGGCAAGGGGGCGGTAACAATCAAGCTGCCCGGCCGCTGACCATTCAAGAAGATGCCCTGATGAGGGTGATTGTGACTATTGTCATTGGATCGCCATGATCCGAACCCTAGACTGACCGGTAACTGACTGATCCTTCCCGGCCTTTGTGCTGCCTGCAGACCGGCCTGAATATTCAAGGAGTTGATTGCCCATGCGTCCCATTGCCACGCTGTTTATCTGCGCACTGATGGCGGTTGCCGTCGTCCGGCCCGCACAGGCCGACGACACCTTTTCGCAGGAAGAAATCATGTCGAAGGCGAGGGGCTTCTTCGGCTCGACGACGAAAGGGCTGGCCGAGGCCATTCAAAAGGTCTTTGCCGACCAGGGGCAGCCCAACGCGATCATCCTGGGTGAAGAAGCATCCGGCGCCATCGGCATCGGCCTGCGTTATGGCGAAGGGACGCTGGAACGCAAATCGGGGGCAACCCAGAAGGTCTATTGGCAGGGGCCGTCCATCGGGTTCGACTTCGGCGGCAATGCCTCCAAGGTCTTCACCCTGGTCTACAACCTGGATCAGACATCGGCCCTGTTTCAGCGCTATCCCGGTGTGGACGGCAGTTTCTACGTGGTCGCCGGCCTGGGCATCAATTACCAGCAGGCGGGCGATGTGATTCTGGCGCCGATCCGCACGGGCGTGGGGCTCCGCGCCGGGGCCAGCATCGGCTATCTGCATTATTCCAAGAAACACTCCTGGATTCCGTTCTAGGGCATATCAGGGCGCTTTTGGGATCACAGTTCTTCGAGTGCACGTTGGTGTTCCAGGCGCCGGCGCACGGCGTCTTCCGTCCCCCCCAACCCATGCAGCACGCGGCCTGCTAGCTGCAGGCTGCCTTCGGTCGTTTCCTGAACGGCGGTGTTCGCCCCCGCACTGATCAGGCGCTCCGCATGGGCCTTGTCGCGGGCCCGGGCATAGATATTGACCAGCGGCCATTGCTTGCGAATCTCACCGACGATGCGTTCCGCGGCCGCCGGGCTGTCCATGGTCAGGACCACGGCGGCACAGGTTTCGATATGGGCGCGTTTCAGAATATCCAGGCGCGAGGCATCGCCGTAGAACACGGGCTGTTTTTCCGCCCGGGCACGGGTTACGGAGGCGGGGTCCGTGTCGAGCGCGACATAGGTGATGGCCTCGGCTTGCAACGTATCGGCCAGGGTCTGTCCGAACCGCCCGAACCCGGCCAGGATCACGTGGCCTTCCAGGCCGTCGGCGGCCTCCAAGGTGTTCTGATGGGTGGTCGTCGTTTCGGTTAATTCCATGCGGCGGGCGATTTTCTCGGCAATGGCAGCAACCGGCGGCGTGACCAGCATGGTCAGCCCGGCGACGATCAGCATGAATTGTCCGGTTTCGATGGGCATAAGACCCAGGCTCATGGCTAGTCCGACGACGATGAAAGCGAATTCACCCCCTTGGCCCAGCAGAAGACCGGCTTCGAAAGCCGTGTGGCGCGGCAGGCCGAACGCCAGATGGAGCCCAGCGATGATGGGGGCTTTGACCGCGAACAGGCCGATCACGGATAGGGGAATCCACAAGGGTTCGTCCCCGACCACGCGCCAATCGATCCCCATGCCCACGGACATGAAGAACAGGCCCAGCATCAGGCCTTTGAAGGGCTCGATATCGACCTCGATCTCGTGGCTATATTCCGTTTCCGCCAGCAAAAGCCCCGCAAGAAAAGCCCCCAGCGCCATGGACAGTCCCGCCGCCCCGGTGATCGCGGCGATCCCGATGACCGTCAGCAGGATCACCGCCATGAACATTTCCGGGCTTCTGCTTTGGGCGACAAGGCGCAGGGTCGGTCGTAGAATCAGGCGGCCGACCATGTAGATCACGGTGATGGTCAGAACGGCCTTGCCGAGGGCCAAGGCCAGGTCGGTGCCGAACCCGGCGTCATCGCGGGCCCCCAGAACGCCGACCACAAACAGAATGGGCACCACGGCCAGATCCTGCATCAACAAGATCGAGAAACTGGACCGTCCCACCGGCGTGCCCAGGCGCCGGCCTTGCATCAGCAATTGCATGACGATGGCCGTTGACGACAGGGCTAGACAGGCGCCGAGAACGATCGATGTGGGGATCGGGTTGCCAAAGGCATGGGCGACCGCCCCGATTACACTGCCGGTGATCAGGATTTGCAGGCTGCCCAAACCGAACACCAGCCGCCGCATGGCCCATAGGCGTTCCAGCGACAGTTCCAGGCCGATGGTGAACAAAAGGAACACCACACCCAGTTCGGCCAGGGCCTTCACGCCCTCCAGGTCGGAGATCACGACATGGGCGAGCGCCGGGAAATCATCCGCCAACAGTCCCAATCCGAAAGGCCCGATGATGCCGCCCACGACAAGATAGCCGAGCACGGGGCTGACCTTGATGCGGTGGAACAGGGGCACCATGACCCCGGCCGCGACCAGGAAGATGATCGTCTCGCGCAGGTAGGGAATTGTCGCGTGGGTTTCCATGGGTCGCTTCGTCAACCGGCGGTTATGGGAAGGGGAACCTGTCGGCCGGGCGCTGACCGTCGGTATCTTGGAAGGTTAGAGGCTTTTGATTCCGGAATGAACCGTTTAAACGGTCTTACCGAACCGGCTTTCCAACCAGACCTTAAACACATCCAAACGGCGCCACCAACTGGTCGGCGGCGGGTCCAATTCGATGCCCACGTTGGCGATGCGTCCGTCCTCGATACGGCAGGCAATTAATTCCACCGACACAAGATGCAGGCGGCGTCCGACGGCGGGACGGCGCCAAAGATTACGGCGTAGGAATTCCGCTGCCGGCATCTCTCGTCGGTTGCGGGGCACCCAAAAATCGTAGGCATCCGCGATCGCTCCCAGGGGCGTCGTGCCGTCGAAGGAAAATTCCCCCACGGTTTCCAGATCATGCTGCCCCGGCTGGCGCGCACCGAACAGGCGGTCTAGGGCCGGTGCGGTATCGGGCGGGGCGATCAGAATCACGTCGTCGCCCTGGGCCAGGCGATGGACGTCGCCAGGGGTACGCAGCGCACCGTCCCTGATGATCGAGATGACGTCGGTGTTATCGGGCAGGGGCAGGCGCGCGACATCCCGGCGCAGGGCCAGACTGCGTGGCTGGACGCAGTACACGGTCATGTCGCGCCCGGAATCGGACGGCAGGCCGATTTCCACCCGGGGCGGCTGCGGTGGGCGGGGCGCCAGCAGCACCCCCAGCCGGCGGCCCACGGCGCCGACGCTCCACCCCTGGACGATCAGCGACGCCATCACGACGGTATAGACGATGCCGAAATAGATTTCCGCGTTATAGACGCCGGAAAGCACCGGAATGGTGCCAAGGAAAATGGGCACGGCACCGCGCAGACCGACCCAGGACACGAAGGAAATTTCCCGGGGAGGATAGCGGAACACGGCCAGGGATAGCGCCACGGCCACCGGCCGGGCGAGGAACATCAGGGCGGCGGCGATACCGATCGCGGGCAGGATGATGGGGATGAGCGAGCTGGGCGTGATCAACAGGCCCAGGATCAGGAACATGACGATCTGGCACAGCCAGGCCAAGCCGTCGTGGAAACGGTTGATCAGCAGTGTCGCCTTGTGCCGATTGTTGCCCACGACCAGGCCTGCGATATAAACCGCAAGAAACCCGCTGGCGCCCAGTTCCTGCGCCCCGGCGAACAGCAGCAGGGCACCGGATGCGGCGAGCACGGGGTACAGGCCGGATGCGATGGTCAGGGCGTTAAGTATGGTCAACAGGGTGTAGCCGCCGACCAGCCCGATCACCACCCCGCCGATGATCTGCAGGGCGAAGCGGCCGGCCACGACGGTTGCCGTATCGACCGCCAAGGCCGTATCCGTCGACATGATCAGGCTGACACAGGTGACGGTCAGCAACACCGCCATGGGATCGTTCAGTCCGGCCTCGGCCTCCAACAAGGCGCCCAGGCGTTCGCGCAGGCGCATGGCGCGGGCCGACAGCAAAAGGAAGACCGCCGCCGCGTCGGTCGAGGCGACGATGGCGCCGACCAGCAAGCCTTCCAGCCAGTCGACCGTCAGCAGATAGCGTGCCGCAACGCCGGTAATCGCCGCCGTTACCAGCACGCCCAGGGTCGCCAGAACCACGGCCGGGGCGCCGACTTCCCGAAACGTTTTCCACCGGGTGCGCAAGCCGCCGTCGAACAGAATGATGGCGAGGGCGATGCTTCCGACCAGATAGGTGGTTTCGTAGTCGTTGAATTTAATGCCGCCCGGGCCGTCCTCGCCGGCCAACATGCCGAGCACAAGGAACACAAGCAGCAAGGGGGCGCCGAACCGGGACGACAGGGTTCCGGCGAAAATACTGACAAGGATCAAGGCCGATCCGATCAGGATAAGGTTGTTGGACAGTTCCATGTTGAAGGGGGCCTTGAAGTTAGTTACCGCGCACGATCAATCTATCATATTGGTATTTAAGAATGTTTTGTGCAACGGACAGCAGAGAAATATGGACGATTATTACCCATCCACTTGCACGTGGGTGGGGCATCCGGCACTCTGGAGGCAACGTCAAATCGCGCGCCGGCGGTGGGGGCCGAGCTGGCCCGCCCGCGCTGCATCACGGGAGGAACAATCCATGGAATACCGTCCTTTGGGCCGCACGGGCGTGCGGGTCTCACAGCTGTGCTTCGGCACCATGTCGTTCGGCGCCGAAGCCGACAAGGCCGCGTCCCGCGCCATGTACAAGAAAGTGCGCGACATGGGCGTCAACTTCTTCGACTGCGCCGATGCCTATACCAAGGGCAAGGCCGAGGAAATCCTGGGCGGCCTGATGAAGGGCGAGCGCGATAACCTGGTTATCACATCCAAATGCTTCAATAATCTACGCGGCGACATCAATTCAGGCGGCGGCAACCGGCGCCACGTTGCCATGGCGGTCGAGGCTTCGCTGAAGCGCTTGAAGACAGACCGTATCGACGTGTTGTTCATGCACCGGTTCGAGAAACTGGCGCCCCTGGAAGAAGTCTTGCGCGGCCTGGAAGACGTCGTGCGTTCGGGCAAGGTGCTGTACATCGGGGCATCGAACTATGCCGCCTGGCAGGTCGCCAAGGCGCTTGGCATTTCCGACAAGAACGGCTGGACCAAGTTCGACGTGATCCAGCCCATGTACAATCTGGTCAAGCGCCAGGCCGAAGCCGAAATCTTTCCTCAGGCCCAGGCCGAGGGCATGGGCGTGATCACCTACAGCCCCGTCGGCGGCGGCATGCTTTCGGGCAAGTACCGTCCGGGCGTGCAGCCCAAGGTCGGCCGCGTCAAGGACAAGCAGGAATACGCCGTGCGCTATTCAGACGATTGGATGCTGGAAACGGCCGGCAGGTTCACCGAGTTCGCGGAAAAGGTCGGTATCCACCCGGTGACCCTGGCCGTGGCCTGGGTCGCGGCCCATCCCGCCGTCACGGCCCCCATCGTGGGCGCGCGTCATACGCGCCAGTTGGCGCCGTCCCTGAAGGCCCTGGACGTCAAGATGACGCAGGACCTGTGGAACGAGATCGCCAATCTGTCACGCACGCCGGCACCTGCGACCGACCGGCTGGAGGAATATGAACCGGTGACGGTGCGCGAAGTCGCTTCCTGATCAGAGCCGGTAAAATCGAAAACAAAAGGCGGGGCCGATGCGGTCCCGCCTTTTTGGTTGTTTCACAAGAAAAATGGGGGCCTGCCGAAAATCGACAGAGCCCCCAGTTTGGCGCGTAAAACCGGTTAACGCCGGTCTTCCGATTGTTCGTGATGTCCCTGAAGAACAGGGAAGGGCGGGGCCGTCGCCTCCTGCTTTAGGAGGAATAATACATCATGAATTCAACCGGATGCGGCGTGTGTTCGAAGTTGTAGATCTCTTCCCATTTGAGATCCATGTAGCCGTCGATGGCGTCGTCGGTGAAGACGTCGCCCTTCTTGAGGAAGTCGCGGTCGGCGTCCAACGCCTGGACGGCTTCGCGCAGCGAGCCGGAGACGGTGGGCACACCGGCCAGTTCTTCCGCCGGCAGGTCGTACAGATCCTTGTCCATCGGGTCGCCCGGATGGATCTTGTTCTGAATGCCGTCGAGGCCGGCCATCATCATTGCCGTGAAGGCCAGATACGGGTTGGCCGTGGCGTCCGGGAAGCGGATTTCGCAACGCTTGCCCTTGGGGCTGCCGGAGTAGGGGATGCGGCAGGAGGCAGAGCGGTTGCGGGCCGAATAGGCCAGCAGAACCGGGGCTTCGAAGCCCGGGATCAGACGCTTGTAGGAGTTGGTCGACGGGTTGGTGAAGGCGTTGATGGCCTTGGCGTGCTTGATGATCCCGCCGATGTAGTACAGGCAGGTTTCCGACAGATCGGCATAGCCCGAACCGGCGAAGGTCGGCTTGTCGCCCTGCCAGATGGACTGGTGGGTGTGCATGCCGGTGCCGTTGTCGCCCGCGACCGGCTTCGGCATGAAGGTGGCCGATTTGCCGTAGGTATGGGCGACCATCTGGACGCAGTATTTGTAGATCTGCACGTTGTCGGCGGCTTTCACCAGGGTCGAGAAGGCCATGCCCAGTTCATGCTGGGACGGGGCGACTTCGTGGTGGTGCTTGTCCATCACCATGCCCATTTCCTGGAGCACGCTGACCATTTCGCCGCGCAGGTCGTGGCAGGAATCAACCGGCGGGACGGGGAAGTAGCCGCCCTTGACGCCCGGGCGGTGGCCCAGGTTGCCTTCGTCGAACAGGGTGCCCGAAACGTAGGGGCCTTCTTCCGAGGTAAAGGCATAGAAGCATTCGTTCATGTCGACCTTGTAGCGAACGTCGTCGAACACGAAGAATTCCGGCTCGGCGCCGAAATAGGCCGTGTCGCCGATGCCCGTGGTGCCCAGATAGGCCTCGGCGCGCTTGGCGATGGATCGCGGGTCGCGCTCGTAGCCCTGGCCGGTGACCGGGTCGAGGATGTCGCAGTTCAGGATCAGGCTCGGCTGGGCCGAGAACGGGTCCATGACGGCGGAAGAGGCATCGGGGATCAATGCCATGTCGGATTCATTGATCGCCTTCCAGCCGGCGATGGACGAGCCGTCGAACATGATGCCGTCTTCGAATTCGTCTTCGCCGACGAAGTCGGACACCATGGTGAGGTGCTGCCATTTGCCGCGGGAATCCGTGAACCGAAGATCGACGAAGGGAATTTCATTGTCCTTCACGTATTTGACGACTTCCGCCGGTGTTTTCAGATCCAAGCTCATATTCGCTTCCTTTTCTTGACTGAGTGTCGAGATGATATTTTGAACGCGCTTTGGTTATGCCTCCCTGGCGCGCCGGCTTTGCCGCCGGCGGGAACCGGTGGGCTAAATCGCTTCCGACCCGCGTTCGCCCGTGCGGACGCGGATCGCTTCTTCCACGGGAATGATGAAAATCTTGCCGTCGCCGATACGGCCGGTTTGCGCCGTTTGCTGAATAGCTTCGACGGCCGGTCCGACCATGTCGTCATCGACGACCAGTTCGATTTTCACCTTGGGCAGGAAATCGACCACATACTCGGCCCCGCGATAGAGCTCCGTATGGCCTTTTTGGCGGCCGAAACCCTTGGCTTCGACCACGGTGATTCCTTGAAGGCCGACCTCGTGAAGGGCCTCCTTCACCTCATCCAGCTTGAAAGGCTTGATGATGGCTTCGATTTTTTTCATCGGTTTGTTTCCCTTGGGGTTATCCCCCCGATAGAAGAGTCGGAGTCTGTTAAGGAAATCATCGTTCTAGATGCGATGGACTTCCTTCCTCGTCCGCCTCTCTATAGCAGGAGGCGTGCCAATTCGTTAGGCGAATAAAAACGTATTTTTTTCAGTGCATTAGCATGCACTTTTGGGGCTCGGCGGCAAGGGCCGAAAGGCCGAGTATGCCAAAAAATTATGCAATTGATATAAAAACAAGCATGTCGGGCGGGGCCACCGGCGCGGACCCTCCATGAACAACGCCGGTGGCCGGATGCTTAATCCGCCAGGCAATCCCGGATGCGGGCCGTTGCCTTGAGGATATTCTCTGTCGAATTGGCGTAGGAAAACCGCACGTAGCCCTCGCCATGGGCGCCGAAGCTGGTGCCGGAAATGATCGCCACGCCGGCTTCGTTCAACAGCTTGTTCTGCAGTTCCATGGCCGAAAGGCCCGTGCCTTCGATATTGGGGAAGGCATAGAACGCTCCGCCCGGCTCGACGCAACGGAAACCGGGGATTTGGTTAAGCTCGCGCATGATGATCTTCCGCCGCTCATCGAATGCGGTGACCATGTCCGTGACGGCGTCCTGCGGCCCGTCCAGGGCCGCGATACCGGCGAACTGGGCCGAGGCATTGACGCAGGAATTGCAGTTGATGGCCAGGCGCGTGACCGGTTCCACCAGGGATTTCGGCCACACGCCGTAGCCCATGCGCCAGCCGGTCATGGCATAGGTCTTGGACCAGCCGTCCAGCAGGATCACCCGGTCGCGCAGGTCTTCGTATTCCAGCAAGCTGACGTGCTCGCGCCCGTCGTACAGCATGCGGCAATAGATTTCGTCGGACATGATGGTGACATGCGGCTGCGCGCGCAGGCCGTCGACCAGTTTGTCCATTTCCTCGCGCGGCACCGCACCGCCCGTGGGGTTGGCGGGTGAATTCAGGATGATCAGGCGTGTGTTCGGCGTGATCAGGCCCAGCACTTCCTCGGCCGAAAAGGCAAATCCCTTGTCTTCGTGCAGCGCCATGGGCACGGGCGTGGCCCCCGTGAACTTGATGACGCTTTCGTAAATGGGGAAGCCCGGGTTGGGATAGATGATTTCCGCCCCCGGCTCGCCCAGGGCCAGCACGGCGAAGAACATGGTGACCTTGCCGCCCGGCACGATGATGACGTCGGCGGGGTCGACCTTGACCTTGCGGTGGCGTTCGATGTCGCGGACCACGGCTTCGCGCAGTTCGGGGATGCCGTTGGCGGGGGTATAGCCGTGATGGCCGTCTTTCAGCGCCTTGACGGCGGCTTCGACGATATGGTCCGGCGTTTTGAAATCGGGCTGACCGATGCCCAGATTGATGATGTCCTTGCCCTGGGCGGCAAGCGCGTTGGCGCGGGCCAGAACCTCGAAAGCACTTTCCGTACCCAGCCGTGACATGGCGGCGGCCATTTGAACCATGGATGCAAACTCCGTTTGATGGTCTTTATTGATGGGGGATTTCAGGCCCCGCTGCTTGAGGGCGGCACTCTATGGTAGACGGACCGGGGGAGGCAACGGCCATGACGACCGATATGAGCAACCTTTTCACGGACCTGCCCAATGCATCGACGGCGGAGGTTTTTACCCGCTTGGCCGAAGGCAGGGCGTTCCGGCTGGAGAAAATCGTCTCGACTGGGCAGGCCACGCCCGAAGGCGAATGGTACGATCAGGAAACGGACGAATGGGTGGTTTTGCTGGCCGGTTCGGCCGGGCTTTTGATCGAAGGGGAAGAGACGGCACGGGCCCTGAAACCCGGCGATTTCCTGCATCTTCCGGCACATCGGCGCCACCGCGTGGAATGGACGTCGGAAAATGAGCCCACGGTCTGGCTGGCGCTGCATTTTACTGCGCTTGACGGATAGAGAGTAGACGATTACACAGTGCGCTCTCCAACCGTCGTGCTTTGAATGACCGGCGGTCCGGCGTCCCGAAACGGGACCCGATGGTGGCTGTAGCTCAGTTGGTTAGAGCATCGGCTTGTGGTGCCGAGGGTCGTGGGTTCAAATCCCATCAGCCACCCCATTTCCTCAAAAATTTGTAGGAACACGGCAGACCCGGTGACTAAGCTGGCGTCAAAGGGCGCGGCTATCCGTTGCCTGTTCGATAAAAAACGTCCAGAGGAACCATCCATGACCACCGATCCTGAGGTGGCCCGTCCGGCTGTCACCCTGTCTCCTAAGCTTGAAGAGTTGGCCGTTCGCCTGTGGGCGGTACGGCGCAACGGCGGCACCATTGATGCCGACAGCCCGGATGTGACGCAGCCCAAGACTCTTTCGGAAGCCTATGCCGTGCAATTGGCGGTGATCGCGCATTCGGGCGAGGCCGTGCGGGGGTTCAAGGTCGGTTCCACCAGTGCCGAAGCGCAGAAGAAGCTGGGCACGACCGAACCCGGTTCCTGTCTCATACCGGCGTCCTTGATATTGCAGAGCCCGGCGCGTTTCGCGGTCGACCCGGATCACCATCCGGCGGTTGAGGGTGAATTCGCCCTGCGCCTGGGGCGGGACATGCCGGCGCGGCCTGACGACTACAGCTTCGACGAGGTCCGTGCCGCCGTCGATCAGGTGGCAGGGGCAATCGAACTGGTCGGTTCACGTTTTGCCGGCGGACTTGACGGCAAGGGACGGCTTCTGGTTACGGCGGATAGCGGTGCGGACATGGCCCTGATCTTGGGCGCCATGCGGCCGTTCATGGCGGATACGGACCTGCGCGGTCATGGCGTCGCCATGCAGGTCAACGGCGAGACCAGGGGGGAAGGCACAGGCGCGCGCGCTTTGGGCGATCCGCTGAAGGTCCTGCATTGGCTGGTCAATCAACAGTCGCAATGGGGACGGGGGATGTTTAAGGGCGAATGGATTGCGACGGGCACCTGCACGGGGTTGGACTTAGTCAGGCCAGACGACATCATTGCCGCCGATTTCGGTGACCTAGGCGTGGTCGAATTGGCCCTGGAAACAGGCTGATATTCTGCAGATTTGCCGGTCGCGGGACGGGCGTAATCGCGCTCACCATCGTTTTCGTCATCAGTCAACAGCTACCCTATTTCCCAAAAATTTGTAGGAACACGGCAGACCCCGTGACTAAGCTGGCGTCAAAGGGCGCGGCTATCCGTTGCCTGTTCGATAAAAAAACGTCCAAAGGAACCATCCATGTCTTCCGATCTATCTCCTGAACTCTCCGATTTGGCCCGGCATTTATGGGGCGCCCGCCGTGATGGCGGCGACGTTGACCTTAACACCGTCACGTTGCCCGCAACCCTGGATCAGGCCTATGCCGTGCAGGCGGAAAACATGCGCCTTGCGGGGCAGGCGGTCGGCGGCTTCAAGATCGGATCGTCGAGCAAGGCATCTCAGGAAAAGCTGGGCACGGATGAGCCCTGGTACGGCGCGGTGCCGCAATCGTTCCTGGTGCAAAACGGGGCCGTGGTGTCGTCCGTCGCCCATACCCTGGCGGTGGAAGGGGAATTCGCCTTTTGCCTGGGGGCGGACCTGCCGGCACGGGCAGAGGCCTACACGCTGGACGAAGTGCGCGTCGCCGTCGTCCAGGTTGCTCCTGCGGTGGAAGTGGTCGGCCGGCGGTTCGAAGGCGGGCCCGAAGATCGCATGCTGCAATTGCTTGTCGCGGACGGCGGCGTGAACGTTGCCCTGGTTTTGGGCGCCGCACGGCCGTTCCGGCCCGACATGGATTTCCGCGATCATGGCGTGACCATGCGGGTGAACGGCGAAGACAGGGCATCGGGCGTCGGTTCCATGGCGCTGGGCGATCCCTTGAATTCGCTGTTGTGGCTGGTCAATCAACTGTCCCGGCGGGGCCATGGCATGACCAAAGGCCAGTGGGTTTCGACCGGGACCTGCACGGGCATCGAGCCCGCCGCACCCGGCGACCGGATCGCCGCCGATTTTGGCGATTTGGGTATGGTCGAGCTGATCCTGGAGCCGGGCTGAAACTTCGGCGCTTTGGTAGTCACCGGGCAGGTTTAACCGCCTGTATTCCCGGGCGTGATGCCAGACCAAGGTCATATACTTTTTTTGGGCATATTGCCGTACTCTACTTGTATGCAATTCGGTTGCCGGTATGCGGTGACTGGCGAGGAGGAAAGATATCCGGGGGGCTTTCGATCGGGCGTGATGATCGTCCGTATACACTTGGGAGGTCTCTGCGATGCATATGCCCAAGAGGTTCCGGGGCCACGGCGTCAGGTGCGTTACCGGTTTCCTGTTTACGGTTTTCCTGACCCTGTCGGCGGGGGCGATTGCCGACACGCCTGTTGGCGTGCATACGCCGGCAGCCCTGGTCGCGGAAATGCAAAAAGGCGGCCTGATCCTGTATGTGCGCCACGCGGCAACGGACCATTCGCAAGCGGACAAGGACCTGACGGACCTAAGCCGATGCGACCTGCAGCGGAATCTGTCCACGCAGGGGAAAGAGGAATCGCATCTTCTTGCACAGACACTTCAGCGGCTGAACATCAAGATCGGGAAAGTCCTGACAAGCCCGTATTGCCGGTGCGTCGATACGGCGAAAATCGCTTTTGACCATTATGAGATCGTCCGCGATCTGCGCGCGACATTTTTCACCAATGAAGCGGAAACAAAAGAGCTGAGCGCTTATCTTCGGCGTCAACTGTCGGAAGTTCCCGAAGGCGGCAAGAACACGGTCCTGGTCGGCCATACGGCAAACCTGCGTGAAGTGACGAAGGTTTGGCCGAAACCCGAGGGGGTCATGCATGTTTTCCGGCCGCTGGGCGAAGGCAAGGGGTTCAAGCACCTTGGGCGGTTGCCGCCAAGCCAATGGGGTGAATTATAACAAAATTGCATGTTCGATAGGGCCCCCGGCGATATGTACGTACGTGGCATAGGTAGCTGGCTTAGGATCAAGTCTCTCCGCTGGAAATTCATGCTGGCGCCGATTGTCGGCGTATTGATGATGGCCGGCTTGGCCATCGTCCTTATCAAACTGATTCATACGCAGATCGGCGATCTGGAACGTCTTCATAACCGTGGGTTCGACCGTGCGCTGATTACGTCTCAACTGAGCAATCAGTTGGCGGAGAACCACGCCAAGATCTACGACCGCTTGTTTGCCCTGGCACCGAACGCGGACGAAGGCGAGGTCTATGACGCCGGTAAGCCGTTGTTGCTGGAAATTCACCGGATCAAGGAACAGTTGGTCGACCAAATTCCCCTGTTCGATGAAAATTCCCGTGAGGCGGAACTGCTGACGCGCCTTGCGGAACTTTTGGACAAATACCGCGTGAACACGACAAACGCGATGCTCATGGCCACGGTCAACCCGGCGCTGTCCAAAAAGGTCATGGCGCAATCGACGGCATGGTTCAATCAGCTCAACGCCGAATTACTTGCCGTCAACGAGATGATCCACAAACGGCTTGATCGTGAACTCGCCATACATCGCAAGGATGCGGATCAACAGACAACGGAATTCACCGTGATGTTCGTTCTGACCATCCTCATCATGTTGGGGATCGGTGGTGTTCTGGCCAATGTTTTGTCGCATGACTTGAACCGTCTGATTGTCCGCCTTGGCAACCTGGTCGCCTGGGAGCAAACCCCCACCAGCACCGATGATATCGACGAGGTCGCGACCCTGACGGTTGCCATTGAGCGGGTTCGTGAAAGCTATGTATCCCTTGAAAAGGCCCGCATGGACCTGGATCGGACGAACAAAAAACTGAATGAAAGCCACCAAACGATCCTCCACCGGGAAAAATCGCTTGCCCAGCTTAACGTCGAGCTTGAGCAAAAGGTCGCCGAGCAGGAAAAAACCATTGCCGATCAGAAAAGGGCGGAAGCCGCACGGGACAGGGCCCTGACCGAGGCGGAACTGGCAAACCACGCAAAAAACGAATTCCTGGCCACCATGAGCCACGAATTGCGGACACCGTTGAATGCGATCATCGGGTTCTCCGACATGATCCACAATGCGACGTTCGGGCCGATCAAGGACAAGTATCAGGACTATGCGGAATACATCCGCCTTTCGGGGGAGCACCTGTTGAGTCTGATCTCCGACATTCTTGATATTTCACGGATCGAAGAAGGGGCCTTGGAAATTGAGTTTAGCGACGTCAGCGCGGATGAGGTCTTTAAACAGTGCGTCGACATGCTGCAGGAACGTGCGAGCCGGGCGGGGCTGAGTTTGGAATACTCGGTGCCTGCGGGCCTGCCGAAAATATACGTCGATAAACTGCGCCTGAAGCAGGTGCTTTTGAATTTGGCGGGCAACGCCATCAAATTCACGCCCGCCGGCGGAAAGGTCATGATGTCCGCTGAACGCCTGGATGAAAAAACCGTCACGGTGCAAGTCTCCGACACCGGTGTTGGTATCGCGGAGGGTGACATTCCGCGCGCGTTGGAGAAATTCGGGCAAGTCCGGGATACGCATCTGCGATCCCATGAAGGGGCGGGGATCGGGCTGACGCTTGCGAAATCCCTGATCGAGCAGATCGGCGGCACCTTCGAAATACACAGCATGGTCGGTAAGGGCACGACCGTATCGGCACACTTTCCCATCGCCGACAGCTGAGGAAAATCAGTCCGGTTGGCCTTTCCAATAAAGCCTTGGCGTGAACGGAGGGCGTCAGTTTAAGTTATGCGCCGCTGCAGTGTTTCGCAGCGTTAATGAAAAGCAAATTCCAAAGGAAACCTCCATGACACTCTCGACCATCGGTTTTATCGGCCTTGGCACCATGGGCCGGGGCATGGCGCTGAACCTCGTGAAAGCCGCGCAAGCGGTCTATGTCTATGATCCCATACCCGATGCGGTGAAGCTTCTGGCCGATGCGGGCGCCATTGCTTGCGCCAGTCCCGCCGAGGTCGCGGAAAAGGCAGGCACGGTGGTGATCTGCGTGCCCGACGCCCCGCAGGTCAGAGAGGCCATGTTCGGCCCGGGCGGAAACGGCCCCGGCGGCATTGCCGATGCGGAACGGGACGGCATCACAGTTCTGGACGCCACCACCATGAAGCGTCCGGACGCACTGTCGATTGCCGAAGACGCGGCGGAAAAAGGCATCGCCTATTGGGATTGCCCGATTTCGGGCCTGCCCAAGCGTGCCGCTGACGGCACGTTGACGATCATGTTCGGTGGCACGGATGCAGCCTATGACGCCGCGTTGCCGGTCCTCAATGCCTGCGGCAAGGACATCATCCATGCCGGACCCATTGGGGCCGGGCAGGCCATGAAGGGTCTGAACAATGTGATCTATGACATCAACATCGCCGCGTTCTGCGAGCTTCTGCCGTTGGCGCAGAAGGCGGGCATGAGCGTTGACGCGCTTGAAAAGCTGGTTCTGACGGGAAGTTCCCGGTCGTTCGCATCGGAGCATTTCGTGCCCAAGATTTTGAACGACGACTTCGACGGCGATTTCCCCATGGAGTGGGCCTACAAGGACATTCTGAACGTGCAAAGTCTGGCCAAGGACACGGGTGCTGATACGCCGCTGGCCGATGCCATGACCGGAATTTACGACCGTACCATCGAAGCCGGATACGGGATGGCGCCCAAAAGCTCCATGATCCGAATTTACGAACAAGCCCTGGGGGTAAAGTTCAGAAAAGCATGACCGCATAAGGGATGAGTGACGGAGAGCCATCAAGGGGCGGTTAGGGGAGGCGTTGTGTGCAGCAGAACGAAAGCCGAAGCCATCTGATGTATTCCCGGTTCTACGAGGCCGGGAACGACCATATGTTCCAAGCCCCCATGACACGCCGGCTGCTTCAATATTGGCGGGAAAAGGCCGGTGCTCGCCGCCACCCGGCATGGCCGGATATCAACCTGATCGATATCTATGATATCGCGCCCAACATGATGGTCCGCGACGCGGTTGACGGTGGGCGGGATTTTCTTTGCCGGTTCTGCGGGACCGGGCTTGTGGCAATTCTCGGCATGGATCCCACGGGACGGCGGCTGGGCGATGTCTATGACGATGCCGGCCGCGATATGATGCTGGAACGCTACCGTCTTGTGGTCGAGAAAGACGCACCCGTACGCGTGGTCGGCTACGTTCGTGTGGTCGAACGTAACCTGCCGACCGGATTTGAATGCGTGATGTTGCCTGTCGGCGGGGACGGGGAAGGCGTGCGGACCGTTATGATGGTGCTGGATTTTTCTTATGAGCCTTCGGTCGAAGAAGCGCATAAACCCGAAGTTTGAGTTGAATACCTAGCCATCTGGCGGCTTTGCAGGTGCCTGTATTTGGTGCATAAAACTGTATAGCTTCACGCAGACAGATGGTATTGCGCTCAATTGACGGAATTAGACTCCAGGCAAACGGCCTCGCGGTTCGCCGCGGCTGACGATGAGGCCTTCGTGTCGTCGAAATGCCGGCGCCTGTTGGCCTACTGGCGCGACAAGGCGGGGGATCGGGTGCGCCCGACATGGCACGACATTAATCTCATCGATCTGTACGATATTGCTCCGTTCATCACCGTCCGTGACGTGGTTGATGACGGCCGTGAATTCCGCTGCCGGTTCTGCGGCACCGGATTGGCCGAGGTCACGGGCTTCGACCTGACGGGCGGGCTTCTATCGGAAAATTACGCACCCGCCGGTGCCCAGATCATGTTGAAACGGTATAGGGCGACCATCGATGCAGGTGGGCCGCTTAGGATCGTCGGGTTTCTGAAAACGGTGGAAAAAAACCTGCCGACCGGGTTCGAGTCCGTCACCCTGCCGTTGGATGGCGATAGCGGCACGATTGCCCATATCCTTTCCGTGCACGACTTCGAATACGAACCGCAGCCCAATGAAATCAGCGGGCCATGATCGGCGGGGCATCCGCTTTGCGCCCGCAAATGATTTCCTTTGTATGCAATAATCAATACTCCTGAGTTCAAGGTGTATCCAGATGGCGGACGACGACACGACCGGAACGGCGAGCGGGATTAGCGTGACGGAGGCGTTCAGGTCTCCGATCTCACAGATGATGCTCGAATACTGGCGGGGTGTGACGGGTGATCGGGCTTTTCCTGCTTGGACAGATATCCAACTGATCGATATCTACACAATTGCTCCGCACATCATCGTTCGGGATGTGGTTGATGGGGGCCGCGAGTTTCGGTGTCGGTTTTCTGGCACGGCAGCGACGGCGGTGTTGGGCATTGAGGCGACAGGAAAACTGATCAGCGACACGTACAATCCCCGTGCGACAGGCTTGATTTTAGCCCGTTATCGGCGGGCAATGGAGGCCGCCGCGCCGGTCCGTTTTGTCGGCTACGTACAGGCGGTCGAGAAAAACCTGCCCACGCCCTATGAAGCGGCTTATCTGCCCCTTGCCGGGCCGGACGGTTCAGTCGGTCATATCATCGTGGCCTATGATTTCGATTACGAACCGCTGCCCGACGAAACTTCCAGCCCGAATTAATTGCCTCAGGCCGGCGGCGGTTCACGGCGCAAGAGACCGCGCAGACGATCGGCCATCCAGCGGCATACGACGTAGAACGTGGGCGTGAAGATCAATCCGAAGAACGTGACGCCGACCATGCCGGAAAACACGGTTGTCCCCAGTGCCTGGCGCATTTCCGCCCCCGCACCATCGGCAATCATCAGCGGCACCACCCCCAGGATGAAGGCGAAGGAGGTCATCAGGATCGGGCGCAGGCGGGTATGTGCCGCCGCGATTGCGGCTTCGGCGGCGGTCATGCCTTCTTCCTCGCCCTGTTTGGCGAATTCCACGATCAGGATCGCGTTCTTGGCGGCCAGAGCGATCAACACGACGAAGCCGACCTGGGCCAGGATATTGGAATCCATTCCCCGCAGATTAAGCCCCACGATCGACGCCAGCAGGCACATGGGCACGATCAGGACCACCGCAAGCGGCAGGGCCCAGCTTTCATAAAGAGCCGCCAGCAGCAGGAACACGAACACGACGGCAAGGACAAAGGCGAACATCGCCGTGTCACCGGCGAGTTGTTGCTGCAGGGCGATTTCCGTCCATTCGAAGCTGAAACCGTCGGGCAGGACCTTTTCCGCCAAAGCTTCGACCTTGGCCAGGCTTTCGCTGGTGGAGATACTGGGTAGTTTGGCGCCCTGGACCTCGGCGGCGGGATACAGGTTGTATCGTGGTACGCGGTGGGGCCCCGTGATGTCGTGGAAGGTTGCGACAGAACCGATCGGCACCATCTCGCCGTTGGTCGAACGGGTGCGCAGTTTGGCTACGTCTCCCGGCTCGTCCCGGAATTCGCCGTCGGCTTGCGCCGTCACGCGAAAGGTCCGGCCCAGGAAGTTGAAATCGTTGACATAGGCCGACCCGATATAGACTTCGAGTGCTTCAAGCACGCGTTCCACGGGTACGTCCAGCATTTCAGCCTTCACCCGATCGACGTCGGCGTAGATTTTCGGCGTGGCTGAATTGAACAGCGAGAACACCCGGGTCAGGCCCGGTTCCTGATTGGCCGCTTGAACCAGCGTTTGGGCGGCCCCTTGCAAGGCGTCGATCCCGCGCCCGCGGCGGTCCTGCACATAGCCTTTCCAGCCCCCGCCGCGGCCGATGCCGCGCACGGGCGGCGGGGCGACCAGGAAGATGGCAGCATCCTGGATCTGGAACAACTGTCCCTGCAACTCACCCAGGACCTTGTTGACGGTGGCCCCGCGTTTGTCGCGTTCGGCGATCGGCTTCATGGGCACGAAGATCGCACCGCCGTTCGGGGCATTGGTGAAGGTCGCGGCATCGAACCCGGCGAAGCCCACGGCGTGTTCCACATCCGGGTGCTCCAGGATGATATCGATGGCGCGGCGCACGACTTCGTCCGTGCGTGCCAGGGATGATCCCGCCGGCAATTGGACAACCGTGATCAGGTAGCCCTGATCCTGTTCGGGGATGAAGCCCGTGGGCGTGGTCTTGAACTCATAGACCGTCAGGCCCAACAGGCCCGCATAGACGGCCAGCACGATGGCGGCCTTACGCACGAACCGCTTGGTGCCTTCAGCATAGGCGATGTTCAGCCGTTCGAATGCCCAGTTGAATCCCTGAGAAAACTTGTCGATGGGCATCATCAAAATGCGCATCACGCCCGTGCGTTCCGCTCCGCCGTGGTTGGCCTTCAGCAACAGCGCGCAAAGTGCCGGCGACAAGGTCAGTGACACGATCATGGAAATGATCGTCGCCGTCGCGACGGTGATGGCGAACTGGCGGTAGAACTGACCGGAAATGCCGGTAATGAAGCCGGTCGGCAGGAACACGGCGACCAGGACCAGCGACATGGCGATGATGGCGCCGCCGACCTCGTCCATGGTTTTGTGGGCCGCTTCGCGCGCCGTCAAACCCTTGGCAAGGTATCGTTCCACGTTTTCAACAACGACGATGGCGTCATCGACCACGACCCCAATGGCAAGGACCAGGCCGAACAGGGTCAGGTTGTTGACCGAATAACCCAGCATGCCCATGACCAGGAAGGTGCCGATCAGGGACACGGGAATGGCGACGATGGGCACGATGGCGGCGCGGAAATTCTGCAGGAAGATCAGGATTACCAGGACCACCAGAATGACCGCTTCGGCGATGGTGGTGTAGACGGCTTCGACCGAACGCGCGATGAATTCGGTCGGGTTGTAGACGATGGTGTGTTTCAGGCCGGCGGGAAAGTCCTGGGCCAATTCATCCATGGTATCGATGACTTCTTTGGCCGTTTCCAGGGCATTGGAGCCCGGGCGCTGCATGATCACGATGGGCAGGGCCGTGGAGCGGTCCAGATAGGCCGTGGTCTGGTAGTCCTGGGCCCCCAGTTCGACCCGCGCGATGTCGCGCACCCGCACGACGCTGGTGCCGTCGCCCCGTTTGACCACGATGTCGCCGAACGCTTCGGGGGCGATCAGGCGCCCCTGGGTTTCCACATTCAATTCGAATGCTGACGGTTCGGGGACGGGCAGGCGGTTGATGATGCCCGATGCGACCTGCACGTTGTTTTGGCGCAATGCCGCGACAACTTCGCCCGCGGTCAGTCCGAAATTGGCGATGCGGTCCGGGTCCAGCCAGACACGCATGGAATAGGCGCGTTCGGCGAACACGCGGGCTTCGCCTACGCCTTCGATACGGGCCAGACGGTCGAGGATTTGCGTGCGGGCATAGTTGGAAATGTACAATTGATCGCGTGTGCCGTCCGGTGACAGCAGGTGGATGACCATCATCAGGTCGGGCGAGCTTTTCTTCACGGTCACGCCCAAACGGCGGACTTCTTCCGGCAGGCGCGCTTC
The DNA here is from genome assembly GCA_040218445.1 of Rhodospirillales bacterium. Lineage (GTDB taxonomy): Bacteria > Pseudomonadota > Alphaproteobacteria > Rhodospirillales > Casp-alpha2 > UBA1479. The sequence continues at coordinate 15,120 of JAVJRK010000011.1, read as the reverse complement.
GGCGATGGCGACCCGGTTCTGGACCTGAACCTGGGCGTCATCCAGGTTGGTGCCCAGTTTGAAGGTGACCTGCAGGTTCAACACGCCGTCGCCGGTCGCTTCCGACTTGGCATAAAGCATGCCCTCGACACCGTTGATTTCCTGTTCCAGCGGCGTCGCCACGGTGGCGGCGACGGTTTCCGCCGACGCACCGGGGTAGGTTGCCGAAATCTGAATGGTCGGCGGCGCGATTTCAGGATACTGGGCGACCGGAAGGCTCAGGTAAGAGATAAAGCCCAACAAGGTGATGAGAATCGAAATGACCGATGCGAAGATCGGGTGATCGACGAAGAAATGTGTAAAGCGCATGAGACGTCAGGACCCCGACCGAACCAGAATTGTACCGTCTTCCTGGATGTCCGCTTCCTTGGCAATGACCTTGCCGCCGGGACGGGCCCGTTGGATGCCTTTGACGACGATATTGTCGTCCGGGCCGATACCGCCATGCACGATGCGAAGGCCGTTGTGCAGGGGCCCCAGGTCGACCGGAACGCCCTTGACGGTGCCCTCACCATCGACGGTCATGACCAGTTTCTGGCTTTGATCCGACACCACGGCGGCGTCGGGAATGAGAATGGCTTCATATTCATCGGAGCCGATCAGGCGCAGGCGCCCGAACACGCCGGGCACCAGGAACCCGTCCGGGTTGGAGAACCGGGCTTGGGCACGAATGGTGCCTGAATTGGGCGACAGTTCGTTATCGACGAAGCTCATGCGGCCTTCGCGCTTGAATTCCTTTTCGTCCATCAGGCGTACAAAAACCGGGTTGGACGTTTCTCGGGAAGATTCCCGCTGTCCGGTGGCATGCAGGCGCGAATATTTAAGGAATTCCGATTCGGATGCGGAAAATGTGAACAGGATCGGGTCGATGGAAACCAGAGTCGTCAGCAGGGTCGACTGGGCGGACCCCCCTTCGACCAAGTTGCCCACATCGACACGGGCATCGGAAATACGCCCTGAAATCGGTGCCTTGACCTGGGTGAATTCCAAATTCAGGCGGGCGATGCGAACCTGGGCCTGGGTCGATAGAACCGTGGTGCGTGCGGTTTCCAATTCGGCCCGGCGCTGATCAAAGGTCTCGCGGGAAATGTTGTTGCGTTTCAGCAGGCTGTCGGCGCGTTTAAATTCCCGTTCCGCCAGATCGAGGCGGGTTTTGGCGGCTTCCAGCGACGCCCGGGAGACATCAAGCTGGGCCTCGAACGGGCGCGGGTCGATGACGAACAGCAGGTCTCCCTGGGCCACCAGATCGCCGTCCTTGAAATGCACGGATTCGAGGAAACCGGAAACACGGGCACGAATTTCGACCCGGTTGGTGGCTTCGAACCGGCCCGTGTATTCGTCCCATTCGACGATTTTCTTGACCAATGGCTTGGCCACGGTCACAGGCATGGGGCCTTGCTGTGCGGCGGCGGGATGGGCGGCTGCGGCCATAACAAGGGCCAGGGCAGCGAACATCTGGATGGGCAGTCGGGGGAGCATGCGGAGAAAGGTCATCATGAGAATGGCTCTCTGATTTTTAACAGAATAACGGTTCCGGTTAGGCGTAAAAAAAACCGGGCCGGCGCCCGTGTTGAACATGAGCGCTCAACATCGTCCCGGCGTGGCGAAATTTCAAGCCATAATTTTGCAATGCAGCATATTACGGCGACGGGCAGTGCTTTTACCTCAGTGGTTTTGTTCCTGAGCGCGGAGTTTCTCGGCCCATCGCACGGCACGGTCTTCATCGACCGCCTGTCCATAAAGGCCGTTCAGATAGACGTCGATCAACAAGGCCATGGCGCCAAGGTGGCCCGTTTCCGCCGCCCGTTCGGTCCAGGCCACGGCAGCGGCCAGATCTTTTTTGACCCCGAACCCGTCACGGTAGTATTCGCGCAGATCGAACATGGCGATGGGGTCGCCCATGTCGGCGGCAAGTCGTGTCATTTGCGCGGCCAAGCCCGGATTGTTCAGATAGGAATACATAATGGCGAGAACCCGGTAATCGGCGGGGCGGGGGGTGCGCAGATCAAGGACCCGTTCCATTTCACGGGCGGCGCGTTCGTACTGGCGGATGAAGCCCAGCGTGCCGGCAAGGTCTTCGTGGGCCTGCGGGTCATCGGGACGAAGGGCCGCGATCCGTTCATAGGTATCGACGGCGCCGTCAAAATCGGCGGCCTCGATCTGGGCACGGGCGAGATTGCGCAGAATGCCGATATCGTCCGGTTGTTGGGCAAGTGCCTTGCGGCACGTATCAACTTTGCCGGCCGGTGCGGCGGCTGCACAGCGTTCCGCGGGCGTCATGGCAAAGATGGGAAATGTGCTGCCCAGGGTCAGGGCAGCGGCAAGAAGCAATATTCTGCCGGCGTTCACCCGGCCTCGGCTTTGGAGCCGCCCATGCATTGGGGCGATTCCATAATACGTCCGCCGCGCGCCTGCCATTCGTCCGCCGTATAGGTTTCCATAGAAAGCGCATGAATCGGGCCGGCCAATTCGTTGGCCAGGACGGCGTTGACGGCCTGGTGGCGTTTGACTCGGTTCAATCCGTCGAAGCTGGGCGACACCACGATGACCTTGAAATGGCTTTCCGATCCGGGCGGCACGGCATGCATATGGCTTTCATTGACGACTTCCAAGTGGTCGGGCGTCAGGTTTTCCGCCAATTTGCTCTCGATCGAACGTTGAACTTGCACGGCAGGCATCCTTGTTTTCGGGTGTCTTGAGCTCTTAATTTAGGGGGCGGGGCGGGAACCGACAAGTTTTCCCCGTTAACCCCGATTTTTCCCCTTTTGGCGGCTTGCCCTGGGCCCAGCGACGGGCTATTCATGCCGCAGCCGCCCGATCCTGATATCCGGCCAGATTCCCTGGGCCGACGGGTGGCGGCGACGTCCGCTTCAGGAGACTTCCATGACGGCTCCAGACAACGGTTCGAGCGTGGCCGCGCAAGCCTCGGCCGCTTCTTCCGTATCTCACCAAGACTTGGCGAATGCCATCCGTTTTCTGTCCGCCGATGCGGTGCAGAAAGCCAATTCCGGCCACCCGGGCATGCCCATGGGGATGGCCGATGCCGCGACCGTGCTGTTCACGCGGTTTCTTAAATTCGATGCGTCGGACCCGTACTGGCCCGACCGCGACCGGTTCGTCTTGTCGGCGGGGCATGGCTCCATGCTGCTGTACAGCCTGCTTCATTTGACGGGCTTTGACGGCATGCCGATGAGCGAGCTGGAAAACTTCCGCCAACTTGGCTCCAAGACCGCGGGGCATCCCGAATACGGCCATGCGCCGGGGATCGAGACGACCACCGGGCCGCTGGGGCAGGGCATTGCCACCGCCGTCGGCATGGCGCTGGCCGAACGGCTTCAGAATGCCCGGTTCGGCGATGATCTGGTCGATCATTACACCTATGTTTTGGCCGGTGACGGCTGCCTGATGGAAGGCATCAGCCATGAAGCCATTTCCATGGCCGGGCACCTCAAGCTGGGCAAGATGATCGTTCTTTGGGACGACAACCAGATTTCCATCGACGGCGGCACGGACCTTTCCGTGTCCGATGATCAGGCCGCACGTTTCAAGGCTTCGGGCTGGGACGTTCAGGCCGTTGACGGACACGACCCGGACGCCGTCGCGGCGGCCATCGAGAAAGCTCAGAAAACCGACACACCCTCCATGATCGCCTGCCGGACCATCATCGGTTACGGCGCGCCCAATAAGCAGGGAACGTCCGGCACCCATGGCGCCCCTCTGGGCGACGAGGAATTGGCCTTGGCCCGGGAAAAGATGGGATGGCCGCATGCGCCGTTTCAGGTTCCGGGCGATGTGCTGGCTGCCTGGCGCGCCACCGGTGGCCGGGGTGCGGAAGCCCGCGCCGGATGGCAAGGACGTTTGGATGGCTCCGCCGACAAGGCGACGTTCGAGCGAGGGGTGAAAGGCGATCTTCCCGACGGCTGGAAACAGGCCGTTTTGGACTACAAGAAAATGGTCCAGGACGAGGCGCCCAAATGGGCGACGCGTCAGGCTTCGGGAAAGTTCCTGGATTATCTGTGCGAGGCCATTCCCGAACTGATCGGCGGCTCCGCCGATTTGACCGGGTCCGTCAATACCAAGGCCAAGGGGTTGGAACCGGTCACGCCCGAGGATTTCTCCGGCCGCTATATGTATTACGGCGTGCGTGAACACGGCATGGCCGCCGCCATGAACGGGATCGCGCTGCACGGCGGGTTCATTCCCTATGCCGGGACGTTCCTGGTGTTCGCCGACTACATGCGTGGCGCCATCCGCCTGTCGGCGCTGATGGAACAGCGGGTGGTTTACGTGCTGACCCATGATTCCATTGGTCTGGGCGAAGACGGCCCCACCCACCAGCCGGTCGAAACGCTGGCCAGCCTGCGGGCCATGCCCAACTTCGCCGTGTTCCGGCCCTGCGATCCGATCGAAACGGCGGAATGCTGGGAACTGGCGGTCGAACGTTCGGACGGGCCGTCCGGCATGGTGCTGACCCGCCAGGGCGTGCCGCTGTTGCGCAAGGAGGCCGAGGCCGAAAACAAATCGGCCAAGGGTGGCTACGTGCTGGCGGATGCTGCCGGCGAGCGCAAGGTCACGTTGCTGGCCACGGGGTCGGAAGTTTCGATCGCGATGGCGGCCAAGGAAGCCCTTGAGGGCGAAGGCATCGGCACAGCGGTTGTTTCTATGCCGTGCTGGGAACTGTTCGAAGCGCAGGACGCCCAATACCGCGAAACGGTTTTGGGGGCCGGCACGGCGCGTGTCGCCGTCGAAGCGGCCGTGCGCCAGGGATGGGATCGTTACATCGGCGCCGACGGCGGGTTCGTCGGGATGACCGGGTTCGGTGCGTCCGCACCGGCGGGCGATCTTTATAAACACTTCGGGATCACGGCCGAGGCTGTGGTTGCCGAAGCAAAGTCACGTATCAGCTAGGGAAAGCAAGGGATAGCAGGGGACAAACGATGAACCTCGATGTTTTGGCCGCGACAGCGCGGGAAATGGTGGACAATCACCGGGGGCTGCTGGCCGCCGACGAAAGCACCGGCACGATCAAGAAACGGTTTGATTCCATCGGTGTTGAATCGACCGAAACCGCGCGGCGCGATTACCGTGAATTGCTGTTCCGCACCAAGAGTGTCGGCAAGTTCATTTCCGGCGCCATTCTTTATGATGAAACCATCCGCCAGAAGGCCGATGACGGCACCACCCTGGTGCAGTTGCTGCAGGCGGAAAACATCATTCCCGGCATCAAGGTCGATGGCGGTGCCAAGGCATTGCCTGGTAGCCCCGATGAAAAACTGACCGAAGGGCTGGACGGCCTGCCGGAACGGGTTGCCGAATACGTCGAACTGGGGGCGCGCTTTGCCAAATGGCGGGCGGTGATCACCATCGGCGACGGCATGCCGTCGGATTATTGCATCCACACCAACGCCCATGCCTTGGCGCGCTATGCCCGCATCTGCCAGGAAGGCGGCTTGGTGCCGATCGTCGAACCGGAAGTCCTGATGGACGGAAAGCACAGCATCGACGTCTGCGAAGAGGTCACAACCAAGACCCTGGAAGCGGTTTATCACGAGCTGTTTCTGCAGGGTGTGCAGCTTGAAGGCACGATCCTGAAGCCGAACATGATCATTTCGGCGTCGGACTGCCCGCAGCAGGCGTCCACCGACGAAATCGCCGCGCGCACCGTGAAGGTGTTGAAGCGTTGCGTGCCGACGGCCGTGCCGGGGATCATGTTCCTGTCCGGCGGTCAGTCGGAAGAGGAAGCGACCCGCAACCTCAACGCCATGAACGCCAATCACGGTCCGCTTCCCTGGGCGCTCAGCTATTCCTATGGCCGCGCGCTGCAGCAGTCCGCGCTGAAAGCATGGCTGGGCAAGGCCGACAATGTCGGCGCTGCGCAAGCCGCGTTGCTGAAGCGCGCGCAGTTGAACAGCGCCGCCTGCGCCGGGACTTATGCCGGCGAAGCGGAGCAGGCCGCTTAACGCGGCTGGATGACAGGAGGGCGGAGATGAGCCGAACCGTCAAAATCGCGCCCTCCATTTTGTCTGCCGACTTCGCCCGCCTGGGCGAGGAAATCAGGGCGATCGATACGGCCGGATGCGACTACGTCCATGTCGATGTGATGGACGGGCACTTCGTGCCCAACCTGACCATTGGCCCCATGGTGGTGAAGGCGATCCGCCCGCATACGGCAAAGCCGCTCGACGTGCATTTGATGATCGACCCGGCACAGCCATACCTGAAGGAATACGCCGATGCTGGGGCCGATATCATCACGGTCCATGCCGAGGCCGATAAGCACCTTGACCGCTCGCTGCAGGCGATCAAGGACTTAGGTAAAAAGGCCGGGGTGTCGCTTAACCCCGGCACGCCGGAAACGGTCATTGAATACGTACTTGATCGGCTGGACCTGATCCTGGTGATGTCCGTTAATCCGGGCTTCGGCGGGCAAAGCTTCATGGCATCGCAGTTGCCCAAGATCGCGCGCATCCGCGAGATGATCGGCGACCGGGATATCGAGCTTGAGGTCGACGGCGGCGTGAACACGGACACGATTAAGTCCGTGGTCGACGCCGGGGCGGACGTGCTAGTTGCCGGCAGCGCCGTGTTCAAGGGCGACGACTATTCAGCCACCATCGGGGCGCTGCGGACAGCCGCCGCCTGATCAACGATCAAATCAACTCAAGGGGTGGCCGGCCTGTTCCAGGACGGTACGCGCGAAATACCGGAACGTGACGTTCATCGCTTCCGGTTTGTGGCGCCAATCATGGGCAAGTCTGCCCAGTTCCGGATCAACATCCTGAATATCCCCTGCCGCCATGGCCGCCAGTTGGATGCGCGCTGCGTGTTCGAAGAAAACCCCCATGACGCAGGCGGACTCGACGGTGTTACCGGCGCAGAGCTGGCCGTGATGGGCCAGCAGGATCGCCGATTTATCGCCCATCGCCGTGGTGATGATTTCGCCTTCTTCGTCACCGAACGGCACACCCGGCCAGTGGGGCAGATGCGCGACGTCGTTGAAGAACGCCATCGTATCCATATGTGCGGCCTGCAAGGGCTTGCCGATCATCGACAGGGCCGATGAATAGGGCGGGTGGGTGTGGACGATGGAGTGTACGTCAGGGCGGGCGCGGTAGACATGGATGTGGAAGCGATTGGCCATGTTCGGCGTGCCTTTTCCTTGGATGACCTTCAGGTCGCGGTCGACGAGAAGGTAATCGGAGGCCGTCGCCTGTTCGAACCCCAGACCATAGGGCAGGGTCCACATGGTGTCCGGCTCGTCCCCCCGTGCGGTGAACTGCCCGGCCAGGCCGCTGCCGTGACCATGTGCGGCCAGAATCCGGCACCCCACGGCCAGACGTTGCCGCACGGACCAGTCGGGCATCTTTTCGCCCGCCAGGGCCGCGGTCATTTCCTCGATTGCCTGTTCCTGGGTTTGCGCCATCGTCGGGTGCTCCTTTGCATCGAATGGGATGGATGAGGGTCGATGTGGGAAAGCTATCTGCCTTACAATAATTGGGCAATTCAATTAGCTATGTTATTCAATTTTTGTTTCGGTTGGCATTTTGTACACTGACGCGAAGCGCGGGCAGGGTTGCCTGCCGGATCGCATCGACGGAGAGCATATGATGGTTGAAAGCCCAGAAAACACGGAGCCGGGCCTGCCGTTTTCACCGGTCAAGGCGATCCTGCGTCATCAGTCGATCATCGATCAGATCATGGGGCTGATCGAATCCGGCGCCTTGCAAGTGGGCGATAAATTTCCGCCCGAGCGGGTGTTGTCGGAACGTTGGCAGGTCAGCCGTCCGGTCCTGCGGGAAGCTTTTCGCGTGCTGCAGTCACAGGGGATCGTCGAAAGCCGCCATGGTGACGGGCGCTATGTGAGGTCTACCCGGGCACTGGATGCGACGGATATTCGCCGCCGACACTTGATCGACCGGCGGGAATCCCTGCTGCAGATATGGGAAGTGCGGGCGTTGCTGGAAGTGCAGGCGGCTCGATTGGCGGCGGCCAATGCCAGCGAGGAACAAATTCAAGCGATCGAGCGCCCGATCATCCTGATGGGCGAAATGGCAGCATCCGATTCCCTGGACACGGACCTGAACATGGAAATCCATGCGGCCGTCGCCCTGGCATCGGGCAACGATTATCTGGCGCAGATGATTCTTCGGGCGCTTGAGGAATACCGCGCCCTCGATTTCAAGGAAGCCGTGCCCATCGAGGAATGGAAGGGCTTGCAGGAAGAACATTGGCCGATTGCCAGGGCCATCCGGTCACGCTCGCCGGAGCAGGCGGGTGCCGTGATGACCCGGCATTTCGAAGATCTGAAACGGGCTCTCGACAAATGGTCCGGCCCCGCGAATTGAGGAAGCAACAACATGACGATCAAACTCTATTCCCGTTACCGGAATTCCGCCGGGCAACGGGTTCGAACCACCCTCAACCTGAAAAATGTGCCCTACGAGTATATCGCCGTCGAAAATATGCAGTCCGAGGACTATCGGCGCGTCAACCCGCAGGGGCTCCTGCCCGCGATGGAAATCGATGGCCGGGTCTTCAGTCAATCGACGGCGATCATCGATTGGTTGGAGAGAACCTATCCGGACCCATCCGTTTATCCGGACGATCCGAAGGACCGGATGGACGCCATTTCGTTTTCTCAATTCGTCGCCTGCGAAATTCACCCCATCCATAATCACCGGGTGCGCGATTATCTGGTCGACAGCGAAGGTTGGAGTGAGGAAAAGTCCATGGCTTGGTACGCTCATTGGATCAGCGAAGGCCTGACGACGCTGGAGACGATGCTGCGGCAGCGGTCGCGCAAGACGGCGTTCTGTTTCGGCGACGGCCCGAGCGTTGCCGATATTTACTTGGTGCCCGTGCTGTTCAACGCGCGTTGGTATGGCTTTGCGTTGGATAAGTTCCCCTTGATCTTGGAAGTCGACGCCGCCTGTGCGGATTTGGAGGCCTTTCGTCTGGCTGGGCCCGAAGCGCAGCCGGATTATCCCGGGCCCAGTCCAGAGTTTCGTTAATTCTGCAGGCGTAACCCGGACTGCACACGCTGTATCGTGCGGCGCACATCGCGTTCGCTCAGATTGTCGGCGGCGATCACCTGCCGGATGATCGGGTCGGACATAACCTCTTCCAACAAGGGCTCATTCCCCGGTCGCAACGGCGAGAACCCGGCAAGGTGCCGGACCCTGTCGACGATATGGACGGTGGGAAAGCTTGTGGGGGTTCCGTTGCTCATGGCTCACTCTCCTCCTTCGCGTGCGTCCGGCCAACCGATGCAGGCCAGGATCAAAGGATCACTTGGGAATGGGGCCAGAAAATGTCGGAGGAATGGTTTCGCTGTCACATAGGTGACGAATTGCACGATGTGATCAGCAGATCGCGTCGAGCTGCGCGTCTGACAGGTTGCCGGGCACGATGGTGATCGGCACACGCAGCCGGCCGGCCTGTTTTTCGACCAGCGTTTCGATCAGCGGGCCGGGGCCTTCGCCGCCCGTCGCCGCACCCAGGACCAGCAGGGCGATGGAATCCTCTTCGTCGATCAGCTTGATCAATTCGTCGGCGACTTTGCCTTCGCGGATGTAGATGGGGGGAATTTTGCCGGTCAGGCGCTGCACCACCGATGCCACGGCCTGGACCATTTCTTCTGCTTCCTCGCGGGCTTCCTCGCGCATGCGTTCGCCGATGGCCATCCAATGCTGAAATTCCGCGGGCTCCGTCACATACAAAAGCGCCACACGGCGGTTCGCATTGCGCGCGCGCAGGCAGGCAAAGCGCACGGCACGGGACATTTCCTCCGTCCGGTCGACGACGCACAGGAAAGTCAGCTGTTCGTCGTCGACGGAGCCGGCGCCGGTTGTCTGTTTGGCGTCGTCGGTCATGGGATTATCCCTTTCGGAAGGCCGCGTTTGCAGCCCATCCTGCCACCACCGCAATGATCACGGCAAGCACGCCGTAGGCGAGCGAGTAACGATGGGCGAAGTCGAAGACCTGGGCTTCGACCCCGAACTTACGGACGGTCAAAAGCGTGGTCGCCGTCGACTGCAGCTTTCCGCCGTCGAACAGGTAGACTTCGACGGTGAATGTCCCGACGGAAACGTTGGCCGGAAATCTAAGACGGGTGCGGAACAACTGTTCCGACAGGAACACCACATTGTCCACCTTGGTCATGTAAAGACCCAGGCGTTGCAGGTTGCGGATCAGGCCTTCACGGAATTCATAGGGGGCTTCGGGAAGAAGCTGTCCCAATGCCTTGGCACGCAGGTCGAGATTGCCCAGGCCGATCTGCAGGCGGTCCGCGTCGTTTGCGTTCAGAAACTCGTCAAGCGGCCGGTTGCTTGCCACGCGATAGAATGTGGGGACCTTGTCGAACACCAGTTCGTCGCTGTTGACCCACACGCCCATGATCTTTTCCTTGCGGCGCACGACTTCGTCCCGGGCCGGGCCGCGCACGACGACCACGATGTCGCCGGGCTCCTTGACTGCGCCGTAAAGCAATAAGTCCGTGCCCGTGAAGCCGGTGGTGATCGATACGATCGGGTCCGTCAGGTCGATGGTGATGTCCCGTGCATGCGCATGGCCGGGAAGGGCAAGTGCCGCGGCAAGGATCAGCAGGGTCAGGAGACGCCTCATGATCAGTGTCCCCCCAAACCGATGTTGAACAGGTCTTGCGGCGTCACGACCAGGTCGTAGGTCAGCTTGGCGCAGACCGCCAACACAATCAGCGCCAGCATGCCGCGCAGCTGTTCGCCGCGGATTTTTCCGCCGAATTTCGCACCAATCTGCGCGCCGATGACCCCACCCAAAAGAAGGATCAATGCCAGAACGATATCGACCGTCTGGTTGGTTACGGATTGCAGTACCGTCACGTTCGCGGTCACGAAAATGATCTGGAACAGGGAGGTGCCGACAACGACGGAGGTCGGCATGCCGAGCAGGTAAATCATCGCCGGAACCATCACGAAGCCACCGCCCACCCCCATGATGGCCGCCAGCAGGCCAACGAAGATGCCGATGCCCAGCGGCAGAAGCGCACTGATATACAGCCGCGATTTTCTGAACCGCATTTTAAACGGCAGGCCGTGCAGCCAGTTGTGGGTGTGTTGGCGTTTCGGTACGTCGCGTTTTCGCGCCATGATCGCGCGCGTGCTTTCGACCAGCATCAGCGCTCCGATGATGGATAGGAACACCACGTAGCAAAGCTTGATCACCAGATCGACCTGGCCCAATTCGCGCAGGAAGGTGAACAGCCAGACACCTGCGGACGAGCCGATCACGCCGCCGACCAACAGGACCATGCCCATTTTCAGATCGACGTTGCCGCGCTTCCAATGCGCCAGCACGCCGGAAACGGATGCGGCCACGATCTGATTGGCCTCGGTCGCGACGGCGACGGCGGGGGGAATGCCGGTAAAGATCAAAAGGGGCGTCATCAGGAAACCGCCGCCGACGCCGAACAGACCCGATAAACATCCCACACCCGCGCCCATGCCGAAGATCGCGAATACATTGACCGACATCTCGGCGATGGGAAGATAGATATCCAACTTTGTGTCCCGGCGGGAATAACGCGTTGCGACGGTAGGCCAGGAGAGTAACCGTGTGAAATTACAAGGGAATCCTGTGCCCCCACAGGAAGTAATAATATAGCACTCATTACTGTAAAACCCTTAATTGACTGAAAGTCGGCGATTTTCCGCAAATCGGGACATAAATCTCACCGGAACCCATTCGCCCGCCTCAATAGCGGGCAATTTCCATGACCGAAAACAATTCATCAGGCTGGATCACCAGGTCGTAGGTCAGTTTTGCACAGACGGCGAGAACGACCAGCGCCAGCATGCCGCGAAGTTGTTCGCCTTCTATCTTGGCGCCTGCCCGTGCGCCCAACTGGGCGCCGATCACGCCGCCGAACAACAGGATCAAGGCCAGAACGATATCGACCGTCTGATTGGTTGCCGATTGAAGGATCGTCACATTGGCGGAGACGAAGATGATCTGGAAAAGCGAGGTGCCGACGACGACCGAGGTCGGCATGCCGAGCACATAAATCATTGCCGGAACCATGACGAAGCCGCCGCCCACGCCCATGATACCGGCCAGCAGGCCGACAAACAGACCGACCAACAGGGGCGGCAGGGCGCTGATGTACAGCCGTGAACGGCGGAACCGGACCTTTAACGGCAGACCGTGCATCCAGTTATGCACATGTACCCGGCGGGATTGTTTCTTTTTCTTCCGCAATATGGCGCGCAGGCTTTCCGACAGCATCAGCCCGCCGATGAGCGCCAGGAACACCACATAACAAACACGGATGACCAGATCGATCTGACCCAATTCACGGAGGACCGTGAACAGCCACACCCCGACCGATGATCCCACGACCCCGCCGGCAAGCAGAAATCCGCCCATGCGGAAATCCACATTGCCGCGCTTCCAATGCGCCAACACGCCGGAAATCGATGCGGCGACGATCAGGCTCGCCCCGGTGGCGACCGCGACGGCCGAAGGAATGCCGATAAAGAACAGCAGCGGCGTCATAAGAAAGCCGCCGCCGACACCGAACAATCCGGACAGAAACCCCACACCGGCGCCGACGGCAAAAATCAGGGGGACATTCGCCGACAATTCGGCGATGGGCATATAAATATCCAAATCAGGGTCCTGACGGATAAAAAGGGAATCAAATACGGAATGCCGGGCGCTCGAACGCATCATGGCCGATCCCGGCGGGCCGTTGTAGACCCGCTGCCGCGGTTAGAAAACCCCTGGAACCCGATAATTTGCTGCGATTGTTCGCCTTCCATGGCTGAATGGTCTTGCGGTGGCGCGTTGCATCCCGAAAAATGCAGGCATCTCAACTGATCGGGGGAAGACATGGCGGATACATTGGATGCGCGGGGCTTGAAATGTCCGCTTCCCGTGCTGAAGGCGAAAAAGGCCATGAAACCGCTGACTGCGGGTGACACCCTGACCGTTCTGGCGACGGACCCCAGCGCACCCAAGGATTTCGAGGAATTCTGCGCGGCTACGGGATATACCCTTGAGGAAAACCGAACCGAAGGTTCGGATTTCATTATCGTCATCCGCAAGTCCTGATGATCGTAATCAGGTTATCGGGCAGGAAAGGGTAGGGCGTTTTGGCCGACCCCATGGACATAACCGGGGAGGATGGCGGCGGGTCGCGTGCCGTCGTTCGGCTGACCATTGCGATGGGGGTGGCGGCCGCGGTGACGCTTTGTGTCGCCGCGGTGCCGATTTTGGTCGGTGCGGAGCGTATCGTTGCGATCATCGGCGGATGGGTTACAGGCTATGAAGTCGAAGTCAAAGGCTCGGCCAGGCTGCGGTTTTGGGGCACGCCGGGCGTAGACGCCGACGATATTGTCATCCGCTTGCCGAGTGAACGGTTCGTGCCGGTCGACAGCCCGCCGTTGATGCGGATTGCGCGTCTCGAAGCGGACTTGAGCCTGTGGGCATTGGCGCGGGGAGCCGTTCATGCGCGACGTTTGGTTCTGGTGCGGCCCAGTCTGCGGTTCGATCGCGGTTCGGATGGTGCCGACAATTGGAGCATCCGGGGAAAACCCCGCCTGGATGGTGAGCCGTCAGTTCCCGGCCAACCGGCCATTTCCATGGCCGGCTTTCCCGGTGGCGAGATTACAGCCCTGACGGTTAAGGGCGGTACCTTCCGTTTCACGGATGCCCGGTTGGATCGTGATCTGACTCTCGACTCCATTTCGCTGGATGCGGGAACGACACGTGGAAGCGAAGGCAAGGTCCTGCGATTGAGAGGCGACGCACGGTTGAAGGGCGAGCCGATTTATATCGAAACGGAATTGCGCCGGCTTGGGGATTTCCGGGACGGTATCCGCGTTCCCTTTCAGGTCATGGTCGATGCGGCACCAGGCAGCCTTCTTATGCGCGGTACCGTCGCACATCGGGGACGCTGGTCGGCGAGTGCGGCAATCGACCTTGACGTTGATGACCCAGGAGCCCTGACGGCCATCTGGCCGCCGTTACCGAAAAAACTTATCGGGCAGGCATCCGCCCGCATGCAGGTGGATGTCAAAGGCGGGCGGATCGAGGCGGCAATTCGCAGCCTGATTTTTGGGGCCTCCGATTTCGCGGGGCGGATCAGTGCCGACCTGGACGACAAGGTGCCGCTGGTCGATCTGGACCTGGAAGCCGGAGCATTGGACCTGCGCCACATGGCGGCTGCGGCGCGGATTGCCGGATTGATCGACCCGACATCGGCGGGCAAGGTGCGACGATATGCCGTGGGCGGACGCGGACGCATCAAATGGGCGCGGCTTTTAGCCCCCGGCATGGAGTTCGGGGGAGGGGCCATGGGATTATCCTGGAGGCCGGGAGAGCCGAATTTGGCGCTCGAAGTCGGCTCTCTTCCCCTGTTCGGCGGAACGGTCAGTGCCCGGGCCGAGGCAACGGCCAACGAAGGAAAGACCGCATTATCCCTTTCGGCGTCGGTAAGCGATATTGACGCCGCGTTGATGACGGCGGGGCTTTCGGGCGGGCACGGATTGGCGGGTCGGCTGCATGGCAATGTGGAGGCTCTGGCTGTGGGCGGTAGCGGGCCTGAAATGTTACGGGCCGTGTCCGGCAGCGGCCGGGTGGCATTGTCGGAAGGAAAGGTTTTCGGCTCGGCCTTGCAGAAAGCCGTGGACCAGAACAAACGCTCGATCGCCCTAGGGCGGGCTTCCATGGACTTCATCGTCGAAGGCGGTGTCGTGTCGAGCGATGAACTGCTTTTGGATTTCGAGGTCGGCCATACCCGCGCGGGTATGACCTGGGACATGCCGTCGGGCGAGGTCACCATCGGTTTTCGGCCGTCCCCATTGCACGAAGGCACGCCCCCCGTGGTATCCGGTCATATATGGGAAATCTTGTTGGCCCGGTGATCGGGGAAATCCATGTCCAAGGTCCGGGCAAGGTGAACTAGAACACCAGTTCGCCTTCTTCGTCGCCGCTGGCGATGACGATCTCGCCGCTGTCGGACAGGTTCTTGGCGACCTGCACGATGGCGGACTGGGCTTCGTCCACGTCTTTCAGACGCACCGCGCCCATGGCCTCCATGTC